>JAUNUP010000028.1 GCA_030538115.1 Dermatophilus congolensis | reverse complement strand
TCAGCGAATACATGTGCCATGGAACCCCCCGCGGAGAAGTGCCGTGGCACATGTCCTCCCACACCGCACCTCCCAGCACCGGTGCCACGGCACAGGGTGACACCCGCGACCCCCCCTGTTCCATGGCACTTGCGCAGGTACGGCAGATTCAGCGAATACATGTGCCATGGAACCCCCCGCGGAGAAGTGCCGTGGCACATGTCTTTCCACACCCGCACCTCCCGGCACCGGTGCCACGGCACAGGGCGACGGGGCCCTTCAGCCCAGGCCGAGGACGAGTTCGCTCGCCCAGACCGTTGCGGCGGCCGCGACCGCGACGACAGGGAGCGACCGGCCCGCCCATGCGACGGCGACCGCCACGACGAGGGCCACCGCCCCGGACACCGGATGCCGCGTGGCCATCACGATTCCCGGCAGCGTCATCGCGGTGAGCACCGCGTACGGCACGTAGTGCAGGAACGAACGGAGCCGAGGGTCGGTGACCTCGCGGCGCAGCGCGATGAGCGGGATCGCACGCAGTGCGTAGGTCACCGCGAACATCACGACGACCCCGGCGACGAGATACGTGTTCACGATGCCGCCGCCGGGTCGGCGTGGACCTCGTCGTCGGCCACGGGCCACAGCCAGGCCCCGATGCCGGAGGCGACGAGCGTGGCGAGGATGATCCGCCAGCCGGGTTGCAGGGCCGCGGTCACCGGCGCGAGGGCCAAACCGACGCTGACCAGGGCGGCGAGCGCCACGACTCCCGCGATCGTCCGCGAGGTCGACGCAGGGGGGACGACGATCGCTACGAACATCGCGTACAGCAGCACGGAGGCGGCGGACTGCACGGAGGCGGGCAGCACCTCTCCGGCCAGCACGCCGACGAGGGTGCCGCCGGTCCAGCCGACGATCGGCAGCACCATGAGCCCGCCGTAATACCCGAAGCCGACGCGGGGCCGCTGCATCGCGAGGGCGAAGATCTCGTCGGTGACAGCGAGCGCGATGACGAGCCGCCGCCACGTGTTCACGCCCGGTTCGAGACGCTGGGAGAGCGCGATCGACATGAGCACGTACCGCAGGTTCACGAGCGCGACGGTGAGCGCGAGCTGCAGGAACGACCCTGTAGCTGCGAGCACGGCAAGCCCCGCGAACTGCCCCGAGCTGCTCATGTTCGTCGCACTGATCACCCCCGCCAGCCAGGCGGGCACACCGGCGACGGCGCAGTGCAGACCGAATGCGATCGACACCGAGAAGTACCCGAGAGCGATCGGCACCGACTCCGAGATCCCTCGCGCGAACTCACTGCGGGGGTCGGACGGCCGGTCACTGCTCACCCCACGACCGTATCCCTGAGCATCCCCGTCATCGCGAAGCCGATCGGATCCGCCCCAACACGGGAGCCACGTCGAGCCACGTCGAGGGCCGGGCGGGCGACGCTGCGGCGTACTGTTGCGGGCATGAGCGACCCTGACATGGCTCGATCCTTCGGGCGGGAGGCGGGGGCGTACGATCGGGCCCGTCCCGAGTACCCCGCCGAGGCCGTGGAGTGGCTCGTCGGCTCCGCCCGGAGGGTCGCCGATGTCGGCGCAGGCACCGGCAAGCTGACGCGCGGGCTGCTCGCCTTGGGGCGGGAGGTCGTGGCCGTAGAGCCCGACGAGAAGATGCGTGACACCCTCCGCGCCGCGCTGCCGGAGGTCGAGTGCCTGGCCGGCTCAGCGGAAGACCTGCCGCTCGCCGACGGCTCTGTGGAGGCCGTCACGTTCGGTCAGGCATGGCACTGGGTCGACCCGCCCGTCGCTTGCCGTGCGGCCGCTCGGGTGCTCACCCCCGAGGGCGTACTCGGGCTCGTGTGGAACGTGCGTGACCCCGAGGTCGACTGGGTCGCCGAGATGACCCGCATCATCCGCATCTCCAACGGAGAGGCGATGGCGGCACTCGCGACGAGCCCGCCCTTCACCGAGCCGTTCACCTCGGCCGAGACGCGCCGCTGGACCTGGAGCCGAACCCTCACCCGTGAGGCGGTGCTGGATCTGGTGAGGTCGCGCAGCTACTACATCACCGCCCCGCCGGACGAGCAGGAGCGCATCCTCGACGGGATGCGCACCCTGCTCGCCACGCACCCGGCCCTCGCCGACCGTGACGACATCGAGATGCCGTACGTGACGATCGCGTGGCGCGTGACCCGCTGAGGCCTCACTCGGCAGGGGACGGTCGGCGAGCGGTGACGACGGCTTGGATGGCGAACGGCACCTTCCGCAAACCCGGCAGGCCTCTGCCCTGCACGCCCCATGGTGACCTCGGCGCCGCCGTTCACCCCTGGCCGGTCAAGCTCATCTCGTCGGCGATGGCGTGCAGCGTGGGCACGATGTCGCCATCGGCGGGCTGCACCTGCACGCATACGTGGTCGGCGCCGGACTCCAGTTGTGCCCGCACGGCAGCGGCCAGGGTGGGTGCGTCTCCGTGGGCGACGATCGCGTCGACGAGCTGGTCGCTGCCGGGCGATTGGACGTCGGCCTCGGTGAAACCGCCGCGCCGCATCGTCCGTGCGTAGTTGTCGAGCCGCAGGTAGTAGCGGAGGAAGGCGCGGGCCTTCTCGCGGGCGGAGTCGACGTGGGTGTCGAGAACGACGGTCAGCTCGGGAGCGACGAGTGCATCCGGGCCTAACGCCTCTCGTGCCTCGCCGGCCTGCGCCGGAGTCGTGAGGTAGCCGTGGGTGCCGGCGCTGCGCTCGGCGGCGATGGCGAGCATCTTCGGCCCGAGCGCTGAGAGTGCCCGGTCGTGCACTGGTACGCCGCGTTCATCGAGCACGTCGAGGTAGCGCGCCATCGCCTCCAGGGGCTTGGTGCGTTGCGGGGTCGCCTCCCGGTGCCCGGAGCCGATGCCGAGGAGCAACCTGCCCGGGTGCTTCGCGACGATCCGGTGGTAGGAGTCGGCGAGCTCGGCGGCGTCGGCCATCCAGATGTTGACGATGCCGGTGGCGACGACGACGGATTCCGTGGCATCGAGCAGTTCTTCGGCCTGTTGCAGGTGCGCCTCGGGAGAACCGCCCTGCCAGATCGTGCCGTACCCGAGCTGCTCGATGGTCGCCGCGAGACCCGGATCGATGTCGTTGACCCCGCGCCAGACGCCCACCGTGCCGAGTCGTTCACTCCAGGTCATGTCATGCCCCGCTTCTGTGAGTCCGTGAAGGTCTACGGCGCGTACACGATCGTTACGCGCACCGCGCAGCCAGCCGATGTGTGCCGACCGGCACTTGCGTGAACATCCTTGGCGCACCGAGGTGTTCCCCGCCCGGGAGCCGCGCGCCGACTCCACGGCGGTTCTCGGCGTCGACACCCGCGTCGTCGTGGTGGAATGCCGCCTGTGGAGTCCATCGAAGTGATCTTGCGGGGCGAGCTGCGCCAGGCGATGCGGGCGCGTGATGCGGTCGCGACATCGGCCATCCGATCGGCGCTCGCCGCGTTGGACAACGCGGGTGCCGTTCCGACCGACGTCCGCGCCGGTGCGGTCGAGGACTCACGTGTGGGCGCGGGGAGCGCAGACGTCGCCCGGCGAGAACTCTCGCACGACGAAGCACGAGCCATTGTGCAACGCGAGATCGACGAACGGCACGCTGCCGCAGCAGAACTCCCGCTGTCGCACGCCGAGCCGGTGAGGGCCGAGGCCGAGGTGCTGGAGCGGATAGTCGGCCGACTGTGACGCGAACGGTTCACGGCTCACGAACACGTCGACTCACGGTCGCCGCGGCCCGGCGGGTGGCGGTGGCCGCGCAGGGGTTCGGTCGGCGTCGACCCTCCGTGGTGACCAAGGCGTCGTTGCGGCGGACGATCGCGACGATGGGCGTGCTGCAACTCGACACCGTGAACGTGTTCGAGCGCAGTCACTACCTGCCTCTTTGGTCGCGGCTGGGACCTTACGACCGTCGAATCCTAGACGCACTTCTGCACCACGACCGCAACGCGACAACGGCCCCGAAACTGGGCGGATACACCGAATACCTGGCTCATGAGGCGGCTGTGCTGCCCGTCGCGGACTGGCCGCTATGGGCCTGGCACCGCAATCGGCCCGTACGTGAACGGGACCGCGGTTGGATCGAGGAGAACCGGGGGCTCCTCGACGACGTCCGCGCTGAGTTCGCGGCTCGTGGCCCGTTGCGGGTACGCGACCTTGACCACCCCGAGAACGTCAGCCTCGGCGGCGGCTGGTGGAACAAGAACCGCGTGCACTGGGCGGCCATGCACCTGTTCTCTCGCGGTGAGCTGGTGACGGTCGGTCGCGAGAGGTTCGAGCGGGTTCTCGCGCTTGCCGACGATGTGCTGCCGAAGGAGGCGCGCGTCGAGATCCCGCAGGAGGAGGCTGTGCGCGAACTGGTGCGTCGCGCCTCCGTGGCCCACGGCATCGCCACGGTCTCGGATCTGGCGGACTATCCTCGCATCTCGATCGCCGCCACCCGCCGGGCAGTCGAATCCCTCGTCGCGGAGGGCGAACTCGAGCCCGTGGAGGTCGAGGGCTGGGACCGGCTCGCCTACTTCGCGGCCGGGCAGCGCATTCCGAGAGCCGTGCACGTGACCGCTCTGCTGTCGCCGTTCGACCCGCTCGTCTGGTGCCGTCCGCGCACCGAGCGACTGTTCGACTTCCACTACCGCATCTCGATCTACACCCCGGCAGCGCAGCGGCTGCACGGGTACTACGTGCTGCCGGTGCTCGTCGACGGTGACCTCGTCGGACGAATCGACCTCAAGGGCGACCGCAAGGCCGGGGTGCTGCGGGTGCAGCACGCCCACCTCGAACCCGCCTCCGCGGGGCGCGCGAGAGAACTCGCCCAGCGGGTCGTGCCGCTGCTCGAAGACGCGGCTGCCTGGCAGGGGCTCGGCGACATCCAGATCACCGGCCCCGGCACGTGGGCACCTGACCTCGCGGCCACGCTCCGCTGATCGGCGTGCCGACCGGCCTTGATCGTGAGCCCGGATGTGCAGAGCCTGGGCGCACCGAACCCTCGCCCCGGGAGCGAGACGAGGGTTCTGTGTGACGGCGGAGTGTCGAGTCAGTCGCGGCGGGCTCCCGGGTGTTCGGGGCCGGTGTCGCCCGAGACCGCCTCCTCGATGTCTTCCTCGGAGGCTCGCACGCCGCTGAGGATGTCTCCGGAGTCCGTGCCTGTGACACGACCTGCGATGACGCCGGCGGCGCCCTCCTCGGCGGTCGGCGCGTCGGACATGACTGGGCCGCCCTGCCCCGTGCGGGTGCCGGTCTGGCTTGCGCCCTCTTCGGCCTGCTGTGACTCGGGGTTGTTGCGGGGGTCGATCTGCGGCGTGTCGCTCATGTGGTGGTGTCCTCGTGCTCGGTTTCGTCGGCGGGAGCGCGCGTGCGCGCGGCCGGGTGGGAACCACCTTTCCAGGGTGGCGATAGCCGCGCACGCGGAGCGCCCGCGGCAAGCCGGTGCCCGAGCGTCCTCACCGCGATGGCCGGGATGCCGCGGCGGACGTCTCCTGCCACGATGACGGGGGATTCACCGGCGTCGTGGCAGGAGAGCACATGAACGAGCAGGCAGTGACCACCGAAGACCGCCGTTTGGCGCAGGTACTAGCGTTTGCTTCGCGCGAATTCGACCGGGCGGTAGATCTACTCGTGGGATCCGACGAGCCGGGGGAGCAGGAGGTGCGCGCAGCCGCCGGCAAGGAGGTCGAGCCTGCCGCCAAACGGGAGAAGCCGGAGAGGAAGGGCGGTCTCGTGCGCCAAGGGCTGGGCGCGGTCGCCGGCGTCGGGCGCGGGGTCTGGCGAATCGTCACCGGTTCGGTGCATCCGCGTCACGAGAACTGGGAGGGGGCCGATCTGGACAGCCGGATCGACTGGTGGGTCGACCGATTCGGCACTGCGGGCGCGGCGGTGGCCGCGGTGCCGGGGCTGGCAGGCAGGCTGGGCCGCGTCGTGGCGATCGGTGACTTCGTCGGCGCGGCGACGCAGATCCTCGTCGTCAACGCAGTCGCGCACGAGATGGGTGTGGACAGCCTCGACCGCCGCGTGGCCGTGGCGGCCCGCATCGTGCTGGCACGTGACCTCAACACGGGCGAACTCGCGGGCGCCCTCGACGCGGACGAGGCACAGCCCGAGGCCGACGCCCCCGGTGAGGCTCCCGAGGAAAGGCGCGGCCCGATCCGGTTCCTCGGCAGCACAGCGGCGCTGGTCTGGCGGGTGGCCCAGCGGGTCTGGCGCCTCCGCTCCGACCTGGGCAATCGCCGTCAAGGAGGCGCCGTGCTGCGGCTGCTGACCAACCTGCCCGCCGTGGGCGCGCCGGCGGCGTTCCTCTCCGAGCGCAGCGGCGCATCCCGCGCGGCCCGCGACGCCCGAGCGGCCTTCGCCTCCGAGGCAACCTCCGCCTGAGGCCCGCCGCCACGCCGGGCAGTCGTAGCGGTACGCGAGCCCGACGCTCGTGCCAGACCCTTCAGGCCGCCGCGATCTGCATCAGCCGGTCGGCTGGTCCGCGTCATCGGCGTGCGCGGCGGCAGCGAAGAGGCTCCGCTCAGCGCGTCGACCCGGCGCCCGCCACAGCCGGCGAGAGGTTGCGAGGCTGCCCAGCGCGCTCGGTGGCCGCCGATTCGACTGCCTGCGTGTCGGCCTCGCGGTGGCGGCGGTGCAGGATCCAGGACGCGACGGCCAGCGCCGTGAGGCCGGTGGTGACGGAGCCGATGAGCACGGTCCACCGAGGCCCTGCCACGTCGCCGAGCCACCCGACGAACGGCGCACCCAGGGGCGTGCCGCCCATGAAGATCGTCATGTACAAGGCCATGACGCGGCCGCGCATGCTCGGGTCTGTAGTGAGTTGCACGGTGGCGTTCGCGGCGGTCATGACGGTGAGCGCCGACAGTCCCACCGGAACGAGCAGCACTGTGTAGACGGGATACGTCGGAGCGAGGCCCAGCGCCGCCGTCGAGACCGCGAACGCGGTGAGAGCACCGAGCACGAGCCGCAGTCGCGGTCGTGTCCGCTTAGCCGCGAGCAGCGCACCCGCGAGCGAGCCCACCGCCATGACGGAGCCGAGCAGACCGAACTCCTCGGCACCGAGACCGAAGACGGCCGTGGCCATGAGCGCGTTGGAGATCTGGAAGTTCAACCCGAACGTGCCGAGCACGAAGACGATGACGAGAAGCACGACGATGTCGGGGCGCCCACTGACGTATCGCAGCCCCGCGCGGACGGCGCCACGGCGTTCGGCCCGCTCCGAGGGATGCAGTTCGGCCGGACGCATGGCCGCGAGCGCGCCGATCACCGCTACGAAGCTCAGCGCGTTGAACAGCATCGCAGGGCCGACTCCCCAGACGCCGATGAGCAGCCCGGCGATGCCCGGCCCGACGAGGCGCGCCGAGTTGAACGACGCGCTGTTGAGGCCGACGGCGTTGCTGAGGAGGTGCCGCGGCACCATCTCCGAGACGAACGCCTGTCGTGCGGGCATGTCGAACGCGCTGGCGATGCCCGTCAGCGTGGCGAGGGCATACACGTGCCAGAGCGTGACGGTATCGGTGAGCACGAGCAGCGCGAGCAGGGCTCCCGTGAGGGCCATGGCCGCCTGGGTGGCCATGAGCAGCGTGCGCTTCGAGAAGCGATCGGCGACGGCCCCGCCGTACGGCGTGAGTAGGGCGATCGGCAGGAATTGCAGCCCGGTTACGAGGCCGAGAGCGGCCGCGGACTGGTTGGTGAGGATCATGAGGACGAGCCAGTCCTGGGCGATCCGAGCCATCCACGTGCCGATGTTCGAGGTGAGGCTGCCGACGAAGTAGACCCGATAGTTGTAGACGTGCAGTGACGCGAAGAGCGGCCGGCGCTTCGAGTCCGGCCCCGGCGACCCGGTGCCCGACGAGGCTCGGGCGTGCTCGGCGATCGGCCGGAAACGTGAAGCGAGAGTGATTGTCAAGACCCCCTGAGACAACGGGCGTGGAACGATCTGTCAGGCGGGAAGGCGCCGACGCCGGCGGCGCATGGTTCCCACGGGTGGGCGCGGTTGGGGGCGACGTCGACCGGGCCACGACCACGAAGTGGCGTAACGCCGTGCTCACGTGGTAAATTCCGCCCCCGCTTTTTCCTGGGCACCCGGTTGGATCGAAGATCGAGGTCAGAGCCCTGTCGATGCCCTGCTCGCCGCGTCTGCAGCGGTTCGGTCGCCCAAAGAACTCTTCCGTTGCGCGCCATTACCGCTCGGACCTTGCCAAAGTAGGCCGCACGCGGCAGCCGCGGTAGATCGAGAACACGGTTGAGCTCCGGCGCCACGACAGGGAAGAGAATCCAGTGTCCTCGTATCCGGAAACTCCTTGGCTCGTCTGTCCCCGTCCGCGCCCCGAAGCGACGTGGCGGCTCATCGGATTCCCGTACGGAGGGGGTGGGCCGCAGGCGTTCCGCGGCTGGCCCGACGCACTGCCCGACTCCGTGGAGTTGGTCGCTGTGAACCTGCCCGGCCGTGGCAGCCGCCTCGCCGATCCGCTGGTCAGCGACATGGATACCCTCGTCTCCCACCTCGTCGAGGCCCTCACCGGGGCCTACGACAAGCCGTTCGCGTTCTTCGGCCACAGCGTCGGGGCCCTCGTCGCGTACGAGACCGCGCGGAGGCTGCAGGAACTCCGGCTGCCGATGCCGCTGCGCGTGTTCGCCTCCGCGCACGTCGCCCCTGCTCACAGCGTGCCCGACGAGCTCATGCACGACCTCCCGACCGACGAGCTCATCGACGTGATCCGGCGGCTCGGGCTCGTGCCCGCCGAGGCGCTGGAGAACGACGAACTGCTCGACCTCATCGTGCCGCCGCTGCGGGCCGACTTCGCGATCTCGGAGACGTATGCCGTGGGTGACGTCGCACCGCTGAGCTCGCCGATCACCGCACTCGGCGGCACGGCGGACGATCTCGTGTCGCCTGACGACCTTGACGCCTGGGCCGACTACACCGACGGCGGCTTCGACTCCGTCACCTTCGAAGGCGACCACTTCTACACGGTCGAGCGTCTCGACGACGTCATCGAGACGATCACGAGCCAGGTGACGCGCGACATCGCGGGGCTGCCGCTCTCGATCATGGAGGGGCCGGTCGCCGACTACCCCCGCGACGCGACGCTGCACGAACTCTTCCGTGCCCAGGCCGCCGCCACCCCCGAGGCGCTCGCCCTCGTCGACGGCGACACACACCTCACCTTCCGCGAACTCGACGAACAGACCGACCTGCTCGCCCGCGACCTGCAGCGCAGGGGAGTGGTGGTCGACTCCCTCGTCGGCATCTACATGGAGACGAGCGCGGAGTTCGTCATCGCCTACCTCGCCGCGCTCAAGGCCGGGGGCGCGTACATGCCCGTCGACACCGCGTATCCGCCCGCGCTGCTGGAAGACGTTCTCGGCGTGGCCGATCCGGTGGTCGTGCTGACCACTACGACGTTCGAGAGCGCTCTACCCGAGTCGTGGCGTGAGCGCGGGGCGGTGCTGAGCCTCTCCGAGGGCTGGATCGCACGGCTCGCTGCGTCCGACCTGCCAGAACTCGACGCCGGCGGCCGTGAACTGCCCGGCCCCGACTCCCTCGCGTACTGCGTGATGTCATCGGGCACGACCGGGCGGCCCAAGGGCATGATCTGCCCCCACCGCGGTGCCGTGAACTCGTACTACTGGCGCTACCAACACGTTCCGTACGGCGACGACGAGCGCGAGGCGTGCAACGTCTTCTTCGTGTGGGAGGTGCTGCGGCCCATGCTGCAGGGCCGCCCGGCGTACGTCATCCCCGACGACGCGATCTTCGACCCGCCCCGCCTCGCCGACTACCTCCACGAGAACCGCATCACCCGGGTACTGTTCACGCCGTCGCTGCTCGACCAGGTGCTCTCGACTCCCGGCCTCGACCTCGCGACCGCGTTCGAGTACCTGCGGGTCGTCTACCTCAACGGCGAAGTCGTCACCACTGCTCTGCAGCAACGGTTTGCGCGGCGGTTCCCGACGATCCGGTTGCTCAACGACTACTCGATCTCCGAGGCGCACGACGTCTGCACGAGCGACCTCGCTGACGTCGACACGGTCCTCTCACCGAAGTACGCACCTGCGGGCGTGCCCATGGACAACGTGCGCATCTACCTCCTCGACGACGAACAGCGCCCCGTGCCGGCGGGATTCGTGGGAGAGATCTACGTCGGAGGGGACTCGCTCGCCCGCGGCTACCTCAACGCCCCCGAGCAGACCGCCGAGCGCTTCATCCCCGATCCGCTGCGCGACGACGGCTCCCGGCTCTTCCGCACGGGCGACAGCGGGCGGATCCTGCCGAACGGGCGCCTCGAGATCCAGGGGCGGATTGCGTTCATGATCAAGCTCCGCGGCTACAGCATCGTGCCGGGAGCGGTGGAAAGCGTGATCGTCGCGTTCCCCGGCATCGAATCCGCTGTCGTGACAACGAAGGACGACCCCGCCACGGGGCAGCCCGAGCACCTCGTGGCGTACGTCGTCGGAGACGGTTCCCGGGACGACGACTCTCTCGTCGCCGCGCTGCGCCCGCACCTCAAGGCGCACCTGCCGCACTTCTCCGTGCCGAGCTACATCGTGCCGATCCCGAACCTGCCGCTCGCGTCCTCGGGCAAACTCAACCGCCGCGAGCTGCCCGATCCCACGACCATCAGGCACGTCGCCCACGGCGGCGCGCCGCTCGACCCGCCGACCTCCCGGCTCGAACACCTCATCGCGGAGGCATGGGCGGCGGTGCTCCACGTCGACGCTGTGGAGGCGGGCGACAACTTCTTCGACCTCGGCGGGCACTCCCTCTCCGCGGCGGCGGTGTGCGCCCGGCTGCGGGAGCAGGGGATGCAGGTGGGCGTGGTCGACGTCTTCCAGTTCCCGACCGTGCGGCTGCTCGCCGCGAGCCTCGAACCGCGCGACGAGGCGCTCGAATCTGCGCAGGTCGCTCCACGGATGGAGGGGAGCGGGGCCATCGCCGTGGTCGGTGTCGCGTGCCGCTTCCCCGGCGCGCCCGACGCCGACACGTTCTGGCAGAACATCCGCGGCGGCGTCCGCTCGATCCGCGAACTCACCGAGGAGGAGCTCGCCGAGCGCGGCGTCGCCCCCGAGATCTACGACGACCCCGACTACCGGCGCATCGGCGCGATCGTCGACGGGGTCGAGCAGTTCGAACCGCGCTTCTGGGGCGTCAGCCGGAAGGAAGCCGTGCTCATGGACCCGCAGCAGCGCCTGTTCCTCGAATGCTCCTGGCAAGCGCTGGAGAACGCGGGCTACGCTCCCCGCCGCGACGGCGGTCGCACAGGCGTGTTCGGCGGTGTCTTCCTGCCGACGTACCTGCTCCACTACCTACGCGGCGGAGGCCTGCTCGACCCGCGCGACCCCATGGAGGCGCACCTTACCGAGATCGGCAACGACAAGGACTACGTCACCACCCGCGTCTCCCACCTGCTCGACCTGCAGGGCCCGAGCATCAACGTGCAGACGTCGTGCTCGACCTCCCTGGTCGCCGTGGCAGAGGCGTGCCAGGCGCTGGCCGCGGGGCAGTGCGACACCGCGCTCGCAGGGGCAAGCAGCCTCACCTTCCCCCAGGCGGGCTACATGTACGCCGAGGGCCACATCAACAGCCGCGACGGCCACTGCCGCCCCTTCGACGCGGAGGCCAGCGGCACGATCCTCGGCGACGGCGTGGGAGTCGTCGTGCTCAAGCGCCTCGAAGACGCGGAGGCTGCGGGCGACACGATTCTCGCCGTCATCACAGGTCACGCCACGAACAACGACGGCGCGATCAAGGCCGGCTACTCGGCTCCGAGCGTGACGGGGCAGGCGCAGGTCGTCGCCGCTGCTCAGGCGATGGCGGGCGCCGACCCGGACGCGTTCACCTACCTCGAATGCCACGGCACCGGCACCCTCGTCGGTGACCCCATCGAGGTACGCGCGTTGACGCAGGTCTTCCGCCGCTCCACCGACCGGCGGGGATTCTGCGCGATCGGCTCCGTCAAGGGCGGAATCGGCCACAGCAACATCGCCGCAGGGATGGCCGGCCTCATCAAGACCGTCTACGCGCTCCACCACCGCGAGCTGCCCCCGCTCGTCGACTTCGAGACCCCCAACCCCCATCTCGACCTCGACGAGAGCCCGTTCTACATCAACGAAACCCTGAGGCCGTGGGAGGTCGAAGACGATCAACTCCGCCGAGCGGGAGTCTCGTGCTTCGGCATCGGTGGCACGAACAGCCACATCGTGCTGGAGGAGTACATCGCGCCCGAGGGTGCACGCAGCGCGGACGTCGAAGCCACCCCGGCCGCCGGCGAAGAAGCGGCGTCGGGTGCCGTTCCCGCTGTCGGAGTCGAGGGTGTCGCGGCTGCCGCTCAGGCGGAGTCGGTTTCGCATTCGGACGCGGGGCGTCTGCCGGCGCTCGTGAGAAGCGCCGAGCGCGGTGCCGACGACGACCCGGGTGCGACACCGGTGCTGTTCACACTGTCGGCGCGAACCCCGGTCTCGCTCGAGCGTGCCCGGGGCGCGTTCGTCTCCGCGTTGGAGCGGCGACCCGACATGGACCTCGGTGACGCTGCCTACACGCTGCACGTAGGAAGGGAGCTGTTCGAGAACCGCTTGGTCGCAGTGGGTGATGACGCCGACTCGCTCATCGCCTCCCTGAAGAAGGCGACGGCGGCGACGCCTGCTTCGGCGGGGCACGGAACGGTGTTCATGTTCCCGGGGCAGGGCTCGCAGTACCCGCGCATGGCCAAGGGCCTGTACGAGCAGGTGCCGGAGTTCCGACGGCACTACGACGCGTGCTGCGCGATCCTCGCCGAGGAGCACGACATCGACCTCCGGCGCGTCGCCTTCGCCGAAGAGGCCGAGGTGGGAGGCGACCACGAATTCGCTCGCGCCTACTACCTGCAGCCCGCGCTCTTCGCGGTGGAGTACGCGCTGGCCCGCACGTTCATGGCCTGGGGCGTGACCCCGAACGCTGTGGTCGGTCACAGCCTCGGCGAGTACGTCGCGGCCACGATCGCCGAGGTCGTCAGCCTGCCCGACGCGCTCTCGCTGGTACAGGCGCGCGCCTGGGCGATGGAGGAGGCTGGGCTGGGAGCGATGCTCGCGGTGAAGATGTCGCTCGACAAGGCCCGCTCTCTTGTCGTCGATGAACCGCGCGTCGACGTGGCGGTGATCAACTCACCTGGCGACATCGTGATCTCGGGCGAGTTCGACGCGATCCAACGCATCGAGGCACGCCTCGCGGAGCAGGGGGCGGCAGGCCAGCGTCTCCACACGACGCGGGCGTTCCACTCCCCGATGATGGAAGACGCCGCCCGCCGAGTGCACGAGCAAGCCGAGCGGGTCACCCTCAACCGGCCAACGATGCCGATCCTGTCGAACCTGACCGGCGACTACCTCACCGACGAGCAGGCCCTCGACCCCGCCTACTGGGGTCGCCACCTCCGCCAGGCGGTGCGCTTCGCCGACAACGCCGCCACCCTGCTGGCGCAAGGCCCGCAGATGATGCTCGAACTGGGCCCGGGTCGCACCCTCAGCGGCCTCGTCACGACGATCGCCGCGACCTCGGCTGGCACGGATTCCGACGACGGTTCCCTCAGTGGCCCGGTGACGACGACCGCCGCCGCCCCTCGGGCTGTGGACGCGCGCGGCCAGACTCCGATGACACCGCCGCTCACGGTGACTTGCATGCGTCACCCGCTGGAGCAGAAGCTCACCGACGCGGAGGTCCTCCTGCAGGCGGTGGGCAAGATCTGGTGGGCGGGCATCGACGTCGATTGGCGCGCTTTCCACGAAGGGGAGACGCACAAGCGAGTCCCGCTGCCGAGCTACGTCTTCGACGGCGAACGCTGCTGGCCTGAAACCACTGCGGCAGGTACTCTCGGCGCGACCCCGGAGGCGAGGGCCGACGCAAAACTCCCACTCGACAAGTGGTTCTCGCTCCCGTCGTGGCGCCGCACGATGCCGCCGGCCGTCTGTGCCCGCCTCGGCTGTTCGGACGACGCGGATACGCCGACGAAGTGGCTCGTCCTTGATGCTTCGAGCATGCGCGAGGTCGGGGAAGAGACACTCAGTGACCTCGTGATCGCGCTGCTCAGCGCCCACGGCGACACGGTGGTGCGCGCCGAGGCCCTCGACGATGACGCGGACTTGCCTGATCGTCTCCTCGACCTGCGAGCACTCGGCGCAAGTACTGACGACCCCGCTCTGCCCACGGCGACGCGTGACCTGGTGCACCTGGCTCAGGCGGTCACCCGAAGTGGCGGTACCGACCCTCTGCACATGTGGGTTGTCACCGAGGGCGCGGTGCAGGTCGACGACGAACTGAGCCAGCCGCTCCAGGCAACGCTGCTGGGCGCGGCCCTCGTCGTCGCGCAGGAGAACCCGAACGTCACGTGCCGTGTCATCGACGTGGCCGGCGCTGGTGATCGTGACGCGGCCGAGAGAATCGCCTCCCGCATCGTCGCGGAGTGCACAGCCAAGGATCCCGACGAAGCGTCGATCGTCGCCTGGCGAGGCCAGAACCGCTGGGTGCCCACCTACGAATCGGTCTCGGTGCCAACCGTGCCGGAGGGGGCTTCGCGCCTGGTGCCCGGCGGGACGTACGTCATCACGGGCGGCCTGGGCCGTATCGGCCGCGTGCTCGCGCAGCACCTGGCCGGCCTCGGCGCGAACGTAGTCCTCACCTCCCGCCGCCCGGTCCCGACTCTGGATCCGGAAAGCGGGAATGACTTCGCGACTGCCCACGCCGGCACGTTCCGTGGGGAAGACGATGGTTTGTCCATCCCCGCGGAGAAGGGCACCTCGCAGGATTCGGTCGAACCGGGTGTCCCCGCCGCGGAAGGCGACCGAGATGTGATCGAGTTCGTCACACGATTCCAGGCGGTCGGGTGCAACGTCGTGGTGTTGCAGGCCGATCCCGCGAGCGAGGGTGATCTCGACCGGGTGTTCTCGGTGGCTCGTGACCGGTTCGGGTGCATCGACGGCGTCTTCCACGCGGCGGGTCTCGCCGAGCTGACGTACCTGCCGGACGTCACCGACGACCTCCTGCGTCGCGAGTTCGCCCCGAAGATTCGCGGTCTGCTCGCCCTCGACCGAGCCATCGGCGCGATGGCGGAGCGCGGCGAGTCGACACCGGGGTTTGTCATGCTGTTCTCGTCGATCGCAGCGGTGCTCGGTGGGCTCGCGATGACCGCGTACATGGGCGCGAACCGCTTCATGGACGCGTTCACCCAAGCCGACCCGCGCCGCCACGGAGTCGACTGGGTGTGCGTCAACTGGGACGACTGGGACTTCGAATACTCCACTGAGCAGACCGCGGCCTACACCGCCTCCGGGCAAGACAGGTTTGCCATGTCGCCGGCGGAGGGGATCGAAGTGCTCGAACGCGTTCTCGCGCTGCGGTCTCCGGTGCAGCTCCTCGTCTCGACGAGGCCCCTGCAGCCGAGACTCGACGAGTGGGTTAGGCAGTCGCTCCCGGACAAGTCGACCGTCGCCGCCGACTCCGCAGTTGAAACGGGGGCGCCGGCCGACAGCGACGGCTGGCCTCTGGAGCGTCAACTCATCGGTGTCTACCAGCGGGTCCTGGGGGTGAACAGTGTCGCGGCCGACGACAACTTCTTCGACCTGGGAGGAGACAGCCTGCTAGCGGCCCAGATTCTCGCCCAACTCCGCTCGGCCCTGTCGGTGCAGGGCCAGGTGCAACTCCAGGACATCTTCACCTACCCGAGCGTCGCCGAACTGGCCGACTACATCGGCAACCGGACCTGATCGCCCTGGCTCCCGCCTCCCACCGTGCCGTGGCACTGGCGCTGGAAGGTGAGGTGTCGGGGTGCATGTGCCACGGCACCTGCATCGATGGGGTGCCGTGGCACATGAATCCGGCTCACTCGCCTTTGGTGAGGGGTGCCACGGCACGGGTTGGGGGGACTGGCCGGGCTCCGCCTCCCACCGTGCCGTGGCACTGGCGCTGGAAGGTGAGGTGTCGGGGTGCATGTGCCACGGCACGGGTTGGAGGCCCTGCTGGGCTCGGGCCACGGCATAGGTGGCGCACCTCGCTGTGGCCGGGCCACGGCACTGGTGGGAGGATGTCGCCCGGCTGGGCGGCCTAGCCCAGCGACCCAGCCCGTTGTCCACGGGGTTTTCCACAGGAGGTCGCTGGGGTGCCGTGGCGAATGCGTCGCGGTGACAGGGTCTGAGGCATGGTCAATCCCGGTCCGTTCACCAGGGCTCAGCTCGCCGAGCGAGGTATCGACGCTCGCCAGTTGCGTGAACTTCTCGAACAGGGTCGCCTGCGTCGAGTTCACCGCGGCTGGTACGCCGACGCATTCACTCCCGAGGCCGCCGTGCGCGCAGTGCAACTGGGTGGACGACTAGGTTGCCTTAGCGCGTGCCACGTTCACGGCCTATGGGTGCCGCCCTATTCGGACCTGCACGTCGTCATGAGCCCGGGCGCTAGGCCCTCACCGGCACCACCGCGAGGTGTTCAGTTCCATCGGCTCGCCTCGCCGTGCCCGACAGCTGTTGCGCCTGTTGAAGACAGCGTGGCCCACGTGCTGCACAGGCACGACGAGGAGACAGCGCTCGTGGTGCTCGAGTCGGCGGTGAACTTGAAGTTGCTGCACGAGGCAGTCGCTCGTCATCTATTGAGAACGGTGCCGATGCGAAGCCGTCGCACAGAAGCGCACTACTCCGGCCTCGCACAATCCGGCTCAGAAACCAGGTTGCGGCTCTTCTTCCAGAGACGCGGAGTCTATGTGCGCCCCCAGGCGTACATCGCTGGCATCGGTCACGTCGATCTGCTCGTAGGGAAGTCCTGGATCATCGAGGCCGACAGCGCGGCGCACCACTCCGCCCCTCGAAACGTCGCGATCGACTGCGCGCGAGACTTCGCAGCACGCGAGCGCGGCTATGTCCGAGACCGGCTCAGCTACGAGCAGATCTGGCTGACCTGGGATAAGACACAGGGTTGGCTGCTGTCCATACTCCGAACAGGGCGACATCTAGCCCTTCCAGTCCCACTCGCATGACGTTCGGAATCCTTTATCTACGTGGGTGCGTCGAGAGCCCCCTATAGGCCCCTGCCGACGCACCCACATAGATGAAGGATTCGCACCCAGGTGGGTCACCACGAAGGCAGGCTGCTCTGTGAGCAGGACCACAGGGGTTCTGGCAGACTCTGGAAATGGAGCCACTGAAACTCACCATCCCCGAGCCACAGTGCCGCCCCGGTAGCGAACCGGATTTCTCCGGGGTGGCGATCCCACCCGCCGGTGCGGCCCCGCGTCCTGAGCTCGACGCCTCTGCCGAAAGCGTGTACGACCTCGCGTTCGGCATCATCCGGGTCCTCGACGACGACGGACACGCCGTCGGTCCGTGGGCCGAACCTCTCGGCGGCGACGGGCCGCTGCTGTCCTTCGACGACCTGCGCGCCGGCCTCGAACACATGATCACGCTGCGGATCTTCGACGAGCGCATGCTGCTCGCCCAGCGCCAGCAGAAGACGTCGTTCTACATGCAGCACCTCGGCGAGGAGGCGATCTCCTGCGCCTTCCGCCGGGCCTTGCGCGACGGCGATATGAACTTCCCGACCTACCGCCAGGCGGGACTGCTCATCGCGGGCGGGTACCCGCTGCTGCTGATGATGAACCAGATCTACTCCAACGCAGGCGATCCCACGCATGGACGCCAACTGCCGGTGCTGTATTCGGCGAAGGACTACGGGTTCTTCTCCGTGTCGGGCAACCTCACGACCCAGTGGCCGCAGGCGGTCGGGTGGGCGATGGCCTCGGCGATCGCCGGGGACACGAAGATCGCCGCCGCGTGGGTCGGAGACGGGTCGACTGCTGAGGGGGACTTTCACACGGGCCTCGTGTTCGCCTCCACGTACAAGCCCCCGGTGGTGATGAACATCGTCAACAACCAGTGGGCGATCTCGACGTTTTCCGGCGTCGCGATCGGCGGGTCCCGCACCCTGGCGCACCGCGGGCATGGCTACGGCATCCCGTCGCTGCGGGTCGACGGCAACGACTACCTCGCCGTGTACGCGGCGGCGAACTGGGCGGCCGAGCGCGCCCGCGCCAACCTCGGCCCGACGCTCATCGAGTACGTGACGTACCGGGTGGGCGGGCATTCGACCTCCGATGATCCGTCGGCATACCGCCCTCGTCGTGAAGGGGTGGAGTGGCCGCTCGGCGACCCGATTCTGCGCCTCAAGAAGCACCTGATCGTCAGCGGCGAGTGGTCGGAGGAGCAGCAGGTCGCCCTCGTCAGCAAGGTCCGCGAGCGGGTGCTCGCGACGCAGGAGGAGTCGGAGGCGATCGGCACCTTGCACAGCGGGGCGCGGTCGAGCCGGAGGCTCATGTGGGAGGGCGTGTTCGAGGAGATCCCGCCCCACGTGCAGCGTCAGCGTGAAGAAGCGGGGTTCTGACATGCCTGCGATGACGATGATCGAGGCCATCCGTGACGCTCACGACGTGGCCATGGCCGGCGACGAGCGGGTCGTCGTGTACGGCGAGGACGTCGGCTACTTCGGGGGCGTCTTCCGTTGCACCGCGGGCCTGCAGGCGAAGTACGGCACAACCCGCTGCTTCGATGCGCCCATCTCCGAGGCGGGCATCGTCGCCACGGCGATCGGCATGGCCGCCTACGGGCTGCGGCCGGTGGTGGAGATCCAGTTCGCCGACTACGTCTACCCGGCGTACGACCAGATCGTCTCGGAGGCGGCGCGCCTGCGCTACCGGTCTGCCGAGGACTTCACGTGTCCGCTGGTGATCCGCATGCCGGTGGGCGGCGGCATCTTCGGAGGCGAGACCCACAGCCAGTCACCCGAGGCCCTCTTCACGCACGTGGCGGGCCTGAAGACCGTGATCCCCTCGAACCCGTACGACGCCAAGGGGCTTCTGCTGGCCGCCATCGAGGCCCCTGACCCGGTGATCTTCCTGGAGCCGAAGCGCCTGTACAACGGCCCGTTCGACGGCCACCCCGACCGTCCGATCGTGCCGTGGAAGGGCCAGCCGCTCGCCGAGGTGCCGGAGGGGCATTACACGGAGCCGCTCGGCACCGCCAAGGTGCGTCGCGAGGGCTCGCAGGTGACTGTGCTGACGTACGGCACGATCGTGCACGTCGCCATCGCCACAGCGGAGGAGACCGGCATCGACGCGGAGGTCATCGACCTGCGCACCCTCGTGCCGCTCGACCTGGAGACGATCGCGGCGTCGGTGCGCAAGACGGGCCGCTGCGTCATCGTGCACGAAGCCACGCTGACCAGCGGTTTCGGCGCCGAGCTCGCGGCCCTCGTGCAGCGGGAGTGCTTCTACCATCTGCAGGCCCCGATCTTCCGGGTCGGCGGCTGGGACCTGCCCTACCCGCACGTACACGAATGGCAGTACTTCCCCGGCCCGGAGCGCATCGGCAAGGCCCTCCGCGAGACGGTCGAGGCGGTGTGACATGGGCGAATACGTCATCAAAATGCCCGACATCGGCGAAGGCATCGCGGAGGCCGAGATCGCCGAGTGGCTCGTGGCCGAAGGCGACGAGATCGCAACAGACCAGCCCATGGTCGAGGTCATGACCGACAAGGCCCGCGTCGAGATCCCGTCGCCGGTGGCCGGGACCGTGCTGCGTCACGGTGGAGCACCGGGCGAGTTCGTGGCCGTGGGAGCCGAACTCGTGCGGCTCACGGTAGAGGGCCGCGGCAACGTGCGAGCCCAGACGCCCGCGGCGGGCACAACCGAAGCGCCCCCGCAGGCCGGAGAACCGACCACGCCCGGAGACGGCGCAGGAAGCCCGGCGGACCCTGCGCGGGTCTCGGGCGACGCGACCGAGAGCTTGAGTCCTGAACCACCGCCCGCGGGCTCGCCGTCGGTCACGGCATCCTCGGGCGGTGGTCACGTGCTTGCTGCTCCCGCTGTGCGCGGCCGCGCGAAAGAGGTCGGTCTCGACCTGGCTGTTGTGCGCGGCACCGGGCCGGAGGGACGCGTTCTCATGTCGGATCTCGACGCGCACCTCGAAGGAACTACGAGTCCAGGGCAGGGCAGGCGTTCGGCGGCAGGCTCTACCCGCGTCGAGGGCGGCGTGGGCACACCTGGGGACGAAGACGCCGGGGGTGCCTCGCGCGCCGACGGCGTCGAGGAGATCCCGATCAAGGGCATCCGACGCATCACCGCTCGTCGTATCGCGGAGGCGTGGCGCACGATCCCGCACATCACGATCGTGGAGGAGGTCGACGTCACCGAACTCGAAAAGCTGCGCGACAGCCTCGCAACGGGCGACCGGCCGCGCCCGACCGTGCTGCCGCTGCTCGTCCGCGCGCTCGTGCGGGCGCTGGAGGATCAGCCGGAGTTCAACGCGCACTTCGACGACGAGACCGAGACGGTCCGGCAGTTCACGGCGGTGCACGTCGGCATCGCCACCCAGGCGCCGGACGGCCTCAAGGTGCCGGTACTCCGCAACGCCGAATCACTCGACCTCTGGCAGACCGCGTCCGGAGTGCAGGAGGTGAGCGAGGCGGCCCGCGACGGTCGGGCCACCCGTGAGCAGTTGGGCGGCTCGACGATCACGATCACGTCGCTCGGCAAGCTGGGCGCGTTCGCCACGACGCCGATCGTCAACAAGCCGGAGGTCGCGATCGTCGGGGTCAACGCGATGTCGGTGCGTCCGCGATGGAACGGCACCGCGTTCGAGCCCCGCACGATGATGAACCTCTCGTGC
This sequence comes from Dermatophilus congolensis, assembly GCA_030538115.1. Lineage (GTDB taxonomy): Bacteria > Actinomycetota > Actinomycetes > Actinomycetales > Dermatophilaceae > Dermatophilus > Dermatophilus congolensis_B. The sequence goes on along the minus strand of JAUNUP010000028.1, from coordinate 15,469 downwards.
AGCTTCGACCACCGAGTCATCGACGGCTGGGCCGCGGCCACCCTGGTGGCCCGCCTCAAGCAGCTCCTGGAGACCCCGGCGCTCATCTTCATCGAGGACTGAGGTCGCGCCCCTGCACGGCCGACGTGCCGGGGCGCCACTCGCCCCACGTGCGGTCGGTCGGCGGCGGAACCCGTGCGACGGCAACCGCCCAGGATCACCGGCCCGCAGGCTGGAGTGCCGGCTCATCGTGCCGCTGATCGATCCGGTCCGCAACGGGCCTGAAGTGGAGGAGGAGCCAACGCACGACGAGAACCGTGAGAGCGCCGCACACGGCAGAGGCGACCGGGCCGCCGAGCCGTAGCCCGGCGATGGCGAGGAGGCCCGTGGTCAGCGAGATGACGTTGAAGATCGCGACCTGTTGTGCGGCGTTGCCGGGCGGGGAGACCCGCAACGACGCGACCGACATCGCCACGGCCAGGGCGCCCAAGGCCCAGAAGACCACCTGCTGCGCGGCGTCCCGCTGTGACCAGCCGACGACGAGCGCCCCGAGGAGCGTGGCGGTCATGATGACGACGGTCCACCGGTGCAGCCTCCAGGCGGCCGCGCGGAAGAGAAAGCCGAGCCCGGCTGCGAGAGCGATGGTGCCGGTCACGGTGTGAACGGTGATGAGAGCTGCGTGGAACATGACGTCCTCCCGAGGCGAGACGCACCCCACATGCCGGGGTGTCCGGTCACATCGCACCTTGCTCGCCAGGGAGGGTGCCAACAATCGCCCGCCCCTTGACAACTACCGGTTGTGACGGGTCGACTCGATGTGTGGATCTCGACACAGGGCTGTTGCGGTCGTTCATCGCCGTCGCCGATACCGGGAGTTTCACGCGGGCCGCGACGGAATTAGGCATCACCCAACAGGCGGTCAGCAAGCGCATCTCCAAGCTGGAGGCGGTGCTCGGTGCCTCCCTCATCGACCGGCATGACCGTAGGCGCTGCTCGGTGAGCAGTAACGGGGCTCGGCTGCTCGACGAGGCCCGTGCCGTCGTCGCGGCCACAGACGCATTCGCGGAACTCGCGAGGCACAAGACGAGCCTCGTCGTCGCGGTGCCCGACGAGCACTCGGCACCGATGACCTGGCTACGCACCGCGAGTCTGAAAGATGGCCCTGGCGTCGAGGTGATTGCCGACCCGGAGCCGTTTCCCGCGCTCACGCAGGGGCGTGCGGACTTCGCGATCCTGCGCGCGGGCGCTCTCGACAGCGCGTTGCCGCTCGGAATCACCGGCAGGCCCCTCGTGCTCGAACCGGTGAGCCTGCTGGTGGGAGAACGACATGCATTGGCGCACCGGGAGGCCGTCGATTTCGCTGAGCTGAAAGGCTTACCGGTGAGCTTCCCTCTCACCGGGGCGCCGCCGGAGTGGCGCGGATGGCTGGCGTCGTTCGCCGAGGCGAGCGGTATCCGAGTGGACACGACGGGATCGACGCTCGGGTTCGAGACCTGGGGCGTCCGTGTCGCGGAGGGGGTGACGGCGTCGCTCGTGGGGGAGGAGATGCTCTCGCCGGCCGCGGGCGGCCTTCGTGTCCTCCCGATCGACGACCCCACTCCGGTGTTCGCCTGGTGGATCGTCTGGGCGCACGACAACGCCGGCCGCCACCTGGACTCACTTGTCGAGCGGATGTCGCTGGAGAGGCACCACATCTCGCCCTCCGTCTTGGAGGGCGTGTGGCTCCCCGAAACTGACCGGCGCCTATTGACCGCCTGGTTCGGTCGGTGACGCGGTCGGACTGGCGGGGGCGCCGAGGGACCGAGCCCCCGCCGAGCGCCTACCCGGCGTCGACACCGACGCAGGTCAGCGCATCTCCTGCAGCTTCTCCACCTCCACTGCTCCCTTGTGGAGGTCTCCGTCGGCGATGAGGGAGGGGATGGTGACGGTCTCGATCTCGTCGTCCACCACTCGCATCCCGGAGAGGATCTCCTGCTCGACCCGGTCGGAGTTGGCCAGCTCGGTGATCCGCGCGATGGCCGCCGCGTCGTAGCCCGCCTCGCCGAGCCACGCCTCCAGCTGGGCTCGCGCCTCGTCGGGGGTGGCGTGTTCGTTGAACCAGGTCTGCCACTTCGTGCCGTCGGGGCGTGTGCCGGTGAAGATCTGCTCGAGGATGAACCAGTCCGTCGGGTTGTCGACGCGCGCGCCAGCTCCCGCCTGCTCCGCCTCCGACAGCCGTACAGCCGTGAGGTATTCGGCGATGAGCGGCGAGTTGGCGAAGCGCGGAGCCAGCCCGAGCCCGATCGGGTAGACGATGTACGTCACGTTGTGCGACTCCGCGAAACCCGACTGCTCCACGTTGGTGAACAACTGGGCACAGAACTGGCACCCGGGGTCGATCACTTCGAGCGCCGTCGGTCGGCCCTCGCGGTATCCGCCCTGGTAGCTGGCTTGGGGGAGGACGTAGTCGGCGGCGTCCCACGAGCGGAACGTGCCCGGCACCGCCGAGATCGTGTCGCCGAGGTCGGCGAACTCGTTACCGAACGCGCCGACGACGTCGCCGGACAAGAGCGACTCCCCGAAGCCCGGACGTCCCGTGCCGATGCCGCACCCCTGCGTCGATGAGAGCGAACACGCGGCCGGGTCGGCCTTGTCGCACGTGCCGTAGACCATGAGGTTGAGGCCGCTGCGGGCCACGATGTACAGGCTCACGAACAGCGAGATCACCATGAGCCACGCGACGACCTCGATGAGAAACGCGGCCGGCTTGACCATCCGCGGCGACCGCAGAGCCACGGGCGCGAGGATCGAGTCGGTGATGTCCTGCCGAAAGCTCGTGTCGCACGGCCGGAACGTGGCCTTGCGGGCGACGCAGTCCCAGGCGCGGCGCAGCATCTTGCGGTACTTCGCCGACACCGCGGCCAGGAACAGCAGAACGATGAAGGCGGCGATACAGAGCATCTACAACCCCTTCATCAGCTTGCTCATCACCGTCAACGTCGTGTCGATGTCACCGGTGGTGTTGTGCGCGCCGAGGCTGAACCGCACCACCGGGGGCAGGTCTTGGCGCTCGACGAGCCAGTGGTGGGCGCAGAAGTAGCCGCTGCGCACCATGATCCCGGCCTTCGACAGGAACGTCGCGAGGCGATGCCCGTCGACCCGCTCCGGCACCACGCTCACCAGCGACGATCCCCGAGGGCTGAGGATGCGCAGGTTCGGCAACGCCGCCAGCCCGTCGTGTAGGGCCGCCGAGAGTTCGCCCTCGCGCGCCTCCAGGTCGACGCCGGTCGCGGAGCGGTACCCGTCGAGCCACCGCAGGGCGGCGCCGAGGGCGATGATCTCGCCCCAGGACTGCAGCCCCGCCTCCAGGCGGGTGTGCGGTTCGTCGAGCAGCTCGTACTCGGAGGCGGTCACGCCAGCGACCTGCCCGCCTCCGATGAACACGAGGTCGAGGCTGCGCAGCAGCTCGTGCGTGGCCGCGACGACGCCCAGCGATGCCCCATAGACCTTGTGCGCGGAGAAGCACACCGCATCTGGAGACAGCCCCCGCACCAGCGACAACGCGTGCGGCAGCGCCTGGGCCGCGTCGACGATCACCGCGCCACCGCGTGCCTGCGTGCGTGTGATGAGCTCCGCGAGCCCGACCGTGGCAGCCCCGTCGACGTTGTTCATCGCCGAGATCACCACGAGCGCGTCGTCGAGGTCGGCGTCGGTGTACTGCAGTGCGCCGTCGGCGTCGCGGTCGAGCAGCACCCGCTCGACTCCCGTCCGCCGCGCGAACGACATCGTGCTGAGAAACACGGAGTTGTGTTCGGTGTGCGTCGTCACGACCCGCCGGTACCGGCCCTGAGGCAGTTGTGTGAGCAGCAGGTTCAGCCCGTATGTGGTGTTGAGCGTGAACGAGGCGGCGTACCGGCGAGGTGACAGATCGAGCGTCTTCAAGACCGCTGAGCGGGTGTCGTCGACGGCATCGTCGACCCGCCGACCCCAGTCGTATTTCACCCGGTCGCCGCACGCGTTGTACTGCGTGAAGTACTCGGTGAGGGCGTCGATCACGGGCTGGGGCCGCATCGTCTGGCAGGCAGAGTCGAGGTACACGCGCTCGGCCGCGAGGTACTCGAACCCGTACCTGCTTCCGGCACTGCCGACAGCGCCGACACTGCCGTCGCCGGCGGCGGGCGGGGGCTGCGACCGCGAGAACAGGCCGCGGAGCCCCCGGCCCGAGCCGTTGCTCATCGCTGCCCGCCGTCCGCGATCGCCTTCTCGATCGGGTCGGTGAGGTCGTTGAGGGTGCGCAGTTCGAGCATCTTGCCGTCGAGGAAGAACGTCGGGGTGCTCTTGACGCCCATCTTCATCCCGTCGTCGTAGTCGGACTGGATGCGGGCCAGAGTCGCCTCGTCGGCGACGGCGGCGTCGTACTTGGCCATGTCGAGGTTCAGCTCGACGGCGTACGAACGGAACGTGGGCGCCATCGAGACCTGCTTCTCACCCCACTGGCCTTGGGTCTCGAACATCTTGTTGAGCATGTCTTCGATCCGGCCCTGCTGAGCCGCCGCCTCCACGGCGAGCGCGGAGCTCACGGCGTTGGCGTGCCCGGAGAGGGGGAAGTAGCGCACCGCGTAGTTGAGCTTTCCGTCGTACTGCTTGCGGATGTCTTGCACCACCGGGTGCAGCGAGCCACAGGCCTCGCACTCGACGTCGAGGAATTCCACGAGCGTCGGGGCATTCGCGCCCACGTTGTCGAGCACGTGCGTGTTCGCGCGCGTGGCGGGGAGCGTGCCCTCGTCCTGACCGTCGGGGGTGCCTCCCGAGCGCATCGCCATCACCGCGAAGACGATCACTGCGACCAGGGCGATAAGCCCGGCGACGATGAGGATGGGGCGCTTGTTCGATCCCGGAGGCGGCGGGGGCGGCGCCACGGGCGGACGACTGGACGTGGGGTTCGGGTTCGACGAAGTCATCAGGTTCTCCAAGCAAATTCGATGTGTTCTGGGAGGCGGTCGGCGCGGCGTGTCATCGGCACGGATGCGCGTCGCGCCGTCACTGGGGAGGAGTCGTGATCCGCAGGCGTCAGGTCGTCAGGGCGTGCGAGACGTGACCGGCAGCGAACGGTCGAGACAGGGATGCCGTTGGCCGCTGCGGTGAGAGGCGACCTCTCACACGGTGGGCACGGCGAGGAGAACAGGGGCGGGCGGCCCACGGCGCTGAACAGGGTCGAACCCGTCGAACCCATGCGGAATCACGAACAGGCGCGGAGCAGACGGCCTCGACGCGACGACGAGGACCGTGACGGCTTCGGGAAGGCGCAGCCGATTCCGCAGAGCGGCGCGGATCTGCGTCCAGGTGGCCACGACCCACGCAGCGACACCGAAAGCCGCCAGAAGGGCAGCGGCAGTTCCGACGAACGCAACGCACAGTACTGTGAGGTGCATCTGCAGCGCGGCAACGAAGTTCGCGCCCGGCAGATACGTACCTTCAGGGCACACGTCCGCGGGCGCGAGCACGTCGAAGTGGATGCCGAGCGGCGCGAGGAGCGGCACAGGATGCACGCACCCGGCGTTACCCGGATCGAGCAACGGCACGAGGTTCGCCACCGCAGCTGCGATGAGCCCCGTGAGCACGACGAGCAACGCAGCGCCCACAGCGCCGCGTGACCAGGCCACTCTCAACCGCATTCCTCCGAAGATGCCGCCAGTCTAGAGACGCGAAAGCTCAGGGCAGAGGCCTTTCGTCCCGATAAACACTCGCCCTCTCAGTGGAAAATCGAGCACGGCCACGTGAGCGAGGCTAACCTGGCGGGACGTGTTTCACATCACACCACGCACGTAGGAGGAACCGATGACCGATCAGTGGTTGACCACGTTGATCACCGATACCCCGCAAGACGGGTTCGACCTCGCCATCACGCTGAGCCGTCGCGGTGTGAAGTACACCCAGCCGGACGCCGATGTGCTGCACGAACTGCGCCCCCAGTACGCCGAGGACGCGGCCATGCTCACGGCGGCCTCTCAGGTCATCGCCGTCAACTTTCAGACCGTCGCGGCGGCCAACAACTACTGGCGCGACCGGTAGCTCGGACGAGACACGAAAACGAAGACGGCTCCAGCCAACAGGCTGGAGCCGTCTTACTTCGGGGTGAGTGACGGGACTTGAACCCGCGGCCACCTGGACCACAACCAGGTGCTCTACCAGCTGAGCTACACCCACCATGCGTCCGGCGCGAACCGGATGCTCGTCGGTCCTCCCGGAGGCGGACCAGCGGCGACCATACTAACCCGAACTTTGCCGTGCTCGTGACCACCGCCCGCCGGACAGGACATCACTCGTGACGAAAGACGGCGAAACCGCAGGTCACGCGCTTATGTGCCCGTTGCAGCCGTGCTCAACCGCGGTCAGCGGGTGGCAGCGGGTGCTCAGTCGTGCTCAGCAGACACCGTGACGCCGTGGCGGGAGGCGATCTCCTTGGCTCCCGCGGAGTCGGGGCCGGGGGCCTCGACGAACACGGCCTCACGGTAGTAGCGCAGCTCAGCGATGGAGTCGCGGATGTCGCCGAGGGCCCGGTGGCCGCCGTGCTTGGCGGGGGCGTTGAAGTAGACCCGCGGGTACCAGCGGCGGGCCAGCTCCTTGACCGTCGACACGTCGACGTTGCGGTAGTGCAGGTGCCCCTCGAGGTCGGGCATGTCGCGGGCGAGAAAGGCCCGGTCGGTGCCGACGGTGTTGCCGCCGAGCGGGAACTTGCCGGCCTCCGGAGCGTGCTTCTTGACGTAGCCGAGCACCAGGGCCTGCGCCTCCTCCATCGACAAGCCCTCATCGAGAATCTCGAGCAGGCCTGAGTCGGTGTGCATCTGGCGCACGAAGTCGTTCATTTGCCGCAGCGCCTCACGGGGAGGTGTGATGACGACCTCCATGCCGTCGTCGAGGGGCTGCAGGTCGAAATCGGTGACGATGACGGCGACCTCGATGAGCGCATCGTGCTCGAGGGAGAGCCCGGTCATCTCGCAGTCGATCCAGACGATGCGGTCACTGGCGAGGCGGTTGGAAGTAGAACTCACCCGACAACCCTACTCACCCGGCATACCCTGGTCGCCGAGACACCGCGGGCAAGGCGAGGAGAACAGCAGATGGAGCGCGAGTCCGGCTCGTCTGGCCCCGGAGGGCCCATCGAAGCCACGGCCCTGGCGGGTGTGAACCGGTCGCGCAGGCCGTTGCTGCGCCGTTGGCTCGTGCTCGCGTTCACCACCGTGGTGTTCTTGTTCGCCGCGTGGGGCCTGCCGCAGGTGATCGGCGCGGAGGTCGGGTGGCACACGGCCCTGTTGGCCACTGCGGTCTCGTTCATCCCGCTCGGCATCGTCGTACCGGCGTTCATGTGGCTCGACGCGTACGAGGCCGAGCCGACCAGGTTTCTCGTGCTCGCGTTCGTGTGGGGAGCGGTGATCGCCACCGCGACGGCGCTGGTGCTCAATACGGGGTCGATGCTGATCCTCGCTTCCACGACGGCTGACCCCGAGGCTGTCACGGCCGTCACCGTCGCGCCCATCGTCGAAGAGTCGCTCAAGGGTCTCGGCGTGCTGTTCATCCTGTTCTTGCGCCGCGACGAATTCGACGGGGTGATCGACGGCATCGTCTACGCGGGCATCGTGGCCTCGGGGTTCGCGTTCGCTGAGAACATCCTCTACTTCGGCCGGGCGTTCAACGAAGCCGGAGCCGAGGGCATGGTCGCGGTCTTCATCGTGCGCGGACTGGTGAGCCCGTTCGCGCACCCCCTGTTCACGACTGCTTTTGGTATCGCAGTCGGGTTCGCGGTACACCGCCCTTCCGGGCTGATGCGGTTGCTGGCGCCGCTGGCGGGTCTTCTCGTGGCGATCGGTCTGCACTCGGCGTGGAACTTCTCGTCCGTGGCCGGAGCCGGTGGGTTCTGGTACTCCTACCTGGCATTCCAGGTGCCGGTGTTCGTGGTCGCGATCGCGTTCGCGGCGTGGGCCCGGTACCGCGAGGGCCGACTGATGGGCCGTTACCTGCAGGTCTACGCCGACTACGGCTGGCTTTCGGCCGCCGAGGTGCGAATGCTCACCGACCTGCGCGAGCGTCGCACGGCACGCAAGTGGGCCCGCTCCGTGAAGGGCTCGGCGGGCTCCTCCGCGATGCAGGCGTTTCAGGATGACGCCGTTGAACTCGCGATGCTCCGTAAACGCATGGGCAGCGGCGCTGCCGGCCCGGACGCGGTGGACCGGGAGAAGACGCTGCTCGACTCGATCCAGCGCTGCAGGGCGCTGCTCGGCTGACTGCGAGAGACTGACGCAGAGCCCCCTCTCGCGAACCGACCTGACCGGAGGATCCGTATGCGCGTCGCCCTCGCCCAGATCAACAGCTCGGCCGACCTGGCCGCGAATCTCGAACTCATGGCGGCCTGGTCGGCGAAGGCGGTCGAGGCGGGCGCCGACCTCGTCGTGTTTCCGGAGGCGACGATGCGGGCCTTCGGCAATCGGTTGACCGACATCGCCGAGCCGCTCGACGGACCCTGGGCGCAGGGTGTGCGCGCCATCGCTCGGGAGCACGGGATCGTGATTGCGGTCGGCATGTTCACCCCCGGATCGGACGCGGGCCACGTGCGTAACACGCTGCTGGTCACCGGGCCGGGAGTGGAGGAGAGCTACGACAAGATCCACCTCTTCGACGCGTTCGGGTTCGCGGAGTCCGACACGGTCGATCCCGGAGACGACGTCGTCACGGTAGAGATCGGCGGCGTGCGGTTCGGGCTGGCGATCTGCTACGACATCCGATTCCCGCGCCTGTTCACGGCGCTGGCCAGGCTGGGCGCGGAGGCGACGCTCGTGGTGGCTTCGTGGGGCGCGGGCGAGGGCAAGGTGACCGCTTGGCAGACCCTCGCCGCGGCCCGGGCCATGGACGCGACGACGTACGTGCTCGCCTGCGGACAGGCCGACCCCGAGGCCGTGGGACGCACAGTCGAAGGCAAGGCACCGCTCGGAGTGGGGCATTCGATCGCTGTGGCACCCTCGGGTCGCGTGCTCGCCTCGGCGGGCGCAGGGGAGGAGCTGCTGCTCGTCGACATCGATCCGACCTCCGTGCCCAAGGCGCGCAAGGTGCTGCCCGTGCTGGCGAACGCCCGGGATCTCTAGCCGCCGGTTGTTCCCGCAGCCCCTACCAGGCGCGCTCAGCGAGTGCCACGACGTTTCCGGTGGCGTCGACGAGCCGGTAGTCGGGTCGGTCCGTACCCGCCACCCCCAGGGCGCACGTGTACGAGCCGGGCACGGGGATGTCGACGAGTTCGACTTGCGGGCGTGGGAGTTCGTCGTACCAGCCCAGCAATTCGGGCTCCGCATCAGGAGGGGAGACGCGCGCCGACGATCCGTCGACGACGAGCCAATAGCCGGCGGCCTTGAACAGGGCCTCTTTGCGCGCCCACCAGGTCGCCTTGGCCCACGGCACGTCGGGTGCCGCGAAATCGAGCAGTTCGCCCGCCTCGTCGGGAGTCAGCGAGATCGCGGAGAAGCCCGTGAAGTCGGTCGTCGACCAGTGACAGATATCGATGCCCACCTCGCGGTCGGAGCAGATCGCCACGATCGCCCGCTGCTCGGAGTACGAGAGGCTCACGTGGGGGGTGGACCAGCGGCTCCGGCCGAGCAACGCCGCGTCAGGAGACCCGGGGGGCGCGAGCCGCACCGGCGCGTGCTGTTCGAGGCACGAGCGGCACAGGCGGTCGAATCGCTGCTCCTCGGCCGGGATTCCGGTGACGAGTTCGAGGCCTGTGCGCAGCAGCAGGTGGGCGGTGGCGTACAGGTCGCGCTCCGTAGCGCGGGACAGGCCGTCGAGGCGGCGCTGTTCGGTGGCGTCGAAGAGCGCCCGACGATCGCCGACGGGGCGGATCGTCGAGGAGAAGACATCGACGCGGACGCCTGCGCTCACGACTGCCAGCGTAGACGCCTTGGTGCCCCGCCACCTCGCGGCTACCTCGCAGCTACCGGGGCGCCCTGTCCGGCGGCCACGAGCGCCGGTGGCCACGACAGTCGCGCGTCAGAATGTGGGCGGGGTCACGGTAGGCTGTTCCGCGCGGACGGGCATGTCCGGTTCGCAGGCCCTCGTAGCTCAGCTGGATAGAGCTAGTGACTTCTAATCACTCGGTCGCAGGTTCGAGTCCTGCCGGGGGCGCCGACGTGGTCGACACGAAGACCGTTGTGTTGGCTACGACTTCACCAGGCGGCGGATCGCCTGTGCCGCCTCGGCGAGCTTCTCCTCCGCCACCTCGCCGCCCGTGCCTGCCGCGTCGGCGACGCAGTGGCGTAGGTGGTCTTCGAGCAGTCCCAGTGCCACGTTCTCGAGCGCGCTGGTCATCGCGGAGATCTGGGTGAGGATGTCGATGCAGTACTGGCCCTCGTCGACCATGCGATGAACGCCCCTGGCCTGGCCCTCTATGCGTTTGAGTCGGGCGAGGTAGCGGGCCTTCTCGCTGATGTAGCCGGGCGGGTGGCCGGCGTGCTCCTCGTTGGGCAGCCCCTGGATCTGCTCCATGCTGATCGCCTCCGAAGTCGTCGGATATACCCAGGTCGGTATTCTGCCCGCGTCGCCCGGGCTCCGCCACTGTGCCGAGTTGTCGACATGTGTCACGACCCGCGAAGTTGGACGGTCGTTAGGGTTGAGAACGGATCGCCGCGAGTCTGCCGGCGATCGACGGGGGAGATGCCCGGGGGATCCGGGCACGTATTGGGGGATACGTGTACACGAGCGACATCAAGATGGGCAGTTTCACGGGGTGGTCGTACCACCAGGCGGGGCACCTCGTGGCCGCCGCCAAGCGCGGAGCCGACCCGAACCTGCGGCTTCGCATCGGCGAGCTGCTGCCGCGTGACTGCGTCGAGGAGGCGGGTGCGCCGTTCGTCGCCTACGCGGGGCCTTGGGCCGAACGGCATTGCGGGGCCATGGACGTGGAGATCGTGCAGGGTGACGACGCCTTCGATCCGTCGCGCATCAGCGCCACGTGCGGCGACCGTGACGTGGTCGACGACGCAAACACCAAGGTCGCAGCTCTACTGCACCGTGTGGTCGGAGATCAGGACAAGGCCTGGGGCTGGCTGCCCGGGGTGACGGCGGCCTGGCACGGCGAGCTCGCCGAGGTCTGGGACGACATCGAATGGGCCGCAGGTGTGCTGCGTGACGAGCACGTGCTCAGCGTGCGCCAGGTGCGAAGCCGGCTCGCCGGAGCATGAGTTCGGCGTAGGGATCGATGTGGTCTCCGTGGCTGAACCGGTCGAGTTGAGCGGCGAGCCACGCGGTGGGGTCTGCGCCGGGCGTTCCCGGCCAGGCGATGCCGCCCACCGACGAGGCGAAGACACGGGGTGTGTCAGCCGCGTGGGGAGTCTCGCGCTCGACGCTGGGTGTGGAGGCCCACGACGCGGTGCGTGACGGCGCCCCTGCGTCCTGTGTGTCCTCGGCGATTGCTGCGGCTGCTTCGACTGTCGCGACGGCTGCCTCCGCGGCCTGGGCCTGGCGCGCCACGGCCGCGAACAGGGCGGAGTCGCTCGATTCCGGCGTGCCCGCGGCGTCGGCCTGCGCACGCTTACGCGCGAGGCGGGCCGTCAGCGAGGCGATGTCTCCCGGGCTCGGCTGGTCCGAGGCAGGGGCGGAGCCCGTGGTGACGAGGTGGTCGCGCTCGTCGACTGCGCAGGTTGACATGGTTCTCCTCCGTGAGTGGGCAGCGCCGTCCGTGGCGATGACGTTCCCATCGGCAGCCGAGCGAGCGTACTGAGCGGTCGACCTGATCCCGCGTGGTGGCCGCATTGCTGTCACGCCGCCGCCTCGCCGAGTCACGCCGCGACGTACTCGCGGGTATTCCCGTGGCGTTATACCGCCTGTCCCACTGGCTCCGAGCCCTGATGTCGGTCACTATGGGCCTGGAATCGGGGGGAACCCGCGAGAGGATGTGCAGGTGGGATACGAAACGGGCGAACTGCTGACCGCAGTACGCGAACTGCGCGAGGAGGTGGCCCGCACGACGTTCCCCTTGGACGTCTCCGGGGCCGCCCACGCCCGCGAAGCAGTCGGCACGATGCTCAACCAGCTCGACGACTACATCCTGCCCAGGCTCGAGAACCTCGACGCGCCCTTGCTGGCGGTCGTCGGAGGGTCGACCGGCGCGGGAAAGTCGACGCTGGTCAACTCACTGGTGGGCTCGGTGGTTAGCCGCAGTGGCGTGCTGCGGCCGACCACGCGGGCGTCGGTGCTCGTGCACCACCCTGAAGATGCGGGCTGGTTCACGACTCCTCGCGTGCTGCCGAACCTCGTGCGCATCTCGGGTGAGGCCGGAGGGCAGTCACCTGCAGCCGACGACCCGGGGGCGGTGCGGCTTGTCGCCTCCGAGGGGGTGGCGCCCGGAGTGGCGCTGCTCGACGCTCCTGACATCGACTCGGTCGTCTCCGCGAACCGCGACCTCGCGCGGCAGTTGCTCGCGGCCGCCGACCTGTGGGTCTTCGTCACGACGGCCGCCCGGTACGCCGACGCCGTGCCGTGGGAGCTGCTGCGGGATGCCGTGGAGCGCGGCACCTCGATCGCGATGGTGCTCGACCGGGTGCCCCCCGGAGCCGAAGACGCGATCAGTGAGCACCTCGCCGAGATGCTCATCACCGAGGGCCTGCGCCACGCACCGGTGTTCACGATCAGCGAGGTGCCGCTCGACGAGAACGGGCTGCTGCCGCTCTTCCAGACACAGCCGCTCAAGGAGTGGCTCGGGCAGCTCGGCGACGACGCTCGCGCCCGCGGCACGGTGGTCAAGCGCACATTGGCCGGCGCACTCGACTCCCTCGACCGGCGCACCAGCTCGCTCGCCGACTCGTACTCCATGCAGATCCAGACGCGGGAGCAGCTCGAGGCGATCATCACCACCGAGTACGCGGCCGCGCTCGACCGGGTCTCGCAGGGGATGAGCGACGGATCTCTGCTGCGCGGCGAGGTGCTCGCCCGGTGGCACGAATTCGTCGGCACCGGTGAGTTTCTCAAGTCGGTGGAGATCGGGTTCGGGCGTTTGCGCGACCGCATCACCGCAGCCGTCACGGGCCGTCCAGCACCCGGCGCCGAGCTGGGGGAGGCGCTGCAGTCCGGCGTCGCCGAGCTGCTCTACGCCCACGCCCAGCAGGCTCGCGCCGACGTGGTGCGTCGCTGGGAGGCCGTACCCGGAGGCGAGCGCATCACCGACGCGCGGCCCGACGTGGCCCGCACCCCCGACTCCCTCGTCACCGAGACCGACCGTCTCGTGCGGGCGTGGCAGGGCGACATCCTCACCCTCGTCGGCGAGGAGGGCAAAGACCGTCGCACCACCGCGCGCGTGCTGGCCATCGGCGTCAACTCGATCGGGTTCGTGCTCATGCTCGTCGTGTTCAGCCACACCGCCGGCATCACCGGCGGGGAGGTGGGCATCGCCGGCGGTTCGGCTGTGCTGGCCCAGCGGTTGCTGGAGGCCGTGTTCGGTGACCAGGCCGTTCGCAACCTCGCGACCAAGGCCCGCAAACGCCTCCTCGAACGCGCCGAAGAACTGTTCGCCCAAGAGCAGGCCGATGTGCGCAGTGCCCTCGACCCGGTCGCGCTCGACTACGACCTGCCCCACCGGCTGCTCGACGCATCCGCCAACGTGAAGGCCGCCCGATGAACGCCCGCCCGCCCAGCCGAGTCAACCCGTCCATCCCTACCGGGCCTTCCGGAGGCTCGGTGCCTCGCCTCCGTGCGGGACTCGAAGGGATGATGGCGGCCCTCGACGCGGGAGGAAAGTACCTGCCGGCCGACGACACGGCCTCCGCTCGCAAGGCGCTGGAGAAGGCCGCCGCCCGCATGGCGATCTCCGGCGGGCACACCGTCGTCGCGCTCGCGGGCGCCACCGGCAGCGGCAAGTCGACGATGTTCAATGCCTTCGTGGGTGCGCTCGTGTCGGATGTCGGCCGGTTGCGGCCCACGACGACTTCCACGTGCGCGGCGGTCTGGGGCGAAGACGCCGCCGTCGAGCTGCTCGACTGGCTCGGCGTCAAAGAGCGCCACCGGGTGCCGGAGGGGCAGACCGGTCGGGCCGGGGACGTCGATCTCGACGGGCTTGTGCTGCTCGACCTGCCTGACTTCGACTCCTACAAGGCCGCTCACCGCGCCGAAGTCGACCGGGTGCTCGAACTCGCCGACCTGTTCGTGTGGGTCACCGACCCGCAGAAATACGCCGACGCGGTGCTGCACGACGACTACCTCGCCAAGGCCGCCGACCACCGCACGGTCTCGCTCGTGCTGCTCAACCAGGCCGACCGGCTCACCGAGGCCGAGCAGGCCGCGTGCAAGGCCGACCTCGAGCGGCTGCTCGAACGCGACGGGCTCGGCGGCACGAAGGTGCTGCTCACCTCTTCGATCTCCGGGCAGGGGCTGCACGAGCTCGGGCTCGCGCTCGCGGAGGCCGTCGCGGCCAAGACCGCGGCGCGGGAGCGGCTCATCGGTGACATCCACCGGCACGCGCGCACGCTGCGCGGGTACGTCGGCGACTCCGAGCCGGTGCTGCCCGAGAACGTGGCGGGTAACCTCGTCTCCGCGCTCGGGCGTACGGCCGGCGTGCCGATCGTGCTCGACGCCGTCGAGAAGGACTACCGCCGCCAGGCCGTCGCCTCCACCGGGTGGCCGTTCCTCCGTTGGGCCCGCAACCTCAAGCCCGACCCGATGAAGCGGCTGCGGCTGGAGGCGAAGAAGAACCCCAAGGAGGTCACGGCGCCGCCGGACGGGTTCGGTGAGCTGCTGCAGCGTTCGTCACTGCCCGCGGCCTCGCCGACCTCGCGCGCGGGTGTCGAGCTGGCGACTCGGCGTCTGTCGATGGAGGCGGTCTCGGGGTTGCCGAAAGTCTGGGCGACCGCGATCGAGGATGCGGTCGCGCCCGCTCAGGACGATCTCGCCGATTCGCTCGACCAGGCCGTCATGTCGACTCCGCTCGGCAACCGGCGCCCGCTGTGGTGGGGCGCAGTCGGGTTGCTGCAGTGGGTCGCTGCCATTGCGGTCGTCGTCGGAGCGGTGTGGCTCGCGGGCATCGGGGTGATGTCGTACCTCATGCTCCCGCAGCCCGACGTGCCCCGCGTCGGCTACGTGCCGCTGCCGACGGTGCTGCTCGGAGCGGGGCTTCTGGTCGGGTTACTGCTCGCGCTTTTGTCGAAACCGTTCGCGCGCATCGGCGCTCGCCGTCGCCGCGAGGCCGTGAGCAAGCGCCTCGACGAGGCCATCGGCGGAGTCGCACAGAAGCGCATCGTCGACCCGGTAGAAGAAATCCTCGCGGCCCACCGAACGACGAGGGAAGGCCTAGACGCAGCCCTGAAGTCCTGACCCCGCGTGAACCGCTGCCCACCACCTCCCGTGCCGTGGCACTGGTGCTGATAGGTGAGGTGGCGCGGGTCGTGTGCCACGGCACCTTCGTCGGTGGGGGTGCCGTGGCACATGTTCGCGCGTATGTGGCCCTCCAGCACAGGTGCCACGGCACAGGGGCCTTGGCACC
>JAUNUP010000070.1 GCA_030538115.1 Dermatophilus congolensis | reverse complement strand
CGCCGGTCGACGCCACAGCACGGGAGCGCCGGTCGAGTTCTCGCGTCAGGAGAGCTGGTCCGGAGCCGTGCGTGAGAAGGCCTCAGCGGCCTAGTAGGTGGCGCACCCTTTCCTCGCCCACCGAGAGCAACAAGGTCGGGATTCGCGGGCCCGTCTCCGAGCCCACCAGCAGCTTGTACAGCAGCGCGAACAAGCCTCGCTGGGCGGCTTTGACCTCTGGCGGGAGCTTCTTCTCACCGATCGGCAGCCCGGCCTGGAGCTTCGGCACTCCGTAGACCAGCGTGGTCAGCCCGTCGAGCGACCAGTCGTCGCCGAGGTGCTTCACGAGCAGGTCCAACGCCTCGTTCTGCGACGCGTCGAGCGAACCCAACAACTCCGTGTCGGGAGTTTCGAGAACCCGGGTGCGGTCTTCCTCCGGGAGTTGCGTGTTCACCCACGTCATCGCCTTGTCCAGACGAGGGCGCAGCGGCTCCAGCGACTCCAACGCGGGCCCGCCGGCCGGCAGCATCGCGGAGAGGATCCGCAGCATCTGCTCGTCGTTGCCACCGGTGATGTCGGCGACGGAGGCGATGGCCCGGTACGGCAACGGCACCGGCGTGGTCGGCAGCTCACCGGCCGCAGTGCTTGTCGCCCGCTTGTGCGCTGCGATGTCACCGGGCTGCCCGGAGCCGCCGGCGACCTTGCGGCCCAGCGCATCCCACTCGTCGTACAGCCGCTGGATCTCGGCGTCGAACGACACCTGGAACGACTGGTTGGGCCTGCGGCGTGCGTACATCCAGCGCAGAAGCTGCGGCTCCATGATCTGCAGCGCGTCGGCCGGAGTCGGCACACCGCCCTTCGACGAGCTCATCTTCGCCATGCCCGCAATGCCGACGAACGCGTACATCGGGCCGATGGGCCGGATGCCGCCGAACACGTCGGCGACGATGTCTTTGCCGACGACGTACGACGATCCGGGTGACTGGTGATCGACGCCGGAGGGCTCGAAGTCGACGCCCTCGTACGCCCAGCGCATCGGCCAGTCGACCTTCCACACGAGCTTGCCGCGAAAGTCGCTGTCGAGGCGCATGGTCTGGCGGTGGCCGCACTCGCATTCGTACGTGAACTCGGTGCTCTCGTCGTCGTACGCGACGCCACGGGTGGTGTCGCGGCCGCAGACGTGGCAGTAGGGCTTGAACGGAAAGTACTCGCCGGCTCCAGTGCCGTCGTCCTCCGAGGCTGCACCCGAACCCTCGGCCGCCAACGCCTCGGCGACATCGGTCTCGTCGTCCTCAGCCTCGCCCTCGGCGGGGTCGACCTTCGTGCGATACCGGCCGAGGATCTCGTCGATGCGGGCGCGCTCGTGCATGGCGAGAAGCACCTGTTCGCGGTAGGCGCCGGAGGTGTATTGCGCGGTCTGGCTGATGCCGCGGTACTCGACTCCGAGGTCGGCAAGCGACGCCTGCATGGCGGCCTTGAAATGCTCACCCCAGCTCGGGTACTCGCTACCGGGAGGCGGCGGCACGTCGGTGAGGGGCTTGCCGATGTGCTCGCTCCACGACTCGTCGACGCCCTCGACGCTCGCCGGCACCTTGCGGAACCTGTCGTAGTCGTCCCACGAGATGAGGTGGTCAACCTCGATGCCACGGCGACGGATCTCGTCTGCCACGAGGTGCGGCACCATCACTTCACGCAGGTTGCCGAGGTGGATCGGGCCCGAGGGGGACAGGCCGGAGGCGCACACGATCGGGGTGCCGGGGTGTCGGCGTTGCGCGTCGGCGATCACCTCGTCGGCGAGCCGGTCGACCCAATCTCCCTGCTCGATCGCCTGGTCGGCAGCGCCCTTCGAGCCGCGAGCCACATCTACTCCTTCGTCGTGAAACAGTCGTGAAACTGGTCAGTCGTGGGTGAGAGCGTGCCGCACGATGACCTCGTCGCGGCCGGGCCCGACTCCGATGACGGAGATGCGGGCACCGATCTGCTTCTCCACGAACAGCACGTACTTCTGGCAGTTCTCGGGCAGTTCGTCGAACGAGCGGCATCCGGAGATGTCGCTGTTCCAGCCCGGGAGCACCTCGTAGACGGGCTTGGCGTGGTGGAAGTCGCTCTGGTTGGCGGGCATCTGGTCGTGCCGCACACCATCGACGTCGTAAGCCACGCAGACGGGGATCTCGTCGAACGTGGAGAGGTTGTCGAGCTTGGTCATCACGAAGTCGGTGACGCCGTTGATGCGCTGGGCGTAGCGGGCGACGACGGCGTCTTGCCAGCCGATGCGGCGGGGGCGGCCGGTGGTGGTGCCGAACTCGTTGCCGATCTCGCGTAGCCGGTCGCCGGTCTCGTCGTGCAGCTCGGTCGGGAACGGGCCCTCTCCGACACGGGTCGTGAACGCCTTGACGACGGCGACGACACGGTCGACGCGCGTCGGAGGCAGGCCCGCACCCGTGCAGGCGCCGCCCGCGGTGGCGTTCGAGCTGGTCACGTACGGGTACGTGCCGTGGTCGACGTCGAGCATCGTGGCCTGGCCGGCCTCGCACAGCACGGTCTTGCCCGCGTCGAGGGCATCGGCGATCACGAGGGAGGTGTCGCACACCATCGGCGCCAGACGCTCGGCGTACTGCAGCAACGCCTCCACGACCTCGTCGACGTCGATCGCGCGGCGGTTGTAGACCTTGACGAGTAGCTGGTTCTTGACGGCGAGCGCCGCCTCCACCTTCTGGCGCAGGATCGAGGTGTCGTACAGGTCTTGCACCCGGATGCCGACGCGGCTCATCTTGTCGGCATACGTCGGGCCGATGCCGCGGCCCGTGGTGCCGATCTTGCGGTTGCCGAGGAAGCGCTCGTTCACCTTGTCGAGAACGATGTTGTACGGCGGGATGACGTGGGCGTTCGAGCTCACCTTGAGCAGCGACGTGTCGACGCCGCGCGCCTCGAGCCCGTCGATCTCGTGGAACAGCACCTCGAGGTCGATCACCACACCGTTCGCGATGATCGGCGTGACACCGGGCGTCAGAATGCCGCTCGGCAGCAGGTGAAGCGCGTACTTCTCCTGCCCGATCACCACCGTGTGCCCGGCGTTGTTACCGCCGTTGAACTTCACGACACAGTCGATGCGATCTCCGAGAAGATCCGTCGCCTTACCCTTGCCCTCGTCGCCCCACTGGGCGCCGACCAGCACGATCGCCGGCATCGCGCCACCCTCCTCTTATCACGCACGTGATTCACGGCTGCTGCGGCGAAGCTCCGCCTGGCCCACCGATCGAACGCACGACTCGGCGGCCGACTCGATGCCGGCCTCTAGCACAGTCGACGAGCCCGAAGGCGACACTCGCGCCCGGGCTCGTACCGACCAAGACTACCGCCTCGCTCCGGTCTGCCTGCGCCTGCTCGCAATCGCACACATGACGCTCGCCCGAAACATTCAGCGACGCGGTCGCCGGGTTGGATACATGAATGTGTGGCAAATACGACGGGAACCTCTGGATTCGTGGCACGTTCGATACATCGGGTTCGAATCCGTCGCGTTCCAGGTCACGAGTTCATGGCCTCATCAAGGGCACGGCTTGAAAACGATGTGGTCTCGAAGCCCGCTAGGTTTTTGTCCGTGCATTTGCGGCCATTAGTCTGAAAATGATGCCGTCGCGCCTGCGGCCTGCGCTGTTCCGCAAGGTCCGCAGTTCAACCGGGCCCGACGGATGCAGCAGAAGCTACCGGCACCCTCGCCGAGCAAGGATGACCACCATGAACACTCGCCGGATGCACAAAGGCGCAGTGATCGCCATAAGCACCCTCGCCCTCGCGACCCTCACGGCGTGCGGCTCGAACAGCCAGCCCGAAAACGTCTCCGCTACAGCCAACCCCGCGGCTGCTCCCACGAGCGCGACCATGTCGACGCCGAGCAACGACGTCACCCCCACCACTTCGCAGGCCGCCCCGCAGGAGCAGAGCTCCACCAGCGACGCCCCCGTGAACTCCACGCCCGAACGCCAACTGCCGACCTCTGCAGGCGATTACAGCGAGGC
The DNA here is from genome assembly GCA_030538115.1 of Dermatophilus congolensis. Taxonomy (GTDB): domain Bacteria; phylum Actinomycetota; class Actinomycetes; order Actinomycetales; family Dermatophilaceae; genus Dermatophilus; species Dermatophilus congolensis_B. Next base: position 346 of record JAUNUP010000070.1, on the reverse strand, counting down.
CTTCATGCAGGCCTGGACGGGTGGCGACAAAGACGCCATGGCCAACTACGCAGCCGCCAATGTCGTCGACGAGATGACGGCTGTGACGCCGAAGGGCGCCCTGCTTCGCACCGTCTGCGAAGACAACATGTGCAGCTACAGCGAAGAGAACGGCGGCCGCGTGACGCTGACGCTCGACCTCGCGAAGGTCGACTCGGGCGCCACCAAGGCCATCACGGCCGTCAAGCTCGACCTCTGAGCCACGCACTGCGCCACGAGCTCACCCAGCGAAAGCTGCGGTAAGCGCACCTGAGACATGGGAGCGGGGGGGGGGCCCCAGATCGGGGGGGCCCCCCCCCCCCCCCAT
>JAUNUP010000027.1 GCA_030538115.1 Dermatophilus congolensis | reverse complement strand
CAGGGGCGGCATCCGTGGTCGTCAGCGGCGGCGTTTTGCCGTTCCGAAGATCGAGCGGGTGATTTCTCGGCCGATGACCGTGCCTGCGCTGCGCATCATCGACTTGAACATCGGGCTCTCGATGACCTGCTGCACCATGCCCGGCTCTTCCTTCGCGGGCTTCTCGGGCGCCGGAGCCGGGGCCGGGGCCGCGGGGCGGTCTTCGACCGGCGGGATCGGGGCCTGATAGGTCTCACTCGGCAGGGAATCCTGTGGTGAGCCCTGCGGGGCACCCGCGGGGGCGAGCTTCGCCGTGAGCATCTCGTACGCCGACTCCCGGTCGACCGGGGTCGCGTACTGGGCGTTGAGCGGCGACGCGTTGATGATGCCGGTCACGGTCGCCTCCGCGGCGGGGGCCATGAGTGACTGCGGCGCGCGCATGCGGGTCCAGGCCACAGGCGTCGGCGCACCCCGCTCCGAGAGCACCGTGATCACGGCCTCGCCGGTACCGAGCTGCGTCAACAGCGATTCGAGGTCGTACTCGCTCTTCGGGAACGTCTTCACGGTCGACGACAGAGCCTTCGCATCCTCCGGCGTGAACGCGCGCAGGGCGTGCTGCACCCGGTTACCGAGCTGAGCGAGCACGCCCGAGGGCACGTCTTTGGGGGTCTGCGTGACGAAGAAGACGCCGACGCCCTTCGAGCGGATGAGCCGCACGGTCTGCTCGATCTGGTTGACGAACTCCTTGCTCGCGTCGTCGAAAAGCAGGTGCGCCTCGTCGAAGAAGAAGACGAGCTTGGGCTTGTCGATGTCGCCGACCTCGGGCAGGTCTTGGAACAGGTCGGCGAGCAGCCACATGAGGAACGTCGAGAACAGCGCGGGCCGGTCCTGCACGGCGGGCAGTTCGAGGATCGAGATGATGCCGCGCCCGTCCGGGGCGGTGCGCAGGAGCTGCGAGGTGTCGAGTTCGGGCTCGCCGAAGAACGCCTCCGCGCCTTGGTCGGTGAACGCGATGAGCTTGCGCAGGATCACGCCCGCCGTCGCCGACGAGAGCCCGCCCAGCTCCTTGAGGTCGGCCTTGCCCTCGTCGGAGGTGAGGTGCTGCACCACCGCGCGCAGGTCTTTGAGGTCGAGCAGCGGCAGGCCGCGCTTGTCGGCGTAGTGGAAGACGAGGCCGAGGCTCGACTCTTGGGTCGCGTTGAGCCCCAGCACCTTCGAGAGCAGCAGCGGCCCGAACGAGGTGATCGTCGCCCGGATCGGCACACCCGCGCCCTGCCCGCCGAGCGAGAAGAACTCGGCCGGAAACGCCTGGCCGGCCCACTGCTGCCCGATGCCCTGCGTGCGAGCGGTGAGCTTGTCGTTGCCCTCCCCGGCCTGCGCGAGGCCGGACAGGTCGCCCTTGATGTCGGCGAGAAACACCGGCACACCGTTGGCGGAGAGCTGCTCGGCCATGAGCTGCAGGGTCTTCGTTTTGCCGGTACCAGTGGCCCCGGCGACGAGGCCGTGCCGGTTCATCACCGACAGGGGCAGGTTCACCGGAATATCGGGGTGCGGCACGGGCTCCGCGCCGGCGTCGGCGCTCATGGCGGCCCCGAACTGGAGGGAGGCACCCGCGAACGAGTAGCCGGAGCGGATGGCGTCGAGTTGCGCAGCGCTGTCAGTCACGGCGCCAGGTTAGCCGTCGTGACGGTGCCGTAGTACGGGGGTTAGGTCGATGTCGTCGCGCAGATGCGGCGGAAACGCCCCGACACCAGCCACGCCACCCGCGAGCGCACCGACGATCGGCGTGATCAGGCCCGCTCGACCCCCGAGCCCCGCCGCCGCCTGGATCGCCGCCATCGGCTGCGGCCCATCGGATGTCGAGTGCACGCCGACCATCGCGAACGCCGCGGGCACAGCCTCTTGCGGCGCGTCCGAGGCTCCGACGAGCAGCTCGACGACGGCGACGGGATCTTCGGCGCGCGCGGCCAGGGCGTGTGCCCAGGCCATACGGGCACCCACGCTCGCGCCGGGTCGATAGACACCCGCCGTGCTCTCGGCCAGGTCCGCGGCCGAGATGGCCAACGACAGACACTGCGACCAGGGAGTGTTGTCGAGCGCCGCGCTCACGCTGGCGGCGACGGCGGCTGCAGCCGCAAAGGTGAGCCGGTCGCGGTCGTCGAGCGCGAGGCGTTCTGCGAGCGCCTTCACCAGGTCGGCAATGGGATCTGCGGGCACCGCGAGCGCGGTGGCCACGGCGGTGGTGACCCACGCGGGAGGCACGGGAGTCGTACCGGCCGGCCGCGCGGAGGTCGCCTCGCCGCCCACGCCCGTCAGCGTGGCCGTGAAGCCGGGCGAGTCGACTCCGAAATCGGGAAACGCCGTCTGGAGGGCCGCCGTGGCAGCCACGGAGGGCAGGCCGTCCGTCTCCGCGCCGAGGATCTCGCCCACGCGCAGTCCGGTCAACGCTCCAAGCGCCCGGTCGACGACCGCAGCGTCAGGAGGCGAACTCTCGGCCTCACCTGAAGCGCTGCCGTTGTCCATGCCGTCGGCCTCCGGTTCGCCGTGCTGATCCATGCCGATCAGCCCAATGCATCCGATTCCGGGTGTCAAGCAGGGGTGTTCGGCAAGTCTCCCGGCTCGACGCGCGGGTCGGTACGGCATCGAAGCGGCGTCGAAGCGGCGGCCCCCGCACACGCCTCCGAGGCAGCGCACGCCCGGTTCGCACCCGACTCGCTCAGAGGCCCTCTCCCGATGCCGACTGGACCGGGGATGCGCAGACCGCGCAGCGACGTGAACGAGAGGTCGGTGGCGCACCGGCGGGAGACGAGGCCAGGTGGAGTTGCTCGAGGTGCTGGCCGTGGTCGTCGCGGTCGGGCTGGCCTGGGCTGTGCTCCGCTCACTCGTCCCGGAACGGACCACCCCACCCCGCCGCCCCGCGGTGCGCATCACTCAACCTGCGCCCATCGGCGGTTCGGCGAGGCGCTCCGAGGGTTCGACGCGCCTGTTCGGCTACGGCATCCGCGCGACGGGCCCCACGCTGACCGGCCACCGCCACCAGGGGCCCTACGCGATGCTGTCGATCGCCACGACCGGTCTGTCTCCGACGCAAGATCGGATCGTCGAGATCGCCGTCGTACGCCTGGCCGCCGACGGCCGACCGACCGAGGCATGGTCGACCCTCCTGAACCCCGGAAGCCGCCCGCTCGGGCTCGGCTCCGTACACGGCCTGACCGAACACGACCTCGACGACGCCCCTGAGTTCGCCGACATCGCCGGGCACCTCGTGTCGATGCTCGGCGGAGCGGTGGTGCTGGCCCACAACGCCGACTACGTCGAGGGGTTCTTGCTGCACGAATTCCTCCGCACCGGTCTGCTCGCACCCAGCGTGCCTGCCCTGTGCGCGACACGGTTGAGCCAGCTCACCGTGCCGACCCGAAACCACCGACTCGGCACGGTCGCAGCACATCTCGGGCTGCGCCACTCCCCCGACGGTTCGGCCGCAGCGGAGGCCGCGACCCTCGCCGATCTCGCCCCGCACCTGCTCGTACGACACAGCGGGTCGCTGGTGTACCCGGTGCCGCCCCTGCCGGAGCTCCCCCGGTCGGTCGGCTCGAGGGGCGTGCCACCGGGGCATCCGCGCACCACGCGACCTCCGGCTGCGGCTGCCGACCCGTGGCTCGACAACCTCATGCGGAACATGTCGATCAGCGCCCTCGAAATCCACGACGCCCGCGCGGCGGCGTACGTCGAGATGCTCACGACCCTGCTCTCTCGGGGGCACGTCGTGACAGCGGAGGCACGCGAGCTCACCGGGCTGGCCGCTCAGGCGGGATTCGCCCCGTCGGCATTGCGGGCGATTCTCGAACGCTTCTGCGAACTCCTGCGGCAGGTCGCGTTCGAGACGACGCCAACACTGGGGCCGACGCACCTGCGCCACTTGCGCGCAGTGGCGACCTCCGTGAGACTGCCGGGCTACTTCGACGACCTCATCCCGCCCACGCAACCGAAGGCGCCGGAGCCGGGTTCGGGCACGTTCTCGCGTCCGGTGCGCAAGCCTCTCCCGCTGCCGCCACCGCCGCGGGCGGCCCGGTGCGGCCACTGCCTGTCGATCGGCCACTACACCTCGGAGTGCCCGCGCCGCGGCCGCCGCGCCCTCGGCCCGGTGCCGCCCGTCAACCCGATCGACCCGATCTGAGGCTCACTCGGCGAGCATCTGTTGCAGAACCGTCACGACACCGCCGTCACTGCTGGAGGGAGCCAGGTAGTTCGCGCGGGCCTTGATGCCGGGGTGAGCGTTGGCCATCGCGAACGACCAGTGCGCTTCGTCGAGCATCTCGGCGTCGTTGAAGTAGTCGCCGAACACGGCCGTCTGGTCGCGGGTGATGCCCATCTCGGCCTGCAGCGCCCGCACCGCGGCGCCCTTGTTGACGCCCTCGGCCATGATGTCGATCCAGTGCTGCCCGGAGACGACGACCTGGTGCCCCGCCCCGAGGCGCTCGAACTGCGTGAACAACGTCACGGACTCGACGGCCGACCCGAAGTCGAAGATCGCGACCTTCAACACGTCGTCGTCGGGAGCGAGCACGTCACTCTCTTCACGGAGAGCCACGTAGTACTTGTCGCACTCCTCGCGGAAGGGTTTGTCGGTGCGCTCGATGTACGCAGAACGCTTGCCGCACACGACGACTCCGAGGTCGTAGCCTTCGTTGACTGCGGCACGCACGGCCTCCACGACCCCCACGACGACCTCGCGATCGATGGTCGCCGACGACACCTCGGCTCCGTCGCGCACCACGTACGAGCCGTTCTCGGCGATGAGCGCCATGCCCTGCAGGTGACTGTCGAACAGGCCGGCGAGGGTAGCGCTCTGGCGACCACTGGCCGGCGCGAACGCGATGCCCCGCTCCTGCATCACCTCGAGCACGGGCCAGAACCCGGCCGGCACGGCATGGGAGTCGTCGAGCAGCGTGCCGTCCATGTCGGCGACCACGAGCCTGATGTCGGCCGCGGCGAGTTCGCGCGGGTCAGGGACCTTGGAGGAGGCGTCGTCACGGGTCATGGCTGTCACCTTCGAATTCGGCCGACGGTTCGGCTCCACTCTATGAGCGCTGCCCGACGCGCCACCCAACACCCCACCACCTGCGGGGCAGCAAAAAAGCCCCGACGCGAATCGGGGCTTCTTCGTCGTCCTGCTCGGACTGTGGCGGTGGCGGTGGGATTTGAACCCACGGAGGAGTTGCCCCCTCACACGCTTTCGAGGCGTGCTCCTTCGGCCGCTCGGACACGCCACCGCCGACTAGGTTACCGAACCCGGAACCGACGGCGAAATCCGCTGGACGCAGAGCGCTCAGACCCGCCGCTGGGCGAAGAAGCCACGCAGCACCTCGGCGCATTGCTCGGCGAGCACTCCCCCGACCGTCTCCACGCGGTGCAGGGAGCGCGGGTCGCGCGGCAGATCCCAGACCGAGCCGCAGGCGCCGGCCTTCGTGTCCCACGCGCCGAAGACGATGCGGTCGACCCGGGCCGCCACGGCCGCGCCGGCGCACATAGCGCACGGCTCGAGCGTCACGACGAGTGTGCAGCCGTCGAGCCGCCACGCACCTCGCGCGCGACCGGCGGCTCGCAGCGCCTCGACCTCCGCATGCGCGGTCGGATCAGCTTCGGCCTCACGGAGATTGCTGCCTCGCCCGATCACGGCACCGGAGGCGTCGACCACGAGCGCGGCCACCGGCACGTCGCTCCCCGCGGCAGAAGTCGCCCGCGCGGCCGCCCGCGAGGCTTCGAGCACCTCACGCACCAACGCCTCATCCGTGGCCGACACGCCGAACCCTTCGGCCCCCTCCGTGCACACGTGCGAGCCCGCCTCCGAATCGGATGCGGGGACGGAGGCCGACGACCCGTAACACATCTGGGCGTCAGACGGGATACCTGCTGGCGACACCCGTACAGTCTCACTCATGCGCGTACATGTGGCCGATCACCCGCTCATCAATCACAAGTTGACGTACCTGCGGGACAAGCGCACCGACTCGCCCACATTCCGCCGCCTGGCCGAAGAGCTGGTCACGCTGCTCGCATACGAGGCGACGCGGCACATCCGCACCGACCCGTTCTCCATCGAGACCCCCGTCGCCCCCACCACGGGCGTGCGGCTGGCCGACCCGAAGCCGGTGATCGTGCCGATCCTGCGCGCGGGCCTCGGCATGCTCGAGGGCATGGTGCGGCTGCTGCCGACCGCGGAGGTCGGTTTTCTCGGCATGGTCCGCGACGAGGAGACCCTCGAAGTCAGCGCCTACGCCAACCGTCTGCCCAAGTCGTTCGCCGACCGGCAGGTCTTCGTCGTCGACCCGATGCTCGCCACCGGGCACACGCTCGTGATGGCGATCGACTTTCTCATCGCCAAGGGCGCCCGCGACATCACGTGCGTCTGCCTCATCGCCGCGCCTGAAGGGCTGGAGTATCTCGAGAAGCACTGCGCCGACTCCGCCGCGCACATCACCGTGGTGTTGGGCGGCATCGACGAGAAGTTGAACGAGAACGGCTACATCGTGCCCGGCCTCGGCGACGCGGGCGACCGGCTGTACGGAGTCGTGCCGCACGACTGATGCATACATCCGACACGCCCGGATACACCAGGGACTCCCCCTACTCAGGCGCGCCGGACCGTCTCGACGTGACGCGTGTGTTTGCATTGAGCAGAATGCGGTTGGTGCCGTTCGTGTGTCAGCGACGCCGCCGCACGGCCCCTTCATGGTCACGCACAAGCGGACAAGGACGAGAAACGTGAAATTCAACCTCAGGAAGACTCTGCTGTGGATCCTGATCATTTTCGTGATCTACGCGATCTTCACGTCTCCTAACGAGTCCGCCGATGTCGTCAGGTCGCTCTGGGACATCATCGCCAACGGATTCCGTGCGGTCGGCACCTTCTTCGACCGGATCATCAACGCATAGCCTGACCTTCATGACTCCGGGGCAGCAGAACAATCGAGCGCTACGCAGCGCCGAGGCGTTTCTCCTGCCCGAGGAGGAGATCGTCGTCGCGTCGAACAAGCACTGGATCGCGGTGGCAGAGCCCGTCGTGACGTGCCTGCTCTCGTTCGCGCTGGTGGTGTGGGTGAACTCGGCCGGCAACTCGGCGGGGGGCGACCTGTTCTGGTGGTTGTGGTTCGCGATCGTCGCTCGCACCGCGTGGTGTCTGGTGGAGTGGAAGCGCACCTGGTTCATCGTCACCGACCAGCGGCTGCTCAAGATCACCGGCATGGTGATCCGCAAGGTCGCGATGATGCCGATCAAGAAGATCACCGACGTCAACTACGACCGCACGATCCCGGGTCAGATCCTGCGTTACGGCTCGTTCCGGTTCGAGACCCCCGGTCAGGACCAGGCGTTCTCCCACATCGACCGGATGCCGCATCCGAACGAGATGTACCGGGCCGTTGTCGAGTACGTGCTCGGTGCGCCCCCGAAGGCGAAGCCGGCCAACCCCGGCCCCCCGATGGCCGACCCGACACCGACCAGGCCGATGACGTTCGACTTTCCGGCCTCGTCGGCCGGCCGCGAAGAGCCGCTCTACAAGGGAGGCGCGGAGCCCCACTCCGAGGCGCACAGCCGCGAACCCGATACCGACTCGTTCGTCATCCCGGGCGAGTGGAAGCGCACCGACGACGAGGTGGCGCAGCCGAAACCGCAGCCGCGCAAGCCGAATCAGTTGACGGGCGACCCCGTTCAGCACGGCCGGACGGGTCAGATCTCGGGGCGGAGCAAGCCTGCCGACGTCCAGCCGACCGGGCCGTGGTGGCGGCGATCCAAGCCGGTCGAGCCTCCGTCGCCGCAGCACCACTCCCTCGGCGGCACGCACTCGATCAAGGGCAACCCCCACGAGGTCATCGGCGACAGAGGCCGCCACTCAAAGGGTCCGATCATCGAGGTGAAGGGCCAGAAGCGCAGAGACCGCCGCTCGCTGTAATTCAGGCGCGGCGCGTGGGGCCCGTGACGCCGATGACGGAGCCGTCGTCGGGCACGCTCGGCAACCGGTCATCCCCCGCAGCAGTGCCAGCCTCCGCGACTCCGTTGGCGGCGTCGGCCTGCTCGCGGATGGCGGCGAGGTGCTCTTCGCGCTCGCGCTCCTGCTCCTCCCGCTCCTCCGGGGTGAGCAGTTTGCGGGGCGTGAGCAGCTGGTAGAAGCCGAGGGCGTTGCCCCAGTAGTCGGAGAAGTTGGCGAACGCGACCACGTCGGGCACGCGCACGACGTCGCCGATGGGCACCTCGGCCGTGCGCATGCGGGCAACGGCTTCTTCGACGTCTTCGACCTCGAGGCGCACACGGGCATTGTTGGCGCCGGGGCGTTCATGCCCGGTCGAGAGCTGCAGCCACGTGCCGGGTGCGACCTGCCACTCGAGAAAGTCGTCCATGGGCGCGGTGTCGGGGCCCCGGCCGAATACCCGTGTGTAGAAATCGAGCACGTCACCGGTGTCGCCGGCGTTGATGGCGATGGTCATGCCCGTGAGGTCGTACATACGCCCCAGGTTACGACAGGGCACGCGATTGGCCTCGCCGCGACGGATGCGACAGGCGATCACCTGCCGCAGTAGCCGATTCGTAAGCCGTTGCTTGAGATAAAACGCGCAAGTGCTGCGCGTGCGTGCCGATGAGGTGTGCAAGGCCTGGAACGACCCCAAGGACACCGCATGCCCGCCCTCGATCCGCTGCTCGTGTGCATCGCCGCAGCCGTGCTCGTGCTCGTCGCGCACGGTGTGTTCGCGCTGGCCAAGCGCACCTCGGGCGACGGCGAGCCCGGCCCCATCGCGGAGGGCGTCGCGACCTTGCTGTGTGGACTGGCGCTCATCGGCCCGCTGGCGGTGCTGCCGTTCGTCGATACGCTCACGGAGGGCCTGATCCTGCTCGGCACGGCGTGCGCTGTCGTGGCGAGTGCGCTGCCCATCGTTCTCCTGCGCCGCCCCAGCCGCGTGACTGCCACCGAGCAGCCCCTGATCGTGAACCGCCAGGTTGTCAAGCGCAGCAGTGCCGTGCCGCAGGGGCGAAAGTACCGCGTCGTCGTGCCCGCAGGCACCGACCCGGCGGAGGCTGTGCGCTCGGCCATCACCGGCCCTATCCCCCGCATCCCGATGACACCCGACCGCGCCCGGCCGGCCGCTCCGGTCACTGAACCGACGGGCAAGGTGGCCGGACCGCTCAACTGGACCGCACCCGAACCGGCGCCCGCTCCCGAACCAGAACCGGCACCCGAGGCCCCGGTGCCGCCGGCCATCCGCGAAGCCCAGCAAGCCACCAAGGCCCTTGACGAGGTCGAAGACGTGGTCATCGACGTGAAGAGCTGGCTACGCCTCGACCGGTGACGCGAACGGCGCGTGAATCGTGTGCCCTACCGCGAGCCGAGTTCGTCCAATACGCGCGGGATCTCGGTCATGAGCTCGCGGGCGAGGAAGCCCACCGAGCCGACCTGAGCCTCGAGGCGCTCGCCTGCGCGGCCGTGGGCGTAGGTGGCCCACGCGGCCGCCTGGGCCGGGTCGCCTCCGCGCACCACGAGTCCGGCGATCACACCGGCCTTGACGTCGCCCGAGCCTGAAGCGCCCAAGCCGGGGCCGCCGGACTCGTCACGCCACATGCGTCCGCTGGGGCACGCGATCCAGGTCGTCTCCGCGCCCGACGACACCACCGCGCCCGTGACCTCGCAGAGCCTGCGGATATGCGGCAGCGGGTCGTCCTCCACCTCGTCGGGGTCGAGCCCGAGCGTGTGCGCCAGTTCGGAGGTGTTGGGCGAGAGGACCGCGTTGCCGTCGAGATGTTGGACGCCGTCGAGGTTCTCGGTGAGGTACGCCATGCCGAGCGCATCGATGACGAGTGAGCACTCGAGCCTCGGAACCACCTTCTCGAGCAGCGCCACGGCGGCCTCGGCGGTCGAGATGCCCGGCCCGATCAGCACCGCGCGGCACCCGGCGGCGAGCTCGACGATCCGGTCGGCGGCCGACGGGTCGATGTCGCCGCCGGCGGTCTCGGGCAGCCCGATGACCATGCCCTCGGGTATCGCCAGCGCTAGCCCCATCGCCGCCGACTCCACTGTGGCGACCTGTAGCTTTCCGGCTCCCGCCCGCATGGCAGCCTCGGCGGCGAGCAGGACGCCGCCCGGTATGGAGCGGCTTCCGCCGACCACGAGCAGGCGCCCGCGATTCTCCTTGCCTCCGGTCTGCGAGGGCAACTGCCACTCGCGCAGCGCACCTGCGGTGAGAACCCGCGAGTCGTCGTGCCGGGCGGGCTCGTCGCTCACTGGTGTTCCCCGCTGCCGCTGGACTCCTCGTGCGTGGTGGGGGCATCGGAATACTCGACCGCGGAGGTGTCCGCGTAGTGCACCAACTCGAGTGCCCCCTTCTCGGACTGCGCGTAGCGGGTCATCGAGCAGTTGCCCATGGGAGTCTGCCGGTCGATGTCGAGCAGCGTCGGCTCGTCGAGGCCTTCAAGCACGAACCGGAACGACATGATCACCGCCTGGTGACTGAACAGCCAGACCTTCTCCTCGTCGTACTCGCCGCGGATGTCGGTGAGCACGCTGCGCACACGGGCGACGACGTCGGTCCAGCTCTCGCCGCCCGGGGGCCGGTAGTAGAACTTGCCCACCTCGTCGCGGCGGGCCGCTTCCTCCGGATAGTTGTGGCGGATGCCCGCGCCGGTCATGCCGTCGAAGAGGCCCAGGTCGCGCTCGCGGAGCCGCTCGTCGACGACGATGTGATCGGAAAGGCCGAGCTCCTTCACCGCGAGCTGCGCGGTCTGGAAGGCACGGCGGTACGGCGAACTGATCACCACCCGCGGACGCTCCTGCTCGCCCAGCGATGCCGCCCAGCGACCCACCGCGCTCGCCTGCTCCTCTCCCACGTCGGAGAGCGGGGTGTCGGCGTCGCGGTAGTCGAGTTCGAGATGGTGCGCGTCCTTCTCGCGGGCCACACGGTCGGCGACGTTGCCGACGCTCTCACCGTGGCGGATGAGCACGAGTTCGGAGGGTGCGGTGCGACGTCCGGCAGACAGTTCGGGCATTGCAGGCTCCTGTGCGTGTGGCGAGGCGCGGCCGTAGCCAGCGACGATGCGTACTTTTCGAGCCTAAATGCAGCAGGCGAGGCGCACGACCCGAAAGCCCGCGCCCCGCCTGGCCGGTCGGTGTGGGCTCAGAGCACCACGTTGACGAATTTCAGTTCGAGGTACTCATCGATTCCGGTCGGGCCTCCCTCGTGCCCGAGACCCGACTCCTTGACTCCACCGAAAGGTGCGGCCGGGTTGGAGACCAGGCCTTGGTTGATGCCGACCATGCCGGATTCGATGCCCTCGGCCATGCGCAGAGCGCGCCGCAGGTCATTTGTGAACACGTATGCGACCAGCCCGAACTCGGTAGCGTTCGCGAGCTCGAGCGCCTCGGCCTCTGTGGCGAACGTGCTAATGGGAGCGACGGGGCCGAAGATCTCCTGCGTCCGCAAGGCAGCGTCGACAGGCACGTTCGCAAGCACGGTCGGCGTGAAGAAGTAGCCCGGGCCGTCAGGGGCAGAGCCGCCGGTGAGCACCGTGGCGCCTCTGCCGACCGCGTCTGCCACCAGCTCGCTGACCTTGTCGAGGGCCGCTTCATCGATGAGGGGGCCGACTTGGCTGCCCGCTTCCAGACCGTCGCCGACCGTGAGCGCACCCATCGCCTCGGAGAGGCGCCGCCCGAACTCGTCGGCGACCGCCTCCTGCACGTAGATGCGGTTAGCGGAGGTGCAAGCCTCGCCCATGTTTCGCATCTTGGCGAGCATCGCGCCCGCGACCGCCTCGTCGAGGTCGGCATCGTCGAAGACCAGGAACGGGGCGTTACCGCCGAGCTCCATCGAGGTGCGCAGCACCTTGTCGGCGCACTGTTCGAGCAGGATCTTGCCCACCCGAGTCGAGCCAGTGAAGGAGACCTTGCGAGCCTTGCCGCTGCGAATGAGCGGTTCCGTCACCGGGCCGGGGTCGGTGGTCGTGACGAGGTTGACTACCCCGGCCGGTAGGCCCGCCTCCTGCAGGATCGCGCAGAGGGCGAGCATAGTCAGGGGTGTCTGGTGAGCGGGTTTGACCACGCTTGTACAACCGGCCGCGATCGCGGGCCCGATCTTGCGGGTGCCCATGGCAAGCGGGAAGTTCCACGGCGTGATGAGGATGCACGGGCCGACTGGTTGTTTGATCTGGAGCAGGCGGGAGCCGCCCATCGGGGCAGTCATGTAGCCGCCGTCGATACGCACGGCCTCCTCCGCGAAGTGACGGAAGAACTCGGCTGCGTAGGTCACCTCGGCGCGGGCCTCGGCGAGAGGCTTGCCCATCTCGGCGGTCATGAGCGTGGCCAGCTCTTCCACGCGCCCGTACATGAGCTCGAACGCCTTCATGAGGATGTCGGCCCGCTTGCGCGGTGGCATCGCCGCGAACTCGGCCTGAGCGGCGACGGCGGCGTCGAGCGCCTTCACGCCGTCGGCCGGCGAGGCCTCGGCCACCGTGCACATGACTGTGCCCGTGGCGGGGTTGATCACCTCGAAGGTGGCCCCGCTCTCCGCATCGACCCAGGCACCGCCTATGAGCAGTTGGCTGGGGGTCTTCTCGATCAGGGCTTGCAAGATGTCGTGTTCGTGGCTCACGTGGGTCACTCTCGATCCGTAGCAGTCGTGTCCGCGACGATGCGCGGCTCAGCGGAAGGCCGCGACGCCGGTGAGGCCCCTACCGATGGTGAGGGCGTGCATCTCGGCGGTGCCCTCGTACGTGAGCACCGACTCCAGGTTGTTCGCGTGTCGCATGATCGGGAACTCGTCGGAGATCCCGTTCGCGCCGAGGATCGTGCGGGCGGTGCGGCATACCTCGATGGCCTTGGTGACGTTGTTGTACTTGCCGACACTGACCTGCTCGGGGCGCAGCCCGACCGAGTCCTTGAGGCGCCCCAGGTGCAGGGCGAGCAACTCGCCGAGGTAGACCTCTGTGGCCATGTGGGCGAGTTTGCCCTGGGTGAGTTGGAATCCGGCGAGGGGCTTGCCGAATTGGGTGCGCTCGACCGAGTAGTCGCGGGCGGTCTGCAGCGACGAGCGCGCGGCTCCGATGGCACCCCAGATGATGCCGTAGCGCGCTTCCGACAGGCACGACAGCGGCCCCTTGAGGCCCTTCACCTCGGGGAAGATCGCGTCAGCAGGCAGGCGCACGTTGTCGAGCACCAGCTCGGAGGTGACGGACGCACGCAGCGACATCTTGGTGGTGATCTCCGGCGCGCTGAAACCACTGGTCGTAGTGGGAACGACGAATCCGCGGATGCCGCCGTTCTCCTCGCCCGCGTTGGCCCACACGACGGCCACGTCGGCAACGGTGCCGTTGGTGATCCACATCTTGGCCCCGTTGAGCACCCAGTCGTCACCGTCGCGGCGGGCGCGGGTGCGCATGGAAGCGGGGTCAGAGCCGTGATCGGGCTCGGTGAGACCGAAACACCCGATTGCCTCGCCGGTGGCCATGCGCGGCAGCCACTCCTGCTTCTGCTCCTCGGTGCCCCAACGCCAGATGGCGAACATCGCCAGCGATCCCTGAACCGAGACGAGCGAACGGATACCGGAGTCGGCAGCCTCCAGCTCGAGGCACGCAAGGCCGTAATCGACCGCGCTCATGCCTGCGCAGCCGTACCCCTCCAGGTGCATGCCGAGCAGCCCGGTCTTGCCGAACTCCCTGGCCAGCTCACGAACCGGCAGGTCACCCGTGCGGTACCAGTCGCGGATGCCAGGCTCGACTACGTTCTCGCACACCTGCCGCACCGCGGCACGGATGTCCTTCTCCTCGTCGGTGAGCATCGAGTCGATGCTGATCAGGTCGTTCGGGTCGAGCGGAGCGGGGTTGTGGGCGTGGGCCATGAGTCTCACCTCTGGGTGTCGTTTTCGGGGGAGGTCGTGTGTGCGAGCCATCGGCGAACGTCTCGATCTTGTTCGCCGAGTTGCGGTGGTGCAGTGGGCCGTGAGGGTCGATGATTCGTCCAGTCGATGGGATGGCGTAGCTGAGGCGTGTGGCCGGCACCAACCTTGACGAGGGGCCGCAGACCGAGCGAACTGGCGAGTTCGATCGCTTCGGGAACAGAGTTCACCTTGCCCGCCGGCACATCGGCTGCGTTGAGCCGCGCCACCCACGTGTCGGCGTCTTCACTAGCTAGCCGCGCCTCGAGCACGGTGACCAGTTCCTCCCGGTGTTCGACTCGATGAGGATTGGTGTCGAAGCGGTCATCCTGGGCGAGTTCGGTCAGGTCCAAGGCCTGGGCCAGGCGCGCGAACTGGCCATCGTTACCGCAGGCCACCGCGAATTCGGCGTCGCGCGCGCGCAGGGTCTCGTAGGGCGCGATGCTCGGGTGCTGGTTCGACCTGCCTGAAGGGGCGATCCCCGTTTCCAAGGCAGCCTGTCCTTGATTGACGAGTGCTGCCAGCCCGCTGCTCAGCAGCGATACCTCGATGAAGTCGCCCAGGCCAGTACGCGACCGTGCTGCGAGCGCGGCGAGGATGCCGATCGTGGCGTCCTTGCCGGTGAGAACGTCGATGAGTGCGACGCCTGCCTTCATCGGCTCACCCGGGTGACCTGTGATGCTCATGAGGCCCCCCACCGCCTGGACGATGAAGTCGTAACCGAGCAGGTCGCGGCCCTCACTGCTGCCGAACCCGCTGACCGCGCAATAGACGACGGCGGAGTTGACCGCCTTGACGTCGTCGTAACCGAGCCCGAGCCGCTCCATCGTGCCGTGCTTGAAGTTGTGGATCACGACGTCGGCTCGTGCGGCCAGAGTCTTCGCGGTGGAGAGGTCGTCGGCGTCGAACAGGTCGAGGGCTATCGACTCCTTGCCCCTGTTGACCGATTCGAAGTAGGTCGATCCGTGCTCCGACCAGGGCGGGCCCCAGGTGCGCGTGTCGTCACCCGAGCCCGGACGCTCGATCTTGATGACGCGCGCACCGAGGTCTGCCAGGGTCATGGTCGCGAGAGGTCCGGCGAGCACCCGGCTGAAGTCCGCGACGACGATGCCGTCGAGGGGCATCGGCCGCTGCTGGTCGTTCACGACGTCGCGGCCGGATTTTCGGTGCGGATCTGCTGATAGACGCGTGTCCGCAGGTCGGCGAACTCCTGTGTGGCCTTGGTTTCGATCTGGTCGCGGTCGTCACCGAGGTGCGTTTCGACGAGGTCGACCACCTGGGTGGGCTTGTTGCCGAGCACGAGCACGCGGTCGGAGAGGTAGACCGCCTCGTCGATGTCGTGCGTGACGAGGAGAATCGTGATCCCGAGGTGGCGTTTCACCGCCAGCGTCAGGTCTTCGAGGTCGGCGCGGGTCTGGGCGTCGACGGAGGCGAACGGCTCATCCATGAGAACGATCGACGGCGCGTAGGCGAGCGCTCGCGCGATGGCCACACGCTGCTGCATTCCGCCCGACAACTGCCACGGATACTTGTGCATGTGGCCGTCCAGGCCCACCTCGGCCAGCGCCGCCTGTGCCTTGTCGTGGCGCTCCTTCTTCGCGACGCCAGCCGACTTGAGCGGTAGCGCGACGTTGTGCTCGATCGAGAGCCAGGGCAACAGTGAGCGGGAGTAATCCTGGAAGACGATGGCCATCTCGGCCGGAGGCTCCGTAACCTCCTGGCCGAGCAGAGACACGTGGCCGGTGGTCGGCTTTAGCAACCCCGAAAGGCACTGCAGCAGAGTTGTCTTGCCGGCGCCCGAGGGGCCCACGATGCACATGAACTCGCCTGCCCGCACGTCGAAGTCGAGGCCACCGAGAACTTCGTGAGTGCCGAAGGTCATGCCCAGGTTCTCGACCGAGAGGAGCGGAGATCCCGGCGGCAGCGGTGAGGTCGATTGGGTGGTCACGTGGTACTCCTAAGCGTTCTTCTGATGGTGCCAGGCGAGAATGTGGGTTTCGACGAAGCGGAACACGAGGTTGAGGGCGTAGCCCAGCAGACCGAGCATGACGATCCCGGACCACATGTTGAGCATCTGGAACGATCGCTGCGCGTCGAGCACGAAGTACCCGATGCCCCCAGGCGAACCGACCATCTCCGTGACGACCATGACGACGGTGGCGATCGCGAGGGACAGCCGCCCGCCGGCGAAAATCGCAGGCGCCGCGTTGGGCATGTAGATCTGGACAATGCGGTCTTTACGAGTCAACCGATAGCTCCGAGCCATTGCGAGCAGGACCGGCTCAACCGATCGAACGCCGTCGATGGTGTTGAGCAGAATCGGCCACATTGCGGCCAGCGCGATGAGGAAGATCTTCATCTCGTCTCCGATGCCCAGGAAGATGGTCGCGATGGGAAGAATCGCGACGCCGGGCGTGGCCCGTAGGAACTCGAGGATCGGACGGATGGTCTCTTCGAATTTCGGCAGGAGGCCGAGGAACACGCCGAACGAGATCCCGACGACGAGAGCGAGTCCGAATCCGACGAGGATGCGCAGGATGCTGGGTACGAGGTCCGTCACGATCCCCTCGAAGAACCACACGCTTGCTGTGGTTTCGAGAATCCGGGACAACGGCGGGAAATAGAGTGACTTACTCCCGGCTGAGGCAACGAGCCACACCACGATCAGCGCGACCGGGAGCCAGAATTCCCAGGCAAGACTTTTCACGTGTCTCATCGGCTGCGCCTTTCACGGATGATGGGGTGCCACCACAGCAGCCGATCCTGGCCTGTCTGCAGGAGGACGTTGATGAGGAAGCCGATGGTGCCGGCGGTGATCGCGTAGGCGAAGACACCGGGGCGGTCCAGAGCCTGCTCCATGTACGACAGTTGCTGCCCGATACCTGGCGCGCCGCCGATGTACTCCGCCGCGATGGCCATGAGCAACGACATGGTGGCGGCAAGGCGCATACCTGTCGAGACGAACAGCGCGACGCTCGGCGCCCACAAGTAGCGGAGCCTGTCGGCGAATCCGATTCGGAAGACGCGCATGACCCACTTGTGCAACGGTTCGATCTGCTTCACCGCGTACATGGACTGAATCAGCATCGGCCAGACCGCAGACAGCACGATCATGGTCAGTTCCATCCGCATGGTCGGACCGAAGAGCAGCAGGATCAGCGGCAATAGGGCGATCGTGGGGATCGTGCGGAAGAAGTCGAGAATCCACCGGGTGCTGACCGTGGCGGGTTTGGACGCGCCGAGCAGAAGACCGGCGGGAATCCCGATGAGGCAGCACAGCGCAAGCCCGATGGCCCACGAGCGCATCGTCGTTGCGATCGCAACCCAGAACGTCGACGACCCCATGAGTTGCACGAGCGAGGCAAGGACTTCGATCGGACTGGGCAGGCTCTCGGTGCCGGGCAGCCCCGACAAGGTCAGCAAATGCCACAAGACCAGCACAGCGAGAATGGCCCCGGACTTGTGCAGCGCGTTAGGGTGCCATTCCTTCTTTCGAGGACGCGCCCCTACCTTTGCAGGGACCGCAGGTTTCTGCCCGCGGTCGGTGACTGCCGTCATCACTTACCGCTGCCCTGGTGAAGAAGGTCGGCGGTCGTGGGGGCGCTGGGCAGAATCTGGTACTTCACAGCAAGCGATGCGACCTTGTCGAGGTCTGCCGGGTTGATCGCCTCGGATCCCTGGGTCTGGTAGAAGGCGTGGGTCAGCTTGTCGGGCGTGAACTTGAGCTGTTCCTCGGCGACCTTGGCCGCGAAAGCCTTGTCGGAGTTCACCTTGGCGGCCGACGCGAACATCGCCTTGGCGAACTTGTCGATGGTGTCGGCATTGCCCGCGATGAATTGCTCGCTCGCCACGTACACAGAACTCGGAACACCCTTGTTTCCGGGCACATCGGTGTTGTGAACCAGGTGAACTCCGCTGTTGGCGATCGCCTGGGAGGCGAGGGGCTCATTCGGCACCGCCGCGTTGACCTCGCCGCGCTTGAGCAGATCCACCATCTGTGCCGGGGGGACCTCGACGAATTCGATCTTCGAGGAGTCGCCACCAGCGGCATCGACGATCGCCCTGATGTTCATCCATGTCTGGGTCTTGATGCCGGCGACCGCGACCTTCTTGCCCACGAGACCGGCAGGAGCGTCGATGTTTGAGCCGTCCACGGCGACGATGCTGGCGGCGGACATCACGCCCGCGCCTCCGTCAGTGGACTGCAGACCTGCGGGGGCGACGATCTTGACGGGAAGACCCTGACCACGAGCCTGCATGAAGGTGACGGTGTCCATCATGGCGATCTGGACCTGACCGTTGAGCAACTGCGGCACGGTGTCGTTGGCCGACTTGTTCGGGACAGCGTTGACCGTCAGGCCCTGCTTGGTGAACTCGCCGCCCGCCACGGCGCCGTGCACACCCAGGCCGGACAGTGACGGCGCAGTTCCGACCGTGAGCGTCGTCCCGGCTCCCGTCTGTCCCGAACCGGACTCGGTCGTGCCGCAGGCCGCGAGACCCAGCGCGAGAAAGGCCACTGCTGCGCCGGCGATCGTGCGGCGACCGAAGCGGTTCGTGAAGGTGTGTGACATGGCAGTCTCCAAACTGAGGAATGAAATCAAGGATTAGTTGGCGGAGTGCTCTCGAGGGACTTCGTGAACCCGTCTCCGCGAAAACCGCTATGCGTGTGATTCGAGGTTTCTACTTGTTCATGACGCTATGCGTGGCGGTGCGTTGACGACAACGCGACCTTTCCGGCCCATGCAATACCGGCGAATCAATCCCGCCCGAGATCGGCACCGATTCGCGCGGCTGCTTCGAGCAGTGCACGAGCGGGCTTGTCGAGTTGTGCGCGGTGGCTGGGGGCCGAGACGCTGATGGCGGCGACGACCTTCCGGCCCGAGACGATCGGAGCGGCAACGCACACCCGCCCGAGCCCCGACTCCTCTCGGTCGTAGGCGAGACCGGTCTTTCGGGCTTCGAGCAGTTGACCGTGCAGGACGTTGGCATTGGAGACCGAGTGCCGTGTCATCCGTTGAAGGGGTGAGGAAAGCGTCTCTGCCACGACGGCACCCGACTGCCACGCGAGCAGGACCTTGCCGAGAGCGGTACACGTGGCGGCGACTCGTCCGCCCACCGGCGTGGGCGCAGGCAGGCTGTGCAGCCCCACGATCTTGTCGACGATGATCACGTCGGTGCCGTCGAGAACTCCCAGCCTGGTGGTGAAGCCGAAGCGCATGTAGAGGTCTCCGAGGTACGGCGACGCCTTCTCCCGCAGGACTTCCAGGCTCGAATCGGCCACTCGATCGCCGAGCTCGAACAGGCGCCCGCCGGGGCGATAGAGGGTGCCCTCCTTCACGACGAAACGGGCCTCGACGAGGTGCGCCAATAGCCGGTACGCCGTCGACGTGGGAATGCCCGCACGTCGAGCGATCTCGCTGACACCGAGACGATCTGCGCCGTTACGGAAGACCTCGAGGAGGTGCAGCGCCTTGAGAACCGAAGTCGTCTGGAGGCTCGCTCCGGACTCGGTGCTGTCCACGTGTGCGATCGCGGTCATGTCCCCTCCACTACTATGTGGCCTGCATCACTATTGTAGTGATCGGTACATTGACTGTAGCGATCGTTCCAGAGCCTGGCAAGGGATCTCCCGCACCCGTTCCGGACCTGCGAGACTCAGACCGATGACGAAGGGATGCAGACATGGGGCGAACCGGCCGTAACGCGCGGGGCGAGGTGAGCGAACAGGTGATCCTCGACGCCACCGTCGCCCTCGTGAGTCGGTACGGGTTCGACAACACGACAATCGCCCGCATCACAGAGGCGACGGGACGACCGGCGAGCTCGATCTACTGGCTTTTCGGCACAAAGGACGACCTCATCGCAGCCGCTCTGGAGAGCTCGTACGGTGGCCGCCCGCTGCCTGACCCGAGGCCCTGGGCGCACTTCGATCCGGACCGTTCGCGCCTCGACCAGATGATCGATGTGCTCACGCCGGAGATGGCGGTCGCAGAGTCCGAGGCGCCGCTCCGAATCGGCATCATGCTCGCGTTAGAGGGCAGTGCGCAGAAGCCCCAGGTGCAGGCTCCCTTCCAGGCCCGACGGGGCAGTGCCCGCGAGCGCATCCTGCGCTGGTGGGGTGACGCACTCTCCACCGCGGGCCTCAAGGTCGCAATCCCTGACTCCACCGCAGCCCAACGTCTCACGTCATGGACGATGGCGTTTCTCGACGGACACTACGTCTCAGATGTGACGGTCTCCGACGACGCTGCAGGCCCGCGAGCCCACGTACTGGCGCAGTTCCTTGAGGCGACGTTCCTGCGGGTCCTGGCCGATCCCGATGCCGTAGGCGGATCCCCCACGGCGCTGGCATCACCTCGTACGACGCAACCGCTGCCCGCGAACAGTGACGAGAACCTGCTCAAGGTCACGAGAGCCCTCATCGCCTTACGCGGCTACGAGGGCGCCACCATCGGGCGGATCAGCAAACAGACCGGACTGACCCGGAGCTCGTTGTACTGGAGATACAAGGACAAGGACGCGCTCGTCGAGGCCGCTGTAGCGGGGCCGTTCATCGCACTCATGGCCCCCCTGGAGTCACTACCGACGCCTTCGCCTGACTGGGCCCAGCATCTCGCATCTGCCCTCGGCGAAACGCTCGCCACTGTGAGGGTCAGCCCTAACACCACCAAGTCGGGGTTGCTCCTCAAGGTTCAACGGCAAGACCCGCCGACTTCGGCTGGGCAGGCCATTCTCGACGCAGCCGTGCGTCTGGAACGCAACTTGGCCGCGTGGCTATCCGATGCCTGGCACTCGCCTGCCGGAGACGAGCACGCCGCACACGTCGCCTGGGCGGTGACGCGCCTTCTCGATGGCCTGATGCTCGGCTCCGCATTCGGGGACAGCTTGGACATCCCGGCCGGTCAGGCCACGTTCCAGGGGATGCTTGAGTCGGTCCATGCTGCTCTAGCCTCCGCATAGGCCAGCCGCCCGCCGGCCAGCTATTCGAGCATGCGTAAGGCCGTCGGCCCCCATCACATAATGAGGCCGACGGCCTTACGCGTCAGGAAACCGGTGCTTCAGTACACGGCTGTGACGAGTCGGCGGAGCACGCGCTCCGCGACGGCGAGGTCCTCTTCCGGAATCGACCTCAACTGTCGCTGTGTGAACTCCTCGGCGTTGCGCCGCAGCGAGGCGCGCACCTCGCCCCCACGGCCGGTGAGTTCCCATGTCCGCTCGGAGACTTCCACGATGCTGTCGTCACGGAGCAGCGCGGCCAAGGCCTCCTCCAGAGCGTGATCGCCGAGGAGCGACTCCTGCGCCATCCGCTCGAAACTCTTCGCGCCGCCGGCGAGCATGTTGAGCACGCGTCCGCTGTTGACCGTGACACCGATCTTGGAGCGGTTCTTCTCGAAGAGCACCGACAGGTGCCGGTCGGCTGCCTTGATGAGGGAGGGGAGAAGGTCGGGCTCGTCCTCCAGGCCGCCCGTGGAGATGTGCACGTTACTCTCGTCGGGACCGGGGTGGTTCTCGGCGACGCCGTAGCGCCCCTGCGCGAACAGCAGCGGATGCCCTGGGAAGCGAGCGAAGCGGGTGACGCGGCCCACGAGCAGGAGGTGGTCGCCTCCCTCGATCACCTGGTGCGTGTCGCACTCGATGTGAGCGAGCGCACCGTCGATCAACGGGTCACCTTGAGCGCTCGTCGTCCACGTCACCTGCTCGAACTTGTCGTCTCGGTGGTGCCCGAACACGCCCGCCACATCGACCTGCTGCTCAGCGAGCACGCTCACCGCGAAATGCCCGTTGGTGGTGAACGGTTCCACGCTGCGCGATTCCTTGCGGATCGACCAGAGGATCAGAGGCGGGTCGAGGGACAGCGCCGAGAACGAGTTCGCGGCCATCCCCACCTTCTGGTCGCCGTTCACCGTGGTGATCACGGTGACACCAGTCGCGTACTGTCCGAGGGCGCGGCGGAAGGCCCTCGGATCGTCCATCGGGTCACCGTGTTCCATGGGCTCAAGACGCGTCTGCGCTGCGGTGGTGTTGTCGATGCTCATGCGGGGTTCCACCTTCGGATCACTTGTAGTAGGCGAGGGTGCCGAAGTCGCTGAACGGCGCCGGCTCGATTCCGAACAGGGTCTTGATGTACAGCCCGGCCGCGAGTTCCTTGCCAGCCGAACCGTGGTTCCGGGCCGCCATGAGGTCACGCATGGTGCGCTGCAGTGGGTTGGCGGAAGCACTCGCTGCCGCCCCGGCGATGGGCCAGATGTCGGTGATCGCCTCGAAGGCTGTCGCGATGCCGTTGGCGGCCTCGAAGCGCGCGCGCATGCGGTCGACCGCGGGGGCCTCCTCGCCGCGGCACGCGAGGTCGAAGAACTCCCGCCACGTGGTGAGGTGGCGCAGCTTGACCATCTCGAGGCGGTTGAGTGCGTCGGCGACCTTGAGGTGCAAGAACGGGTTCTGCGCGGCCGGAGCACCCGTTCCCTGCCTCGTGAGGCGCGTGCGCGACTGCTCGATGAACGTGTGGACCCCGGCCAGACCGGTACCGATCGCGGTGTTGGTGGGGGTCGCGTTGAACGTCGACAGGAACGACACCCAGTACAGCGGGCGGTTGTTCACCGCCCAGCCGGGGTTGGCATCGTTGTACGTGTCGACGAGGTAGTGCGTGCGGTAGTGGGGCACGAAGACGTCGACGAGAGTGACCGACTTGCTTCCGGTGCCCTTGAGTGCCTGCACGTCCCAGCTGTCGGGGTCGACCGTGACGTCTTCGATCGGCACGACGAAGTTGCGGTCGCGGGCACCCAGGATGACCCACGTCGCGTGATCGACACCGCTGGAGAAGGTCCAGGTGCCATTGAGGATGTGACCGCCCTCGACCTCCTCGTGCTTGCCAATGGGGGCGTACGAGCTCGACGCGCGGGTGTTCGGGTCTTCACCCCAGAACTCGTCCTGCATCTTCTCGCTCATCAGAGCGATCTCGAACGAGTGCACGTTGAGCTGGCCGGCGACCCAGGCCGCCGAGCTGTCGGCTCCCGCGATGCGCATGATGCCCTCGAAGAACGCTGCCGGAGCCATCTCCAGGCCGCCGTAACGCAAGGGCGTGAAGGCCCGGAACAGGCCCGTCTCGATCATGGCCTGCACCGACGCATCCGGAACCCGCCCCTCGGCCTCCGACTCGGCGGCACCGGCGCGAATGATGTCGAGCGCGGCGTCGACCTTCTCCAGATAGACGCGTCCCTCCTCAATGGCTCGTTCGCGGTACTCGCTCCAGTCCTCACTGCGCGGGCCCGAGTAGTCGACGGTCTCCTCGCCGGTCCGGCTCTTGGTAGCAGACATTGGGCTCTCCTTGGTCAAGTCGTTTGTCGCAAAAATACGAGCCCACTTGATCGCGGCCAACACGCGTCTGCCGGGTGACGGAAAGGTCATCGGATATCGCGGCGCCTAATGGCATGACCGCGGGAGGCGAATGTCGGCGTGTTTCCAGTACGTGGAATAACTCGGTTCCGGCATGAATGGCCGGACACGTACTTTCGGGGACAAGCCGGACGGTCCTGCCCCGACAGGAGGCGCGCCGCTCCCCCACAGTTCCTCACCGATCGGAGGTCATGATGACCGACGTGCTGATCGACAGACTCGTCAGCCATATCCTCGACACACCTTTCGAGGCGTTCGACGCCGACGTCGTGCTGGCGGCCAAGAAGCGCCTCATCGACGCGACCGCATGCGCGCTCGCCGGAGTTGCCGCGCCTGGCAACGATTCCGTTCTCGACCTCTTCCAGACCTGGGGAGGCGCGGGCGAATCGACCGTCGTCGGCCGGACCGCGCGCCTTCCCTCGGCCCAGGCCGCGATGGTGACGTCCCTGCAGACACGCTCCTTCGACTTCGAGGTGACCGGGCCGGAGCCGGAGGGCATCAACGAGGGCAAAATGGTCGGCCACGTTGCGAGTACGACGGAACCCGTGGCACTGGCTCTGGGTGAGCGCGTCGGCGCGAGCGGCCGAGACCTGCTGGCTGCGGTCATCCTGGGAGGCGATGTGGCTGCACGCGTGTCCGTCGCCGACACATTCGACTTCGACAAGTCGTTCGAGGTGTGCGGCACCTCCAATGCGTTCGGCGCAACGGCGATCGCCGGCCGGCTGCTCGGACTCGATCACGCCCAGCTGCGCAACGCCTTCGGCATTCTCGTCAACCTCATGGCCGGCACGTTCCAAGGCATCTGGGACGGCGCCCACGCCTTCAAGCTGCCTGGCGCCGCGGCCGCGTACAACGGGATCCTGGCCTGTGAACTCTCCCTGCGCGGCTTCGACGGCGTGCGCGACGCGATGGAGAGCCGCATGGGCTACTTCACGATGTATACGCACGACCCGAAGCCGTCGAACATGGTCGCCGACCTGGGCTCTGTGTTCTACGTGCACGGTCAGCACAAGCTGCACCCCTCGTGCTACGGCAACCACAACCCCATCGAAGCGGCGCTGGAACTCCGCGAGGAGAACGGCATCGTCGCCGATGATGTCGAGCGCATCGAACTCGACGTGCCCACCAACCGGATCGACCACTTCCTCAACCAGGTGCCGACGGCCGACGACCAGCAGCCCAAGTTCCTCTTCACCATCCCGTACGGCCTGGCAAACGCGGTGCTGCGCGGGCGACCGGAACTGGAGCACTACGTGGCTCCGGCGATTTACGACCCGGCTGTGCTCGATCTCGCGGCCAAGGTCACCCTCCTGCCTCGGCTCCCTGTGGGCAATAACCAGGCCAGCGTGCTGCGCATTGTGCTCAAGAACGGCCGCTCCTTCGAGACCTCCCGCTCCAAGCCCCTCGGCTGGCTCCGCAACCCCACTCCCCTCGAGGCAATCGTCGACAAGTACTGGCGGTGTGTGAGGTTCTCCTCGGCCATCGACGAGCAGCACGCTGCCACCGCCCTCGATCTCATTCAGCGGCTGGAGGACGTCGGCAACGTCCGCGAACTCACTGCAGCCCTCACCCCAACCGACCAGGAGTAGACGACGTGAACTTCAACCCCCAGCTCGCACACCTCGGCATCTTCTGCAAAGACC
The DNA here is from genome assembly GCA_030538115.1 of Dermatophilus congolensis. Classification (GTDB taxonomy): domain Bacteria; phylum Actinomycetota; class Actinomycetes; order Actinomycetales; family Dermatophilaceae; genus Dermatophilus; species Dermatophilus congolensis_B. Next base: position 13,324 of record JAUNUP010000027.1, on the reverse strand, counting down.
TCGACGCGATGGTCGACTTCTACACCCGCGAATTCGGCATGGTCGTCTCCGACTCCGGTCTGGGCAAGTCGGGAAAGGCCGCCGTCCAGCGGCGCGGCGCCTTCCTCACCGCGAACCCGGCCGAGCACCACCAACTCGCGCTGATCGAGGGCCGCGACCCCGACACGCCTCCGACGACCGCTCAGATCTCGTTCGTCGTACCCACGCTGGCGGAGCTGCGGGCGTTCTGGAAGCACGTCGTGCGAACCGGCATCCCGGTGCAGGTGGTCAAGAACCACGGCAACGCCTGGAGCGTCTACATCGACGACCCCGACGGCAACATGCTCGAGGTCTATACGCACGCCCCCTGGTACGTGCAGCAGCCTCTCGGAGAGCCCCTCAACCTGGACGACTCCGAGGAGGAGATCCTCGAGCAGACCCGAGAGCTCGTGCGCCAAGACCCAGCCGCTCGTCCCCGTGACGAGTGGATGGCCGAGATCGGTGCCCGCATCGAGCAGGCGCGCGTGAGGCACTCAGAATGACAGGTCTTCCGAACGCTCCCGCGCCAGACGCAGCCGTGCCGTATCGGAGCGTCTGGACCTACCTGAACACGGTTCCCCATGAGCTGTTCTGGGTCGACTGCGACGGCATCCGCACGCGTTGCCTCGTGGCCGGCCCGGAAGATGCACCGGTGGCGCTGCTCCTGCACGGCACGGCAGGCAGCCTCGAGAACTTCTGCGCCAACTACGGCGCCCTCGCCAAGACCCACCGCGTCATCGGCATCGACATGCTGGGCTGCGGGTACACCGACAAGCCCGACCGGCCCTACCTCATCCCCGACTATGCGGCGCACGCGCTCTCCGTGATGGACACACTCGGAATCGGGTCGGCCTCCGTCGTCGGCATCTCGCTCGGCTCGTGGGTCGCAGCACGTATGGCGGCGGATCACCCCGACCGAGTCGAACGCCTCGTGCTCGTGGCTCCTGCGGGCATCATCGTGAATGCGGAGGAGGAGAAGGAGTTCGCGGCCGATGTGAGAAAGCGACGCAGCAGCGCCGCCGCCACACCGACCTGGGCGACCGTGACAGAGGCGATGGGCAGGCTCATGCTCGACCAGTCCGATCTCATCGACGACCTCGTCGGGGTACGTCTCGCCATCTATCAGCAGCCCGAGATGGCGACGGCCATGAAGCATCTCTTGGCCTTCACCACCGGTGGGCAGGAGCTGTCGCAGCAGGAATGGGCCTCGCTGCGCATGCCCGCCCTCGTGATCGCGGCGGTGGACGCACCGAACATGTTCCTCGACAACGCGCGCGCTCTCGGTGATCTGCTGCCGAACGGCACGGTCGTCGACATGCGGGGTTGTGATCACTGGCCGCAATTCGAGCGAGCTGACGAGTTCAACTCGGTCATGCTCGACTTCCTGTCGGCCGCAGTGAAGCGGGTCGCGTCGTGAGCACCTTCTCTGAGAGCCACTGCGCTGCACTCGCACGAGAGCTGCACGAGGCCGAGCAGACCCGCACCCAGGTCAGACACTTCTCCGGGCGGTTCCCGGGCATGACCATCGACGACGGCTACGCCGTCTCGCGGGCGTGGTCGGAACTGAAGAGCGCGGAGGGCCAGACCGTCATCGGGCACAAGATCGGACTCACCTCACGCGCCATGCAGGTGAGCAGCCAGATCGACGAACCCGATTTCGGCACGCTCTTCGACGAGATGCTCTACGAGCCCGGAGCACCCGTACGCGCGAGTCGATTCATCAAGCCCCGCGTCGAAGTCGAGTTGGCGTTCCTGCTCGCGAAGCCGCTCAAGCGGCCGAACGTGTCTGTCTCCGACGTTCTGGCGGCGACAGAGCGTGTGATGCCCGCGCTGGAGATCATCGACTCCCGCATCGAGCAGTTCGACCGAGAGAGCGGCGCTCCGCGCAAGGTCTTCGACACGATCTCCGACAACGCCGCGAATGCGGGAATCGTCATCGGCGGTAACCCGGTCACGCCTGATCGCATCGACCTGCGGTGGGCCGGTGCCCTGCTGTACCTCAACGGGGTCGTCGAGGAGTCGGGCCTGGCCGGAGCCGTTCTGGGCAACCCGGCAGTCGGCATCGCCTGGCTGGCCAACCGTCTGCACCAGCATGGACAGCATCTAGAGGCCGGGCATCTCGTACTGGCCGGCTCGTTCACTCGACCGGTGCCCATCAGCGCCGGCGATGTCGTCCACGCGGACTACGGCCCGCTCGGCGTGATCTCGTTTCGACTTCAGGAGGACTGACCGTGCCGATGCATCGCCCGATGCCGCGAAATACGTTCCGGAGGCGCCTGACCGAGGGCCAGAAGCTCTTCGGTTTGTGGCTCGTACTCGGCGACTCCTACAGCGCCGAACTGCTCGCCGGGGTGGGGTACGACTGGCTCCTCATCGACGCTGAACACGGCCCGAACGACCTACGCAGTGTTCTGTCGCAGCTGCAAAGCATCGCCGCGGCCAACGCTCTGGCCTTCGACGAGACCGAACGCCGCACCTCCGAACCGGTGGTGCGGCTCCCCAACGCCGACGCCTCACTCATCAAGCAGTATCTGGAGATCGGCGCCCCCAACCTGCTCCTGCCCATGATCGACACGCCGGAAGACGCACAGGCAGTGATTCAGGCCACTCGCTACGCGCCTGCGGGAGTGCGGGGAATGGGGAGCGGCATCGGCCGTTCCTCCCGGTGGGGGCGACTCACCGACTACGTCGGCGCCGCGGGCGAGAACATCGGTGTCATCGTTCAGGTCGAGACCCGCACCGCCCTCGAGAACGCCGAGGCGATCGCTTCCGTCGACGGCGTCGACGGAGTTCTTTTCGGCGCTTCTGATCTGTCGGCAGAGCTCGGCGTTCCGGGCCAGCCGAACCATCCTGACGTGGTCGCCGCCATCACGGAGGCGAACCAAGCCGTGCTCTCGACCGGAACCCCGACCGGGATCATGGTGGCCGACCCGCTCGTAACAGAACGCTGGATGTCGCAAGGGGTCACCTTCGCGGGCGTCGCGGCGGATTCGTCATTGCTGGTCAAAGCGGCCGACGCGCTTCTCGAACGATTCCGGAGCCCACACGAGTAGGAGCTGTCATGGCACGAATTCCATACTTCGACCCCGAGACGGGCGCGCAGCGTGTTCGCGCCGCGCTCGCCGGCAAACGTGCGATCAACGTGTTCCGCATGGTCGCGAACTCCGAGAACTCCGGCCCGGAAGTACTCGCGCTCGGGCACACGCTCAGCCGGGGCAGCTCACTGGATCCTCTACACCGTGAGGTCGTGATCCTTCGCGTGGCGCACCTCAGCGGGGCGCACTACATGTGGCACGAGCACACCGCCGTCGCAACGCGCGTGGGCTTCACACCCGAGAAGATCGCGGCGATCGCCGCCTACGACGGCGCCCCCCTCGATGAGCTGGAACCGTTCGACCTCAGCCTGTTGCGATTCACCGACGAGGTCTTCCACACCACGACTGCCGCTGACGACGTCTTCAACGCGATCCGCGCGGTGTTCGACGACTCCCACCTGGTCGAACTGGTGCTGCTCATTGGCTTCTACATGATGGTGGCGCGAGTGATGAACACGTTCGAGATCGAAATCCAGGAAGAGCCGGTGGGCACCTTCCCGCCTCCGTAGCGATCACCCAGGCGAGGACGACTGCGCCGGTTGCCACGGTGTCTGCTCGATCACTCCTCCCGCGGCGATGTCGAACGGTGCAGGCGGTTTGGAGAGGGGCACCTCGCGGGCCTCGGGGTGGCGACCGACGCGCAGGGTCAGACGCTGGGGGGTCTTCGCGTCCACCGCCGGCGCTCGTGTCCAGATGAGGGTGGTGGTCATGCTGTGCCCGTGTTCGAGAATGAGGCTCGGCGCCGGCACCGGCTCGCCGTTCGCGGCCCTCGACATCTGCTTGAACGCGAGACGCATCGGCTCGCCCTGTTCGATGACCAGGCTCGGCCATCCCTCGACCTTGCACGTCACGCCGGAGACGTTCGTAGCCGTGATCCTGGTGGCTCGCCGCTGCTCGGTCGACTGCCAGCCGTGGTTGACCAGCGAAACGTCATCGGTCACGCAATCACGTGCCTCGAACGTGCCCGGAGCGGGCTCGGCCGGGTACAGCACGTTCGGCAGTATCGCGGGCAGAATCTCGTCGTTCTCGTAGTCCCATCCCGTCGCCTGCCCCGCCTCCGGTACAGACGGATCTCCTTGCACCGCAACCCTGTCCGCTTCGGTCGCCGCGTTCACGAGCACCACGCCGAGGCCACCGAAGCCGGCGAGCGCGAGAAGGCCCGAGGCCGTGGCCAACATGGGCCACCCACCTCGCGAACCACCCTGCTCGTCTTCAACGGCACGGGACATGCGCACCTCCGTCTCGACGCAAACGTCCGCCTTCCCGAGTCTGAACAGCACCTGAAGAAGCGTCAACCGTGGGTGTGGGCGTCGCGACCACCACAATCCCAACCCGCGCAACCCGCCGCCTCCGAACCGCCGAGACCAATAGGGTCGAGAACATTCGTGAAGTCATGCCGCCGTCGGCGGTGACCAGGTAAGGCCCATGAGGAGACGGGGATGAGCACACAGGATGAACGTCGGTCTGCGATTCTGACCGAGGTCGGCGCCCTGATCGGCCCCGGTTCGACCGCCACGCCGGCCCTCATCGAGGCGTACTACCGGCACGTTCTCACCGAAGACCTCGCCGCGCGCAGCTCCGAAGACCTGCTCGGTGCCCTGCTCGCCCACCTTGCTCTGGCCCGCGAGCGCACCCCCGGTCAGACCGCGGTGCAGGCGTTCACGCCGCGCGTCGAGACCCACGGGTGGGCGCCCGGCAACACCGTGATCCAGGTGGTCACGGATGACGCGCCGTTCATCGTCGACTCCATCACCGTGCTGCTCGACCGGCTCGGCGAGGAGATCCGGCTGTTCGTGCACCCGATTCTGCGGGTGCAGCGCGACGACGCCGGCCTGATCACCGGATTCGAGAACGAGGACGGCATCGCGGAGTCGTGGGTGTCGGTCGAGGTTCCCCGGGCCGGTGGCCAGGAGGCGCTCGACACACTTGCCGAGACCGTGCGCGGGGTCGTGAACGAGGTCGAGGCCGCGGTCGCCGACTGGCGGGCCATGGTCGAGCGGGCAGAAGAGATCAGCGCGGGTCTGGCGCACTCCCCCGCTGCGGTCGGTGCCGACGAACGCGGCCGGGTCGCCGAGCTGCTCGACTGGCTGGTGCGCGATCACTTCGTCTTTCTCGGCTACCGCCGGTACGAACTGCAGGAGCACGACGGTGGCACCGCGCTCGTGCAGGTGCCGGGCTCGGGCCTCGGGCTCATGCGCGGCGACGGCGGCACTCCCACGCGCCCCCTCTCCGGTGTGCTGCTCGACAAGGCCCTCGACCCCGAACTGCTGATCATCACCGAGGCCAACGCCATGTCGACCGTGCACCGCGCGGCGCACCTCGACTACGTGGGCGTGAAGACGTTCGACGAGCAGGGCCGCGTCAACGGCGAACACCGCTTCATCGGCCTGTTCACCTCGGCGGTACACCACTCCTCCGTGCTCGAGATCCCGGTGATCGCCACGAAGGTGGGCCAGGTGCTGGAGCGGGCCGGCCTCGAAGCCGACAGCCACGCCGGCACCCGTCTGGTCAACCTGCTGGAGCGGTACCCGCGCGACGACCTCTTCCAGAGCGACGTGGGCTACCTCGCCGAGGTGACGACGCGGATCATCGCCTCCCGATTCCACCGCCGCACACTGCTGTTCGCGCGTCCCGACGCCTTCGGACGGTTCACGTCGTGCCTCGTGGTGCTGCCCCGCGACCGCTACACGCCCCGCGTGCGCGAGCGCATCGAGGCGATACTCATGCGCGCCTACCACGGCACCGCGGCCGAACACTCGGTGCGCGTGAGCGATTCGACCATGGCAATCCTGCACTTCGTCATCCGCCGCGACAGCGTCGATGCGCCGACCGTCGACCTCGACGTGGTGCAGGAGTGGATCCGCGCCGCCGTGCGTACCTGGCACGGCGAATGGCGCGACGCGCTCATCGCCGAGTTCGGCGAAGTGGAGGCCGCACGCCTCGCCCAGCGGTGGGCCGACGGATTCGACGAGGCGTACAAGGCCCAGCACAGCCCGCGCATGTCGGCGGTGGATGTGAGCCACCTCGAAGCGCTCACCGTCTCTGACACCAGCGGTGACACGAGTGGTGACACGACGGCCGACGCCGGTCTGCGCGCCGGGCTCTACCAGGAGCTCGACGGTGCCGCAGGGGCGCGGCGGCTGCGCCTCTACTCCGCCCGTGCGTTGGAGCTCACCGAGGTGCTGCCGATCCTGCTCGACTTCGGTCTGCGGGTGCTCGACGAGCGCACCACCCGCGTCGTCGCGAACGACGGATCGCAGGGTTACATCCTCGACTTCGGCATCGCGGCCGAGGAGTCGTTCTGGCGCAGCGGCACCGGCCCCGAAGCCGGGTTCCTGCCCGCCTTCCTCGCCGTGTGGCGACGCCGCGCCGAGAGCGACCCGCTCAACCAGCTCGTCGGCACCGCGAACCTCACGTGGATGCAGGTGGTCGTGCTTCGCCTGGTCGCCACGTACCTGCGGCAGACCACTCCGTACTCGCTCAACTACCTCGAGGCCGCGCTCGTCGAGAACGCCGAGATCGCCCGACACCTCGTCTCGCTGTTCGAGGCCCGCTTCGCGCTGGCCGCTGACGGCACCGATGGCGCTGACGCGACCGGTCGGGAGCAGCTCGAAGACGCTGCGGCGCAGGGGATCGAGGCCGCACTCGAGAACGTGCCGAGCCTCGACCACGACACGATGATCCGCGCCTACGTCGATGTCATCCGTGCAGGTCAGCGCACGAACTTCTACCAGCCCGCCGACGGTCTGCCCCCGGAGGCGGTCGCGTTCAAGCTCGTCCCGGGGCTCGTGCCACACCTGCCGGCGCCGCGCCCGCTCGTCGAGGCCTGGGTCTACAGCCCACGCCTGGAGGGCGTGCACCTGCGGTTCGGCAAGGTCGCCCGCGGTGGCCTGCGCTGGTCGGACCGTCGCGACGACTTCCGCACCGAGGTTTTGGGCCTGGTCAAGGCGCAGATGGTGAAGAACTCCGTGATCGTGCCCGCGGGCGCGAAAGGCGGCTTCTGTCCCAAGAACCTGCCCGACCCGCAGAAGGATCGTGGCGCCTGGCTGGCCGCCGGGCGGTCGGCCTACGAGCAGTTCGTCGGCGCACTCCTCACGGTGACCGACACGATCCGCGACGGCGCGACCGTGAACCCCGAGCGTGTTGTGCGCCACGACGCCGACGACACCTACCTCGTCGTCGCGGCCGACAAGGGCACGGCGTCGTTCTCCGACCTGGCCAACGAGGTCTCGGCCGCGTACGACTTCTGGCTCGGCGACGCGTTCGCCTCCGGCGGGTCGAGCGGCTACGACCACAAGGGCATGGCCATCACCGCGCGCGGTGCCTGGGAGTCGGTCAAGCGCCACTTCCTCGAGATGGACATCGACACCCAGACCACCGACTTCACCGTGGTGGGCGTCGGCGACATGAGCGGAGACGTGTTCGGCAACGGCATGCTGCTCAGCCGCCACCTCAAGCTCGTGGCGGCGTTCGACCACCGGCACATCTTCATCGACCCGACGCCCGACCCCGAGACGTCGTTCGCGGAGCGAGAGCGCATGTTCGCCCTGCCGCACTCGTCCTGGGCCGACTACGACACGTCGCTCATCAGCACAGGCGGCGGTGTCTTTCCACGGAGCGCCAAGTCGATCGACGTGACCCCGCAGATGCGTGAGGCGCTGGGCCTCGGCAACGCGTTCGCCGACGGGCACGCCACCCCGGCCGAGCTCATGCGGGCGATCCTCGTGGCCCCCGTCGACCTGCTCTGGAACGGTGGAATCGGCACGTACATCAAGGCGACCGACGAGCTGAACAGCGAGGTCGGCGACCGCGCCAACGACGCCATCCGCGTCAACGGAGCCGACTTGCGCTGCCGCGTCGTCGGCGAAGGCGGCAATCTCGGCGCGAGCCAGCGCGGCCGTATCGAGGCCGCGCAGAACGGCATCCGCATCAACACCGACGCGATCGACAACTCCGGCGGAGTCGACTCCTCCGACCAGGAGGTCAACATCAAGATCCTCCTCGGCACGGTCGAGGCTGCGGGCCGCATGACCCGCCCGCAGCGCGATGAGCTGCTGCGCTCGATGACCGACGAGGTCGCCGAGAAGGTGCTGCGCACCAACTACGAGCAGAACGTATTGCTCGCGAACGCGCGGCACGAGGGCGCCGAGATGTCTGCGGCCTACGAGCGTCTGATGACGTGGTTGGAGGAGCACGGCGGCCTCGACCGCGACCTCGAGGCCCTGCCGTCGAGCGACGAGCTGGTTCGTCGTGGCGAGAAGGGGCGCGGCCTCACCTCGCCCGAACTGGCCGTGCTGGTCGCCTACGCGAAGCTGACGATCGAAGCGCAACTGCTCGACACGACCCTGCCCGACGACCCGTGGTTCGAGCAGGAGTTGGCCGAGTACTTCCCCGAGCCGCTACGTGAGTTCACCGATGCCCTGCAGGGGCACCCGCTGCGGCGCGAGATCATCGCGACCAGGCTGTCGAACTCCGTCGTCAACCGGGGCGGCATCACGTTCGTGCTCCGCGCGATGGAAGACACGGGCGCAACCCTGGCGGAGGCGGTCAAGGCCTACGTCGTCGCGCGCGAGGTGTTCCGTCTGCGCGACTTCGTGCTGCAGGTCGAGGCGCTCGACTGCCACGTGCCTACGGCGAGCCAGTGTGAGCTGTACCTACAGTTCACGCGTCTGCTCGACACCGGAGTCCGCGAGTTGCTGGCGACTCCCCTGGGTGGTGTGGCCGACGAGATCGCGCGCTACGCCTCCGAGGCGAAGGGCAGCGGCGACGCACCGACCTCGACAGGTGAACTCGCCGACCAGGCATTCCGCGAGGTCGAGCGCACCCGAGGCGATTCCGCAGCCTGACCGTCAGGCGTGTGATGCCCCGGCCGCAGGCACCTGCGACCGGGGCATCACTGTTCGGTGAGCACGTCGATTGTGTCCCGCAGGCCACCCGTCGCGTAGAGGCGAAGGTCGTCGGTGATGACGATCGCCTCGCAGTCGGGCTGCGCCGTCACCGTCTGCAGAATCGTGGACACGCCCTGCCCGAAGAGCCGGCTCGTCCAGATTTCGCCGTCCACGGAGCGGGGCGAGACGACGGTCAGCGAGGTCACGTCGGTCTCGACCGGATGCCCGGTGCGCGGGTCGAGAATGTGGTGAAAGACCCGATCGCCGCTGGTCAGCGTGCGTTGATAGACGCCGGACGTCACCACGGATCCCTGCTCGATGCTCAGCTGCCCCAATACGCCCTCCGGGTGTACGGGATGGCGCAGCCCGACCCGCCAAAAGCCGTCCTCCTGGCGAGGAGACGGGCCGTAGGCGAGAACGTTGCCGCCCAGGTTGACCATCGCGGACCGTACGCCCTGCTCAGCCACGCGGGCGATGAGCAGGTCTGCGATGTGCCCCTTGGCGAGCGCCCCCAGATCCAACCGCGCTCCGGGCCGACGCACGAACACGCTCCGGCTGCGTTCGTCGAGGTCGACCTCGCCCGGGTCGCAGAGTTCGAGGGCGGCGTCGATCTCGCTCTGGCGGGGCACGCGGGCATCCGCGAAACCGATGCGCCAGAGCTGCACCAGCGGACCGATGGCGATGTTGAGCATCGAGTCGGGCGCCCGGCTGTGCTCCAGGCCGGCCGCGATCAGTTCGAACAGCTCGGGATGCACGGTGACAGGCGCACGCCCCGAAGCCCGGTTGACGGCGCCGAGCTCCGAGACCGGATCGTTGGCGCTGAACCTATGTTCGTAGACGCGCAGCCTGTCGACCGCGTCACGCAGGAGAGGATCGGGATCGTCGGCCTCCACCTTCACCTCGATGACTGTTCCCATGAGGTGCACGTGTACGGTCCCGATCCTCATCCGCGTTGCCTCTCAGCGCCGCCTAACCGGCGAACGTCGCCGCGTTGGTGCCCGCGAACCGGCCGAAGGTGAAGATGTCGGCCAACGCATTGCCGCCGAGACGGTTGCCCGCGTGGATACCGCCGCTCACCTCGCCGGCCGCGTACAGGCCTGGAATGACCTCTCCTTCGTCGTTCAACACCTCGGTACGGGTGTTGATCTTCAAGCCGCCCATCGTGTGGTGCACGGCCGGTCGACGCGGAGTCGCGTAGAACGGCGGCTGCACGACCTTGAGGTCGAAGGCCGACTTGTTGAACTCCGGGTCGTGCCCGGCATCGGCGTAGGAGTTGTACTTGCCGATCTCCTCGACGAGAACCTGCGGGTCGAGGCCGATCTGCACCGCGAGCTCCTCCAAGGTGTCGGCGCGGTAGAGCGTGCCGTCGTTCTTCGCCACCTGCTCGTCGAGCTTCTGCTGGTTGGTGTTGAAGGCGGTCTTCTTGATCTCGTCGTCGGCGATCAGGTAGTAGAGCGTGCCGTTGGCGATGGCCGCCTTCGAGATCTCGTCGCGGCTGCCGAACTCGTTGACGAATCGCCTGCCCTGCTGGTTGACCATGACGAAGTTCGCCGGTGGCACCTGCAGACCGGTGAACAACGCCCCGGTCTTCGGGTCGCAGGTGGGCAGCATCTGGATGAAGCCCATGTCGACCAGTGCAGCGCCCGCCTGGAGGCCGAGGTTGATGCCGTCACCCTGAATCGCGGGCGAGTTCGACGTCGTGGTGTCGTCGGCGATCTCCTCCCAGTACGTGTTGTACTTCTGCAGCATCTTCGTGTTGGAGCCGAAGCCGCCGCTGGCCAGCACCACCGCGCCGGCGCGAACGACGACCCGCTGGTCGCCGCTGACGGCTTCGACACCCACGACCCGTCCGTCTTCGACGACGAGCTTCGTCACGTCCGTCTCCGTGCGGATGTCGCCGCCGTGGTTCTCGACCCACGTGCTCAGTGCCTTGACGTACGCGTACCCCTCGTTCGCGACGGGCTTGTGGCCCCTCCGCCAGAGCGCGCCGACCGGCATCGACACCTCGCCGTAGTCGAACTCGACCCCGATCTCCTCGAGCCAGTGCACGGAGTCGAGCACGTTGTCGGTGAGCGACTTGACGAGGTCGTAGTCGCCGTACGTGCGGGTGCCCGTGAGGTCGGTGCGCTTGCCGCCGAGGTACGTCTGCATCCGGTGCCACAGCGACGAATCGAAGAGGTACTCGCCCGGCTTGTCACTGTTCTCGGCGCGCTCGGCCCGCTCGACATCGTCGAAGTAGCTGCGGATCTGGTTCTGCAACTCGTGGAAATCGTCGAGGTATTCGGGGTCGATCTCGGAGTCGGGCAGGTCGAGCATGCCTCGGAGCGTGGTGTCCTCGCCCGGCAGGGCTGCGAACGTGTTCTGCCACGTCGGGTCGGCGGAGTTCATGGGTCCGCCGGTGCGCACGGTGTTGCCGCCGACGGAGGGGAACTTCTCGAGCAGCACGACCTTCTTGCCGCTCTGGATCACAGACGCCGCTGCGGCGAGGCCTGCACCGCCTCCGCCGACCACGACGACATCGGTCTCGATGACGGTGGGCGCCGAGACCGATGCCTTCGACGGCTGCGGACGGTTGCGCAGGATCGCCGGGTCGGCACTCGCGAGCCGAGCCGCGTCGGCAACGCCGTCGAGCACGCCTTGGCTGGTGGAGGTGGCGCCCGAGACGGTGTCGATGTTGAGGGTCTGCCCGGCGATGATCTGCTCGGGAATGCGCGTGAACACCACGTCGGCGATGCCCTCGGTCTCACCCGTCGTGTCGATCCAGATGTCCTCGATGCGGTCGCGCCCGAAGGTCACGGTCATGGGCAGCCTGCCGTTGTAGCCCTGTGCAGTGACCTCGTAGGTCCCCGGCTCGAACTGGATGTCTTCGGGCAGGTTGAGCAGGTTGGCGATGCCGAGGAAACGCTGGAACCGTTTGACGCACGACTCGAGGAAGGCGACCGTGTTCTGGTCTTTGATGTCGCCTGACTCGTCGAACGCTTCGTGTGCCGTGCCGAGCAGAAATTCGAAGCCCGGCATCACGAGGGCGTCGACACCCGGGGCATCGAGAATCTGGCGCAGGTGGAGCTGGGCACGCGACGACCCCTGCACGTCACTGGAGGCGCCGACGATCATCACCGGCTTGCCGGCCAGCGGGTGCAGGTCATGCGAGAACCACTCGATGAAGCTGTTCAAGGCTGCAGGTACCGAGTGGTTGTACTCGGGAGTCGCCAGGATGACACCGTCGGCGAGTTCGATCTTGTCAGCCGTCGATGTGAGCAACTCGTTGTCGCTCTCGTCGCTGCTCGCGTCGAACATCGGATAGTCCCGCGTCTCGAGGATTTCGAGATCGAACTGATCGGCGAAATGCTTCTTGATGTATTGCAGCAGAACGCGGTTGTACGAGAAGTCGGCATTGGATCCGACGACGCCGATGAGCTTCATCATCACAATGCCCTTTCCTTGGCGTTGACGTCTTTGATGATCTGGGTGAAAGCCTGAAACTCGGCGAAGTGCGAATCGAGCGCCTCCACATCGGCCGGGTCCACGAGATCGCCGTTGTCGTCGAACGCTGTGAGCGAGCCGTCGAGCAGGTACTCCGACGCAAGCGCCCGCGCACGCAGCCAGGGGCTGGTGAGGATGTCGCGCAGATGCTGCTGCGCTCGCGAAGTGCCGAGGCGACCGTACGAGGCTCCGACGATCATCACCGGCATTCCGCGCATCACGCTGCCCGACCAGCTCAACCACTCGAGGGCACTCTTCAGGGGTGCGGGGATCGTGTGGTTGTACTCCGGGGTCGCGATGATCACGCCGTCGCATCCGGCGATCGCATCGACGAGCACCTGCACCTCGGCCGGCGTCGCTTCGTCATCCGAAGCTTTGAAGGCAGGCAGCGGACGTATCTCTTGGACGTCGAACTCAGCCTGATCGGAATAGCGTTTCGCTATGTAATGCAGCAAGGTGCGGTTAGTGGATGTGGTCGCGTTATTGCCCACGATGCCGACGTACCTCATGCAGACCCCTTTCATTTTTAAGCCTCACGCCCGAGTTTATTCGGTGCGTACACCTCACGTCCGTTTGAGACCAAGACGTACGGTATCGGCCCTACTGCGGCAGCCGACGGGCGTCGGCGAGATCGCCCGGACGGCGGAACGACTCACCCTCGTCGGCGACGTACTGACGCCCCCGAGGGGGCGCGCGCCGCCCGGGCGTCGCGATACGCGAGCCGTCGACGGGCACGAAAAAGCCGCAGGTCACTCGGTGACCTGCGGCTGGTGGCGCGCCCTAAGGGATTCGAACCCCTAACCTTCTGATCCGTAGTCAGATGCTCTATCCGTTGAGCTA
>JAUNUP010000026.1 GCA_030538115.1 Dermatophilus congolensis | reverse complement strand
ACGATGGTGCAGTACGCCACCGCCGAGATCGGTGCCGTGCTCGTCAACATCAACCCCGCCTACCGCACGCACGAACTCGAGTACGTGCTCAAGCAGGCGGGCATCCGGGCCGCCATCGCGGCACCGCAGTTCAAGACCAGCGACTACACGGGCATGCTCGCGCAGGTGCAGCCCAACTGCCCCGACCTGGAGTTCGTCGTGCTCTTCGGTGACGAGGAGTGGGAGGCGATGATGGCCGGGCCGATCGACGAGTCGGTGCTCGCCGAGGTACGCGCCACCCTGTCTCCGGAAGACCCGATCAACATCCAGTACACCTCCGGCACAACAGGATTCCCGAAGGGTGCGACGCTCTCGCACACGAACATCCTCAACAACGGCTTCTTCGTCGGCGAGACGATCGATTACACCGAGAACGACCGCGTCTGCATCCCGGTGCCCTTCTACCACTGCTTCGGCATGGTGATGGGCAACCTCGCATGCACGACGCACGGCTCGTGCATGGTCATTCCGGCGCCGTCGTTCGACCCGGCCGCGAGCCTGCGAGCCGTGTCGCAGGAGAAGTGCACGAGCCTCTACGGCGTGCCGACGATGTTCATCGCCGAGCTGGCGCTCCCAGATTTCGACAGCTACGACCTGTCGACGCTGCGCACCGGCATCATGGCGGGCTCGCCGTGCCCGGAGAAGACGATGCGCGAGGTCATCGACCGGATGAACATGGAGGAGGTGTCGATCTGTTACGGCATGACCGAGACCTCGCCGGTCTCCACGCAGACCCGCAGTGACGACTCCCTCGAACGCCGCGTCGGCACCGTGGGCAAGGTCGGGCCGCACCTGGAGATCAAGATCATCGACCCCGCCACCGGCGGCGTCGCTGCTCGTGGCCAGGCGGGGGAGTTCTGCACCAAGGGCTACAGCGTGATGCTCGGCTACTGGAACCAGCCCGACAAGACCGAAGAGAGCATCAAGGACGGCTGGATGTACACCGGCGACGTAGCCGTCATGGACGACGACGGCTACGTGCAGATCACCGGCCGTATCAAAGACATGGTGATCCGCGGCGGCGAGAACATCTACCCGCGCGAGATCGAAGAGTTTCTCTACACCCACCCCGACGTGCTCGACGCGCAGGTCATCGGCGTACCCGACGAGAAATACGGCGAAGAACTCATGGCGTGGGTGCGGCTCAAGGCCGGCGCTCCGGCCATGACTCCGGAGGCGCTGCGCGAGTTCTCCGAAGGCAAGCTCGCCCGACACAAGATCCCGCGCTACGTACACGTGGTCGACGAGTTTCCGATGACCGTCACCGGCAAGATCCGCAAGGTCGAGATGCGCGAGGTGTCTGTGAAGCTGCTCGCGGGCGAGGAGGCGTGATGTCTGCGAAGCTGCAGGTCACAGTGAACGTGGCCGTCGGTGTCCGTCGCGCGGCCGTTGTCGGTGAGGAGAGCTGATGTCGAGCAAGTTGATGACAGCTGCCGAGGCGGTGGCCGACATCCCTCAGGGGGCGTCGATCGCTGCGGGCGGGTTCGGGTTGTGCGGCATCCCGCAGGTGCTGATCGAGGCGTTGACCGAGCGCGGTGTGGGTGAATTGGAGGTGTTCTCCAACAACGCCGGGGTCGACGGCAAGGGCCTGGGGATGCTGTTGGAGCGGGGCCGGTTGCGGCGCATCGTCGCCTCCTATGTGGGCGAGAACAAGGAGTTCGCGCGGCAGTACCTCTCCGGTGAGCTGGAGGTGGAGTTGACCCCGCAGGGCACGCTGGCGGAGCGGATGCGCGCGGGCGGCTCGGGCATCGGGGCGTTCTTCACGCGCACGGGCGTGCACACGTACGTGGCTGACGGCGGGATGCCGTGGCGGTACAACCCCGACGGCAGCGTGGCACTGGCGTCGCCTCCGAAGGAGACACGCGAGATCCGCGGACACACGTACGTACTCGAGCAGGCGATCGAGGCCGACTACGCGCTCGTGCGCGCTGCCGTGGCGGATAAGAGCGGCAACCTGCGGTTCAACGAGACGGCCCGCAACTTCAACCCGCTGGCCGCGATGGCCGGCCGGGTGTGCCTGGTGGAGGCGGAGAAGGTCGTCGAGGTGGGCGAACTGGCTCCCGACGACATCCACCTGCCGGGCGTCTTCGTCCACCGCCTCGTCGAGCTGACCCCCGAACAAGTAGAGGCGACGAAGTGGGTAGAGAAGGTCACAACGAACCCGCCATCGGAGGGGCAGCGATGAGCGCTACATCGATGGACAAGCCGGTGCGGCTGGGGCGGTCGCGTAACGAGATGGCTGCTCGGGCGGCTCTCGAACTGCGTGACGGGCAGTACGTGAACCTCGGCATCGGCCTGCCGACGCTGGTGCCGAACTACGTTCCCGAGGGTGTGACGGTGACGCTGCAGTCGGAGAACGGTCTGCTCGGCATCGGCCCCTACCCGCATCCCGATCACGTGGATCCCGACCTCATCAACGCGGGCAAGGAGACGGTGACGACCCTGCCGGGGTCGGCGTTCTTCGACTCCGCGCTGAGTTTCGCGATGATCCGGGGCGGCAAGATCGACCTGGCGATTTTGGGAGCGATGGAGGTCAACGCAGCCGGTGACATCGCGAACTGGATGGTTCCGGGAGCGATGGTCAAGGGCATGGGCGGAGCGATGGACCTCGTCATCGGCGCCCGCCGCGTCGTCGTGCTGATGGATCAGGTGGCGAAGGACGGCTCGAGCAAGATCGTCAAAGAGATCACCCTCCCGACGACGGGCATGCACTGCGTAGACCGCATCATCACCGAGCTGGGCGTTTTCGACAGAGACGAAAACGGCCTGACCCTGGTGGAGGTCGTCGACGGAGTGACGCTGGACCAGATAGCAGCGGCAACGGCAGCGGACTACCGAGTCGCGGACGACCTGAAGACCGCCTGACCCACAAGCGGGGACGAGGCTCCTCGGCCCCCGTCCCCGCCCGGCTCCCGTCCCATGGCACCTCTGCTGGTACATGAGGCAGCCACGAACATGTGCCATGGGACCCCGGCGGACAAGGTGACTTCGTGGCTCACCCCGCCCGGTGGCGTCCCATGGCACATGTCATCGAAATTCGTTGCCTGCCAGCGAAGGTGCCATGGGACGGCTTCTCACAGCACCCGCCCTACGGTGCTCAGCGCCGCGTTCCGCACCCCGTGCCCGGAGTCGAGCAGCGCCATCCGCATGATCCCGCTCGCTGCCACGCGTGCCCCTTGAGTGAATGGCAGCCGTCGTGCCTGCCACGCTGCCAGTGACCCACCCTTGTTCAACACCCGCGCAAGGCTCACCGCGTCGAGAACGGCGTCGCAGGCCCCGCGTCCGAGGTTGGGCAGGCTCGCGTGGGCGGCATCGCCGATGACGACGTACCTTCCGGAGGCGTACCGCGGCATCGGGGGAGCGATCCACATCCGTGTCGCGTTCACGCCAGTGGTGTGACCAGCAGTCTTGAGCAACTGCCGCACAGCGGGGGCCGCGGAGGCGAACACGACTCGAGCCTCGTCGGCCACGGCATCAACGTCGAGGGGCTCAGGCCCGAGGGAACTGCGGTGGGTCGTGAACCAGTAGCCGCGTCCGTCGGCCATCGGTGCGAGTCCGAACAACTGCCCCGGCCCCCAGTACTCGCCGAGGTCACCTGTCTGTGCGGCGGGCGCGATGCCGCGGAGGGCGACGTACGGGGTCTCGATGCGTTCGGCTCCGCGCGGGTACACGAGCCCCCGTACGCGGCTGCGGACCCCGTCGGCCCCGATGACGAGATCACCGTCGACGGAGGTGGGGTCGTCGACCTGTGCGGTGACCTGCTGCACGGAGGCGGGCACCACCGATTCGATCGCCGAGAGCAACCGGGGCCGTTCGACGATGTGCAGGTCGAGCCCCTTGAGGCGTGTGAGGGGACGCCCGTGGATGTCGTGCAATGTCCCGGTCGCGGGCGACTCGCCGGTCTCGTTCGACAGCGCCGACCAGGCCCCGATGCGACGCAAAGCCCTGCGCGCCGAGTTCCACAGGCCGACGCCCGCCCCGAATTGCCGTCTGCGCGGGTCGGCCTCCAGCAACGTCACCTCGAACCGGGAGGGGTCGAGCGCAGCAGCCAGGGTGAGCCCACCGATGCCGCCGCCGATGATCGTGATCCTGCGCGGAGACGTCTTCATCACTCCATTCTCCGTCTCCTGACGGGCGGAGGTCACTGCCGGGTGCGGCCCTCTCGGATCATCTCGACCGCCTCCGCGGCGCGGCGTGCGCGGGTCTCGGGGCGTTTTGCCTCGCCTACCCAGGTCGCGAAGGTCTTGCGGTGCGTATAGGCCAAGGCCTCGAACGCGGAGGCGAGCGCTGTGTCCTTCGCGAACGCCGTCGTCAACTCCGGCGGCAACTCGACCTCGCGAGTCGCCTCGTCGAGCGTGACGGTCACTGTGACCTGCTGATCCATCTCCACGCCGAGCAGCGCGCGGCTGGCTTTCGACAGACCGATGCAGTTCTTACCGCCCATCACGGCGAGTCGTAGCGGCGCAGACTTCCCGTCGATCGTCACGATGACGGCCGCTCGCTTACCCCCGCCGAGCTCGGCGACCTGCTCATCGGAGAGCATCACGGCACACGCAGGCCCGAACGGCTCGAGCCGGGTATCGAAGGTGAGCGATTTCGCTGCCACGATGACCTCCTGCAGCCGAGGTACGGATTGCATCAACGGTAAGGGCAGCATCAAGAACCGAAACCGAGCAGCCCCCGGGAGAATAGGCCGGTCGCGTGAAACGATGACCGAAGATGTGTCTCATGGCACTCTCGCTGGTAGGCGATCTGAATGCGAAACATGTGCCATGTGACTGCCGGCGAAGCCGGCTCCTGCCTCAACGAGACCGGCGCGGTCACATCGTCCTGTACCGCGTGGGGCAACCGAAGTCGCAGACTGGAGGCACCGTCGTATCGGTTTCGTTGCCGCCAAGGAGTTCTCATGGCATTTCCGAAGTTGCTCGCTGACGCTGCCCCCGTGTTCGCGGCGCCGATGGCCGGTGGGCCCACGACGCCCGCGTTGGTCGTGTCCGCCTCTCGGGCTGGTCATTTCGGGCAACTCGCGGCGGGGTACAAGACGGTCGAGGGGATGACCGGGGAGATCGCGCAGGTCAGGGACGCCGGCGTGCAGGCGTTCGGCGTCAACCTGTTCGTGCCCAACCCGGTGCCGATCACCCCCGGCGACTACCTCGCGTACGCCGAGCACCTCGCTCCGATCGCCGCGGAGCTCGGCCAGACACTTCCCGAGCTCAACGAAGACGGCGATGACCTGTGGGCCGCGAAGGTCGATGCGCTGGTGGCAGATCCGGTGCCCGTGCTCAGCTTTACGTTCGGTCTCCCTCCGGTCGCCGACATCCGACGACTCCGTGAGGCGGGCTCGTTCACCTTGCAGACGGTGACCTCCGTGGCGGAGGCGCGAGCCGCGCAGGAGGCGGGCGTCGACGGCCTCGCCGTGCAGGGCTTCGCGGCGGGAGGTCACTCGGGCATCTGGGACGGAACCGCCCTCCCACCCGACCTGCCCCTCACTGAACTGATCCGCGGCGTCAGCGCGGAGGTCGCACTACCGCTACTCGCGGCAGGCGGCATCTCGAGCGCCGACCAGGTGCGAGACGTGCTCGCAGCCGGAGCCAACGCGGTAGTGGTCGGCACGATGCTGATGCGCAGCGACGAGGCGGGCACCTCGCAGGTGCACAAGAACGCCCTCGCGGATCCGCAGTTCGACCGAACTGTGCTGACGCGCGCGTTCACGGGTCGCGCTGCAAGGGCCCTGGTGAACGACTTCACGAGACGGTTCACCGACGTGGCCCCCTCCGGCTACCCGGCGCTGCACTACCTGACGAGGGGAATCCGCTCGGCATCGGCCGCAGCAGACGACCCATCGCGAGTGCATCTGTGGGCAGGCGAGGGCTGGCGCGACGCAACAACGGGCCCGGTAGCGACCGCCCTGGCCGCGCTCCTCCCGTAGGCCCCCGACTCCCGCGTCGTCCCCGAACCGAGGACAGAGGCGAGCGACGCCTTCTTACCTGGCCTTCTTCGCGGGTGCCTTTACGTGTCGCTCGCAGGCGATGCCGTCGTTGTCGCGGTCGAGCCTGGCCTTGTTGAGGTTGTAGACCTTGGCGTTCTTCGTGAAGTTGGTGACCGGCTTCGAGCGCTTGGAGACCTTGTCCTTGGCCTTGGGTAGCCCCACTCC
The DNA here is from genome assembly GCA_030538115.1 of Dermatophilus congolensis. Lineage (GTDB taxonomy): Bacteria > Actinomycetota > Actinomycetes > Actinomycetales > Dermatophilaceae > Dermatophilus > Dermatophilus congolensis_B. The sequence continues at coordinate 34,121 of JAUNUP010000026.1, read as the reverse complement.
GGCCGGATACACCTTGTTCAGAGCAGCGCAGTTCGCGTACTTCTTCGCAGCCGGAGCGGCCGACGCGCTCGGGGAAGCCACAGCTCCCGCGAGGCCCAACCCCATCAGCGCCGCCGTGACCATCGTGAGGTGTCGAGAAGCCATATTCACTGTATCGACATTAGGCCACGCCTCCTGAGAGCACCCGCACGCCGCGCTCGTCGATGCTGGGCACCTCGACCGGACGATGGCTTCATAGGCGCGGAAGTCCTTCTGCCCAATCAGAGGGTTTTCTTTCCGATCGGAAGGTTCAGTTTCCGGTGCCCCGCTCGGTCAGCGGCGGGTTATGGTCATCGGCATTCCGTTTGCCGAGGTCAGTACGCCGTCCATCTTCCATTTCGGGGTGAAGCCCGCCGGGAGTTGGGGGGCGTAGCGGTGGGCCAGCACGGCCAGCAGGATGTGCGATTCGAGCAGCGAGAAGTGGTTCCCGATGCAGACGCGTTCGCCGGAGGCGAAGGGGTGGAACGCGGTCGGGTGCTGGGCCTTCTCTCGCGCCGGCTTCCAGCGGTCGGGATCGAATCGCTCTGCGTCGAACCAGAACTCAGGGTGTCGGTGTGTGTAGTACGGCGACAGCATCACCGACGCTCCGGCGGGTACCTCACGTCCCATCACGGTGGTGTCGCGCACCGCGTCGCGCACGTAGAACGGCGCCGCGGGGTACAGCCGCAGCACCTCCTTGACCACCTGCAGCGTGTACGGGAGCCGCTTGAGGTCGTCCAAGGTCGGAGGCGTGCCGCTCGCCACCCCGGCCGGATCACCCTGAACCGCATCGAGTTCTTCGTGCAGCCTCACTGCGACGTGCGGGTTCGTGGCCAGGGCATACCAGGTGGCAGTCATGGTGCGGGCGGTGGTTTCGTGGCCGGCGAAGAACATCGTGATCGACTCGTCGCGCAGCAGGTCGTCGGCCATCGACGCGCCGGTCTCGTCGTCGCGGGCCTGCATGAGGCGGGTGAGCAGGTCGTCCGGCCACTCGGCCTCCGGCATCGAACGACGTTGCCGGATAAGGGATTCGATGAACCCGTGCACCGCCTTGCGGGCCGCGACATAGCGACGGGCACCAGGGGTCGGCGCCCACGTCGGGGCCGCCATGCCGCCCGCGCGGGCGTTGGCGTAGCCGATCATCGTCGACACGTGCTGGTGCAGGCCGGCGATGGTTGAGTCGGAGCTGAACAGAGCGCTCACGATGATCGACGCGGTGAGCTCGGTCATCTCCTCGCCCATGTCGACACGCGTTCCGGAGACGGCCAGCTCACCCCACCGGTCAGCGAGCCGGAGGGCGTCCGTCAGCATCGTCTCGCCGTACACCTGCACGCCCCGTGGCGTGAACATCGGTGCCATCAGCCGTCGCTGGCGCTTCCAGAGGTCACCGGTGCTGGCGATGAGGCCCTGCCCGGTGAGGTAGTCCCGCACCGTGTCGTAGCTGCCGAGCTTGTCGAAGTCGCGACGGTTGCTCATCGTGACCTCGCGCACCGCCTCCGGGTGCACGGCCACCAGCAGACGCCGCGGGCCCAGGCGCATCTCGAACAGGTCGCCATGAGTGCGCCACTGGCGGCCCATCTCCTCGAGAAACCCGCGCGTGACCAGGCCGGAGACCGCTCGAACGGTACTGGGGCCGGGAATCGGGGCAGCGGCTGAGGTCACCTTTCCACTGTAGAAAGGCGCGTGCAGATCGCCTATCCGTGTTGGCGACGAGAGGACGAGGACGGCGGCTGAGGCATGGTGGCGTGTGCCTCCCTCGGTGAAGCTCGGTAGCGGCCACAGCGTTGAGTCAGCTTTGCCTTGCCTATTCTGGTCGCAGTCCGGGCGCACAGGGGCGCTCGGCTTTCCGGAAGGAAGTCTGCGTATGCAGCATGAATCCGTCACCCAACGTGCTGCTAATGCACAGGAGAGCGCGTCTCCGTTCGCTGAACGCCCGACGCAGTTCGACCTCATGGCCTCCGCCACTGTCTTGTCCATCGCTGCGACCGCGTGGTTTCTGTGGGGTCGCGCAGACGGCATCGCGACGACTCCGCTCCTCGTCGGTGCCGCGCTCGCCGTGGTGATGCTGGTCGTCGCCATCACACGTCTTCGCAGCGCGCAGGGGCCCTCGACGATGGCCGTCGATGCGCAGGCCCGGCGCATGTACTGGATCGGCACCGGAGGCGAAATCGTCGCGATCCCGCTCGCCGCGATCTTCTTGGCCCGCGCCCAGCTGCACGAACTCATCCCGGCGGCGGTGCTCGCTATCGTCGCGCTGCACTTCATCCCACTGGCCATCGCGTTCAGGCTGTTCGAACTGTGGTGGGTGATCGGGGCCTGCCTGGTCGTGTGTGCGGCTGCCGTCTGGATGTTCGCGGCAGGCCACGACGGAGCACGTGCGCTGACCGGGGGGTTGGGCGGTGCCGTCCTGCTGACGGCGGCGGCCGCGTTCGTGCTTCGTGCGAACGCGAAGGGGCGCGCGAAGTTCACGCCCTGAGGACAAGCGAACTCTCTGAGCTGATTGCGAAACGCCAGGTCGCGGCACGCCTGTCACGTACGTGGCTTGAGGTCAGGGCGCGACCGTCGCTCCGAGTCATCGCGAACGAGTCTCTGGGGCGTCGGAATCGGCGTGGCTGCACCCATGCGTCGACGTGGGGGGTGGCAGGGCGCCGGGCCGCGGCCTAGCCTCAAGTGATGGATGAGCCGCGCCTGTTGTTGGGGCCTCTGCTGCGGTATGTGGGGCACAACGACGCCACGATCTGGGTTGAGACCGACCGAGCATGCGCTGTGACTGTGCAGGTCGGTGACTTGTGCAGGGTCACCGAGCCGACGTGGAGCGTCCACGGGCACCACTACGCGCTCGTGCAGATCATCGGGCTCGCCTCCGGGAGCGTGCACCCCTACTCCGTACGTCTCGACGACAGCACCGTCTGGCCGGAGGCCGGCTCCGACTATCCGCCCAGCGTCATCCGCACGCTCGGCGACAACGGCACGCTGCGGCTGGCGTTCGGCTCGTGCCGTCGCGTGGCGCCGTTCGATGCCAAGGGGCTCAAGGGGTTCGGCGCCGATGCCCTCGTCGCCATGGCCGAGCGCATGTGCGTGACCGGGTACGAGGCCTGGCCTGACGCGTTGTTCATGGCCGGCGACCAGATCTACGCCGACGAGCCGTCACCCGAGCTGACCCAGCGTCTGCTCGACACGCACGTCGACCCGCCCGAGGATCGAGCTGAGGTGGCGGGAGAGGTGTGGGACTTCGAGGAGTACACGTGGCTCTACTACGAGAGCTGGACTCCCGCGCCGGTGCGTTGGCTGCTCTCGACCGTGCCGACGTGCATGCTGCTCGATGACCACGACCTGCGCGACGACTGGAACACCTCGCAGGCCTGGCGTGACGAGGTGACGCAGACGGCATGGTGGCGCGACCGAGTAGTCGGGGCGTTCGGCACGTACTGGGTCTACCAGCACCTGGGCAACATGTCGCCGCAGCACCTCGCCGACGACGAGATGTTCGCGCTGGTGCGCAGCGAGACCGACGACGACGCTCGCACCGCGGCTCTCGACGACTTCGCCTGGCGTTCCGACGCCGAGAACGGCACTGCCCGCTGGAGTTTCGTGCGCGATTTCGGAGACGACGGCACCGTGATCCGGCTCGTGGCCATCGACTGCCGCGCCTCGCGCAACCTCGACCCCGAGCACCGCGTCATGGTCGACGACCGCGAATGGGAGTGGATCGTCGAGCAGGCCACCGCGACTCCGAACGGTCAGCCGATCGGGCATCTCCTGCTCGGCTCGACGCTACCGGTGCTGCTCGCGCGCGGGATCCACCACGTGGAGGGGTTCAGCGAGGCCACCGCAGAGGGCGACTTCGGCCGCCCTGCCGCTGCCGTCGCGGAGTGGATTCGCCAGGCTGTCGACCTCGAGCACTGGCCCGCGTTTCGGACCTCGTTCGACCGGATGGTTGAGCTGTTCCGCCAGGTGGTTCGGGCGCCCGAGCCGCCTGCGAGCATCGTCATCCTCTCCGGCGACGTGCACTGCTCGTATACCGCCCAAGCGCACATCGCCGACACCGCGCATCCCGGCACGTTGATTCACCAGCTCACGATGTCGCCGTTCCGCAATCCGCTTCCGCTGCCGATCAAGGTGATCAACAAGACCTTCGACCGGCGCGGCGTGCGCGGAGCGTTGCGTCGGCTGTCGCGGGCGGTCGATGTGGAGGACACCGGGCTCGACTGGGCGGTCGATGAGGGGCCGTGGTTCGCGAACGGGGTCATGACCGTCGTTGTCGACGGTCGCAAGGCGCACGTGGAGGTCGACCACGCCGAGCACAGCCGCGGGCGTCAGTTCCTCCGACGCACGGCGGACATCCCGCTGACGGCCGGGATGCGTTCGCCTTCTCCACGGGTCGCCAGTACCGCGGAACGCTCTTGACCTGCACGTTCGCCTTTTTCGCGTCAGTTCTGCGGTACACAAGTGTTGGTTGCGTGCTCGCGCACGGGCGCGTGCGGCGAGGTCAGGCGTATCTGGCCAGGGACCTCAGGGCTGCGTCTCCGTAGCTGCCTCCGAAGAGGATTGCGTGTACCAGCAGGGGAGTCAGTTGGTACCAGGGGGTTCTGTCGCGCCAGCCGTCGCCCAGCGGGACCTCGGCGTCGTAGGCCTCGTAGCATTCCGCGCCGAAGCCACCGAAGAGTTGCATCATCGCGAGGTCGTATTCGCGGTGGCCCCAGTGTGCGGAGGGGTCGATGAGCCAGTTGGTGCCCTCGGAGTCGACTAACCGATTGCCGGCCCACAGATCACCGTGCAACAGGGCAGGTGGCTCAACGGGGCCGCACAGTTCTTGCGCCCGGGGCCGCACGGCGTCGAGCAGGTCTCGCGCGTGCGGGTCGAGCCGACGCATCCCGATGGCCCGCTCCACCAACGGAGCGACCCGGCGTTCGACGTAGAACTCCGCCCAGTCGGTGGAGGGCGTGAGGTCGACCTCCGCGGAGCCGAGGTACCCGAAGTCGACCCCGTCCAGGCCGCCGAACGCGTCGGAGGTCGTGCGGTGCAGCTTCGCCAGCCCCTCACCGAAGGTGCGCTCGGTGTGGCCGGTGCGCCGGCCTCCCTCCGGGATCCACTCGAGCACAAGCCCGTTCGCCGACTCTCGCAACACCTGTGGCACCCGCAACGCGGTCGGTGCGTGCTCCCGCAGCGCTCGCAGTCCCGCGGCTTCCCGTTCGAACAGCCCGGGAGTCGGGCGGGGGTGGGTCTTGGCGAACACGGGCCCGTCGGGGGTCTCGAGTCGGTAGGCGGAGGCGATGTCGCCGCCCGACACAGATGACGCGCCGCGCACGTCGAGGCCGGTGATCAACTCGGAGGGAAAGCCGTGGGGGAGTCCGGTGGGGCTCATGCCCCCGGTCTATCGCACCAGCGGCATACCCGCACCCGAACGCGGCCACTCGCCGCACAAGCGCATGAGAGCTCCTAGTACCCCTCGTGCGCGAACAACAGATCGGTGTGGGTGAAGTCGTCTCCCTTGAACAGCAGCGACTCGCCTGCCTCGGAGGCGAGCGCGTACGTGAGGCAGTCGCCGAAGTTCAGTCGCGCCGGTGAGCCGGTGCCGCGCCCGTAGCGTCGGTAGGCCGTTCGGGCCAATTGAGCGTGCCTGCGCGTGACCGGCTCGACGGTGATGTCGAACTGGTCGACCAATGCATCGAGTGCCCGGCCGAGTCGAGGTGACCGCTGGTCGGCCACGATGCCGGCCTCAGTCAGCGACGCAGCCGACATGCGCGCGTCGCGGTCGATCAGCAGGTCGACGAAGGCATCACGCTCGGGTTCTCCGAAAAGTACGGCGAGAATCGCGGACGAATCGACGATCACCGGGGCAACCCGGTCGCATCGTCGTACAGGTCTTCTACGCCCCGAATCTCACCGGGCGCAGTGCGTTCGAGCTCCAGGTCGATCTCTGCCAAGAGCCCGAGGACTGTATCGACGCGCTGCTTCCGATCGTCGTCCTCCACTCGGATTCCATACTCGTTCAGCAGCTTCAACAGAGCCTCCTCGATCGCCCCCGTCTGGGTCTTGCCCGTCACCTGTGACGCGCGCCGGGCGAGGTCGTGTACGCGCTCGTTCTTGATGTTCAGCCCCACGGTAGAAATCTACCGTCAGAGCTACGTAGATTTCTACCCCCGAGTTGCGTGACGTTGGTCCTTGGTTGCATGCGTGTCGCACCGCGGCGGGGGCGGGGCGGGTGATCCTGGTACAGATGGACAGGGGCGCCGGGCATCGGCTCGCTCCACCGGCCGCCAGGGGGGAACCGAACGGAGTTGCGTACATGACATCGGCGAATGCGCGTGTGCTGGCCGGCTTGCCCGGGATTCGCGAGTGGCTGGAGGCGCTGTACCGGCACCTGCACGCGCACCCCGAGCTGTCGATGGCCGAGCACAAGACCGCCGAACGTGTGGTCGAAGAGGTGCGCGCCATGCCCGGGGGTGGTGACGCCGAGATTGTCACCGGCATCGCGACGACCGGCCTGGGCGTGGTGGTGCGCAACGGTGACGGGCCGACGGTCATGATCCGCGCAGACATGGACGGCCTGCCGGTGCTGGAGGAGACGGGCCTGCCGTACGCCTCCGTGGCCCAGGCGCATGACGAAGACGGCAATACGGTGCCGGTGATGCACGCCTGCGGCCACGACTCCCATATCGCGTGCGTGCTGGGAGCGTTGCGGCTGATGCTCGAGTCTCGCGACGAATGGCGAGGCACGCTCGTGATCGTGTTCCAGCCTGCGGAGGAGGCGCACTCAGGAGCGGAGGCGATGGTCACCGATGGCCTCACCGAGCGGCTGCCGAAGCCCGAGGTCGCGTTCGGTCAGCACCTTTTTCCTGGTCCCGCCGGCACGGTGCAGGTGTCGGCCGGCCCGGTCATGGCGTCGTGCCACGACTTCCGTATCACCCTGCGCGGCAAGGGGGGCCACGGCTCCGCTCCGCACCTCGCGATCGACCCGGTGGTGATGGCCGCGTCGCTGGTGATGCGGCTGCAGGGAGTCGTGTCGCGGCAGGTGCCGCCCCGCTCCACGGCCGTGCTGTCGATCGGGCGCATCTCGGCGGGCGTGACCACGAACGTCATCCCTGCCTCCGCCGAGATGGAAGGCACACTGCGTACCTACGACAACGAGATCGCCGACTTCTGCCTGGCCCTGCTCAAGCGCGCCGTCATCGCCGAGGCCGACTCGTGGGGAGCCCCCGCGCCCATCGTCGAGGTCTTCGACCACCTTCCCGTCACGAACAACGACCCGTGTGTCACCGCCGAGGTGCGTGCCGCGTTCGTGGCCGAACTCGGTGAAGAGAACGTGCGCCCCTTCGAACCGATGATGGGTTCGGAAGATTTCTCCACCCTCGCCGACGCGTGGGGCGCCCCGTACTGCTTCTGGAGCCTCGGCGCGTTCGATCCCGACGAATGGACGGCCGCCGAGGCCGCCGGCACCCAGCACGAGGACTTTCCTGACAATCACTCGCCGCTCTTCGCTCCCGTGCTGCAGCCGATGCTCGACACGGGAGTGCGCGCGATGGTCACCGCCGCGATGAGCCGCCTGGCCGTCGACGCTGTACGCCTCGAAGGGCCCTGCCCCTCTACGCTGGGCGAATGACCGAAGGCCGGGTGCGCATCGACTCGTGGCTGTGGGCGGTGCGGGTGTATAAGAGCCGCTCGCTCGCCACGACGGCGTGCAAGGCCGGTCACGTCACGGTCGGGGGAGTGAAGGCCAAGCCGTCGGCGCTGGTCGGCGTGGGAGACCGGGTGAGTGTGACGCATCCTGCGGGTCAGCGGATCCTCGTGGTGAAGAAGACCCTGACCAAGCGGGTCAGCGCGCCGATGGCCGCCGAAGCCGTGATCGACGAGAGCCCGCCGCCACCGCCGAAGGAGTTGCGTCCCGCTCCTGTTGCGGTGCGGGAGAGGGGAGCCGGCCGCCCCACCAAGCGCGAACGCCGCGAACTCGACCGCCTGCGCGGAAGGTGACCCGCCCCCAGGCGTCGTGCCGAAACGCCGCGTCGGGTATGGGGTGATCGGGAGCGGAATCTCCCTTTTCCGGTTGCCGCGTGCGTGTGGGCAGGTAGGTTCGCCACCAATCGCGAGAACGACCATGGGAGTCGCTCTGGCGTTATCGCCCTCCCCCGGGCGGACACACCGATGCGTCGCGCGGGAGGGCCCGAGCAAGGGCGGAGCCAGGGGATGCTCGAAGACATCACGGCGAAAGTGAACGAGGTGCTGTGGAGCACCCCGATGATCTGGCTCGTGCTGGTGGTCGGGGCGTGGTTCACGCTGCGGCTGGTGGTGCCGCAGGTCAGGCGCGTCGGAGACATGTTCCGCTACCTCGTCGGCGGAGGCGATTCGGCCCAAGGCGTCTCGTCGTTCCAGTCGTTCGCGATGGCCCTCGGAGGTCGGGTCGGCGTCGGTAACATCGCCGGCGTGGCCACCGCGATCCACTTCGGCGGCCCCGGCGCGATGTTCTGGATGTGGGTCACGGCGATCGTCGGTTCCGCGCTCGCAGTGGTCGAGTCGTCGTTGGCGCAGGTCTACAAGGAGGAGATCAACGGCGAATACCGCGGTGGTCCTGCCTATTACATCGAGAAGGGGCTCGGCTGGAAGTGGCTGGCGGTGGCGTACGCGCTCGCCGGCATCTTCGCGTTCACGGTGACCGGTCCCTCGATCCAGTCGTTCAACATCGCCTCGACGGCCGAGCTGGCCTGGTCGATCGACCCCCGCATCACCGGCATCGCCACGGCTCTGCTGTTCTGCGCCGTCGTCTTCGGTGGCATGAAGCGGATCGGCTGGGTCTGCGGCATCGTCGTGCCGTTCATGGCGGCCGGCTACATCCTCATCTCGCTGGTCGTGCTCGCGATGAACGCCGACGCGGTGCCCGGGATGTTCGCCCTGATCTTCCGCAGCGCCTTCGGCGGAGAGGCGATGTTCGGCGGCATGCTCGGAGCGATCATCATGTGGGGCGTCAAGCGAGCGATCTACTCCTCGGAGGCGGGCACGGGCGCCGGCGCCCATGCCTCGGCGGCCGCAGAGGTGAGCCACCCCGTGAAGCAGGGCCTGGCCCAGGGCTTCTCGGTCTACGTCGACACGCTGTTCGTCTGCACCGCCACGGGCCTGATGATCCTGGCGACCAACAGCTACAACGTCGAAGGCCCTGACGGCACCCTCATCGTCGAGTACGCGCCCGGCGTCGAGGCGGGATCGGCGTACACGCAGGTTGCCATCGACAGCCTCTTCCCCGGCTGGGGTGCGGGCTTCGTGGCCGTCGCGATGTTCTTCTTCGCGTTCACCACGCTGCTCTCGTTCGGGTTCTACAGCGACACGAACGTCGCCTACCTGCTGCGTCACACCCGTTGGGAGCACACGGCGAACATGGTCGCCAAGTTGGCGCTGGCGATCTCGATCGGGCTCGGCGCGTTCCGCTCCTCCGACCTCGCGTGGGGCCTCGCCGACGTCGGTGTCGGTATCTACACGTGGATCAACCTCGTCGCCCTCTTGCTGTTGAGCCGCATCGCAGTCGCGGTGTTCAAGGACTACGAGAAACAGCGCCGCGCGGGCCTCGACCCGGTGTTCGTGCCCGAGGACGTGGGTATCACCAACGCCCCCGTGTGGACCGAGATCTCCCGCCGTCGATCAGAGGCGCGACCGGTCGCATCGGTCGACTAGGCGAACAGAGCCATGTGCCTCACGAGGACTACCCGAGTGGGCGCGGACAGACGCGGAACAGACGCGGCATGGAGTTGGCGCCCCGACTCGAAGGCATGTGACCAAGCGTTCTAGAATCACAGCGTGACCACCCCCCGTGATGCTGCCGAACGACAGTTGGCTTGGGAGATCGTCATCCTCGCCGAGATGGGTAACCGACTCTCCCGCAAGAACGCGGTCGGCAGTGGTCTTCACGAAACCGATTTCCGTGCGCTGGCGTACATTCACCTGCGAACTCTGCGCGGCCAAGACGTCTCGCCGGCGCTCGTCGGTGCGCACCTTTCGCTCTCCAGCGCTGCCGTGACGTATCTCGTGGATCGGCTCGTGAAGGCGGGTCTGGTCGAGCGCGTGCCGGATCCGCAGGACGGTCGTCGAGTGATCCTGCGTTTCTCCAAGGCAGGCAAAACCCTGACGGAAACGTTCTTCAGCGATGCTCTGCGGCACCACCGCGAAGCACTCGCGCAGTTCGAGGTCGCCGACATCGAGACGACCATGTGGGTACTCAAAGCCCTCAACGATCAGTACCGCGAGTACCACGAAGAACTGAGCCAGGGCGACGCCGTCGCGTCGAGCGGATCTGGCGCGCGCGACGAAGCGAGCGCCTGACCCCGTCCGTGGACGGATCGCCGTGCGCCGCAATGTGTGGACGTCGAGAACCTGTAACAGCTCTGCGCGCCCGGTCGGGCGTCTAGCCTTGCTGGCAACAACCGGGGTGCGACGCTGCCTGCCGTGAGCGGGCCCGTCGCCGAGCCCCCTGGCCCGCAGAGGAATCCACATGAAGCGCCTACCCGTTCCGCCGCTCCCGCAGACTCTCGAGCGTTACCTGGCCACCGTTCGGCCGCTGCTCGACGACGCGGAGTTCGAACGCACGACGCAGGCGGTTCGGGCGTTCGAGACCGGGGCGGGGCCGCAGGCACAGCGCGCTCTGGAGGAGTTCGCGCACGAAGAGCACGAGGCTGGGCGCAACTGGATGTCGGAGGCGTGGCTGGAGACGTACCTCGCCGGCCGCGACAACCTCACCCTGCTGTCCAACGTGGCCTTCGAACTGGCCTGGCACAGCCCCAGCACCGGAGTCGACCTCGCCGCCGACGTCGTGCACCGCTTCGCGGCCGTGCACCTCGATTACCTGCGCGGCGACATTCCCTCCGACACCGGCCCGCGCGGCGACGAACTGTGCATGCGCCAGTGGCGCTACCTGGCCGGAGGTCTGCGTGACCCGAAGCCGGGCCTCGACGTGTTTGTGCCGGGAGTCGCGAGTGCGGCCAACCGCGAGGTTCTCGTGCTCCACAACGACTCCGGTTACGTCGTGCGGGTGAGCGACGAGATCGGCCGGCCCCTCTCGCGCGCCGCTCTCGGGGCGATACTGCGGGAGGTGGTCGAGGCTGACGCGACCCCCGGTCCGCCGTTCGCGGCTTCGGCGTACCTCGGTGGTGATGCCGCGGCCGAATTCTTCGCCGAACTCGTGAGCGACCCCGAGAACGCGGCCACCTACGCGCGTCTCAGTGAAACCCTGTTCGTCGTCAACCTCATCTCCGAGACGGCGAGCCTCGAGACACACATGGAGCGCACCGCGTTCAGGGCGGGGCAGGCCTGGCCGTACAAGCCGGTCACTGTGCAGGTGAGCCTCGCCGACGACTTCGTGGGCCTGCACATAGAGCACAGCACGATGGACGGCGCCACCGTGCAGTCGATTGTGGGCCGCGCCCAGCAGGTGCCGCAGGAAGAACCGCCGCTGTCGTCCAGCGCAGACGCCTCGCGCCTGCGCTGGAACCTGTCGCCCGTGCACGAGCAGCAACTCTGGGACGGGATCGAGGAGTACGAGCGAACCGCTTCGGGGCACCGGTTCAGGGTCGTGCACGTCGACACCGGCCCGCTGCCTGAGGTGCCGTTCAAGCTCAGTGTCGACGCGTGCTTCCAGTTCGTGATGCTGTACGCCCAACTGAAGGCGAACGGCCGCGTGGGCAGCACGTACGAGTCGGTCGACATGCGTGAGTACCAGGCCGGCCGCACCGAATGCCTGCGGCCCAACACCGCGGCGGCGGTCGAGTTCGTCTCCGCTCTCGTCGCCGGCAACGCCACCACCGAGCAGCTTCGCGCCGCGCTCGACGCACACCGTGACCAGGTGAAACTCGCCAAGTCGGGGCAGGCGATCGACCGGCACCTGTTCGGTCTGAAGCTCATGGCCTCACGCGCCGGGCTCGACGCGCCGATCTTCGACGACCCCGGCTACGCGACCCTCGTCACCGACACGCTCTCGACGACCTCCCTCGGCGAGCGCACCCGCATCGTCCGCGCGGCTTTCGCGCCGACCAACCCCGGCTGCATCGGCATCTACTACTGCGCCGTCGAAGACGGCCTGGAGTTCTGCGTCAACTACGAAGAGGGCGTCACGCCGCGCTTCGAGGAGTACATCGCGGCCCTTCAGGAGGGCGCCGACCGCTTGATGGCAGCGCTGAAGGCAGCGGCGGAGTAGGCGCCTCAGCCTGCTATTGCGTCCAGGGTCGGGGTGTGGCTCACCAACTCTCTCGTGTAGTCCTGTTGCGGGTTGTCGAATACCTGTGCCGTCAAACCTGACTCGACCACTCGGCCGCGTTGCAGCACGATCACGCGGTCGGCGATCGAACGCACCAGGGCCAGGTCGTGGGTGACGAACAGCATCGAGATTCCGTGCTCGTTCTTGATCCTGGTCAGCAGCTCGGCGATCGAGCCCTGGATCGACACGTCCAGTGCCGAGGTGATCTCGTCGCAGATGAGGATCTCGGGTCGTGCGGCGAGGGCCCGCGCGATGGCGACGCGCTGACGCTCGCCTCCCGACAGGCTCCCCGCCTTGAGCTTGAGCGTCGACTCGCTGAGCACCACCGATTCGAGCAGCTGCGCCGCCCGCTTGCGAGCGGCAGCTCCCGTGGCCACCCCGAACAACGCCAACGGGCGCAGCAGGATCTGCTCGACCGTGCGCCGCGGGTTCAGCGACTGGTACGGGTTCTGGAAGATGTACTGAATCCGTTGCCGCTGCTCGTTCGTACGCCTGCGAGCGCCCGGCACGAGAGGCTCGCCGTCGAGGGTCATCGTGCCCTCCCACTGCTTGTGCAGTCCGCCGACGCAGCGGGAGATCGTCGTCTTGCCCGACCCGGATTCGCCCACCAGCGCCACGATCTCGCGCTTGGCGAGGTCGAACTCGACGTCGTGCACCACGTGCGCGGGGCCGTAGTAGACCTGAAGGTCCTCGACCCGAAGGATGATGTCGCGTTCGCCCTCGGGGTCGGTGTCGGAGACCACCCGGTCGCTCGGGTCCCAGTCGGGTAGCTCGGCGAGCCGGATGCACCTCGCATCGTGCGTCACGTCGGAGGCGGGCGTACCCGGCTGAGCACTCGCGACATCGACCAGCGCGGGCACCTCGGCCCGGCAGGCGTCGATCGCGAACTCGCACCGGTCGTTGAACCTGCACCCCGACGGGCGGTTGCCGGGGGAGGGGGCTCGGCCGGGGATGCCGGTGAGCGTGAACGGCGTGTGCAGGTGCGGGATGGCCCGCAAGAGCGCACGGGTGTACGGGTGTGCGGGGTTGTTGAACACCTCGCGCGCCGGCCCGAGCTCGACCACCTGGCCCGCGTACATCACGGCCACGCGGTCGGCGATCGTGGCGACGACCGCCAGGTCGTGGGTCACGTACAGCGCCGCCACGTCGAAGCGTTCGCACAGGTCGTCGAGAGTGGCGAGTACCTTGCCCTGGGTCGTGACGTCGAGGCCGGTGGTCGGCTCGTCGAGCACCAGCACCTTCGGGCGCGGCAGGAAGACCATGGCCAGCGCCACGCGCTGCACCTGCCCGCCGGAGAGCTGGTGCGGGTACCGGGAGAGGAATTCGTCGGAGTTCGGCAGCCCGACCTCCGGGAGGATGTCGCGGATCCAGCCGTCCCGCTCCTCGGGTTTGCCGAGGTCGTGCAGGTCGAGCAGCTCGCGTAGCTGTGCGCCGATGCGGATGGCTGGGTTGAGGGCTGAGCTGGGGTCTTGCGGCACGTAGGCCACGTCGACTCCGCGGATGCCCCGCAACTGCTCGGTGGTCATCGTGCGGATGTCGTGGCCGGCGACCGTGATGCTGCCGTCGTCGATCGCCGCACCGGAGCGGGCGTAGCCCAGCAGCGCCGTGCCCGCCGTGGTCTTGCCGGAGCCGGATTCGCCGACGAGCCCGAGAATCTTGCCGGATTCGAGCGTGATGTCGATGTCTTCGATCACGTCGATACCGCGACCGACGAGCCCGACGCGCAGGCCGTTGACGACACAGACGGGCCCGGTGCTCGCGGCGGTTGCCGTGTCATGGGTGTGGCCGTCTACGTCGGTGTGAGCGTCTTCGGGCTGCGGTGTCTGGTTGAGGTCAGGTGTGTTCTCGCTGGTCACGACTCCCCCTTGTTGGAGTAGGCGCCGAGGCCGTCGGCGAGGATGTTCGTGCCGATGGTGAACAAGGCGATGAGCAGCACGGGTGCGAGCACGCCCCACGGCTGCACGAGCAGGCCGAGGCGGTTCTCGTTGGTCATCTGCCCCCAGTCGGCGGCACCGGGGTCGGTGGCGAAGCCGAGAAAGCTGATGCCCGCGATGAGGCCGATGGAGTAGGTGAGGCGCAGGCCCGCCTCCGCGAGCAGCGGCAGGGTGAGGTTGGGGCCGATCTCGGAGGCGACGATGCGCCACTTCTTCTCGCCGATGGCTTCGGCGGCGGAGACGAAGTCTTGCGTCACCACTCCGAGCGCCACACCTCGGGCGACCCGCGCGACACGTGGCGCGTGGGCTATGCCGACGAACAGGACGATCACCCACATCGAGGGTGTCTTGACGGCGCTGAGCACGAGCAGAGCCACGAGGATCTGCGGAAACGCGAGCAGCACGTCGTTGGCGCGCATGACGATCTCGTCGAACCAGCCGCCCACGTAGGCCGAGAGCACGCCGATGATGACGCCGAGGCCGACGCCGAGGATGGTGGCGAGCACGGCGGCCAGAAGGACCGAGCGGCCTCCGTGCAGCACGCGGCTGAGCACGTCTTGGCCGAGGTAGTCGGTGCCGAGGAAGGTTCCCTCGGCGGTGAACGGGCGGCCGACGATGTCGTACTCGCCGTGGGGCGCCAGGTAGGGCCCGATGAGCGTGAGCAGCACGATGGCCAGAGTGAGTGTCAGCCCGACGACGATCTTGGGCGAGCTGCGGAGTGCGGTGAGGTTCATGACGCCATCGCCGTTCGTGCGCGCGGAGTGAGCAGGATCGAGAGGAAGTCGGCTACGAGGTTCACGACCACGTAGACGGCCGCGATGATCATCGTCAGGGCCTGCACCATCGGGAAGTCGGAGTTACGCACCGAGTCGACGAGGGTCGCGCCGATGCCGGGGTAGTTGAACAGGTACTCGATCAGCACCACGCCGCCGACGAGCCAGGCGAGCTGCAGTGCAGTGACCTGCACCAACGGCACCAGCGTGTTCGGCAGCGCGTGCTTCCAGAGCACTCGGTTCTCGGGGATGCCCTTGAGCCGCGCGAGTTCGACGTAATCGGAGTCGAGGGCCTCGAGCAGGTTGGCCCGCAGGATGCGGGTGAGGTAGGGCACGATCGCGATCACCAGCGTCGCCACCGGCAACACGAGGGAGCGGGGTTCGCTCCACACGGTTGCGCCGAGCGGCAGCGCGGTGACGGCGGGGAAGAGGTTGAAGACGCTCGTCGAGAACAGCGCGACGAGCAGGATGCCGGTGACGAATTCGGGGATTCCGGCCAGCGCCAGCGTGACGAACTGGATGCCGTTGTCGAGCGCGGAGCCGCGGTGGCGTGCGGCGATGAGCGCGAGGCCGAGTGCGATCGGCACCATGAGCAGCGCGACCGGCAGCACGAGCAGCGCGGAGTTGGCCAGGCGCCCGCCGATCAGCTCCCAGACCGGCAACTGGCTCGCCACCGAGGTGCCGAGGTCGCCGGAGAGCAGGCCGCCGAGCCAGAGGAAGTACCGCTCCACGAGGGAGGCGTCGAGGTGCAGTGCCTCGCGGATCTGCGCGACCCGGTCGGGGCTGACCTCGTAGTCGCGACCGAGGATCGCGCGCACCGGGTCACCGAGGGCGGAGGTCGCGAGGAAGACGATCACCGAGACGGCCCACAGCGTGAGTAGGGCGGCGACGATGCGGCGCAGGAACCAGAAGGTCCACGCCTTCGCAGGCGATTTGCCGGAGGTCGAACGCGCTTCGACCATCGCCATGCTGCCGGTGGTGTCGGGCCGTTGTGCTGTGCCGGGCCGTTGCGCCTGGCCTGGACGGCTGGGGCTGGGGCGACCCCCGGGACCCCGGGCGCCAGGACTGCTTGAGCTGCGCTGTCTAGGTGTCGGTGGCGTACTCATCACTGCTCCCCGAGGCGGACGGTGTTGAAGCGGTAGGCCGACAGCGGCTGTTCGCGCGCCGGTTCGAGGCCGTGCACGCCGGGCCCGTAGCCGTCGACCTGGTTGGCGAACGCCCAGATGATGAACCCGCCCTCCTCGTGCTCGATCTTCTGAGCGTCTTGCAGCAGGGTGCGGCGTCGGGCGGCGTCGGTGGTGCGCTTGGCTGCGGTGATGAGGTCGACGAACCGCTCGTCGCCGAAGTGGGTCGAGTTGTACGGGCTGGTCGGCAGTGACGACGCGATGGCCTGCTGCAGGTAGAGGCGGGTCGACCAGAAGTCTTGGGCGAAAACCCAAGAGAGGTACTGCGATCCGTAGAACGTGTTGGGGTCTGCCTTGTTGACGCGCACCCGCACGCCGGCCTTGGCGGCTTGTTGCACGAACAGGTTGGCGGCCTCGACGCCTCCGGTGCCGACGGCGGTGGAGGTGACGAGCTCTACGGTGAGGTCCTCTTGGCCGGCGGCCTTGAGGAGGGCGCGGGCTTGGTCGATGTCTTGTTCGCGCTGCGGCAGTTCGCCTCCGATGTAGTCGGGGTCGAACGGGCCGTACAGGTCGTTGCCGACGCGACCGAACCCGGAGAGGGCCTGGTCGATCATCTGCTGCCTGTCGACGATGAGCCGCATGGCCTGCCGCACACGTACGTCGTTGAAGGGGGCGGCGTCGACCCGCATCGTGAACGGGATCCAGCCACCGGTCTCGGAGACGAGGGTGTGCGCGCCCTGGGTGTCGATCGTGTCGGCGAGGTAGGCGGGCAGGTTGTCGATCATGTGCACCTGGCCCGCGAGCAGGGCGTTGACCTTGGCCGCGTCATCGCTGAAATCGATGATGACCAGCGAGTCGACCGATGCCTTCACATCCCAGTAGTCGTCGTGACGCGCGAAGCGGCTGCGGGTGCCGGGTACGAACTGTTCGAACTTGAACGGGCCGGTGCCGATCGGGTGGGCCAGGTCGAAGTCGGCCGGGATGATGCCGAGGGAGTACTGGGCCAAGAGGGTGTCGAGTGTGCCGTTGGGCTGCTTGAGGACGAGGCGGTACGTCAGCGGATCGAGCGCTCGGCTGGCCGCGAAGTCGATGTCTGGGGAGAGGTCGCTCATGTAGGCGGCCGGGTTCTCGGGGTCGCCCATCCGCTCGATCGACGCCTTCACGTCGTTCGCCGTCAGCGGGCGGCCGTCGTGGAATGTGACGCCCTCACGGAGCTTGAATGTCCATTCTGTGGCATCGGCATTGTGCTCTGCGCTGAGGGCCAAACACGGCTCTACGCGGTAATCAGGCGTAAACCTGAAGAGCGGTTCGTACAGGTTACGGACCCGTGCGATATCTGGCATCGTGACCGGGAAGTGCGGGTCGAGGGTGTCTTTGAGACCTCCTCCCGTGGCGCCGTGTACGAGCTGGTTCGTGCTGCTGCTCGCCGCGCCGCCGCATGCCGTTAACGAGGCGGTTGCTGCCCCGATTGTCGCGAGCGCGCCTAACTTGAGCATGGATCGTCTGGAGATCTCATGCCTTTGCGACATCCCTGCCGTTTGTGCCTCATTCCCTGTGGGCCCGGATCGGGGGCTCATGGCGGCACCTCCTCGGAGTGTGTGCCGAGAAGATTAGGCCGATTCCAAGGTCGAATGGCGGGTAAGTCGAAACTCTGTCGAATTGTTACTCAACATTTTCGTGCCGAAATGATGATATATCCGCTGGTCATCGCCGATATTCGGCGCCGAACTCGCCAGGTCGCCCGTCCAGAATCTCGGACGGAGGTGGGTCGGGCGGGTCGGGCCGACTGGGCGACGGTCAGGCGACGGGGCGGGTCAGTTGGGTGATGACCACGGGCAGTACCCGGCGCGCGAAGTCGTCGCTGTCGGCGATGCCGGTCGTGATCGCCTGGTTGATGCTCCGTTCGAGGATCGCGTAGAGCAGGCCGGCGAAGTCGGCCTCGTCGATGATCGGCTCCAGGCCGGCCTGGAGCAGTGCGCCTCTGATTGCCTGCGTCGTCCGCTCCCACTGTCGGTTGGCCAGTTCGTCGTAAGCCTCGGGGCGATGCTCCAGACGCGCCGCTGAGAGGGCGAGTTCGGTGTGGATGAGGTAGTGCTCGCGCCCGACAAGGTGGCCGGAGAGGAAGCGCTCGACGATCCGCTCGGGGGTCGGGCCGTCGTGCGACTGCCGGGCGGTGTTGTCGCCTCCGGGCGGTTCGTGCAGACGGTCGAGAGCGGCGAGGATCATGTCGGTCTCGCGCTCGAGCAGCGCGAGGACCAGCGAGTCCTTGTCGGTGAAGTTCGAGTAGAAGGCACCGCGCGTGAACCCGGCGGCTTCGCAGATCTCTTCGATGGTGGCGACTCCGACACCCCGGTCGATGAACACGCGGTGCGCCGCATCCAGCAGCTTCTCGCGCGTCGCTCGACGCCGCGCCGACACAGGAGCAGCAGCGGTGCCGCCTGCCGAATCGGTTGCGCCCACGCGTGACTCCTGACATTTGCGTCGTTGGCACCGCAGGTTACGCCCGATAGCGCCGATGTGGTCAGTACAAGACTGTATCCGATACGCCGACGTATCGGATACAGTCTTGTATCGAATACAGTCATGTATCCGACGGGGAACTCACACGCAGGGTGTGTGTGGCCCAACCGAGCCGGTTCGCCTGCTTTCTCAGGGAGTTCACGTGTCGCCAGCACTCTTTGCGCTCGGACGAGCCTGTTATCGCCGCCCGGGCCGCGTCGCAGCCGCCTGGCTCATCGTTGTCGTCTTCCTCGCGGCCCTCGCCGGCCTCGTCGGTAAAGGCACCAGCGAGGTGTACACGGTGCCCGGTAGCGAATCGCAGCAGGCGCTCGACGACGTCGGCATGCTCTTTCCGGAGGTGTCGCGCTCGACCGGCGAGATCGTCATCGTTTCCCCGCCGTCGGAGCGCGTCGACTCCGCGCGCATCGCCGAGGCCGTGCTCGCCGCGAAACCGCGCCTGGAGGCCGTACCCGACGTCGCCACCGTGGTCGTGCCGTTCGCGACATCGGCCGCATCCGGCTCCGCCGAGGGCGGCTCGGTGGCAGACGAGGATCAGGGTGCGACGGCGTCGATCAGCGACGACGGTCGTGCCGCGATCATCACGCTGCAGGTCGACGCCTCCGGCCCCGACGTGCCCGCCGTGACGCTCGACGGCATCCGCGCCGAGACCGCCCGGCTCTCCTCCGAACTGCCAGGCGTGGCGGCGGAGACGGGCGGGCAGATCTTCTCGGCCACAGCGCCCACGATCAGCTTCTACGAGGCCGTCGGCCTGGTGCTCGCGGCCCTCGTGCTCATCGTGTTCTTCCGCAGCGTGCGCGGAGCCGTGTCGCCGATCATCGCGGCCATGGTGACCGCCGTCGTCACGATGCTCGCTCTCGTGGCCGTGACCAGCGTCGCAACCCTCACGGGTACGGCTCCGATGCTCGCCCTCATGGTCGGTATCGCGGTCGGTATCGACTACTCGCTCTTTCTGCTCTCCCGGTTCCGTGAACTCACCCGCGAGGGCGTACCGGGCCTCGAGGCTGCGGCGCGGGCGACCGCGACCGCCGGTTCTGCCGTCGTATTCGCCGGTCTGACGATCATCACCGCGCTCGCGGGCCTGGTCATCGTGGGTCTGCCCTTCTTGTCAGCCATGGGTTTGTCGGCCGCATTCGGTGTGGCCGTCGCGGTCGCCGGGGCCATCACGATCGGGCCTGCGCTCATGCGCTGGCTCGACCCGCTCGCCCAACGTCGCGCCGCAGCCGCCCGCGAGCGGTGGGAGGCCGAGCGCGAGGCCCGGGCCGAGTCGCGGACAGCGGCGCGCGAAAATCCTCGCGACGCTGTCGGGTCCTGGGACGACGAGGCCGGTGACGAGCACGGTGTCAGACCTGGTGGCGACGTCTACACGCCGCCTCAGCCCGCGTGGGCTCGGCGCTGGGTCGACGCCGTCACCCGATGGCCTCTCGTGACGGTGTTGCTGGTCACGGGCGTTCTCATCGCCTGTGCTGTGCCGATCAAAGACATGACGTACGCGCTGCCCAGCAACGGCACCGCTCCGGTGAGTGCCAGCGAGCGGCGCGCTTACGACCTCGTCGCCGAGCACTTCGGGCCGGGCGACAACGGGCCGCTGCTCATCGTGGCCGACATCGTCACGAGCACCGATCCGCTCGGGTACATGGACGAACTCAAGACCAAGCTCGAAGGCATCGAGGGAGTCGACCGGGTCGTGCTCTCGACTCCGAACCGCAAGGCCGACACCGGCATCGTCATCGCGATACCGACGACCGCTCCCGACGACCCCGCGACGAGCGACCTCGTGCAGCGCATCCGCGAGCAGGCCGACGACCTCGGCGGCGCCGACGCACACGAGGTGCGGGTCACCGGCCACACCGCCGTGCAGATCGACGTGAGCAACCGTCTCGCCGACGCGATGGTGCCGTTCGGCCTGGTCGTTGTGGGTCTGAGCCTGATCCTTCTGCTCGTCGTGTTCCGCTCGTTCGTCGTCCCGATCACGGCCGCGTTCGGGTTCGTGCTGTCGGTCGCTGCAGCGTTCGGAGCGGTGGGTGCCGTGTTCGAGTGGGGCTGGCTCGCCGAGCTGCTTCGCGTCGCGCGCGTCGGGCCGGTCATCAGCTTCTTGCCGATTCTGCTGCTGGGCGTGCTGTTCGGCCTCGCCATGGACTACCAGATGTTTCTCGTCTCGCGGATGCACGAGCACTACGCGCACAACCGCGACCCGAAGGCTGCCGTGCGTGAGGGTTTCATCGCCTCCGCGCCGGTCGTGGCGGCGGCAGCGGCGATCATGGTCGGCGTCTTCGCGGCCTTCGTTCCGGGAGGCAGCGCGGTCATCCAGCCCATCGCCCTCGGCTTGGCCGTCGGGGTGTTCGTCGACGCGTTCATCGTGCGGATGATCTTCGTGCCCGCCGCGCTCATGCTCTTCGGGCACTCCGCGTGGGCGCTGCCGTCGTGGCTGGAGAAGCGCCTGCCCCACCTCGATGTCGAGGGGCACGGTGTCGCGCACCAGATCGCGGCCGAAGAGTCGATCGCCGCGCACCCCGAACGGGTCGTCAACGCCCGCGGAGTGGCGGTGTCCGGGCCTCGCGGCGAGGTTTTCAGCGGCCTCGACCTGCAACTCGACCGGGGCGACCTGTGCCTGCTCACCGCTCCGGAGGGGGCGGGCAAGACCTCGGCCATGCTCGCGCTCGCGGGGCGGCTGCCCGTGTCGGCCGGTGAGATCGACGTGGCCGGAGCCGTGCTGCCCGAGCAATCCTCGCTGGTGCAGAGCCGCGCGGCGCTCGCGGAGTTCGGCCCGGTCAACGGGCTCGAGAACCACCTCGGGCTCGACAGTCACATCGCCGAACGGCTCGCACAGCGGTCGTTGCAGCCATGGGTCTCGCGGGGACACATCGATGAGGTGATGGCGCGGTTCGCCGAGGCCTGCGCCGTCGCGGGCGCGCCCGGTTCCGTCGGCTCTGGTGACACGGTCGGCGTCGGGGACCGACGCGTCACCCCCGACACGTTCGTCGGTGACCTCACCCGACTCGAACGGGCCGTGTTCGGCATCGTTCTCGCCGAACTCGGCCGTCCGCAGCTCCTGTGCGTCGACGACGTCGACACCTTGCCGACCCTCGACGAGCGCATCGGGCTGCTGCGGCTGCTCGGCTCGATCGCCCGAGGCGAGGGCTACCGGCGCGAGGCGGGCGACGGGCCCGCCGTGATCGCGGCCGTCAACCACGACCTCGACGCGACCCAGGTGGCGGCGGCGGTGGGGCTGCCACCCGAGTGCGTGCGCGCCGTGAGACTCGCGGGTGCCTCGAGAACTGCCGCGACCGCAGACGTCGCAGGCCCCTCCCGACTCGTCTCCTCCAGCAGCGAAAGGTGACCGCTGTGAGCCGTCTTCACCTACCCACGATGTCGAGCACCGAACTCTCCCGCCTCGGCCGCGGGTTCTTCGGCAAGCTCGTCATCCTTGCGCTGGCGCTCGTGCCGACGATCTACTCGGGCCTGCTGATCTGGAGCAACATCGACTCCACCAACTCGCTCGACTCCGTGCCCGCGGCCGTTGTCAACCTCGACAAGCCGGTGGACGTCGCCGACGCGAACGGTAAGAAGCAGCCCGTCGCGCTCGGCCGGTTCGTGGCCGGCGAGCTGACCGGCAGCGAGGCGTCGAACAACCTCGACTGGTCGCTCTCCGACGCCGAAACGGCCAAGGCAGGGCTGGAGGACGGCACGTATTACGCCGTACTGACGATTCCGGAGGGGTTCTCGAAGGCCGCCACGTCGACCGCCGAGCCCGAGACGGCAACGGCGGCCTCGATGCGCCTGGAGACCAACGACGCCACCAGCTACCTCGCGGGCAACATCGCCTCCGCGATCAGCACGAAGATGACGACCTCGACGGCATCCGGCCTGACCAAGATGTACCTCGACCGCATCTACCTGGGCTTCAACAGCATGCACACGAGCATGGTCAAGGCCGCTGACGGAGCCGGTGAGCTCGCCGACGGCACTGCCTCGCTGGCCGACGGCGCGGTGGCGCTCAACGCCGGTGCGGGCGAACTGAGCACGGGGCTGCGCGCCCTCGCCGACGGTACTGGGCAGCTCGTCACGGGCAGTGGCGAACTCGCGACCGGCGCGACGAAGCTGTCGCAGGGCGCCGGGCAGGTCGCCTCCGGTAACGCTCAGCTCGCCACCGGGCTCGAGGAGGCCGCCGACCAGACCAAGGCGCTGCCCGCGCAGTCGAAGCAGCTCGCCGACGGAGCGGGTCAGTTGCGCACCGGAGCCGACCAGCTCGCCACGGGAGCCAGCGAACTCGCGACCGGCCTGCAGCAGGCGTCGGAGCAGACCACGGCCCTCCCCGGCCAGGCACGGCAGCTCGCCGACGGGTCTGAACAGCTCATCACCGCCGTCGGGCAGCTCGGCACGGCCGCGGGGCAGCTCGCGTCCGGTGCTCAGGGAGTGGCCGACGGCGGTGGCCAGCTCGCCGACGGCGCAGCGCGGCTCGCCACGGGTGCGAGCGAACTCTCCACCGGCACCACGCAACTCCAGGCGGGCGCGCGCACGGCCGCCGAGTCTGCTCGCACCCTCGCCGGTGGAGCGGGGCAGCTCTCGACCGGGCTCGGCCAGTACACGCAGGGCGTTTCGGGGCTCGCGGCGCAGTGTGCGGCCTCGGGGGCGGCCGCGCAGTTCTGCAGTCAGCTCACCTCGGTCGCCGGGCAGGGTTCGCAGCTCGCGGGTAGTGCCCAGCAGCTCGCCGGGGGAGCCGACCAACTCGCCGCCGGGGTGGGCCAACTCGCCACGGCATCCGGGCAGTTGGTCGACGGCGCAGCCGCGCTGGCGAACGGCGCGGCCCCGCTGCGCACCGGAGCCGACCAACTCGCCACCGGGTCGCGCCAGCTCGGCGCGGGCGCGACCGAGTTCTCGCAGGGCGCGACGCAGCTCACCTCCGGTGGCAACGCCCTCGGCGACGGACTCAACCAACTCGCCGACGGCACACCGCAGCTCGTCACCGGCATCGCTGCCGCAGCCGAGGGAGCGGCGCAGCTCGACACTGGCGCGAAGCAGCTCTCCACCGGTGCGGGCCAGCTCGCAGGCGGGCTCGACCAACTCGCCACCGGGTCACCGAAGCTGGCCCAGGGCATCGCCTCCGCAGCCACGGCTGCCGAGCAACTCGCGACGGGAGCCCGCGAAGTCGGTACCGGGGCCACGGCCCTCTCCTCCGGAGCAGGGCAGCTCGCCGACGGCGTGAAGCAGCTCGACACCGGTGCCAAGAGCGCGGCCGACGGTAGCGCCGCACTCGCCTCCGGCACCGCCGACCTGCGCACGGGAGCCAACAAACTCGACGACGGAGCGCAGGAACTCGCCAAGGGGCTCGCCGACGGTGCCAAGGAGATCCCGAGTTACGACTCCTCGCAGCGCAACCGCCTCGCCACCGTCGTCGCCGAGCCTGTCGCCACCGACGGCGTGAGGCTGCACCGGGTGTCGAATTACGGCTCCCGCCTGGCGCCGTATTTCGTCGCCCTCGGCCTGTGGGTCGGTGGCCTGGCGCTGTTCTTCATGCTCCGTCCGCTGTCGCAGCGGGCCATCGCCTCCACGGCTCCGTCGTGGAAGGTGGCGCTCGCCGGGTACGCACCGGCCGCGCTGTTCGGGGTGCTGCAGGCGTGCGTGCTCACCGCCGTGCTGCGGTGGGCGCTCGACATCGAGATCGCGCAGCCCGGCCTGTTCGTGCTGTTCGCGATACTCGCCTCGCTCGCGTTCGTCGCGATCAACCACGCGCTCGTCGCCTCGCTCGGGCCGGTCGGCAGGCTCGTAGGCCTGCTGCTCACGGTGCTGCAGCTCGCGGCCGCCGGGGCGACCTACCCGATCGAGACCTCGCCGGGCTTCTTCCAGGCGCTGAACCCGCTGCTGCCGCTCACCTACGCGGTGCGGGCGTTCCGGTCGCTCATCGCGGGCGGCACGTTGCACCTCGGCTCGGCGGCAGCGGTGCTCGCGGTGTGGCTCGTGGCGGCACTCATCGTCACGACGCTGGCGGCCAGGTCGCAACGGTCATGGAGCATCGCGCGCCTGCGCCCCGCGCGAGCACTGTGAGGTCGAGACGACGATAGGGCCGCGACTGAGCGGCACCTGAGCACAGGACGACGGGAGGCGAGGGGGCAGGGGATGCCTCCCTCGCCTCCCGTCGCGAGAGGGTAGAGACTGGGGGCATGACCATCAAGGACATCGGCCCCGAACCCAACAGCTTCGACCTCGAGAACGCCACGAGAGACAACACGAACTACCGCAGCGTGGCCTGGACCGGCAAGTACCTGCAGGTCACCCTCATGTCGATCCCCGTCGGCGAGTCGATCGGCCTGGAGACCCACCCCGAGACCGACCAGTTCCTGCGCCTCGACGCGGGCAAGGGTCGCGTGACGATGGGCCCCTCGAAAGACGAGATGACGTTCGAGCAGGACGTCGAAGACGGCTGGTGCATCACCGTTCCCGCAGGCGTGTGGCACGACGTGATCAACACCGGTGACGAGCCGATGCAGGTGTACGCGGTCTACGCGCCCGTGCACCACGCCTCCGGCATCGTGCAGCCGACCGCCGCCGACGCCGAGCGCGACGAAGAGGCGGGCAACGACGAGCCCCCGGCCTGGACCGTGCAGCCCCCGACCACAAAGCCGGACGGCCACGCCTGATCCCACGGAGGTGGGGCCCGGGCCCCCGATCTGGCGGTCGGGGCGCTCCGGGCCCCTGTCCCATGGCACTGAAGCTGGAAGGTGAGCTGACCAGCAGACATGTGCCATGGGACCTCGACCGGGTAGATGCCGCGGCAGGGGATGGGGCTGGCGGCTTGCGACTCGCGAATAGTTGATGGTTCACCTACTCTGGAAGGAGTGGTAGGGCCGAGACGAGGGTGAGGAGCGGGTATGAGCGAGTTCGACCAGAAGGGTGCGTACGTCACCGAGGGGCAGGAGTTCTCGCGGGACACCAACTACATCACCACCCGCATCACCGCAGACGGCCGCGACGGCTACCCGGTGGAGCCGGGCCGGTACCGGCTCGTCGTCTCCCGTGCCTGCCCGTGGGCGAACCGCGCCATGATCGCGCGCCGTATCTACGGCCTCGAAGAGGTCATGTCGATGGGTGTCGCGGGCCCGACGCACGACGTGCGCAGCTGGATCTTCGACCTCGACGAAGACCAGGTCGACCCCGTGCTCGGCATCCACTTTCTCAAGGACGCCTACGAGAAGCGCTTTCCGGGTTACCCGCGCGGCATCACGGTGCCGGCGATGGTGGAGGTCGAATCGGGCGAGGTCGTCACCAACGACTACGCGCAGATGACCCTCGACTTCGGTACGGAATGGCGTGAATTCCACCGCGAGGGCGCACCCGACCTGTACCCCGAGCACCTGCGTGCCGAGATGGACCCGTTGATGAAGATGATCTTCACCGAGGTCAACAACGGTGTGTACCGCTGTGGCTTCGCGGGCTCGCAGGAGTCGTACGACGCGGCCTACGACCGTCTCTGGTCGGCGCTGGACACGCTCGAGCAGCGCCTCTCGACCCAGCGGTACCTCATGGGTTCGCAGATCACCGAGGCCGACGTGCGCCTCTACCCGACGCTCGTGCGTTTCGACGAGGTCTACTTCGCGCACTTCAAGTGCAACCGGCAGCCGCTCGCGACGATGCCGAACCTGTGGGGCTACGCCCGCGACCTGTTCACGACGCCCGGTTTCGGTGACACGAACGACTTCGTGCAGATGAAGCAGCACTACTACGGCGTGCACACCGACATCAACCCGACGGGGATCGTGCCGAAGGGGCCGCTGCTCGACACCTGGCTCGAGCCGCACGACCGCGACCGGTTCGAGACGAACACCTGGGGAGACGGGGGCACGCCGCCTCCGCCGCCGCTCGCCTCCGAGGTTGCAGACCCGGCGCACACGCCGCTGCGCGTCACCGGGCGCTGAGCGCGTAAGGGCGAGAAGACGATACGTAAGTGCAGGGTGTGAAGGCTCGCACCCTGCACTTTCGCATGCCTTTCTCCGGTTGGAACGATCCGGATGCCGAGGTGGCGGTCGTCCAGTAGCGTTGGCGTTCCGGTGGCCGTGCCCGTGAGGACGGCCGCCCCTGTTCGATGCTGCGGTGGCGCACAGACCGGCGCGCCACGACGACCCGACTCTCGCCTCCCGACATCGCTCGCGCTCCACGTGCTCGCATGTGTGCGGGAGGACTCTCGCTTCGAGCAACGAGGAGTTCTCCAGTGACCGATTACCCCCGCGACCCGGACCGCACCCACCTCACCGACGACCCCTCCCTCGCGCCCACTTCGGGCCGTGCGCCCGAGCCTGTGGCTCCGGCTGTGAGTGAGGAAACCCTCGACCGGCTCATCACCGCCACCGTCTTCGACTCCGAAGGCGAGAAGGTCGGCTCGGTCGGACGCGTCTATCTGCGAGACGAGACCGGCAAGCCCTCGTGGGTCACGGTCAAGAGTGGCTTCTTCGGCATGCGCGAGAGCCTCGTGCCGATGTCCGGCGTCGACACCGACACCGACGACCTGCGAGTTCCCTACACGAAAGACGTGATCAAGGGAGCGCCGCACGTCGAGGCCGACGATCACCTCTCGCCCGCCGAGGAGGAGGAGCTGCAGAGCTACTACCGCGGCCACGGCTGGGCAGGCCACGGCGACGCCCACCGTGAGGGCGTTGTCGGCGACGAGCGCGACGACCGAGCCGTCGATGACGTTCGCGATGACCGTGTCGTCGATGACGTGCGTGACGACCGCGCCGCGGACGATCCTGTCTCCGCCCTGGACGATCCCGGTGCGCAGCAGCGCCGAGACGAGCGCTTCGAGCGGATGGACGAGCGCGTCGAGAAGCTCGAAGACCAGAGCGTCACCGATTCGCTGCTCGCAGGTAGTGCCGGAGTGGGCGGGCTCGGCGTGGCCGGAGCGGACCACGGTACCGGCGAACGCGCGGTGGCGGGTACCGACCACGACGCGGGCAGGAGCGAGGCTGTGCCGGGCGATCGGGCGGGGGACGAGCCGGACGTCGTGCCCGGCGACCGCTCCGTCGGAGAGCCCGATGTCGTACCCGGAGACCGCGACTCGCGCGACGGGCACGCAGACGTGGCGGGCAGCGATGCCGAGATCGGCCTGACCTCGACGGGGGATCGGTACAACGTGCCGTGGGTCGAGAGCAGCCTCGACGAGGTGCGCGACGGCGGTTACGGTATCGGCTCGGCGGCGCCGCTGGGCGACCGCACCCGGCCGCTCGGACACCCGGTGCGGGCGTGGGAAGACACGAAGTCGTTCCGCTCCGGTGAGGCCGTTCACGTGGAGCGCACGCCCGACGTGTGGTTCCTCGACGAGCAGGCGGCCTACAACGCGGGCTTCCACCACGCCGACTGACACAGCAGTCGACTGATCGAGGGCGCTTGGCTCCGTGTGGGCCAAGCGCCCTCGCTCGCCCGGGCCCGCTGAGCCGCCCCGGCGCAATTAGAAACGCGCGAACCAGGCCCGGAAAGGACCCGCAGTGCCGCTCCGGCCCGGCAAGGCGCGGCAACTATGTCGATCCGGCTGACGCGACCTCGCGCTAGGCATACGTTCGAGCGACCTTCATCGTCTCGTCCAGGAGTCCGTCATGTCTTCGTCGCTGCCGCAACATTCTTCGGCGCAGCCATCCGATCCCTACACCCTCGATCCGTCGAAGATCCAAGAGCCACCCACCGGTTGGGGGCCGAGCCTGAGGTTCCTCGGGCCCGGCATGATCACCAGCGCAGCGGTCGTCGGCTCCGGTGAGCTGCTCACCGCGACGGCGCTCGGCGCCACTGTCGGGTTCATGCTGCTGTGGCTGGTCTTCGTCTCCACGTTCGTCAAGGTCGCCGTGCAGATCGAGCTCGCGCGCTGGTCGATCTCGACCGGCCAGGCCGGCATCCCCGGCTACGACCACGTGCCACCCAAGGTCGGCAAACGCGGTTGGATCTCGTACCTGGCCGTGCTCATGTTCTTGCAATTCCTCACGAGCCAGGCCGGTGTACTCGGCGCGGCCGGGCTGGCGTTGTCGATGCTCTTCCCGATCGACGGCGATCCGACCTCGCGGGCCTCGATCGGATTCTGGGTGCTGGTCATGGTGGTGATCGCGATCGCCATCCACTTCACGAACCGCTACGACATCGTCGAGAAGGTCTCGACCGTGCTGGTCGTGGTCGTGACGTTCATGGTCGTCGTCATGGTCTTCGGCATCCAGATCACGCCGTTCGCGTGGACTGCCGGTGACCTCGCCGGTGGCATGACCTTCCAGATCGCCGCAGGTGCGATGGGTGTGGCGCTCGGAATGTTCGGCCTCACCGGCGTGGGTGCGGGCGAGATCACCTCGTACAGCTTCTGGTGCGTGGAGAAGGGGTACGCGGCCTGGACCGGCCCGAACGACGGCTCCGACGACTGGGCCCGCCGGGCACGCGGCTGGATCCGCGTGATGAAGATCGACGCCTGGGTGGCCTGGGTGATCTACACGCTGTCGACCGCCGCGTTCTACATCCTCGGCGCGGCCGTGCTGCACCCGCAGGGCCTCGAGCCCAAGGGCAACGAGGTGCTCAGCGTCATCTCGCGCATCTTCACCGACACGATCGGCGGCTGGGCGGGCAACATCTTCCTCATCTTTGCGGCCATCGCCCTGTTCAAGACCATCCTCGCCAACGTGCCCAGCCTCAGCCGCCAGACGGCCAACGCCATCGCGGTGTTCGGTGTCTTCGACTGGCGCGACGTGCACGCCCGCAACCGGTGGATGCGCTTCCTCATGATCTTCCTGCCGATCATCTGGGGCATCCTCGGCGTCATCGTCAAGTCGCCGCTGGCGCTCGTCATCCTCGGCGGCGTGCTCAACGCGCTCTATCTCATGGCCGTGTCGGTGGCGACGTTGTACCTGTCGTTCAAGGAGACCGACCCGCGCATCAAGGACGGCAACTTGTTCATGACCTACCTCATCGTCTCTGCGATCGCCGTCTTCGCGGTCGGCTTCATCTCGCTGATCGACATGCTGTAGCCCGCGGGGGAAGGGTAGGCAGAGATGTGCCCCTCTCTCCGTGCCGTGGCACTTCTGCTGGGAGGCGAACCGGCTGGGTTTCATGTGCCACGGCACCAGCCCGGATGGTGGTGCCGTGGCACATGTATCCCGACCCCTCACGTTTCAGCAGAAGTGCCACGGCACGGGAGGGGGCGCGTAGTCACCTCACTCGTAGATCGCTTCTTGGATCTCCGGGGTGTCGATGTTGGTCTTGTCGTACCAGGCGAAGCCGGAGTCGATGACCTTCTCGACGCTCTGGCCCTCGACGGCCTTCTTCGCGGTCTCGACGGCCAGGTAGCCCATCTTGAACGGGTTCTGGGTGATCGAGCCGCTGATCTTGTCGGCCTTGATCGCGTCGATCTGCACCTTGCCCGAGTCGAAGCCAATGATCTTCACTTCGCTGCGGTTGGTGCGGCCGACGGCGTTGGCGCTGGCGACGGCGCCGTCGTCGTCGGTGGCGAACAGGCCCGCGAGGTCGGGGTTGGCCTGCAGGATCGCGGCGGCCTGGGTTTCGGCCTTGGCCTGGTCGGAGTCGTTGTACTGGATGTCGACGATCTGCAGGTCAGGAGCGTTGGCCTTGATGTACTCCTGGAACCCGTCGCGGCGGTCGGTGCCGGTCACGGAGGTCTGCGAGTGGCAGATGATCGCGATCTTGCCCTTGCCACCGGTGAGCTCGATCATCTTCTTCGCCGCCTCTGCGGCGGCGGCCTTGTTGTCGGTCGCGACTGTCGACACGGGCACCTCGGAGCCGGGCACGCCGGAGTCGAACGCCACGACCGGGATGTTCGCGTTCTTGAACTTGTCGAGCGCCGTCGCGGAGGCGCTGGAGTCGAGGGCCGCGAACACGAGCGCCGACGGGGTACGCACGAACGCTTGGTTCAGCTGGTCGACCTGACGGTTGATGTCGCTCTCGTTGTCGGGGCCGTTGAACGTCACGCCGACGCCCAGGTCGCTGCCCGCCTTCTCGGCTCCGGCCTTGACGGTGGCCCAGAACGGGCTGGCGTAGCCCTTGGCGACGACCGCAATGTTCATCGCGCCGGAGGGGCCACCGGCGGTGCCGTCGCTGCTGGGGGCGGGGCTTTCGCGGTTGCAGGCGGCCGTGGTCAGGAGCATCGCTGCAGCCACGGCGGCGACGGCGGTACGGCGGGTGACAGTGCGGTTCATGTGCACTCCGATCGGGTTGTTGACGGGTTCTTCTTCGAGGTTCTGGTGGGTCACTCGCCGCGGCGCACGTCGAGGTAGACGGCGGCGAGAACGACGACGGCGAGCACGATCTTCTGCCATTCTTCGGGCACGCCGAGCAGCACGGAGCCGTTTCGGATGGTCGCGATGAGGATGGCGCCGATGACGGAGCCGAACACGTTGGCACGGCCTCCGCGCAGCGAGGCACCTCCGAGAACGGCTGCGGCGATCGCGTACATCTCGTACGACTGGCCGACGTCGGGCTTGCCGGAGCCGAGTTTGCTCGCCATCAGCACGCCCGCGAGGCCGGTGAACGTGCCGGCGAGGGCGTAGACCTTCCACTTCCAGCGCCGCACGTTCACGCCCGACAGGCGCGTCGCCTCCTCGTTCGAGCCCATCGCGATGGCGTAACGGCCGATGAGGGAGTTGTTGAGCAGGTAGTGCGCGATGACCGCGGCGACGATGACGAGGAAGATCGCGTTGGTGATGCCGAAGGTGGTGCCGTTGCCGAGTTGTAGAAACGGTGCGAATTCGTTGAGGGGGATCGAGCGGGTGCCGGTAAGCACGAGCGCCGCGCCCCACGCGGCGAGCATCATCGCGAGGGTCGCGATCATCGGCTGCATGCGCAGATAGGCGACCAGCCATCCGTTGATCGCGCCGAGCAGCGTGCCCGCGAGAATGCCGGCCAGCGCGCCGACGATGATCGCGACCCACATCGAGCCGCCCAGCGCAGTCATGGCCAGGGCCGTGCAGACGCCCGTGAACGCCAGACCGAAACCGGGCGTCAGGTCGATCCCGCCGGTGGCGATGACGAACGTCAGGCCCAGGGCCAGCAGCACGTACACCGACGCGTCGAGCAGCAGCGCCGAGATGTTGTTCACCTGTAGGAAGTACGGGCTCATGATCGTGAACACGATCATCAGCAGCAACTGGCTACCGACGATGAGCACCTGCGCGGCGTGCCTGTCGTAGAACGACTTCCACGACGATCCCGCCGCGCTGGTGGAGCCCGTGCTCCGTGACTTCTTGGTGGGGGCGGAGGAGGTCATGAGGCTTCCTTGGTGAGCGTGGGCGAGAACGTGGTGGCGTAGGTCATGATCTTTTCTTGCGTGGCCTCGGCATTGGCGAGTTCGCCCGTGATGCGCCCCTCGCACATGACGAGGATCCGCTCGGCCAGGCGCAGCACCTCCGGGATCTCGGAGGAGATGACGATGATCGCCTTGCCCTGCTGCGCAAGTTGTGTGAGCAGCGTGTAGATCTCGTCTTTGGCTCCGACGTCGATGCCGCGCGTGGGCTCGTCGAAGATCAGCACGTCGCAGTCGCGGGCCAGCCACTTGGCGAGCACGACCTTCTGCTGGTTGCCGCCCGACAGGTTCTTCGCGCGCTGCTTGATGCTCGGGGTGCGGATGCGCAGCGATTTCACGTACGTCGAGGCGATCTCGGCGGCTTGCCCGTCGCGCACCATGCCCCACCACGTCGACCAGTTCGACAGGTTCGGCAGCGCGATGTTGGTGGTGATGTCTTTGTCGAGGCACAGGCCGTAGTGCTTACGGTCTTCGGAGAGGTAGCCGATGCCGAGCCGCACCGCGTCGGCGGGTGACTTGATGCTCACCTGCCTGCCGTCGACCTTCACGGTGCCGGCGGAGACGGGGTCGGCGCCGACGAGGGCGCGTGCCACCTCCGTGCGACCGGCGCCCATGAGCCCCGCGAAGCCGAGGATCTCGCCCTTGGCCAGCGTGAAGCTCACGTCTTTGACGAGGGTGGGGGTGCTCAGGCCCTCGACCTCGAGGGCGAGCTCGGTTTTGGGGCCGGCGGGTTCGGGGCGCACGTCGACGGCGATCTCGCGGCCGACCATCTGCTGGATGATCTGGTCGATCGTGACATCGGCGGCGGGCTGGGTGGCGACGTACCCGCCGTCGCGGAGCACTGTGATCGTGGTCGAGATGCGCTTGATCTCCTCCATGCGGTGCGAGACGTAGATGACGCCCGTCGACTCGTTTACGAAGCCGTCGATGACGGTGAACAGGGTCTCGACCTCGGAATCGGTGAGGGCGGCCGTCGGCTCGTCCATGATGAGCACCCGCGAGTCGAAGCTGAGGGCCTTCGCGATCTCGACCATCTGCTGGCTCGCCACCGACAAACGCCCCACCTTCACGGTCGGGTCGAGCAGGATGCCGAGCCGGTCGAGCAGCTCACGGGTCTTGGTGACGATGGCTGCGTTGTCGAGCAGCACCCCGCCCGCACCCTTCGGCTCGCGGCCGAAGAAGATGTTCTCCGCGACCGTCAGGTCGGGCATCAGGTTGAACTCCTGATGGATGATGCTGATGCCGCGGTTCTGGGCGTCGAGAGGCCCGTCGATGGTCGTGGTCTCGCCGTACAGCTCGATGGTTCCGGAGTCGGGCTGGTGAATGCCGCCCATCACCTTCATCAGAGTCGACTTGCCCGCCCCGTTTTCACCGACGAGGGCATGCACCTCTCCTCCGCGAAGCTCGAACTGCACGTTGTCGAGGGCCTGGACACCGGGAAAGGCCTTGCTGATGCCTTCGACTCGCAGTAGTGGCGTGCCGGAGGGGACGTGTTCTCGCATGCGCGTCTCCTGTGGATCTCGTCGGCACAGCTCTGAGCCGACGAACGGAGTCTATGTGCTGCGCGCAACGGACGGAACCGTTTGTTAAAACATCATGACATTCTTCTCAAAGGTGGATCAGTGCCCGGCGGTCGGATTCGCAGTCTCCTCGTGGCGGGCGCGGATCTCGATGAGATCGATGGCGTGGGCGTCGAGAGCCTTGTCTTCGTCGGTGACCGGCACCCACGTCGGGGTCGGGCGGACCATACCGTTCTTGTCAAGGGCCACGAAGATCGTCCGGCAGCAGGTCGTCATTTATTGCTCGCCTTCTCGGGATTGCCTGTCCATTGGGTGATGAGCATGTGAGCGGTCTCGTCGATGCAGTTCATGACGAATCGGCCGTGCACCTTGCGGCCCCTCGGTATGCCGCCACTTCCGATGCGCCGGTTCACGGTGCTCCCTGCCCGTGCGGCCCTCCCGAGACCAGGTCGAAGGCGAAGATGGAGTGCCCAGCACCGCCAGCCAGAAGGCCATCCTCCCTGTCGCTGACGAGGCATCCCATCTCGCTGTCGACGCGCAATGCCGCAATCGATTGCCCGGTGTGTGGGTCCCAGACTCGTACCGTTGAGTCGCCGGCGCTGGCCAGCCATTGGCCGTTCGGGTCTACGGCCAGTGCCGACACCTCGCCGGTGTGGCCGGTCAGGGTGTGCAGCGCGGTGCCGGTGTGTGGGTCCCAGACCCGCACCGCCCCGTCAATGCCGGCGCTGGC
>JAUNUP010000025.1 GCA_030538115.1 Dermatophilus congolensis | reverse complement strand
AGGTCAGGGCGTGGCGGTCGCGGTCGGTGACGCATCGACCGCGCACCGCATCGCCTCGACCGTGACCTCGCGCGTCTCCGTCTGTCGCCGCCGGTCGCTCTCCACCCCCGCGTAGAGGCCTGCCTTGACCGTGAGGTAGTCGTGCTGCGGGTACCGGGTGCCCGACGGCGGGTGCCAGCCGTCGACGACGTGTGCGTCGTCCAGCCAGGCGTCGACCCTGGCACGGGACGGATCGGACGACACGAGGATGTCGAACGACCACGTGACCTTTCGGCCGTCGACGTAGGGGGTGAACGGCTCGGCATAGGCCTCGCCACCGTCCGCGCGCCCGGCACCGCCACCGATACGCCAGGTGCCTCCCCGGACGTGCAGGTTGAGGGGCGGCTGGGGCCACTCGCCGTTCTTCTCCGGACCGTGCAGTTGCCAGACGACCTGCCATTGCGTTGCGTCGTCGGCCGACGCGCCCAGTTCGGGCGTGAGGGTCATGCGGCACCGAAGACGGTCGCCCTCGCCCACGCGGATCTCCTGGCCCTGGGCGTTCTCCCAATAGACCTCGGACCGGTAGCGCGGCGCGGCGGGGGCGCCGCGAGGGATGCGGGCCACGACCTCGCCCTGTGAAGTCGACGGCAGCGCAGCTCCGTACTGGCCCTCCTTGTTTCCCGCGTGCAGCGGAGTGAGCGAGGCGTCGGCGGGGGGCGTCATCGCGGTCGTGGTCGACGACGGAGAGGGTGGCTCCTCCTCGGGTGAGCCGGAGCAGCCTGCCAGCACCAGCGCGGCGGCCCCAACTGCGCACAAAGCCGACGCAAATTGTGCTCCAAGGAAATTCGACACGCTTACGAGGTTATCGGGTTCGTTCGAGACCGCCCCTAGGCTGAGCCGCGTCATGTCCTCATCCCAAGGGAGCCGCAGGTGAACGCATCGACGGCGGAGGCGACCCGGTCTGCCGCGAAGGTGGATCAGCGCCGGGCCGCGTTGCCTGTCCGACTCTGGATCCTCGCCGCCGTGCTCGTAATTCTCGGAGCCGTGGCGGGCGCGGGAGCGGGCGCGGCCCTCCTCGGCGACAAGGTGGTGGCCGAGAGCCGACTCGTCGTCGGCGACCAGACGATCCGGGCACAGTCGGTGCCGGGATACTCGCTGGCGACACAACAACTCGCGGTCACGTATTCACGCCTGATCGGCTCCGACGCCGTCGGTGCGGAGGTGCCCGAAGGGGTCGCGGTCGACGCCTCTCCGATTCCGGATTCGGCCATCGTTCGCGTGCGCGCCGAAGCAACCGACGAAGGAGCTGCCATTGCGGCAGCCGATGCGGCGGCCCAGGCGCTCGTCGCTGCGGCCGACGAAGCCCGTGCTCGCAACACGAGCGACTCCATCGCCGAGGGCTACCTCGAAGCCCGGGCCGATCTGGATCGGGCTCGTGCCACTCAGACACGGGCCGAAACGCCTGCCAATGCCTACCAGGTCGAACTGGCGCAGACCCGTGTCGACGCGCTTCAGCAGGCGTACCGCGAGCGCGTGGTCGCCACTGCGAACAACGCGACGGCTCTCGCGGTGACGCAGAAGGGCGAGATCGTCTCGAGTTCCCTGCCGCGAGCAGGTGCGCTCGGTGGGCTCGTCGGTGCGGCCGCGGTCGCGTTCGTGCTGGGACTGGTCTTCCTGGTGCGGCTGCGTCGGGATTGACCGTGAGCACGGTCGTCGAGGGGGCACACGTCCCCGGTGGGCATACGAGCCCAGCGCTCGCCTGGGCGCGCGGAGCCGAGCGGGTGCCCGCATACGTCTACGCGTTCGTGGCGGCGGTCGTCCTGCAGTTCATGTCGGGTTCGACCCGCCTGTACGGCATCCCGTTTCCGCCCGACCGTCTGGCGCTGCTCGTGGCCATCGGGCTCCTTGTCATTCATCCCGACCTGTGGCGGAGCAGGTGGCGGCTCTGCGGCATCCACCTCGCCTGCTTCCTGGCCTGTGTGGGAGTGCTCGGCTCGATCGTCTGGTTCAGCGGCTTCACCGATACCGAGGGTGTTTTCCGCCTGGTCGACACGTTCGGCATCGTCCCGTTCCTGCTCTTCGCGACGGCGCCCCTCATCTTCGGCACGCCCCAGCGGCGGTTCGTGCTCCTGTTCGGCCTGGCGCTGTTGGGCCTGTACCTCGGGTGGACATCGGTCGCCGAGGGGCTCCACCTGCGCGCACTCGTATGGCCAGGTGGCATCTACGACCCGAACGACCCGCACTTCCCTCGCGCGATCGGACCTTCTCGGCAGGTCGCGAACAACGGGCTTCAACTGCTCGGGTGTGCCGCCGCAGCCGCAGGGGTCTTTCTCACCCGCCGGGGAATGGCGCGCTGGGTCGCTGTGCTTTCGCTCGTGCTCTGCCTCGCGGGGGCGTTTTTCACACTGACCCGGTCGATCTGGCTGGCAGCCCTCGTTGCGATTCTCGTCGTCGCGGTGCTCGACAAAGGCATGCGCGGCCGAATCGTCGCAGCCTGCGTCGTCGGCGGAGGCGTACTGCTGCTCGTCGTCTTCTCGGTCCCGGCGGTCTACGCGCAGGTCTTCGAGCGAATCGGCACCTCCCGCTCGGTCTACGACCGGCTCAACGTCAACGAAGCGGCGATCCGGGCCGTCCTCGCGCACCCGCTGGAGGGGATCGGGTACAACCGCTTCCAGCTGGTCAGCCGCGACTGGGTCTGGCAGGCGCCCGACTACCCGATCACGTCGATCGACATCGCCGTGCACAACGTCTTTCTCGGCCACGCCGTCGAGTTGGGCATCCCGCTGGCGATGCTGTGGGTGGTGGTGCTGCTCTGGGCAGTGAGTCTGGCGATCCGCGGGGTGCGCGGTGCCCCTGGGCAAGCCGACGGCGGTGTGGACGCGCTCGACCGTTCCGACATCCGCGCTGTCGGAACCGCAGCGGCGGCCTATGTCGTCGCCTGGATCGTCGTGGCGAACTTCATTCCAATCGGCTACGCGTTACCGACGACGCTCCTGTGGCTCTTTCTTGGACTGTGTGTACATCCGCGCGATTCTGGTTTTGATCCAGTGCGTTGATCAAAGACACTTGCTACGGTTGATATTCGCATTCGTTGCCACCGGGGGGAGGCATAAACCCCCGATCGGAAGGCACGATCATGCCGACGCGCCGCTATGCGGTCATCTCCCCGTGTCGTGATGAGCAGGACTTTCTGCGTCGCACGCTCGACTCCGTGATCGATCAATCCGAACGTCCCGCCGTGTGGATCATCGTCGACGACGGCTCGACCGATTCGACTCCCGACATTCTCCGCGAGTACGCGAAGAAGCACAGTTGGATCCAGATCCTGACGATGCCGCCGAGAAAGTCTCGGGTACTCGGACCCGCCGTGGTCCACGCATTCGACGCTGGTCTTCAGCAGATCGAGCTCGAGGATTACGACTACGTCGTCAAGCTCGACGTGGATCTCGAACTGCCTCCGCGGTACTTCGAACTGCTCATGGACCACATGGAGGCCGACCCGCGACTCGCGTCGTGCAGCGGGACTCCGTGCAGCGTCGTAGAGGGGCAGTTGGTGCCCGAGCGCGGCTCCTTCGAGATGTCCGCCGGGATGTCGAAGTTCTACCGTGTCTCCGCGTTCACAGACATCGGCGGGCTGGCGCCCGTGCTCATGTGGGACGGCATCGACTGTCACACGGCCCGCATGAAGGGGTGGCGTGCGCGCTCGTTCGACGAACCCGGCCTGCGCTTCAGCCACTTGAGGGCGATGGGCAGCAGCGACCGCGGCATCCTGCGAGGCAAGCGCCGCCACGGACGCGGGCAGTACATCATGGGGACCCACCCGATCTTCATGCTGGCCAGCGTGATTCGGCGATTGCCGGACGCGCCGGTGATCATCGGGAGCCTCAACATACTGATCGGCTACATCGTCACAGCTCTGCGAGGGGTGCCGCGGCACGGAACCCGTGAATTCCGACGCCAGGTGCGCCAGTTCCAGCTCGAATCGCTCGTCATGGGCAAGACGCGCGCCGTGGAGGCGTGGGAACGACGTCAGCAGACCGAGTGGGATTTCCGTATGGCTGTCGGGCCGGCGGATCGCGCTCAGCGAGTCGAGAGGTCGCGCTCCCAGCGCGTGCGGGTGGTGCGGGCACGAAGCCGGGATACAAGCGAAACCCCGATGTAGACCCCCGCGGAGGGGGCCAGGCGAGGCTGCTTGCGCACGAGGTCGCCGATGCGCCGCAGCGTCGATGACGAGGTCGACTCGAATCGAGTGTCATCCTCGCTCTCGCGCTGGCGGGCCAGTTCGGTATTGCCTTTGGCGACGCGCGTGCGCACTCGCACGAGGTTGCGCAGGTCGCGAGGCACCGAGACGCGGAAACGGCCGTCGGCGACCACTCGCTCCTCCGGCTCGAACAGACGCTGCACGAACAGGTCGTCGGCGGTGAGCTGGGGGAATCGGTCGAACCGCTCGCGGGCGGCCTGCGAGAGGCCGTACACCCCCAAGCCGGTGAGCGAGTCGGTCGCGTACGGGGTTTGGGTGAACACGTCGTAGAAGGCCCGTACGGGCCAGCTCGCTCCCTCGGTGTCGAAGTCGACGGCGGGGGAGGCGACGCGTGCGGCGTCGGTCTCGAGCGCGTCGATCATCGCGGAGAGGGCCAGCGGCGAGAGAACGATGTCACCGTCGAGGTAGATGCGGGGGAACCACCGGGCCAGGGCATCACCTTCGTTGAGGGCCCCGGCCTTGCCCGGGCTCGCGAGGTCGATGACCCGGACTCCCGCGTACGAGGCGGCGACGGCCGCCGTGTCGTCGGAGCAGCCGTTCGCGACCACCACGATGTCGAGTTCGACATCTTCCGAGGCCAGAAGCGCTTCGAGAGTGCGGCCTATGACCCTGGCCTCGTTGTGCGCCGGGATGACCACCGATGCGCGCCTGTGGACGCGCGGGAACTCTGCGGGCACTGCGCTCATCGTGCCTCCCGATGCAGTTGGGGCGTTGTCTCGTGCGCGGCGGCGTATGCGTCGTTCGCGGGCACACGCTAGCCTAACCATGACGGAGCGACATTGAGCCGGAGGGCGATTCGCTTCGAGAACGGGCAAGGGCGGCAAGGGGGTCGCGTTGCTCGCAGATCTGGATCCCGCATCCGAGGGATGCGTGCCGATCCGTTACCGTGCGCAGCACCCGCTGACGTGACGATGACATGACTCGGGAGTTCTTCTGTCCAGCACACGTACTGGAGACCGCTCGCGATTTCGCAGGGCAGGCGCCATCGCGCTCACGATTCTGGCCGTGGCCGTCGTCGCCGCGCTCATCCTCGTGATGAGCGGGCGACGGATCGGCCTGCCCGAAGGTGACGACGGGCTCTACCCCTCCTTCGCGGCGGACAACGTCTACCAGCAGGACGTGACCGATGCACCGGCCGATCGCCGGTCGGGTGCGATGGTCGCGAGCCTGCAGCGGCAGGTCAAGGCCTGGTACGGGGGAGTGGCGGCGTTCAACTCCGATCGATACAACGTCTCGCTCGTTCGGGCCGACGAAGACACTCCGCGCAGGGACGTCCGTTTTCACGACTGCCAGGAGCGCGGCGACGTGCCGGAGGGTCTGTACGACGGGCCGGCCCATTTCACGAATGTTCCGGTGCCGACGACTGCCGTGCCCGCCGACGGCACCGACGGCCAGCTGACGATCTGGTCGGAGCCCGACGACGCCCTGTGGGAGTTCTGGCAGATGCGTCAGGCCGACGACGGCGTGTGGGAGGCGTGCTGGGGAGGTCGGCTCGACAACGTGTCGGCGAGCCGGGGCATCTTCGAGGCCCCGTTCGGCACATCGGCGTCGGGGCTGGTGGCCAGCGCCACCGCGATCACGCTGCGCGATCTCGAGCGCGGTGAGATCGACCACGCCGTGGCGATCGCCATTCCGGAGCCGGCCGCGCGTACGTTCAGTTTTCCTGCCAACCGCACCGACGGGATCAGCCTGTCTTCCGACGCGATTCCGGAGGGGGCCCGTCTCCGGCTCGACCCCTCGCTCGACGTCGACTCACTGCAACTGACCCCGCTGGCGAAGATGATCGCCAAGGCGGCCCAGCAGTACGGCCTCATCGTCACCGACCGCAGCCACGGCGTCGCGTTCGTCGGAGAGGACTCGCGCCTGCACCGTGAGAAGACGGGCGAAGACCCGTGGGAGCAGGCTTTCGGTGGAGTGCCCGATTACGCACAGATGAAGAACTTCCCCTTCGACCGCCTCACGGTCGTCGAGAAGGACTGGGGTAAGCCGTGAACGCCTGCCGGGCACCTCGATGATCCGAGGTGCCCGGCAGGCGTTGTGTCACGTCGTTTTCACGATCACTGGGTGGGCTTGCCGTAGTCGACCGGCAGGGCCTGCAGCTTGTGCCACGGGAAGCCCTGCATCGCCTCGTACGACTCGCCACCGAGCAGACGCGTCCACGGGTTGACTCCGGTCTTCTTGGCCTCGATGGTGCCGGCCTCGCCGATCACGCTCACCGCACCGGCACGGTCGGTGACGATGAATCCGTGCTTCTGCGCGGCCTCGGCCACGAGGCGGGCCATCGGGGTCATGTCGATCGTGTCGAGGTTGAGGCTCGGGTCGAGACGCAGGCGCTGACCTTCGCGGATGACGTTGGGGTCCTTCACGTTGCCGTCGGTGCGCTGCGCCGGCCACGACCAGTTGGGCCAGGCCTGTGCGTCGACGACCGCGAGCGACATCGCGTGGTTGATCTCGCCGTGACGCACGTCGTCCAGCGTCACCATGCCCGCGGAGGTCGAGGCGCCCGTGGCCGACGAGCCGAACCAGCCGGGGAAGAAGCCGTTGCTCTGCGAGACCTTGTCGATGCGACCGCCCCAGCAGGCTTCCCAGCCCGACGCCGTGCGGCGCATCTGCCAGAACTCCCAGAGCTGGTCGCTGGCCGGGTCGTAGATCGACATCTGGCCGTCGGTGCCCGCGGCGGCCACGGCATCGGCGGGCACGGGCACGTCGACGAAGTGCGCCTCACCGCTGTAGACGCCGGAGTCGATGGTCCGCTTGTTCTGGCAGTTGTGGAAGCCGACCTTGACGCGCGGCAGGCCGGGCACCACCACGTTGTGCGCGGTGTTGTACTCGTTGGCGTTGAACGCGGCGACTGCGCCGTAGCGGTCGTTGACGGTCCGGGCCAGGTTGGCGACCACGGCTGCCGAGTTCGGGGCCACCGGTGCCTTCGAGATGTCCTGCGTCCACACGCTGTTCGGCGCCAGGAGCATCGCCCGGCCGTGCTGGGTCACGGGCTTCGCGGCGGGCTGAGCAGTCGTGATCTCGATGGCCGACAGGATTCCGAGGTCCTTGATGATCGGGAAGTCGAGGTTGAGCCTGCCGTCGTTCACCTCCACATCGAAGGCGATCTCGTGAGCCGTGTGCCTGCCTGCGGCGGCGACGATGTCGACCTTGTCGGCGATCGTCGCGCCTTCGGCACGGACCCCGAAGACGCGCTGACCGGGCTTGGTGAAGTAGTCCTCGACCATGAGCAGGCGCACGCGGTAGGTGCCGGGGTGCGGCACCGCCTGGTCGAACCACCGGGTGCCCCAGGCGGCCTCGCGGAACAGAGCGTCGTCCTCAGTGTTCTTGATGTCCGTGGAGGCCGAGATGGCCGTGCCCTTCCACGACCCCCAGCCGACGGGCCGCGGAGCCCAGGTGTTACCGGCCTGGTCGCGGACCGTGCGGTGCTGAGCCGTGTACCGCACCGCCCAACCCGCTGCCGGGGCTGTATCGGTGGGCGTGGGGGTCGGCGTCGGCGTGGTCGTGGGGGTCGGTGTGGGGGTAGGTGTCCGGGTCGGGGTGGGTGTCGGCATCACCGGCACGCGTCCCCAGTCAGAGGTGGGCGCCGGCGCGTCGAGAGGCCCCGCGTAGGTGACCTCGATGGCGGAGATCTTGGGCAGGTCGACGCGACGCACGAACGACAGGTCGAGCTGACCGTCGGTCACGGCGGTGACGAAGCTCCGGTCGTAGGCGGCGCCGAAACCCACCGATCCGGCGATGTCGATGTTCGTCAGCGCGGTCTTGCCCTCTGCAGTGACGTCGAAGACACGCTGGCCGGCAGACCGGAACCAGTCGTCGGTCATGAGTAGGCGGACCTTGTATTTGCCCGCCGCGGGAACCTTGGCGGTGTACCCCTCGATACCGGCGAACGTCGTGCCGTAGAGCCGGGCCTCGGTGGTGCCGGCGACTCCGGTCTTGACCAGCGACGAACTGGCCTTGTTGGGGCCGATCATCCCGATGCGGCCCGACCACTGTGTTCCCGAGGAGTCGCGCATCCCCGCGTGCCCGGCCCAGGAGCGGGCTGCGAACGTGCTGACAGACGTGCTGGTTCCGCGTCCGAGGTGCGTGTCGCGGAGGGGGGCGGCGTGCGAGGCGGCATCAGCAGGGGCCGCGCTGATGCACAGGGGAAGGGCGAAAGCTGTCAGGGCAGCACGAAGCAGGGTGTTGCGCAGGGGGAACATCCGTGTCCTTACGTCGTCCGTGTTTTGGGCATGCGGAAGCAGAGGGGGAGATTCAGTGGGTGGGCAGCAAAGAGGCCGAGTCAGGCACGGACACCAGGTGCGGTCCGGCTCACTCGGCCCCGAGTTCGCTCGCAACCAACCCATCGTCTTGAACGGTCGGCTCTTGAGCGGTTCTGGCGAACCCCGGCCGACGCGCGCCCGAATTCGTTTCTGGCACAATCGAAGGCGCCAGGCAGACAGTTCAAGACGGGCCTGGTTACCGCTGGATACCGACACATCAGCTGCACATGACACTTGGGGGGACCATGTCATTGGGTTCGAGGTACTGGGCTGCGCGCTTCGCGACCTGGGGTGAGCCGAAGCCTGCATCTGCGGGCTACTCACTCTTGGTGCCCGTGCCCGGGGACCTGCCGGTCTTTCTCGAGCTGGCACTGTCGGTGCTGGCCACGCAGGATCACGGGTCTCGGGTCGAGACGATCGTCATCCCGGATCAGCCCACCAAGCAGGTGACGCAGGTCGTGCAGCGTCACGCCTCCGCATGGAACGGGCCGCTGCGGATCGAGTTGCTGCCGCGCCCCGAGCGTGACCTGCTGCCCCGGATCGGCAACCCCGGCCACAACCACGGTGTGCAGCTCATCACCGGGGTGCAGGCGAGCTCC
Source organism: Dermatophilus congolensis (assembly GCA_030538115.1). GTDB lineage: Bacteria > Actinomycetota > Actinomycetes > Actinomycetales > Dermatophilaceae > Dermatophilus > Dermatophilus congolensis_B. The sequence continues at coordinate 31,337 of JAUNUP010000025.1, read as the reverse complement.
GGGTCGCACATCGTGTTGCACGACGCCGACCTGTTCTTGCTGGAGCCCGACGCCCTCGAGCGGCACTACGGGACCGCAGTGGCCGACGACCTGGCCGTGTGCGGTGTGAGCCCGGTGTGGGATCAGTGGTTCAAAGAGAACGACATCCACCTCGTGGCCACGTGGGAGTTGTGCGCTCGCCGCGATTGGATGCGGTCGTTCCCGCCCTACCTCCACATGGGGCACGTGGGCGAGATCCTCGAGCAGCAGCACATCTTCGACACGACGCTGCACCCGCAGGCACTCACCGACCCACGCAAGATCGGCCTACGCGAGCAGGACGACTCGATCGTCCACTTCAACTACGTCATCTCGACGTACCGCCACTTCGCCAAGTCGAAGGGCGGGTTCGAGGACGACCGGTTCCGGCTGCTGCTCATCCGGCTCTTCGTCGACCTGTTCGCTCAGGTCGAGGCGAACTATGCCCTGCCCTCGGCGGAGGAGCTGCGACGCGGGCTTGGCTCGAGTGGTACGGACGTGCCCGTGGTGTATCCCCCCGCAGACGAGGAGACGAAGGCCAAGTACGCGGACTTCCGCGTCAAGACGGGCAAGATCCTCGACGGGCCGTGGACCGACGCTGCCAAGCGCACGGCCGCCGCGGAGGCGCTGGCTCCGTTCGATGTCTTCTACGGGTGGGCGCAGTCGTGACCTCGCGCTTCTATCCGGTTGCCCAACAAGCTGATCCGTGTCTGTGGGCGGCAAACGACGCACTTAGACTGCCTCGGTGACCGAAGGCACCTCCGAACCCGCTCAGCAGACCATGTCAGGTGCCAAGGCGGGGCGCGCGATGCTTCTGCGCGGGACGAGTTGGCAGGCCGCCTCCCAGTTCATCCCGATCCTCATCAACATCATCCTGACCCCGTACGTCATCCACGGGCTCGGGCTGCAGTTGTACGGGATCTTTCTCCTCTTGAACTCGATCCAGTTCGTCATGTCGACCTTCAACGGCGGCATCGGGCCGAGCGTGAGCCGCTATCTGGCCCTGTACGCCGGCCAGGGGGACAAGGAATCGGCGACCCGGCTGGTCACGACGATGTCGTTGATCGTCACCGCGATCGTGGTCGTGATCTTCGGCGGGTTCCTGGCCCTCATCCCCACACTCTTCGAGTGGTTCCCAGTACTCGAGGCCGACCGCGAGGGCGCGCTCTTCCTCATCACGACGCAGGTGCTGCTGGCGGGCGTCCTTCAGATCCGCAGCCTGTTCCAGTCGGTGCTCGCCGCCGCGGGGGAGTTCGGGCTCACCTCCACCGCGATCATCCTCGGTCACTTCGTCTACACAGCGGGCATGATCATCACGGTCGAAAGCGACGCCGGACTCGTCGGTATCGCCTGGATCTTCGTGGCCCAGCAGACCCTGTCGACGGTCATGATGATCCCGGCCGCGCTACGGCACCTGACCCGCTCGGGCATCGGCCTGATCAGCCGCGATTTCATGCGCGAGTTCTTCGGCTACGCCTGGAAGGTGCAGCTCGCGAACTGGGTCGACATCACGGCCCAGCAGATCGACACGATCATCGTCGGCCGCTTCCGGCCCGACCAGCTCGGCTACTTCGGCCCGGGCGTCACGTTCGCTCAGCAGTTGCGAATGGTGCTGATGAACGCGGTGGGCCCGATGGTCACCTTCGTCGGGCGAGCACTGGGGCAGAACTCGACGGAAAGTGCCCGTGCGCCGGTCGAGAAGCTACAGCGCTACTGGGTGCGCGCCGTCACCGGCTATTTCGCCGTCGGAATCCCCGCGACATATTTCGGTGTGAACGCGTGGCTCAACCTCGGCTCGAGCCTGCCCGGCACCGTGGCGGCACTGCTGCTCGTCGGTCACGCCTTCGCGATGCTCGTGCGCGTGCTCATCGTGTGGTGCCAGATGATGCGGCAGCCGGGGCTGGAGGTCGCGCAGGGCGTCGTCTTCCTCGTCGCGAAGATCGTGGGCACCGTGGCACTCGTGGTGCCGTTCGGTGTGATCGGCGTCGCCGCGGCAACGAGCCTGTCGTCTTTCATCGCAGCCGTGTTCCTCTGCGGGATCGCGAACCGCAGGCTCTCGGTGCGTATCTCGTTGCCGTGGCGCGAGATCCCGTGGCTGCTCGCCATCGGAGCCTCGGCACTGGCGTTCGCCTGCACCTACGGGGTGAGCCTGCTTGTCGGCTCCGTGCTGCCCCACGGCGTGATCGGCCTGGTGGCGTGCGCCGGCGCGGCGGCCCCGGCCCTGCTGATCTACCTCGAACTGGCCGTCGGCCTACGCAATCTCGTCTCGATGGTCCGCGGCCGCTGAGCGGCGCGGTATCGCAAGCACGAATCCGGCCAGGCTCCACATGAGGAAAGTCGGGAGCGGGTAGGGATTGGGGCTCGTCATCGACACGACGAACCACACCGTGAACGTGGCCAGTAGAAAGAGCTGCCAGGCCGCGAGGTCCTCCCGCACCGGCCGCATCAACGCGGCGACGGGGCCGAGGAGCACCGTGAGTACGAACAGCACGAACCCGGGCACGCCCATCTCGGCTCCCCGGGCCAGGAAGACGTTGTGTACCTCGATCGTGGTCGTGGTCAGCGGCACGTCTTCGCCTTGGCGCACGTAATCGCCTCCGACGTGCACGAACTGCTGCCAACCGATGCCGGTGAGCGGCTTGTCCGCGATGATGCGCACGGCGGCGTCGTTGGTGTTGACCCGGTCCCAGAGCGAGCGTGAGGTCGACGCGCGCGTGGTGACATCCTCCGCGAAGGTGGGAAAGACGAGCGCACCGACACCGAGGCCGAGTGCTCCCACGAGAGCGACCACCGGTATCCACTTGGACCACTGCCAGCGGGTCAGCGCGACCGCGACGAGGCCGAGGGCGAGCCCGAGCCAGACCGACCGGAACATGGCGGCGATGCAGGCGATGAAGGCGACGGGCGCGATCACGAGCGCAGCCAGCCGGAACAAGCCCTCGGTGCGTGAGGCGAGCAGCACGGCCGCGAAGCCGCACATCGCCAGGGCCATACCGTTGGGCTCACCGAACAGGAACGGGCCGCCGGCCCGCATCACCTCGTCCGAACTGAGCACGAGGTTCGCGTGATGTTCGGCGATGTAGCGCGGAAGGACCAGGGCATGCAGCCCGGCCGCCTCGAGCAGTGTGGTGACGGCCAGGTAGGCGCCGGTCACGGTCAGGGCCTTGAGCAGGAGCAGCCGCCGCGCGGGGGTGCCCAGGAAATACGGCGCGAACGTGAACAGCAGGAACGGGATGTAGATGCGGTCGAGGATCGTGAACAGCGATTCCGTGCCCGCGTGGTAACCGATCGTGATGTACGAGGCCGTGGCCAGTACCGCCAGCGCAGCCATGGCCAAGTGCGCTGAGCGCAGGCGCAGCCAGCGGTCGCGACGGTCGAGTACGGCGAGGGCCAGGGCCGCGGGAAGCAGGATGCGGTCGAGGCCGATCGGCAGGCCGAGCCCGTCCCAGTGGCCGGAGAACATCGTGGCGACGAGGCCGAGCACGAAGCAGTAGACGGCCAGCGGAGGGCGCAGTTCTGTCGCCGGAGTCTGGTCGCGGGAGTCGTCGGCGTGCACCTCACCGGTCGCGAACGGTGCTGACGGCGCTGACGGTGATGCCACGACTCAGCTCTCAGCCGCCGGGCTGGCGTCGCGCTCGGCAGCCGCCCGGCTGTGGCGACCGGACCGTCCGCTCCGCAGGTCGCCGACGGCGGCGAGACAGAACGCGAGGATCAGGCCGAGCCCGCCTCCGGCCGCTGCTCCGAACGCGATGTTGGAGTTGCGGTTGTCGCCGGTGCTCGCCGCGGGTGAGATCTGGGTGAGCTGCGAGACGGCCACCGGGTCACCGACGAGGCGCCGGTAGCGATCGCCCTGCGCACCCTGGATGAGCTGCGCCTCGGCCAGTGCACCCCTGGCTGCGGCCAGTTCTCGCGCATTGGCCCCGGTCGACGACCGACCGAACGCCGATTCGGCGAGCGACACGGCCGTCTGTGCCTCAGCGACGCCCGTCGCAAGCTTCTGGTACTCCTGCAGAGCCGCTGCCGCGTCGCGCTGGGCGCCGACGGTCTTCGCCGCACCCAGCAGCTCCTGCGCGACGGCGTCGGCTCCAGCGACCGCCTTCGCCTCGTCGGGAGAGGACGCCTCCACCCTGATCACGCCTGACTCGGGGATCGGAGTCGCACTGACCGAGTTCACGCCCTCGGGTGCCCACGTACCGTCGACGGCGTTGTTCTGCACCCATCGCGAATAGTTCTGAGCGAGTTCACGCGCAGCCACGGGGTAGCCCGCGATGGCGTACGCGCTGTCGCTGCCGGCTCCTACGGCGACCCGCGTCTCGGCCGAGTACGACACCGGCAGGGCGTAACCCGCCGCACCTCCGGCCGCGATGCCGAGCAGAGTCGTCGCGGAGAGCAGCTTCGCGTGCCGCAGGGCGGTCGCGAGCGGCGAGCCCGTGCCGTCGGAGTCGAGTTGTCGTGCCACAGTGCTCCTCGTAGTCGTGCGTGTCGCGCCTGACGGCTTTCGCGCGTCCACTCGCACGTCCGCCTCCGCCGCGGGTGCCCGACCTCGGCCAACGCCCCCCGGCATGCCCGGATCACTTGCAGCGCAAGGAGACCGGACCGTGTCGATCCTAGCCGGGTCAAGAGACGGTAAGGATTGGCCCTTGCTCGGTATGCGCAACCGGGCAGGCGGAGGCAGCGCAGATCAGCTTCGCTGACCGATGACCTTGGCGATGCTGCCGGCCACGATGGCGCCCTCGGGCACCTCGCCACGCACGACGGAATTGGCAGCGACGACACACCCGTCACCCAGCCGTGCGCCAGGCAGGATCACCGAGCCCGCGCCGATCCAGACGTCGTCGCCGATCCGGACTCCGTCTCCCGACCAGGGCTGCTCGACGATCGGGGTGCCGGCCTCAATGCCGTGGTTGGTGCCGACGATCGTGATGTGTTGGCTGATGAGGCACTTGCGGCCGATGGTGATCGGCGCACCGGCGCAGCGGATGTTGTTGAACTCGCCGATGTACGTGTCTTCGCCGACGTCGAGGCGAGCGCCGGTCAATCCACCACCGTCGCTGACGATCACGACGCTGGGGCCGGCGATCGTCACACGATCGCCGAGGGTGATCCGGTCGACATCGCCGCGGAACTTCACGGTGCTCTGGATGTAGGCGTGCGGAAAGGCGCGGCGCAGGGAGTAGCGGTACACCGGTCCATCGCGCAGATCACGCAGGAGGTCTTTCGCGAGCATGATTCGACTCTCTCGTGGGGGAGGGGCGCGGCGACGACAGCGAATTCTCCTGGGTCGTCGACGATCACACGGTACTGGGCGAGTCAGCCGTCGACTTGGTGCTGACGGCGTGTCTGCCTGCCTGCGAGCACGCCGCTCAAACCCGGTACGCGCAGCAGGTTCGCCTTCAGGCGCAGCTTGTGATCGTTCGGAACGAGGCGCGACGCCATCCCGAATTCGTCTCGGGCGGTGCCCAGGTCGCCGCCGGCGAGCGCCTGCTCGCCGTAGTACACGTGCTTCTCCGACGGGCCGTGCTCGAGCACCAGGTCGAGATGTTCGCGCTCGGCCGGAGTGAGGGAGTCACCGAAGGTGTCGACGATGTGGCGCCGCGTGAGGTCGGTCCCCTCCCACATACGGTCGTTGACGCGCGAGGCGGTGCCCTCCGCGCGGCGGTACAGCGCCTGCGGCTCGGTCTGGAAGACGATCTCCCAGCCGCTGAAGACCGCACGGGCCCAGAAGTCGTAGTCCTCGCAGTAGCGCATCGCCTCGTCGAAGCCGCCGATCTCGCGCCACATCTGGACGGGGAACATCGAGAAGATGCTGACGACGTTGCGCTCGATGAGCGCCATCCGCTGCCTGCTCGTAGGAACGGCGCCCGCGGGAAGGATCCGCCGCTGCGGGTAGATGCCCCGGGGACCCATGATGTACGCCTGCGTGGTGACGAAGCGGCGCCCGCCTCCCGCCTTCGTCCACGCATCCATCGAGCGGCTCACGTAATCGGGCAGCAAGATGTCGTCGGCGTCGAGGATGGCGATGAACTCGCCTCCCGCGGCCTCGATGGCGGTGTTACGCGCGGCCGCGACGCCTCCGTTGGGCCGGTCGAGCACGCGCACCAGATCGCCGTGGCCGCCCGCGATCTGCCTGCCCAGGTCGGTGCCCCCGTCGTTGACCACGATGACCTCGGTGTTCGGGTAGGTCTGCGTCAACGCGCTGGAGATCGCGGCCCCGACCGTGCGTTCGGACTGGTAGCAGGGGATGACGATGCTGACGAGTGGCTCGTCGGACATGGACGCCCTTTCTTCATGCGGCTCGCGAAAGGCTGCGCGCGGCGGAACTGCGCAAGCCCGTGCGGCACCCAGTCTGCCGGATGGACGCGTCTGGCTGGAGGTCCTCGCGCCCGGTGAGTCCCTCGCGCCGTGCCTGAGGTGCATTGGGCGCCAACGACTCCGGGCTGCGATCGGCCCGCGCCTGCCGGGGAAGAGCGTATTGACGTGCTTTCCTTGAGCCGTGCATTGCCTCAGCCTGTCCCGCCCGGAGTCGACTCCATGAGTCGCAAGGGTGGAGCTGCACGGATCCTCTTGAAGGGGATGAGCTGGCAGACCTCGGCCCAGCTTCTGCCGCTCGTCATCAACCTCGCGATGACACCGTGGATCATCACCGGGCTCGGTCCGCAGCGGTACAGCATCTTTCTCATCGTCAGTACCGCCACGCTGCTCATCAGCCAGTTCGACGGCGGTATCGGCCCGTCGGCGATGCGCTATTTCACGATCTACGCAGGCCGCGACGACAAGGCAGCCACCACCCGACTGCTCGTGAGTGTCTCGTTCGTCATCGCCGCGGTCAGCGGCCTCGTGACGGTGCTGGCCATCGTGTTCACCGACCCGATCCTGGCGATCGTGCGGGTGGCTCCGGAGTACCTGCACGAGACGCGCATCCTCTTTCGCACGCTCACGGCGATGGTGACGCTCATCCTGCTGCGCAACCTCTTCTCCGCCGTCGTCAACTCCCGGCAGCTCTTCCGTGTCACGGCCTCGGCAAGCCTGGCGGGCTACGCGGTGTACATGACCGGGATCGTGCTGACGGTGATCAACGGCTGGGGCCTCGTCGGGGTCGCGATCACGATGGTCCTACAGCAGGTGATCGGCTCGCTCATCACGGTTCCCGCGTCGCTGCGCTACCTGACCCGGCCCTCGCCATGGTTCATGAACCGCCGCGAGGGCGCGGAGTTCTTCCGCTACGCCTGGCGCGTGCAGGTGACCGGCTTGTCGAACATCATCACGAGCCAGAAGGACCAACTGGTCGCGGGGTGGCTCATCACCGCGCAGCAGTCCGGTCCGTACGGTCAGGGGTCCAATTTCGCCGGCAATCTCAGGTCGATGGCGCTCAACGCCACCTACCCGATGCAGGCGATGATCGGCTCCGAGGTGGCCCAGCGAGGAGCCGAAGCCGCGGTAGCCAAGGTGACGAAGCTGCAGCGCGTCTGGGTCGCGGCTGTGGTGGGGTGGTGCGGAATCGGCTCGGCGACGGCCTACTTCGCCGTGCGTGCGTGGATGCCCGAATCGTACGAACTGGCAGCTCCGGTCGCCTCGACCCTGCTGGTCGGAATCATGTTCGCGATGCTCAAGCACGTCTCGAACCTGTGGTCGCTCACGCTCGGGCATTCCGAGATCGAGATGCGCGCCAGCCTCGTGGGCATGCTGACGAACCTGGCGCTCACGGTGGTGCTGGGCTCGTTCATCGGCATGGCGGGCGTGGTGCTCGGTACGGTGCTGGGTCAGTTCGTCTCGATGCTCTTCTTCTCATGGCAGTTCCGCCGCGTCGAGGTGCAGTTGCCGTGGTTCGTCCGCCAGGTGCCGGTGCTCGCCCTCGTGCTCGGACTCGCGGTGACTCTCGGGCTGCAACTCCTCGCCGACGGACACCTGCCGCAGGGCGCGCTCGGCTTGTTGACGGGTGCGCTCCTGGGCGGCCCGGGCGTGGTCGTCTACGCGGTGGTGGCCTTCGGCCCGTCGGGGCTGAAGCAGGCCATCGGCACGTTGCGCGGTCGGTAAGTCGGTAATCGGAGAGGGCCAGTCGCGTCCGGCGTGGCTAGCTGCCGTGGGTCGCGGTCGGCCCGTCTCCGGGCAGCAGCCCGCTGGCTCGCCCCGACAGGGAGACGAGGCTCAAGCCCGCCTTGACGAGGCGATCGACATCGCGCCGCACGAGGCCCGCTGCGGAATTGCGTGCGGTGCGCTGCAATCCGCTCGCGATGCCGCGCGCCACCTCGGCGCGGCCGGTCATCGACACGTCGGATCGAGCCGCGATGCGGTTGCTGCGAAAGGCCCGGCGGATGATCGCGCCGGCTTTCAGGCGCTCGGGGGGAGTGGGTTCGATCACCAGCGCGCTGTCGCACCACACGAGGCGCGAACCCGCCGTCGCGAGGCCGCGGAAGAAGTGGTGGTCCTCGCCTCCGGTGATGCCGAGTTGCGGGTCGAACCACGGGTCGGAGAGGCGCTGTAGCAGCGCGCGGGACAGGGCGATGTTCTGGGCTCCGGTGAGCATCTCGACCGGGCCGTCTTCGTGGCGGGGGCGTCCCGCGAACACGCTGTTGCGCGCGATGATCGAGGCCCCGGGCGGGAGCAGGCCGTCGACCGGACCGGCGGCGACATCGGCGTCGAATCTGGTCGCTCCGTCGACGAGTGCCTCGAGCCAGCCCGGCTCCACGTAACCGTCGTCGTCGAGCATGATCAGCCAGCGCCAGCCGTGATCCGAGGCCAGGGCGGTGCGGATGAGGGCGTTGCGCGCCTCCGAGATGCCGCGCTCGTGTACGTCGATGCAGGTGGCCTGGGGGCAGTGCGCACGCACGACTTCAGGGGCCGCCGAACCGGGTGCGTTGTCGGCCACCAGCACCATGACGTCGCGCCCGGCGATCTCGGGTTCGAGCGACAACAGCAGGCGCGCCAGCAACTCCGGGCGCTTGTACGTGGGTATGCCGATGCACACGGGAGGGAGTTCGGGGATCGCGGTCATCTCGGTGCCTTCGCAGCGGGAAACATGTCGGCCGCTCCAGCCCAACGACTCCCCCCAAGGAGACCTGGCTGAGACAAATGTACGACGGGGCCGTGTGAATTCGGCTCAGGCTCGCACCGGGGCACACCCCAGGCAGGACACCCCGGTATTCGGGACGCGGGCTGGGCGTTGGAGCCCCGTGCTCCTGTCGTACAATCGCCACACCCGAACTCGACCTGGGAGGGTCCCCTTGGCTTCGCTCACTGTCACGCTCGTCGCCGCCGACGGCAAGGTCTGGGAGGGCGAGGCCACGTGCGTCATCGCCCCCGCCGAGGAGGGGCCGATGGGCATCCTGCCCGGGCACGCACCGATCCTCGCGGCCCTCGGCGAAGGTGAGGTCCGCATCGACGGCACCTCCGGTCGTTTCTCCACCACGTGCCACGGCGGTTTTCTGACCGTCGACGACAACGTGGTCACGCTCGCAGTCGACAGCGCTGACGCGCCGGCCGGAGCCAAGTAGGCCAACCGAGCGTCAGGGGCGACAGGGGCATGTATCGGATCGTGGAGCTCGCTCTCATCGTGCTGGTACTCGCCCCGCTGCTGTTCGTCATCTCGATTCTCGTGCGCCGGGCGATCATCGCTCGCGGCGCGGGGATCAGCGTGTGCGCGCTGCGAACCGAAGGGTCGCACCGGTGGCGTTCGGGCATGGTGGCTCTGTCGCCGACTGCGATGGAGTGGTACCCGTTCGTGGGCGTCACGACGTCACCCAGCCACAAGTGGATCCGCCCGACGCTCGAGGTGGGGCGTGCCAGTCCGATCGATGGTGACCCGCCTTGGTTGCTCGCCGGGCTGCCCTCGCTCACGCTCGTTCCCTGCGAAGCCGAGCCGCTCACAGGAGCCGCACGACAGTTCGCGGTGATCGTTCCGGGGGAGTCGTACAAGGCGCTGCGATCGTGGTCGGAGTCTTCGCCTCCCACCGACACGCGGCACGATTACTGAACTTACGACGAAGGCCCTGCAGGTGAACCTGCAGGGCCTTCGTCGTAAGTTGCGTCTCAGCGCTTGCGGTACTTCGGGTTGTCGGGCTCCTCACGGCCGCCGCCCGGCCGCCAGAGGATGTCGCCTCCACGCGAGATGTTCGCCACCCGCGCCAGCACGAACAGCAGGTCGGAGAGCCTGTTGAGGTATTTCGCGGTGAGCGGGTTGATGCCTCCGGGGGCTGCCTGCTCGGCGTCCGTAGCGCCCTCGGCCGCGTCGCCAGCGTCGCCGGCGCCCTCAGCGTCACCGGCAGGCTTCTGCGCGGGAGCCGCGGGCTCGGTTCCGTACTCCTCGATCGCGGCCCACGTGGCCCGCTCGGCACGACGGGTGATCGTCGTGGCCAGGTGCAGGTAGGCGGAGCCGGGAGAGCCGCCGGGCAGGATGAACGACCGCAGCTTCTCGACGCGCTCGAGGTATTCGTCGCAGTCGCGCTCGAGTTCGTCGATCCACTCCGCCTTGACGCGCAGCGGCTCGTACGCGTATTCGGTCGCCAGCGGCGTGCACAGGTCGGCGCCGATGTCGAAGAGGTCGTTCTGGATGCGGATCAGAACGACCTTCACGTCCTCGTCGAGGTCGCCCGCGGCGATCGCGATGCCGATGGCCGCGTTGGCCTCGTTCGCGTCGGCGTAGGCGGCGAGCCGTGGGTCGGTCTTACGGGTGCGGCTGAAGTCGCCGAGGGCCGTCGACCCGTCGTCGCCGGTGCGGGTGTAGACGCGCGTGATGTTGACCATGTGCCGATCCTGTCAGTTGGTGCCGGTGATCGCTGCGCGGCGGGGGTCGCCGACCGCAGCGAGGGTGCCGTCGGCGCTCACGTAGGCGGCGCCGACCCCGCCGAAGTACATGGTCAGACCCTCGTGCCGAGCGACCTGTAGCCCGTGGGCGGCCGCCGCGCTCGCCGCAGCGGCCTCCGCCTCCGCGTCGCCCTCGAGGTCGAGACGCAGGCCCTCGTCGGTGATGCCGAGGTGGATGCGGGGATGCAACACGGCCTGTTCGAGCGTGTCGCCGTTGAGCGCCAGCGAGGTGAGCACGGTGAGCAGCGCGGTCGTGATGCGGTCGGCGCCGGGGCTGCCGATCGAGAGCACCGATCCGGTGTCGCTGCGGGCCGTCGTCGGGGCCATGTTCGAGGGCATCCGGCTGCCGGGAGGCTGCACGTGAAAGCCGCGCCGGTTCAGTTCGGGCTCGCCGAGGGCGTTGTTGAACATGAGTCCGGTGCCGGGGGTCATGTAACCGGAGCAGTAGCCGCACGAGGTCGTGATCGACACCGCCATCCCGTCGGCGTCGACCGCCGAGACGTGGATCGTGTCAGGCGAATTCGACAGGATCAGCCCGTCGGGACCGTGCTCGTCGAGCAGTCGCATCATCTCGTGGCCGGCCGCCTCGAGGTCATCGGCGTGGTCGATGACGCCCCAGCGGTAGCCCAGCACGAGTCGCAAGGCGTCGATGACGTCGCCGGGCGACACCCGACCTCCGTCACGCGAGGCCTGCAGGGTGCGCAGCAGTGCCGCGAGAACCGGGCCGCCGATGGAGGGAGCGGGGTTCGTGGCCACGTCGAAGCGCCCCACCCGCGCCCGCAGCGCCCGCCGCTCGACCACCTCGTAGGCCGCGAGATCGGCGAGGCCGAGCAGCCCGCCGCGCACGTCCATGTCTGCGGCGATCGCGTGGGCGAGTTCGCCGGTGTAGAGCGTGTCGACGCCGTCGCGGGCCACGGCCTCCAAGCTGGTGGCCAGGTCGGAGGAGCGCATGTTCTGCCCCGCCACCGGCAGGTCTCCACCGGGCCCTTGGCGCAGGTAGGCGACGCACTCGTCGTCCCAGCCGAAGTGGTGCGGGCCGCTGCGGCTCAGCCAGAATGCCGCCGCCGGGCCCATGCGGTAGCCCTCGCGGGCCACGTGTGCGGCCGGCAGCACGACCTCCCGCCACGGCAGCGCACCCCAGCGCCGGTGGGCGATGTCGAGGGCCTTGAACATGCCTGGGGTTCCCACGGTTCCGGGGCCGCCGTGGACGACGAGAGGCCCGAAGTAGTCGCACTCGAACCGCTGGATGCCTTCGCCGAACCGCTCCGGCTCACGTCCGCGGCCGGGCATCTCGACGTTGCCGTCGAGCACCACCGCGTCTTCACCGGGCGCCCAGACGTTGACGAACGCGCCGCCCATCGGGCCGACGATGCCGAACTCCGTGACCGTCGAGACCACCAGGGCCGCGATGCACGCGTCGACCGCATTGCCCCCGGCCTCTCCGATGGCCAGCGCGGCGTCGACCGCCGCCTGCGATGGGGCGGCGACGGCGACACCGGTCATGGGCACTCCTCGTGCAGGTGGTACGGGGGGCAGGCGGAGGGGGCGGGCGCGAAACCCGGGTGTCGAGCCTAACCGCTCAGAACAGGCGCAGGGTCTCGTCGTCCATGCCGCGCAGGGCGTCGTAGTCGAGGGTCACGCAGCGGATCCCGCGGTCGGTGGCCAAGGTGCGGGCCTGCGGCTTGATCTGCTGCGCCGCAAACACCCCCTGAACCGGCCCGGCGGCCGACAGATGGGGGTCGCGGTTCATCAACTCGAGGTAGCGGGTGAGCTGCTCGACCCCGTCGATCTCGCCGCGTCGCTTGATCTCCACGGCGACGCTGATCCCCTCCGGCGTGCGGGCGAGGATGTCGACCGGTCCGATGGCCGTGGGGTATTCGCGTCGCACGAGGGTGTAGCCGTCGCCGAGGGTGCTGATGTGCTCGGCGAGCAACTCCTGCAGGTGCGCCTCGACTCCGTCTTTGACGAGGCCGGGGTCGACACCCAGCTCGTGGTCGCTGTCGTGGTGAACCTGCTCGATGCGGATGCGCAAGAAGTCGTCGCTCTTGCGGTTCGTCACCGTCCAGACCGCGGTGATGCCGGCCTCGCGCTCCTCGTCGTCGGGCTCGCTCTCGGTGAGCGAACAGGGCGGCGACATCCAGTTGAGGGGCTTGTACGAACCGCCGTCGCTGTGCACGAGCACCGACCCGTCGGACTTCACCATGAGCAGACGGGGCGCCAGAGGCAGGTGGGCGGTGAGACGCCCGACATAGTCGACGGCACAGGAGGCGATGACGAGACGCACCCGGCGACCCTATCGTGCCCGCAGTGTCAGCGCGCCACGCGACTGGTGGCGGCGAAGGCGTCGGAGAGGGTCGCGGCGCCCTGCTTGACGCGTTCGGTGTACCGCACGCTCGACCACGTCGGCAACGACACCGGAAAGTCGACGGGACTGCCGGGCGTGCTCGACTCGATCGTCACGGTCATCGCGCGGGCCGTCACGATCTCGGGCTCGTTGCCCGCGAACGAGAGCGCGCCTCGCGCCGCCGGGTCGAGCAGACCGATCAATCCCCAGGGGAGGCGGTACCGCAGCTTGGCCGGGGCGCTGCTCGATTCGCGCGAGAGGTGCCACGTGGCGCGCGCGTCGAAATCGGCGGCCGCCGGCTCCCAGGCTCCGAGCTTGAGGTTTCCGACGTCGAGGTAGTCCAGGCGAGACAGGCCCGGAGTCGAGTCGTTGGCGGCCGGAGGGCTGAGCATGAGCCGCTGCAGGTGCCAACCCCGGCTGCGGTCGCTGGGGATGGCGACCAGCGGAACACCGTCGACGAGCAGCGGGTCGATCGCGGCGCGCGAGAACAAGTACGTGGTGCTCATCGTCGGCACGGTGCGCAGCGCGATGTCGTGGATCGGCTTGCCGCTACCTCCGGGAAGCCGGATGCCGCCGTTGCCGAGCAGGTCGAAGCCGAGCTCTACCGGGGAGGTCACCCGACCCGAGAACTCGAGCGTGAGGTAGAACCAGGCAGCGTCGAAGTCGACGAGCACGCGCTGCAGCCCGTCTTCAGGGGCCGAGTGCACCACCTTCTCGCCCTGACGTCGCGGCTCAAACGCGACCACGCCTCCCCACTGGTCGGCGGTGAGCGGATCGTGCACGATCATTCGCCGGCTCTCGGGCACGAGCGCAGTGCGCGCCATCGTGTTCCACGTGCGCCCCGACCAGTCGTCGTGCCAGTGCGCGAGCAGGCCCCCCGCGAGGCCGTTGCTCTCGAAGGCGCGCAGCAACTGCGCCTCGATCTCGAACTTCTCGGCCTCGTCGTGGTCGCCTTGGCTGCGTTCGGCCGGACCGTCGAATCCGGAACCGAGCGAACTGCTCACTCCGAACGCGCCGATCATCAGCGGCATCGCCAGCGTCGACCGGAGGGCGGCCAGGTAAGCCAGGTAAGGGTCGGCCGTGTCGGAGTAGGCCGGGTCGACGGAGACGAACCCGGGCCGGTAGGGCTGGGCGCTGTAGTACGCGAACACTCCGGCGGGCCATGCGGGGGTCGCGGTGACCCGGCGGGCGTCGAGCTCCACCACATCCTGCGGCGGGGACTTGGGGGCCGGGTGGTCGAGGGGGTCGCTCTCGGGGCGGCCCACGAACGCCAGCGGCACCGTGATGCTCTTGGCTGCGAGCATCTGCGCCAACTCGTCGAGGCGAGCGGCCAGCCAGATCTCGGTGGGCGTGGCGCCCTTCGCGGGAGTCACGTAGGTGCCCGCTTCGGCCGTGCGGCGGGAGTTGGCGGCGTCGCTCGCGGCGATGCGCTCGGGACCCCACGCGAGATCGATGACGCAGGCAGCGAGCCAGGCGGACACGTCGGTGTTCTGGTCGTCCTCGCCGAGCACCATCGCGGCGGTTCGGGTCACCGCGTCGCGCATGCGTTCGGTCTCGCCGTTGCGATACAGGTCGGGATCGGTGGCGCGCCCGGCGGGCAGCGTGACGCCTTGGACGAGATAGAGGGGAGCCTGCGGGTGTTCGGCGTTGTAACGGGCCAGCTCGACGTAACAGGCCTGCGGGTGCAGCCGGTCGAGGTGCAAGAACCGGGCGCCGAACGCACCGATCGCGGCGATCCAGCGACGGTAGTGAGCGGCGGTGGCGCCCGCCGCGCCGGAGGCGTCGGGGGAGCTGCCGGGCAACACACCGGTGAGCCGCACGCCTGCCCAGAACCGCAGATCGCCGGCCTCGGTGTGCAGACGCAGCTGATCGCCCTCCACCGTGGCCACAGTCGAGAGTCCGTCGACGACGCGCGGGGCGGGGCCGAAACCAGGGGAGGTCGACACGGTGGTGGGTGCCGACAACGGCGTGGTGGCGGTGCCGGTTCCAGTGGGTTGCGGCGTCTCGTTAGTGCATCCGGCCGCCGCTGCCAGTCCGATGCCGCCCGATGCCGCGGCCAGCCCCCGCAGAACCTCGCGCCGGCTCCAGCTCATGCCCACGACCGGCCTCCCCATGCTTGTACAGACGCTGAGAGGATACCCGTATGGGCCGAGCCAACCGCCGCCGACGCGACGAGCGTCCGCTGGATATCGAGCGGGCCCTCGGCGGCTTCACCCGCACCGAGAGCCACCCCGATGGCGAGTGGATGGTCCGCAACGTCGGCCCGGGCGACGCGAACCGCCGTTTCTTGTGCCCCGGGTGTCAACAGATGTTCGGAGGCGTACCGCACGTCGTCGCGTGGCCGGCCGACACCTTCGGCGGCATCAGCGGTCCGGGTGGCCTCGGCGACCGCCGCCACTGGCACACCCCGTGCTGGCGGGCGCGCAACCGGCGCCGCCCCGGCGGCTCGATCCGCTGACCCCAAGGACCGGGCCGATACGAGAGAACGCCGCAGACCCCAGGCCTGCGGCGTTCGTTCGGAAAGGTCGATGGATCAGTGCTCGCCCTTGCCGGGCTCGACCAGCTCGACGAGAACGCCACCGGCGTCCTTCGGGTGGATGAACTGGATGCGGCTACCGGCCGTACCGGTCTTGGGCTCCGGGTAGAGCAGGCGCAGGCCGCGCTCGCGCAGCTTGTCGGAGACGTCGTCGAGGTTCTCGACGCGGTAGGCCATCTGCTGGATGCCGACGCCGTTCTTCTCGATGAACTTGCCGATCGTGGTGTCGGGGTTGAGGGGAGACAGCAGCTGAATGCACGAGCCGGAGTCACCCACGGCCATCATGGCCTCGGCGACACCCTGCTCTTCGTTCACCTCGCGGTGAACCATCTTCATGCCGTACTTCTCCTCGTAGAAGGCGATTGCCTCGTCGAGATCGCGTACGGCGATGCCGACGTGGTCGATGTGTGTGAACAGGCCGGAATCAGTCATGACGTCATCCTATGGCGGTGCGGCCGATCGATTCCGGCGTTGCGCCAGATGTGACGGGGCCCTACGAACATCGGGTGCCCTTGTCGCTGCCGGATTCGGTTAATCGCGATTACCGTGGTGTGCATCACAACGCGACCACTCCGCACAGCGCCGTAGGAGGCACAATGCCAGCGTCCACCTCGACCTCTCCCAGCGTGATCGTCGCAGGGGCCCGCACGCCGATCGGCCGTTTCAACGGCGCACTCTCGTCTCTCACCGCGGCCCAGCTCGGCGGCGTCGCCATCGCCGGGGCCCTGCAGAAGGCCGGCGTCTCCGGCGACCAGGTCGACTACGTGATCATGGGCCAGGTGCTCACGGCCGGAGGCGGGCAGCTCACCGCACGTCAGGCCGCCGTCGAGGGCGGTATCCCGATGAACGTGCCCTCGCTGTCGATCAACAAGATGTGTCTCTCGGGCATCAACGCGATCGCGCTCGCCGACCAGCTCGTGCGCGTGGGCGAGGCCGAGATCGTCGTCGCCGGCGGCATGGAGTCGATGTCGCAGGCGCCGCACCTGGTGATGAATCAGCGCGGCGGCCTGCCCTACGGCGACGTAACGCTGCTCGACCACATGGAGTACGACGGTCTGCGCGACGTCTTCACCAAGCAGCCCATGGGCGCGCTCACGGAGTCGGCGAACACCGGCGACCAGGCGTTCACCCGCGAGGAGCAGGACGAGTTCGCCGCCCGCAGCCACCGTCTCGCCGCCGCGGCCTGGGACGAGGGCAAGTTCGCCGACGAGGTCGTGCCGGTGGACGTGCCCGGTCGCCGCGGCGCCGTGACCACGGTGACGAACGACGAGGGCGTGCGCGGCGACACCACCGTCGAGTCGCTCGGCAAGTTGCGCGCGGTGTTCGCCAAGGAGGGCACGATCACCGCCGGTTCGGCCTCCCAGATCAGCGACGGTGCTGCCGCGGTGGTCGTCATGAGCAAGGCCAAGGCCGAAGAGCTGGGCCTGAGCTGGATCGCGGAGATCGGTGCGCACGGCAACGTCGCAGGCCCCGACTCGTGCCTGCAGCACCAGCCGGCCGCCGCGATCGAGCACGCCTGTGGCAAGGAGGGCATCAGCCCTGCCGACATCGACCTGTTCGAGCTCAACGAGGCGTTCGCGGCCGTCGGCCTGGCCTCGACGAAGCGCCTCGGCGTCGACGCAGACAAGGTCAACGTCAACGGCGGTGCCATCGCGATCGGTCACCCGATCGGCGCCTCCGGTGCTCGTATCGTGCTGCACCTGGCTCACGAGCTGGCCCGTCGCGGAGGTGGCACCGGCGCGGCTGCCCTGTGTGGCGGCGGTGGCCAGGGCGACGCGCTGATCCTGCGCGTTCCCGCCAAGAACTGAACTGGGCTACCCCAGAGCTGACCCGCAGGTAGGCGGCAACGCAGCAGGGGCGGAAGTGATCACTCACCTCCGCCCCTGATGGCGTGTCAGCGGTTCGTCGACCAGATGGCGCTCGCGAACGCGGCCGGGATCGCGGCCGGGTCGTCGACGTAGTACGCGCGTCCGTTGACCTGGCTGGTCACCTTGCTCATCACGGCCTGGTCGGCCTCCGTGCCCATGCCGACCACGATGACGCGCACGGGCCGCTTCGGGTCTGCCGCGGTCTTGAGGCGCGAGATCAACTGGTCGGTGCTCAGGCCGCCGGTCGAGTCGTCGTTGCGGCCGTCGGTGAGCACGACCACGATGTTGTCGCGGTCGGCCGCGTAGTTCTTCTGCATCTCCAGGTACGCGGCGAGGATCGTGTCGTTCAGGCCCGTGTCGCCCCGCACGTGGGTGGGGATGCTCGCCGCCGCCCGGATGAGGGCGGAGCCGTGGCTGTCGGCCTTCGCGACGTCGCCCACGGCGCGGACTGCGGCGACGGGCCGGTAGTCGGTACGCCCCTGTTGAGCGGTCGAGAAGACCCAGAGGCCGGCGTCGGAGGTCGGCTGCATGAGGCGCACGGCCTGCTGCACCGCCGTCACGGCCAGGTCGATGCGGCGGGTCTCTCCTGCCTTGGCCAGCATCGAGCCCGAGACGTCGACCACGGCCAGCATGCGCAGGTCGCGGTTGATGTAGGCCCAGTCGTCGATCATCTTGTCGACTTCGTACTGGTCGAGCGTCGGGGCCTCACCGGGCATCTGGTCGGGGATGTCGGCCACCTGGGCGGCGCGCGCGCCGTCGACGCGGAAGCCCGCATCCATCAGCGCCTTCTTGCCGTCGTCGCTGCGTAGCGCAGCGTCGAGCGAGTCGAGCGCCTTCGTCGCGTCGGCATCGGGCTCACCGATGCGGGTGAGCGCGTACTCCAACGAGGGCGAGCCCTCGGCGGGCACGAGCGTGCGCAGCGCCTTGTCGGGGTGCGCCTGGTTGGCGGTCGCGATCTGCTGCTCGGAGGCGGGGAACGCCTTGTCGTTGGCGCCGCTCCCGGCCAGCAGCGTGTCCTGCGGGCTCGACTCACGAATGATCTTGAAGAACGCGTCACCCATCACGGCGCCGCCGATGGGGCTGTTGCGCAGTTGCTGCCAGACGCTGACGAACGCCAGCAGGGAGGACGTGTTCTCGGTGGGCGGAGCCGAGGTGAGGGGAGCCGCCGACAATGCGGTGATCCACGGCTTCACGCCCGTGTTCATGTCGTTGGCGATGGCCGATGGCACCGCGATGACGATGGGGCTCGTCGCGAACACCTCGCCGGAGGTGGCTTTCGTCTCACGCTTGGTCAACGCCGTCCCGGCGTTGGCGACGACCGCCGGCGAGTCGGAGATCCAGCCGTCGGGCAGTGCCACGCCGGTGTTGGCCTGGTTGGACAGCTCGCCCGGCGCCGCCTCCGTCACCGTGATCGCCGCGCAACCGTCGGAGCCGTCGAGGGTGGCCGACCGGTCTCTCACGACCTGCGCGATCTCTTTCGGAACCAGCACCGTCGCCGCGCTGCATGCCGGTGTGCCCTCGTTGCCGGGGGAGTCGTCGTTGTTCAGGCCCCCGCTGCCTACGAGAATGCCGACGCCGGCGAGCGCCACGGCCCCGCCGACGAAGGCCAGAGTGCGCAGCGGATTGGCGCTGCCCGGCAGTCCAGATGAGTGTCGTCCCACCGCAACAGAGTAGGACGGTCGCCCAATTGCTCCGCTGCGTGTGGTGACGTGCGCAGGTGGCGGGATCGGAGCGGCCCGACCGGCACTCTCGCGCGCCTCTCGCGCGCGGCCCGTGGCAAGTCCACACGGCCGCAAGGGGATTGCGCCGGAGAGGGCGCGGCGTCGAGCGAACTCGCACCGGGCGCCGCCGGTGGGCGACAATGCATACATGAGCAACCCCTCCTTCAGTCCGGGTTCCGGTGGCGGTGCGCTGCGCGGTGCGGTCGACCTCTCGTCCCTCGGCCAGACACCGCCTCCGTCCACAGGCGCCGCTCCGTCGGGTGCCCTGCGCGTCGACGGCACCGAGGCCGACTTCCAGGAGCTGGTGCTCGCCACGCGTGACGTGGCGGCGCTGTTCGTGCTGTGGTCGGCAGCGCATCCGGAATCGGAACAGGCGGTCGAGCAGGCCGTCGCTGCGGCATCCACCGTCGAGGGCAGGCTGCGGGTCGTCGCTGTCGACGTCGACGCCAACCCCGGTATCGCGGCCGCCTTCCAGGTGCAGCAGTTGCCGATGACGATCGGCGTCATCGCAGGCCAGCCGGTACCGCTGTTCGCGGGTGTGCAACCGGCCCCCGCGCTGAGCCCCGTGATCACCGAGATCCTCAGCGTCGCCGCGCAGAACGGCGTGACCGGCCGTATCGACGGTGCGGGTGCCGGTGGCGGTGGTATCGACGACGAGGTCGCGGCGCTGCCTCCGCTGCACCAGGAGGCGTTCGAGGCCATCGAGCGCGGCGACTACGTTGCGGCACGTGAGGCCTATTCGAAGGCGCTGGCGGCCAACCCCGCCGACCACGACGCTTCCGCAGGCCTGGCCCAGGTGGGCCTGCTCGAGCGTCTCGGCGGTGTCGACATCGCAGCAGCCCGCAAGGCCGCTGCCGACGGTCCTGACGACGTGGCGGCGCAGCTCACGATCGCCGATCTCGACGTCGCGGGCGGTCACATAGAAGACGCGTTCGCGCGCTTGGTCGACCTGGTCCGCCGCACGACTGAAGACGAGCGTGACAAGGTGCGCACCCATCTCCTCGAGCTCTTCGAGGTCGTCGGCACGCACGATCCCCGCGTCACCAAGGCCCGCCGCGCGCTCATGAGTGCGCTGTTCTGAGGGGAGAAACGGTGGCCGAGGAACTCATCGAGAACCAACTGGAGAAGCCCGATCGGGCCGCGGGCGAGCCCGCCCCGGAGCACTGGTCGAAGCTGGAGGGTGACGGCGGGGCGCGCTTGTCGTTCGCCGAGTACGGAGAGGGCATCGGCAACGCGAGCGCGGTGCTGCGCAACAACCTCGCCGCTGTGGGGCTCGACGCGCCGGTGCCGACCTGCCCGGGGTGGAGCACGCGCGATCTGCTCGTGCACGTGGGCGTGGCTCAGCGGTGGGCCATCGTCGTGCTCTCCGGCGGCAGCCGCAGCCCGGATGTCGGGAGCCTGACCGCCGGCCTCGCCGACTACCCCGACCCGCTCGACTGGCTCGACGCCGGTGCGGTGGGTGTACTGAACGCCCTGGTGAAGGCAGACGCCGGAGGCGACTACTTCTTCTTTCTCAAGAACGCTCCGGCCGACAAGCGTGAGGCCTGGGCGCGCCGGCAATGCCACGAGGCCACCATTCACGCGGTCGACGCGATGGCGACTCGCATCGGGGGGCTGCCCACCGCCGCGCAGATGTGGTTCAAGGCGCCGCTGGCAATCGACGGCATCGACGAGTTGCTGCGGGGCTTCGTGCCGCGCAGATCGTCGCCTCTGCGCTCCGAATCCGAGATGTCGCTGGCGATCGTGTCCACCGATCTCGCTGATTCCTCCGGCGCCGACGCGGGCACGGGGTGGACCGTGAGATTCGGTCCTGACGGGGCGACGACCGAGCAGGGTGTGGCCTCAGACGTGGACGCCACGATGAGCGGTTCAGCGATCGCGCTCTACCTTGCCCTGTGGAATCGGGGGAGTGAATTCGAGGTGGACGGCGATAGCGATGTCGTGCAAG
Organism: Dermatophilus congolensis; assembly: GCA_030538115.1. Classification (GTDB taxonomy): domain Bacteria; phylum Actinomycetota; class Actinomycetes; order Actinomycetales; family Dermatophilaceae; genus Dermatophilus; species Dermatophilus congolensis_B. Next base: position 10,102 of record JAUNUP010000025.1, on the reverse strand, counting down.
CGTTCTCGAATCTGATGAAAGTGCAGTGGGACGGCTGAGCACAACGGGCCGGCGATTCTCGGCGTGAACGAATTACGTGAACACGCGTTCTGAGAGGCGGGTCGCCCGCTGTATTGACGCTCCCGGCGAGTGATCTGCGAGAGCGGAATAGCTCTCATATGCCATGCGGGTGAGTCGATCAGGGCGGTATGCGCCTGAGCTACAAAAATTGGCCCGTCCTCGTGAAACTGTCGATGGCCTTCGCCCTCATCATGGCGATCCTGTTGGCCGCGAACCTCATCACCAACCGGCAGTTCGCGTCGATGGAGAAGGAGGTCACCGAAGAACTCGGTGCCAAAGCCGTGCCCGGCCTCGTCGCCATGTCGGAGCTGAGCTACAACGTGCCGCTCATGCGCGTACACATCTACCGCTATGCGTTCTTCACCGACCCCAAGCGTCGCGAGACGATCATGAAAGAACTGAACGCGACGCACGACAACGTCAACAAGGCGCTTGATTCGTACCACGTCACCGTTGTCGATGCGCAGGACGAGGCGAATTACAACACCCTCAAGACCAATCTCGACGAATACTGGGTCTGGGTCGAGCGCACGTACGCAGTTGTCCAGGGTGGCGGCACCAATGCCGAGATCCAAGAGACGATGGCGAAATATACGGCGTTGTACAACGAGATCGAAAAGCTGATGAAAGACATGGTTCAGGGCAACTCGAACCGCGTCGCCGTCGGTGTCGACCACGTGGTCGACGGCATCGACGCGAGCCGCACGGCGATGCAATGGGCGATCCTGCTCGGCTTCGCGATCTCGCTGCTGTCGCTCTTCCTGCTGCTCACCTCCGTCGCTTTGCCGCTCAAGCGCATGTCACGCGAGCTCGGCGACCTGGCGCAGGGCAAGGCCGAGGAGCGCGAGGCGCCCAAGCCCCGCATCGACGAGATCGGCAAGGCTCAGCACGCGGTGCACGACACGTCGTCGTACCTGCGCGACATGGCGGCCGCAGCCCAGGGCATCGCCGAAGGTGACCTGCGCGTCGAGGTGCACACACGCGGCGACGAAGACGTGATGGGTCACGCCTTCCAGGACATGCTCGGCAACCTGCGCGGCAGCGTGCAGTCGATCATCCAGGGGTCGAACTCACTGGTCGCGGCCTCGAAGGCGCTCAACGAGACCAGCGGTCGCCTCGACTCCAGTGCGGGCAGTGCCGCCGAGGAGACGAAGATCGCCGCGGAGGCGGTGGAGTCGGTCGACAGCGGCATCCAAATGGTCGCCACCTCGGCGCAGGAGATGGCCACGACGGTGCGTGAGATCTCGGAGCAGACGAGCGCCATCTCGCACAAGATCAGCGGTGCCGCCGACGCGGCCCAGTCGATGAGTTCGGCCGCCGAGAGCGTCGACGAGATCGTGTCGATGATCGCCCGCATCGCGGCCCAGACCAACCTGCTCGCCCTCAACGCGGCCATCGAGGCTGCGCGCGCGGGTGAGGCGGGTCGCGGGTTCAGCGTGGTCTCCGACGAGGTCAACCAGCTCGCGCAGCAGACGCAGGGTGCGACGCAGGAGATCGCGTCGATCCTCGGTGAGGTGCGTTCTCTCGCGGCCAGCGTGTACTCCGCGACGCGCGAGGTGCAGGACGCCTCCGCCGCCGTGGCCAGCGCGGTCGAAGAGCAGAGCGCGACGACCAACGAGATCGTTCGCCTCATGGACGACGCCGCACGCGGCTCGCGCGAGATCGTCACGAGCACGTCGTCGTCGGCGCGTTCGGTGACGGCAGCTCAAGAGGGGGCCGGCCAGGTGCGCGAGGCCGCCGAAGGTCTCTCGGGCGTGGCCACCGACCTGGAGCGCACGGTCTCCGGCTTCACGCTCTGACGGTTCGCCTCAGGCGCGGCGGCGCCCGGACGCTCCTCTGCAGGCCATCCGGGCGCTGGCCATCAGAGGCAGGTTCGGGTCGCCTCCGGGGAATTCGGGTCGCCGACGCGGAAGGTCTCGGTGTGCCCGGCCTCGTCGGTGAACGTGGCGACCGACGCGTCGGCGTTGAGCGCGATCATCCCCTCCTGCGTCGGATCGCCCCACCCGGCAGGGGGATTGCCGTTGCCGTCGGAGAGTTCGCCGCCCTCGCGCGCGTACCAGCGTCCGCCGAGATGGAAGCCGGCGATACCGCAGTGGGTGTACAGCGACAGCGGCATCTTGGTGCCGACCGACGACGAGGGGAGCGCCCGCCCGTGTCGCAGCGCGAGAGCCGCACGCAGGGTGTCGACCCGGATCATGCCGGGCGCGCTCGTCTTCACGGGCGAGACCTGGGACGCGTAATTGCCGTTGATCGAGTACACGGCTAAGGTCGCGCCGTCCTTCGCGAAGACGAGGTAGAGCCCTGTCGGGCTGCCGACCGGCTGCTGAGACCCCGTGAGCTCCATCGAAGCGGAGGCCACAGGCCGATCGCTCTCGGGGGACTTGAGGGTCTCGCGAACCGTGGTCATGGTCAGCTCCGCGGGGGCTGACGCGGACGAGGTCGTGACCCGCATGTCGACGCGGGGGCTGACGACAATCGTGTCGGCCAGTTGTGTGAACCGGTCGACCGCGCCGACATGGGCGAGGGGCCGGTTCTGTTGCATCGCCTGCGGAAACGGCACGTTGGCCCGGTCTTCGGCGCGGCGCAGTCGTTCGAGGATCGAGGGCTCGGGCCCGGTGGTCATGCCCGGGCGGGATTCGTCGAGTCCGTAATCCGGCATGGTGGCCTCCGTGCCTGTCTTACCTGTCGCGTCTGTCGTGTCGCTGGTGTCCGTCGAGTCTGTGGAGGCCTGAGCCTGGGCGTTCTCCGCCGACGACGCCTGCCCCGCCATCGTGCTGCCCTCGTTCTGACCGGAGCCCATGCCGAGCCCGCCGCCGAGGGTCACTCCGACCGCAGCAACGGCCACGAGCGCCGCTCCGGTGCCCATGATCGTCGAATTACGCCGGGCCGACCGCTCGGAGGAACGGCGCCGCAGGTCGGCCAGGTCTGGTGTGCGTGCATCGTCGCTGAGGCGGTCGAACTCGCTCTTCAGCCCGCCGAGCGGATCGTTGGTGCTGCTCATGGTGTCTCACCTCTTCGCGTGGTGTCAGGGGACTGGGTGGCGTCGGGCTGGTCGGGGGCCGCTTCGGCACGCACGGCGGCTCGGGCCCGGTGGAGTCGCGACTTGACCGTGCCGACCGAGATGCCGAGTTCGGTGGCGATCTCCTCGACGCTCATGTCGAGTGCGTGATGCAGCACGAGCACTTCGCGGTGCGCGGGCGTCACCTTCGCCAGCCACCTGGCCAGATCCACGTCGAGTTCGACATCGCTCGAGGAGCGGGTCTCGCCGCCGGGGCGCTGGTCGCTCCGCGAGGCGAGTATCGGCAGGGCCTTCGCGGCGACGACGGCCCGCCTCCATCGGGAGGTCGCGAGTCGCCTGGCCGTGGTGCGCAGCCATCCTTCGGGGTCTTCGTAGAGCCGCACCTTCTCCCAGCGGGGGATGAGCCGGATGAATGCCTCCTGGGCGATCTCCTCGGCATCGGCGCGCGAGCCGGTGAGCAGGGTCAGCGTCGCGACGAGACGCGGATACGTGCGCTCGTAGAACTCGTCCAGCGACACCTCGACAGACACGGGCTCAGTCTCCCGCGTCGGCGCCACCGAAACCGTCATCACACCCATACACACGCGGGTGCGGGGCTTCCGGTTCCGTCGAGCGAGCCGATCCCCGCTCGCCGTGCTCGGGCTAGGCCTTGGCCAGCGTGTGCAGCGGCAGTGTCAACGGAGTGGCGGTGCTGTGCGGAACGAGCGAGGGGATGTCACGAGCCGCACGCGCCAGACCGTCCTGCGCGCGAGCGATCGAGACGTGGTCAGCGGCTGTGGCCAATGCTGCGGCCTCGTCGAGCGACTCGAGATCTGCCAGAACGTGGCCTCGGATCCGCCCGGGCTTGGCCACGGTCTCGTGGTCGCGAAACTTGAAATCGCCGCCGAACAGGGCCGCCGACGAGCGCACCCAGATCGCGGGGATGCCGAGCGCGTCGGCGACGATCAGCCCGTGCAGCGAACTCGTGACGATGGCGCGACACGACGCGATGGCCTGGGCCACGGCGACCGGAGGTCTGCGGACGTCGACGACCTTCACGGGTATGGGATGACCGCTTATCAGACGAGCGAAATGCGGCTCGTCGCCGTGGATGAAGTGCGGCACCACTCCGATGTCGTGCGTCGGGGCGGTGCGCCTGACCTTGTGCGCGAGCAGCAGACCCGGGTCTCCCAGCGCCCGGACCTTCGGCGACCCGAGACGGTCCAGCGTGAGTTCGCCGCGTACGGCGAGTGTCTGGGCTGCGGGCAGCGAGGTGGGTTCGTCGTGGATGAGCCCGGTGCCCCAGAGAACACCGGAGTAGTCGGCGGGGAGTTGGTGGATGAGCGATCCCACCCCGATGAGGTCTGCCTGCGGTGCGGGCGTGAGTAGCGGCATCACGCCGTAGTCCGGTAGTAGCAGGGGCGTGAGGAGGTCCCCGAAATTCGGCTCCCGCTCCCACCAGTAGGTGCGCACCAGCGCCGCGCGAGGGTAGAGGCCGCGGTTGACCAGCGCACGGCCGGTCCGTTCGCCCGACCTCAGCAGGCGGCGCGCTCGTCCGGTGTAGCCAAGCTTGTTGCGAGGAACGAGGCTTGCGATCCGATTACTCGCCATATCAAGTATTGACACTCATCGACTCTATGGACTCGTTCCCTCGGTGCATACCTCCGAATGACCAGTACCGCGTAAATCATTCCTATGGAGATGGCTCTGCCGTAACGCTGCCATCGGCAAGCTATCGCGAGTGTTGGAGGAGACGGGCGGCTCATCACCTCCGCTCGGCGATAGTGTCGACGCGGGAATCAGGGAGGGCGAATGCGTAGCACCGGTGAGACCTCACCGACGGTGGTCGACGGAGGCACGGCTGTGAACGGTGTGTCAGGGGTGCTTGCCGGGCTGGGGGCGTACCTGTGGTGGGGCTTCGTCGTGCTGTTCTGGCCGCTGCTCGACCACGTGCCCGCCGCCGAAGTGATGGCGCATCGCGTGGTCTGGGCCCTGGTCGTCGTGCTCCTCAGCCTCGTGATCTTCCGAGTGCCCTGGGGATGGGTGCGCATCGCCCGCGCCGAATGGCCCCGCCTCGTGCCGGCCGCCCTTCTGGTCGGGTCGAACTGGCTCACCTACATCTGGGCCGTCAACGCGGGGCACGTCGCCGAGGCGAGCCTCGGGTACTTTCTCAACCCGCTGGTCAACGTGGCCGTCGGCATCGTGGTGCTGCGCGAGCGACCTGGCCGGGCCGCGGTCTTCGGAGTCGTGGCGGCCGCAGCTGGAGTCGCGGTCGTCGCGATCGTCATGTCGGCGACCGTGTGGATCGCCCTCGTGCTCGCGTTTAGCTTCTCCGCCTACGGGCTGCTCAAGCGCGGAGTCCACATCGGGCCGCTGCCGGGGCTGGCCGTCGAGACGGCGGTACTCACCCCGATCGCGGTCGCATATCTGCTGTTCGCGGGCTCGGGTGCGCTCACCTCGGGGCCGACGACGGTCGCGCTGCTCGCCGCCAGCGGCATCGTGACGATCGTCCCGCTTTACCTCTTCGCGATCGCGGCTCCGCGCCTGACCTTCGGGCTACTCGGAATGTTGCAGTACATCGCACCGAGCACCATGCTGCTCATCGGAGTGCTCTACCTGGGCCAGAGCGTGCCGGGCCTCTACTGGGTAGGCCTCACGCTCGTCTGGGTCGGCTTCGCCTGCTACATGATCGGAGCACTCAACAAGCGCCGAGCACTCGTGGGCGCTTGAGGCGCGACGTGAAAGGGGCGGCTCCCGGTCACCGGGAACCGCCCCTCACTGAGTCGGCCAGGCCGCTGCTGAATGAGTTCGACTACGTGCTCGACTTGCTCTTGAGTCCGTCAGCCCAGCGCATGTGGCCTTGGGCCATCAGCCGCCCAGGGCTGCCGAAACGACCTCGCGGGCCTCGGCCTGCACCTGCGCGAGGTGCTCAGGGCCCTTGAAGCTCTCTGCGTAGATCTTGTACACGTCTTCGGTGCCCGACGGGCGGGCCGCGAACCAGGCGCTCTCGGTAACGACCTTGAGACCGCCGATCGCCGCTCCGTTTCCGGGAGCCTCGGTGAGCTTGGCCGTGATCGGCTCGCCCGCGAGGGTGTCGGCCGTGACGTCGGAGGGCGAGAGCTTCTTGAGCTTCGCCTTCTGCTCACGGTTGGCCGGAGCGTCGACGCGCGCGTAGGCCGGGTCGCCGTACTTGGCGACGAGGTCGGCGTAGTGCTCCGACGGGCTCTTACCCGTCTTGGCCTTGATCTCGCTGGCCAGCAGACACAGGATGATGCCGTCCTTGTCGGTGCTCCACACGGTGCCGTCGAAGCGCAGGAACGACGCACCCGCCGACTCCTCGCCACCGAACGGGCCCGAACCGTCGAGCAGGCCGGGCACGAACCACTTGAAGCCCACCGGCACCTCGACCAGCTTGCGGCCGAGACCGTCGGCGACGCGGTCGATCATCGAGCTGCTCACGAGGGTCTTGCCGACGAAACCATCGGCAGGCCACTGCGGGCGGTTCTCGAAGAGGTACTTGATCGCGACCGCGAGGTAGTGGTTGGGGTTCATCAGCCCGCCGTCGGGAGTGACGATGCCGTGCCGGTCGGAGTCGGCGTCGTTACCAGTCGCGATGTCGTACTTGTCCTTGTTCGCGATGAGGCTCGCCATGGCGTTGGGGGAGCTGCAGTCCATGCGGATCTTGCCGTCCCAGTCGAGGGTCATGAACCGCCAGGTGGCGTCGACCAGCGGGTTCACGACCTCCATGTTGAGGCCGTAGTGCTCGGCGATGGCGCCCCAGTAGTCGACGGCTGCGCCACCGAGCGGGTCGGCACCGATGTGCACCCCCGCCTCCTTGATCGCGGCCATGTCGACCACGTTCTCGAGGTCGGCGACGTAGATGCCCTTGTAGTCGTAGGGCTTGACCGCGGCCTTGGCCTCGGCGAGTGGAACGCGCTTGACGCCCTCGAGCCCGGCCTTGATGTACTCGTTCGCCTTGTCGGCGATCCAGGCGGTGGCGTCGGTGTCGGCGGGGCCGCCGTGCGGCGGGTTGTACTTGAAGCCGCCGTCGGCGGGCGGGTTGTGGCTGGGGGTGACGACGATGCCGTCGGCCAGGCCCTTGTTCGCGGGCAGGTCGTCGACTCCGCCGATCTTGCCCTTGTTGGCGCGCAGGATCGCGTGCGACAGCGCAGGCGTGGGGGTGTACCGGTCTTCGGAGTCGACCAGCACCTCGACACCGTTGGCGACCAGTACCTCGAGCGCGCTGGCCTGCGCCGGCTCGGAGAGGGCGTGGGTGTCGCGGCCTATGAACAGCGGGCCGTCGAAGCCCTGCTCGGTGCGGTAGTCCACGATCGCCTGGGTGGTGGCGAGGATGTGGTTCTCGTTGAACGACGTCTTGAGGCTCGAGCCACGGTGCCCCGACGTGCCGAACGCGACCTGCTGGTCGACGTTGGCGGGGTCGGGCTTGCCCGTGTAGTACGCCGTGACGACCTGTGCGATGTCGATGAGGTCGGACGGCAGAGCCACCTGTCCAGCGCGTGCGTGAGTCATGCAGCCATCCTCGCGCGAAACAGGCCCCGTTGACCCGCCCACGGCGGAACTTCCACCCTGTTGTCTCTGCGCCGGGAGCTGGTGTAGCCGTCAGAGGACGAAGTGCTCGAGCATTCTCTCCAGCTCAGCCGAGCGCTTGGTGAGGGCGGAGGCAGCCGAAGCGACGGACGCCGCCGCCTCCTTGCTCTCGTCTGCCCCCACAGACGCCTCGTGAACGCTGTTGGTGATGACGCCTGCGCCGCCAGCGGCGTCTACGACGCTGCGACCCATTTCGTTGGTGGTGGCCGTCTGCTCCTCGACCGCCGAGGCGATGGTGGCCTGCGAGTCGTTGATCGAGGCGATGATCCCGGCGATCTGGCTGATCGCCGCGACGGCGGCCTGGGTGTCGACCTGGATCGCCTCGACACGGCGCCCGATGTCCTCAGTGGCTTTGCTCGTCTCCTGCGCGAGGTCTTTCACCTCGTTGGCGACGACGGCGAAACCCTTGCCGGCCTCCCCGGCCCGGGCGGCCTCGATGGTCGCGTTGAGTGCGAGCAGGTTGGTCTGCTCGGCAATCGAGGTGATCGTCTTGATGACGTCGCCGATCTCGGCGGAACTGGTGCCCAGGTGCGCGACCGTCGTGTTCGTCGTATCGGCCACATGCACCGCACTTGCGGCCACCTGGGCAGCCACGTTGGCGTTCTGGCTGATCTCGCGGATGCTCGCGCTCATCTCCTCGGTGCCAGCAGCGACGGTGTCGACATTGCCCGACACCTCGCCGGCCGAGGCGCGGATCGCGTGCAGGCGTTTCGAGATGACGCCACTGCTCTCATCCACCTGCGTAGCCGCCGCAGAGAGCTGCTGCGACGAGGTCGCCACGGTCGACGCCGTTCGGGCCACGCGTTCGAGGGTGTCGCGCAACTCGATGCGGGTTGCCTCCGCTGACCGCATCGTGGCACCGATCTCGTCGCTGCTTGCCGACGTGATGGGAGCGCTGAAGTCACCGCGCGCCATCGCCTCCATATGCCTCATGAGTTCACGCAGCGGCACCACCATGGACCGGCTCGTCAGGCGCACGAAGAGGTAGCCGATCACTACAGCCACGACGAAGAGAAGCACGATCGCCTGCTGCGCCTGCTCCAGTTCCCTAGCGATGACCGGATCGGTGTCCACGATCGCTGCCGCCGTGTAACGCATCGTCGCCAACGACAGCGCTGTCACGAGAATCGTCGCGATCAGACCCGCAACGCCGCACATCGCCACCTTGAGGCGCACGTTCATGCGGTCGATGACCCTCGTGAAGAGACTCGATTTCGGAGTCGGTCGGCTGGTCTCGTCGGTCGACATCGGTATTGCCCTCCTAGCGAGCCCGGCTCTCGAGCGTCGCTTCGTTCAGGGGACAGATCGGCAGCCACCCTCGCCCCGTGAGCGGATCACCGCTCCCGACTGCCGATTCCGCTCCGAGGCAAACCACCTGACAGGAGAATGGTGGCAGTGATCGTTACCCGTGTAGGTGAGCCAGGAGTAACCCGCTGAGGGCACCGCATGACGGATGGCCCGGTTCGCACACGCGAACCGGGCCATCCGTCTGGTCAGAGGCGAAAGACTACTCCGCGTCCTCCGCGCTGGCGGCCGGGTCCTCCTGGGTGACCGGCGCCTCGGCCTCTGCCGGTTTCTGGCCCGCCGGGGCTGCCGGGGCTGCCTTGCCTGAGGTGCCCACCGGGGCGGCGCGGAGGTCGGCGGCCGAGACCTGGCTGCGGACGCGCTTCTCCTCCACCACGGGTGCGCGGGTCAGCTCGGGGCGCGGAACGCCCTGGGTCTGGGCCCGCAGCGGCTCGGGAGCGGCCGACTCGTCGCCGTCGCCCGCAGGTTCGAACCACACGGCCGAGAGCTTCTGCATCGTGATGAGAGCCGAGTACGGCTGCCCGTGCCACGGCACAGGCTCTGCCATGACCTGGCCCATGTTCCCGACGCCGGCGCCGCCGTAGATGGGGGAGTCGGTGTTGAGGATCTCGCGCCAGGCGCCGCCGTGGGGCAGACCGATGCGGTACTGGTGGTGCTCCATACCGCTGAAGTTGATGACGCTGGCCACGACGGGGCGGGCGCCCTTGCCGTTGTCCTTGCCGAAGCGCAAGAACGAGAACGTGTTGCCGTTGGCGTCGTTGGCGTCGATCCAGGAGAAGCCCTCGAAGTCGTTGTCGAGCTCCCACAGCGCGGGGCGCGACTTGTACAACTTGTTGAGGTCTTTCACCAGGCCGTGCAGGCGCCAGTGCGGCTCCTGGTCGAGCAGCCACCAGTCGAGGCTGCGGGAGTCGGCCCACTCGCTCTCCTGGCCGAACTCGGCACCCATGAAGAGCAGTTGCTTGCCCGGGTGCGACCACATGAACGCGTAGTACGCGCGCAGGCCCGAGAGCTGCTCCCACCGGTCGCCGGGCATCTTGCGCAGCATCGAACCCTTGCCGTACACGACCTCGTCGTGGCTGATCGGCAGGATGAAGTTCTCGCTGTACTGGTAGACCATCGCGAACGTCATCT
>JAUNUP010000069.1:1870-5158 GCA_030538115.1 Dermatophilus congolensis | reverse complement strand
GTCGACAAGATCGGTGAGGTCATCGGCCCGAAGGGCAAGATGATCAACCAGATCCAGGAGGACACGGGCGCCGACATCTCGATCGAGGACGACGGCACCGTCTACATCGGCGCCACTGACGGCCCCTCGGCCGAGGCGGCTCGGGCCGCGATCAACGCGATCGCGAACCCGACGATGCCCGAGGTCGGTGAGCGCTTCCTCGGCACCGTCGTCAAGACGACGACGTTCGGTGCGTTCGTGTCGCTGCTGCCCGGCAAGGACGGCCTGCTGCACATCTCCGAGGTGCGCAAGCTCGTCGGCGGCAAGCGCATCGACTCCGTCGACGACGTGCTCGGCGTGGGCCAGAAGGTGCAGGTCGAGCTCAAGGAGATCGACCCGCGTGGCAAGCTTTCGCTCGGTGTCGTGCTCACGGAGGAGCAGCAGGCCGCGGCCGACGCTGCCGCCGCCGAGGGCGACAACGGTGGCGGCGACCGCGGCGGACGTGGCCGTCGCGACCACGGTGACGACAACGGCGAAGGCCGTGAGCGCGGTGCGCGTGGTGGCCGTGGCCGCCGCAACGACGACGAGGGCGAGGGTGACGGCGAGAACCGTCCGCGCCGCCGTCGCCGCACCCACCACCGCGACGACGAGGGTGTCGAGCAGGGGTCGAACACCCCCGAAGCCGACCAGCTCGTCGAGTCGGTCCAGGCCGACGAGGGCGCGAGCAACAGCTCCGAAGAGGCCTGAGCCTCGAGCCTGACGTAGCGAAAGGGCCGTTCTCCCAGCCGGGGGAGCGGTCCTTTCGCGTACGCCCCACACAAGCGTGCCGCCGCGGGCGCTTACCGGCGCATTTCTCGATTGTGGTGGCACACAGGAACGTGCCGAACAATGGCCTCATGACCGATCGCCTCTCGCCGCGCGTGGTCCTCACGGGCCTCGTCGTCGGCGGGCTGCTCGTCGTCTTCGGCGGAGGCGAGAGCGAGAGTGCGGGGCCCAGGTATCTGTCGCCGCCGTCGGGACAGGCCTTTGCCGAGCACGTGACGCAGACCGAGCCGGTCTTCGATCGCGGTGACCTGCAAGTTCTCGCCGTGTTCGACTCCGCGCACAGGGCGCAGAGTGCGGAGGTGACGGTCCCCTCACCGGGCACGGTTCACGTGCGGATCGATTGTGCCTCGGGCGTGGCCGTCGGCCGGGTCGCGGCGACTCAGCTCACCCTCGTCGAGCTGACGGGAGAGCGCCCACAGGGTGGCCCGCCGGTCTTCCGCGCGGGCGAGATCGGGTGCACCGACAGCGGGTACACGAGCGCCTCGCAGGCGCATGTTCAGCCGGGCCCGTTGCGGATCCAAGTGGAGACGAACCGTCTGCCGGCCTATACCGCAGCGGTGCTCTTCACTCCCGGGACGTAGCCACCAGGTCGCTGCGCGTCACGGGAGCAGGCCCGTGTCGAGCGGATCGGAGGAGAGACGGACGGCTCCCTTGGAGGTCACCAACACCTGCTCCTCGAGCTTCACGCCCTCGTGGCCACCCACTTCGCCGATGTAGCTCTCGACGCAGAGCACCATGTTCTCCTCGAACACCCCGTCGTAACCCGACTCCTCGTAGTCGACCGCGTAGGTGACCACCGGGCTCTCGTCGACGAGGCCCGCGCCGTGGATCATCATCATGTAGCGGTTCGCGACGAACTCATCGGGTACCGGCCAGCACTTCTCACCGAACTCGGCGAACGACATCCCCGGCTGGATAAGGGCGATGTTCGTGAGCACCTGCTCGTGTGCGAGGTCGAAGAGCCTTTGCTGCTCACCCGTGGGAGGCTTGCCCGGACACACGAACGTTCTCGAGAGATCGGCCATGTAGCCGGTCGGGCCGATCATGTCGGTGTCGAACCCGACGAGATCTCCGGGCTCGATCACCCGGTTGCCGCTCTCGTGGAACCACGGGTTCGTCCGCGGCCCGGAGGCGAGCAGGCGGCACTCGATCCACTCGCCGTCGTGAGCGATGTTGGTCTCGTGCAGCACCGACCACAGCTGATTCTCGGTGATGCCCGGTTGCAGCGCCTCGCGCATCCGGCGGATCGCGACGTCGGCTACGTCCACCGCCAGTTGCAGGCACTGGATCTCCTCCGGGGTCTTCACCATGCGGGCCAGTTCGAGCGGCTCCTGGGCGTCGAAGAGGTGGATACCTGCTCGCACCAGGTGCTCGGCGTTCCACGGTTCGCACCTGTCGACGGCCAACCGCTGCTCCGGGCCTCCGTACTCGCGCATGAGGTCGATGACGTCGCGCGCCCACTGCTCCGACTTCTCCGCGCGCCGCGGGCCGGTCAAGAAGTAGAACGGGGACGTCGAGGTCCGCACCTCGTCGAGCGTGTCGAACCCCTCCGACAGATGCCGCGAGGTGCCGAACTCGAACAGCACGACCGGACCCTCGACCGGCACGAAGACGTATCGGCCCGGGGCGTGCATGGTCCAGATCTGCATGTTGCGGGTGCCGGTCGCGTACCGGATGTTGAGTGGGTCGCTCAACAATGCCGCCCCGTAACCGGCGTCGGGGAGGTGGGAACGTACCCGCGCGAGCCTGTCGTTGCGGAGGCGCTCGCCGTCGATCGCGGCCATCCTTGCGGGCACGTCGATCTCGAGCGGCCCGACAGACGCCGCAGCGCGGGCCGGCGGGCGGTGCGATGCGCTTGCACGGATGCGACTCAACGCGTCCTCCCCTCACATTTCCCGGCGAAGTGGCCCTTCACAGCGCGGACCTCACGTCGTCGACCACGGGTACGCGAGCCCGGCTCACCGCCGTAGCAGAGCACGTGAGGTGCTGGGCCGGCCGGATCTCGTCGTGGCCGGTCACAGTGGAGAAGAGGTGCCCGTCGAGTGTGACCCTCACCGACCACGAGTCGCCGCTGCGGGTGGTCGCTGCCGCCACCGACTCTCGGTCCCAGGGCGGCAGCCCCACCTCCGAGAGGTGGGGCGTCAGGACGGCCCGCGCCGCTTGTTCGACCGGTCGGAAGCCGACGAAGCCGCGCAAATGCCTCGGGATCGCCTCGTGGGTCAATCGACCGCAGTGGTGCGCGTCGAGCACCGCCACCGCCGAGTCCTGGTCGAGAGAACCATAGACGACCCCCTCCGGGAGCACGACGACATTGCCCGCAAACCGGTCTCCGCCGGTGTGGGTGCACTCCCAGACGTCGTCGGGCCACCGCGCCGCCAACGCCGCGGCGACCGGCCGGCCTCGCACTGCGCAACACATGTCGTGCCGACCGTTCGTGCACACGAGAACGAAGCGGGGCCGGCCTTGCGCCGGGCGCGCCGAGAA
>JAUNUP010000069.1:0-1860 GCA_030538115.1 Dermatophilus congolensis | reverse complement strand
GTGTCTTCGGTGGCGTCGGTGTCGTCGGTGGTCGGTACTCGTGCAGACGGGTCGAGCGCCTGCCCCTCGTCGGTGGGGCCATGCTCTGGGGCGTGGAGGGCCTCGATCACGGGAGCCCACCCGTCATCGAGAGTGCCCCCGCACACGGTTCCGGGGGTGCCGATGCCGACGACGAACCATCGCCGTGGTGCTGCCGCCTCCTGCGGTGTGCGGCGCCCCGTGCGGCGGATCAGCTGCAGCCGCGTGCCCGATTCCGACATCGCCCGTTCCAGGTGACTGCGCACGGAGGCCGGGGCGTCGAGCGAGGTGAGCGCCTCACGGCCCCAACCAGAATCCTGCTCCACGAGAAGCCACTGCATCGCCGGCGGAGCGGTGCCGATGAGCGGGTCGTCTCGAAGCCGCGAGGCGTCGGAGCATCGGGGGCGCGTCGGAGCACCCATCATTCACCTCCAGTCGCAGAGCGGGCCACACCCTCCACAAGGAGCAGCCGCGCGGACTCGACGGCCGTGTCGGCGTCGCTGTGCAGATCTGCGACGGTGATCGGCTCCCCGGCGATGAGGCGCTCCAGTGCGGGGCCGCACTCTGCGGGCAATGACGTGCGGCCGGCGCGCGAACGCACTGTGACCTGCGCGGTTTCTGCGTCGCTTGCGAGCGTGGCGAGCAGATGAGGTCGCAGGAGCAGACGGTCGTTCGCGGTCAGGTCGCGAGAGGCCGCCACCTGTGCGAGCACCGGGAGCGGCGCCGGACGTTGGGAAGAGCGGGCGGTCGCGAAGAGCGCCGCGGCCAAGGAGGAGTCGCTCACTTGGCCCGCGGCCATCGCGATCGCCTCGCGTACGGCCTCGGCGTCGTCTTCGAGGGCCTGCGGTGACGAAACGTCGACGCCGAGCGGCAGGGTGGTGCGAAGATCCGCCTGCTGCGCGAGGGAACGGCGGATCTCTTCGAGGGCCGCATCGACGAGGTGGGCGCGGCTCCAGGTGTGCACGCCCACGGTGAGGTGGATCGACACCTGCTCGGAGTCGCCGGGGGCCACCGCGGAGTGGAGGTAACCGCGGGGGAGGTAGAGCACGTCGCCTGCTTCGACATCGGCGTGGAAGAGGGGTTCACCTCGCGCGGCGGTGGCGACCTCGTCGCGGCGCGCGTCCCAGGGCTGGGTGCGCAGCGGGTCGGGCCACACCGGCGCATGCACCCGCCACGCCTTGGCGCCGTGGATCTGAAGGACGAACACGTCGTGCACGTCGTAATGGGCCGAGAAGCCCTGGTTACCCGGGGGTGTGACGTAGGCGTTCACCTGCACGGGGTGGCCGAGTTCGGCGGCGAGCGTCTGCGAGAAGTCGGTGATCGGCTCCCACGTGCGGTGCAGTCCCTGCAGCACGATCGTCGCCCCGGAGGCGAATCGGCGGCGGACCTGGTCGTCGCTCACCTGGTCACGGATGCCCGCGCCCACTCCGCCTCCAGAGGTGAAGTCGGCGTCGGCGAGGGTCCGGCCTTGCTGGGCCATACGGAGGAACGGGGCGCGCAGGCCGCGACGGGTGAGGAGTTCGTCGACGGCCTCGGGAGAGAACAAGCTCTCGATGCCGTGGTCGGCCGGTGCTGTGACGACGGCCTGCTGATCTGTCGAGGTCGGCTGCGTCGCATCGCGACGGGAGTGGAGGGAGCCGCGTGCCAGGAGAGCCCGGCGCCCCCAGATGCGGTCGGCGAATTCCTCCCGGCTCGTGGGGGCGATGAGCCGATCGAGAGCACCCGGGACGGCGACCTGAGCGGTCGGCCGTCCCGGGGTCTCGTCAGCAGTCATCGGTTGGCGCCACCATCGGCACCACCATCAGCGCCGCCGTCCGCGCCGCCATCGGCACCGCCGTCCGC
>JAUNUP010000068.1 GCA_030538115.1 Dermatophilus congolensis | reverse complement strand
TACTGCACCCGCAGGGGTGTGGGAGAGTAGGACACCGCCGAACACACCCCCCAAAAAGGGTGAAACAAGAGGCCCCCAGCACACACTGGGGGCCTCTTCTTGCTTCCCCAGCCATTTCGTCCCCAAGCCCACCAAGCGTCGGCACAGCCCGCGCAGCCCGCCGACAGCCGGCACAGCCACACACCAGCTCACCTGAAAGCCCCATCAACGACACCTGCACGGTGAACAGACACGTTGCGAAAGCCCCAAGAGTGAGGGTCGCGTCGGGCGTACGACATGGGCGGTCACCGGGACGGCCGGAATGGGGCGGTCCTGGGCCACGCCGGGGGCGCGACTCACTCATCGGGGTGAGCGCGGAGCGCCAGAAAGGCGGAACAGGTGATGAAGTCCCTCCGCTGAGGGAGTTCCGTCCCGGGGGGCGGCTGGCCCACCGTGCCACGGCGCCTGGGGCGGCGAACGGCGAGAACTCGCGCGTGAGTCAGGATCCTCGCCGTCCATCACTCTTCGAAGTACGGGTCCTTGACACCACGAGCACCGCTGTCGACGCCATGAGAACGGGCTGTCGACCCTCTGGACGGGGGCCTGCGATGTCGCGACTGGGGCCCTCGGCGCTGTGAACTGGGGCCCTCGACGCCGCGAACTGGGGCCCTCGGCGCGGATTTGGTGCCACCGGCGCCCTGGCGTAAGATGGGTTATCGAAGCCTAAGACCGCTGGTGGCTGCCCTCGGGCAGTGCAAATCCCGCGCAGGTGTCACGATCGAAGTACTGGTAACAGTCTCCCCGTGCGCTGCGCGCCCGGGGTTTTTTCATGTCTTGGGCCTGACACATGAGAAGTGGGAAGGAGACCCATGGCGAGGCCGGACAAGGCAGCCGCGGTCGCAGAGCTGAAGGACGCCTTCAGCACCGCGAACGCCGCTGTGCTGACCGAATACCGTGGTCTCACCGTTGCGAGCATCAAGGCCCTGCGCCGCGCTCTCGGTGAGGACGCCACGTACGCCGTCGCGAAGAACACTCTGACCCAGATCGCCGCCAAGGAAGCTGGTATCGAGGGGCTCGATGAGCAGCTCACCGGCCCCACGGCGATCGCCTTCATCCGCGGTGACGTTGCCACCGTGGCGAAGGGTCTGCGCGACTTCGCGAAGGACAACCCGCTTCTGGTCATCAAGGGTGGTGTCATGGACGGTCGCGTCCTCGACGCCACCGAGGTCAAGAAGCTCGCCGACCTCGAGTCGCGCGAGGTTCTGCTCGCCAAGCTGGCGGGTGCCATGCAGGCGAACCTCAGCAAGGCCGTCTACCTCATCGCCGCTCCGCTGTCGCAGGCCGCTCGTGCCTTCGGCGCCCTGGAGCAGGCGGCTGGGGCCAACCCGGCCCTGATCGGAGGCGCCGGCGAGGCCGCCGCCGAGGCGGCTGCCCCAGAGGCCGCTCCCGAGGCCACCGATGCCGACCAGAAGCCCGACACCGCCGAGGACGCCTCGGCAACCGATGCAGCTCCCGCTGCCTCGGCAGATGACACCTCCGCCGAGACCGCGGAAAACTGAAAGGAAGCCAACCATGGCGAAGCTCACCAACGACGAGCTCCTTGACGCCTTCAAGGAGATGACCCTGATCGAGCTCTCCGAGTTCGTCAAGCTGTTCGAGGACGCCTTCGGCGTCACCGCGGCCGCCCCGGTGGCCGTGGCCGCCGCTGCGCCGGCCGGCGCCGGTGGCGGCGAGGCCGCTGCCGAGGAGGAGCAGTCCTCCGAGGTCGACGTCATCCTCGAGGCGGCCGGCGAGAAGAAGATCCAGGTCATCAAGGAGGTGCGCGCCCTCACGTCCCTCGGCCTCAAGGAGGCCAAGGACCTCGTCGAGGCCGCCCCGAAGCCGGTCCTGGAGAAGGTGGCCCGCGACGCGGCCGCCAAGGCCAAGGAGCAGCTCGAGGCTGCCGGCGCCACCGTCACCATCAAGTGACTTCTGGCGTCGCACCGACGCACCAACGCAAGGGCCCGCAGGATTTCCTGCGGGCCCTTCCGTGACTCCGGGCACCGCGCGGGCTATGCTGACGGCGTCCACACCGGCGAGCAACGGCGCTCACCTGTGGCCGGTCGGTCAACGCGCCCCAAGACTTGCGTGGCCGCCCTTGGCGGGCTAGTATCAGGCTTTGCCCCATTTGACGACCCGTGGCGAGTTGACGCGGGGCGTTTCGCATGCAAAGAACCTCCCAGCCGGGTTTCTTTTTGGAAGGACCATTCTCTTGGCCGTCTCGCGCACTGCGTCGAAGAACACCAACGTCGTTTCCAGCAGTGGCCGGATCTCGTTCGCGAAGATCCATGAGCCCATGGAAGTCCCGAACCTCCTCGACCTGCAGGTCGACTCCTTCGACTGGCTCGTCGGCAACGACGTGTGGCGCCAGCGGGTGTCCGACGCGCTCGAGCAGGGGCGGACCGACATCAACACCAAGTCCGGTCTGGAGGAGATCTTCGAGGAGATCTCCCCGATCGAGGACCTCTCCGAGACCATGTCGCTGAGTTTCCGCGACCACCGTTTCGAGGAGCCGAAGTACACGGTCGAGGAGTGCAAGGACCGTGACGTCAC
Source organism: Dermatophilus congolensis (assembly GCA_030538115.1). Taxonomy (GTDB): domain Bacteria; phylum Actinomycetota; class Actinomycetes; order Actinomycetales; family Dermatophilaceae; genus Dermatophilus; species Dermatophilus congolensis_B. The sequence goes on along the minus strand of JAUNUP010000068.1, from coordinate 2,786 downwards.
CTACTCCGCGCCGCTGTTCGTGACCGCCGAGTTCGTGAACAACGAGACCGGCGAGATCAAGTCGCAGACGGTCTTCATGGGCGACTTCCCGCTGATGACCGACAAGGGCACCTTCGTCATCAACGGCACCGAGCGCGTGGTCGTCAGCCAGCTCGTGCGTTCCCCCGGCGTCTACTTCGAGCAGACCCCCGACAAGACATCCGACAAGGACATCTTCACCTGCAAGATCATCCCGAGCCGTGGGGCGTGGCTCGAGTTCGAGGTCGACAAGCGCGACATGGTCGGCGTCCGCCTCGACCGCAAGCGCAAGCAGAACGTGACCGTGCTGCTGAAGGCACTGGGCTGGACCAACGAGCAGATCCTCGAGGAATTCGGGGACTACGAGTCGATCCGCCTGACCCTCGAGAAGGACAACACGGCCAACACGGACGAGGCCCTGCTCGACATCTACCGCAAGCTGCGCCCGGGTGAGCCCCCGACGCGTGAGGCCGCGCAGGCGATGCTCGACAACTACTACTTCAACGGCAAGCGCTACGACCTGGCGAAGGTGGGCCGCTACAAGATCAACAAGAAGCTGGGTCTTGAGCTGCCGTTCGACCAGCAGGTGCTGACGATGGAGGACATCGTCGCCGCGATCCGCTACGTGGTCGCGCTGCACGAGGGCAAGGAGACGCTCGGCGAGGAGCCGGTCGAGACCGACGACATCGACCACTTCGGCAACCGTCGCCTCCGCACCGTCGGCGAGCTGATCCAGAACCAGCTCCGCATCGGTCTCGGACGCCTCGAGCGCACGGTCCGCGACCGGATGACGACCCAGGACATCGAGGCGATCACGCCGCAGACCCTGATCAACATCCGTCCCGTCGTGGCGGCGCTGAAGGAGTTCTTCGGCACCTCGCAGCTGTCGCAGTTCATGGACCAGAACAACCCGCTGGCCGGCCTGACGCACAAGCGTCGTCTCTCGGCCCTCGGCCCGGGTGGTCTGTCCCGTGACCGCGCCGGCATGGAGGTCCGTGACGTCCACCCGTCGCACTACGGCCGCATGTGCCCCATCGAGACGCCTGAAGGCCCGAACATCGGCCTGATCGGCTCGCTGGCGTCCTTCGCGCGCGTCAACGCGTTCGGCTTCATCGAGACGCCGTACCGCAAGGTCGAGGACGGCCGGGTCACCGACCAGATCGACTACCTGACCGCTGACGAGGAGGACCGCTACATCGTCGCGCAGGCCAACGCCCAGCTCGACGCCTCCGGCAAGTTCGTCGAGGATCGCGTGCTGGTCCGCGTCAAGCACGGCGATGCTGACGAGGTCCCGGCTTCCGACGTGCACTACATGGACGTGTCGCCGCGCCAGATGGTGTCGGTCGCGACCGCGCTGATCCCGTTCCTCGAGCACGACGACGCTTCGCGTGCCCTGATGGGCGCAAACATGCAGCGCCAGGCCGTCCCGCTGCTCCGCAACGAGGCCCCCTACGTGGGCACCGGCATGGAGTACCGCGGCGCGGTCGACGCCGGCGAGGTGACCGTGGCCAACAAGCCCGGTGTCGTCACCAGCGTCTCGGGCGACATCATCGACGTGATGAACGACGACGGCACGCAGACCAGCTACCGCCTGAGCAAGTTCGTCCGCTCGAACCAGACCACCTGCATCAACCAGCGCCCGCTGGTCACCGACGGTGACCGCGTCGAGCTGGGCCAGCCGCTGGCCGACGGTGCCTGCACCGACAACGGCGAGATGGCGCTGGGCCGCAACCTTCTGGTCGCGTTCATGCCGTGGGAGGGTCACAACTACGAGGACGCCATCATCCTGAGCCAGCGCCTGGTCCAGGACGACATCCTCACCTCGATCCACATCGAGGAGCACGAGATCGACGCCCGCGACACCAAGCTCGGTGCCGAGGAGATCACCCGTGAGATCCCGAACGTCTCCGAGGACGTCCTGCGCGACCTCGACGAGCGCGGCATCGTCCGCATCGGTGCCGACGTCCGCGCCGGCGACATCCTCGTCGGCAAGGTCACCCCGAAGGGCGAGACCGAGCTGACCCCCGAGGAGCGCCTGCTGCGCGCCATCTTCGGTGAGAAGGCTCGCGAGGTCCGCGACACGTCCATGAAGGTGCCGCACGGCGAGACCGGAACGGTCATCGGCGTCCGCGTCTTCGACCGGGACGAGGGCGACGAGCTGCCCCCGGGCGTGAACCAGCTGGTCCGTGTCTACGTGGCCCAGAAGCGCAAGATCTCCGACGGTGACAAGCTGGCCGGACGCCACGGCAACAAGGGCGTCATCTCCAAGATCCTGCCCGTCGAGGACATGCCGTTCCTCGAGGACGGCACGCCGGTGGACATCGTGCTCAACCCGCTGGGTGTCCCGAGCCGCATGAACGTCGGTCAGGTGCTCGAGACGCACCTCGGCTGGATCTCGCACGCCGGTTGGGACATCGACGACGTCGACGAGCCGTGGGCCAAGCGCCTCAAGGACGTCGGCCTCGGCCACGTCGAGCCCGGCGCCCGCGTGGCGACCCCGGTGTTCGACGGCGCCAACGAGGAGGAGATCACGGGTCTGCTGCAGCACGGCCTGCCTCAGCGCGACGGCCTCAAGCTCGTCGACGAGGGCGGCAAGGCCCAGCTGTTCGACGGCCGCTCCGGTGAGCCGTACCCCGAGCGGGTCGGCGTCGGCTACATCTACATGCTGAAGCTGCACCACCTCGTGGACGACAAGATCCACGCGCGGTCGACCGGCCCGTACTCGATGATCACGCAGCAGCCGCTGGGTGGTAAGGCGCAGTTCGGTG
>JAUNUP010000024.1 GCA_030538115.1 Dermatophilus congolensis | reverse complement strand
GCGGCACGCTGGCCGGCGCGCTCATCCCCGAGCTGGTCAAGGTGTTCACCTCCACGAGCAGCCGACACGTGCGCGAGGTCGTCATCTCTTCGCGTCAGGGCGGCCCGAGCCTCAACATCCTGTCGGGCCTCGTCGCCGGTAACTTCTCGGCCTACTGGCTGGGCATCGCGATCATCGGCCTCATGGGAGTCGCGTACCTCATCAGCGGCCTCGGCCTCGGCGTACTCATGGTCGCGCCCGCCGTATTCGCGTTCGGTCTCGTGGCGTTCGGTTTTCTCGGCATGGGCCCGGTCACCATCGCGGTCGACTCCTACGGCCCCGTCACCGACAACGCCCAGTCGGTCTACGAACTCTCGACCATCGAAGACATCCCCGGTGTCGCCGACGAGATCAAGGCCACCCACGGCTTCGACGTCGACTGGGAGAACGCCAAGCAGCTTCTCGAAGAGAACGACGGCGCGGGCAACACGTTCAAGGCCACGGCCAAGCCCGTGCTCATCGGCACCGCGGTCGTCGGCGCAACGACCATGATCTTCTCGATCATCATGGCGCTCACCGAGGGCCTCACCCACGACGTGGAGAAGCTCTCGCTCATCCACCCGCCGTTCCTGCTCGGCCTCGTCATGGGCGGCGCCGTGATCTTCTGGTTCACCGGCGCCAGCATCCAGGCCGTCACCACCGGCTCCTACCGCGCAGTCGAGTTCATCAAGGACAACATCAAGCTCGACGGCGTCACCAAGGCCAGCACCGAAGACAGCAAGAAGGTCGTCGAGATCTGCACCCAGTACGCCCAGAAGGGCATGCTCAACATGTTCATGGGTGTCTTCTTCTCGACCCTGGCATTCGCGTTCGTCGAGCCGTTCTTCTTCATCGGTTACCTCGTCTCGATCGCCGTGTTCGGCCTCTACCAGGCGATCTTCATGGCCAACGGCGGCGGCGCCTGGGACAACGCGAAGAAGATCGTCGAGGTCGACCTGCACGCCAAGGGCACGGCCCTGCACGACGCGACGATCGTCGGCGACACCGTCGGCGACCCGTACAAGGACACGAGCTCGGTGGCGCTCAACCCGGTCATCAAGTTCACGACCCTGTTCGGGCTGCTCGCCGTCGAGCTGGCGGTGCAGCTCTCCGCGCAGCAGGGCAGCACCGTGATGACGCACTCGCTCGCGGCGGTGTTCTTCGTCATCTCCTGCTACTTCGTGTATCGCTCGTTCTATGGCATGCGAATCGCTCGGGGCGAGGAGGCGGAAGACGCCATGCGCAGCGGTGGCCTCGACGACGAGTCGCCGGCGGCGTCGGCTCGCTCTTCGGCAGACCGTGAGCCGAGGGCCGACTCGGCGGGGATCCCCTCCCCGGAGAGCTACGCCCGCAGCTGAATCCAGCCGATCACGAAGCCGGTCGCACCCGAACTCGGTGCGACCGGCTTCGTGCTGTGACGGCGCTCACTGCAGAAACGCCCGGGATTCGAGCAGGGACAGGAATTTCGGCGGTGTCCCTGGCAAAAGGTCCCCTTCGGCCGTACCTTGGCGGCATGAGGATCAGCGACGTCATCTCCGCCCGTGGGCCCCACTCCGTCGTCACACTCACCGCCGAGGCGACCGTGACCGAACTCCTGGCCACCCTGGCCGAGCACCGCATCGGTGCGGTCATCGTCAGCAACGACGGCGAGCACGTCGCGGGCATCGTCAGTGAGCGCGACATCGTACGCGCGCTGAACCGCGAAGGTGCAGGCATCCTCAATGGTCCCGTCTCGGCGATCATGACCAGCGAGGTGGTCACGTGCGAGCCTCAGGCACGCCTGGGCGACATCGCCGCCCTCATGACCGAGCGCCGCTTCCGTCACATGCCGGTGGTGCAGGAGACGAAGATCGTCTCGATCGTCTCCATCGGTGACGCCGTCAAGGCCCGCGTCTCTCAGATCGAAGCTGAGCGCGACCACCTCATGGAGTACATCCACCAGTGATCCGCTGACACGAACCGAACGAGGGCCCTGCCGAACGGCGGGCCCTCGTTCGCGTTCAGGGCTCAGATCCAGCCTCTCGCCCTCGCCAGGGCTGCCGCCTCGTGCCGGTTCGTGCCCCCGACTTTGGCCGTCGCGGAGGAGAGGTAGTTGCGAACCGTGCCCACCGAGAGGCTCACGCGTCGGGCGATCTCCTCCACGGGCGCCCCGTCGGCGGCGAGTTCGAGCACGTCGGCCTCGCGTGCAGAGAGCGGAGTCGACCCGGCCGCGATCGCGTCGGCGGCCAGCTCGGGGTCGACGTACCGGCCTCCGCGGTGCACCGAGCGAACGGCCTCCCCCAGCACCGCAGCCGAAGACGTCTTGGGTAGGAACCCCCGCACACCCACTTCGAGGGCGCGTTTGAGGTAGCCCGGGCGGCCGTGGCTCGTCACGATGAGAATCCCGAGTTTCGGCTGCGCCGCGAGCAATTCGCGCGCTGCCTCGATGCCGTCGGCTCCGGGCATCTGAAGGTCGAGCACCGCGACATCCGGCTGCGCGGCGAGCCCCATCGCGACGGCCTCGGGGCCTGACGCGGCCGTTGCGACGATCTCCAGATCGTCCTGCAGCCCGAGGAGCGTGGCGAGAGCGTCACGAAAGAGGTTCTCGTCGTCGGCCAGCAGCAACCGGATCGGACCGGAAGGTTCGCTCATGGATGGTGCTCCTTGGTCGGGAGTGTGAGAACGAGAGCGAACGAGGTGCCCTCGTGGCGTGACGCGATGGTTCCGCCGATGCCGGCGGCGCGCTCGCCGAGGCCGCGCAGGCCGTTCCCCGAGGCGACACCGTCGGCCGCATCACGCGAATCGGCCTTTGCCACACCGTCGTTGGTGATCGTCACAGTGACAGCACCGTCGGTACCGGCAGTACCAGCAGTGCGCGCGGCGCGCAGGGTCACGAGGTGGGCGTGGCTGTGCCGGATGACGTTCGTCACGGCCTCCCGCACCGTCCACGCGAGCACCGTGCGCTGCTCGGGTCGGAGTAGCGGCAGTACCTCGTCGAGGCCGTGCACCTCGAACCGGGCCCCCGCAGAGCGCAGGGTCGCGGCGGCGCCTGCCACCTCGGCCTCGAGCGAGATCTCGCGGTAGCCGGCGACGATGCCGCGGACCTCGGCGAGTGACTCCTGGGCGAGCGCCCGCACCGCGCGCATCTCGGCGACACCGCGCTCGTCGCCGCGCAGGGCTAGTTCGGCCGCGAGTTCAGACTTCATCGCGATGGCCGACAGGGTGCGTCCGTACACGTCGTGCAGGTCGCGCGAGAACCGCAGTCGCTCCTCGGCCACCGCGAGTTGTGCTGAGGCGGAACGGGCCTCGTCGAGCTGCCGGATCACGTCGAGCATCCAGAAGGTCAGCGCGCCGGTGGCGAGCCCCAATAGAGCCGCGAGCACGGCATACACCCCGAGCACCGCCACTCCGGAGGGATCCAGACCGAAAGCCGCGAACACCGCCGTGACAGCGACGGCCCCGACGAGCGAGACCGGCAGGAGCCGCCGCCACGGCATGAAGAGACTCACCACGGTAACCGCGAGGTACAGCGGAAAGAGCAGGCCCATGTACAGCCCGAGGCCTTCGAGATAGACATCCGACGGGTCGAGGGTGGCGCTGAGCGCCGCGGTCGACCCGAGGGTCAGCAGCATCACGGTGACGAGCCATCCGCGGCTGGGCGCGCGTCCGGCAGGAGTTCGGTGCAGCAGAAGCAGACACGCCACCGCGAAGGCCACGGTGACGAGCGACGCGAGCACCTCACCGATGTCCCACGCGTCGGACCGTGCCCAGACGCCGAAGACCAGGACGCCCGAGAACATGACCACGAGAACGTCGATCGAGGCCAGCGTGTACAGCTCGATCTGTCGGCGCGACTTGCGCAGTTCGCGGGGCGCGAACACCTCCCCGGAGGCCTGCCGCGAGGCGGGCGCCGAGGAGGCGTCGTGGTCGGTGTCTGTCACGACCGGGGCTCCCACACCATGCGACGAGTGAACCACGCACCGAGAAGGATCCAGCCGACCAGCACGAGCAGCGGGCGGATCGTGTGAACCAGGCCATCGATTCCGGAGACGGCCTCACCGTCGGTGGTGATTCCGCCGATGCCCAGGTGCATGAGCTCGACAACGGGGGTCAGCGGCATGAACTCGGCGAACGTACGCATGGGGTCGGGCATGAACGCGAGCGGGAACATCATCCCCGAGAACACGAGCGGCACGAGGATGATCGGCAACGTGCTGATCTGGGCGTGCTCGACGGTGCGGGTGAACGAGCTGGAGGCCACGGCCATCGCCGCGAACGCGACCGCTGCCACGATCACCCCGAGGCCGGCGACCACGGTCAGGATCGAGAGTTTCGCGTCGAAGAGCGCCGCGGCCAATGCGACTGCGATGAGGTACTGCACGAACGTGACGACGACGAAGGGGAGCGCGATGCCGGAGAGAATCGTCGCATCGTCGGCCTCACCCGAACGAAGTCGTTTGAGCAGCAGCGACTCCCGCCTGGCCACCACGGCTGTGACGAGCGTGTAGTAGACGACGAACAGGATGGCGGTGCCCGTGACCATGATCGGAAAGTAGACACCGATCGGCAGTGCCTCGCTGTCGAACCCGAGCACGATCAGCCCCATGACGAGTGGCAGGCCGAGGCTGTTGAACAGGGCGACCTTGTTGCGCAGCAGTTCGCGGGTCTCGGCGGTGGCAAGGGCTCGGAGCTGCCGCAGACGCGAGGCCGGCGCGGTGCCGGGACCAGGGCTGAGTTCGGCGCCGGCGCCAGTTGTGTTGGCTGCGTTTGCGGTGTCGGCGGTGTCGGCGGCGAGCCCGCGCGCCGGGGTCTCGTACGTGGAAGCGTTCATCGTCATGTCCTTCGGTGTCGGATACGTGCGATCCGGGCTGGTCAGAGATTGGGTGGATGGGGGCGGCTCAGGCGGCGGCGGGCACGGCGGCGAGTCCGGCCTGGTCGTCGTGGGCGATCGAGAGGAATACCTGCTCGAGCGACGCGGCACTGGCGCGCAGGCCGGGCAGTTCGACGCCGTCGGCCCAGGTGAGAAGGCGAGCGAGGTCGCGCTGCAGTTCGTGCGTGGAGACGACGAGCCGGTCGCCCTGTCGCTGCACGTGGGCCGCTCCGAATTCCGGCATTACTCCGAGTCGGGCCACGAGCCGAGGCTCGGCAACGAACTCGATGCGCCCCGGCTCGCCGGCGACGACCTCCGCGAGAGTGCCGTGCCGCCGGATCGTGCCCTGGTGCATGATCGCGATGCGGTCGGCGAGCTTCTCGGCCTCTTCGAGGTAGTGCGTGGTCAGCACGATGCAGGTGCCGCCGTCGAGCAGGCTGCGCACAAGATCCCAGGCGTTGGCGCGGCTTTCGGGGTCGAGTCCGGTGGTGGGCTCGTCGAGGAAGAGCACTTCGGGGCGACCCATGATCGCCAGGGCGAGGTCGAGGCGGCGGCGTTCGCCTCCGGAGAGGTTCTGTACGGCCACATTCGTGCGGTGTGCCAGGTCGACCAGCGCGAGCGCCTCGTCGACGGGGCGGGGAGCAGCCATCGTGCCGGCCCACATGCCCGCGGCCTCGCGCACGCTCATCCCGGAGGTGAAGCCCGCCTCCTGCAGCATGATGCCGATGCGGGGGCGGACGACGCGGCGGTCGGCGAACGGGTCGAGACCGCACACCCGCACCGTGCCGGAGGCGGGCCGGGCCAGACCTTCGGCGAATTCGAGGGTCGAGGTCTTGCCCGCACCGTTGGTGCCGAGCAGGGCGAACAACTCGCCGCGGTGGGCTTCGAAGCTCACGCCGTCGACGGCGCGGTAGGGCGTGGTGCCGCGGCGGGCGGAGCCGTAGGTGCGGACCAGATCGGTGACGGTGACGAGTGCGGTGTTCATGCTTCAACGATCGACCCGAGCAAGGCCGTAATCTGCTGCGCCATCTCACCGGTTCACGGTGAATGCCTCATAAGCGCCGCGTGAGGAATGTCATATCCGCAGGTCAAGGAACTGTAGTGACGTCGGGGCCTCGGATCGGCACAGCTCGTAGACATAGGTGGATCGCAGGGGGCGGCGGCCCCTCCTCCGCCGCCCCTCCGCGATCCGCATACCTATCGGTGCGGCCGCACGATTCACAAGGCAATTGTGAAAAAAGCCTGGGAGCAGCATGAAGGCGTTCGAACACAGTTGCCGAGGCGCGGTATTGGCCCGTCTCGGCAGGTCTGAGCGGGCGACAAGACCGGTATGTCGGTGAAGGTGGGCGATGCCAGAATGGCCCCATGCGTCCGGTCCCCCAGTCAGCCAAGCTCGACGACGTCCACTACGCCATCCGCGGCCCCGTACTCAACGAGGCCAAGCGCATGGAGGACGAGGGCTACCGCGTACTCAAGCTCAACATCGGCAACCCGGCGCCCTTCGGATTCGAGGCGCCGGAGGAGATTCTCGTCGACTTCAAGAAGATGGCGAACAGCGCGGTCGGATATTCCGACAGCAAGGGCAACATCCTGGCGCGCCGCGCGGTCGTTCAGCACTACGAACAGCGCGGATACGAGTTCGACGTCGACGACGTGTATCTCGGTAACGGGGTGAGCGAGCTCATCACGATCTCGATGCAGGCGCTGCTCAACAACGGCGACGAGATCCTCGTGCCGGCTCCCGACTATCCGCTGTGGACGGCGTCGATCTCGCTCTCCGGCGGCACGCCCGTGCACTACCTCTGCGACGAGGAGAAGGACTGGGAGCCCGACCTCGAAGACATGCGGGCCAAGATCACCGACCGCACCCGTGGCATCGTCGTGATCAACCCGAACAACCCCACCGGTGCCGTGTACAGCAAGAAGGTGCTCGAAGGCATCGTGAAGATCGCCCGCGAGCATGAGTTGATCCTGTTCGCCGACGAGATCTACGACAAGGTTCTGTACGACGACGCCGAGCACGTGCACCTCGCGCCGCTCGCCCCCGACCTGCTCTGCCTCACCTACAACGGGCTGAGCAAGGCCTACCGCGTCGCAGGTTTCCGAGCCGGGTGGATGTTCGTCACCGGCCCTCGTGAGAACGCACGCGGCTACCTCGCCGGCATCGACATGCTCACCAACATGCGCTTGTGCGCCAACCACCCGGCGCAGCACGTGATCAGCACGTGTCTCGGCGGTCATCAGAGCATCACAGACCTCGTGCTGCCCGGCGGGCGTCTGCTCGAACAACGCAACGTCGCGGTCGAGATGCTGCGCGCGATCCCAGGCGTCACGACCACGGTGCCCAAGGGCGCTATGTACATCTTTCCGAGGCTCGACCCCGCGGTTTACCCGATCGAGGACGACGAGCAGTTCGCGCTCGAACTGCTGCGCGAGGAGCGGGTACTCGTCGTGCAGGGCAGCGGCCTGAACTGGAAGGCGCCCGACCATTTCAGGCTCGTCACCCTGCCGCGTGTCGAGGATCTGCGGGAGGCGATCGGCCGCATCGGCCGCTTCCTCGAACGCCGCAGACCGGTAGCCGCATGACGGCGGTCGTCGACGCTATCGGCGCGTGGATGGCAGACCTGCCGTTCGTCGCCCTGTGGATTTTCTTCTTGTTCGGTGGTTTCGCGCGCGGCAACGCCATGTACGCGATCGGCCGCGGTATTGCTGAGGGAGGCCGTCGCTCGCGATTCGCCGACCGGTTCACCGGCCCCGGCATGGTCAGCGCCGAGGGGTTCGTCGCCCGCTGGGGCATGATCGGCGTGGCCCTGAGCTACCTCACCATCGGTTTCCAGTCGATGGTGCAGGTCGCGGCTGGTGTCATGCGCATGCCGCTGTGGCGCTACGAGCCCGCTGCGCTCGTGGGGTCGATGGCCTGGGCGACCATCTACACGACGATCGGGTTCGCGGCGTGGGAGACGACTGTCGCGCTCGCGGCTCGCTCCCCCTGGGCCATCCTCGTCGTTGCGCTTCTCCTTCTCGGCGGGGCAACCTGGTGGGGCCTGCGCCGCTCACCGAAACGTGACACCGAGTCTGTGGAGTCGTAGATGGCCTTCGCCGCCCGACTGACCGAATTCGCCGCAACCCCCCAGGGGATCACTGCAACGGTCGACGGGCGACATCGGCTCGACGTGCAGATCCTCGACGATCGTCTCGGCCGGGTGCGACTCGTACCCGGCGGCGTCTCGCTCGTCGACCGGACGTGGATGGTCGTGCCGTCGGGCGACTGCCCGTGGGCAGGACGGCCGCGGGACGACCTCGACGGATTCACGAACCCGCAGGTCACAGTGGAGGCCCCTGCTGGTGTCGACGGCGCGGTCTCGGTCTCGGGTCCGCGGCTACGCGTCGTCGTGGAGCAGGAGCCACTGCGTCTGACCTGGTACACGCACTCGAGCGCCGACACCGACGACTGGCAGCGGCTCGTCGGCGACCGACTCACCGGCGCCTACCTCGTGAGTGGTAACGGGGGCGTCGGCGTGACTTGGGGCACCGGAGTGGTGGAGCACTACCAGGACCGGCCTGCGCAACACCGGTACTGGGGTCTGGGCATCCGCTCCGGCGACCTGGAGCGCACGGGGCGACGGTTCGACCTGCGGGCTCTGGACGCGCTGGGGTACGACGCCGAGCGCACCGACCCGCTGTACGGCCACGTGCCGTTCACCATCACGACCGGCGGTGCCGTGCCGTTCGGCATGATCTACGACAACCTGGCCACCGGCAGCGTCGACCTGGGGCTCGAACGCGACAACTACCACGCCCCCTATCGGCGCTATCGAGCCGAGTGCGGTGACCTCGACTACTACCTCTTCGCCGAAGACCGCATCGACGACGTCACCCGAACCGCGGTGCGTCTCACCGGCGGGGTCGCGTTTCCGCCCAGATGGTCGCTGGGGTACAGCGGCTCGACGATGGCCTACACCGACGCGCCCGACGCCTCCGTGCGGCTGCGTGAATTTCTCGACGGGTGCCGCGAGCACGACATCCCGTGTGACTCGTTTCAGCTGAGCAGCGGTTACACGTCGATCGGCGACAAGCGGTACGTGTTCACGTGGAATCGCGACAAGTTTCCCGACCCGGCGGCGACGGCAGCGGAATTCACGGACGCCGGGATGCCCCTCGTGGCCAACATCAAACCGTGCCTGCTGCGCAACCACCCGATGTACGACGAGGTGCGTGAGACCGGCGCGTTCGCGTACGTCACCGACGACGACGGTGCCGACGGTGTACAGCGCCCGGAACTGTCGTATTTCTGGGGCGACCTCGGCTCTCACCTCGACTTCACGAACCCCGCGGCTCGTGCCTGGTGGGGTGAACACGTGGGGCGGTTGCTCGACGTCGGCATCGCGGCAACCTGGAACGACAACAACGAATACGAGGTCTGGGACGACGAGGTCATGTGCGCGGGCGACGGCTCACCGATCCCGATGCGCGCGGTACGGCCCCTGCACGCGCTGCTGATGAGCCGCACCTCGATGGAGGCGCAACGGGCCCACTCCCCCGAGACGCGCCCTTACCTCATCACCCGGTCGGGGCCGCTCGGCTTGCAGCGCTACGCCCAGACCTGGTCGGGCGACAACGCGACGAGCTGGGAGTCGCTGCGGTTCAACATCCGCATGGGCGTGGGGATGAGCATGTCGGGCCTGCTCAATTTCGGCCACGACGCGGGCGGATTCTCGGGTCCGCAGCCCGACCCCGAACTGCTGATCCGCTGGGTACAGAGCTGTGCGCTGCTGCCGCGGTTCACGATTCACTCGTGGAACGACGACGGCAGCGTCACCGAGCCGTGGAGTCACCCGTCGGCGACCGAGCACGTGCGCGCCGCCCTCCGGCTGCGGTACGAGCTGCTGCCGCACCTGTATACCCTGCTGTGGCGGGCCCACAGCGACGGTACCCCGATGATCCGGCCGCGCTTCGCCGCCTTCGAGGACGACCCGGCCGCGTACGAGGAGTGCGACGACTACCTCGTCGGCGACGATCTGCTCGTCGCCCCCGTGGTGAGGCCCGGAGCAACCGAGCGCGAGGTCTATCTACCCAGGTCGGCACACTCGTACGGCTGGTTCCACCGCGCCGACGGCGCTTGGTACGCCCCCGGCTCGACGGTCGTTGTGCCTGCTCCGCTCGGGCATCTGCCGCTGTTCGTGCGTGCCGGAGGCGGGGTGCTCACCGCCGGGGCTGCGGCGCCCGTGTCCCTGCACGACGCGTCGGCGGACACGACGCGCGAACTCGAACTGTGGCCCGCTCCGCCGGAATGCGGCGAAGTCACGACGACCGGCGTCGCGTTCGACGACGACGGCGTCGGCTTCGGTTACGCCGCAGATGATTGCGCCGTGTACCGGTGGACGATGACGAGCGATGCCGAGTCCGTGCGCGTGAGCATCACGAAGCAGGGGCGCCGCACCCCGACCTGGGGCCGGCTCGTGGTGACGCTTCCGGAGGGCGAGCGACGCCGTCTCGTACTCGTGCCAGGAGATTCAGGAGACGCAGGACAGACCGTCGCAGACGTCGCGGTGGCCGCGCCGGGGAGATAGTAGACGCGTACTGGTCAGGCGACCGACGGCTGACATTCCCCGGCGCGAGGCTCGCCGTTTGCCCTGCTCTGGCTGACTGTTCGATTCGACGTGCGAGAACTGGTGTCGTGGCCACTTCCGCCGCTCCACGCGCACGCTCGAAACCCCTGACCCGACGCCTGCACCTCCTCGGCAGCGCGGTGGGTATGCCTCCGCTGACGCGACCGGATGCGGGAGCCGCCGACCGCGAATCCGCCTCCGTCAACCGGGGGTACGCGCGGTTGCGGGCTGTTGCGACGGGCGTGGCGCTGGCCGCCTTGCTAGTGGTGTTGGCCGAGGTGCTCGTCGATGCCGTACCCGATACGGCGATGCTCTGGTTCGTCACTCCCCTGCGTCTCGTGCTGGCCGTCGGGCTCGGGGCGCTCGCCGTCGAGGCACTGGCCCGCCGACGCGCCGCCCACACGGAGCACGGGACTGCGCGCACGCCGCTGCCCTTCCCTCCGCTCGGGCTCGGCACGGCTCTATTCGCGCTGGTCGTCGTGAGTGCCGCTGTGTCGTACGGGCTGGGCGCAGGGTGGCCCGAATGGCGCGGCCTGTTGACGGCGGCCGCCGCGGGCGTGCTCGCGTGGGGTCTGTGCCGCCTGAGTCCTTCACACACGGAGGCGGTGTTCGCCGCCGCCCTGCTCGCCCTCGTGACGACGGCGGCCGTCGGCATCAGCCAGTCGGTCAACGGCACCCCGACGGGGTTCTGCCGGGCCTCGCTGTTCGGCGAACTCGACGCCTGCGTGCCGGGCGCGATGGTGCGCGCCAACGGCACCTCCGCCAACCCGAACCTGCTGGCGGCCGTCGTCCTCCTGCTGCTCCCCCTCGCGTTGACCGCCGCGTCGCGCTTGACGACGCCGGGCTGGCGCTTCGCCACTCCTGTCGTGGCCGTGCTCGGCGTCGGCGCGATGCTCGCCACCGCCTCGCGCGGCGGTATCGCGGCCCTCGTCGTTGCCGGGGCTGTCTGGCTGATACTGCGGCGTCCGAACCGATGGGCGATCGCGGCCGCGGCCTGGGCGGGCGGCACCCTGCTCGCCGCCGTGGCGCTCTACGTCGCGTTGGGCGGCAGTGCGGGGCCGCGCGGCGACGCGTGGAGGGCGGCCGGCCGACTCGTCTCCGAGAATCCCCTCGGGGTGGGGCTGGGAGCATCGGGGGCGCGCATCGCGCAGATCGCCGACGGCCCCACCTTTCAGCACGCCCACAACCTGTGGCTCGCTTGGTTCGTCGACACGGGCCTGCTCGGAGGGCTCGCCGTGATCGCCGTGTCGCTCGCCGCCGCGTCACTCGTCGTGAAAGCCGCCTTCCGCGCCTGCCCCGCCGCTCCGCCGCTGGGGGCCGCACTGGCCGGGTTCGCGGCGTTCAGCATGGTCGACCATCCGTCGAACGCCGTGCGCATCGCGCTGCTCATGGCGGTGGTCATCGGCGTCGCAGCCGCGCACTCGCGGTGCCACGCCGACGACCACACCGAGGTCAGTTGACGGGACAGGTCAGTTGACGGGACTCGTCCCGAGCGTCACCGTCGCGGTGCGGGTGCTGCCCGCCGTGGTCTGCCAGGTCACTTCGACCTGGGTGCCCGGCTCGAGAGCCCCGACCGCGGAGGCGAGCTGATCGCCCGATCCCACGCGCTCGCCGTCGATCGCGGTGATGACGTCGCCGCGGGCGATACCGGCACCGGCCGCGGCGGACCCCTCCGGCAGACCGACGACCACACCTCCCCGAACCTGCGGGTCGGTGGCCACCTGCACACCGAGGGCGCCCTTGGGCCCGATGCGTACGTTGCCGCCCTCCCGACCGCTGCGCACCTGCTCGACTACGCCCATCGCCTCGCCGATGGGCGTCGCGTATCCGTCGATGCTGCGACCGACGGAGGCGGCCGTCGTGACCCCGATGACCTGGCCCTTCGCGTCGAGCAGCGGACCACCGGAGTAGCCGGGCACCACATCGGCGTCGGTCTCGATGAGGTTGTCGAGCTTCACCGACGGGCCGAACATCGCACCCTCGGAGACGTCGATCGCCTGGTTGACACCGGTCACCTTGCCGTCGAGGCGGGTGAGAAAGCCCTGACCGTTGCCGTTTCCGACCGCGTAAACGGTGTCGCCGAGGCGGGCAGCGGCCTCCGAGACCGTGACGGTCGCGAGCTTGTCGGCGCCGTCGAGCTGCAGAAGAGCCACGTCACGCACCTTGTCGGCACCGAGCACCTTCGCTGAATACGACCGCCCGGTGTCGGACACGGTGACCTGCACCGATTCGGATCCCTCGACCACGTGGTAGTTGGTCAGCACCTGGCCGTCGGCGGTGAGCACCATGCCCGTACCGAGGCCCTCGCCTGCACTGGTTTTGGTGTCGATGAGCACGACTCCCGGAGCCGAGGACATCCGCACGCCACGGTCGATCTCGGTGGTGGCACCGCGCTGGGTGCTCCAGGGCGTGCCCTGCCTGCGCCGATCCGACGGTGCAGGAGCATAGCGCCCGCCCTGCTCCCACGGGTGCACGAAGTCGCCGTTCTCGTCGTAATACCCGAGGCTGTCAAGGTCTCGACCGTTCTGCGACTGGGTGCTCTCGGTGCCCTCGCTGTTCTCGATGCCCCGGGAGGGGGCCACCTCGCCGATTCCGTACGGAGCCGCTCCGTTGGCAGCGGACAACTGCTGTTGCGCGTCGCCGCGCTGCGACCCGGCGACGGTTCCCAGACCTGCGACGCCGACGACGACGAGCGCCCCGGCGACCACGGCAGCCGTGCTGCGGTGCCGTGCGAAGGTGCGCGTGCTCATTGTTCTCCTCCTGCGGTGACGTTCTTTCACCGACAGAGCACCGCAGCCGAACGTGTAGACACCATGATCGAGCTGTGAGCCCGCTATGAAGCTTCGGGCATCGGCGTGGGGCATGTCGAGCGCCGATGTCGGCTGCCGCTCAGTGGCCCACCCTCGTCGCGGCCGGCTGGGGTCACCCCGCGATCGGGCACCCCTCGGGGCCTTCAGGCTTCGGGAACAGCGCCTTGACCAGTGCCGGGAGCGCCTCCGCCGCCGTGGCGCGCCAGGTGACGTCGATGTGCGATGCGTCGGACATCTCCGTCTCGTTCGGGTTGATCTCGACGACCATCGCTCCCTGAGCGTGCGCCATCTCGGGCAGAGCCGCGAACGGGTACACGACTCCCGAGGTGCCCACGACGAGAACGAGATCGGCCTCGCGCGCCGAGATCTCGGCGATGAGCATCTCGCGGTACGGCAGCATCTCGCCGAACCACACGACCGCAGGCCGGATCATGCCGAAACAGAACGGGCACAACGGCGGGTCGAGGCGCTTGACGATCTTCTTGGGGATGTACACCGGCCCCGAATACGGCATCTCGCAGGTGTCACAGCGGTACTGGAAGAGACTGCCGTGTACGTGCGTCACGTCTTTGCTGCCGGCGCGCTCGTGCAGGTCGTCGATGTTCTGGGTGGCGATGCGCACGTACCGGTTGCGGGCCTGCCACTTCGCGAGCGCGACGTGCCCGCGGTTCGGTTCGGCGCGCTGCACCTGCATCATCCGCCACACGTTCCACGCCCAGACGAACGGGCGGTCGGAGAACCACGCCTTGGTCGTGGCGAGCTCCATCGGGTCGTACCGCTCCCAGAGCCCATGCTCGGGTTCGCGGAACGTCGTGACCCCGCTCTCGGCAGACATGCCGGCACCGGTGAGCACGGTGACCTTCTCCGCCGAACGTGCACGCTCCAGCAGCTCTGGAGGCACGGTGACATCGGGCGGCATGTAAGAGACGCTATTGCCGCCGCTCCCGGTTATGCAGTGGTTTGACGGATCGTCTCACTGTTCGCTCGCGCAACGCCCGGCGATGCACACCCTTGCCAGGCCGAAAGGCGACGAACCGGCGACAGCGGGGACTAGGCTCGATTCACCGCTTAGTTCAGGAGGGCCCATGACCGACACGACACGCCCCTACGCCGCAGGCAAGCCCGTCGTGACCCTGTTCGAGGCCTACGGCGCGGGCGCCGCAGAGATCGGGCAGCGTGTCGCCGACGAACTCGGGGTTCCGTGGATCGGGCAGGCCCACAGCTCCACCGAACTCGAAGCCGCAGACCCCAAGGGCTCGGGCAAGGTCGATCTGACCGCCTTCTACAACGCGCTCGCGTGGACCGACACGTCGTCGGTGCACCTCGTCGAAGACCCGGCGGTGGCACGCGCCCGCGAGCAGAACGCAGCGGTGCGCGAACTGATGAAAGACGGAGGCGTCATCCTCGGTCGCAACGCGACGATCATCCTCGCCGACGTGCCGGGCTCACTGCATGTCAAACTCGACGCCCCGCTCGACGACCGCCTCGACTACGCGATGAAGAACGAGTCGATCCCCCGCGACGTGGCGGCCAAACGGCAGGTGCGTGAAGACCGCACGCGCGCCGAGATGTCGCTCATGCTCTGGCATTGGGATCCGCGGCTCACCGCCAACTACGACCTCATGCTCAACACGGCATCGTTCGGCGTGGAGCGGTGCGTCGAGATCGTCGTGAAATGCTCACGCGAAATGATGGCTAAGGCGGGCTACTGACACAGCGGTGCGCGGCCCCCACAGTCGGTCTACGTGTCGGCGCGGGGGCCAGTCTGTGGGTCGGGCGCGGGCTCGACGCGATCAGCCGAGCCGGCGGGTTCCGCCGCAGGTACGGGCCGGCGCCTGAACGACCTGCTCATACGCGCACCCGGGATGCGTGGTGTACGGATGACGATCGACGCCGCGCCGGGCAGCATCCAGTTGCGTTTGCGGGCCAGCAAACCGAACACGGCACACAGCAGAATCGCGATCCCCATGCCGAGTTGATGCTGACCGTACTGGTACATCACCACCATCTGCGCAGACGCGACGATCGACAACGTCGCGTACAGGGGCGTGCCACCGAAGACGCCCGGCACCTCGTTGACCATGATGTCGCGCAGCATGCCGCCGCCCACGGCGGTGATGACGCCGAGCATGATCGCGGGCATCCAGTCGAGGCCCGCGGCGCTGGCCTTGGCCGCACCGGTGGCCGACCAACAGCCCAGCGCCAGCACGTCAGCGACCAGTAACAGGCGCTTCCACTGCCCGTCGAGATCGAGGAGAAACGCGACCGCCGCGCCGACGACAGCAGTACTCAGGTAGAGCGGATCGGTGAGTGCGACAGGAAAACTCACGCCCAACATGAGGTCGCGGATCATACCGCCGCCCAGCCCCGAGCTGATGGCGAGGATGATGAACCCGATCATGTCGAAGCCCTTGGACCTCGCCACGGCTCCGCCCAGCAGCCCGTTCGCGAACACACCCGTCACGTCTACGACGCGGAAGAGAACATCGGGGTCGAGCAGGCTCATGCCACGCACCTCACCTATTGCCGGCCCGGCACGAACGGATGCGCACGGGAAAGCCGACGCCCGCCCTCCGCAACCCCCTCGGCATCGGGCGAGTAACTACGCTGCCGAGGTTAACATCGCGGGTTTCACTCGGATGTCGAGACGTTGCGCGCGGCGCCGTGCTTGTGCGCATCGATCAGGGCCCCGACCGCGACCTCGATCGCCGCGGTCACGGCCGCGAGGTCTCCCCCCTGGTCAAGGCACCTGAACCCGCCTTCGACGAGCGCCCGGGTGAGTTCGGCGAGGGCTTCTGCAGGGGGTGTGGGAGTCGCGAGAGGCGCAGGCGTGGATGACGCCGCAGGGGTTGCAGTCGTCGATACCGGGACCGTTGTCGAGGGCGTTACAGAGGTCGCTGTAGAGGCGGTTGCAGAGGGCGACACCGAGCCCGTCGCAGGCTCGAGCAGGGCGCGCCACTGCAGTATCAGCACGTCGGCCGCATCGCGGTGGGCGCCCTCGACCGTTCGGACTCCGTCGGCGCCGATGGCCCGCGGGTGCCCGACCTCCATGAGCCAGCCGTGTCCGTGTTCGGCCGCTTGCGCCAGATTCGCGCGCACCCACGCCAAGATGCGCTGCTCGGGCGTCGACGCCGCGTCGAGGGCAGCCTGCACGGCCCCCATCCACGCGGGCATGTACCGCGCGAGCACGAGCCCGCGCAGGTCGTCTACCGAGTCGACGTACCGGTAGATGCTGTTGCGGGCGATGCCGGCCGCTTTGGTGACCGCTCCGGCGCTGAGAGCGCCCACGCCGTCACGGCGCGCGATCTCCTCGGCCGCGTCGATGAGTTTGCGGCGCACGTTCTCGCGGTGCTCGCGCACGGTCGGCGCGTCGATGCGTGGCATCGTCCTCCCTCCATCTCTTGACTCAGTCTGCCCTCGCCCGTGCCGACCGGAGGCGCCGCAGTGCCAGGGGTCGGCTTCAACATCATTCATCGCATTGTCGCCCGTTCTCCGGGCGCGGTCGGGCGAACGCGCTCGGGTCGCCGTAGCCTCGACGACATGCGCCCCACGTTCGAGCACACCTACGCCGAGGCGGTGCCGGCCCTCTCCACCGACTGGAGCGTGCCCGCCGCCCCTGCGCCACAGCTGGTCGTTCTCAACGCTCCGCTCGCAGACGAACTGGGTTGGCAGATCTCATGGCTGCGTTCGGAGGAGGGGCTGAGGCTCCTCACAGGCACCGCGCCCGACGGCGCGCGCACCACGGCCCAGGCGTATGCGGGGCATCAGTTCGGCGGCTACTCCCCCGCTCTCGGAGACGGGCGGGCGCTGCTGCTCGGCGAAGTCGTCGACGCGGGTGGCGCCCGACGCGACGTGCACCTCAAGGGGTCGGGGCGCACCCCGTTCGCGCGCCGCGGCGACGGCAAAGCCGTGCTCGGTCCAATGCTCCGCGAGTACCTCGTCAGCGAGGCGATGTACGCCCTCGGTGTCCCGACCACGCGGTCGCTGGCCGTCGTGACGACCGGCGAGCAGGTAGCTCGCGACGGGCGGATGCAGCCGGGCGCCGTACTCGCCCGCGTGGCGTCGAGTCACCTCCGTGTCGGCACAGTGCAGTACGCCACGGCCTCCGGCGACGAAACGACGTTGCGGGCGCTGCTCGACTACACGATCTCCCGCCTCTACCCCGAGGTGGCCGAGGCCGACAGGCCCTACCTCGCGCTGTTCGAAGCTGTCGCGCTGCGGCAGGCGCGGCTCGTCGCGCGGTGGATGTCGGTCGGCTTCATCCACGGGGTGATGAACACCGACAACACGACGCTGTCGGGTCAGACCATCGACTACGGGCCGTGCGCCTTCATGGACTCCTACGACCCCGCCACCGTTTTCAGCTCTATCGACTACCAAGGCCGATACGCCTACGGCAACCAGCCCGCCATTCTCCAGTGGAACCTCGCGCGTCTCGCGGAGGCGATGCTGCCCGTGTTGTCGAACTCTGGCGAGAAACCCGACGAGACTCCCGGCGAGAATCCCCAGGAGGCGATCGAGGCCGCGCAGGCGGTTCTGGGGCGGTTCGCGGAGGCGTACCTCGCCGACTATGCGGACCTGATGGCCGCGAAGCTCGGCTTGCCGGAGGCGTCGGCGACCTCGGGGCCGCTCGTGAACGACCTCCTCGAACTCATGCAGGAGCACCGGGTCGACTTCACCCTGTTCTTCCGCACCCTCGGTCAGGGGCAGGGGCGGCAGGCGGCTCGGTCACTCTTCGACGAGCCGCATGCGTTCGATGTCTGGGCCGACCGACGCGATGCCCTGCTCGTCGACGAGCCCGATGTCGTGGCGGCGCGGATGAAGGCCACCAACCCCGTCTACATCCCGCGCAACCACCGCGTGGAGGAGGCGCTGACGGCGGCGGAGGCGGGCGACATGGCGCCGTTCGAACGGCTGCTCGAGGCCGTGACGCATCCCTACGACGAGCGTCCCGAGTTCTCCGATCTCGCGGGGCCTGCTCCGGAGGGCGGCCCGGCCCACGTCACCTACTGCGGCACCTGACCCTCGGGGCACGACCCGGCGCCTGACCTGCGGGTCTGACCCGCGTCGCCCGGCCTAGGCGGCCTGACCCACGCCTGAGCCGCAGGGCGTGACCAGCGGCGCCCGACCGGTAGGGCCTGACCAGCTGCCCTGGTCGCGGCTCAGCGCAGCGGGTCGAACGGGGCGAGTTCGCGCGGGCGCTCGCCGCTGGTCATCTGCTCGGCCAGCAGGCGACCCGTGATCGGGCCGAGGGTGATGCCCCACATGCCGTGGCCTCCGGCGACGAACACGCGCGGGGTCTTCGTCGCACCGATGAGGGGCAGGCCATCGACCGTGCACGGTCGCGACCCGACCCACTCCTCCTGACGATGATCGAGGTCGGCGCCCCGCAGCAACGGGCGGGCGGACTCGACGATGGCCGCGATACGGCGATGGTCGAGCGGCTCCTCGGGCCTGCGAAACTCCATCATCCCGGCGACACGGAGGCGATCACCCAGCGGCGTCAGCGCAACCCGGGCGACGGGAAAGTACACGGGCGCGTCGGGCACGTGCTCCATCGCGACGCTGAACGAGTACCCGCGGCCTGCCTGCACGACGTGTTTCACCCCGTGCTGTCGGGCCAGCAGCGGCAGCCACGCTCCGGAGGCGATGACGACCTGGTCGAACTGCTCCGCGGTCGCGGCATCGGTCTCGACGAGCACGCTGCGGCCCATGTCTCGTACCGCCCGTACGGCCTTGCCGACCACGATCCGCCCACCTCGCGCCTCCACGGACTGCGCCAGGGCCGTGACGAATTCACCGGGGTGGATGAACCGCTGACCGTGCAGGATGATCGCGCACGCAATGCGCTCGGAGAGGGCCGGCACCAGTTCGCGGGCTCGGTCACCGTCGATCACGTCGAAGGCGATGTCGCCGCCGGAGGCATGGATGTGCTGGATCTCCTCCAGCAGGGTCGTGCGCTCCTCGATGTTCTCGTAGGCGGCGGTGAACGGCTCGGCCTCGCGGGTGCGTGCCTCGACTCCGCCCTCACTGAGCTGGTCGAACGCCGCGAGCGACAGGTCGTTGATCGGCACGAGCGAGCCCATCGCCCTCTTCCACGCCGGCATCGTGCTGTGGCGCATGAACCCGGTGACGAACCGCAAGAAGTCTCGGTTGGCGCTCGGAGGCACGTACACGGGTGAGTTGGGGCTGAACACGGCACGGATGCCGTAGTTGAGCACCGCGGGTTCGGGCAACGGCGTCGCGATACCGGGGGTTAGCCAGCCGGCGTTGCCCAGCGACGCACCCGCGGCGACGCGCTGCCGGTCGATGACCGTCACCTCGACGCCGCGCTCTTGGAGGAACCAGGCTGTCGAGAGCCCGACCATTCCGGCTCCGACAATCGCGACCCGCTGGGGGGAAGTGGACGACATCACGTACCTCCTGGCCGACGAACCGATCGAACCCTCGTCACTGTGACACAGGTCTCGTGGGTCTGCCCATCCCCTTGTAGGTCCCCTGCTCGCAGGCAGGCCCCTCTCCCCTAACTTCTGCTAGCAGAAGTTAAGCGACACAGCACAGTTTAGAAACTATGTTCCCGTCGCCCAACCTCTGCTGAGTGGCCCCGCGCGGGGTTCGCGGGCCGCATTAGCACCTCCGCCCGCTCGCTGTGTCTCTACACATTTCTCTTCGCCTCCCGCGAATCGCGAACCGCCTTCATTGACTGCGTGATTCGCCTCACAGGAGGCTGGCCGGCAAGACTCTGCCGACCGCCACGGACGTGAGTTTCCTTGCAGCGAGCGGCCGGTGCGATCGCACCGGCCTGAACGAGAGGCAACGCCATGTGCGAAATCCTTGAGCAGGCAGCACGCGAATCCTGGGGCAATCCGGTCAGCCGTCGGTCGATGCTGGCCACGATGGCTGCGGCGACCACGGCCGGTGCCATGTCGATGGCTGGTCCGACTTCCGCGGCCGCGGCCGTCTCACCGGCGGGCAAGGGCGGTGGGGCGGCCAAGAAGCACACCTCCCGTCTCGTGCTGCTCGGCACAGCGGGCGGACCGATCTGGTACCCGGGCACCGACCGGCTCGGCATCAGTTCCGCCGTGGTCGTGGGCGACGCCGTCTACCTCGTCGACTTCGGAGACGGGGCCGGGCATCGCTTCAAGCAGGCCGCACTCATCCCGGAGGAGCTGCAGACGGTCGGCGGCAACTGGGGCGAGGAGAAGACCCGTGCGTTCTTCGTGACGCACCTGCACTCCGACCACATCAGCGACTACTTCCACCACTTCGTGCTCGGCTGGTCGAACGGCCTGCGCCGGCGGGCACCTGACATGCCGAAGATCCAGGTCTACGGCCCTGGTCGCCGCACGGATGAGCAGGGCAATGACGTGCTCATGCCCATCTGGACCCTGCCCGGGCAGACCGCGCCCGAGATTCCCGTGAACAACCCCGAGAACCCCGTGCCGGGCATCGTCGACACGACCAAGTACTTCATGCAGGCGTACTCGCTCGACATCAACGACCGCATGCGCGACGGCCGCAACGCGGGCCTCGACACGTACTTCGACGTACACGACATCGCCATCCCGCGAGGCCACGGCTATCACCCGAACACCAACCACACGCCGAAGATGGAGCCGTGGAAGGTCTACGAGGACGACCGCGTCAAGGTGACCGCGACCCTCGTCGACCACTTTCCCGTCGTTCCCGCGTTCGGGTTCCGGATCGACTCCGACCAGGGCTCGGTCGTCTTCTCCGGTGACACCGCCCCGAGTGACAACCTCGTGCGCCTCGCCAAGGGCGCAGATGTGCTCGTGCACGAGGTCATCGCGGAGCAGTGGGTGCAGTCGCTCTACCCGAAGCCGTGGAGCGACAACAACATCGCGCAGATGAACCACCTCATGACCGCGCACACGCTGCCCGAGGACTGCGGCAAGATCGCCGAACGTGCCGGTGTGAAGACGCTGGTGCTCTCGCACATCGTCCCGGGCAATGCCCCTGACGAGTGGCTCAAGCCCGCCCAGAAGCACTTCAGCGGCAAGCTCGTCATCGGCCGCGACCTCATGGAGATCGGCATCGGCCGCCGCCGCTGACCATTTTCCACAACCCCGCACCGACCCCTTCTTTATCCACAGTCGGGCCGGAGACGGCTCGGCACCTGCGGCCGCCGAGGCGAGGATCGAGGCATGACTTTCCAGAACCTCCCCGACGACTGGCAGTCGATGTCGCTGGCCGACCCCGACCTCGCGCTCGACGTCGTCGATCTCTTTCTCGGATACCACGACAGGCTCAAGAGCTCGGCACTGCTGATCCTCTGCGACGAATCTGGGCGCGCTGTGCAGCCCGTGGTCGTCAACGGCGTGGACTGGCTGATGCCCGCCACCGAACGGGAGAGGCTGTTCCGCTTCCTCGAAGACGCGGGCAGTCCGAAGGTCGTGGTGGCCGTCTCGAGTCCGTCGCCGATCCCTCCTACCGTCGTCATGCGCTGGTGGGCGACTGCCACGGAGGTGTTACCGCAGGTCGCAGTGGAACTTCTGGGCTTCTACTGCGCCGACGCCACGTCGGTGCAGGATCCGGTGGCCCAGGCGGCGTGAGCCGCCAGCCCCGGGATCGGGCGTCAGCCGTGCTGCCCTCCCCCGCGCCTGACGTCCGATCCCACCCTCCTCCGCGCAACGTCCTCCGGTGTGACCCACTGTGACCCAGCGACCCATGTGACCAGTTCGTGTGCCGTCTGCGACGATGGGAAGCGTGTTCGTGAAGGTCTGTGGGCTCAGAGACATCGAGATCGCCCAGGTCGCAGTGGAGGCGGGCGCCGACGCGATCGGTGTCGTCATCAGCCCGAAGAGCCCTCGCCATGTCGACGAGGGCACTGCGGCGCGCATCGTCGCTTCGGTGCCGCAGGGCGTGGCAACCGTGCTCGTCACCGCTGAACTCGAAGCCGCTGAAGCCGCTGCCGTCGCAGAACGGATCGGGGCGACGGTGCTGCAACTCCACGGGCGCTACACGCGTGACGAGTTCGACGCGGCACGGGCGGTCTTCCCGCGGCTGTGGCGCGCGACCTCCCTCGAACGCGACACCCCACTGGAGGTGGGCGCGTGGGGAGAAGAGATGCTCCTCCTCGACGCACCGAAGCCGGGATCGGGTGAACGCTGGGACCTGACGCCACTGGTGGCCCGCCGCCCCTCCGGCCGCTGGCTGCTCGCGGGCGGCCTGAACCCCGACAACGTCGCCGAGGCCATCGCGGCCGCACAGCCGTACGGTGTCGACGTCTCCAGCGGAGTCGAGTCGACCCCAGGCGTGAAAGACCCCGCCAAGGTCCGGGCGTTCGTGCGAGCAGCCCACGCGACGACTGCCTGAGCGTCCGACCCCGATGCGGCACCCACCACTATGTCGGTGGCGGGATCTACCGTGACGTTCATGGAGGCGTTCAGCTCGTTACCCGTGCGACGGGTCGTCGGCGAGCCCGGTGCCGATAGTGCCGTCGGTGCCAGCGATGCCGTCGGTGCCAGCGGTGCCGACGATCACGTGTGGCCGTTCTCCATCCCCGCGGTCAGCCAGCTCCTGCGTGAGGGGATGGAGCTGAGCGAGCTGACGATCCTGGTGGGCGAGAACGGCGTCGGCAAGTCGACGATCATCGAGGCCATCGCGATGGCGTACGGGTTCAGCCCCGAGGGTGGCAGCAAGATCACGCGCGACTCGCCCCGCCCCACCGAATCGCCGCTGCACGAACACATCCGGCTCTCCCGTGGCATCGCCCGCTCACGCTGGGGTTACTTCGTCCGCGCTGAGACGATGCACGGACTGCTCACGTACCTGGAGGAGCACCCCGGAAGCGACCCTCGCTACCACGAGCGCTCTCACGGGGAGGCGTTCACCGACCTGCTGGCGACGAAGCTGGTGTACATGGCCGACCGCGGGGGCTTCCTCGTCATGGACGAACCCGAGGCGGGTCTCTCGCTCATCTCGCAGCTCAAACTCGCGAACCAGCTCGCCGAGCTGCGCGAAGACGAGATCCAGGTGCTCATGGCGACCCACTCCCCGATCCTCGCGGCGACCCCCGGCGCGAGGATCATCGAACTCGACGAATACGGCTTCCAAGAGAGCGCCTGGAAAGAACTCTCGACGGTCGCCCTCTACCGCCGCTTCCTCGAAGACCCGACGTACTTCGGCCTGGGCTGAGGCTCGCGGCACTCAGGGTCGACCACCGGCGCCTACCGGTTCCCGGTCCTCACCCGCCCCGCTCCGGGACGCACCCAGCAGGAGCGCAGCCGCCAACGCCGCGTATACGACGACCGCGAGAAGCAACGCCCACCCCAGATCGGGCACCCACAAGCGCAACAACCGTGAGTCGAAACCGAACACACTCGGCAGTACCCAGCATCCGACCGCCGTGGCCGCTGCGAGCAGGGCCCCTACCCAAGCCCGGAGCCGTGACGCGGGAGCCGGGCGCGCTCGCCGCACCAGCGTGAGACACAGCAGCACCAGCCCGATTGCGAGAACCCCCGCGGCGATCCACGGAGCGCTGCTCAGCAACGCGTCGCGCCGGGGGTTCACCGGCTCGACCCCGACCGCCTGCCGGGCCAGGTTGCGTGCCTGTTCGGCCAGCACCTCGTCTCCGGCCTGCGAATACGTGTTGGCCAGCACGGTGACCGCGATGTCGTCATCGGGCAGCCACAGCACATGTGCGAAGTAGCCGGGGTTGGCCCCGGTGTGTTCCACGTAGCCGTGGCCGTCGAGGCTCCCGCCCCTCCAGCCGAATCCGTACCAGGTAGGCAGGCCTGCTCGGTCGGTTCCGGTGCTCACCTGCTCACTCGTCATGGCGTGGCGCTGGGCGGCCGGCAGGTGCGCGCCCTCTTGCTGGGCGTCGGCCCAGCTCATGAGGTCGGGAGCCGTCGACATGACGTACCCGTAGGGCACCCCGGAGGTGTCGAAGCCGGGGTCGAAGGGGCGGGTCATCGTCCACCAGCGTCGATAGCCAGGCGCGGGTTCGGTGTCGTCGGCGGCGAGGTTCGTTGCCCGCAGATCCGCCGGGTCGAGAACGAGGTCATGCACGGCGCGGTCGAAGCTCATGCCGGTCACCTGCTCGACCAGCGCGCCCAAGACGAGGTAGTTGACGTCGCTGTAGGAGAACATGCCGGGAGTCGCCGCGCGGGGCTCGCCTGCGGCGGCGCGGGCAGCCTGATCGAGCGCTCCGGGTGTGTTGTCGAAGAGGTCCGCATGCCGGAGTCCGGCGGCGGCGTCGTATCCGGAGGTGTGGCGCAGCAGGTCCCGCACGGTGACGTCGCCGTGCGGAAACCAGGAGAGTTCACGAGAGACCGGCTCGTCGAGCGCCAGCGCTCCGCGGGTGTCGAGGGCGAGCACCGCAGCCGCCGTGAAGGACTTCGATACCGAACCGATGAGGAACCGCGTGTCGGGGCCGACAGGGGCTCCGTCTCCGTCGATGCCGGAGTACGACTCCTGCCGTACATCACCCGTGCGGACCACGACCGCGACTCCCGGCGCGTCGATCGCCTTCCGAACGGCCTCGGCAGGGCTCGGTTGCACGGCATCCGCCGCTCTCGTAGACGCAGCCGAAGAAACGGCGAGGAACAGGGCCACGGCGAGGGCGGCAAAGATCCCGGTGAGTCGTCGCATTTCGGCACAGTATCCACGCCGAGCTCCACGCCCCCTCCGCCCGCGCACAAACCCGGGAACGCACGGAGCTACACCAGCTCCAAGTTCAGGGACCTCCAGGGATCCCCCCGACCGACCCCGCGCCGGCGACGCCACGCCACGCCAGTCTCCCGACTCGTTCGAACGGAGTGCTCGCTCAGCCTTGTCGCTCGCCCGCGCCCGATGCCGCAGGCGCCCGTCGGAGCCCGTGACGCTTCACCAGCACCAGGTACCCGAAAGCGACCAGGGAGCCCACCGCACCGTAATGGGCGTCGACGAGATCCTTCGTGTTCCAGAGGGTGAGTCCGCCCTCGTAGATGTCGTTCGCTGCCAGCACCGCTGCCGTGAACAACGCGATCTCGCGCAGCCCCGCCCCGGCGAGCAGCCTGACAATCCCATAGACGATGATCAGCGCGTAAGACAGCGTCAGGTTCGATGCATGAGAGTAGAAACCCGGCAGCACGTCCTCGATCGCCCCGAGGCGCATAGCCGGATCCGTGTATCCAGGAACCACCGCCGCTGCCAGACCGAACAACACGAAGAAGACGACGAGGGCCCACGGCTCCAGCGTCAGCTTGGTCTTCCCCAAACGCGACATGAACGCCTTCCTACCGGAGCCGCGCGGGGCGGCCGTGATGCTGTGCTGGCGACTCGGTGGCGAGCTGCCCGCCTCTCCGGCGACCCATTATCCGCGGCGTCGGCCCCAACACTCGAGCCGACACGGCACCTCCCGTCCCCGCTACTTCCAGGTGATGGTGACGCGGCGGTTGAGTGCCTTGCCCTCCTTCGTCGCGTTGTCGGCCACGGGGCTGGTCTCCCCCTTGCCGGTCGCCGTCATTGTCACGCCCGGGAGGGCGGAAGCGAGCGCGGCCTTGACCGACTCCGCTCTCCGCTTCGACAGGTCGAGGTTGTAGGTGTCTGCGCCGTCGCTATCGGTGTGGCCGGTGATGGTGACTTCGCTCGCCCCGGCCTGCTTCAGCAGTTCCGGGAACCCGGCGACCTCTTGCGTCGCCCGGGCGTTGAGCGCGGACTCGTCGTGAGCGAAGAACACGTCGGCGAGCATGGTGATCTCGTTGCTTTGGTGCACGACCGAGCCGTCGGCGTTCGCCTCACCGAAGACGATGTCGTCGACCGGGTAGCTGATGTCCTGCACGACGTAGGTCGTCCCTTCCGGCGGCACGATCGGCGTTCCCGGGGTTGCCCTCGAGTCGCCGAGCGCGGCGGACGACTGCGCCCCCAGTAACGCGGCAGCCAGCAACGCAGCCGTGAGGTGTCTCGTCATCGCGACACCGTCACATTATCGAAGGTGCCGGCCCCCGGGATGAACACCGAGACGGTTGTGGTGTCCGCAGGCAGACCGGCGAAGACGGCGCTGAGCCCGATCGTCTGCCCCGGGTTGACGAACGTGGACGAGAGGTTGCCGGAACAGACGCACACCCCGTCGGGCCCTCGCCCCGGCAGGTAGCGCTTGGCCGCCTTCGGGTCGAGCAGAAACACCCCGTCGGCTGTGAAGGCGTCGGAATCCACGATCTCGCCCGCGCTGTCCTTCTGGCTGATGCCGTCGGAGAATGCCTGCGAAACCTGGATCCGTTTACCGTCGGCGCCACCGGCGTGGCTGACCGAGAAGTCGACGGTGGTGACCGCCTCCGAGGTGTGCACAGACACCAGATCGATACGCACGGGCTGGCGGTCGATGGAGGACTCGGCACTGGCCAGGCTCTGTCGTTGCGGCCCTGGGTTCTCGCTGCCGGTGGTTGCGGCCGACACCGGTGACGACGCTTCCGGTGTCGCCTGAGTGGTGCCCTCTTGAGCCGCGGGCGTGGAACACGCCGTCACGAGCGCGAGGCCGGCGACTAGACATGTCGAGAGAAGTGATCGGCGAACAGAAACCATCGGACGTCCTTTCCCCTGGTGTGTGCGCTCGCCCCCGTCGACCGAGCACACTTGCGACGATGCGAACACCCTAGGCGCCCACGCGGGCGCGGGATGCCGACGAGACAGAAGGATCCCTCCGATGACCCGCCCGAACTCCGGAGCCGCGCGCTTCTTCGATGCGGCACGCGCCTTCGACCTCGCGATGGCGCCGCTGGAGCGCGCCTTCCTGCGCCATCCACGCCGCTGGATCGGCGAGCGCGCGCGGGGGACCGTTCTGCTGGTGGGCATCGGGACGGGCGCCGACCTGCCCTATCTCGCCCAGGACGTCACGATCACGGGCCTCGACCTTGCGCCCGACATGCTGGAGGGGGCGCGTCGCCGGGCGGCTGCAGAGTGCCGAGACGTGGAACTCGTCGTGGGCGATGCAGGCGATCTTCCCTTCGCCGCCGACTCGTTCGACACTGTGATCTGCACGTTCGCCCTCTGCGGTGTGCCTGACGAGAAGCTCGCCCTCGCGGAGATGGTGTGGGTACTGCGCCCCGGCGGCGACCTCCTGCTCGCCGACCACGTGGAGTCGAACCTCGCCCCGGTGCAGGCGTTGCAGCGTGCGCTCGATGCCCTGACGCAGCGCCGCGGCGAACACTGGAGGCGGCGCCCCCTTCTCCACCTCGAAGGCCTGGGCCTTGAGGTCGTCGACACCTACCGCGACACCTTGGGCGTACTCGAGCGAGTGCACGCCCGCCTCCGCACGGCGTGACCCCACCCCGCAGCCCCGCCCAGGGCTTCACCGATTCAGGGGCCTACCGGGTAGTGGCTCATGACCGCGATGCGGTTCCAGCCGTTCATGACGATTGCGAGCCACACGATGGCTGATTCCTGCTGGTCCGTGAGGCTGCCGTCTCTCCAGGTGCGCCGCTGCGGAACCGCGAGTTCGGTCGTCTGCTCGGCGAGCGCGAGCGCAGCTTTCTCCGCCGGTGAGAAGTACTGAGACTCCCACCAAGCGGCGACGACCGACAGTCGGTCGGTGGTCTCGCCCTTCGCGAGCGCGTCGCGCGTGTGCATGCGCAGACAGAACGCACACCCGTTGAGCTGCGAAACCCTAATCTTGACCAGCTCGATCAACAGCGGGTCGAGCCCTGCATCCGCCGCGGCTTTACCGGCCGCCCGATCGAGGGCCAGTTGCGCCTTGTAGATCTCGGGATGCACCTTCGAGATGTCAACCGCGTCACTCATGCCGCCAACCTACCGACGAACACCCTCGCCAGAGAACCGCACCAGTGGGGCAGGTCTGGAGGACGTTGCGACATAAAGGATGCAGTTCTCCGCGCCTCGCGCGCATTCACCTAGGTGAACGCTGACGACCGCCAGAGAACTGCATCCTTCAGGTCGTTACGATCGCCTCACCGCAAGCCGAGCGGCCGAGTCCCGCCGGTGACCGGGGCCGTTTACTCGACGATCTTGTTGAGCGGCATCTCGAGGATGTCCTCGGCGCCTGCTGCCTTCAGGCGTGGGATGAGGATGCGCACGTCGCGGGCGTTGACGATCGTCGTCACCGCGAACCACTCCGGCTCCTTGAGCGTCGAAACGGTCGGTGACTTGAGGCTCGGCAGGAGGTCTTCGACAACGGTCAGGTTGTCGGAGTGCACGTTGAGCACCAGCATCGATTTGCCCTGCGCCTCGAGGGCGGCCTTGAGGAGCATCGCGACATCGGCGATCTTGGCGGCCTTGAACTCGTCGTCCATCGCGTCGCGGGAGGCGATGAGCCGAGTCGTCGAGCTGAGGATCTCGTGCACGATGCGCAGCTTGTTGGCGCGCAGGCTCGAGCCGGTCTCGGTGACGTCGACGATCGCGTCGGCCAGGTGCGGCGGCTTGACCTCGGTTGCGCCCCAGCTGAATTCGACCTCCGCCTCGATGCCCTGCTCAGCCAGGAACTTCTCGGTGAGTTCGACCGCCTCTGTGGCGATGCGCTTGCCCTGCAGGTCGGCGAGGGTCTGGATCGGGCTGCTCTCCGGCACCGCGATCACCCAGCGCACCGGGCGGCGCAACTGCTTGGAGTACTCCAACTCGGCCACCTCGATGACGTCGCGGCCGAGGATCCAGTCGTAGCCGGTCACCGCGAGGTCGAGCAGTCCGTGCTCGATGTACCGCGAGGCCTCCTGCGGGCGGATGAGCATGCACTCGATCTCGTCGTCGTCGATAGCCGGAAAGTAGCTGCGGCTGCTGACGGAGATCTGAAAACCGGCCTTCGCGAAAAGGGCCACCGTGGCGTCTTGGAGACTGCCCTTGGGCAGGCCGACGCGGAGAACTTGGCCGTCGCCGTTCACTTCGAGGCTCCGTACATCTGCTCGGGGGTCATGAGCTGCTCTGAGTTGACGGTGAGTGTGCCGTCGGAGCCGACTGTGCGGAAGAAGCAGCTCTTGTACCCCTCGTGGCAGGCGGGTCCGTCTTGGATCGCACGGACCACCACGGCGTCGGCGTCACAGTCGACGCGCAGCTCGACAAGCTGCTGCATGTTGCCTGACGACTCGCCCTTCTTCCACAGCTTGCCGCGCGACCGCGACCAGTAGTGCACCTTGCCCGTGGAGAGCGTGAGGTTGTAAGCCTCCTCGTTCATGTACGCGACCATGAGCACGTCGCCCGAATCGGCGTCGACGGTGACGCAGGTGATGAGGCCGTCGGCCTTGGCGAAATCGGGCGTGAACTGGGCTTCCACTGCTGCCTCCTGAACGGGAAACCGACCGGGCGGTTCGGCGCACGACAGCCTAACGATTCGGATGTCCGCCACTTGGGCCCGTCCCACAACGCGAGGCCCAACGCGCCCGGCGGACGGCGGCCCGGCCGCGCTCGGGCTCCTGAGCGCCCGGTCCAGGAGTTCTGGCGCTCAGGAGGTTTCGGCGCCACAGTGGCGCCGCGCGGCCGGGCCGTGGAGTCCGTCAGCCTCGGGTCACCAGCCGCGTTCAGCGAGACGGTGCGGCGCCGGGACGTCGGCGACGTTGATGCCGACCATCGCCTCACCGAGCCCGCGGGAGACCTCGGCGATGACGGCCAGGTCGTTGAACGACGCGGTGGCCTTGACGACCGCAGCGGCACGTGCGGCGGGGTTACCCGACTTGAAAATCCCCGAGCCGACGAAAACGCCGTCGGCGCCGAGCTGCATCATCATCGCCGCGTCGGCGGGGGTCGCGACGCCACCGGCGACGAACATCGGTACCGGCAGAGTGCCGGTCACGGCCACCTCGCGCACCAGCTCGTAAGGGGCAGCCAGGTTCTTCGCCGCGACGTACAGCTCCAGCGGGTCGGAGTTGAACGTGGCCTGCAGGGCGGCGATCTCGCGCCGGATGGTGCGGATGTGCTTGGTCGCCTCCGACACGTCACCGGTGCCGGCCTCGCCCTTGGAGCGGATCATCGCGGCGCCCTCGGTGATGCGGCGAAGCGCCTCGCCGAGATTGGTGGCGCCGCACACGAAGGGCACCGTGAAGGCGTGCTTGTCGATGTGGTTGACGTAGTCGGCGGGCGAGAGCACCTCGGATTCGTCAACGAAATCGACCTTGAGGTGCTCGAGCACCTGAGCCTCGACGAAATGGCCGATGCGGGCCTTGGCCATCACCGGGATGCTGACGGTCTCGATGATGCCGACGATCAGGTCGGGATCACTCATGCGGGCCACGCCGCCCTGCGCACGGATATCGGCGGGCACGCGCTCGAGCGCCATGACGGCAACGGCACCGGCGTCTTCGGCGATACGGGCCTGCTCGGGGGTGACGACATCCATGATGACGCCGCCCTTCATCGAGTCGGCGAGGCCGCGCTTGACCAGGCGCTGCCCGGGGGCGGAGGTCGATTCGCTGGAGTTCTGGTTACTCATGGCGACGAGTATCGGCAGATTACTGGTACGAAATCAGGGCCGGAATCGAACCATTACCCTTAGTCCAGTATGAGAAGTCCGAAGAGGAGGCCGGATTGCGTACCGCTCGTGAGGTGACCCTGCCGCTGCGGATCGACCAGGAGGCCACGGCGTCGATCCCGACGCAGCTCGTCGAAGGTCTGCGCGCTCTGCTCACCGAATCCGTATTGACACCGGGTGATGCGCTGCCGAGTTCGCGCGCGCTCGCCGCACACCTGGGTATCGCCCGCGGGAGTGTCGTGACCGCCTACGAGCAACTGGTGGCCGAAGGCTGGTTCGACGCTGCCGCCGGGCGGTCGACGATCGTGAACCCGCGACTGCACGAGGTGCACCCGCGCGACGCGCAGGGCCCGGGAACGACACCGATGCGCCCGATGCCGCGGGTCACGAGCGAGACGAGTCCCGCTGATCAGCCTGGAGTGATCGATCTTCGCCCGGGCCGCCCGCACCAGGCGGGCGTGGTCGGGGCAGCGTGGCGAGCGGCGTGGCGGCGCGCCGCCGAGGCCCCCGTCGACGTCACGATGCCGCCGCTGGGTTGGCCCGACCTCCGCCTTGCGATCGCCGAACACCTGCGGTTGATGCGGGCGGTCGTCCGCGACCCGGCCGACATCGCCGTTACCGCCGGTGGCCGCGAGGGCCTCACACTGCTGCTCGCGGCAACCGGAGCCCGCACTGTCGGAGTCGAGGACCCCGGGTATCCGTCACTGCGACGGGTGCTGCGCGAGGCAGGAGCGACGATACGGCCGCTGCCCGCGGACTCACGCGGTCTCATCACCGCCGACCTACCCGACGACGCCCCAGACGTGGTCATCGTCACACCGAGCCACCAGTATCCTCTGGGCGGGTCGTTGCCGATCGACCGGCGCCAGCAGCTCCTGGCGTGGGCTCAGAACCATGACGTCCTGATCGTGGAAGACGACTACGACTCCGAGCTGCGCTACACCTCCGCGCCGCTGCCCGCGCTGACGTCACTGGATCACCACGGCCGCGTTGCACTGTTGGGCACGTTCGCGAAGACGCTCACGCCCGCGCTCGCGACGGGTTTCGTGCTTCTCCCGCCGCGTCTACGTGAGGCCGTGGCGGCAACGCGCCGCACGCACGGGCAACCGGTCAGCCTCATCACCCAGCGCGCCGTCGCCGACTACCTGGCTGCGGGCGCCCTGACCCGCCACACGCAGCGCATGCGCCAGCTCTACCGCCGCCGCCGCAGCCTCGTCGTCGAGGCGCTCGGCAACCTGCCCGGCGCACACGTCCACCCGATGGACGGGGGCCTGCACGTGGTGGTGGAACTCGACTCCGGCAATGAGGGGGAGGTCATCACGACCCTGGCCGACAGCGGCGTCTTGGTGACGGCTCTCTCGGAGTATTGGGCGGGGGCGGCCTCACTACGTGGCCTGGTGTTCGGCTTCGGTGCGGTACCCGACGACGAACTGACGCGCGGTCTGGCGCAGATCCGAGAGGCGCTGTGCGCCCAACGGCCACGTTGACGCCCGCACCGCGCTCGTCGGGATGATCCAAATGCCACGGGGAGCGGCAGCCACACCGCTCCCAGTACTCGGCACCGATGCTGGTGCCAAGAAACGCGCCATAGCACGAGTGTTGACACCAGCATCGGTACCGGGTGACGCAACGTCTCATCTGACCGGTAGAAGGAGCGTGACAGAGCGGTGGTCCGGCCACCGTGGAACCTGAGCCGCATAGTGATCGAACTGCGCACCGAACTCAGCTCTCAAAGCGGCTTCTTCTGCCGGGACCTGGCAGCGGTCGATGAGCCACAGGAAAGCTGCGGCCGGCAGTAAGGCGGACCACGACCGACGGGCCACGGCGTGCGACACGAGGGCAGCGAGCATCCCGACATACATCGGATTGCGTGTCGATCGATTGGGCCCCTCGGTGACCAAGGTCCGCACGGATGTCACGTCGATCGGATCCACCGTCGTGCGGTGGAGACGGAACTCTCGGAGGCTGAACCCGATTAACCAAACGGACGCAGCGGCAAAGGGAATGCTCGAAGCGACGGAGCGGCTCGTCGGCCGAGCCTCGCCTCCGAGGACGTGCTGGACGACCGCGGCGCCTGAAAACAGAACCACCGGTGGTACGCGTACGCTCACGATTCTCCTCCCATGCATCAGACCCGCCCTGAACCCCACCGGATCGCGTCCGTAGCGTGGCTCCTCCCGTTCAGGACCACAACATCATCATTCAGCAGGTCGACCGGACATGGGCAGCCAGATTTCTCTGTAAGGCGTCTAGTGCCGTGCCACGCACGCCACTAGACGCCGGACATGTTGAATATCGCTTCGTCGAAGCATCGAGCTGGCCTGGCACCGGAAGAATCAGCGCACTTCGCCCCTGGTCAAGACACCTTTTGGCACACGTGTGCCGGAGGCGCTAGACTGTTGGACATGTTAGGTATCGCCTCGATGAAGCTGTGGGCTCGCCGCTGACGGCGGCAGAGTCGACCTTTTTCGAACCCTTTTTCTCTGCGCGCCGTCCTGGCCCTGCCGGGCGGCTTCTTCTCGTGCTGCCCGGCTCCCGTGACGAGCTGAAGAGAGCACCGTGCAGAACCTCTACCGCAAGAATTCCCCCTTCTCGGGCGGCATGCCCGCGGGCGCCTCCGCCCATATCCGCGCCGCCGGTGTACACGTCAGCCTGGCTGACCGCCAGGTGTTGACGAACGTAGACGTGGTCGTCTCCGCCGGATCACGCCTAGCCATCGTCGGCGAGAACGGCAGGGGCAAAACCACCCTCCTGCACGTTCTGGCCGACCTGATCCCCCCGGATTCGGGCACGGTCAGCCGCGTGGGCACCTTCGCGGTGGTCGAGCAGGCCCTGGAAGTGACGGGCGAGGAGACCGTCGGCGACCTGATCGACGAAGCGATCCGCGACTCCCTCGACGCGCTGGAGCGGCTCGACCGCGCGACATCAGCGCTCACGCAGGGACGCCCAGGATCTGAAGATGCCTATGCCGAAGCGCTCGACCTGGCGACCACCTTGGACGCCTGGGACGCGCACCGGAGGGTAGACATCGCCCTGGCCGGGCTCGATGCATGCTCGGACCGCAGCCGTCGCCTGTCCACTCTGTCCGTCGGACAGCGCTATCGGGTACGCCTTGCGTGCGTGCTCGGCTCCAGCACAGACCTGCTACTCCTCGACGAACCCACCAACCACCTCGACGCGCACAGCCTGTCGTTCCTGACCCAGAGCCTGCAGGCGCACCGCGGCGGGATCGCGGTCGTGAGCCACGATCGCACCCTGTTGCGGGACGTTGCGACCAGCTTCTTGGACCTCGATCCGAGTGAGGACGGTCTGCCACGCCTGTACGCGGGCGGGTACGACGCGTGGGTCGACGGACGCCGTCGCGACCGCGCTCGCTGGGAGCAGGATCATGCTGATCAGCTCGCCGAAAGGGCTCGGCTCGCGCAGGCCGTCGACGAAGCCAGGGGACGACTCCAGTCCGGTTGGCGACCGGAGAAGGGCCACGGCAAACACGAGAGAGCCACTCGCGCGGGCGGCGTGGTCCAAGCGTTCAACCGCCGCAGGGAGGCGCTTGAGGCGCACGTCATCACCGTTCCCGAGCCGCCCGTGCGCCTACGCTGGCCGGATCTCGGCGTCCCCAGCGCGCGGCACGCGATCACCTGTGAAGGAGTCGCTGTCGAAGGCCGCTTGACGTCTCCGACGAGCCTCTCACTCGACACAGGAGACCGACTGCTCGTTACCGGCGACAACGGGGCCGGAAAATCCACGTTGCTATCGGTGCTCGCCGGCCGCTTGGCCCCCACCACCGGGACTCGACGGGTGCAGCCGTCTACACGGATAGCGTTCCTGTCCCAGGAGGTGCCCGACTGGCCGCCCGGCCTCACCGCTCACCAGGTCTACGAACGACACCTCGCATCGATCTCGGCACACTCGCGCGCCCCGATGCCTGCGTCGAGCACGGGCCTACTCGAGGCCCGGAGCTGGCGCACGCCGGTTTCCCGCCTGTCGCAGGGGCAGCAGCGACGCCTGCACTTGGCCCTGTGCCTCGCGGAGCAACCCCACCTGCTCCTCCTCGACGAACCGACCAACCACCTCTCCGCGGCACTCGTCGACGACCTCACCGAAGCCCTGCACACGGCAGCTTGCGCCGTGGTCGTGGCAACCCACGACCGGCGACTACTCCGCGACCTCGCAGCGTGGCCGGCCCTACACATCCAAGCCACGACGCAGCCGCGCTGATGCCGGCGAAAAACGCAGGCAGCGCCTCCCAATTCGCCTCAGGCCATTCCGCTACACCGGGTAGCGGAATGGCCTGAGCGACTACTGCGTTCGGAGTGTCTCCACCGCTTGCCCTGTCACGTCGGCGATCAGGTCGAAGTCTTTGTCAAAGGCGAGCACCGTGAGCCCTGCCTTCTCGGCAGTTGCCGCAACCAACAGGTCTGGAATCGATGGTGCGCGGTGTCGGCCACGGTCGGCAAGGAGCATCTGCACCTCGAAAGCACGATCTTCCATCGCCGGTGTCAGGTGCTCGATCGGCATCATGGATAGCGGCGGCAGGTCGAACGCGCGACGCCCGCTGTCTCCCGATCGAACCGAGAACCCCAACTCCAAGCGCGTGATGGTCGAAATCCGAACCAGACCGCGCTCGATGCGGGCATTCCACTCCTGGATGTCGGCAGCCTGACGCGGCATCGAATTCCGGGCTGGCCACAGGCCTACTCTGGTGCCGTGGCGACTTACGACTCCGCTTTACAGAGGGCCCTTGCGGGCGCGAGTGACTTGCAGGCCGGAACCTGGGAGAGCGTCGAGGCAATGGCGCTCCTGGCTGTAGAGACGCAGGACACGAGATTCCTGGAGACGGCCCAAGGCGCCGCACGTGGACTCAAGGGCCAAGGCTCCTGGCAGGCCGTAAGAGCCCTGGCGTTCCTCGCACGCGCAGAACGCCTCTTGGGCTGATCCGACTCCACTCCCGCGTCCGTTCCATCGTGCCGCAGGTGGTGAGCTGACAGCACGGATGCGTTGCTCAGTCGGGCCGGGACCCCGGTAGAAGGAACGTGACAGAGCGGTGGTCCAACCATCGTGGAACCTGAGCCGCATAGTGATCGAACTGCGCACCGAACTCGGCTCCCAATGCTGCCTCTTCCGCCGCGATTTGGCAGCGGTCGATGAGCCCTACGAAGGCCGCAGCCGGCAGCAAAGCGGACCATGACCGACGGGCCACGGCGTGCGCCACGAGGGCAGAGAGCATCCCGACATACATCGGATTGCGCGTCGATCGATTGGGTCCCTCGGTGACCAAGGTTCGCACGGAAGTCACGTCGATGGGGTCAACCGTGGTGCGGTGGATCCGGAACTCTCGAAGGCTGAACCCGATCAACCAAGCGGACGCAGCGGCAAAGGGAATGCTCGAAACGACGGAGCGGCTCGTCGGCCTCGCATCGCCTCCAAGGAGGTGCTGGACGACGACCGCGCCCGAAAACAGAACCACCGGTGGCACGCGTACGCTCACGATTCTTCTCCCATGCATCAGACGCCCTGAACTGCACCGGATCTCGCCCGTAGCGTGGCTCCTCGCGCTCAGGACAGTTCGATTCGGGCTCCATCCACTGACTCGAGCCGCATCACATGAATGTACGCGTGTCATGCCGATCAACGCTCGGCCCTGTTCCTTGGCCACCCTTACGTCGCAAGAATGTCAACCCCTGCACCCTCAAGGGCGGGATCAGCGAGGCCCTCGCGGTACCAGGTCCCCGGACGTCTCAACATCCGGCCTCGCGCACGGGAGGACCGATCACAGGACTGCGACGCCACCTCTCCCCCTGGGACGCGCACACCACTTTCCGCGGCGACAGTTTGACTCTGGGGCTGGGACGAGCTGAGGACAAGCTCTTGGTTAATGCCCTTCGTCAACGCGGAGGAAAGGCACTCAGCTCCTGGCGCCATTCATCCGCAGCTGCCTGCAGAGCCTCCGGTGCTAGTTTCATCGGGGTGTAGTTCTGTTGATTTCCCGAGCGTCCGGCGACGACGAAGGGCGATTCAGCCTCTGCGGAAAGGTAGAGCCTGATCGCCACGAGCCGCCCCGACGTTCCCTCATACCTGAAATAGAGGCAGGGCTCCATCGGCGCGTAGTCGTAGCCGTCCTCCAGATCACCCCGGAAAGCGCTGATGGCGACGACATCAAGCCATGCGGACAGTCCGAGCGCCTCGCCCACAAGCAGGCACGGGTCCTCGAAGGCATGACTACGCCCGTCGGGAAGGTCGAGTTTCCCACGCACCACGAGCCAGTTGGCGTCGAATTCCCAGGCCCGCGCATCCCGACGACGGAGGTCAGGAAACTGGTAGGCAATCGGCGTGAATTCGAATCGCGTTCCATCCACTGACTCGAGCTGCATTTCATGAATGTACGCGCGTCCTGCCGTTCAGTGCTCGGCGTCGTTTCTTTGCTCGTCCACCAGCGGGGTTGGCAGAAGCCCATCCGCAGCGAGCGGCATCCCTCACCCCGGTGGCGGGGCCGGCTCCGGGAGCCTGCATCTCGTCAAGATACATACTGAGCCTGACCGAAAAGGGTGTGCCCGGCCCCCAGCAGCTGGGCCTACCATGCTCGAAAACGGAGTATAGGACCGAGGACCAACCGGGGGCGGATCTCATGAGCAGTTCGCAGTCAGACGAAGCCGCTGGCGGAGGTTGGCGGTACATCGCGAGCTTCTCGCGGGACGAGCACTCGCAAGAAGCACTCTGGGAGATACGGGAGCTGTACCCCACAGGCGACGGCAACTTCGGCTACACCGAGAACGCCGTGTCACCCTGCGGGGAGACAATGGACGAACTACGTCGAGACTTGACCCACATGCTCGCCGACCTCGACCGTCAGATCCTGGACCTCACCGTCGATCCACCGAGGCTGACCACCCCTGACCAGCTCCCCTAGACCTCCCCGTGCGGGCACCTCCTGAGCGAAGGAAACCGTCACAGTGACGGCGGCTGTCGAAGGCCCGCCCACGGGTCGATCAGAGCGACACCGGTGCCCACGAAGTCCTTGGTGTTGCGTGTCGCGCAGACCGCGTCCCGGGCCCGACAGATGGCCGCGATCTGCGCATCGCCTGTCGAAATCGGCAAACCCGCGGCTTCTCTCTCGGCAAGGATGTCGGCGTAGCGGGGGGCCGCCACGGCATCGAAGGCGATGATCGCGCCGGTGTCGCGGTACGGCCGGATCGCGACCTCGACCTGGAACGTCAGATCCGCTTTTCGCTTGCTGTCGGGCAGCCGTCGGAGGCCTGCCAAGAGTTCGGCGAGCGTGATCGCAGTGATGGCCACGTCGTCAGCCAGTGACTCCAGCCAGGAGACGACATTCGGGTTGGGCCGAGCCTTGAGAACCTCAGAGATGACGTTCGTATCGAGGATGATCACGAGAAGTCGACAACCCGGGCCGTGTCGCCCCGTTCAGGAATCGGGAGTTCATCGACACCGCCGGCCGCCCGCGCAGCCTCTAAGAGCGCCAGCCCGATATTGGGGCGAGTCGCAGCCCTGGTCAGAATCTCGCGGACCTCGGCTTCCATTGAGCGGCCGTGCTGCTTCGCCTGAGCCGCAAGCCGAGCCTTGACGGACTCGTCGAGGTCGCGAACCACGATGGACGCCACACCAACCACCCCCTTGATTGCATCAATGCTAGCACTCGGCCTGGACGGGGAGCGACAGCGATCAGCCCATCACACCCCTGTCCGACCTCAGCAGAGCCAAGAAGATCTCTTCCAACTCGGCCCGGCGCTGGGGCGATCCTGGCGTTCGGAGGTTGGACAGGATGAGCCCCTCGACCAACGCGATGGCCGCGGTAGCGCCCGTGAGGGCTTCTTCTGGACTGACATCGGGCGTCACCGCCTGGCTCAAGTCCGCGAAAGCAGCCTTGTACCTTTCAATGACGCGGGCTATGTCCGGGTCTCTGGTCGCGATCAGGAAGATCTCGAACCGTGCGATCGCGTGCCGTTTGAGGGCGCCCTTCGAGTAGCGGCTCACCAAGTCCGCGAGCCCAGCCGCCACCTGCTCCGGTGAGCCCGCCCGCCCGGTCATTGATTCTGCGGCCACGACCAGATCCTGCTCGACAAGGCGTTCAGCCGCTGCAAGAACCAGCGCATTCCGCGTCCGGAAATAGAAGGAGGTCGATCCCGGCGGCAGACCCAGTTCGGCGTCGATGGCGCGATGGGTCAAGCCGCGAGCCCCAGCGCGCCCGAGCAGATCGAGCGCCGCGTCGGCAATCAGCACACGCCGATCCCCTGAAGTCATGACTCCCAGTATGTCGCCCGATTGTCTCGACCCATCGGTGACTCTACAGTTGTAGAGCATCGCGAAAGGGACGACTCCATGACAGCTTCATCCGTTGACATCCACGTGGCGTGGGAAGGCGCGAGGGTCAGCACCCACGACATCCGCCAGTGGGAGGCGCGACATGCATCGCACGTCTTGGCCAGGCTGCGCGGGCAGAGGCTCCGAGCACTGCTGACGCGTGCCACCAGTTCGGCGATCTCACGGAGGGTGGCTTCACGGGGACTCTGTGCATCGTCTGGCCGAGGCGGGTACTGCCGTCAATCCGCACCGGGCACCGCTGGCACCTGGCGTGCGAGTTCAGCAACTGGATCGGCGCCTATCTCGACAGCGAGGTGCGATGACCCGATCCGGCAAGGGGGCCCTGCATGATGCGACGCGCTACCTCCGCTACAAGGCGGAGGATGACGCCCAGCCTTACGCGCGGTTCTTCGAACCTCACACGGCCCCGCTCCAGGAGCACGTGCTGCACTCCTTGGCGGGCGGCATGGCGCCCCCAGAGGACGCCGTCGAGTTGACCGACCTGCCCTCCGCGCTGCAGCGTCCCGCTCCCCTCGCTCTGGAGACAGGCTGGACGCGGCTGCACGGCCGCACCTACGTCTCGGTCCTGACCCGCATGCCCGGAGTCACTGCGGAGATGTGGGACTGGTGGTTCGGTTGGCACAGCACCGAATCGGCCCGGTACAAGCTGTGGCACCCGGATGCGCACCAATTCGCGTCCATCGCCGAGGACCGCTCCGTCATGGCTTCGCTCAGCGACCGCCAGCGCTACATCGACAACGTGTCTTTCGTGGACGAGTACATCGGGGGCCGCCTGCAGAGACTGGCGATCCGGTTCTTGGCCCCGGGGCGCCTCGGCTTCGTCGACAGGCCCGGCCATACGTACATCTGCGCGCGGATCGGTTTCAGTCAGATGCCACTCGACTTCGGCTGGCTCGTCCATCAAGTGCGCCCGACCGCTGACGGCACCGAGATGCGGAGCCGGTTCGTGCTCAATGATGTGGCCATCGCGACACCTCTTCGACGTCCTGACGCTGCCGGCCCCGGGCATCGCGGCCGCGCGCTCACGGCAACGCTGCGCATGCCTGCCACGCTGACCCGACCGGCGCTGCCTCGGACTCTTGGCCCCGACCTGTTGCATCACTGTGCGGCGGAGATGAATCACCTGGCACGTTTCCTTCCGGCGCTCTACCAGGCCATTCGGTCTTCGTGAGCCCCCGGGCGACTGACCGCAACCCACTGCCCCGGAAATGATCTGCAGCGGAGGAAGAGATTCTCGTGCCGCCGGGCTGAATTGGCGGGTACAGCTTCTCGGTCGTCATGCCTCCTCACGGATAGCGGCACGACCACCCACGAGCAGGCTGCGCAACAACTCGCGTCGTGGCAGTGACCGCGATCGGCACCGATCGACGGACTTGCCCCCCAAGAAACTGGGAACACTCGGTCGGTCAGGAGGCCGACTCCTCACGAGGTTCAGGACCGACGACTCGAAACTTCATCGCCGTGAACTGCCCGTCGCGCTCAAGCACCTCGCGCTCCAGCCGGAGTCGGCGCGGCAGAAGCGGCGCCCCCTCCCCGAGAACGACCGGTACGACGTGCACCCAGACGACGTCCAACAATCCCGCGTCGGCGAACTGGCCGGCCAGATCTCCTCCGCCGACGATCCACACGTCTCTGTCGCCCGCTTCTTCGAGAAGTCGCGGGTGGAGGTCGGCGACATCACCGGTGAACAGTTGAACGCCCTCGGGCACCTCGAGCGATGCGTCGTGCGTGACGACCCACGCCGGTTGCCCGAAGGGGTTCACGAAATGAGTGGGGTCGTCCGCGTGCGCGCGCACCCACCGGAAGGTGTTTGCCCCCGCCACCACGGCACCCACATTTGAAGCAAAGTTTTCGAAGTCGAGCGTGGAGTCATCGCCGTAGCGGCCCCGAGGATCTCGCTCGTGGTTCGGAGTGCTGAACAGCCACGAAAGGCCGTGCTCCGCGTCGGCGATGAAGCCGTCGAGACTGGTGGCCGTGCAGTAGATCGTCGCCATGGCCCAAGCGTGCCAGCCGGGACCGACAGTCCTCCTCCAGCCCAGCAGGCGCTACTCGGCATGAGCACGAGACTCTCCCGTCATGACCGTCTGCGGTTCAACCCCGTCGAGCCAGATCCCCTCTGACTACGCATCACACATTGAATCTGAACTCGACCAGGGACTGCCACCTGCAACTATCTGAGCCTCCTGGGATTCCTGGGAGCAACAGGCCGCCGCGAAAGAACTCACCCTTGGCGAACCTTCTAATTCGTAATACGCCTTCGGTGTGGAGACGATCAACGGGATCCCCGTCACGGACGAGGTGCTCCACGTGTGCTCGTCACTGCGTTCCCACCCATGCTCGTGCGCTCGGCGTGCCCCGAGTCGTCACCCATGTGAGCCGCGCGGCGTTGCGAGCCGTCGGGACGCTCGGTCTTGTCGTCGACGAGGAGAACCCGGACACCATGGTGTGTGGGTGCCCGCGCGCGACTGCGACATGCACATCGACCTGTAGTTCTCCCTTGCTGGGATACTGAGGTCATGACCATCCCCGTGGGCCTCGACCGAGTTGCGATCGGCCGCGCCGCTAAGCGCCATGGTGTCGCGGAGCTGGCCTTGTTCGGATCCGCAGTCGCGGGCGGTCTCAGTGCCGACAGCGATGTGGATTTTCTGGTCGACTTCCTTCCTGGTCGTCCCGATCCCTTCGAGGATTTCTGCGCCCTGCGAGACGAGTTGCAGGTGATTGTCAAACGTGACGTCGACCTCGTCGTGAAGCGATCGATCCGCAACCCCTACTTCCGTGACTCGGCGCTGGCTAGGGCGGAGACGGTCTATGTTGCCGACGTCTAAAGCCCACCTCTGGGATGCCCACCAAGCGTGTCTGGCTGCCCTGTCATTCGTCGACCGCATCGACGCCGACGAATTCCACGCGAGCTTGCTGGTGCAGTCGGCAGTGGAGCGTCAGCTAGAGATCCTGGGGGAGGCATTGAATCGTCTGCGTCGGACGGATCCCGCGACGGCTGACGAGGTCCCTGACCTCGATCGCATCGTCGGAATGCGCAACATCATCGCTCTTGAATACGGCGTATTGGACCACGCGATTGTCTGGTCGGTAGTGGACACGCGTCTATCCCCGCTCGCAGATCGATT
Organism: Dermatophilus congolensis; assembly: GCA_030538115.1. GTDB lineage: Bacteria > Actinomycetota > Actinomycetes > Actinomycetales > Dermatophilaceae > Dermatophilus > Dermatophilus congolensis_B. Next base: position 717 of record JAUNUP010000024.1, on the reverse strand, counting down.
GGCTGTGTTACTGATGGAACGTGATTGACGCCCTCGGCTTCGACACGCACGGCCGTCTCCTGGAATTGGCCATCATGACGATCGACTCCGGCAATCAGCTGATCATCCATGCCATGAAGGCTCGCCCGCACTACACCCGGCTGCTCGAATGATGGACAACTGGGTCGTCGTGCCTCCAACGGGACCGGTCGACGACATCGTCATCGACCGCAGGACCAACCAATCCTGGACCGTCCACGTCGAGCCATTCGAGCTAGCGACCACGGTAGTCACTCAACAGCAATTCGCAGCCGTACTCCCTGCTCCCCCTCCCAGTGAGGACCGTCCGCAGGTCGGTGTGAGCTGGCGCGATGCAGTCTTGTTCTGCAACGAATTGTCGCGCCGCCAAGGGCTGACACCGGTCTATGACATCTCCACCGGGCGAGTAGACACGCCACAACAGTGGCGCCCACATAACGAGCCCGCCCTGGATGACTGGGCGGTGACCTGGGACCAAGCTGCTGACGGGTACCGGCTCCCCACCGATGCAGAGTGGCAGGTCGCCTGCCGCGCTGGAAGCACAGGCCCACGCTACGCCCCGCTGCCGGACGTGGGCTGGTACCAAGACAACTCGAACGGCCAGTTGCCTCCCGTCGGCGTCAAGTTGCCCAACCAGTGGGGGCTTTACGACATGTTGGGCGGAGTCTGGGAATGGTGCTGGGACCTCTACGACGAGGA
>JAUNUP010000023.1:24628-43760 GCA_030538115.1 Dermatophilus congolensis | reverse complement strand
AGTGGCCAGCTGAAGTGCTACGGCACGGGGTAGTCGCCAGCTGAAGTGCCACGGCACGGGGCGGTCGTGCCCGAGGCGACCCCTGATCACACGACACAAGTGATCGGTCGGGAACAAGTTGCGTTGCCTCGACCGTTGGATCTGGTACAGACTGGGTACACAACGGACGATGACGACCGAGACCAAAGGGACGTGGCAATGATTGCCTGGACAGCACTTGTGATCGCAGTGGCCGCAGCAGCGGTTGCCGTGGCATTCGCCCCGCGCCCCCAGCCGGTTCGAGTTCGCGTACACGACGAGCGTCGCTGACGCCCTCTCCAATCCCTCGGTTCGCCCCTGTCACCTGCGGTGACGGGGGCGTTTTTGTGCCCTGGACTCATCGGCCTCCGCGAGCAAAGGCCGGGAGAGAGCGCGGAGGATCAACGCGCCGGATCGGGCGCCGCGATCTGTGCCGCCGCGTGGCCCGCTCCGTAGCCGTTGTCGATGTTGACGACCACCACGCCTGGCGCGCAGGCGTTGAGCATCGTCAGCAGAGGAGCGATGCCGCCGAAGGCCGCCCCGTATCCGACCGAGGTGGGCACGGCCACGACGGGAGCGGAGACGAGCCCACCGACCACGCTCGGCAAGGCCCCGTCCATGCCGGCCACGCACACGATGGCACGAGCCGAGCGCAGCAGATCGAGTCGGCCGAGCACCCGGTGCAGGCCGGCCACTCCGACATCCATGACCAGTTCGGTGGGGCGACCGAGATAGCGGGCGGTCAGCTCCGCCTCCCTCGCGACGGGCAGGTCGCTGGTACCTGCCGCGGCCACGACGACCAGGCCACCTGTCGTCTGCGGAGGAGCAGGCGGCCAGGCGAGTAGTCGCGCCTGAGAGTCATGCATGGCATCGGGTAGTTCGGCCAGCACAGCCTCTGCATGCGGTTCGCTCGCACGGGTGAACAAGGTAGTGCGGCGCTCGTGCGTGGGGTCGCCGGCCGTCTCACGGATCGAGGCTGCGATACGTCGCACCTGATCGGCCGACTTGCCCTCGCAGTAGATTGCCTCGGGAAAGCCGCTGCGGCGCCGGTGGCGGTCGTGGTCGAGCAGGAAATCGGAGTCCGGCGCGTGACCGTGCGCGATGGCGCCGATCGGGTCGGTGGCGTCGGTCGGGTCGGTGTTCTCGGTCATGCGGAGCGTCGCGCCGACGTGACGCCGACGATGGGCAGCGTGAACGCGCCCGACTGGATGCCGGTCAGGTCGAGCGTGACGAAGCGGAACCCGGCGGCTTTGACACCCTCGATGAGCGACGTGCGCGTCGGCTCGGTGACGGCCTCGGCGAGTGCGTCGGCGCTCACCTCTACGCGGGCGATGTCGCCGTGGTGGCGCACCCGGAAGTCGCGGAAGCCCAGGTCGCGCAGCACGTTCTCGGCCTTCTCGATCTGGGCCAGCCGCTCGGGAGTCACGGGCTCACCGTGGGGGATACGGGAGGCCAGGCAAGGCGACGCGGGCTTGTCGGCGACGGGCAGCGAGAGGGCCGCGGCCACCTCGCGCACGTCGGACTTCGTCAGCCCCGCATCGGCCAGGGGCCGCAACACCCGGTGATTGGTGGCCGCGAACGCGCCGGGCCGGTCTGGCCGCCCCGCGTCATCCGCGTTCTCGCCGTAGGCCACCGCGTCGAGGCCGAGTTCGCTGACCAGCGCGTCGTCGATCTCGGAGAACAGCGCCTCCTTGCAGTGGAAGCACCGGTCGGGGCCGTTGGCGATGTAGTCGGGGTTCTCGCCCTCCCGCGTGTGCACCTCGACGATCTGCGCCCCGATGAAATCGGCCACCTCGTGAGCCAGTTTGCGCTCGGAGGCGGGCAGGCTGGGGGAGACTCCGAGGATGGCGACCACGTTGGCTTGACCCAGCGCTCGCACGGCCAGGGCCAGCAGCGTGGCCGAGTCGACGCCGCCGCTGTAGGCCACGCCGAGCTTGTGGATGCCGAGCAGTGAACTCGTTACCGCCGCTGCAATGATCTGAGGTCGGCCGCTCAGAGTCGTCGAGACGACCCCGCCGAGCAGCGGCGAGAGCGCATCGTCCATGCGCGGTACCAACCTTCTTCATCGAAACCGTCGTACGACGCTGTTAGGCAAGCCTACGTCCGGTGTGGGGCAAAGGGACAGGCCAAAGGGCCGTCGGCTGCCTGCCGACGGCCCTTTGGGTGGTTCAACTCGGATGGTTCATGCGGGCGTGCCCGCTTGAGCGTTGGCTCAGTGCGAGTCTTCGGACTCGATCTCGGAGCGGTCGCCCGACCACAGCGTGTGGAAGCTGCCTTCCTTGTCGACGCGACGGTAGGTGTGCGAGCCGAAGAAGTCGCGCAAGCCCTGGGTGAGGGCGGCGTTGGTGCGCTCGGCGCGCACGATGTCGAAGTACGACAGCGCGGAGGCGAAGCCCGGGATCGGCACGCCCGCCTCGGTGGCGCGCACGACGACGCGACGCCAGGCGGCGTTCGACTCGTTGAGGCCAGCCGCGATCGACGGGGCCTCGAGCAGCGTCTCGAGGTTGCCGGCCGCGTACTCGTTGCTGATGCGGTCGAGCAGTTTGGCGCGGATGATGCAGCCCGCACGCCAGATGCGCGCGCACGCGGCCACGTCGATGTCCCAGCCGTACTCCTGGCCCGCGACCTTGATGATGTGCAGGCCCTGCGCGTACGCGATGACCTTGGCGCACCACAGTGCTTGGCGCACGTCTTCGACGAACGCGTCGCGGTCGTCGGCGGAGATCGTGCGCTCGGGACCGGTCAGTGCCTTCTGAGCGGCCGCGCGCAGTTCGGGGCTGGAGGAGGCGGCGCGAGCGAAGACCGACTCGGCGATGGCGGCAGCCGGAACACCGAGGTTGAGCGACTCCTGCACGGTCCAGGTGCCAGTGCCCTTCATACCCGCGGCGTCGACGATGATGTCGACGAGCGGCTTGCCGGTCTCGGCGTCGACCTGGCGCAGTACCTCGGAGGTGATCTCGATGAGGTAGCTGTCGAGGTCGCCCGTGTTCCACTTGGCGAACACGTCGGCCGCCTCGGCGGCGCTCAGACCCGCGCCCTTGAGCAGGTCGTAGGCCTCGCCGATGAACTGCATGTCGGCGTACTCGATGCCGTTGTGCACCATCTTGACGAAGTGGCCGGCGCCATCGGTGCCGATCCAGGTGCAGCAGGGCTCGCCGTCGTAGTGGGCCGAGATCTTCTCGAGGATCGGGCCGACGTGCTCGTAGCTCTCCTTGGGGCCACCGGGCATCATCGACGGGCCGAGCAGCGCGCCCTCTTCACCACCGGAGATACCGCAGCCGATGAAGTTCAGGCCCATCTCGGCCAGCTTCGCCTCGCGGCGACGGGTGTCGGGGAAATACGTGTTGCCACCGTCGATGAGGATGTCGCCCTTGTCGAGGTGCGGCGTGATCGAGTCGATCGTCGCGTCCGTCGGGGCGCCGGCCTTGACCATCATGACGATGCGGCGGGGCTTCTCGAGCGAGTCGACGAACTCCTCCACGGTCTCGGAGGCGACGAACTCGGCCTCCGGGTGCGCCTCGAGCACCGCCGCGGTCTTGCTGTACGAGCGGTTGAAGATGGCCGTTGTGAAGCCCTTGCTGGCGAAGTTGCGGGCCAGGTTGGAGCCCATCACCGCCATGCCGACCACACCGATCTGAGCGGTGCCGGTCTTACCTTCTGTGCTCATGGGCACTCCTTCTGGATTGATCTGAGCCGGCCACGCAACTGGCGCAGCGCCAGTTGCACGCGACCGGTCGTTGCCGCGTCGGAGGCGAGGCATGCGTCTCAAGCCTCTTGCGTCAAACCCTATTCATCCAGCCGAGCACATGAGCGGCAACGGGTTGCAGCGAGTTGCTACCTCCAACCCTGGAGATGGGTGGGTTCGGCGGTCTGCCATGATGTCACTGATGTGTCCGCCGTCACAGTGCAGTGCGGCGACGTCGGGGGAGAGGTCTTCATGGTTCAACAAGCGCGACCTGAAGCGCCCCGGATCGGCGCGAACAATGCGTCGGCGAGGGTGCGGATCACGTGTAAACGATCTCATTGCAAAATGTAAACGTTGCCATTTGTGAACTGGCCTGCAAGGGGCACGTTACCCCCTCTGACCAGGCTCTTTGATCGAGCTGCGTGCGCAAACCGCTCAGGTTTCGATCATTTGCTGGCACAATTGAGCCAGCGGGCGGCTTAGGCGGCTTCGCATATATCCGACAAGCAAGAATGCTTTTGCAATAGGGATTCAATTGGCATCCGAGATCGAGGTCGACCGTTCTGCGACTATCTATGACGTCGCCAAAGCCGCCGGTGTCGCGCCGTCCACCGTCTCCCGGACGTTCTCCCGTCCCGGGCGAGTGAGCAGCCGCACGGCACAGCGTGTTCGCGAGGTGGCCCAGTCACTCGGCTACCGCACCGAGCCCGTGTATCGGCCGGCGCCCCGCGCCTTCTCGCGAGTCATCGCCCTGGCCGTCTCCGACCTCACCGACCCGGCCTTCTTCGGTGTCGTCCGCGGCGCGGAGCAGGCCGCCACCCGCGCCGGGTACACGCTCCTGCTCGTCGAGGCCCACGAATCCGCCCGTATCGAGCGCGACCTGTTCGAGCGCACCGCCCCGATCGTCGACGGCCTGGTCATCACCAGCTCACGCCTCTCCGACACCGAACTGCGGACGCTTGCCAAGACGCTGCCGGTCGTGGTCGTCAACCGTCACGTGGGTGGGCTGCCGAGCATCATGCCCGACAGCGCTCGCGGCGTTCGCCGGGCACTCGAACACCTCGGCGAACTCGGGCACGAACGCATCGCCTACATCAGCGGCTCCGACACCTCATGGGCCGACGGCGTGCGCTGGCGCGCCACCCGTGAGGCGGCCCTCGAACTCGCCCTCACCGAAGTACGACTCGGGCCCGTGCCCGCCACCGTGCGCGGAGGCGAGCAGATCGCCAACGAATTCCTCGCCAGCGGCTGCACCGCAGCCCTGGCCTACAACGACCTCATCGCGCTCGGCCTCATGCGCGGCCTGCGTGATCGCGGCCTGCGGCTGCCCGACGACGTGTCGATCATCGGCTTCGACAACATCTTCGCCGGTGATCTGGTGACCCCGTCGCTCACGACGGTGGCCGCGCCGATGGGGGCGCTGGGTGAAGCGGCCATCAACCACATCATCACAACCCTCGGCCGCGGAGCCCCGACGCGCACCGGCGCGATGGTGGTGCCCGTCCGTCTGCTGGTTCGCGAGTCGACGGCAGGCGTGCCCGCGCACGAATGATCGTGGCCGCCTTCGGGTCGGGGCGCTCGTCAGGACAGGGAAATGATGGCAACCGGTTGTCCGGCCGCCTAGGGCTGGAATGATTCGGGTATGACTGCCCCCTTGACCTTGCATCCGGACCGGTTGTTCCCGGCTGAGCCGAGCACGCGCGCGGTGGCGCGGAGCCTGTACGACTCCGTGAAGGACCTGCCGATCATCTCGCCGCACTCCCACGTGCCGCCGGAGTGGATCGCAGAAGACATCCCGTTCCGCGACCCCGCCTCGCTGCTCATCACGCCCGACCACTACGTCAACCGCATGATGCATGCCAACGGGGTTTCGCTCGCCGACCTGGGCGTCGGCGGTGGTCCGCTCTCCGTCGGTGCGTCGCTCGAGGCCTTCCGCACGCTCTGCCGTCACTGGGGCGACTACGCCGGCACGCCGGTGCGTTACTGGCTCGAGAACGAGTTCGTCGACATCTTCGGTATCGACGAGCGCCCGAGTGAAGAGAACGCCGAGCGCCTCTACGAGAAGATCGCCAACTGGATCGCGAAGCCCAGCAGCAAGCCTCGCGCGCTGATGGACAGCTTCGACATCGCGGTGCTCGCCACCACCGACGACCCGTGCGACGACCTGCGCTACCACAAGGCCATCGCCGATGACCCGACCTTCACGCGTCGCGTCGTGCCGACGTTCAGGCCCGACAAGTACCTCGAGCCGGCCCGCCCCGACTGGAACGAGAACATCGACAAACTGGCCGAGGTCAGCGGCGTGGCCGCCGACGACTGGGCCGGCTGGGTCGCCGCGATGGAGAACCGTCGCGCGTTCTTCAAGGCCAACGGCGCGGTCTCCACCGACCACAGCCACAAAGACCTGCGCACCGACATCCTCGAGGAGTCGGAGGCCGTGCGTATCTACGCCGCTGCACGCAAGGGCGAGGCGAGCCCGCCGGAGTGCGAGGCGCTGCAGCGCCACATGGTCTCGGAGATGGCCCGCATGGCAGCCGACGACGGGCTCACGATGACCCTGCACCCGGCTGTGGCGCGCAACCATCACGGGCCGACCTTCGAGCGCTACGGCGCCGACGTGGGAGCCGACATCCCCACCTCCGTCGAGGCCACCAACGCCCTGAAGCCGCTGCTCAACGCCTACGGCACGAGCCGCAACTTCAACCTCGTCGTCTTCACGATGGACGAGACGATCTTCAGCCGCGAACTCGCGCCGCTGGCGGCGTTCTACCCGACGATGTACGTCGGCGTGCCGTGGTGGTTCATCGACGCGCCCGACGCGATCAAGCGGTTCCGCAAGGCGACGACCGAGGCCGCGGGCTTCTACCGCACCTCCGGGTTCATCGACGACACCCGCGCGTTCTGCTCCATTCCCGCCCGCCACGACATGTCGCGTCGTCTCGACTGCGTACACCTCGCCGAACTCGTCGTCGAGCACAGGCTCGCCGAAGACGAGGCCTTCGAGGTCGCCCGCCGCCTGGTCGCCGACCAGCCCCGAAAGGTGTTCAAGCTGTGACTTCCTCCGCTCCGTCCGAGGGCCGCCTGCTCAACCGCGCGCAGGATTCGCGCCCGGCGGCCCCCGTGCGCATCGTTCACATGGGGCTCGGCAACTTCTTCCGCGCCCACCAGGCGTACTACACCGAGACCGCGCCCGACGCGGGGGAGTGGGGCATCGCCGCCTTCACCGGTCGCTCCGGCAAGGTCGCGGAGGAGCTCGCGCCGCAGGAGGGCCTGTACAACCTCATCGTGCAGCACCCCGACCGCAACGAGTACCAGATCATCGGCGCCCTCTCCGCGGTGCACGCGGCGAACGACCTCGACGCGTGGCGCAAATACATGGCCGATCCGCAGGTCGCGATCGTCACGAGCACCGTCACCGAGGCGGGGTACGTCCGCAACAAGGCCGGTGGCCTCGACACAGACAACCCCGGGGTCATCGGCGACATCGAGGGCATCAAAGCCGACGGCAAGGACGCGGAGGTGGCCACGGCCCCCGGCAAGATGGTCGCCGGCCTCCTCGGCCGCCGCGCCGCGAACGCCGGGCCGATCACGTTCTGCCCGTGCGACAACATCCCCGACAACGGCGAGATGGTCGAGCGGGTCGTGCGCGACCTGGCGCAGATCGTAGACCCCACCCTCGTCGAATGGATCGACGAGAACGTCGGGTTCGTCACGACGATGGTCGACCGCATCACGCCGCGCGCCACTGCCGAAGACCTGGCGGCCGTTCTCGCCGACACCGGCATCGACGATGTCGCCGCGGTGACCACCGAGCCGTTCATCGAGTGGGTGCTCGCCGGCGAGTTCAAGAACGGCCGCCCCGCCTGGGACGCCGCCGGTGCCGTCTTCGCCGACGACATCACCCCGTTCGAGACCCGCAAGCTGTGGCTGCTCAACGGCTCGCACTCGCTCATGGCCTACGCGGCCACGATCCTCGGGCACGAGACCGTCTACGACGCGATCAACGACCCCACCGTCCGCGGCTGGGTCGAGGAATGGTGGGACGTGGCAGCACGCCACCTCACCCTCCCCGCCGAAGAGATCGTCGGCGCCCGCGAGGCGCTCATCGACAGGTACAACAACCCGCGCATCCGCCACCTGCTGGCCCAGATCGCGGCCGACGGTTCGCAGAAGATTGCGATCCGCCACGTACCCGCCCTCACCATGGACCGCGCGCAGGGCCAGATGCCGTACGGGGCCACACGCGCCGTCGCTGCCTGGACCCTGCACCTGCGCGGCCTCGGCGCACCCGTCACCGACGCCCTCGCCGGCGAGGTCAGCGCCCTCGTCACCGGTTCGCTCGAGGAGTCCGTGAACAACGTGCTCGCATACCTCAAGGTCGACGACCCCGAAGTGGCCTCCGTCGTCCTCCACCAGGCAGAAGAACTCGAAACAATGGCAAAGGGAGCCTGAACATGAAGCTGCGCGAAGACGCGAAGTGGTCGCTCGTCGTACCCACGAGCATGGGCGTTCGCATCACGCCCGCCGACCGAGCGCCGGTACACATCGCCGACCGATTCATGATGCAGGCCACCAGCGCCGAGACCAACGTGGCCAGCGTGCTCTCGCACCTCGGCGAGCCCACCAAGGTGCTCACCGCGTTCGTCAAGGGCTCGCCCATCTCCGCCCTCATCAAGTCCGACCTCGCGAGCCGGTTCATGGCCTACGAGGGTCCCGAGCTCGACCAGGGCGACGCGTGGGGCCTGCGCCACCAGTTCAACATCGCCGACTCCGGCTTCGGTGGCCGCGCGCCCCGCGTCTGGAACGACCGCTCCGGCGAAGTCGGCCGTGAACTCAACGTCGACCAGTTCGACCTCGACAAGCTGTTCGTCGAAGAGGGCGTCAAGGTCGTACACCTCTCCGGCCTCATCGGCGCCCTGTCGCCCTCGACGTCGAAGTTCTGCGTCGAACTCGCCAAGGCCGCCCGCGCCGCCGGCACCGTCGTCGCGATGGACCTCAACTACCGCGCCACCTTCTGGAAGGGCCGCGAGGAGGAGCTCTCCGCAGCGTTCGACGAGATCGCCCAGAACTGCGACATCCTCTACGGCAACGAAGAAGACTTCCAGCTCTGTCTCGGCATCGAGGGACCGGAGGCGGGCGGCAAGTCCATCGACGACAAGATCGAGGACTTCAAGGCCATGATCGGCCGCATCAAGGAGCGCTACCCCAACGCGCACTGGATCGGCACGTCGCTGCGCGAGGTCGTCTCGGCCAACCACCACAAGTGGGGCATCCTCCTGTGGAACGACGGCGAGTTCTACCTCGCCCCGCTGCGCGACATCGACGTGATGGACCGCATCGGCGGCGGCGACGGCTCCGTCGGTGGCGTGCTCTACGGCGTCATCAAGGGCTGGAACGTCGAGCAGTGCGCCCAGTTCGGTTGGGCCACGGGCGCCCTCGCTGCGACCTCGCTGTTCGACTACGGCGCACCCGCCGACGAGAAGCAGGTCTGGGACCTGTGGAAGGGCAACGCGCGAGTCCAGCGCTGACGCTCGCTCCTGTCTCTGAGAGGCCGCATCCCCCGACCGGGGGGATGCGGCCTCTTTCGTGTCGTCTGTCGCGACTCCCGTCTGGTGTCGAGCTGCGATGGCGGCGCCGCTGCCTGGGAATCTGCTGAGTTTCGTCCGAGGGTTGACAGAAATGTACGGCCTTTTCTAGTATTGCCGTTCATTAGGGTGTGTTGTGGCTCACAGGGCGCGGCCTCCCTTATCCGCCGCATTGCCCATTGATCCCTCAGTGTCGAGGAGACAGCCATGATCCAACTCTCGGTGTCCCCGGGGATGAGTGCCTACCGGGCGCTCGCGGGGACGCTCGCCGCGCAGATCGCGCGGGGTGAGTACGACGAAAACACACCGCTGCCAACGGAAAAGTCGCTGGTGGACAAACTCGGGCTGTCGCGTCAGACGGTGCGTCGCGCCTTTCAGGAGCTCGTGGCTGCAGACCTCGTGTATCGGGTGCCGGGCAAGGGCACCTTTCCGGTGGCCCGCGACCGCAACTACGCGAAAACCGTTGCCACTGTGGATGATCTGCTGGCCCTTCCGCTCGACACCGAGATGGAGATCGTGCAGCCGCTGCAGGGCGATTACCTCGCCGAAGCGGCCGAGGCGCTGGGTTTGACTGTACGGCAGATGTATTCGATGCAGTTCGTGCGCCGCCATCAGGGGCACGTCTTCTGCTGGACCACCGATTACTTCCCGAGCGCCATCGGCCTCGGGCTGGAGGCTTACGAGCCTTTCACAATGGCCGGACATATCGGCACTGAGACCGGGATCGGGGTGCTCGAGGTGCAAGGTCACCACGTCGCAGGCGCCGACCAGGCGATCACCGCTGTGGCTGCCACGGCAGAGCACGCGCGCCACCTCGGGTGTGAGATCGGTGCCCCGCTGCTTGCCATCCGACGCACCTACATCGACGGGCGCGGCATCCCCATCGAGTACGCGATCAGCTACTACCTGCCCGACTACTACACCCACCGCCAGCGGCTCGGGCGAGCTTCGGCCGTCGCCGCCCATACACAGCAGAAGGAGGGACTCTGATGGCAACTCGTTCAACCGCCCGCCGTGCGGTCAAAGCCGCTGCGGCCGTCACCGTCGTGGGCATGGCCCTCGGTGGTTGCGCATTGCGCGGCGCCGGTGCCCGAGCACGCGTCGGCGACGCGGAATTCATCATGCGGTTCGCGCACGTGACCACGACCCATACCCCTAAGGGAGCAGCAGCGGAGAAGTTCGCCGAACTGGTGCAGACCAAGTCCGGCGGCCGCATCGCCGTCGAGGTCTTCCCCAACTCCGAGCTCTACGGTGACAAGGACGAACTGCAGGCACTGCAGTCGAACTCGGTTCAGGTGCTCGCCCCCGCCAGTGCCAAGTTCACGACCGTCGCCCCGGCGCTGCAGGTGCTCGACCTGCCGTTCTTGTTCGACACCGTCGCCGACATCCCCAAGATCGCCGCACCCGACACACGCGTCGGCAAGGCGATCTACGAAAACCCCGACCTGGCACAGCGCAACATGGTCGTGCTCGGCCTCTGGGACTCCGGGATGAAGCACCTCACCGCCAACTCACCGCTGGCCAAGCCCGCCGACCTGGCCGGACGCAGCTTCCGCATCCAGCCCTCCGACGTGCTCAAGAGCCAGTTCGAGAAGTGGAACGCCCACCCCACGCCGCTGGCGTTCGCCGAGGTCTACAGCGCCATGCAGCAGGGCCTCATCGACGGCGGCGAGAACACGTGGACCAACATCTTCAGCCAGAAGATGCACACGGTGCAGAAGTACGTCGCCGAAACCGACCACGGCTACATCGGCTACGTCCTCGTCATCAACAGGCAGTTCTTCAACGACCTGCCTGAAGACCTGCAGAACGTCGTGCGTGAAGCCGCCGACGAGGCCAGCGTGTTCAACCGCGCCGAGTCGGTCGAGGCCAACGAGAAGGCGAAGCAGGAGATCATCGCCGCCGGCACCTCCGAATTCCACAAGTGGACCCCGGAGGAGCGCGAGGCGTTCAAGGCCCTCACCGTTCCGTCGGTCTGGGACCAGTACGCCAACGTCATCGGGCCCGAGATCATCGAAGAACTGAAGGCAGGTCGATGACGATGTCAACAGCCCTGTACCCCCCACGGCCGTTCCGCCGCATCAACAGGTTCGTCACGGCCTTCGAGAACCTGGCCGCAGGCCTCTCACTCATCGGCGCCGTCACGGTCGCGCTGCTCGCGATCATCCTGCGCACCTTCTTCGACATGTTCCTCTTCTGGTCTGAAGAGGTCATCATCTACCTGATCATCAGCTCGACGTTCTTCGGCTCCGTGCTCACCATGCGCAGCAAGGAGCACGTCAACGTCGACATCATCAGCGTCTTCCTCAAGCGCCGGGGCAAGCGGGTGATGGCGATCATCGCCGCCGTCATCACGACCCTGTACATGCTGGCCATCGGCATCCTCGCGTGGATGCTGTTGTTCGAGCCCTTCTCCGTCGACACGGTGACCCCGGCCCTCAAGCTGCCGCTCTGGGTCGTGGAGTTGCCCGTCGCACTCGCGCTGACCCTCATGTTCTTCCACGGCATCGAAGAGATCGTGTACGCCTGGCGCTACGGCGCCGACGAGATGAGCGCCGAAGACGTGGCCCGCGCCGAAGCGGCCGCTGCCGGCATCACCTCCGAAGAGCTGGAGGCCAGCCGTGGCAAGTCGGCGCTCAACCCCGACGAGCCCGAGCACATCCCCGGCGACCCGATGCACTACATCCCGCCGGAGGTCGAACACGACACCCACCGACACACCTACGACGTGCGTCGTGACGACGAGCGCGACGGCCGCGACACAGACGGCAGGAACGACACACACGGCGACACCACCGACGAGAGCGGAGACCGGCGATGACCGAAGCATGGATCGCGCTCGCGGTCGTCCTGTTCGCACTGTTGTTCTCGTCTGCACCGATCGCCATCGCGCTCGGCGGCACCGCGTTCCTGTACTTCTTCTACTACACGCTCATGCCGATGACGCAGGTGCCCGAGCGCCTGTTCAACGCGCTGAACTCGTTCCCGCTCATGGCGATTCCGTTCTTCGTGTTCGGCGCCAACCTGATGAGTCGCGGCGGTATCAGCAAGCGGCTCACCGACGCCGGTAACGCCGTGGTCGGCCACCTGCGCGGTGGCATGGGTATGACCGCCGTTCTGGCCTGTATGTTCTTCGCCGCGGTCTCGGGCTCCAGCCCGGCCACCGTGGTTGCGGTCGGAACGCTGATGATCCCGGCGATGATCGCCTCCGGTTACCCGAAGCAGTTCTCCACCGGCCTCATCGCCTCGGCGGGTTCGCTGGGTATTCTCATCCCGCCGTCGATCCCGCTCATCGTCTACGGCATCTCGACCGAGCAGTCGATCGGTGACCTGTTCATGGCCGGTGTTCTTCCCGGCATCATGGCCGGCAGCATGCTGCTGCTCACCGTGGTGATCGTCGCCTGGCGTAAGGGCTACGGCACCGGCGAGTACCAGATCCGGATGACCGGGCGTGAGCGGATCAAGGCACTGGCCGACGCGTCGCTCTCGCTGATGCTGCCGGTGATCGTGCTCGGTGGTATCTACGGTGGCCTGTTCACCCCGACCGAGGCCGCCGCCGTCACCGTCGGTTACGCGCTGCTCGTCTCGATGGGTGTCTACCGCGAACTGAAGTTCAAGGACCTGTGGCCCATCGTGCTGGCTTCGGCCCGTACCTCGGCCATGGTGATGTTCATCATCGCCAACGGCATCCTGTTCACGTTCGTGCTCACCTCCGAGCGCATCCCGGCGCAGATCACCGACGCCATCCTCGGCATGGAACTCCAGCCCTGGCAGTTCTTGCTCATCGTCAACCTGATCCTGTTGGTCGTCGGCTGCTTCATGGAGACTTCGAGCGCGATCCTCATCCTCGCTCCGATCCTGCTGCCGATCGCCATGGAACTCGGGGTCGACCCGATCCACCTCGGCGTCATCATGATCATGAACCTCGAGATCGGCATGATCACACCACCATTGGGACTCAACCTGTTCGTCGCATCCGGATTGTCCGGGATGTCGGTGCTACAGGTGGCCAAGGCCTCGATCCCGTTCGCAGTCGTCCTCATCACCGGCCTGTTGCTGGTGACGTACATCCCGGCGATCTCGCTCTTCCTGGTCGGAGGTTGACGTGCCCACTGACGAAACCCTGTCGAAGACGGCTGACGCCGGACTCGGTGGCCTGCCCCTCTCCGGTATCACCGTGGTCTCGTTCGAGCAGGCCGTGGCGGCTCCGTTCGCCACACGCCAGCTCGCCGACCTGGGCGCTCGCATCATCAAGATCGAGCGCCCAGGGGCGGGCGACTTCGCCCGCGGCTACGACGAGACCGTCAACGGACTGGCCAGCCACTTCGTATGGCTGAACCGTTCGAAGGAGTCGGTGGCTCTCGACCTGAAGTCGCCCGAAGGCGCGGCCGCGGCTCGCGCGCTGTGCCTGGAGGCCGACGTGGTGCTGCAGAACCTCGCACCCGGGGCCGCGTCGCGGCTCGGCCTCGGGTCGGAGCAGTTGCGGGCCGAGAAGCCCGAGCTGATCCACGCGTCGATCTCCGGTTACGGAGAGGCGGGGCCGTACGCCGACAAGAAGGCCTACGACCTGCTTGTTCAGTGCGAGGCGGGGCTCGTGTCGATCACCGGCACCCCCGAGACGCCGAGCAAGGTCGGCATTTCGATCGCCGACATCGCGGCGGGCATGTACGCCTACACCGGCATCCTCACCGCGATCATCCGGCGACTGCAGACCGGGGAGGGCGCCACCGTCGAGATCTCGATGCTCGAGGCCCTCGGCGAGTGGATGAACTTTCCGTACTACTACGCCACCTACGGCGGCAACGCGCCCAAGCGCACCGGCGCCCGGCACGCGGCCATCGCGCCCTACGGCCCGGTGAACTGCGCCGGAGGCGAGCAGGTCTTTCTCGGCGTGCAGAACGAACGCGAATGGGCCAAGCTCTGCAGCGACGTGGTCGGCCAACCCGACCTCGCCACCGACGAGCGGTTCTCTCGCAACAGCCTTCGCGTGGCCAACCACGAGGAGCTCATGCAGATCATCGAGGCGGGCTTCGCAGATGTCGGGGCCGACGAGGTGGCCGACCGCCTACAGCAGGCGGGCATCGCCAACGCGCGGCTGCGCACGATGAAGGAGTTCGGGGAACACCCGCAGCTCGCCTCACGTGACCGGTGGCGCGAGATCGGCACCCCCAACGGCAACGTGAATGCCCTGCTTCCCCCCGCAAACCTCGACGGCCTCGTGCCGGCGATGGGGCCGGTTCCGGCCCTGGGCGAGCACACCTCCGCTGTGCTCGCGGAGTTCGGGCTCGCCGCATCCGAAGAGCCGTCGGATGCGGCGGGCACCGGCTCCGAAGAGGCCGAATCGCACCGTGGAGTCGACGAATGAGCGTGGCGCAGCAGGCCACCGGTGTTGCTGGGGCGCTCGCCGACTGGGCCGTGCAGCTCGAACCGACCGCGGACGACCTGGCGTTGGCGCAGCGGGCACTGATCGACTCCGTGGCAGTGGCGCTGGCCGCCGCCGACGAGCCGATCGCCCAGATCGCCGCTCGCGGGCTCGAGGAGGCGGGGATGTGGGCCACCATGACCCACATCGTCGACTTCGACGACCTGCACATGCCCTCGACCACGCACATCAGCACGGTCTGCGTGCCGGTGACGTTGGCCCTGGGAGGCGATGCTCGCGACTACCTCGTCGGCGCCGGGGTCATGGCCAGGCTCGGCACCGCCCTCGGGTGGGGCCACTACCAGGCCGGATGGCACGCGACCACCACGGCGGGGGCCCTGGCCGCCGCCGCGGTAGCGGCCAGCGTGTTCGAACTCGACCGGGAGCGCACGGCGGCGGCCCTCGCCCTCGCAGTGCCCGCCTCCGGTGGAGTTCAGGCAGCGTTCGGCACCGACGCGAAATCGCTGCAGGTCGGGCTGGCCGCCGACGCCGGCGTACGTGCGGCAACCCTGGCCGAGGCCGGGGCCACCGCAGATCCGTCCGCGATCGAGGCGTGGATGCGACTGCTCGGCGGCGACCCGGAGGCGCTCGTCGCCTCCACGACCGACCGCACGGCCGTGCCCGACGGGCTCGCGATCAAGATCTACCCCTGCTGCTATGCGCTGCAGAGGCCGATCGCCGCAGCAGCCACCTTGCGGGAGGCTGTGACCGCAGCCGGAGGGGTGCAGGCCGTCGAGAGCATCACAGTGCGCACCCTCGCCGGGGCCATCACGCCCCTGCACCACCACCGGCCCGTCACCGGGTTGCAGGCCAAGTTCAGCCTCGAATACGCGGTCGCCACAGCGCTGCTCGACGAGCACTCCGGGTTCGCCGCGTTCAGCGACGAGGCCGTGAACCGCCTGGAGGCGCAGCAGCTACTGCGTCGGGTCGAGGTCGTCACCGTCGATGGTGGTGACGGGCTGCTCGACGGCGAGACCGTCGTCGAGGTGCGCCTGACCGGTGCGGGTGAGCCGCTCGTCGCGCGGCTCGACCTGCCTCCCGGGGCGCCGGCACGGCCTCCGTCGGAGCAGGAGATGCACGCCAAAGTCTCCGACTGCCTCGACGCGGGCCTGGCGTCCGTCACCGCCGAGGCACTGCACACCGCGTCGTGGCCGCAAGCGGCCGCGATCATGCGCGACACCTTTCCGTCACGCACCGCAGACCTGAGCGAACAGGTCCTCTGAGCACCACCGCAACCGAACAGCCGACACCATCGACCGCCCTGATCACACCTGATCTGCGACACACCAAGGAGAATCACCATGATCGATCTGCCCGATGAGGAGCGCGAGCTCGTCAACCTCGTTCGTCAGTTCGTCGACCGCGACGTCAAGCCCGTCGTCCAGGAACTGGAGCACAACAACACCTACCCCGAAGACCAGATCGAGGCGATGAAGGAGCTGGGCATCTTCGGCCTGGCGATCCCGGAGCCGTGGGGCTTCGGCGCGGTGAGCATGCCTGCGTACTGCCTCGTCACCGAAGAGCTGGCGCGCGGCTGGATGTCGCTTGCCGGCGCGATGGGCGGCCACACCGTCGTCGCGAAGCTCATCCTCGACTACGGCAGCCAGGAGCAGAAGGACAAGTACCTGCCCCGCATGGCCAGCGGTGAGCTGCGCGCCACGATGGCGCTCACCGAGCCCGGTGGCGGTTCTGACCTGCAGGCGATGCGCACCTCCGCCAAGAAGGACGGTGACACCTACGTCGTCAACGGCAGCAAGACGTGGATCACCAACGCCCGCCGTGCCGGCCTCATCGCGCTGCTGCTCAAGACCGACCCCACCGCCAACCCGCCGCACAAGGGCATCAGCATCCTGCTCGTCGACAAGAGCGAGGTCGAGGGCTTCTCGGTGTCTCGCGACCTGCCCAAGCTCGGCTACAAGGGCGTCGAGAGCTGCGAGATCACGTTCGACAACATGCGCGTGCCCGAGTCGCAGCTGCTCGGTGGTGTCGAGGGCAAGGGCTTCCCGCAGATGATGCGCGGTCTGGAGACCGGTCGCCTGCAGGTCGCCTCCCGCTCCCTCGGAGTGGGTCGTGCGGCTCTCGAAGACGCCCTCAAGTACGCGCAGGAGCGTGAGTCGTTCGGCAAGCCGATCTGGAAGCACCAGTCGATCGGCAACTACCTCGCCGAGTCGGCCACCAAGCTCGAAGCCGCCCGCCAGCTCACGCACCACGCGGCGCGCGCCTACGACTCCGGTCGCCGCTCCGACATGGAGGCCGGCATGGCCAAGCTGTTCTCCTCCGAGGTGGCCATGCAGATCGCGCTCGACGCCATCCGCGTACACGGCGGCTACGGCTACTCGACCGAGTTCGACGTGGAGCGCTACTTCCGTGACGCGCCGCTGATGATCGTCGGTGAGGGCACCAACGAAATCCAGAAGAACGTCATCGCCGGCCAGCTCGTCAAGCGGGGGAGCGTCGCCCCGTGACGACCGAGCCCTCGGCCGCCCGGGCCGGAGAGGGGGAGCGCAGCGCTACGGCGGGCCCTTCCTCCTCCGGCTCGGCGGGTGACGCGTCGGCGCTCGGTGCAGCGCAGACGTGGCTGTTCGTACCCGGCGACAGGCCAGAACGCTTCGACAAGGCGGCCAGCGCCGGGGCCGACCTCGCGATCCTCGACCTCGAAGACGCGGTGTCGGCCGACGCGAAAGACGCTGCCCGCGACAACGTCGTGGCGTGGCTGCGTGACGGAGGCCGTGCGGTGGTGCGCATCAACGCCGCCGGTACGGCCGCCCACGACGCCGACGTGGCGGCGATGGCGTCGCTCGCGCAGGAGTCGGGGCAGCCGGGCAAGGGCATCGTCGGTGTCATGGTGCCGATGGCCGCCTCCGCCGCGTCGCTCGCCTCCATCCACGAGGCGACGGGCCTGCCGCTCATCGCGCTCGTCGAGACCGCAGTGGGCGTGCTCGATGCGCGCGAGCTGGGCAGCGTGCCCGGCGTCGAGCGGATCGCGTTCGGGGCCATCGACTTCAGCGTCGACATCGACGCCGACGAGACCCCCGAGAACCTGCTCTTCGCCCGCATGCAGCTCGTGCTCGCCTCCCGTGCCGCGGGGCTGGCCGGGCCGATCGACGGGGTTACCACCGACCTGTCGGGCACGGAGCCCACCGCCGCCGATGCCCGGTCCGCTCGCGCGTTGGGTATGGCGGGCAAGCTCTGCGTGCACCCCAAGCAGGTGGCCCCGGCAGCCGAGGCGTTCGCCCCGACTCCGGAGCAGAAGCAGTGGGCCCAGGGAGTGCTCGACGCCACCGCCGCCGCGGAGGCCGAGGGCCGCGCTACGGGCGCGATCTGGTACGACGGCCACATGGTCGACGAGCCGGTGCGCGAGAAGGCCCGCCGCATCCTCGCCCGAGCCTGACCGGTGATGGGTCCCGCGGCGCTCGCTTCTGGCGCCGCGGGACCCGCCCGAGCATCTGACTTCACGACTCGACGAAACGGACAACTTCCATGACCAGCACTGACACGACGCCCGAGAGCGTCACCCGCACCGAGGTGATCTCGGCCGAGCAGGTGGAGTCGTTCGCCGGGCTCGTCGGCCTCGACCCCGCGTCTCTGCCCAAGGGCGAGGTGCCGGAGATGTGGCACCTCATGTACCTCGTCAACCGGCCTCCGACGTCGGAGATCGGGCCCGACGGGCACCCGACGACCGGCATCCCGGCGCCGGCCGAGCCGGGCATGCGCCGCATGTTCGCGGGTGGTCGCGTGACCACGTACCGTCGCCTGCGCATCGGCGAGGAGGCGACCCGCACGACCAAGGTGATCTCGTCGGTCACCAAGGAGGGCCGTTCAGGCAAGCTGCTCATCGTCACGGTGCGCAGCGAGTTCACCCAGGGTGGCGAGCTGGCCATCGCGGAGGAGCAGGACATCGTCTACCGCGCCCCTGGGGGCGGCAGCCTGCCCCGCACGGTGCCGAGCGACGAGCCCCTGCCCGAGCGTGAAGGTCGTATCGACCTCGCGGTGGACGAGCCTCTGCTCTTCCGCTTCTCCGCTCTGACGTACAACGCCCACCGGATCCACTACGACCACAACTGGGCTCGCCACGAGGGCTACGACGACCTGGTGATCCACGGTCCGTTGCAGGCGATTCTCATGAGCGAGGTCGCGCGTCGTGCTGGGGTGGACCTGGCGGGCCGCGAGTTCGCGTACCGCCTCGTCTCCCCGGCGGTGGGCCCGCAGACGGTCGCGGCTCTCGCCGCGGAGGAGGGTGTCGAGGCGGGAGCCGAGACCCGCTCCGCAGCAGGAACGGTGACGGCGACAAGCACCTGGACGAAGCCGGAGTAGCTTCCCCTTCTCCGGTGGGGTTCCGCGGCACATGTATCCCCGCAGGCCCCGTGTTCGCACCAGTGCCGCGGAACGGGGGCTAGGGCCGGCCGTCCGCCCGGGAACAGG
>JAUNUP010000023.1:0-24528 GCA_030538115.1 Dermatophilus congolensis | reverse complement strand
GATCCGGCTGGCCCGTGCGTCCTCCCCGTCCCATGGCACCGTCGCTGGTAGGTGCGCGTATGGGTTGTCATGTGCCATGGGACCCCACTGACGAAGCCGGAGGAGGTCGTCCGCCTTTTCCGGTGGGTTCCGCGGCACATGTATCCCCGCAGGCTACGTGTTCGCACCAGTGCCGCGGAACGGGGGCTGGGGCCGGCCGTCCGCCCGGGAACAGGGGATCCGGCTGGCCCGTGCGTCCTCCCCGTCCCATGGCACCGTCGCTGGTAGGTGCACGCAGGGGTTGTCATGTGCCATGGGACCCCCGCGAGAAGGTGAGCACAACGACGAAGCCCGGCACCCCTTCGAGTAGGGGAGCCGGGCTTCGTGGCGTCTGCGAACGCGGGTTACGTCAGGCCCATGTTCGTCGGCAGCCACATGGAGATCTGCGGCAGGAACACGACGAGGAACAGACCGACGACCAGTGCGAGAAGGAACCACACGAGCTTGCCGACGACCGGCTCGATGCGGAGCCCGGCAACCCGGGCACCGACGAAGAGCACGTTGCCGACCGGCGGGGTGATGACGCCGACGCACAGGTTGTAGACGATCATCGTGCCGAAGTGCAGCGGGTCGATGCCGAAGCCCTCGACGATCGGCAGGAAGATCGGCGTGAAGATGAGGATCGCGGGGGTCGGGTCCATGAAGCAGCCGACGACCATCAGGATCAGCATCATGATGATGAGAATGACGTTGCCGTTCGAGCTGATGCCCAGGAGCGCGTCGGAGACGAGCCTCGGAATGTGCGCGAACGACATGACGAACGACAGCACCGTCGACACACCGACGAGCAGCATGACGATGGCGGTGGTGCGGGCGGCGTCGAGCAGCAACCCCGGCAGTGCCTTGACCGTGAGCTGGCGGTAGGCGAAGCCGAGCACCAGGCAGTACACGACGGCGATGGCCGAGCTCTCGGTGGCGGTGAACCAGCCGAAGAGAATACCGCCGACGACGATGATGATCATCAGCAGCGACGGAACGGCACGCCAGATGGTGATCCAGAACTGCGCCATCGTCGGGCGCTGGGCCTTGGCGGTGCCGCCGTACTTACGGCCGAGGATCGCGACAACGATCATGCAGGCGATGGCCCAGACGAGGCCCGGGCCGACGCCGGCCATGAACAGCGCGGCCACCGACGTGCCCGAGACCAGCGAGTACACGATGAACGTGTTGCTCGGCGGGATGAGCATGCCGGAGGGAGCGGAGGCCACGTTGACCGCGGCGGCGAAGTTGCGGTCGTACCCCTCTTCGCGCATGCGTGGGGTCATGACCGTGCCGATGGCGGCGGCCGCAGCGACGGCGGCACCGGAGACGGCTCCGAACATCGCGTTGGCGACGACGTTGGTCTGGGCGAGCGAGTTAGGCATCTTGCCGACCAGGACCTTGGCCGCGTCGATGAGCCGCCCGGCGATACCGCCGGAGTTCATCAACACACCGGCCAACACGAAGAACGGGATGGCCAGCAGCGTGAAGCTGTTGATGCCCGTGAATACCTTCTGGGCACTGACGATGGCGGCCTTGTCGAAGTCGAGCAGCACCATGGCGGCGGTGAAGCTCGACAAGCCGATACCGACAGCGATCGGCACGGCGAAGATGATGCAGGCGGCGATGCCGACGACGAGGACGATGCCGGCGAGACTCACAGGATCCATGGCAGATCAGCCCCTCTTCTCGTCGTCGGAGACGGTGTCGATCGGCTCGTGGGAGAGGGCCCCCTCGGCTTCGAGTTGCTCGAGGAGTTCCTCCTCCTCGGAGGCGGCGAAGGCCGGCTCGGAGCCGTTGGCGATGCTGATGATGTTCTCGATCGCGAACAGCGTGATGATCACACCGGTGATCGGCATCACCATGTACATCTGGCCGAGGGTGAGGAAGTCGAGGGCGGCGAGGTGCTGGTTGCCCGCACCCTGTCCCGCCACCCAGCCACCCCAAACGAGCAGGGCCAGCGCGAAGAAGATGATGAGCAGTTGCACGACGATCGCGACGACCTTCTGGGCGCCGTTACCGAACATGCGCACGACGAAGTCGACGGCGATGTGGCCGCGCTCGGCGAACACGAGAGCCGCAGCGAACAGGCCGAGCCACACGAACGTCATGCGGGAGGCCTCTTCTGTCCAGGCCTGCGGGTTGTCGAGCAACTGTCGTGCGATGACCTGCCACACGACGATGACGACGAGCAACGCGAACAAGACCGCGCAGATGACCTCGAGGATCTTGGTCAGGACGGTGGTGAGAGCTTTCACTGGGCCGCCGCCTCTCGGGTCTTGGCGTAGATCTCCTTCTGCACGTCGCTGGAGAGCAGCGACTCGGCGACGGGCTTGAGCTTCTCGTCGAACGGTGCGGTGTCGATCTCCGCGAACGTGGCGCCGCCTTCCTTGGCCCCATCGATGGCCTCTTGGGTGGCGGTGCCCCACAGCTCGACGAAGTGCTGCCAGGTCTTGGTCCACTCGGCGTCGAAGATCGTGCGGTCTTCGGGGGTCATCTTGTTGAGCGCGTCGGTGCTGGCCACCATGTAGTCGAGGCCGACGAGGTGCTTGGTGTACGTGAAGATCGGCGCGACCTCGAAGTGCTTCTGCGTGAAGTACGAGACCTCGTTGTTTTCGGCGCCGTCGAGGATGTTGGCCTGCAGGGCCGTGTAGACCTCGCCGTACGCCATCGGGGTCGGGTTGCCGCCCATCGCGCGGATCATCGCGAGCATGACCGGGCTCTCCTGCACGCGGATCTTCTGGCCCGCCATGTCGGCCGGCGTCTTGATCGCCTTCTTCGTGTACAGGTTGCGCTCACCCTGAGTGAACCCGCCCAGCACGAGCAGGTTGTTGCTCTTCTCCAGCGAGTGGAACAGGGGGCCCGAAATGTTGGGGTCGTTGATGACCTTCATCTGGTGGTCGACGGAGTCGAACACGCGCGGGAGGTTGAAGACCTGGAAGTCCTTGTTGATGTTCTCGAGCTGCGTGCTGGAGATGATCGCCAGGTCGACGATGCCGTTGCGCTGCAGGTTGAGGATCTCCTGCTGTGCGCCGAGCACCTCGTTGGGGAAGATGTCGATGGTGTAGCGACCGCCTGAAGCCGCCTCCAGCCTCTTGCTGAAGTCGTCGAGAGCGATGTAGGAGGGGTGCTTCTCCGTCTGGTTCAACGCGAGTCGGAGGATCGTCTTTTCGGCACCCCCTCCCGACCCGCCGCCACCGCACGCGGCGAGGCTCACGGTGAGCGCGCCGACGGTGACGACGGCCATGAGGGTCCGTCGTTTCATCCCGAGTCCTTTCATCGTCGAAATCTCTCGGTACATCATGCGTTCAGAACGCACACAGATGTAATTCAACTAGCTCTCAGGGTTCTTCGTGGGAGGTTGCCGGGTGTTGTCGCCGCGCGCGTTCGAATGCGGCGAGCGTTGCGTCACCGAAGAGCACGAACCCGACGTGGTCGATCGCTAGGTTCATCGTTCGGTTGATCGCGGGTCCCACGGCCCTGACGGGCATGTTGTCGGTTCGGCCTGGCAGGCTGGGGGAGTCGACGATGTGATGAGCCGCAACGCACCGGTCGGCAGCTTGGTTCTCGATGCGTCGGGCACCGGCCTCGATAGACAGTGAGGAAGTCATGGCACCTTTGCTCCGAATCGGCTACAAGGCATCTGCCGAACAGTTCGACCCGAGCCGCCTGGCCGGATTCGCGGTCTTGGCCGAAGAAGTCGGCCTCGACACCGTCACGATCAGCGACCACTTCCAGCCATGGCGCGTCACCGGCGGGCATTCGCCGAATGCGATCGCCTGGCTGGGGTTCGTTGCGGCCCGCACCGAGCGGGTGGTTCTCGGGACAAGTGTTCTGACCCCGACATTTCGTTACAACCCGGCCGTGATCGCACAGACCTACGCGACCCTGGCGTGCTTGGCTCCCGGCCGGGTGATCGCCGGCGTCGGCACCGGAGAGGCGCTGAACGAGGTCGCCGTCGGCTCGGTACCGCCGGGCGGCTGGCCCGAGTTCAAGGAGCGGTTCGGTCGCCTCCGCGAAGCCGTCGACCTCATGATCAGGCTGTGGGAGGGGGAACCGGTCGACTTCGACGGCGAGTACTACCAGACGCGTGGCGCGCTCATCTACGACCGCCCAGACGAGCGCATCCCCGTATACATTGCCGCGGGCGGCCCCATGATGGCGCGCTACGCCGGCCGCTACGGCGACGGCATGATCTGCACCTCTGGCAAGGGCCGTGAGCTGTACGCCGACGGGCTGGTGCCCGGCCTCGCGACGGGCGCGGAAGCCAAGGGCAGAGACGTGAACCAGATCGATCGCATGATCGAAATGAAGGTCAGCTGGGATCCTGACGCCGAGCAGGCTCTGGAGAACACCCGCTTCTGGGCGCCGCTGTCGCTCTCAGCAGAGCAGAAGCACACGATCTCCGACCCGAAGGAGATGGAGGCGGAGGCCGACGCGCTACCCCTCGAGCAGATCGCGCGTCGCTGGATCGTCTCGAACGACCCCACCGAGATCGTCAGCGCGGTCAAGGAATACACCGATCTGGGCTTCAACCACCTCATCGTCCACGCCCCCGGCGACGACCAAGAGCGCTTTCTGCGCACCTTCGCCTCCGACGTACTGCCGGAGCTGCGCCGGCTGACGCCCTCGGAGGTTTCGGCGTGAGCGCGAGTCGAGGTGCCAACGGAACCTCCGGAACAGCCGGAACGGATAGAACATGGCTGGTCGCGCTGGCCGCGTCGTTCTGGGGGCTTTCGGCGCTGTGGCGCTCGCCGCTGGCCAAGGAGTATCCGTCGCTCGCCGTGGTTTTCTGGGAGCACCTCATCCTCGTGGTGCTCGTCTCGCCGTGGCTTGTGCCCGCGCTCCGGCGGTTGTGGGCTGCTTCGTGGCGCACGCGGCTCACGGTGTTCGTCATCGGTGCCGGGTCGTCCGCGCTCGCCACGACCCTGTTCACCCTGGCGTTCCGGGTCGGAGACCCGATCACGCCGCAGGTGCTGCAGAAGCTCCAGCCGCTCATCGCCGTCGCTCTCGCAGCGCTCCTTCTCGGAGAAAGGCTGCGGCCGAGGTTCGTGTTCTTCGTGATCCCGGCGCTGGTCGGGGCGTGGCTGCTCGCGTTCGCTGATCCGTTGAGCGTGACGATCGCCTCGGCGAGTTCCGCGCTTCTGGCGCTCTCGGCGGCGGCACTGTGGGCGGCCGGTACCGTGCTCGGCCGCATGGCGAGCGCCGAACTCGCCTTTCGAGACCTCACGGCGTTGCGGTTCGTCGTCGGGTTCGTGACCCTCTCCGTCATCGTGGCCCTCACCGGCACGCCCGTAGCAGTGCAGATGTCGGCGGTGCCACCGCTCCTTCTGCTCGCGATATTCCCCGGTCTGCTCGCGTTGCTCCTTTACTACGCAGCCCTCCGCCGCACGCCGGCCTCGCGCGCCACTCTCGCCGAGCTCGCCTTTCCTCTCACGGCCGCGCTCATCGGCGTTCTCGTGATGGGGGTGCGCCCCGCGCCGAGTCAATGGGTCGGCATGGCCATAGTGCTCGCCTCCATTGTCGGGCTCGCTCTGCACGAGCAGCACTCGAGCAAACCGGCGGTCAAGGCGACTTCGCAGATTCATGAACCGGGCAGACCGGTTTCGATGCCGTAGCCTCTGTTGTGCCCTTCTGACGATGTGGGGGCCTGACATCGAGAATGATCGAGTACGGCGCGTGAGAATGCGTGCCATCCCGGAACATCCGGACAGGACGAGGAGACCGACATGGCCGTTATCGGCGGCATCCTGATGATCGCGGCCCTGGCCGTCGGCGGGTTCTGCCTCTGGGCGGGCTCCCTGCAGACGGCGATGGCCACTGAAGTGCACATGTTCAACAACGTCGTCGCCATCACTCCCGTGACGATGTTCGTGCTCGGCGCAGTGTCGATGCTCCTGCTGCTGTTGGGCATCTGGCTCGCGTTCTTCGCCACCAAGCGCAAGTACCGCTCCCACCGCGAGCGCCGCATGCTCGAGAAGCGCGAGAAGGAGCAGGCGGCCGAACTTGCCGAGACGCGCGCCAAGCTCCAGCAGCGCGAAGGCCCCGGTGCCGGTCAGGCCGCGCCAGGCACGTCGGGGCGGCCCACCACGCCGCCGACGCCGCCGGCCTCGTCGACCCGGGCGACGTCGCCCGCTCCGTCGACTTCGTCAACGCCGCCGACGCAGTCGATCCCGGCCCGTGAGTCGGGATCGTCGGCTGTGGCCGGCGACCGCGGTCACGGTGCGGCGTCCGCTCCGGCCCCCGCTCCGCGCGAAGACCACCCCGGGGCCGGCCCCCGCTGACGGGTTGAATCGACTCCGAGACGAGCTGCCCGTGCTCTGAAGGTGATAGCCGGCTGATACCCGGTGACAACAAACTGCACGACGTCGCTCCTCCCGGCTACATGCCGGGGGGAGCGACGTTGTGCGTTGTCCGGGCTGCGAACGCCTTTGTCGCTCTCGGGGGCGTTGGCGTCAAGATGGTGCGCACGTGCGGCCGTGACCCTCAGGGGTGCAGGGCCTCCCGCCGATGTCATGCGTGGAGGGCCGACGCGGCCACCAGACCACTAGGGGAGCTGCATGCCCGTCAACATTCCGCACAACCTCCCGGCTCGCACCGTGCTGGAGGCGGAGAGTGTCTTCGTCATGTCCGACGAACGGGCGCTGCAGCAAGACATCCGTCCACTGCGCATCGCGATCCTCAACCTCATGCCGCTGAAGATCGCCACCGAGACCCACCTGCTCCGGTTGCTGGGCAATACGCCTCTGCAGGTGGAGATCTCGCTGTTGCACATGGGGTCACACGAGTCGCGCAACACCCCTCCCGAGCACATGGCGGCCTTCTACCGCACGTTCGAGGATGTGCAGGACGAATGGTTCGATGGGCTCATCATCACGGGCGCTCCTGTGGAGCGGTTGCCGTTCGACAATGTCAACTACTGGCCTGAACTGCGCGACATCCTCGACTGGGCCGAAGAGAACGTGTACTCGACGTTCAACATCTGCTGGGGCGCGCAAGCGGCCCTGTATCACCACTACGGCGTGCCGAAGTACGAGTTGCCCGAGAAGATGTTCGGCGTCTTCCAGCACCGGGTGCTCAAGCCGGCGACGCCGCTGCTGCAGGGTTTCGACGAGTACTTCCCGGCGCCGCACTCGCGCCACACCGAGACCCACGCCGAAGACATTCTGGCGGTGCCCGACCTGGAGTTGCTCTCGGTCTCGGAGGACGCGGGCGTCTACCTCGTGGGCCGCAAGGACGGCCGTGCCTTCTACGTGACGGGCCACCCGGAGTACGAGCGCGACACCCTCCGCGCGGAGTGGGAACGCGACGTGGCCAGGGGCCTGCCCATCAGGCTTCCGCACGGCTACTTCCCGGGAGACGACCCCACACGCGACCCGATCGTTTCGTGGCGAGCCCACGGTTTTCTGCTCTACGCCAACTGGCTCAACCACGTCGTCTACCAAGGCACCCCCTACGAGGCCCCCGAACGAATCCGCCGTGCGAAGGCGGGCGCGTAACCCGGAACGCCTCTGCCCCGGGCGGGCTGCGCGAAGGCTGCGGTGTTAGGTTCCTTTCATCTGGCTAAGCCCGTGCAAATGAAAGGAACCGGCTCATGAAGCTGTCTCCCGCGTCCGAAGCTGTCGTCAAGGCCACTGCAGGTGTCGTCGCTGAGCATGCTGAGGCGATCACCAAGGTCTTCTACCCCGACATGTTCGCGGCGCACCCCGAGCTCATGCGCACGTTCAACATGGCCAACCAGGCGGTGGGAGAGCAGCCGAAGGCGCTCGCCGCGTCTGTGGTCGCGTACGCGGTCAGCCTCATCGACCCCGACGCCGCCGACTTCACGCCTGTCATGGAGCGGATCGCGCACAAGCACGTCTCGCTCGGGATCCAGGCCCAGGACTACACGATTGTCGGCCACCACCTTCTCAAGGCGGTCGGCACCGTGCTCGGCGACGCCGTGACCCCCGAGGTCGCCAGCGCCTGGGACGAGGTGTACTGGCTCTTCGGCACCATGCTCATCGCCGAAGAGGCCAAGCTGTACGCCCTCGGCGGCACCGACCCGGCGAACCCGTGGCGCAAGTACACGGTCGTCGAGCGCCGGGAGGAGACGGCCGACGTCTTCACGCTCGCGCTCAAGCCCGTGGAGGGTGAACTGCCGCAGCACCGCACCGGCCAGTACGTGGCCCTCGGCATCGACCTGCCGGGCGACAAGCGCCAGCCGCGCCAGTACACGATCTCCAACGGAGCGGGCCAAGACACGCTGCAGGTGACGATCCGTCGCGTGCACGGTGTCGACGGCACCCCCGACGGTGAGGTGTCGACGTGGCTGTACGAGAACGCCCAGGTCGGCACGGTGCTCGACGTCTCGCAGCCCGCCGGTGACGTGGTGCTCGACGACTCCGACGCCCCCCTCGTGCTCGTCTCCGCAGGCATCGGCGTCACCCCGATGGCGGCCGTGCTCGAAGACATCACGGTGCGGCAGCCCCGCCGTCGCGTGCTTGTGCTGCACGCCGATGTGGCGCACGAGACTCAGGCGCTCTACTCCCAGATGCGCAAGCGCATCGAGTTCTTGGAGAACGCCTCGAGCCAGGTCTGGTACGAGCGCGACGCCGAGACCGCGCCGACGATCAAGCCCGCGAAGGCCGGCTACATGATGCTCGACGACATCGACATCCCCACAGACGCGAAGGTCTTCATGTGCGGCCCGCTCCCGTTTATGCGCGGCGTACGTAAGTCGCTGCTCGAGAAGGGTGTTCACCCCGAGAACATCGGCTACGAGGTCTTCGGCCCCGACCTGTGGGCCCGCGACCCGGAATCCGCCGACGCCTGACCCGGAGCTGGGTGCCCGCCCTCCCTCCTGTGCCGTGGCACTTCTGGGGCGCCCTCCCCTCTTGTGCCGTGGCACTTCTAGGTCGAAGGTGATCGGGCGGGAGAACATGTGCCACGGCACCCCATCGCGGGTGGTGCCGTGGCACATGTTCTCGGTCACCTCACCTTTCAGCGCCGGTGCCACGGCACGGGCGGGGTGGGGCACGGGGGCGGGGCCAAAGGGGTGGGCACAGGCACGGGGCGCGGGGGTGGAGTTCGGGACGCACGCAACGGTGGGCACCCGACGAGGTTGAGTGGAATAGACTCAACTTCGGTGGGTGTTGCCAATGCCAAAGACTTGTCCCACTCGAAGGAGACGCGCAGAGTCCATGAACCTGCAACTGACCAACAAAGCGCAGGAGGCGTTCTCGGCTGCGACGCGCAACGCCGCCGCATCCGGCAACCCGAACGTCGAGCCTGCCCACCTGCTGCTCGCCCTTGCCGAGCAGCCCGAGACGACCACCGGCCCGCTGCTCGATGCGAGCGGGTCGTCGCTGCGCGACGCCCGCCGCCTCGCGGAGGCGGAGTTGGCCAAGCTGCCCAAGGCCTCCGGTTCTTCGATGACGTCGCCGCAGCTCTCCCGCGCCGGCCTGTCGGTGATCGAGCAGGCCCGCCAGATCATGGAGTCGATGGGCGACAGTTACGTCTCCACCGATCACCTGCTGCTCGCCATCGCGCGCTCGGGCCAGTTCGGGCTCAACGCCGACGCGATCGACCAGCTCATCCCGCAGATGCGCGGCGGCGGCAAGGTGACGACCGAGAACCCCGAAGACACGTTCAACGCGCTCGAGAAGTACGGCACCGACCTCACCCGCGTCGCCCGCGAGGGCAAGCTCGACCCGGTGATCGGCCGCGACTCCGAGATCCGTCGCGTCATCCAGGTGCTCAGCCGCCGCACGAAGAACAACCCCGTGCTCATCGGCGAACCCGGCGTCGGCAAGACCGCCGTCGTGGAGGGCCTGGCCCAGCGCATGGTCGCCGGTGACGTGCCCGAGTCGCTGCGCGACAAGCGCCTCATCTCGCTCGACCTGGGCTCGATGGTCGCGGGCGCCAAGTACCGCGGCGAATTCGAAGAGCGGCTCAAGAGCGTGCTCGACGAAATCAAGCAGTCCGACGGCCGTGTCGTCACGTTCATCGACGAGATCCACACGATCGTCGGCGCCGGTGCCTCCGGCGAGGGCGCGATGGACGCCGGCAACATGATCAAGCCCCTGCTCGCCCGCGGTGAGCTGCGGCTCGTCGGCGCCACGACGCTCGACGAGTACCGCAAGCACGTCGAGAAGGACGCCGCACTCGAGCGCCGCTTCCAGCAGGTCTTCGTCGGCGAGCCGTCGGTCGAAGACACCATCGCGATCCTGCGGGGGCTCAAGGAGCGGTACGAGGCGCACCACAAGGTCGCGATCGCCGACTCCGCGTTGGTCGCCGCCGCGTCGCTGAGCAACCGCTACATCCAGAGCCGCCAGCTGCCCGATAAGGCCATCGACCTCGTCGACGAGGCCGCGTCGCGCCTGCGCATGGAGATCGACTCCTCGCCCGTCGAGATCGACGAACTCCGCCGCGCCGTCGACCGGCTCAAGATGGAGGAGCTGCACCTCTCGCGCGAGAGCGACGAAGCGTCCGTGCACCGGCTCGCCCGCCTGCGCAAGGACCTCGCCGACCGCACCGAACAGCTCGCCGCCCTCACCGCCCGGTGGGAGGCCGAGAAGGCCGGCCTCAACCAGGTCGGTGACCTCAAGGCGCAGCTCGACGACCTCAAGGTCAAGGCCGAGATCCTCGTGCGCGACGGCAAGCTCAACGAGGCCGCGCCGCTGCTGTATGGGCAGATCCCGGCGCTGCAGGCGCAGGTCGAGCAGGCACAGCGCGACGAACAGCGCAGCAGCACGGACGGCCAGGCCCCGATGGTGAAGGAGGAGGTCGAGGCCGACGACATCGCCGACGTCATCTCCGCGTGGACGGGCATCCCGGCCGGACGCCTCCTGCAAGGCGAGACCGAGAAGCTCCTCAACATGGAGGGCGTCATCGGCGAGCGGCTCATCGGACAGCGTGACGCCGTGCAGGCTGTTGCGGATGCCGTTCGCCGCAGCCGCGCGGGCATCGCCGACCCCGACCGGCCCACCGGCTCGTTCCTCTTCCTCGGCCCCACGGGCGTCGGTAAGACGGAGCTGGCGAAGTCGCTGGCCGACTTCCTCTTCGACGACGAGCACGCCATGGTGCGCATCGACATGTCGGAGTACTCGGAGCGGCACGCGGTGGCCCGCCTCATCGGCGCACCCCCCGGGTACGTCGGGTACGACGAGGGCGGCCAGCTCACCGAGGCCGTGCGGCGACGCCCCTACTCGGTCGTGCTGCTCGACGAGGTCGAGAAGGCCCACCCCGAGACGTTCGACATCCTGCTGCAGGTGCTCGACGACGGTCGGTTGACCGATGGCCAGGGTCGCACGGTCGACTTCCGCAACGTCATCCTCGTGATGACCAGCAACCTCGGCAGTCAGTTCCTCATCGATCCGCAGCTGACCGACGAGAGCAAGCGCGAAGCCGTCATGTCGACGGTGCGGGCCGCGTTCAAGCCGGAGTTTCTCAACCGGCTCGACGAGGTCGTCATCTTCGACGCCCTCTCGACCGATGAGCTGGGCCGCATCGTCGACCTGCAGGTCGACTCGCTCGCGAAGCGGCTCGCCGACCGGCGTATCCGCCTTACGGTCACCGATGCGGCACGGGAGTGGCTGGCGCTCACCGGCTTCGACCCGGCCTACGGTGCCCGTCCGCTGAAGCGGCTCGTGCAGAAGGAGATCGGCGACCAACTCGCGAAACTCATCCTCGCGGGCAAGGTACTCGACGGCAGCGAGGTCGCGGTCGACGCGACTCTCGGCGACGAGGGCCTCACGCTGACTCCGGTCGCCACGGGCCACTCGGAGGACGACGCGGTGCCGGTCACGCTGACCAGCACCGACGACGAGGTCATCGACGCCGACGTGCTGGACGAGGAGTAGGCGAGGCTCGGCGAAAGGGCCCTCACGACTCCGTCCCGTGGCACAGGTGATGGTAGGTGAGCTGAACCGAAAACATGTGCCACGGGACCCCGCCTCGTTGGGTGGAGGTGCCGTGGCGCATGTTTTCGCTGTGTGCCATCTATCTCCGCGACGATGACGCCACAGTGGAGGCGATCGATGCCTGAGCCGCGAATCCTCACCGACGGCGTCTCGCGGGGCGAACGGGGACTCACCTGGCGGGCGTCGCTGCCGATGGGGCCAAGGTGACGCGCGCTACCTCCAGAACACGTACTCGCCGGTCCGTTCTCGCAGCCCTGCTCGTGGGAGCCACGGCGGCGCTGGGTATCCCGGCAGCCACCAGCCAAGCCGCCCCCGCGGTTGCAGGATCGGTGCCGGCCGCCACGCGGATCACGACGCTCCCGTCGACGTGCTCGGCGGAGGTGGCCATGGTCAGGCCTGACCGCTCGATGGCGCTCGCGCACGTGCAGGGCACGAGGGCGAGCCTCGAACCGATCGGCGTGACGTTGGCCTACATGCCGAAAACCCTCGCGTACGCGGGGAGCAGCGCCAGCCGCGGCCTGACCATCGACCGGTACTTCGCCATCGACAGCGCGGGTGCGCTGCGTCTGATCACCGTGTTCGATCGCCCTGCCAACACGCCGAGAGTCACGCACACCGACACCGTCGTGGGCACAAGCTGGGCCGGTATCCGCACGGTCGTCAGCAGCGGCCCGTACCTGTACGGCATCACCACCACCGGAGCGTTGAAGCGCTACGCGGTCTCGAACACGTACGCCGTTCGCGGAGCCGGCACTCTGGCCACCGCCGGTTGGGGTGGCGTGCGCCAGCTCGCCTTCGGGGGCTGGTGGAACGCCGGAGGCGATCGCCGGGTCGAAGACATCGTCGGGTTGGCCAGGAACGGATCGGTCGCGGCGTACATGATCCCGAGGCAGTCACCCTTCAGGATCACGACGCACAGGCTTGCGACCGGAGGGTGGGGCATGTTCAGCGGCCTCGTCATGGGTTCGTGCAGCACGTCGACCGGCCGCACCGTGCTCGGCATCAAACCCAACGGCGACGTACACGCCTACTACGACGTCAACGGCAACGACCAGTCGTGGCGTGACCTGCGCATAGGCCCACGTGTGGCGACTGGATGGACGGGACTGATCGGCGGCTGACGGCACCTGATCGGATGCTGACCAGCGGCTGTTCCGGAGCGGGCGGGAGTCGCGCGACGCAGGCAGCAGACGTGAACGGTACCGTCGATACATGACCCGCGCCGCAGTGTCGTCGTCCCGCGCGTTCGCAGTCGTCGGCGCGTTCGCGCTCGTGAGCGGCCTGCTCGCCGGATGCTCTCAGGAGGAGGAGAAGGCCCCCGAGCCTTCTCCAGCCGACCGGCTCGCCTCGGCGAAGGCGCAAGCCGACGCCGCGACCTCCGTGCATGTGGTCGTCACCTCGCGCGACGTGCCCGAAAATGCCGATGGAGTGATCGGTCTCGACGCCACCGGCACGCACACGCCCGCGTTCACGGGCACGGTGACCGCGCGCATCCGCGGCATCGTGGCCTCAGTCGACAGCGTCGCCATCGGTCCGGATCTGTGGCTGAAACTGCCGTTCACCAGCAGGTTCGTCAAGACTTCGCCGGCGGAGTGGGGCCTGCCGAGCCCGGTGCGTCTGTTCTCCACCGAGAACGGGCTGTCGTCGCTGCTCACCCACACCGAGAATCCGGTCGACGGCGGCCAGGCGCGCGAGGGCGAGGAGGTGCTGCGCACGATCACCGGCACCGTCGCCGGCTCGCACGTGTCGGAGCTGCTCGCGACCGGTGACGTCAACGGCACCTTCGAGGTGAGCTACGGCCTCACCGACACCGACGTGCTCCGCAAGGCCACGCTGAGCGGCCCGTTCTTCACCGGCGCGACCTCCACGTACGACGTCATGTTCGACCGCTACGGCGAAGCCGTCGAGATCACGCCCCCATGAGCCGGGCGTCCGGGGGAGACGAGCATCCGCCCGCGCCGCTGAATCCGGCTCGGCGCGCGACGTGGTTGCTGACCGTGGCGTCGATCGCGGTGGCGTTGGCAGCGGCCGACACGTACGTCGTCGTGCTCGCCCTGCCCGACATGATGGCCGGAGTCGGCCTCTCGATCGACGATCTGCAGAAGGCCACGCCCGTCATCAGCGGGTTTCTACTCGGCTACATCGCGGTACTGCCGCTCCTCGGGCGGCTCTCCGACCTGGTCTCGCGGCGGCGGGTGCTGCTGTGGTGTCTGGCGCTGTTCGTCGTCGGATCCGCCGTGACGGCGCTCGCCGTCGACCTCGGCGTCCTCGTCGGAGGTCGTGTCGTGCAGGGCATCGGCGGCGGAGGCCTCGTGCCCGCGACCCTGGCCCTCGTCGCCGACCTCTGGCCGCCCCACCGCCGGGGCACGCCCCTGGGTGTGGTGGGCGCGGTTCAGGAGGTGGGCAGCGTGCTCGGCCCCCTGCTCGGAGCGGCTGTGCTGGCCGTCTCCGACTGGCGAGGAATCTTCTGGCTCAACGTCATTCTCGGTCTGCTGCTCGCGGCGGCGCTGGCCTTGGCCGGGCGGACGCGAACGATCGCCACGTCGTCCGGAGGCACTGAGCCGCCGGAGAGGGCACCACAGCGCCGGTGGGGCGTATATGCCCTGCTCGCAGTGGGTGTTGCTGCAGTTCTGCTAGCGCTCGCCGCCCCTCGTGGGCTCACGCGCCAGGTGACTGTGGGGCTGCCCTTCGTACCGATCCGTGGGTTGGCGGACGTTATCGGCACGCGGCTCGCGACACCGCTGGGACTCTTCGGGCTTGTGGCGGTCCTCGTGTGGGTCGCGCTGGCGGCAGCCGCGAACCGTGGGGTACTTCGGCGAGTCGACCTGCCCGGAGCGGTACTCGTCGCCGTGGCCTTGGGGGCGCTCGTGTTGTCGTTCGCCTCCGCCGATCCCGAGAAGGAGGCGGTGGGGCCATGGGGCGTCGTGCTGTTGCCGCTGGCCGCAGTGGCCGTGTTCGGGAGCCTCGCGTGGCATCGACTGGCGCCGGAGCCGCTGTTTCCGCGTGGCCTGTTCACGGGGCGGGTCGTGTTCGGTGCGCTGACGAGCGTCGCGGTCGGTGCGGCGCTCGTGGCTGTGGTCGTCGACGTGCCTGTGCTCGCCAGGCTCACCCTCACCGACAGCCAGACCGCCGCCGCCCTGGTTCTCGTGCGGTTTCTGCTGGCGCTGCCCATCGGGGCGTTGCTGGGGGGCGCGCTGCTGCGTCGGGTAGGTCCGGGCGCGGTCGCCTTCGTCGGGCTACTGCTCGCGGCGGGCGCGCTGTTCGTCATGTCGACCTGGGGGAGGTCGACGCTCACCGAGCACGGCGCCGGCCTCGGCTCGGTCACGATCACGCTGGTCGCAGCGGGTTTCGGGCTGGGGCTGGCCATAGCGCCGGTCAACGCGGCGGTGCTGGACGACGTCGATGCAGACTCCCACGGCGTCGCCGGATCGCTGGTAGTCGTGGCGCGGATGATCGGCATGGTCGTAGGCCTGGCCCTGCTCACGGCGTACGGCCTGCGCCGTTTCTACGCCTACACGGCCACACTGCCCGCAGAGACCGCCCTGCACGACCCGATGATCCTGCTCGATGCGGGCATCGTGCAGGTGCAGACGGTCTTCCTGGGAGCAGCGGCCTGCGCCCTGGCGGGAGCTCTCTGCGCCCTCGGCCTGGGCCTCCGTGCGGCGCACGCACAGCGAACCGGCGGCGTGCCGCAGCCCTGACACCGACCCGTGGATCAGTGGGTCATACAGGCCAGGTCTCGCGGCGGTGGGCGGCGTCCCAGAACATCCACTCGCATGTCGTCGCCGTGACGTACGCACGGCGCATACGGGCGAGTGTCTCGGGAGTCGCATCAGCGGCGACCTCGTCGACGAGAGTGCCGGCGCGTTGGGTCGACGCCTCGAAGCCCTCGTCTTCGTACGTCGCGATCCAGTCGGCGTAGGCGTGGCCGGCGAGTTCACCACCGTTCGCGGCGCGCACGCGGGCGGCGAGGCGCGTGCCGACGTCCTGGTACACGGCGAAACACGGCAGCACCGCGGCGGCGAGCGCTGCGTACCCGCCGCGGGTCGCCTCCGAAACGAGGAACCCGGTGTACATCACGCACGTCGGCGACGGCACCCAGGTCGTCTCGGCGTCGGCCTCCGCGCCGACCCGGCCGCCGTGCAACTGCATCTCGACCTCGATCGCCTCCACCGCGGCCCTACCCCAGAACACCTGCGCCTCGGAGGTCGGAGCCAGCGCCGACAACGTCGCGAGCGCCCGCGAATAATCGCGCAGGTAGAGGGCGTCCTGAACCATGTAGTAGTCGAACGTTTCGCGGTCGAGGCTGCCATCTTCGAGCTGCCGCAGAAACGGGAGCTCGTCGATGCGCGCCCGCAACTCGGCGGTCTCGGCCCAGAGCTGCGCCGAGAAGGCGGTCGAACCGGTGTCGGTGGGGGTAGTCATGTTGATCTCCTTGGGTCGTCGTGCGGGTCAGTGCGGGGTCAGTGCCAGAGGGCGTGGAAGTGGTGTACCGGGCCGTGACCGTGGCCGATCTCGAGTTCGTCGGCGTGGGCGAGGGCCTCGGTGAGCCAGTTCTTGGCGTCGGTCACGGTGGTGCGCCAGTCGGCGCGCTGAGGGCGTAGGGCGGCCAGCGCGGAGCTGAGCGTGCAGCCGGTTCCGTGCGTGTTGTTAGTGTCGATCAAACGGGAGGTGAGGTGCACGACTCCGGATGCGTCGGCGAGGATGTCGGTCGCCGCCTCGTCGAGCCGATGCCCGCCTTTGACGAGTGCCGCCTTGACGCCCAGCTCGCGTAGGCGTTGAGCCTGCGCGGTCATCTCGTCGATACCGGAGGCGGGCTCCGTGTCGAGCAGCACGGCCGCCTCGGGAAGGTTCGGCGTGACGATGTCGACCAGGGGCAGCAGGTCTCGCAGCGCTGCGATCGCGTTCTCGTCGAGCAGACGGTCTCCGCTGGTCGCGACCATGACGGGGTCGAGCACGATGGCCACGGGGTCGAGTCCGTCGGTCGCGCGCTGACCACGGTATTCGGTGAGTAGCGCACCGACCTCCTTTGCCAGGTCGGCGCCTGCGAGCATTCCGATCTT
This sequence comes from Dermatophilus congolensis, assembly GCA_030538115.1. Classification (GTDB taxonomy): domain Bacteria; phylum Actinomycetota; class Actinomycetes; order Actinomycetales; family Dermatophilaceae; genus Dermatophilus; species Dermatophilus congolensis_B. The sequence goes on along the minus strand of JAUNUP010000023.1, from coordinate 7,544 downwards.
GATCGCGTCGATGCGCACGTCGGAGACGAGGGTCTCGAATTGGGCGCGCACGAAGTCGACCGGCACGACGTGCACCCCGGTGACGCCCTGTGTGTTCTGGGCGGTCAATGCCGTGATCACGCTGGTGCCGAATGCTCCGAGGGCGGAGAAGGTCTTGAGGTCGGCCTGGATCCCGGCGCCTCCCGAGGGGTCGCTTCCGGCGATGGTCAAGGCCACTGGCGGCGCTGCCATGGCATCTCCTTTCGTGCGGGGTTTCCCGCAGGTCGCGCAGTGATGCGCAGGGGTGGTTCGTGGGCGCCTTTCGCTGCGCAAGTGCGGCGCGACCGGGGCGGCCTGGGCGCCTCGAGAGGTGCTACTCGGATGCGGGCGCGTGCCAGTTCTCGGCGAGTTCGCGCGTGGCCGCCGTGACGTCGGGTTGGCCGCAGATCGCGCTGACCACGGCCATCCCGTCGAGGCCGGCGGCTCGGATCGCTGCCGCGTCGGCCGCCTTGACGCCTCCGATGGCACAGGTCGGCCAGGGCGAGTCAGCGGCCAGGCGGGCGAGCCCGTCGAGCCCGGAAGGCGGGGCGTGGTTCGGCTTCGTCGAGGTCGGACGCATCGGGCCCAGCCCGAGGTAGTCGAGCGCGGAGGCGGGGTAGCGCTCGCCGGAGGTCGCAGCCTCCAACTGGGCCCGGTTCGTCACCGACAGTCCGAGGATCGCGTTGTCGCCGATCAGAGCACGCGCTTCGGCGACGGGCATGTCGCTCTGGCCCACGTGCGCCCCATCGGCGCCGGTGGCCGCAACGAGGTGCACCCGGTCGTTGAGCAGCACCGGAACCCCCGAGCCGCGCAGTGCCTGCACGACTTCGGTTGCAAGGGCCACGAACTCGTCGTCGGAGGCGTCAGGGTCGCGGACTTGCACAAGCGTCGCGCCCGCCGCGACGGCCTGGCGCGCGGTCTCCGCGACGCCGAGAGCCCCACACAAGGCCGTGTCGGTGACGAGGTAGACCGACAGGTCCAGCGCCGGGCGGCCGTTTCGCCCTTCGACGTTCTGCGCAGTGGTGCTGTCTGTGGTGTTGTCCGCGGCGGAGTTGGTGGGAATGTTGGTGTTCATCTGTGCAGTGACCTGGCCTTTCACGCGATCCGGACGGTCTCGGCCACATGCTCCTGAGTCACAGCGTCCAGCGAATCGAGCAATGCCACGGCGAAACTGCCGGGGCCGGAGCTGAGCCGGGCGGCCGACTCGCCGGCGATGTTGAGGTGGCTGGTGGCCGCGGCCGCCGCGACCAGGGGCGGAGCGACGGAGGCATAGGCCGCCATGAGGGAGCCGAGCGAGCAGCCGGTGCCGATCACGCGTGTGAGCATCGGTACGCCGTTCGACAGCCGCACCGTGTGGGTGCCGTCTGTGATGACGTCGGTCTCGCCGCTCGCTGCGACGACGCAGCCGTGTTCCGTGGCCAACCGCAGGGCGACCTCCAGGGCATCGTCGCTGGTCGCAGTGGAGTCGACCCCTCGACCTCCCACACCGCCCGCGATGCCGAGGATCTCGGAGGCGTTGCCGCGCACGATCACGGGCCGATATTCGGCAAGCAGCTCACGCCCGATCTCGGTGCGCCACGGCAGCCCGCCCGCTCCCACGGGGTCGAGCACCCAGGGCGTGCCCGCGGAGTGGGCCGACCGAGCGGCCTCCCGCATCGCCGCGGTCGTGTCGTCCTGGGGCGTGCCGAGGTTGATCAGCACCCCGGAGGCGATGGCCGCGAACCCGGCCGCCTCGTGTGTGTTGTCGATCATCGCGGGCGCCGCGCCCGCTGCGAGCAGCACGTTCGCGGTGAAGTTCGCGACGACGATGTTGGTGAGGCTCTGCACGAGCGGGCTGGTCTCACGCAGCCGGACCAGGGCCTCCCCGATGGCCTCAGGCGTGACAGGCGCGACGGGCAATGCTTGAACAGGTGAGTCGCCGACCATGGCTGACGTCCCTTCGCTAGAACTACCTAGATCAGGTTCGACGGGTGTGATCTCAGCCGCTCACATGCGGCACCCCGCGTCTGGTCGGTAACCCTAGCCCTGCTCAGCCCCCGAAGGCGACTCGACGAGCTGGTCAGTCGATGTCGACGATCACCGGGGCGTGGTCGCTGGCGCCCTTGCCCTTGCGTTCTTCGCGGTCGATGAACGCCCCCGTCACACGGGCCGCGAGTGCGGGGGAGGCGAGCGCGAAGTCGATGCGCATGCCCTGGCGCTTGGGAAAGCGGAGCTGTTGGTAGTCCCAGTAGGTGTACGTGCCGGGGCCCGGCGTGTGGGGCCGCACGACATCCGCGAAACCGGCCGCGACCACCGCGTCGAACGCGTCGCGCTCCGGCTGCGAGACGTGCGTGAGCCCCTCGAAGAACGCCGGATCCCAGACGTCTTCGTCCGTGGGAGCTACGTTCCAGTCCCCGGTGAGCAGAATCTGCGCCGACTCGTCGGCGGCCAGCCACTCGGAGCCGCGGTCACGCAACTGCCGAAGCCACTCGAGTTTGTAGTGGTAGTGCGGATGGTCGAGTTCGCGCCCATTGGGCACGTACAGGCTCCACACGCGAACCCCGCCGCAGGTCGCAGCTATCGCGCGGGCCTCGGCGGCGGGCTCGGGCTCACCGAAGGTCGGCATCCCGTCGAACCCGACCTGCACGTCCTCCAGCCCGACCCGCGAGACGATCGCGACGCCGTTCCACTGGTTGATCCCGTGCATCGCGACCTCGTACCCGGCCTCGTGCAGCGGCAACAGCGGAAACTGTGCGTCCTTGCACTTGGTCTCTTGCAAGGTGAGCACGTCGATGTCGTGTCGCTGTAGCAGCGCCACGGCTCGGTCGATCCGGCTTCGGACGGAGTTGATGTTCCAGCTCGCGATACGCACGCCGCCACCCTATGGGGCCCGGAGCCGCCTGCCTACGCTGGCGACATGACGACAGCCCTCATCACCGGTGCCAGTGCTGGCCTTGGAGCCGAGTTCGCCACCCAACTGGCTGCCTCCGGGCACGACCTCGTGTTGGTGTCGCGTACCCGCTCCGACCTGGAGGCCGTGGCGGAGCGCCTGCGAGCCGCGTACGGAATCCGCACCGAGGTGCTGCCTGCCGACCTGAGCAACCGCGACGACCTCGAGCGCGTCGCCCAGCGCGTGGCCACCGCAGGCGAACTCGGGCCGATCGACCTGCTCGTCAACAACGCCGGATACGGCCTACGGACCAGCTTTCTCAGAGGCGACATCGCGGCTGAGGAGACCATGCTCGACGTGCTCTGCCGCGCCACCCTGGTGCTCTCCCACGCCGCCGGCCGCGCCATGCGCGAGAGGGGCCGGGGCACCATCGTCAACGTCGCGTCGGTCGCCGCGTTCATCCCCGGCGGCACCTATGCCGCCGCCAAGGCCTGGGTCACGACGTTCACCGAATCCCTCGCCCTCGAACTCGCGGGAACCGGCGTCACAGCCACCGCCGTCTGCCCCGGCTTCACCCACACGCAGTTCCACCAGCGCGCCGAGATGAACATGTCGTCGCTACCCGCGCTGGCCTGGCTCGACGCCCCGGAGGTCGTGCGCCAGGGCCTCGCCGACGCCCGCCGTGGCCGCGTCATCAGCGTGCCGAGCAAGCGCTACGCGGCCCTCTCCACGGCGATCGATGTGCTGCCCCGCTCGGTCGTTCGCGCGGTCATCGGCCGCGGCAGCCACCCGGCCCGCCGCAGGAACATTCGTAAGGGCGGCTCGGCATAGGCTTCGAGCGTGACCGACTCGAATGCTGACCGTGCCCGCCTGCTCGAACTCGTCAAGGAGAAGGCGATCGTCCACGGCAAGGTGACCCTCTCCTCCGGCAAAGAGGCCGACTACTACGTTGACCTGCGCCGCATCACCCTCGACGGCGAGGCATCGCCACTGGTGGGCAGGGTGTTGCGGGACCTCACCTCCGACCTGGAGTTCGACGCCGTCGGCGGCCTGACCATGGGCGCAGACCCCGTGGCCACCGCGATGCTGCACGCGGCCGCGGCCGACGGAAAGCGCCTCGACGCGTTCGTCGTTCGCAAGGCCGAGAAGGCTCACGGCCTGCAGCAGCGCATCGAGGGACCGTCGATCAAGGGACGCAAAGTTCTCGTCGTCGAAGACACGTCGACCACCGGCGGCTCGCCGCTCACGGCGGTCGAGGCCTGCACAGAGGCGGGGGCCGAGGTCGTCGCCGTCGCCGTGATCGCCGACCGATCCTCCGGTGCCGCCGAGAAGATCCAGGCCGCTTCGGGAGTGCCGTACTTGTACGCCTACGGCCTGGGCGACCTCGGCCTCGCCTGATTCACCCCTTGGGGGTTTCCGGGAACGTCTGGCGCCACTCGTCTCGTTACGATGGGTGAAGTTCGGAACACAGCCGCTCTAATCAGGGGAGACTTCATGTCCGCCGTGCTCATCGTCCTGCTCGTCCTCGTGCTGCTCGTCGTGGGCGTCGGCGTGTTCGGGGTATCGACCTACAACTCGCTCATCAAGGGCCGCAACCTCACCGAAGAGGCGTGGCGTCAGATCGATGTCGAGCTGAAGCGCCGTAACGACCTCATCCCCAACCTCGTCGAGACGGTCAAGGGCTTCGCCGCGCACGAGAGCGGCACGCTGGAGGCCGTGATGGCGGCGCGCGCGAAGTCGATCAGCGGCCCGCAGTCGCCCGAGCAGCTCGCGCAGACCGAAGGCGAACTCAACCAGGCTCTCGGTCGCCTCATGAGCATCACCGAGGCGTACCCCGACCTCAAGGCCAACCAGAACTTCATGGCCCTGCAGAACGAACTGTCCGCCTCCGAAGACCGCATCGCCTCTGGCCGCCGCTACTACAACGCGACCGTGCGTGACCTCAACACCAAGGTCGAGTCGTTCCCGACCAACATCTTCGCCGGCATGGCGGGTGTGCGTAAGGCCGAGTACTTCGAGGCGGAGGAGTCGGCCAAGGTCGTTCCCCAGGTCAACTTCGGTCAGGGCGGCGGCACCATCGCTGGCCCCGGCCAGGGCGGTCTGGGCTCGGGCCAGCAGGGGCAGCAGGGTGCCGTGGGCGGTTCGGAGGCTCCCGGCCAGCTCTCCGGCTACAACCCGAACGAGGGCCTCGGCCAGAACTACACGCCGAGCCCGATCCAGGACAAGCGCCCCGACGAGCAGACCCGCTGACGTCAAGAACGCCACAGCTTCACCGAGAGCCCGGAGCCTCGCCCCCAAGGGTGAGACTCCGGGTTCTCGCGTCGGTGGGGTTGAATGGCGCGGTGAGCGATGTAGAGGTGGGCGTCGGCCCGTGGGAAGGGGAGTGGCCGCAAGGCCACGAGGCGGAGCGCTACGACCCCGACCTGCTCGCCCACGGCGACCGCCGCAACGTACTCGACCGCTACCGCTACTGGCGCCACGAGGCGATCGTCGCCGACCTCGATACCCGCCGCCACGGCCTGCACATCGCGGTCGAGAACTGGGGCCACGACTTCAACATCGGCTCGGTGATCCGCACGGCGAACGCGATGAACGTCGCGGCCTTCCACATCGTCGGCCGCCGCCGCTGGAACCGGCGCGGGGCGATGGTCACCGACCGCTACCAGCGCGAATTCCACCACCCCGACGTGGCGCACCTGCAAGAGTGGGCCGCCACAGCCGGAGAGGGCGGCGCACCGATCCCCATCATCGGCCTCGACAACGTGCCCGGCGCGGTGCCGTTGGAGACCTACGACCTCCCGCAGCAGTGCGTCATGGTGTTCGGTCAGGAGGGGCCGGGCCTCACGCCGGAGGCGATCGATGCCTGCGCCGTCATTCTCGAGATTGCGCAGTTCGGCTCGACGCGTTCGATGAACGCCGGTGCCGCCGCCGCGATCGCGATGCACGCTTGGGTGCGGCGCCACGTTTTCGACCAGAGCCCGTAACGCGATCAGATCGGGCAACCTGCCGCCTCGGGCCGTACTGACCCGCCCTCACCCGTAGGATGAAAGCAGCCCCTCCGGGCGGTCCGTCCGTCTGGTCAGCAGCACGAGCAGTGAGCAAGATCGAGCTGAACGCGCAGATCGTGCCGCCGGTTCGTACCCGCATCGCAAGGAGAATCACGTGCCTATCGCAACCCCCGAGGTCTACGCCGACATGCTCGACCGGGCCAAGAAGGGCTCGTTCGCCTACCCGGCCATCAACATCTCGTCGTCGCAGACCCTGAACGCCGCGATCCGTGGCTTCGCCGAGGCCGGCTCCGACGGCATCATCCAGGTCTCCACCGGTGGCGCCGAGTACATCTCGGGCCCCACGATCAAGCACATGGTGACCGGTTCGCTGGCCATGGCCGCGTTCGCCGCCGAGGTCGCCAAGCAGTACGACGTCAACATCGCCCTGCACACCGACCACTGCCCGAAGGACAAGCTCGACGGCTTCGTGCGTCCGCTGCTGGCCGCGTCGGCCGAGCAGGTCAAGAAGACCGGTCTGCCTATCTTCCAGTCGCACATGTGGGACGGCTCGGCCGTGCCGCTCGACGAGAACCTGCAGATCGCGCAGGAACTGCTCGAGCTCTCCGCCGCAGCGAAGATCATCCTCGAGGTCGAGATCGGCATCGTCGGTGGTGAAGAAGACGGCGTCGCGCACGAGATCAACGAGCAGCTGTACACCACCCCCGAAGACGCGCTGAAGACGGTCGAGGCGCTGGGCTTGGGCGAGAAGGGCCGCTACATGGCCGCCCTGACGTTCGGCAACGTGCACGGCGTGTACAAGCCGGGCAACGTCAAGCTGCGCCCCGAGATCCTCAAGGAATGCCAGGCGGCCATCGTCGCCAAGTACGGCGACAAGGCCGGCGACAAGCCGCTCGACCTCGTCTTCCACGGCGGCTCGGGCTCGTCTGAGCAGGAGATCAGCGACGCGGTCGACTACGGCGTCGTCAAGATGAACGTCGACACCGACACGCAGTACGCGTTCACCCGCCCGGTCGCCGAGCACATGCTCCGCAACTACGACGGTGTTCTCAAGATCGACGGCGAGGTCGGCAACAAGAAGATGTACGACCCGCGCGCCTGGGGCAAGGCCGCCGAAGAGGGCATGGCCAAGCGCGTCATCGAGGCGTGCGAAGACCTGCGCTCTGCCGGTACCAGCGTCAAGGCCTGACCTACGAAGGAGTGGTTGTGGCGGATCGAGAGAACCTACTCGCCCCGCCGCCCACCCTGCTTCCCGACGACCCGGCTGCCGCACTGCTGGCAGCCGGGTCGTCGGCGCGGGAGGCGGCTGCGGCGCACCCTGATTCGGCTCTCGCGTGGGCGCAGCTCGCCGAAGACGCTCTCGCCGACGGTGAGGCGGTCACCGGCTACGCGTACGCGCGTACCGGCTATCACCGTTCGCTCGACGCGTTGCGTCGCAACGGCTGGAAAGGTGCCGGGCCTGTGCCCTGGTCGCACGAGCCCAACCGCGGGTTCCTGCGTGCGCTCGCTGCGCTGGCGCGGGCTGCGGAGGCGATCGGCGAGTCGCCCGAGCACGAGCGTTGCGTGACCTTCCTGCGCGATTCGAGCCCGGAGGGTGCAGACGCGCTGGGTCTGTGACCTGCGGACTACATAAGCATGGGAGCGGGGTC
>JAUNUP010000008.1:40776-193730 GCA_030538115.1 Dermatophilus congolensis | reverse complement strand
CGCCCTAGAGCAGCCACGGAGTCGTGGTCCCGGGCCCGCGCGTGGCCCTCCCACCGCCCCGGCACGTCTTGCCTGAACATGTTGTGCGGCCGGGTCGAAACCCGGCCGAACAACAATCCTCCCGCCAGTGCAGGCGAAGAGGCAAATCTGTTCGTCAGCCCTCGTACTTGTCGTCGGGCTTCCTCACGTTCCGCTTCGGGCGGGATGCTCGCTCCGCTGCGCTCCCACCCTCCGCTGCACGTTTTGTCAGCCCTCGACCGTGATGCCCATCGAGCGCGCCGTGCCCGCGATGATCTTCGCGGCCGCGTCGACGTCGTTCGCGTTGAGGTCCTGCATCTTCTGCTCGGCGATCGCACGCACCTGGTCCTGGGTCAGCTTCGCGACCTTGGTCTTGTGCGGCTCGCCTGAACCCTTGGCGACGCCCGCAGCCTTCTTGATCAGCTCAGCGGCCGGCGGGGTCTTCGTGATGAAGGTGAACGAGCGGTCTTCGTAAACCGTGATCTCGACCGGGATGACGTTGCCGCGCTGGGACTCCGTCGCAGCGTTGTACGCCTTGACGAACTCCATGATGTTGACGCCGTGCTGACCCAGCGCCGGACCCACCGGCGGAGCCGGCGTAGCCGCACCCGCCTGGATCTGCAGCTTGATGTAGCCGGCGACCTTCTTCTTGGGAGGCATTCTCGTTCCTTCTCATTCGTGGGCCCACGCCATGGGCGATGACCCGGTTGCATAGCCGCTCACTCACTGTGAGCAGCGGATTCGTGTCGTTGATCAGATCTTGGCGACCTGGTTGAACGACAGCTCGACCGGGGTCTCCCGGCCGAAGATCGACACGAGCACCTTGAGCTTCTGCGCCTCGGGCAGGATCTCGGAGATCGTCGCGGGCAGGGTCTCGAAGGGGCCCTCCATGACCGTGACCGACTCGCCCACCTCGAAGTCGACCTGCACCGGCGCGGCACCCGCTCCGGAGGCCGACGTCGCAGCAGCCTTGGCGGTGGGCTCGGCATCCGGCTTCGCCTCGACAGCAGGGGCGAGCATCGAGACGACCTCGTCCATGCTCAGCGGCACCGGCGAGTAGGCGTTACCCACGAACCCGGTGACGCCCGGCGTGTGACGCACGGCGCCCCAGCTTTCGTCGGTGAGGTCCATGCGCACCAGCACATAGCCCGGGATGCGCACGCGGCGAACCGACTTGCGCTGCCCGTTCTTGATCTCGGTCACCTGCTCCATCGGCACCTCGGCCTGGAAGATGTAGTCCTCCAGGTTGAGGCTCTGGGCACGCTGCTCGAGGTTCTGCTTCACGCGGTTCTCGTAACCCGCGTAGGAGTGGATGACGTACCACTCGCCCTCAAGGAACCGCAGCTCCTTCTTCAGGGCCTCGACCGGGTCGACGTCTTCTTCCGCATCCGCGGACACCTCGTCGGCCTCACCAGCCTCACCAGTCTCGCCAGTCTCAGCTTCAGCGGCTTCGCCCTCTGCGACGTCGTCGGAGGCGGCGGGCTCGTCAACGTCGAGGCTCTCGTCGGCTTCTGCAGCCTCGGCGGCTGTCTCGGCTTCGTCGGCGTCAACGTCTTCGCCGGAGCCGAACAGTTCGTCGGCGAGCTCGTCGGGCGTGGTCGCCTCAGGTGCCTCGGGCGCGTCTGCAGTGTCGTCGGGTTCGCCGGTCACTTCGGGGTCGGCGGCGTCGGCGGTCTCGAACTCCTCGCCGACGTTGTCCAGCTCGGCGTCGATGGCCGTCTCGTCGACCTGCTCCTGCGGCGTCGAATCCTGTGACACGTCGCTGACCTACCTTCTCCCTGCGAAATCCGCCGGTACGTCTGAGAAACCGACTCGTGCTGCCCGTGTGGGCCGTTACTCCGCGAACACCCAGAAGACCAGGCGTGTGAACAACCAGTCGAGGCCGAAAACGAAGAGCATCACGATCGTCACGAACACGATCACTGTCATCGTGTATCGACCGAGTTCTTCGCGGCTGGGGCGTACGACTTTGCGTATCTCATCGAGAACCTGGCTGATGAACAGGCCGATCGACGCGAAGAACCGCGTCACCACGTTGCCGCCGGCTGCCCGCCTGTTGCGGGCGTCTTGCACAGGCGCCGCCTTCTGGTCGGTCACAGGTCCTCATCTCTTCGCTCGCCGGCGCCGCAGCCCCAGAGAAACTCCCCGGGAAACTCGCGGACCGCGATGTCGTCCTGACGCCGGCCTGATTCCTGACGTGTTCAGCGCAGGGCAGGAGGGACTCGAACCCCCAACCGCCGGTTTTGGAGACCGGTGCTCTACCAATTGAGCCACTGCCCTATGGGTTTCGAGCATGCTTTCGCAGAGCCTGCTTTCACCCAGACGTAGAGCATACGGGAGGAGGGCCCGGGATTCCAACCGGCCCCACTCCGCGTCGCGCGACCCCGCGCACCGAATCCCGCCGGAGCGATGGCACGATGGGAATGTGACGAACACCAATATCAGCGCTGCGTCCTCATCCCGCCCGCGGGTCTCGGCCCGCCTCGGTGCCATCGCCGAGTCGGCGACCCTGGCAGTCGACGCGAAGGCCAAGGCGCTCAAGGCCGCCGGGCGCCCCGTCATCGGCTTCGGAGCGGGAGAGCCCGACTTTCCGACTCCCGATTACATCGTCGACGTCGCCGTGGCCGCAGCCAAGGATCCCGTCAACCACCGCTACAGCCCCGCAGGCGGCATGCCGGCACTCAAAGACGCCATCGTCGCCAAGACGAAGCGCGACACCGGCTACGAGGTCACCGCAGCCCAGGTGCTCGTGACCAACGGCGGCAAGCAGGCCGTGTACAACACCTTCGCAGCTCTGCTCGACCCGGCCGACGAGGTGCTGCTGCCGGCCCCGTACTGGACCACGTACCCCGAGGCGATCAAGCTCGCCGGCGGCACCCCCGTCGAGGTCTTCGCGGGTGAAGACCAGGGCTACCTGGTCACCGTGGAGCAGCTCGAGGCCGCTCGCACCGACAAGACCAAGGCGCTGCTGTTCTGCTCTCCCTCCAATCCCACGGGCGCCGTGTACAGCCGCGAGCAGATCGAGCAGATCGGCCGTTGGGCGGTCGAGCACGGCATCTGGGTGGTCACCGACGAGATCTACGAGCACCTCACCTACGACGGCGTCCAGATGCACTCGATGCCCGTGGTCGTGCCCGAACTCGCCGACACGTGCGTCGTGCTCAACGGTGTGGCCAAGACGTACGCGATGACCGGATGGCGAGTGGGCTGGATGATCGGTCCCGTCGATGTGATCAAGGCCGCCACCAATCTTCAGTCGCACGCGACCAGCAACGTCGCCAACGTCTCGCAGCGCGCCGCGATCGCAGCCCTCGAGGGCTCGCTCGACGCCGTGAACGAGATGAAGGTCGCGTTCGACCGCCGCCGCCGCACCATGGTCGACATGCTGAACGCGATCGAAGGTGTCGAGTGTCCGGTGCCGACCGGCGCGTTCTACGCCTACCCGTCGGTGAAGGGCGTGCTGGGCAAGACGATCCGCGGAAAGACGCCGACCACCTCCGCCGAACTGGCCGCCCTCATCCTCGAAGAGGTCGAGGTCGCGGTGGTGCCCGGTGAGGCGTTCGGGCCCAGCGGCTACCTGCGGCTCTCGTACGCGCTCGGCGACGACGACCTCGCCGAGGGTGTCGGCCGCATCCAGACACTGCTGGCGGAGGCCAAGTAACGATCTGACTGCCGCACAGGCACGCACGAGGGGGTGTCCGTCCTTCCGAGAGGGAGGCGGGTGCCCCTTCGGCGTTCACGCGGAGTCTCAAGGGATCCGGGGGGATCCGGCACGAACCGGCGTGTAGCCCAGACGAAAGGCACCGAAGTGACGCGATCGCTGACCAGCCTGCCGAAGACGCACCTGCACCTGCACTTCACCGGGTCGATGCGATTCACCACGCTTCTGGAGTTGGCGAACTCGCACGGCATGCGGTTGCCACGCGCGCTCACCGACCACTGGCCGCCCACGCTGACCGACGCCGACGCACGGGGCTGGTTCCGGTTTCAGCGGCTCTACGACTCCGCTCGTGCGTGTGTACGTGGCGAGGCCGACATGCGCCGTATCGTGCGCGAAGCCGCCGAGGACGATGCCGCCGAGGGGTCGGGGTGGCTCGAACTGCAGGTCGACCCGACCAGCTATGCGCCCTTCGTGGGAGGCATCACCCCGGCGTTGGAGATCGTGCTCGACGAGGCGCGATCCGCCTCTCGCGAGACGGGCACCGGGGTCGGAATCATCGTCGCGAGCAGCCGCACACGGCATCCGTTGGAGGCTCGCACGCTGGCGCGACTGGCTGCCAAACACGCCGGAGAGGGGCCGGGGCAAGTGCTCGGGTTCGGGCTCTCCAACGACGAACGACGCGGTGAGACATCGGAGTTCGGGCCTGCCTTCCGCATCGCGTCGCAGGCGGGCCTGGCACTCGTGCCACACGGAGGCGAACTGCTCGGGCCGCCCTCCGTCACCGACGTGCTCGATCACCTGAACCCCGACCGCATCGGACACGGCGTTCGCGCCACGGAATCCGACGACGTGCTCAAACGCGCCGTCGACGCCGACGTGAGCTTCGAGGTGTGCCCCGGCAGCAACGTGGCCCTCGGGGTATATGCGGAGCCCTCTCGCGTTCCGCTACGGCGGCTGAGGGACGTCGGAGCGCGCGTGGCGCTCGGCGCCGACGACCCGCTGCTGTTCGGTTCACGGTTGGTCGATCAGTACGAGATCGCACGCGTGTCCCACGGGTTCGACGATGTCGAACTGGCCGGGCTCGCACGCGGGTCTGTCGACGCGAGCCGCGCGCCCGCCGACGTGAAGACGCGGCTGCACGCGGGCATCGACGCCTGGCTCGCGAACAGCTAGAGGGACTCGCCCAGCAGCACCGGTTCGTTGACCAGGCGGATGCCAAAGGCTTCGTCCACTCCGTCGCGGACTCTGCGCGCCAGAGCCAGCACGTCGCCGGCTGTCGCGCTGCCGCGGTTCGTCACGGCGAGTGTGTGTTTCGTCGAGAGGGAGGCCGGGCCGGGCGCGCCGTAGCCCTTTTCGAATCCCGCGCGGTCGATGAGCCAGGCAGCGCTCGTCTTGACGTAGCCACCCGGAGCCGGGAACTGCGGCGGTGTCACATCGTCGCCCAACCGCTCGCGCACACGAGCCTGCAGCACGTCGAAGTCCTCTTGGGGGACAACGGGGTTCATGAAGAAGCTGCCGCAGCTCCAGGTGTCGTTGTCGTCAGGGTCGAGCACCATGCCACGTCGGCGGCGCTGTTCGAGCACGGCCTCCCGGGTATCCGCGAGCGGCACCCGTGCACCCTGCTCGACGCCCAGCCCGCGCGCGAGGTCGGCGTACGCGATCGGCTTCGAGAGGTCTCCGAGCTCGAACTGGAACGTCACGTCGAGCACCACGTAGCGCGGCGACGCGCCGTCGAGGGCGGCCTTGAACAGCGACTGGCGGTACCCGAAATCGCACTCGGACGCCGTGAATGTGCGCACGGCCCCCGCCACCCTGTCCCAGGTGCGCACGCGGGCGATCGTCTGCGCGACCTCCTGGCCGTAGGCGCCGACGTTCTGCACGGGGGTCGCGCCGACGAGTCCGGGGATGCCGGAAAGGCATTCGACTCCCGACCACTCCTCCTCCACGGCGCGGGCGACGAACTCGTCCCACGGCTCCCCCGCCGCGACGCGTACGATCGCGCCGCCGCACGGAGTCGAGTCCTCGACCGTCACCCCGCGGGTCAACACCCGTACCACCGTGTCTTCGACAGGTGCGTCACCGACGAGCAGGTTCGACCCGCCACCGAGAAGAACGAGGCGCTCGTCGGCGTCGTCGACCTCACGTACCGCGTCGACAAGTTCGTCAGCCGTTTCCACTGTGACGAGGCGCGATGCCGGCCCGCCGACCCTCATCGTGGTCATCTGCGCCAACGGCACACCGTGCTCGACCTTCACAGGGGGTACTCCTCACCGAACAGACTGCGCGACGCATCCGAGCGTCATGAACGACGCTCGCCACGCACGAGAACACCCCGACTGTACGTGTGCTCGGCAACCATCGATCGCAGCGACCACGCTCACGCCGCGCGGAGGCGAAGACACCATCGAACCGCCCGGGCGTTTCACCGGCGCACCGCCTGGAGGCGCTCAGGCCGACGGAGCCGTGCGTCCGCTCAGTGCCAGGTGACCGTGCCCCGCGCGTTGCCCAGGACCTTGGCGCCCTCGTGCGTGACGGTCAGCTCGACAACGACAGTGCGCGCCTCGAGGTCGATGGACTTGATCGTGCCGGCGACGTCGACGACCGCAACCCCCTCGAAGGGAATCGGCACGAAGCCGACGAATTTCGTGCGGTAGTCGGCGAGGTAGGCCCGGTCTCCGGCCCAGTCCTCGACCATGGCCACGGCCGAGGCCATCGTCAGCATCCCGTGGCCGATGACTCCGGGCAGTCCCACGCTGCGGGCGAACTCGTCGTCCCAGTGGATGCGGTTGTGATCGCCGCTCGCCGCGGCGTAGGCGACGACCCGCTCCCGGTCGATCTCCACCGTGCGGCCGGGTAGGGCATCGCCGACGGAGAGCGCGCTGATATCGAATTCGGCGTTGCTCATGCGTCTTCCCCCCGAACCACGATCATCGACCACACGGTCGCGATCTCCTCACCCTTGGCGTCGACCAGGTCGGCCCGCGTCGTGATCATCGTGTTGCCGCGCACCTCGCGTACCCGATCGAGGGTGAGGTTCACGCTGATGACATCGCCCGCGATGAGCGGCCGCTGCTTCTCGATGCGCTCCTCGCCGTGCACGACCCGCTTGAAGTCGATACCGACCTCGGGATCGCGCCACAGCAGCCATTCGCTACGCTGCGCCACCGCGGCCGCGAACGTCGCGGGCGCCACGAGGTCGGGCCAGCCGGCCGCGCGGGCAGCCTCCACGTCGTGGTGCACCGGGTTCGTCACGCCGGCGACCTTGGCGAAGGCTCGGATGTGCTCACGGCCCAACTCGAACGGCTCGGCGCTCGGGTAGACGTGGCCCTCCAGGGAGGCGAGTGATGTCATGTGCGTCACCTTATGCCCCACGGCATGTGGCGCGAGCCCCGAAAATGCCCTGAATCGTCGCGGATGGGTGCGCATCTCGCCTCCGAGAGGCACAGCTCGCCGGAGCGTGTCGGGGCGGGAGGAACGACGAAGGCCGCCACCCTTGCAGGGCAGCGGCCTTCGTCGAATGATCAGATCGCCCTTACGGGCGGGCACCACGAGCCAAGCTCAGCGCGTTTCCTTGTGCGCCGTGTGCTTGCGGCACTTCGGGCAGTACTTCGACAGCTCGATGCGGTCGGGGTCGTTGCGCTTGTTCTTCTTGGTGATGTAGTTGCGATCTTTGCACTCCGCGCACGCCATGGTGATCTTGGGGCGGATGTCAGTGCTCTTGCTGGCCACGGCTACCTGTCTTTCACACGTTCTCTGGGCTGTACAACGCCGCACGTACGAAGCTCTGCCGACAAGCAGGCCCCTTCACGAGGGCAGACCGACATACAATGCTACGCGCTCGGCCGCGAGAGCCGAAATCGTGCTGGTAGCGAGGGCGGGACTTGAACCCGCGACACCACGATTATGAGTCGTGTGCTCTAACCACCTGAGCTACCCCGCCATGAGACAAAGGACCCCCGCCGCGTACGCGACGGGGCGCCCTTGTTGCCTGAGCCCCGATAGGGAATCGAACCCTAGACCTTCTCCTTACCATGGAGACGCTCTGCCGACTGAGCTATCGGGGCGTGCCACACGTCTTCGGATGAGCCGTTTCATCGTTGGAACAGATCGCCGGGGGCGTCTGGCATGCAGGGAAAAACATACACGCTGGACCGGGCTCGGGCGAAATCGGCATGTCGCGCAGGCTTCCGCAACGTACCGCCTACCTACCCGGGGCTCGGTGCACTCAACTCGTCGTCGTACACCCGCATCGCGGCTACCGCAGCCGAGATCACGCGTATCGCAGTACGGATGTCGTCATCGGAGTGCGCGGCCAGGCTCGCGTGCGTGTGGCCTGCCAGGGGTAGAAAGAACCCGAGCGCTACGGCGCGGCCATGGTCGGCGTACCGCAGAACCACCTTGCGCCTGTCGCGCGGATCGACGTCGCGGTAGACGTGACCACTGGCAGCGAGCCGCTCGACCACGTGAGTGGTGGCCCCGGTGGACAGATCGATCTCGGCCGCGAGCGCGCCGGCAGTGATCGGCCGCCCTTCGTTCTCGGCCACATAGATAGCGCCGAGGGCGCGGAAATCCGTCGGGTGCAGCTTCTCGCGCTCGCTGAACCGATGCTCGATGTGCCGCGAGGCCGTGGAGAGGGCGGCGAACTCTTCGGCCAGATCGCGTTCCAGCGCCAAGCGCGCGTCCGTGGGACGTGCGGCTTCGCGACCACCCTCCTGCCCCTCACCCATGAGGCGATCATACGGCCGGGTCACATCCACACCGCTGGGATACTTTCGTTGTGCAATATCTTCGCTACGAAGATATTGTCCCCTCATGAATTCGGACGCCTCGCCGCCCGCCCGCACCACCGAGCCAGCCCGAGGCGCTTGGGCCTCCGTGGGCAGGCTCGTCTCCGCGCGACTGTCGTGGCTCCTGCTCGTCCTGGGGATCGCGCTCTCTGTCGGCGCGATGGGGTTGGGGTCTGCGCAGGGGGGCGCCTCCGGGCCTGACTCGCTGCCCGCCTCCGCTGAATCGGCCCAGGTGAACGAACTGCTCACCACCTTCCCCGACGCCGGCGAGACGCCAGCGATCGCGGTGTTCAGCCGCGCGGACGGTGGCGCCCTCACAGCGGGCGATCTCACCGCGGCTGCCGAGGCGCGCGAGCGGATGCTGGGGGCCGACCGTGGTGTCGCCCCGCCCCCGACGCCCTCGATCCCGCCCCAGGGCACGCTCACGCCTGCTCCCCCGCCCGGCTCGACGCCTGACGGGCCGCCTGGCACAGCTCCCGGTGGGCCGCCGCCAGGCGGCGCAGCCCAAGGCGGGCCGCCTCCGATCATCCCGTCACCTGACGGGCGGGCCGCGATCGCGAACGTGCCGATCGACTCCGAGCTGTCGGGGCTCGACCTCAACGCCGTCGTCGGCGAGGTACGCGCAGCTGCGGTGAACGGCCTGCCGGCGGGGCTGAACGTGCAGGTCACAGGGGGCCCCGCGTTCGCCGCCGATATCGCGAGCGCCTTCGACGGCGCCGACATCACGCTGCTTGCCGTGACAGCGGCAGTCGTGGCGATCCTGCTGTTGCTGACCTACCGCTCGCCGGTTTTGTGGCTCGTTCCGCTGCTGGTGGTGGCCTTGGCCGACCGGACGGCGGCAGTGGTCGCGAGCCAGGTGGCGGCGGTTCTCGACCTGCCGCTCGACGGCGCGACCGGCGGCATCACGAGCGTCCTCGTGTTCGGCGCGGGCACCAACTACGCCCTGTTGCTCGTCTCCAGATATCGCGAAGAACTGCGCTACACCCCCGACCACCGCGCCGCGCTCGCGCGTGCCGTACGTGGTGCCGGACCTGCGATCCTCGCCTCCAACGTCACTGTCGTGCTGGCGCTGCTGACCCTGCTGTTCGCTGCGCTGCCCAACACCCGCCTGCTCGGCTTCGCCGGGTCGATCGGACTGCTCGTCGCGCTCGTCTTCGGGCTCTTCGTGCTGCCTCCGGCGCTGGCGTTGTGCGGTCGACGGCTGTTCTGGCCGTTCATCCCGAAGTACGGCGACGCCGACCCCTCGGCCTCGGGTGGCTGGCACAAGGTGGCCTCGTTCGTGACGCGCAGGCCGGCGCCGGTTCTCGCGGCGACCGTGCCCGTACTGCTGCTGTTTGGAGCAGGGCTGCTCGGACTCAAGGTCGGGCTCGACCAGACCGACCAGTTCACGGTGAAGGCCGAGGCCGTCGAGGGCTTCGAGACCCTGAGCAGGCACTACCCCGCAGGTGAATCCACGCCCACGACTGTGGTCGCGAACAGCGCGAAGACCCGCGAGGTGCAGGAGGCGATCACTGCCACTCCGGGCGTGGAGCAGGCCAACCCCACTGGAGTCTCCGGCACTCCCGGCGCCTCCGGCAGCTCCGGCACCGAAGACGGCCTCACGCGTTGGCGGGTGGTACTCGATGCCGAGCCTGCGACCGATGCGGCGTTCACGACGATCGAGAACCTGCGGGCATCGGTACGGGGTGTTGCCGGAGCGGATGCGCTCGTGGGCGGTCCCGACGCTCAGGCCCTCGACAGCCGCGACGCCGCACGGGCCGACGAGCGGTTGCTGTTTCCGATGATCCTCGGCGTGGTGTTGGTGCTGCTCTTCGTGCTGCTGCGGGCGTTCTGGGCGCCGGTGCTGCTCATCATCGCGACCACCCTGTCGGCGGTTGCCGCGATCGGCGCCGGGGGCTGGATCTCGACCGAAGTGCTCGGCTACCCCGCCATCGACACCTCGTCGCCGTTGTTCGCGTTCTTGTTCTTGGTCGCGCTCGGCGTGGATTACACGATCTTCCTCGTGATCCGGGCGCAGGAGGAGACGCCCGAACACGGCACCCGCGAGGGCATCGTGCGCGCGGTGGCGCTCACCGGCGGCGTCATCACGAGCGCCGGTGTCGTTCTCGCAGCGGTCTTCGCGGTGCTCGGGGTACTGCCGCTCGTCACGCTCGCGCAGCTCGGCATCATCGTCGGACTCGGCATCCTGCTCGACACGTTCGTGGTGCGCACCCTCGTCATCCCGGCGATCTTCACGCTCGTCGGACGCCGCGTCTGGTGGCCCTCGAAGCTCGCGCAGGTCGAAGACCCGGAGCCGCGGGCCGAGGCGGCTCGCAGCGAGGAACGCATTGCCGTGTGAATTCCGCAGGCAGGGGGAAGCGGCCGGTGAGGTTTTCACCTCACCGGCCGCTTGTTTTCCAGTTCCGCGTCAGCCGACCACGCTCGGCGTGCGCACCTGCCCACCGGAGGGTGCGGGGCTCGCGGAGCCCGACCGGGCCGTGCGGACGCGGCGCAGGAGGCGCATCGCGTTGACGATGACGACCAGGACCGAGATCTCGTGCACCAGCATTCCCAGGGTCATCGTCACTCCCCCGGCGATGACGCCGGCGAGCAGCATTCCCACTGTGAACAGGGCGATCACGATGTTCTCGCGCATCACCCGCACCGTGCGGCGGGCGAGGTCGACAGCCTGCGGGAGCTTGAGCAGGTCGTCACGCATGAGGGCGATGTCGGCCGTCTCGATCGCCACGCCCGTACCCGCGGCACCCATCGCGATACCGATGTCGGCCACCGCGAGCGCCGGGGCGTCGTTCACGCCGTCTCCGACCATCGCCACCGTGTACCCCTCGGCCTGCAGCCCACGGACGGCGTCGAGCTTGTCCTCGGGCAGGAGGGAGGCGCGCACCTCGTCAACCCCGACCTCGGCGGCCACGGCCTGCGCCACGCGCAGGGTGTCACCAGTGAGCATGACGACCTTCTTGACGCCGGCCTGGTGCAGGCGGGCCACCATCTCCTTCGCGTCGGCCCGCACGCGGTCGGCGACTGCGACCACGCCGATCACGCTGCCGTCGATGGCGATGATCATCGGGGTACGACCAAGACCGGCCAGCTCGTCCGCCGCCTCGGCAGCGGCGATCGCCCCTGCGTCGGTGTCGGCGATGCCCTCGGCCTGCAGCAGCGGCAGGTTGCCCACTGCGACGCGGCGGCCGTCGATCGTGGCGACGATGCCCTTGCCGGGCACCGGCTCGGTGTGCTCGGGCAGACCAGGGACGCTCACGCCCTCCTCGGCAGCGGCCTCGATGATCGGGCGAGCCAGGGGGTGCTCCGAACCGGCCTCGGCGCGAGCCGCCCAGCGGAGCACGTCACCGCGCGTGAAGCCTGCGTCGAGCACGACCACATCGGTGAGGTAGGGCTTGCCCTCGGTGAGCGTGCCGGTCTTGTCCAGCGCGACGGCGCTGATCTTGGCGGAGGTCTCGAGGTACTCGCCGCCCTTGATGAGGATGCCGTCCTTGGCCCCGCGGCCGATGCCCGCGACGATGGCGACGGGGATCGAGATCACGAGGGCGCCGGGGCAGCCGATGACGAGCAGGGTCAGGGCCATCTCGATGTTGCCCGTGATGAGGCCCGCGACGACGGCGAGCACGATGATGGCGGGGGTGTACCAGGCCGAGAAGCGGTCCATGAACGCCTGAGTCTTGGCCTTCGCCTCCTGCGCCTCCTCGACGCGGTGGATGATGCGAGCCAGCGTCGTGTCGGCGCCGACGCCCGTGGCCTCGACCTGCAACAACCCGCCGTTGGAGACGGTGCCGGCGAAGACACGATCACCGTTCGTCTTCTCCACAGGGATCGACTCGCCGGTGATCGACGCCTCGTCGAGCGCACCGGAGCCGCCCACGACGATGCCGTCGACCGGCACCTTCGCACCGTTCTTGACCAGCACGATCTCGCCCGTGGCGACCTGACCGGCCGGGATCTCGTGCTGCTCGCCGTCACGCATGACGACGGCCACATCGGGGGCGACGGCGACGAGCTCGGCCAACGCGGAACGGGTCTTGTTCAGGGTGGCGTTCTCGAGGGCGTGCCCGACGGCGAACAAGAAGGTGACCGCCGCCGACTCCCAGTACTCGCCGATGAACAGCGCACCGATCGCAGCCACGGAGACGAGCAGGTCGATACCGACGACCTTGGCCATCAGCGCCCGAACAGCCGAGCGGACGATCGGGGTACCGGCCACGACTGCCGCCGCGACCATGAAGATGTCGCCCCACAGCTCCGAACCGAGCAGACCGGAGACGGCGAACGAGACGAGGATGAGAAGACCGGAGACCGTGGCGCCGGCCCACCGGCCACGGGCCCATCGCGTGATGGCAGCCATGGTGATTACCTGCTTTCGAGTGTTGCGAGAAGAAGATTCGTGAAGAAGACCGATGCGTGGGGCCCGGGCGCCCCGTGGGGCACCCGATGCCCGGGAGGTCAGAACGCGGAGGGGGCTGCCTTGTAGCCGGCCTTGCGAACCGCGGCGACGAGGTCGTCGACACTCACGACCGAAGCGTCGTGGTCGATCTCGATCTTCGACGTGGCGAACTTGACCTCGACCTTGTCGACGCCGGAGACGCGGCCGACCTGCTTCTCGATCTTGGAGACGCACGACGGGCAGGAGAAGCCTTCGGCGCGGAGGATGGTGTGGGTGGTGGTTGCGGCGCTCATGTCAGCGGACCTTTCGTTGGTGTGAGGCGGGGTGTTCCCCGTTGGAATGCCTCAAACGTACGAACTTCGACGAACCCCGACCATGACGCGCGTCAATTAACCGCAAATTGCTGTTGACCTGGGGTTATATGGGGTCTCAGTAGCCTGTTGGAGTGGTCTCGTCACGTAACGGAGGGAGACGGCCGTGGGCCCACCGGTGAGCCGTGGGGGCGCTGCTCGCGCCGAGGGGCGGCGGTACATCCCGCTGCGTGAGGTGACCGTGCCGCACCAGTGCCCGCGTCCTGTGCGCATGCGGGTGCTCTCGCGGGTGCCGTACTTTCAGGGACTGCCGGAGAGCGACATCTCGGCCATCGACGAGCGGATGCAGACGTCGTCGTGGACACCCGATTCGCCGATCTACCACGCCGGCGATCGCGCCGATCACCTGTACGTCGTCGCCGAGGGGCGGGTCAAGCTCAGCCAGGTGACCCTCTCCGGAACCGAATCGCTCACCGACATCCTCGTACCGGGCGAACTCTTCGGCGCCATGGGCACTCTCGGCGAACCGGTGCACCTGCAGTCGGCGTCTGCGCTGGTCGGGTCGTGCACGCTGCGAATCGGACAGGAGTCGTTTCGCGAGATCCTCGTGGAGCACCCCTCCGTGGCCCTGCGGGTGCTCGACGACGTGGCGGCCCGGTTGGCCCGGGCCCAGGCCGACATCGGCGGGCAGAGCACCGACAGCGTCGCTCAGCGGGTTGCCACGTCGCTTCTACGGCTCGCGGACAAGCTCGGCCAGGACCGGGGCGCACGGGGAGTGTTGCTCGAGGTGCCCCTCTCCCGGGTCGACCTCGCCGGGCTCGCACGCTCGACACCGGAGTCGGTGTCTCGGGTGATGAGCCGGTGGCGGCGTGAAGGGGTGATCGACTCCGGGCGCCGCTGGACCGCGATCCTCGAGCGTGACCGGCTCGAGTCGGAGGCGGAAGGCGAGTGATCAGTCGTCGGCGCCTCTTGCCACCAGGGCTTCGCCTACGCGTTCTGCGTGGCGGATCGTTCTGACCACCACCGGGACGAGGAGGGCTCGCAGGTTGTTGCCGAGGCCCCTCGCGCGGCGGGCCTCGGTGACCTCGCGGACGATGTCGGCTATCACCGGGATGCCGCGGATGGCCAGCGAGAAGAGCAGGCCCACGCGCTCCGGGTCCACGCCGAAACGGCGCAGCGGTTCGGTGGCCGCGATGATCGAATCCATCATGTCGCTGGTCAGCGTCGTCGCCGTGACGAGGCCTGCGCCCGTGATCGCGACGACGAGGCTGCCGACCACGTTGGTGGCGGTCACCGCGCCGTTGACCCAGACCTGTACCACCGTGAGCAGCACGATGATCCACCGGAGGCCGTAGATCTGCTGCCACAGCCACTTCCACCCGAGTCCGGCGATGAGGGCTCCCGCGACCACCGCGAGCGCACCGGCGAGCACCGTTGCCGGGGAGGCGAATACGAGCAGAGCCGTGGTGAGCACGAGCAGAATGAGCAGCTTGATTCCCGGTCGCGCGCGGTGGAAGACCGAGTCGCCGGGCACGTACAAGCCGGTCAACATCAGCCGGCCCTGTCCATACGGTCGCAGTAGAACGAGATCGTCTCGTCGGGGCTGCCGTCGGCGACGACGCGGCCCTCGTCGATGACGATCACCCGCTCCCAGCCGCGCAGCAGGTCGAGGTGGTGCGTGACCAGCACGACCTGCTGGTCGAGAGCCTCGATCCGTGCCGTGACCTGACGGGCGTTGCGACGGTCGAGCAGGGTGGTCGGCTCGTCGCACACGAGGATCGACGGGCCCGTCACCAGGATTGCCGCGAGCGCGAGCATCTGCTTCTGACCACTGGAGAGGCGGTGCGCCGGGTGCTCGTCGAAGCCCGCGAGCCCGATCTCCTCGAGCGCCGCCGCGACCATCTCCGCGCGCTCCTGCTTGCCGAGCTTGTGACGCCGGAGGGAGAACGCGACATCCTCGGCGACCGTCGGCATGACGATCTGCGCCTCGGGGTCGGGAAAGACGAACCCCACCCGGCGACGCACGGCCGCGGCCTCGGCGGCGACGTCGAGTCCGTCAACCAGCACCTTTCCGGAGGTGGGCGTGACCAGGCCGTTGATCATGCGCGCCAGCGTCGACTTGCCCGAGCCGTTCGCGCCGATGATGCCGACCCGCTGCTCCGGCAGCGTCAGGTCGATGTGCTCGAGCACCCTGTGGTCGCCGTACCTGTGCCCCACGGCCTTGAACTCGATCATTCCCTTACCTCTTCACCTGCTACCGCGAGCGGCCGCTACGCGTCCGCAGTTCCGTGGCACACGTCACGCGACCTCCGCACCTTCCAGCACCTGTGCCACGGAACGCACCTCCAAGACAACCCGCACTGGCCTCCGAGCCGAGGGCCGTTCACCGGCCCACCCGTTCGCACAGCATCGCTACGCCCTGGCCTCCACCGATGGCGCAGGCTGCCACTCCGAAGCGGGGGCCGTTCTCGCGGACCATGCGCGAGAACAGTCTCACCGCCAGCAGGGCGCCCGAGGCTCCCCACGGGTGCCCGAGCGCGATGGCGCCGCCCTGAGCGCAGACGCGATCGGCATCGGCGCCGAGCGGATCCAAGCCGAGCGCATCTGTCGTGGCGAGCAATTGAGAGGCGAACGCCTCGGTGACCTCTATCGCGCCGACCTCCTGGATCGGCACCCCGCAGCGGGCCAGCACCGCTTCGATGGCAGGGGCGGCGCACATGCCTGGGAGGTTCGGGTCACCTCCGACGCGGACCCACGCCTTGATGGCCAGGCCCGGGGCTTCCGCAGCCGCGCGCACGGCCTCCGGGACGACCGCCACCGCGGCCGCACCATCGCTGATCCCGCAACTGTTGCCTGCCGTGACGGTGCCGTCGGGCACGAACGCCGCAGGTAGGCGCGAGAGGGTTGCGAGCCCGATGCGGCGAGGCCGGTCGTCTGCGCCCGGTGTGCTCGCAGAACCGACCGCCACGAACTCGGAGTCGAACACGCCGTCCGCACGCGAAGCGAGCGTGCGCTCGTGCGAGCGGGCGGCGTACTCGTCTTGGCGTTGCCGCGAGATACCGGCGACGCGGGCGACGTTCTCGGCCGCCTCCCCCATGTCGGGGTCACCGATCTCGCTGGGAGCGAACGGAGCACGGTCGTACAGCTCGGGCATGCCGATCGGCGTCGCGGGGCGGCGCATCCGCCACGGTGCGGTGCTCGCGCTCTCGACTCCCCCGGCCAGCACCAGCGCGGATCCGACGGTGACCTGCGCTGAGGCGAGATGAATCGCCTCCTGACCGCTGCCGCACTGGCGATCGACGGTGAGGCCCGGAACGTCGAGACCCAGTCCCGCGGCGAGCGCTGCGACTCGCGCCGGATTGCCGCCGGGGCCGAGGCAATTGCCGAGGATGACGTCGTCCACGCGGGCCTGGATGCCGAGGGCCCGAACATCATCGTCGAGAGCCGCGAGCACGGGCGCGGCGAGTCCGACGACGTCGTACCGGGCCAATCCCTTGCCCACGGTTGCGACGGCCGTGCGACGCGCCGCCACGACGACAGGAGTCGACGGGTCGAGTGGCCTGGCGGGTCGAGGGCGCGTCATGCCCGGCTCCTGCCACTCGAGCCTGCCGACGCGACGCATCGGGCCGCGGCCGGGTGCGTCACCTGTGTCCGCGCGGCCCCCGTCATGGCGTACCGCCACTTCTCACGATGGGTCATCGAAGCCCACGTCGCCGGCAACCCGAGTGACGCTCGCAACGTCATGACGCCCGCTCTTTCGCCGACGCGTCACGGCGGGCCGCCAGGATCTCGGTCGCCAGGGTGCGCAGTGGTGCGCGTTGGATCTTGCCGGTCGCAGCGCGGGGTACGCGGGTCTGAATGAACGCGCGCGGCCGCGCCGGAGCCGGGAGTTCGAGGCATGCAGCGCGCAGCTGCGCGTCATCCAGGGAGCCCGAGGCGGGCTGCACCACGGCCACCATCCGCTGGCCGAGTCTGGGGTGTGGCAGGCCGACCACGCCCGCGTCAGCCACGCCCGGCAGGCGCCGCAGGAACGACTCGATCTCTTCGACCACCACCGTGTGTCCGCCGGTCGTGACAGCGGCGTCACCCCGGCCCCGCACGACGAAGCCGCCGCCCCACGTCTCCGCGAGGTCGCCGACGGTGGCCCATCCCCCGGCATCCAGGCGCATGGGGCCGGCCGGGCCCAGATACGAAGTCATCCGGTAGGGGGAGCGGCTCCACAGCACGCCGTCTCGTGTCTCGACCTCGACACCGGGGAACGGCAGCATCGGTCCGCCCCCACCGGCGTCGCGGATGCCCACGAACGAGAGTTCGGCGGCTCCGTAGTATTCGACAACCCGCAGACCCAGATCCGTTGTCAACGAGGCGAGCTCGGCCGAAAGAGCGTCACCCGCGACGACGACGGCACGAAGACCCGACAGCCGCCCGGCCACGCGGAGCGCGCACAGAGCGGGCAGCATCGCGGGCACCGTGTGCACGACCGAGACCGCCTGCCCTCTCGGATGCGTAGGCAATTCATCGACCGACGCCGCGACGACCTCACAGCCCGAGAACAGCCCGTGCCAGGCACCGAACGCGAACAACGTCGAACGCAGGGGTCCCGGAATGCCGACGACATCGTCCTTCCGCAGACCGAGGATCTCGGAGCACGGAGCCGCCGAACACTCCCACGACGCGCGCGTCCGATGCACCGCACGTGGCCGCCCAGACGACCCGGAGGTGAAGACCACGAGGTCACGCGGAGCCAGCGCACCGGCCGCGCGCGCCCGGTCGACCAGCTCCCCCGCCTCTCGGCGCATTGCGGTGGGCCAGGTCGGGTCCATGAGCACCAGCACACCGTCGGCCGTCAGCCCCTCACGCCAGACCTCGAGGGCACGCTGCGGCGACGCCTCGCAGATGACGGTGACCGAGACGCTCACGACGCGCGACGGCCTCCGCGGGCCGGGAGCAGCTCGGGAAAAGCGCGGTGCACGGCGAGCGTGACGACGATGGCGACGACGGCCTTCACCAGGTCACCGGGCATGAACACGACATCGGCCGCGAACGCCTGTGCCAGTGAGAGTTTGGCGCGCCACATCATGCCGGGGATGCCCAGGGCGTGGATCACGCCGATGCCCCCGACGAGAATGCCGAGCGATGTGACCCACACCGCCTTGGAGGCGATCGGGCTGCGGCGCGCCACGATCCAGCCGATCACGGCCGCACCGGCGATGTAGCCGAAGAGAAAACCGACGGTCGGGCTCGCGAAGACGCCGAGCCCGCCGCGACCTCCGGCCAATACCGGCAGCCCCACGGCGCACAGCACCACGACCACGGCCACGGCCGCAGCGCCACGACGGGCACCGAGCAACGAGCCGGCGAGCATCACGCCGAGCGACTGCAGTGTGATCGGAACGCCCGAGCCGACCGGGTCGATGGCTCCAGGGATGCCGAGCACAACGATGAGCGCGGCGAAGGAGGCGACGAGAGCAAGATCACGGGCCCCCATCCGGCGGCGGGGCGCACGGTTCTGGGGGTTGCGAGAAACGTCCTGGTCCGACGCGGCGGAGGAGGGCGTGTCGTTGTGCACACTTCGAGCTCGGCTGGGCATGGCTGTCCTATTCACACGGCGTTTCGGGCTAAAGTCGGCGGGTCAGCAGGCTTTCGCGAGACGCAAAACTGAACGGTGTTCACCGACTGTACCGCCCCTCGCGAGCAACGCCTGCTCGAGAGCAAACCGGATTGCCGGACTCCCGCCGCCCACCAGGGCCGCGGCGCTCGGCGCCACGGTTCGCCGCACCCGAACGACGACCGCCGACGCGAAGGAGAAGCCGTGCTCATCGGAGTTCCCCAGGAGACGGTGCCTGGCGAGACCCGCGTAGCGGCGACGCCCACCACGGTGAAGTCCCTCATCGCGCTCGGCCACGACGTCATCGTCGAGGCCGGAGCCGGCGAGCGCGCCGACCTCATGGACGACGCCTTCGTCGAGGCCGGCGCCCTCATCGGCGACCTCGAGCGGGTATGGGCAGCCGACGCCGTGATCAAGATCAACCCGCCCAGCGACGAAGAGCTCGAGCGGCTCCGTGACGGGGCCACCCTCATCGGCCTGCTCAACCCCCGCCTCGACCCCGACATGGTCGACGCACTCGCCGCCCGCAACATCACGGCGCTCGCGATGGACGCGGTTCCCCGCATCTCGCGCGCGCAGTCGATGGACGTGCTCAGCTCGATGGCCAACATCGCCGGCTACCGCGCCGTCATCGAGGCGGCCCACGAGTTCGGCCGGTTCTTCACCGGCCAGGTCACCGCCGCGGGCAAGGTACCCCCGGCCACGGTCTTCGTCGTCGGCGCCGGTGTCGCCGGCCTCGCCGCCATCGGAGCGGCGGGCAGCCTCGGTGCCATCGTGCGCGCCACCGACACCCGGCCGGAGGTCGCCGAGCAGGTCGAGTCGATGGGCGCCGACTTCGTCGCCGTCTCCACAGGAGAAGAGGAGGTCTCCTCCGACGGATACGCCAAAGAGACCACGGCCGCCTACGAAGAGGCCGCGGCGCAGATGTACGCCCAGCAGGCCAAAGAAGTCGACATCATCGTCACCACGGCTCTCATCCCCGGCCGTCCGGCTCCGCGCCTGATCACGGCCGAGATGGTCGACACGATGAAGCCCGGCTCCGTCATCGTCGACATGGCCGCCCAGAACGGTGGCAACGTCGAAGGCACCGTGCCGGGCGAGAAGGTCGTCACCTCCGGCGGCGTCACGATCATCGGCTACACCGACCTCGCAGGCCGACTGCCCACGCAGGCCTCGCAGCTCTACGGCACCAACGTCGTCAACCTGTTCAAGCTGCTCACGCCCGAGAAGAACGGGCAGCTCACCCTCGACATGGACGACGTGGTCGTTCGCGGCATGACCGTCGTGAAAGACGGCACGCTCATGTGGCCGCCACCGCCGGTGCAGGTCTCGGCGGCACCCACGGCTCCGGCCGCCGGCGGCGCGGCCGTCGCAGCCGCCCCCGCCGCCGAAGTCGCCCCCAAGCGGCCCGCCTCCCCGATGCGCAAGTACATCGCCATCGGAGTCGCAGCCGCCCTGTTCTTGTCTCTGGCTGCCGTCATGCCCGCCGCACTGCTGAGCCACTTCATGGTGTTCGCGCTCGCCGTGGTGATCGGCTTCTACGTGATCGGCAACGTGCATCACGCACTGCACACGCCGCTCATGTCGGTGACCAACGCGATCTCCGGCATCATCGTCGTCGGCGCACTGCTGCAGATAACCACCGACACCCCGGCGGTCGTCGCGTTGGCGTTCTTCGCCGTGCTGGTGGCCAGCATCAACGTCTTCGGCGGTTTCACCGTCACCCAGCGCATGCTGGCGATGTTCACGAGAGGCTGATCTTGCCGTGTCCGACACCATGACCCAGGCCGCGTACATCGTCGCTGCGCTGCTGTTCATCCTCGCACTGGCGGGGCTGAGCAAGCACGAGTCGGCGAAGGCCGGCAACGGTTACGGCATCGCCGGTATGGCGATCGCCCTCGTCGCGACGATCGCGGCAGCCACCACGGTCGACGCGCCGTGGATTTCGATGGTCCTTCTCGCCGTGGCCGTGCTCATCGGCGCGGGAGTGGGCATCGTCATGGCCCTCAAGGTCGAGATGACCGAGATGCCGCAGCTCATCGCGCTGTTGCACAGCTTCGTCGGCCTCGCGGCCGTGTTGGTCGGCTACAACTCCTGGCTCGAGACGGTCGGACAGGTGATGCCCACCTCCGGCGAGGCCCGCAGCCTGGCCCTCATCCACAACGGTGAGGTCGGAGTCGGTGTGTTCATCGGTGCCGTGACGTTCACCGGCTCGATCGTGGCCTACCTCAAGCTCGCGGCGAAGATGAAGTCTGCGCCGCTCATGCTGCCGGCGCACAACTGGATCAACCTCGGCGCCCTCGTCGTGATCATCGCCCTCATCGCGTGGTTCACGCCGGGCGGCAACGTGATCCCGCTGGTGCTGCTGACGATCCTGTCGTTGGCGTTGGGTTGGCACCTGGTCGCCTCCATCGGCGGCGGCGACATGCCGGTCGTCGTGTCGATGCTCAACTCGTACTCCGGCTGGGCCGCAGCGGCCTCGGGCTTCATGCTCAGCAACGACCTGCTGATCATCACGGGTGCGCTGGTCGGCTCCTCCGGTGCGTACCTCTCGTACATCATGTGCAAGGCCATGAACCGCTCGTTCATCTCGGTCATCGCGGGTGGCTTCGGCTCCGACGGCGCGATCACGGGCGAGGCGAAAGACTACGGCGAGCACCGCGAGATCACCGCGGAGGCGACGGCCGACCTGCTCAAGGACGCCAAGTCGGTCATCATCACCCCCGGCTACGGCATGGCGGTGGCGCAGGCGCAGTACCCGGTGGCCGAGATCACCAGCAAGCTGCGCGCGGCGGGCGTCAACGTGCGGTTCGGCGTGCACCCCGTCGCGGGTCGTCTGCCGGGCCATATGAACGTGCTGCTCGCCGAGGCGAAGGTGCCGTACGACATCGTGCTCGAGATGGACGAGATCAACGACGACTTCGACGACACCGACGTGGTGCTGGTCATCGGCGCGAACGACACGGTCAACCCGTCGGCGATGGACGACCCGCATTCCCCGATCGCCGGCATGCCGGTGCTGCACGTGTGGGAGGCGAAAGACGTCATCGTCTTCAAGCGCTCGATGAACACCGGCTACGCAGGCGTGCAGAACCCGCTGTTCTTCAAAGAGAACACGAGCATGCTCTTCGGCGACGCCAAAGACCGCGTAGACGACATCCTCCGAGCTCTGGCGTAAGCCCCGGGCGGGCGGCGGTTTCCATAACCTCTGCTGGCAGAACTTAAGCGACAAGCCACAGTTTAGAAACTATGTTCGCGTCGCTTTACCTCTGCTGAGTCTCGCTGCGGGGCGAATTAGGGACAGATCAGGGGATGAGGAACGTCGAGCGCGGGCGCAGCTCACTGAGCGCTTTGTCGAAAGTCGCCACCAGGTCACCGTGCGCCCTTGCGAGTTCGGCCAGATAGACATCCGTCACCTGGCGGTGGCCGCGTACGCCAGTCATATCGCAATCCGCGTACGAGATCATGTCAGGCCAGAAGGAGCATCGCTCGTGCTCCTTGAGCGCCTGGACCATGGACTGCGCCGTCTCGGCGCTCTCCCCCAAGCGGAGGAGAAAACGCACGAACGCTCCCTCCACAACAGGGCAAACTGCGAAGGTCTCGACACCCTGAAACCACTCGACGACCCGCGTGTGGTGCTCGTGATCTTGCACCAGCAAGGCGATCAAGGCATTCGCATCGAGCAGGTACGTCGTCACTCGTCATCCAAGAGGTCGGCCACCTGGTCGGATGTGACCGGCTTGCCTATCGACAGCACGGGCAGGCCTGTGCGTGAGTCAATCTGCAGCTTCACCGGTTCGCCCAGTTGAGCCAGCCCGCGCGTGGCGAGATCGACGACAACAGCCGAGAGCGACTGCCCCCTCTGTTCCGCCAGTTCCTTCGCGCGCCGATGTACGGCGGGAGGCAGGTCGATCGTAGTTCTCATGCGTGAATCATAAGCGATTCACACATGATGCACGATGCTGCGGTGTCGGCGGACTCTGTCAGGTCTCCATGCGAGGCGTCCGCGGACGCTACTCGGCTGCACAAAGGTCTACGACGATCCGGCCCGTGACCTGGGAGTCGAGGAAGGCGCCGAATTCGTCGGGGAGAGCCTTGAAGGGGACGACCCTCGTGAGTTCGGCGAGGCCCGCCGGGCGCACGTCGGAGCCGAGGCGCTCCCAGAGGCGCAGGCGCAGTTCCGGCTCGAAGTAGCCCGTGTTGACGCCGAGCAGGTTGATGCCTCGGAGGATGAACGGCAGGACCGTCGTGTCGAGTTCGACTCCGGCCGTGTTGCCGAACGTCGCGATGCTGCCCCCGCGACTTGTCGTCCGGGTGAGCCAGGCGAGCACGGGGCCACCGACGCAGTCGACGGCGCCGGCCCAGCGTGCGCTCTCAAGCGGCCGGCGCGCGCTGATGTCCGGGCGGTCGAGCACCTCCGT
This sequence comes from Dermatophilus congolensis, assembly GCA_030538115.1. GTDB lineage: Bacteria > Actinomycetota > Actinomycetes > Actinomycetales > Dermatophilaceae > Dermatophilus > Dermatophilus congolensis_B. Next base: position 170,531 of record JAUNUP010000008.1, on the reverse strand, counting down.
GGCGCCAAGACGTCGGAGCAGGTCGTGCGCCGACTCCTTGCCGGTGAACGCGGTGACCTCGTACCCGAGCGTGGCGAGCATCGAGACGGCGAGGGTTCCCGTGCCGCCGCTCGCCCCAGTCACCGCGACCGGGCCCTGCCCCGGCCGCAGCCCGTTGTGCTCGAGGCGTGCGATCGCGAGAGCAGAGGTGAGACCCGCCGTCCCCAGCGCCATCACGTCGACGAAATCGAGCGCCTCCGGCACGGGCACGGCCCAGTCTGCGGGCACGCGAACGTACTCCGCGTATCCGCCGTCGTGGTCCTCCGACAGCCCGAAGCCCGTGACGAGCACCCGGTCGCCGACGGCGTGACGCGGGTCAGCGGAGTCGACCACGACCCCCGCCACGTCGATGCCTAGCACGATCGGCAGGCGCTTGACGATCTTGCCGGTGCCCGTGCCCGCAAGCGCGTCCTTGTAGTTGACGCTCGACGTGTGCGCGCGGATGAGCACCTCTCCCCCGCCGAGTTCACCGACGGGTACGTCGGCGAACTCGGCGCGGGTGCCGTCGCCGTCGGCGACCGCACGGTAGACCCGGCACAGCTGCCCCGGCTCGGGCGCGCCCGATGCAGCAGCTTGGGGCGGAGAGGACGTCGTCATGGTCGGCCCTGTCTCGTGGATCGGCGGGTGGATCAGCGGAAGGCGGAGGCGCCGGTGAGCGCCTGGCCGATGATGAGCTGGTGCACCTCGGAGGTGCCCTCGTACGTGAGCACCGACTCGAGGTTGTTCGCGTGCCGCATGAGCGGGTACTCCAGCGTGATGCCGGCCGCGCCGAGGATCGTGCGGCACTCGCGGGCGATCTGCAGGCTCTCGCGAACGTTGTTGAGCTTGCCGAGGCTCACTTGCTCGGGCTTGATCGCGTGCTCGTCCTTGAGCCGCCCGAGGTGCAGGGCCAGGAGCATGCCCTTGCCGAGCTCGAGGGCCATGTCGGCGAGCTTGATCTGGGTCGCCTGGTAGGCGGCCAGCGGCTTGTCGAAGATCTCCCGCTCCTGCGCGTACGTCGTCGCGACCTCCAGGCAGTCGCGCGCCGCACCGAGCGAGCCGAAGACGATGCCGTACCGGGCCTCGTTGAGGCACGACAGCGGCCCCGACAGGCCCGCGGCCTCGGGCAGCATCGCGGAGGCGGGCAGGCGCACGTTGTCGAGCACGAGCTCGGAGGTGACGGAGGCCCGCAGCGACATCTTCTTCGTGATCTCCGGCGCGGAGAAGCCCTGGGAGTCACACGGCACGACGAACCCGCGGATGTCCTTACTCGTCTCACCGGTCTGTGCCCAGACGACGGCGACGTCGGAGACCGAACCGTTCGTGATCCACATCTTGTTGCCGCTGAGCACCCAGTCGTCTCCGTCGCGGCGGGCGAACGTGCGCATGCCCGCCGGATTGGAGCCGAAGTCGGGCTCGGTGAGCCCGAAGCACCCGATGGCTTCACCGGCCGCCATACGCGGTAGCCACTCCTGCTTCTGCTCTTCGCTGCCCCACCGGTGGATGGCGAACATCGCGAGCGACCCCTGCACGGAGACGAGCGAGCGCAGCCCGGAGTCGCCGGCCTCCAGCTCCATGCAGGCCAGGCCATACGCCGTAGCGGAGGTGCCGGCGCAGCCGTAGCCGTCGAGGTGCATGCCGAGCACGCCGAGGTTGCCGAGCTCGGGGGCGAGTTCACGCACGGGCATCGACCCGTTCTCGTACCAGTCGCCGATGTGCGGGCGGACGCGGTCGTCCACGAATCGGCGCACGGTGTCGCGGATGTCGCGGTCGTCCTCGTTGATGAGGCCGTCGGTCGCGAAGAGGGTCAATGGCCGTACGAAGGTCTTCGACACTGGGCTTCTCCTCACAGGAAGGCGTTCACGCCGGTCTCGGCGCGGCCGATGATGAGCTTCTGGATCTGGCTGGTGCCTTCGTACAGCGTCATCACACGGGCGTCGCGCATGTACTTCTGCACAGGGTATTCATCGATGTAGCCGTACCCGCCGAACGCCTGGATCGCCCGGTTCGCCGACCGGACGGCAGCCTCGGATGCGTAGTACTTCGCCTTCGACGCCTCGACACCGAACGGCTCGCCGCGCTCGATGAGGTCGGCGGCTCGCCACGTGAGCAGGCGAGCAGCATCGGCCTCGACGGAGATCTCGGCGATCATCTCCTGGACGAGCTGGAACGATGCGATCGGCCGGTCGAACTGGTGGCGGGTCGTCGTGTACTCGACGACGCTCTCCAGGCAACCCTGGATGATGCCCGTGCAGCCCGCCGCGACCGACACTCGCCCCTTGTCGAGCGAGTGCATCGCGATCTTGAACCCCTCGCCCGCCTCCCCGAGCATCGCGGAGGCGGGCACGCGCACGTCGTCGAGGTAGATCTCGGACGTCTTCTGGCCGCGCAGGCCGAGTTTGCCCTTGATCTCACGGGCCTCGAATCCGGGCGTGTCGGTCGGCACGAGGAACGCGGAGACACCCTTGGGGCCCGGCCCGCCGGTGCGCGCGAAGACGAGGCACAGGTGCGCCCACTGGCCGTTCGTGATGAAGATCTTCTGGCCCTTGATGACGTAGTCGTCGCCGTCGCGGGTCGCCGAGGTCGAGACGACAGATCCTCGATGCAGCCGCGAGCCTCATGCAGGAGACCGGCTACCACGCAATGTCGGTGTCGGCCCTCTCCGAGCGCGCTGAGGTGAGCGTCGGGCTCATCTACCAGTACTTCGGCGGCAAGGAAGACGTGCTCCAGGCGCTCATCGTCGACATCCTCGAAGATTTCGCCGCCCAGATACCGGCCCAGATCGAGGCCGCGGGGCCGGACCCTGTCGATCGCCTCACGAGTGCCGTGCACGCCTCGTGCCGGATCATCGACCTCAAGCAGGAGGCAGCGGTACTCGCCTACCGCGAGAGCCAGACCCTCGACAAGGAGGGCCGGCGCAAGATCATGGCCCTGGAACTCGAGACGAGCGAACCCATCCGCGCCGCGATCCGCGACGGCATCGCCTCCGGAGTGTTCCGCAAGGTAGATGTCGACCTGGCCGCCCACAACGTGCTGATGATCGCCCACAGCTGGGCGCTCAAGCACTGGAACCTCGCCTCACGGATGACCGTGCAGCAGTACGCGGAAGCCCAGACAGACCTAGTGCTGGCAGCTCTCCGCCCTGCCTGAGGCCCCGCTTCGCCCCCCCAGGTCGGCCAAGTGCCGCAGGTGCCGGTTCCCTAACCTCTGCTAGCAGAACTTAAGCGAGATAGCACAGTTTAGAAACTACGTTCGCCTCGCTTTTCTTCTGCTGGGTCGCGTCTCAGTCGAAGAAGGCCGGTCACTCCGCGAGGGCCTCGCCCTTGGTTTCTGGGAGGCCTAGGGCTGCTACCGCGGCTATCGCGAATGCGATGCCGAAGACGACGAAGACCGTGACGTTGCCGCCCCAGGCGATCATCGGGGGCACCGAGAGCGGCGCCAGGATGGAGGCGATGCGACCGAAGCCCGCCGCCGCGCCCGAGCCGGAGCCGCGCACGCTCGTCGGGTAGACCTCCGGGGAGACCGCATACAGCGCACCCCATGCGCCGAGGTTGAAGAACGACAAAGCCATTCCGGCCGCGACGATCTGCGTCGGAGTGCCCGCTAGGCCGAAGAGGCCCGCAGAAGCCGCCGAGCCGGCCAGGAACGTCGCGAGGGTCGCGCGGCGACCCCACTTCTCGATGAGCCATGCCGCCACCGCGTATCCCGGTAGCTGCGCCAGCGTGATGATCAGTGTGTACTCGAACGACTTCACCAGCGAGAAGCCCTGCGCCGCAATGAGGGTCGGAAGCCAGATGAACGCGCCGTAGTACGAGAAGTTGACCATGAACCAGACCGCCCACAGGGAGGCCGTGCGCCGGCGCAGGCCTGGCGACCAGATGCCGTGCTCCTCCCCCGAGGCCTTCGCGGATGCTGCAGGCCCAGGGCCTCGAGCAGCGTCGGGCTGCTCACCCTGCTCAGGCGCCGGGATGCCCGCCGACGCCTCGAAGACCCGCACTGCGGCCTCCGCCTCGGCGTGACGGCCCTTCGACTCGAGAAACCGCACTGACTCCGGGATGCCGTAGCGCACGTACACCGCGTACAGAGTCGGGACGATGCCGACAGCGAGCGCCCAACGCCAGCCGTCTTCGTTGTTGGGGATGAACAGGTAGCCGATGAGGGCCGCGAGGATCCAGCCGAGGGCCCAGAACGACTCCAGCGCCACCACCATGCGACCGCGGATGTGCTTGGGCGAGTACTCACTCACCAGCGTGGAGGCGACCGGCAGCTCCGCTCCAAGACCGAGCCCCACCACGAACCGAAGTGCGATCAGCACCGCGACGCTGCCCGCCAGCGCGGAGGCACCCGTGGCGATTCCGTAGATGAGCAGAGTCAGCGCGAAGACCTGGCGACGCCCGATGCGGTCGGCCAGCAGGCCGCCAAGGGTCGCTCCGAGGGCCATGCCGACGAACCCGATCGAGCCGATGAACGACAGTGTGGTCGCGTCGAGCTGCCATTCCTTGGCGAGCGCCGCCATGACGAAGGAGATGAGCCCGACGTCCATCGCGTCGAGTGCCCAGCCGATGCCGGAGCCGCCGAGCAGGCGCCCGTGGGCCCGCGTGAACGGGAGTCGGTCAAGCCGTTGCGACCGCGTCAGCCCCACCGTGGGCGCCGGAGTGTTCGAGGACATTGCTCACCCTCCAGGTGTGCGCTACGTGCGGCGATTCCCGCCACGGCAGGGTAACGCAGGAGGTGAGCAAAAGACTTCCCGGGTGTGCACGACGTGCGCACTCTCCCCCGTGGGGTGCCGTGGCACACGTTCCCTGCCACCGCACCTTCCAGCACCAGTGCCACGGCACGGGAGTTCGCCACCACCGCCTCGACGCCACAAGCCCGTTCGCTCTCCCGTCGAGCGGCCACGACCCCGTGCCGTGGCACTTCTGCTGGGAGGTGCCGGGGGCTGGGGCATGTGCCACGGCACCACCATCGGGGGCGGTGCCGTGGCACATGTTCTCGGCCACCCCACCTTTCAGCACCAGTGCCACGGCACGGGTGGCTGCGGGTCAGGGTCGGGTGATCGCAGGGCCGTTGATGATCACGTCCACGGCCAGGGCCAGGCCGATCGGGAAGGAGTCTTCGTCGAGGCCGAAGCCGGAACTGTGGTGGGAGGCGGTCGTGTACGGCTTGCCCTCGCTCCCCGATCCGACGAAGACGTACGTCGCCGGAGCCACTCGTGAGAACGCCGAGAAGTCCTCGCCGCCGAGCATCGCTGGTTCGGCCACGACGCGCTCGCCCCACCTGGCTTGCGCGAGTTCGCGCACCCGCTGCGTGCGTACCGGGTCGTTCCAGACCCCGTCGTACCCGACGAGATAGTCGAGTTCGGCCTTCATGCCTGGGTTCGACGCCTCCAGACCGGCAAGGAACTCTCGCATCGAGCGTTGCACCAGCTCACGGGACTCCTCGGATTGCGTGCGCACCGACCCGCCGACCTTTGCGACGCCAGGGATCACGTTGAGCGCTTCATCCGTTCCCGCCGCAAGGTACGTCGTCGACACGACCACAGGGACCCCGGCATCCACCCTCCTGGACACGATCGTCTGCAGCTGCGTCACCAGCGCAGCGGCAGCGACGACGGGGTCGATGGTCGCGGCCGGCATCGAGGCGTGCCCGCCGAGGCCCGTGAGCGTGATCGTGAACAGGTCGGAGTTGGACGAGGCCGGGCCGTCCTTGATGTCGACGGTGCCCGTGGGCAGGGTCGAGAAGTAGTGGAAGCCGTAGATGAAATCGAAGCCGGTGAAGTATCCGGTTTCGACCATCTCTTTCGCGCCTCCGGGCGGGAGTTCCTCCGCGTGCTGGAAGATCGCGTGGATCTCGCCCGTGAGTGAGTCGAGGTGGTCGTCGGCCCAGGCGATCGCGGCCATGACCGTCGCCGTGTGCGCATCGTGGCCGCACGCGTGCATCCGCCCCGGCACTGTGGAGGCGAAGTCGAGGTTCGGCTGGTCCTCCTGCACCGGCAAGGCGTCGATGTCGGCGCGGAGCCCCAGCTTCGGGCCCGGCCGGCCGGTGTCGAGCGTGACGACGAGGCTCGTCGGGGTGAGGTTGCGGAAGGTCGCGTGCGCCAGCCGCCTACGCAACTGCGCCTCGATGTACGCGACGGTCTCGTGCTCGGCGAACGACAGCTCCGGGTACTGGTGCAGGTGGCGGCGCCACGCGACGAGTTCGTCGACGTAGCAGGTCAGGCCGCCGTCGATGACGGAGGGGTCGGAGGGGGCCGTGGTCATGTCACTCACCTTCGTAGTCGCAGGTCACAGGTAGATCGGACCGCCCGGGCCGACAGGCCAGCCGAGCAGGAACCACACGATGAGGAACAGGGTCCAGAAGACTCCGATGACGATCGTGTACGGCAGCATCGCCGAGATCAGCGTGCCCATGCCCATCTTCTTGTCGTACTTCTGGGCCAGCGCGAGCACGAGCGGGAAGTACGGGAGCATCGGGGTGATCGGGTTCGTGATCGAGTCGCCCACCCGGTAGACCATCTGCGTGAAGGCCGGGTGGAAGTCGAGCAGCATCATCATCGGCACGAAGATCGGCGCGAGGATCGCCCACTTCGCCGACGCGCTGCCGATGAGCAGGTTGACCAGGCTGCTGAGTACGAGGATGCCGACGATCAGCACCACACCGTTCTGGCCCTTGAGCGCGGTCGCACCTTCGACGGCGATGATCGTGCCGAGGTTCGACCAACTGAAGTACGCGAGCATCTGGCTGGCGAAGAACACGATGACGATGAAGTTGCCCATGCCCGCCATCGACTCCGTCATCATCACGCCCGCGTCACGGGTGTTCTTGATGCTCCCGGTCTTGACGCCGTAGATGAATCCGGGCACGAAGAAGAAGACGGCCAACAGAATCGCGATGCCGTTCATCAGCGGGGAGTCGTTGAGCAGCGAACCGGTCTCGCCGTTACGCATGAGGCCGTTGGCCGGCACCGACATCGCCACGATCGCCAGGGTGACCACCACCACCGACCAGTTCGCCCACTTCAGGGCCGAGCGCTGCTCGGGCGTGATCTCGCCGACGTCCTCGTGCACGAATTCCGGGTTCGAGAAGACCCCCAATCGCGGGATCGTCACCTTCGAGGTCACCAGCCACACCGCCAGCACCAGCACGGGCACCGACGCGGCGATGAAGTAGTAGTTCATCGCGGTGTTGACCTGCACGTTCGGGTCGACGAGCGCCGCCGCGGGTTCGGTGAACGCGAAGACCAGCGCGTCGGACATGCCGAGGATCAGGTTCGCCGCGAACCCGCCCAGTGCGGAGGCGTACGCCAGCGCGATGCCAGCCAGCGGGTGCCACCCCAACTGCACGAAGATCAGCGCCGCGATCGGAGGCAGAACGATGGGGGCCGCGTCACCGGCGACGTTGCCCATGACGCCGATGAACCCGATCGCCGGGATGATCATGCGCTTCGGCGCCTTGACCATCGCGTTACGCATCAGCACCTCGAACCAGCCGCTCTTCTCGGCCAACCCGATGCCGAGCATCACGACGAGAACCAGACCGAGCGCCGGAAACGCACCGAAGTTCTTCGTGCCCTCGGAGATGATGCGGCGCAGGTTGTCGGGGTCGAGCAGGCTCACGGCGTTGACCGTCTCGCCCGTTGCCGGGTGCACCACCGACCAACCCGCCGCGGCCGCCCCCGACGAAGCGAGCACGATGAGCACACAGATCGAGGCGAACAATGCGATCGGGTCCGGGAGCTTGTTACCCGCCCACTCGACTCCGTTGAGGAATCTGTCGAGAATCCTCGTGCGCTGCGTGTCTGTGGCGGTGCTCATGGTGACGTCCTCATGACCTGGTGGGGTGGAGACGGCGTGCGGTATCCACTGCTCTCACTGGGGATCTGCCTTCCGGCGCCGGTCAGGCTAACAGTCACGGTCACCGACCCGTCGCGGATTCGCGTGGAGTGTGAGCTTGCCCTCGCAGCGCGACGCCGCGTCCCACCCCCGTGGGGCGGGACGCGGCGTCGAGAGGTGTCGCGAGGGTCAGCCGTTGCCGTTGACCTGCTCCCAGGCGGCACTCTTGTCGAGGTCGATGGGGGTGTACTCGGGCTGCCACATCGCTTCGAAGACCGCCTGAACCGGGTCTTCGGGAACAACCTCGGCGAGCCCCTCCGCAGCCGCCTGCTTGCACACCGCCATCGCCACCGTCGCCGAAACAGTGCGGAGGTCGTTGATCGAGGGCAGCAGGCGCTTGCCAGGCCCGTCGGGGCGGGCCAGCGAGGCGACCGCGTGCGACGCCGCGGCGATCATCCCGTTCGAGATGCGGCTCGCGCGGCACACAGCAACACCCAGACCGAGTCCCGGGAACACGAGCGCGTTGTTGGCCTGCGCAGCCTCGCGCACCTCGCCCTTGTACGTGACGGAGGCGAACGGCGAGCCCGTCGCGATCATCGCCCGGCCGTCCGTCCATTCGAGGATGTCGGCGGGCACGGCCTCCGAACGGGCCGTCGGGTTCGACAGCGGCATGATGATCGGCCGCTCCACGTGCGAGGCCATCTCCCGCACGATGCCGCGTGTGAACGCACCCGGCTGTGCCGAGGTACCGATGAGGATCGTCGGCTTGACATTCTGCACCGTCTCGATGAGACCTATCTTCTGCGGGTTCTTCACCTTCCAGCCCGCGACCTCGGAGGCGGGCCGGCTGAATTCGCGCTGGAAGTCGCGCATCCTGTCGCCGAGATGCTCGGTGATGAGGCCGCGGCTGCCCAGACACCAGAAGCGCCTGTCGGCCTCCTCGACAGACAGCCCCTCGCGCACCATCTCGTCGCGGAGCAGCGCGGCGATGCCGACGCCCGCCGTGCCCGCACCGTGGATGACGATGCGCTGCTGGTGCATGGGTTCGTCTTTGGCGCGCACCGCTGCGAGCACAGCGGCCTGCACGACCGCCGCGGTTCCCTGGATGTCGTCGTTGAACGTGAGGATCTTGTCTTTGTACTTCTCGAGGATCCAGTGCGCGTTGGAGGCGCCGAAGTCTTCCCAGTGGATGAGGGCGTGTGGGAAGAGTTTGGTCACCGAGTGCACGAACTGATCGACGAACTCCTCGTACCTCTCACCACGCACGCGCGAGTGGCGCACGCCGAGGTAGAACTCGTCGTTGAGCAGGCCGACGTTGTCGGTACCGACGTCGAGCACCACGGGCATGGTGCGGCGCGGGTGAATGCCGGCCGCTGCCGTGTAGACAGCAAGCTTGCCGACCGTGATCTCGACACCACCGACGCCCTGGTCGCCGATGCCGAGGATGCCCTCGGAGTCGGTGACGCACACGACGTCGACCTCGTCGGGGTTGCGGCCGTAGTTGCGCAGCGACTCCTCGATAAGTTCGGGGTGGTCGATGTCGAGAAACGCACCGCGGGGGCGGTTGTACGTGTGGCTGTAGCGCTCGATCGCCTCACCGATGGTCGGCGTATAGACGATCGGAAGCATCTCCTCCAGGTGCTCGGAGAGCAACCGGTAGAAGAGCACCTCGTTGCGCTCGCGCATCGCCGACAGGTACACGTTCTTCTGCAGATTGTCGGGCTGACGCCTGTATTGCTCGTACGAGCGCTTGAGCTGCCCCTCGATCGGAATCACCCGCGCGGGCAACAGACCGGTGAGTCCGAGAACGCGGCGCTCCTCCTTCGTGAACGCGGTGCCCTTGTTGACGTGAGACGAACGCAGCAACTGGGTTCCACGAAGACGGATTTCGAGAACGTCGCCGTTCTCACCGCGCACGACTTTGTACCTGGCCTGATCCATGTGACCAGGCTAGATCGACCGGCCGGAATCCCGTAAACGCCGCAAGACGGTTCGCGCCTGTTGCCACGGACTCTCCCGTGTGTCAACGCCCCGCGCGCGGATCTGTGACGGGGGCGGCGAGCGTGGCGTCTCGCCGACCTGCGTCCCAGGCCAGGGCCAGTTTCGCGGCGTCGACGATCGAGTCGGTGTCGTCGAGCCGGTGCCCCAGGACGAGGCGTGCATACATCACCGCTGCCGTTGCATAGCCTGCGTTGCTCGTATCGCACTGCGTGTCATCGATGGCCAAGCCCGCGCACGCCTTGCCGGTGGTGTACCACCAGTCCGCGACGCGCTGCGAGACGCCGACGTCGGAGAGGGCGCACACCGCCTCCGCCAGCCGTGGGCAGGCCGCGAGATCGACCGGCGGCGCCGTCGCCTCGACCGCGAGCGCGAACCGGGCGATCGCGGCCTCGTCGAAGATCTCTTCGGCATCACGTCGCTGCCGGCGGTCGGCATGGTCGGCGGGCTCAGCAGGGTCAGTGGGATCTTCGGGGCGGTCGGTGTTCACGCGATCAGTCCCTTCGGTCGCCAGATCTCGAAGATGTTCTTCTTGGAGGCGAGGGGGTAGCTCCCGTTGATGACGCCCTGGCTGCGGGAGCGGGCATCGACGGTCTGCCGGGCCGCCGGGTCTTTGACGATGACGACGTGGCCCACGGTGTTCGGCCCGAGGTAGGAGTCCCAGAAGATGAGGTCGCCCGGACGCTCGGCCCCGTCGGGCACTCGCTCGCAGTTCCCCTGCGCGCACCAGTCGCGTTGCCCCTGAGCGGTTCTCGGCATCGAGACGCCGATCTGGGCCATGGCGGTACGGGAGAAGCTCGAACAGTCCCAGACGTTGGGGCCGTTGGCGCCGAGGATATAGGCGTCGCCCACGCGCGTCTGTGCCCAGGCGAGCACGACCCCGGCCTTGCCCGCGGAGGGCGGCGCGACCGTGGGACATTCGGCCCCGGTGAGGGTGGCGACGATGTTGCGGGCCTCGGGCATGCGCTGCCCGTAGCGCGCCGGAAACGCCGAACGCTGCACGCGCTGTGCGACCGCGCCCTGATCGAGCGCGGCCCAGTCGGGCACGAGCTCACGCATCGAGGCGAAGAAGTCGTCGGCCGCCCTGTCGACATCGGTGGCGTTGTTCCACCCCTGGCTCGGGCGCTGCTGCAGCCATCCCAGCGAATCGCGGTCTCCGTAAGGCAGGTTCGCGAGATCCGATTCGACGAGTCCCGCCGAGACGATGATCTCGGCCCCCGACCGGCCGACTCCGGCCCGTTCGGCTGCCGCGATGCCGCGCGAAGCGACGTCGATCTGAGAGGCGGTCAGCCCGAGCTGCTTCGCATCGGCAGCCTTCACGCACGCGGCCACGGGCGCCACGCCTTGCTGCCCAGCTGCACCGAGCGCCCCTGTGTACGACACCGATCCGCCGTTGCCGACCACGCCGGCGAGCAAGGGCACGGCCACCGCGCCCGCGATGAGGTACCGCAGCCTCACGGGGTACCCCAGCCGGTGACGTACCACTGCCCGTCTGCAGCGGTGGTCGACGCCTCCACGCGCACCTGCAGATTGCCGGGCGCGACAGTGAAGAAGGCGTCACAGGCGCCGGACTGCTCGTCGACGCGCTGAGGAGTGACCGCACCCCCGGGCACATCCGCCGGGTCGATGCTGGTCACCGGGTCGCGCAGGGGTGGATCAACCCAGCGCGCCACCTTCTCCGCCCAGCCTGAGGCGGAGGGGTCGGTGAAGAAGTCGGTGGCGAAACCCGTGGTCACGGCGCTGCACGAGGAACGGTCGACCGCTGCTGCTCCGGGGCGGGCCGCCTGACCGCCTCCGCGGGTGGCGAGCGCGAGCACGGCGATCGTGACGATCAGCACCATCACCGTCATCCCCACCGCGACCAGGGCAGCGCGGCGCGGCGTGTGCATCGCCCACGCGAGAGTCCGAACCAACCGGCCTCTACCGCTCGGATGCGTCTGCATGGGCGTTCACCTGCCTCGACCTCGCGGGCACGGGCACAGGAGCCAGATCGTCGGAGGCGCTCGGGGTCTCCAGACGGTGAGGCGACGCCGTTGACACCGCGAGAGGCGCGACAGAGTCGGGTACCGAGTCGGGAACCTCGTTCACGTGGGGGTCGTGGCGATCCGTAGGCCAGTCGACCGGGTCCAAACGACGCGGGTGTTCGAGCTGCTCACGGGACGAACCGGCGACCGTGACACCAGAGGCCGCAGCACGCGCGGCTTCGACGCGACGGGCCGCTCGCTCCCGGGCGGCCGCGTCGAACGAGTCGAGCGGCACTCCTCCAGCTGGGCTGCTGACCGAATCGCCAGCCGAGTCACCAAGGCCGACAGTCGTTCCCGGCGCTACCGCGGGTGCCCCGAAGCTCCTGCTCGCAGGCACCGGGACGACCGGAGCAACATGAGCTGGCTGCTCGACCGGCTCGCTGTTCGCCATGGCGGGCTCGGGCGCCGCGTCGACGGGGCGCGCCAGTCGGCGTGGCTCCGCATCGGCGAGCACGACAGGCGCGGCGGAAGCGACGGCCGCACCGGTCGCTGCTGCCGCGAGCGCACCCGTCGCGGCTCCGGTCACCGCGCCGTTCTGCCACGACCTGCTGCTTCGCACATTCTGCAGCTCCTGTCGCAGCGATTCCATCGCCACGGCCACGCGCTCGGAGTCGCGGCTGACACCGGTGCGCTCGGTGATGAGGCGCCGCTTCTTCCACATCGCCCGCCCGAGCACGAGAAGCACGAACATCGCGATGACCTTGGAGGAGGTCGCAGCGTTGGCGCCGAGGATGCCGCCGACTCCCCCGGCGACCAGCACGACGAACAGCGTGGTCGCCACCGCCGCCGTCACCAGATAGACAGTGAGCCACTTGACCAGCGCGGTTGCAAGCCATTGCGCGCGCGGGAACTGCGCCAGCAGCGCTCCCGCCGGCGCCAGCGCAAGTGCGAGGTCGATGACGATGCGCAGCGTGCCCATCCACCACAGCGACCAGACGAGAAAAACGACGATCGGGATGCAGCCCAGCAGACCGGCCAGCGCGGCCGACGGGCGCCCGCTAGTGTCGTTGCCCGCGAGGTAGCGGTTGTACGTGTCGGGGTAGGCAGCCTGGTATTCCCTTGCGACCTGGACGTAGTCAGACTTCTTCGCGGCCGTGAGGCTGCTCGCGTACGCCGGATCGGAGGCGGCTCGGGCTGCCTCTTCGCGCGTCATCGCCCCGGCCGCGAACAGGCGCTCCCCGAACTGGGCTGCCGCGCGGTGGTCGTTGCCGAAATGCAGCATCAGCCAGGAGGGGTAGACGACGTTGCTCACGAGCATGTCGCCGAGCACGGCGTCGGCCGTGCCGGGCGCGGGGGCCTGCGTCGATGCTGCCCCTGACGTGCTGGACGCGCCTGACGTGCCGGGCGTGCTCTGAGTCGACTGGGCACCCGGCGACGTGAGGGCATCGGCAGCCCCCGCCGCCGTGGCGGTTGCGACGGTCGCCTGCCCCATCGCTCCGTAGAACGCCGAAACCCCCTGCGACACGAGCGCCCCCGCGGTGACGGTCGTCGCAAGGCAGGCGCCTCCGACCGCGAGGATGATCGCCGATCGCGCCGACGACGCCGACGCCTCCGCCACGTCGCCGCGCCGGGCGCGCACGAGCCAGTACACACCGGTCGCGGCCAGAGCGAGCGCGCCGAACAGCACCCACCAGCGCGCCCCGATGCTCCACCGCAAGAACGCGGTGACCGGGGTGAGCAGCGCCCAGATGCCGTCTTGGGCGAACACGATGTTCGCGGCCTCCACGGCCAGGGCGACCGCCGCCAACTGCACCTGCATGTACAGCGACGCGGTTTCGTTGCGCCCGTCGAAGATTCGAGCCTCGGCGCCCCGCAGACCATCGACGGAGATCGGGCAACCGGGGTCGTAGATCACCGGCTGCCAACCGCCGTACCCGTACCGCGAGTACAGGCCCGCGCCCTGCTGGGCCGGACCTCCGTCGATCCAACCGGCCAAGCCCTCCACGGGTTTGCCGGGGGCGGGCGGACGCTTGCATTGCAGGTCGGCGGTCGCCCCCGTAGCGGCGTCGCCGAGTCGGTCGAGCGGGCTGCGCGATTCCGGGACCGACGGCGTCGACGGATCGAGCGTCGACCCAGGTGAAGGTTCAGGTGAGGGTTCTGGCGTCGCGGGTGTCTCCCCAGGGGTCACCGGGGCAACCGATGAGGGCTGCGGCCACGGCACAGGCGACACCGCGGGCACCAGCGAAACTGGAGAGGCCGACGCCGCCGAAGCAGCGAGCAGCCACACGCCGAGGGTGGCCGCCGCGAGCAGAAACGCCGCGACGACCCGCCTCATCGTGACCAGTCTCCGTACACGTCCTCGACCCTCGCCGGGGCGGCGACGCTGGTCGTGTTGGCGGCCGCCCGCAGTTCCGGAGGCCACCACGCCCAGTCGTGGGCCGTGACGGCAAGCCTGTCGTCGAACCCGCGGATGAGCATCTCGGCGTTGCGGAGCCGCTCGAGCCGCTGCTCCCACCCCTCACCCACGGGCACGCGCATGAGCGAGGCGACCTCGGCCGCGTTCGCCTCCGCCACCCGGAACGTGACGAACTGGCCGATGAGGCTGCGGATGAGGTCGTCGCCCAGGCGCGTGAGCGGGGTGACCGTGTGCATGATCCACAGCACCGCCGCCGCGACCTTGCGGGTGTCGAGGGCGGAGCGGCGCATGAGCGAGGTCATCGCCGACTGGCCCGCCGCGAGCACGCCGAGTTCGTCGATGACCTGCAGCTTCCGCTCCCGGTCGGCCCACAGGTGCAAGGAGGCGAGGCGCGCGGCCCCGAGCAGGATCGGCACGGCCTGGCGCATCTCGGTGGTCCACTCCGCGCGAGGCAGGGTCGGCTCCGGCACCTCGATACCGGGCAGTGTGATGACGGTGAGGGTCTCGCTCGTCACGAGGTCGATCACCCGGTCGGGGTCGACCTCCTGCACCGGAAAGACGAGCTGCCCCTCGAGCGATTCGCGTTTGCCCGCCAGCTGAGCTGCGGCGCGGCGGCCTGCCTCACCCTCCTGGGCGAGTGCGTCGATGATCGCCTGTGAGTGCAGACCGTAGTCACCACCGACGGCGTTGCACGCGGCCTCGACGGCGGAGTTGACGTCGGCATCGTCGGCCATGCGCCAGGGCAGGCAGGCCTTGGTCATGTCGATGGAGTGGGCGATGCGCTCGGAGGCGCGTGCGCGCAGGTCGCCGAGAAACTCCTCCTCCGATTCGAAGTCGGATCTACGCGCCTCTGGAATCGCCATGTGCGGCATGAGGGCTCCCGGCGGAGCCTCTTTGGTGATCGGCACGACCCGCGAGCGGTCGGCGATCGAGGTCAGCCCCGCGATGCGGGCGAGGGAGCCGTGCGGCGACGGGTCGATGACGAACGTCGAGATACCGGCCAGCGTCGATTCGAACGCCGCCCTGGCCGCGAGGGTCGACTTGCCCTCGCCGAGGTTGCCGGTGACGAGGGTGGTGCCCGCGTGGTTGCGGCGCGGCCCCTCCCACCAGTCCATCTGGTAGACCTCGTTCGACCCGGCGATGCCGCCGAGCAGCGCCCCCGCGTCGGCGCCCGCCCGGCCGGTGACCTGCGGCATCCCCGCCGCCCACGAAAGCACCGGCATCTGGGTGACGTGGCCGCTGAAGTCCCACGGCCGGCCCGGCTGGAAGGTGAGCCAATCGGCATACTGACCCAGCTCGTGCACGAGAGTCATGCGGTTGTCGGCGTCGGCCTCCGACTTGATCGCGCGCACCGCCGCCGCCGTGTCTTCCCTGGTCGCAGTGGAGACCGCCACCTTCACGAGACCCACGAAGCGATGCCGTACCGAGGCGGAGTGCGAGCTGACCTCGCGCCGGTAGCCGCGGGCGCGGTCGAGCCCGTCCTCGACCTCCGGTCGCGCGTCGTATCCCTCGGCACGGTCGGCGCGGGCGATCGAAGCGTTCTGGCGCACGAGCAACTCGGCGGAGTCCTTGAGATCACGCCCGTCGACGATGTCGCCGCAGGCCACGAGGTCGACGCGCCCCCGCCGCGTGCCGAACCACGCGAGCCACGGCACGATCAGGTCGTTGGTGTCGATGTCATCGGGAGCGCTTTCGAGTCGCAGCACCGAGGCGTAACGGGCCGTCGAGACACCGTCGTGCAGAGTCGAGAGCTGCACCGATGCCTGCAGCGCGTCGGCGGAGGGGTACACGGGCGCGTGCCCGGGCAGGCCCATGCGCGACGACTCGATGCACACGGCCTCCACGGCACGCGCCGACATGGGCTCGGCCCACGGACGGTTCGCATCCGGGCCAGCCAGCGTGCGGGTCAGGTGGTCGACCCGCTCCTGCACGTCGGCATAGGCCAATTTGTTGTGCGGCAGCGCGGCACCGGGGAGGCAGAGTTGCAGCTCGTCGCGCGAGATCGCCTTGTCTGTGAGGCGGATCGCCACGATCGTGCGCCAGCGCGCCGCTTCGAGCCGACGCATCGCCTCCGCCTGCCTGGCGAGGTGCCCGGCCCACCCCGAGCTGCTGCCTGCGGCGGTGGCAATGCCAGTGTCCGTCGTCGGCGGCACCGGATCCGGTGCCGCCGCCTCGTACGCCGCCGTGATCGCGTCGACCGGGTAGCCCGTCGGGTACCCGCGCACCCAGACCCGTTCTCCGACAAGCTGGCTCCACACCGCGGCGTCGCCACGGATGGTGTGGTCACGCTCGGCGGCTGAGCGTCCGCGCCACACCTGGTCGTTCACACGAAAGAAGAGCCAGGTCTCGTCACTGATCGGGGAGGCGAAGAGGTTGGCGTGACCGTACGGCTCAGTGCGGCGCACACGCCGACGCTCGGCCCGGCGCTCACGAAAACTCGTCAGGGAGTTCCGCAGCCCCGCGGTGTGGGTAGTCACATCTGGCTCCGTATGAGGTGGGGTCGTAGACGGGCGCGGCGACCTCGGTGGCCTCCCAGGTCGGCATGATCACAGGCGGGCCCACCACCGGTTTCGGCGTGCGCGGCGCCGAAAGCTCGTCGCGAAGCTGGCGGTAGCGGTACAGCAGGGGCGTGGTCGGTGTCTCGTACCTGCCCGTGAGCGTGAGGATCGCGATCACCGCGGTCACCGTGAGCGCCGTGCCGGCCAGGGTCGCACCGATGATCAGCCAGGGACCGCTCGTGAACAGCGAACCGATGCTCCACAGCAGAAACGACACCAACGGCACCCCGATGACGCACGCGATGTAGAAGCGGACCCACTGGAACCAGCGGGCCTCGCCGGGGAGCTCGTAGAACGTGAACTCGACCCGCGTCGCCGCGTCGTCGGTGCGAATACGCATGTCTGCAGGTGTCAGCCGTCGTCAGCCTGAGAACGCGCTCTGCAAGAACGTTCCGATCCCGGAGATGAGCAGGGTCGCGAACCCGCCGATGGCCAAGGCCACCCAGAAGGTGCCGATGGCGGCCACGGCCGACTGGCGACCGGCGCGTGCGACGTCTCCCCTGCGGGAGCTCGCGATCTGGCTGATGCCGATGAAGGCGAACAACGCCGTGACGATGCCGACGATGATCGACCCGAGGAATACCCAGTTCAAACCGGTACCGGCAGCCACATTCGCGGAGGCGTTGGCGCCGCCCAAGGCGGTGCTCGCCCACTCGGCGATGGTGGGTGACGGCGAGGGGGCAGCCGGCGAGGCGAGCAGGTAGCTGATCATGTTCCGTCCCTAGAGATGAGCCGATGCGAGCTGAGGGGACGGCAGAAGCACGCCACGGTTTCGACCGATGCCGGCAAGGTGCCCCCTCACGCCAGAGGTGCTGGACAGTCTCGTGGCCAATCTGCCACGCGGGGCAGGCAATTCCTTACACCGGCACGCGGAGTGTCGTGGCATCCCCGTGCGCTCGCCAGGTCTAGGGAAACCACAGGGCTCCACTGCCGACCTGATGGCGTCAGCTCACGATCTTGATGTATTGGCTCCGCTCGAAAGTCGCCGGGTCACCGCTCGCTGTGGCGCTCAGAGAGCCCCTGAGCTGATCGATCCCGTCGTACTCGCGTGCCACGAGCCAGCCGTCGATCTCGTCGAGCCATTCGGAGACGACACCCGGCCCGTTCTTCACGACAGCCGCGGTCGTACACGCCACGCTCGCACCGACGAGCAGTGCCTTGATGACGTCGGCGCCGCTGTGCACGCCGGAGGTCGCGGCGAGCGATGTGCTCTGCGGCAACTGCGAGCGCAGGATGCCGAGCCACCGCAACGGCATCCTCAGCGCTCCAGGCCCGGAGAGGTCGACCTTCGGTTCGAGGCTCAGTGTCTCGATGTCGAGATCGGGTGCGTAGAACCTGTTGAAGACGACCAGACCATTCGCTCCGGAGTCGACCGCTCGCGCTGCGAAGTGCGCAAACGACGTGAAGAACGGAGACAGTTTCACGGCCAGCGGCACCGAGACCGCGGCCCGCACCTGCTCAATGACCGAGAGGTAGTCGTTCTCGACCTCCGCAGCCGACTTCGTGGGGTCTGCGGCCACTGCGTAGAGGTTGAGTTCGATCGCATCAGCCCCGGCATCGGCCATCATCGTCGCGTAGCGGCTCCACGAGCCCGTGTGCGTCGCGTTGACGCTCGCGATCACAGGAATGGTCAGCGCCGCCTTGGCCTGCTCGACCAAACGCACGTGCCGCTCGGGGCCGAGGTCGGGCATCGGGATGTCGGGCATCATCTCGCTGAACTCGGCGAAGTCGGCACCGCGGTCGAACGCGTCGGCGATCGCCTCCTCCTCTGCGATCACCTCCTCCTCGAACAGCGACGGCAGCACCACGGCCGCCGCCCCGGCCTTTTCGAGGGCGAGCATCGACTCGACCGTGCGTGTGCGCGGCCCGGCGGAGGCGATGACCGGCCCGGTCAGCGGCAGGCCCAGGTACGTCGTGGCGAGGCGGCTCGCTCGGGTGCTCTGCTCGGTGACACTCATCGGGCCTCTCCCTTCGTCTCGGGCGTGCGGGTCGTGTCGGTCGCAGTGTCGACAGCGGCGGCGGTGTCGGCTTCGGGTTCCAAGGGCGTGGGCCCCTGCTCGACCTCGTTGACCGGCGACTCCGGCGGCGGCTCGGGTACACGCGGCACAGCGCGGCCGACTTCGGCGATCTGGCTGTAGAACCGCCACCGCTCGTCGGCGTCGGCCTGGGCCAGGGCGAACAGCTCGGCGCTGCGCTCCGGATCAGAACGGCGCAGCATCGAGAAGCGCGTCTCGGCCATCATGAAGTCTTCGACCTTGGTCGTAGGTGCCTTGCTGTCGAGACGCAGCGGCTGCGTGTCGTCGTCACTGCCCGGACGGAATCGGTAGAGCGGCCAGTAACCGCTGGTCACCGCGTCTTTCTGGTGGGTCATCGACGTGGCCATGTCAATGCCGTGCGCAATGCACGTGCTGTAGGCGATGAGCAGCGACGGCCCCGGCCAGGCCTGCGCTTCGAGCAGGGCCCGCACGGTCTGCTGTTCGTTGGCGCCGATGGCGATCTGGGCGACGTACACGTCGCCGTACGCCTGGGCGAGCAGACCGAGATCCTTCTTCGCACTGCCCTTGCCGGAGGCCGCGAACTTGGCCGTCGCACCACGCGGGGTGGCCTTCGAGGCCTGGCCGCCGGTGTTGGAGTAGACCTCGGTGTCCATGACGAGGATGTTGACGTTGCGGCCGCTGCTCAGCACGTGGTCGAGACCGCCGTAGCCGATGTCGTAGGCCCAGCCGTCTCCGCCGAGGATCCAGACGCTCTTCTCGACCAGTTCGTCCGCGAGGGAGAGGAGTCGGCGCACGTCGTCGCGGCGCTCGCCGGAGGCGACGAGCGGCTCGAGCGCGGCCTTGAGGGCTACTACGCGCTCACGCTGCGTGACGATGCCCGCCTCATCGGTCTGGTCGGCGGCGAGGATCGCATCGGCGAGGTCGGCGCCGATGGCGTCGCGCAGCTCTTCGACGAGGTGGCGGGCCTGGGCGTGCTGGTGCTCCCACGCCAGACGCATGCCGAGCCCGAACTCCGCGTTGTCTTCGAACAGCGAATTGCTCCAGGCCGGGCCACGACCGTCGCTGTTCACCGTGTACGGCGTCGTCGGCAGGTTGCCGCTGTAGATCGATGAGCAGCCGGTGGCATTCGCGACGATCATGCGGTCGCCGAAGAGCTGCGTGAGGGTCTTGATGTACGGCGTCTCGCCGCAGCCAGAGCAGGCGCCCGAGTATTCGAACAGCGGCTGCAACTGGGCCACACCCTTGACCTGGTCGTGCCGCACAGCCGTGCGGTCGATCTCCGGGATGCCGAGAAAGGTCTCGAACCTCTCGCGCTCGGCCTCGCGGTGCTCGAGTGCCGGCTCCATGTTGATCGACTTGTGCTTGAACTCGGTCTTGCTGCGGGCCGGACACACGTCGACGCAGATACCGCAGCCGGTACAGTCGTCGGGCGCCACCTGCACTGTGAGCAGGTGGTCTTTGAGCTTGCGGTCTTTGTACGGCTTGTGCTTGAAGCTCTCGGGCAGTTCGTCTGCCATCTCCTGCGGAAAGACCTTGATGCGGATCGCCGCGTGCGGGCACGTCACCGCGCACTTGCCGCAGTCGATGCAGATGCTCGCGTCCCACACCGGGATCTCGGAGGCGATCGCCCGCTTCTCCCACGCAGCCGTGCCCATGGGCCAGGTGCCGTCGACGGGCAAGGCGCTGACCGGTAGAAGATCACCCTCGCCCTGCAACATCGTCGCGGTGACGCGGGCGACGAAGTCGGGTGCCGCCTCCGGGAGCGGGGGCATGCGGCGGATGCCGCTCGTCGCCGTCTCTGGGATCGGCAGTTCCGTCAGGGCGGCCACGGCTGCGTCGACGGCGGCGTTGTTGCGCTCCACGATGATCCGGCCGCGATTGCCATACGTCGACTGGATCGAACCCTTGATCGCCTCGATGGCCTGCTCGCGTTCGAGCACCCCGGAGAGGGCGAAGTAGCAGGGCTGCATCACGGTGTTGATGCGGCTGCCCAGCTTGACGGACTTCGCGATGGCGAGCGCATCGATGACATGCACCCGCAATTGCTTGTCGATGATCTGCTGCTGCACCTCGACCGGCAGTCTGTCCCACACCTCCTCCGCCGGGTAGGGGGCGTTGATGATGACGGTCGCGCCCTGCTTGGCGATGTCGAGCACCTTCATCTGCGCGAGCAGGCCGAACTGGTGCACGGCCACGACGTCGGCGTCTTGCACGAGGTACGTCGAGCGGATCGGCTGGTCGGAGAAGCGAAGGTGGCTCACCGTGACAGCCCCCGACTTGCGGGAGTCGTACACGAAGTACCCCTGCGCATAGCGGCCCGGCTCGGAACCCAGGATCTTCACCGTCGACTTGCTCGACCCCACCGTGCCGTCGGAGCCGAGACCGAAGAAGACCGCCGAGTTGCCGGAGACCGGCACGCGGAAGGTCTCGTCGACCTCCAGCGACAGACCGGTGACGTCGTCGGTGATCCCCACGGTGAAGTGCGGCTTCGGGGTCGTGAAGTCGAGGTCGGCGAACACCGCGGCGCACATGGCCGGGGTGAACTCCTTGCTCGACAGCCCGTACCGTCCGCCCGTAACGCGGGGCAGTCCCGCCGCGAATCGGTCGTGACCGGCCTCCATGAGGGCTGTGAGCACGTCTTGGTGCAGCGGCTCGGCGGGGGCGCCAGGCTCCTTGCACCGGTCGAGAACTGCGATGCGGCGCACGCTGGCGGGCAGTGCCTCGACGAACGCCTGCACGGGGAACGGACGGTAGAGGCGCACGGTAAGCACACCGACCTTCTCGCCCTGCGCGGTGAGCGCGTCTACCGTCTCTCGCATGGCGCCCACTCCGGAGCCCATGATGACCACGACCCGCTCGGCGTCGGGAGCCCCGACGTATTCGACCAGGTCGTAGTGGCGACCCGTGCGTTCGGCCAGCTCGGCGAAGCACCGACGCACCACGTCGGGCACCGCGTCGTAGTACGGGTTCGAGGCCTCGCGGGCCTGGAAGAACGTGTCGGGGTTCTGGGCGCTGCCGCGCAACTGCGGAGCATCGGGGGTCAGGCCGCGCGCACGGTGCGCGAACACGTCTTCTTCACGGATGAGGGCCCGCAGGTCGTCGTCGCTGAGCAGCGCCACCTTGTTGATCTCGTGGCTCGTGCGGAACCCGTCGAAGAAGTGCAGAAACGGCACCCGCGAGCGCAGTGTTGCCGCGTGGGAGACGAGCGAGAAGTCGTGTGCTTCTTGCACATCGGAGGCGCACAGCATCGCGAACCCGGTCATGCGCGCCGACATGACATCGCTGTGGTCGCCGAAGATGCTCAGCGCGTGGGTGGCGATCGTGCGGGCGGCCACGTGCACGACGCACGGTGTGAGCTCGCCGGCGATCTTGTACATGTTCGGCAGCATGAGCAGCAGGCCCTGCGAAGCGGTGAACGTCGTGCCCAGCGAGCCCTTGGTCAGGGCACCGTGCAGGGCACCGGCTGCTCCCGCCTCCGACTGCATCTCGATGACGTCGGGAACCTCGCCCCACAGATTGGTGCGTCCGCGCGCCGACCAGGCATCGGAGAGCTCGCCCATCGGTGATGCCGGAGTGATCGGGTAGATGGCGATGACGTCGCTGGCCGCATGGGCGACCCTGGCGGCGGCTTCGTTTCCGTCGATCGTGGCGAACTGCATCGCGACCCCCTTCGGTTTCGCCCAACCCTACGGCTCAGGTCTGACACGGCTACCGGGGTGGCCGCGGAACGAACGCAGCGGCGGTCATCCTGCTGGTGAGTCGATCCAGCCCGCCGGATCGTCGATGAGCGCCTGCAGAGCCCCGTACGCCGCACCCGTCGCCGCGGGCGCCGTACCGAGGTCGGCGGTCAGCACGTGCGTGGGCGCCCACCGTGACGACAGTACGCGCACCTCCAGCTCCGGATACATCTGCGGGATGACGAACTCCCCCAGCACGCTAAGGTCTCCACCAAGGATCACCGTGCGTATGTCGAGCATGTTGACCACGCCGGACACCACCTGCCCGAGAGCACGCCCAGCCTGTGTGATCGCCTTCTGGGCACGTGCCTCGTCGTTCCGCAGCGCCAACACGAGTTCGTCGAATGGCGCATCCGCCGCCAGACCCGCGCCATCCAACAAGGCCCGACGCCCGACGTATTGCTCCAGGCAACCTCGGGCACCGCACCGACAGAGTGGGCCCGTCGGGTCGACGCAGATGTGACCGACCTCACCAGCCCAGCCGTTCGCTCCCCGGAACGTCTGCCCCATGTGGATCGAGGCGCCGACGCCAACTGCGCCGGAGATGTAAACGAACTCGCGGTGTGCGCCTGGCCGGCCGGGCTTCTCGTATCCGACACACAGTGCTGCCAGATCCGCCTCATTACCTAGCGACCAGCCCGCGTGTGGACCTGCGACGATCGGGGGCACGTCGAGTTCTAACCAGCCCAGGTTGGGCGCGACCAGAAGCCTGGGCGAGACCTCGTCAACGATGCCGGGCACCGCCAGCCCCGCTCCGACCACCGTCACTCCGGCCGCCACAGGTTCAGCCAGGGCATCAGCTGCGAGCGACGTGAGCCTCGTGAGCGTCTCCACCGGGTCGGAGGCGATGAACTCACCCGGTAGCACCCGCTCGGCCAGCACGTCTCCGGCGAGGTCGAGCACTCGTACCGCGAGAAAGTCGAGCGAGACCTCCAGGCCCACGCCGACGAACGTGCCTTCGGCGGCGACGAGCGGCACCGCAGGGCGACCGCGCTTCTGGGTGGCGACTGGCTCCTGTTCGGCAAGCACTCCTCCCCGCACGAGGTCGTCGACGAGCCTGCTGACGGTGGATCGCGTCATGCCCGTCGCGGTCGCCACATCGGCCCGCGACGGCGGATCGGGGCTCTCGAGAATCGTTTTGAGAACGCTCGCCAGGTTGGCGCGGCGGAGCGTCAGCTGCGTCGCGCCGGGCGAAGCCGCGCCGCTAGCGTTTGCCGAGGTGAGGCCGCGCGTGTCGCGAGATGTTCGGTTGGTCACCATGCCTTGACGCCCACCGCCCGGGTGAATTAGTTTTTCCGAAGAACAAAAGGACAAAGGAGTCTGTTGTGGTTCGGAAGCCTACCGTTGAAGACAAATTCTCGTTCGGTCTTTGGACCGTGGGCTGGCTCGGTGTCGACCCCTTCGGTAGGGCCACGCGCGCCCCTCTCGACCCGTGGGAGTACGCCGGACGCCTCGCCGAACTGGGAGCCTGGGGCATCACTTTCCACGACAACGACGTCTTCCCCTTCGACGCCGACGAGGCGCTCCGCTCCGAGCGCGTGAGCCGCCTGCGCAAGGCCGCCGATGACGCCGGACTCGTCATCGAGATGGTCACCACCGACACGTTCTCCCACCCCGTCTTCAAGGACGGCGCGTTCACCAACAACGACCGCTCGATCCGCCGCTTCGGTCTCGCCAAGGTGCTGCGCAACGTCGACCTCGCCGCTGAGCTCGGCGCCTCGACCTTCGTGATGTGGGGTGGCCGCGAGGGTGCCGAGTACGACGGCTCCAAGGACCTGTTCGGCGCCCTGGAGCGCTACCGCGAGGGCATCGACACGGTCGCGGGCTACATCAAGTCGCAGGGCTACGACCTGCGCATCGGCTTGGAGCCCAAACCCAACGAGCCGCGGGGCGACATCTTCCTGCCCACCGTCGGCCACGCTCTCGCGTTCATCGCCGAGCTGGAGCACGGCGACGTCGTCGGACTCAACCCCGAGGTCGGCCACGAGCAGATGGCCAACCTCAACTACACGCACCAGCTGGCTCAGGCGATGTGGGCCGAGAAACTCTTCCACATCGACCTCAACGGCCAACGCGGCCTCAAGTACGACCAAGACCTGGTCTTCGGCCATGGCGACCTGCTTTCGGCCTTCTTCACGGTCGACCTCATCGAGAACGGTTTCCCCGCCTACCCCGACGCGCCGAAGTACACGGGCCCGCGGCACTTCGACTACAAGCCGTCGCGCACTGAAGGCATCGAAGGCGTGTGGGAGTCGGCGAGCGCCTGTATGGAGACGTACATCCTCCTTGCCGACAAGGCTGCTGCATTCCGCGCAGACTCGGAGGTGCAAGAGGTAATGGCATCGGCCTCCTTGCATGAGATCGCCGAGCCGACCCTCTCCGCCGGTGAGTCGATCGCCGACCTGCTCGCCGACCCGTCGGTGTTCGCAGAGTTCCACGCTGAGGCCGCAGCGCAGCGCGAGTACCACTACGTGCGGCTCAACCAGCTCGCCGTACGGCACCTCGTCTCGTAGGGCTCGCCAATCCGAGGGTCGGCGGCGATCGCTACCCCTCTCCCTTCCCGTCTCTCCCTCGACCAGCCGAAACAAGGGGGCGCACAGTGACTCTCGTTGCCGGAATCGACTCCTCGACGCAGTCCTGCAAGGTTCTCGTCTGCGATGCCGACACGGGCACCGTCGTGCGCCAGGGCAAGGCCTCGCACCCGGATGGCACCGAAGTCCACCCCGAACACTGGTGGCGTGCACTGGAAGAGGCATGCACGCAGGCGGGCGGTCTCGCCGACGTGGCCGCCGTCGCTGTGGGTGGCCAGCAGCACGGCCTCGTCGCCCTCGACTCCGACGGAGCAGCGATCAGGCCCGCGCTGCTGTGGAACGACACAAGGTCGGCGCAGGCCGCCGGCGACCTGGTCACCGAGCTTGGAGGCCGCCGACCGTGGGCGGAGGCTGTGGGCTCTGTCCCGGTTGCCTCACTCACCGTGTCGAAGCTGCGCTGGCTGGCCGACGCCGAGCCGGACAGCGTAGCGCGCCTGGCCGCGGTGGCGCTCCCCCACGACTGGCTCACGTCTCGGCTCCTAAGTGCAGGAGCCGAGACGGGCGCTGTGGCGCTGGAGGCACTGGTCACCGACCGGTCGGACGCCTCGGGGACCGGCTACTACGACGCGGTCGCGGGCGCCTACCGCCGCGATCTCGTGGCCTTGGCCCTGCGTTGCTCGTCGGACCAGGCCTCGGAGCTCGTTCTCCCACGGGTGGCCTCGGCCGGCGAGGCCGTCGGCTCGGCGGCACATGGCGTCGGCGGGTTGAAGGGCAATGCCGTCGTCGGGCCGGGCTGCGGCGACAACGCAGGTGCCGCGCTCGGGCTCGGGCTCACCGTGCGGTCGAGTTCGGTGTCGATCGGCACCTCAGGAGTGGTCGCCTCCGTCTCCGACACCCCGACCCACGACGTGTCCGGCCTCGTGACCGGATTCTCCGACGCAACGGGCCGGTACCTGCCGCTGGCCTGCACACTCAACGGCTCGAGGGTGCTCGACTCGACTGCGGCGCTGCTCGGTGTCGCACATGCCGGGCTGAGCGCGCTCGCTCTCGCCGCCGAACCAGGCAGCGGCGGCCTCACGCTCGTGCCCTACCTCGAAGGCGAACGCACACCCAACCTGCCCGACGCTACGGGTGCCCTCTTCGGCGTGACGATGCGCTCGTTCTCTCGGGAGAACCTGGCCCGCGCGGCGGTCGAGGGGTTGTTGTGTCTGCTCGCCGAAGGTATGGACGCCGTGCGCGCGCTCGGTATCCCCATCGACGAGGTGACCCTGGTCGGGGGCGGCGCCCAGTCGGAGGCCGTGCGTCGGATCGCGCCGGAAGTGTTCGGCGTGCCCGTCCGGGTTCCTCCTCCCGGCGAATACGTGGCGCGCGGCGCGGCCCGGCAGGCCGCCTGGGTGTTGCGCGGAGGCAGCGAGCCGCCCGAGTGGCCGCTCGATGACGTGTTGACGTTCGAAACCGCCCACCGCCCCGAGGTGCTCGCTGCCTATCGCGCGGTGCGCCCGTGGCCTGAGCAGGGAGAAGAAGCGTGAAGTTCACCGATGGCTACTGGATGAAGCGCGAAGGCTTCACCGTGCTCCACCCGCGGCATCTGCACCACCTGGAACAGGTCGACCGCGGAGTGCGGGCGACGGCTCCCACGCGGCCGGTGCAGTTCAAGGGCGCCGAACTCGACACCTCGTTCGTAACGCTCACGGTCACCGCCGAGTACGAGGGCGTCATCCGGGTGCAGCTCGAACACTGGCGCGGCCAGAGGAACGACGGACCCCACTTCGAGCTCCCGCCGGCCGACGCGAACGCCCAGGTCACAGTGGAGGGTCTGGAGGCGTCGATCACGGCGGGCCGGCTGCGCGCAGAGCTGAGCGGCGCTGACGGCTACGAACTCGCCTTCTACGATGGCGAGCGGCGCCTGACCGCCTCGATCCCCCGCTCGGTGGGCATCGTCACCGACGCCGAGGGTCGGCACTACATGCACGAGCAGCTCACCCTCGACGTGGGCGAGACCGTATACGGGCTCGGCGAGCGTTTCGGGCCGGCTGCGCGCAACGGCCAGTCGGTCGACCTGTGGAACGCCGACGGCGGCACCGCCACCGAACAGGCCTACAAGAACGTGCCGTTCTACCTCACCAGCTCCGGGTACGGCGTCTTCGTGGCCCATCCCGAGAGGGTGTCGTACGAGGTCGGCTCGGAGAACAACTCGCGCGTGCAGTTCTCCACGCCTGGCCAGCGACTCGACTACTACGTCATAGCCGGACCCACGCCCCGCGACGTTCTGCGCCGGTATACCGCTATGACCGGCCGCGCTCCCGCCGTGCCGGCCTGGTCGTACGGGTTGTGGCTCTCGACCTCCTTCACCACCGACTACAGCGAGGAGACGGTGACGGGCTTCGTGCAGCGCTGCCACGAACTCGCGCTGCCGGTGAGCGTGCTGCACTTCGACTGTTACTGGATGCGACCGACCCGCTGGTGCGACTTCACCTGGGACCCGGCCAAATTCCCCGACCCGGAGGCGATGCTTCGCCGCTACCACGAGCAGGGCCTGAAGATCTGCGTCTGGATCAACCCCTACATCGGCCAGCAGTCGCACCTCTTCGACGAGGCCCTCGAAGCCGGCTACCTGCTGCGTCGCCCCGACGGGTCGGTGCGACAGTGGGACCACTGGCAGCCCGGCATGGCCTGGGTCGACTTCACCAACCCCGACGCGCGGGCCTGGTGGCAGGGCAAACTCGTGGAGCTGCTGGAGCAGGGCGTCGACTGCTTCAAGACCGACTTCGGCGAACGAGTACCCACCGACGTCGTCTGGCACGACGGCTCCGACCCGCAGCGCATGCACAACTACTACACGCACCTGTACAACCAGACGGCATACGAGGCAATCGTCAAGGTCAAGGGCGAGGAGGAGGCGATCGTCTTCGCCCGCTCGGCCACCACCGGCGGCCAGGCGTACCCCGTGCACTGGGGCGGCGACTCCGAACCCACATTCGTGTCGATGGCCGAAACCCTACGCGGCGGGCTCTCGCTCGGGCTGTCCGGCTTCGGGTACTGGAGTCACGACATCGGCGGATTCGAGGGGCGCCCTGATCCCGCGGTGTTCACCCGCTGGCTGCCGTTCGGCATGCTCTCGTCACACAGTCGCCTGCACGGGTCGAACTCGTACCGTGTGCCGTGGATCTACGGCGACGTGGCGGTGCAGGCGGCGCAGCGGTTCATCGAGCTCAAACACCGGCTCATGCCCTATCTCATGCGGCACGCGGCCGACGTGACGGCCGAGGGACTACCGCTGCTACGGCACCTGATGCTCGAATACCCCGACGACATCGGGTCACGCCACGTCGACACCGAGTATCTGCTCGGGCCCGATGTGCTCGTAGCGCCCGTGTTCACCGAGTCCGGCGAGGTGGACGTGTACGTGCCCACGCCCGGCTGGACCGACATCCTCTCGGGCGAACGCCTCGACACCGCGGGCTGGCACCGCCAGTGGCACGCGCTCGACTCGTGCCCGGTGCTCGTACCCGACGGCACAGTTCTGCCCGTCGGCGCCGACGCCTCGACTCCCGAATACGACTGGGACCGCGACGTCACGCTGTACGGCTACGGACTGCGCCCCGGTCACTCGTGTGACGTGCGCGTCCCGCGCCGCGGGCGGCCGGATGCGGTCTGGCACATCAGCGTCGACGACACCCACGTGCACATCACGCCCGAATCGGTTTCCGCCCCTTGGGCGTTCATCCTCGTCGGCGCCGGAGGCGAGGGAACCACGCCCCACGGTCTAGCGGGCGGGAAGGGCCACGCGTCTGACGACCCGGGTGCCGCCCTCTCCATCCCACTGTGACCGCGTCACCTGCGCGGACACCTGCACACCTCTCACCTGAACTGCAACTGCAGCGCATCACAAAGGAGTGATCATGAGTACACAACCCACCCGTCGCCTGGTCGGCAGCGTCGCGTTCGCGGCGGCCCTCTCGCTCGGCCTGGCCGCCTGCGGCGGAGGCGGCAACTCCGGTGACGCCACGGCCACCGGTGGCTCCGGCGGCTCCGGCCCCGTGACCATCGAGGTCTGGGACTACCTGGGCCAAGGCGTCAGCGACACGGCCATGAAGAAGGTGGTCGCCGAGTTCGAGGCGAAGAACGCCGACATCAAGGTCAAGCGCACCTCGTTCGCGTTCGCCGACCTCAGCAAGTCGATCGTGCAGGGCGGCGTCGCGGGATCCGTGCCCGACGTGGCCATCGTCGACGTGGTCGACAACCAGAACTTCGCGGCCCTCGGACTGCTCGGCGATCTGGGCGACGACGTCAAGGCCACCGCCGACCAGTTCCACCCCGGCCCGTGGAGCAGCACCGAATACGACGGCAAGTCCTTCGGTCTACCGCTCAACTCCAACAACCTCGCCCTGTACTACAACAAGGCGATGTTCACCGAGGCGAAGGTCACGCCTCCGGCCACGTGGACCGACCTCAAGACCACCGCCAAGGCACTTACCACGCCCGCGCACAGCGGCCTGGCGATCAGCGCGGTCAAGAGCGAGCAGGGCACCTTCCAGTACCTGCCGTTCCTGTGGCAGACCGGCGGCGACCTGAACACCTTCGAGACGGACGGCGCCACCAGCCTCGCCTACCTCAAGGGCCTCATCGACGACGGCTCCATGTCGTCGGCCGTCGCCAACTACACGCAGGAAGACGCCCGCACCCAGTTCGTCACCGGCAAGACCGCCATGATGATCAACGGCCCGTGGGAACTGCAGAACCTCAAGGACGCCGCAGGGCTCGAATTCGGCGTCGCGCCGCTGCCCAAGGACAAGGCCGCGGCCACCGGTCTCGGCGGCGAGAACGCCGTCACCTTCGCCGCGGCGAAGCAACCGGAGGCCGCCAAGAAGTTCGTGCAGTTCCTCACCAGTACCGAAGGCGCACAGATCTACTGCGACGAGTCCGGCCAGCTCTCGGCGCGCAAGGACCTCGCAGGCAAGCTGAAGCTCTCGAGCGACCCCGACATGCAGGTCTTCGAGAAGCAGCTCGAAACCGCACACGCCCGCGCCTACGGCGGCAAGTACACCGAGATCTCCGCCGCCGTTCAGGAGGCTCTGCAGAGGGCGCTGACCGGTGCGGCCACGCCTGAAGTGGCTGCCAAGGAGGCGGCGGGGAAGATCACGCCGTTGCTCGGGTGATGTAGATGTCGACCGCCGTCACGAAGGCGGGTCGCACATCGAGCCCACAGCGGACCGCCGGCTCTGAATTCCAGCGCCGGCGGTACCGCCTGGGACTGCTGCTCGCGGCTCCGGCCATCACATACATCTGTGTCTTCCTGCTGTTTCCTCTGCTCTACGACCTGTGGTTGAGCGTCACCAACGCCAACGGGGCGAACCTGATCTCGGGGAACTACGGCTTCAACAACTTCGAGAACTACGGCAAGGTGCTGGCCGACCCGCAGTTCTGGAACGCGCTGAAACTCAGCCTCGTGTTCACGTTCGCTTGCCTGATCCTGCAGTACATCTTCGGGTTCGCAGCCGCGCTCTTCTTCCGGCGACCGTTCCCCGGAAACGGGCTGATCAGGGCTCTCCTGCTGGTCGGGTGGATCCTGCCTCCCGTCGTCACCGGCACGATCTTCAAGTGGCTCTTCGACTCCGACTACGGAGTGCTCAACTACGTACTCGTCGGCATCGGCATCGTCGACGAGCCGGTGCGCTGGCTGACGGTGGGCCCCACCGCCATGGCCGCGGTGATCATCGCCAACCTCTGGGTCGGCATCCCGTTCAACATGCTGCTGTTGTTGTCAGGTCTGAACACCATCGACGACACGGTCTACGAGGCCGCATCCGTCGACGGCGCCAGCAAGTGGCAACAGTTCTGGCACATCACGTTCCCGCTGATGAAGGCCGTCAGTGTGTCGGTGCTGTTGCTTGGGGTGATCAACACCTACAAGGTCTTCGACCTCATCTTCACGATGACGAAGGGTGGCCCGGTCGACGCCACAACGACCCTGCCCGTCTACACGTACCTGGAGACGTTCTCGTTCTTCCAGTTCGGTGACGGTGCGGCGGCCTCGGTTCTCACGCTGATCCTGCCGCTGGCCCTCTCGTTCTTCTACGTGAGAAGCCTCAACGAGGAGGAGTCGTGATGGCTGACGCACAGGCAGTCAAGGCGCGGCGCACGCGGGGGATCTGGGCGAAGTCGGCGGTGGCCTGGCTCATCGCGGTCTTCTACCTGTTCCCGGTGTACTGGATGATCAACACGGCACTGAAGACCAGCGTCGACATGTTCGCCAGCCCGCCGCAGTTGTTCCCGCAGAACCCGTACTTCGGTTCCTTCCAGGCCGTGTTCTCCGACAAGTACGGCATCGGTCAGGCGTTCGTCAACAGTGCGATCATCTCGCTGTCGGTGCTCGCGTTGACACTGGTCATCGCGGTGCCGGCCTCGTACGCAGTGGCACGACTGCGGGCACGCATCACGACGTCGATGATGATCATGCTCACCGTCGTGCAACTCTTGCCGGCCATCGCGATCTCGATCCCGATGTTCGTGATGTTCCGGCAGGTGGGTCTCACCAACACGTACGCCTCGATCATCCTGGCGGACATCTCGGTGACCCTGCCGTTCGCAGTGATCCTGCTGCGGCCGTACTTCAAGCAGTTCCCGTACGAGGTGGAGGAGGCAGCTCGACTAGACGGGCTCTCCATCCCGGCGACGATCGTGAAGATCATCCTGCCCACGATCCGGCCGGGCATCATCATGATCAGCTCGTTCGCGTTCCTCATGGCATGGGGCGAGTTCACGTTCGCGCTGACCCTCTCCACCGAGCAGGACATCCAACCGCTGACCGTGGCCCTCAACCGGATCATCGGTCAGTACGGAACGAACTGGAACGACCTCATGGCCGTGGCGACGATCATCGCGGCACCGGTGCTGGTGATCTTCGTGTTCCTGCAGCGGTACATCGTGGCAGGACTCACTGGAGGCGCAACCAAGGGCTGATCCGCCCCTGCTGCGGGTAGTTCCGCATCAGCTCCGTTGCGTGGGTGAGATGTCAGACATCGCACCCACGCAACGGATACCTCCAATTAAGAACGGAATATGTTGTGTAAATCTTTGAGCAGGCGTATCGTCGGAAGACCAGCTCTTCTGTGAGGTGCGTCATGAACAACACCGGTTCTCACCACAACCTGACGAGCGATCGCGACCAGTTCCACACGCGCACGCCCGACGAGGATTTCGTTGCCGCCGAGCGGGCACGGCACATCGGCACCGAATTCCACCTCAACTCGGTCTTCGTCGAATCCATCGGCCACGAGCGCGCCGAACTGTTCGTCGAGACATTGAGACAGGTGGGGGCACGCTGCACCCACCACACGCGCGACGAGGTGCACCAGGTGCTCGCGCGCGCCCTCGACGACATCGACGTGCGGATCAGCGACGTCGAACTCGACAGCTTCGCCGACGAGATCTCTCGCTCCAACGCGGTCACCGTTCACACGGACTGAACACAACCAGCCCCGCTGAGGGCTCGACCTGCCCGCGGCCCAAGGGGCTCTCGAACCCCGCTCCCTGGTGACGGAGGAGTAGCACGCCAGGGAGCGGGCGCCACACCGCTCCCCGCTCGCACTGCCCGTCAGAACCGCGTGAGCGAGCGGGCGGGCACCGGCCATCCGAACAGGGCCGAGAGACGGGGCAGTTCACACGGAGCGGCGAGCGTCGCCCTCCCCGACCTGACGAGCGCGCCGAGGCTCGGCACTCCCCCACCTCCACCTAGCCAGAGGCTGCCGAGGTCGGCCACGTCCAGAGTGAGGTCGGCCTCGTGCGAGGTGGCGATGCATTCTCCGGCTCCGGTCTCATCGACCGTGAGCCGATAACGACCCTCGGCCTGTCTTGAACTGTCGAGGACGTGCACTGTGACCTGCCCCGACATCGGATAGCGTCGCGCCGACAGGGCCCCAGGCACGTCGTGGATGCGCACCCAGAGCCCGTCCCAGATCGTGCCGGACGTGACGGCTCGCTGGTCGGTGACCCACCAGCGGAGTTCGTTGTCGGGGGTCGCCTGCGAATACTCCACTGTGGAGGCGAAGTCGACGCTCGCGCAGTGTCGCCACAGCTCGCGCTCGGCCACCGGGGTGGCGGCTTGCAGCAGTTGGATGGTGACGATCGAGTTGCCGGTGCCGCCGCGCCAGTCGTCCTTGAGCGTGTAGCCGACGACGCCATCCGGGCGCCCCGTGGCGTCGCGGTGTACCGCGAACCAGAGGCCGTCGTGTCGTCGGGGCACCGGCAGAAGACCTGTGGCACTGCGCCATTGGAACGAGGTCGGCTCGATCGACCCGGCGACGGCCGCGCGGGCCATTCGCCCGATCTCGGGGAGGACGTCGAGCGCCTCTTGACCTGTGACGATGCGCATCGACCCGGTGGCCTCGTCGCGAAAGCGTCCGCGGGCGATGTCGAGCGTGGCACTCGCGTGTGCCGTGGCCGGGCCGTACGCGAATCGCCCGTAGATACCCACCTCGGAGGCGTACAGCACGCTGGCCACGGCACCGCGCTCGCGAGAGGCGTCGGCATCGGCCGCGACCCATCGCCGCAGCAGTCCACGGCGCTTGTGCGTGGGGAGAACGACAACCCCGGTCACGCCGTTCGCGGCGACGCTCGCGCCGCCGGGTACGGAGAGGGTGGTGTCGAAGCTCCGGAACGACGCGACGGCCTGCCCGTCGTCGAACACGACGCTCGTGCGGTCGCCGTCGTCGTGCTGCTCGGCCATGGCCGCAACCTGCGCGTCATCCAGCCGCGGAAACTGGAACACGTGCGCCATCAGGTCGGCCCGAGCCCGCAACGCAGAGGGATCGGCGGAGTCGAGCGGGGTGATCGCCAGTTCACTCACCCCATCGACGGTACAGGCGGCTACCGCACTGCCACTGTGACCACCGCGCCCTGGCCCGCGCACATGGCGCAGGTCGTGAGGTAGGCGGAGCCGCGGCGGAAGGCGACGCCGTACGGTGCGTTGAGTCCCTTGGCTACGACCTTGTGCATGCCGCTCTTGGAGACCTGCACGAGCGAGCCTTGCGGCAACTGCCCCGGAGACACAGCGAGCATGCCGTTGTCCGCGAGCTGCACGGCGTAGAGCTTGCCTCGATACCAGGCGAGGTCGGTGACGTTGGTGAGACCGGTCGCGTATACGGTGCGTGTGCCGTGCCTGTCGACCCGCCACACGGTTGCGCCGCTCTTCGGGAACGGGAAGCCGGTCAACTCGCTCACGTATGCGGCGCCGTCGGGGCCGGTGGCCACGGAGGTGGGTACCGACTCCATCGCGAGTTTCGGCGGCATGTTCGGGATCGGCGGCGCGTCGACCTCCCGCTTGGGGAACGTCGTCACGGTGGAGACGGAGTACCCGCGCGAGCGCTTCGAGCGGCCGCGATCCACTGCGAGCAGGGCATTCGCTCCGGCGTCAGCCACGAAGTACCCGCCGCGGCGACCGCGTTCGAGCCCCGTGGGGTTCGTGTCCTTGCCCCCACCATCGGGGTTGACGCGAGCCTCGTAGGCGACGAGATCGGCGATCGCGCGCGGTGCGCCCCGACCGAACCGACCGGTTGCGACCGTGCCCAGCAGCTTGCCAGAGGCGGGCAGCTTGTCACGCGCGGCGGGGTCGTTGCCGAGGCCGAGCAGCACCGCGTAGTCACGCCCGTCAACGATCACGTCGGCCGGCCCGGACGCTCCCCCGCCGTTCGCGCCTGCCATCGAGGGCAGGCCGGTGAGAACCCGAGACTGCTTGCCGTGCCTGATGCGGGTGACCGCGCCGCTCATCCCGAAGCACGCCTCCCCCTCGGGCGCGGCCATGCAAGGCCCTGCGCCACCCTTACCGGATTCGGCGACGAACAGGTCACCCGAGGATGAGAACGAGAGGAGCCGGGGGTTGTCGAGCCCCGTGGCGACGACCTGCGGCGTGTGCTGCTTACCGGAACCCGCCGGAGCACTCCGCGCCGAAAGGCCGCTGGCGGCCGGTGCAAGAAAGACAGTGGAGCCAAGAAGTGCGGCAGTCGCGGCCGCAAGAGTGATTCGACGGGTAGAAAGGGGATTCCAAGCCATGGTGCGCTCCTCTGAGGAGGAAGGACGCGGCGGACACCACCATGATGACTGTGACCCAGCTCACTGTCTAGACGCTTGGCTGGCTCTTTACCGTGCCGCTCAGCTCGCCAGGTAGGCGTCGACGGCTGTCCGGAGAGCCTCGGACCGAGTGGTGCCGTCGCGCGCCACACGCTCGTCGAGCCTGGCCAATTGGGCCGGGGTCAGCCTGACGGGAACAACCTGCGCGGGGCCATCAATGTCGAGGCGCGGCCTACCGATGCGGCCACGCAAGAACTCGACGTCGTATCCGCGCTCGGCCTCGTCCGCCCACGCCCGGATCTGCTCGTTTGTGATGTCTCCGTTCGTCATCTCAACTCCTCTCAAGTAGTTCGCGGTATTGCTTCCGCGCCGGCATGGCGTGAATCGCGATCGACTCGCGGCCGTCGTCAAACACCAACACAACGACCTCGACCAACCGGGCCGCAGTGTCGAAGCCGAGAAACAACTGTCGCTGCGGCCTATCTGGAGTATCGCGACAGAGATCCCAGGCTACTCCCTCTACCGTGTTCGCTAGAATCAAGTGACTCTCAGAGAACGACTCGGCCGCGGCGCGATACTTGCCGGGTTACTTCCGCTCATCGCTAGTTGCTCCGCCGGTGCCTGTAATGACGTCGCTCGACCCTCAGGGGTGGAGGTCCGGCTGCCGGAGCACCCAGTGGACGAATCTCAGAGAACATCCGAACCAGGCACTCCCGTCGGCCCCACAGGAGGTACGGCCGTTGCGTGCGTCGATGGCGTGTGTAAGAGCGCACCGATCTACGCCCCTCAAATATCCGAGGGTCAATGGGATGCAGCGAATTCGCTGATTCCCTTCCCCGACCTTGATGGCGGAGAAAAGCGCCTGAAGCTCAGCCTGAACATCCCGGATTCTCAACTTTCTCGGAGTTACAACGAAGTCACGGTCTCCCCGGTGAATTTCAGCTGCGCCTCCAGTGCACCCAGCTACCGCATAGTTGTGAGCATTGAAGAAGGTCAGGTGGTGGATGCGGGAAACTCACCACGGGGCGCATCTGCGCGACCTGAGCCTCGATCCACCAACGGGGTTCGAGACTAAGGCCCATACAAGAAGTCATCGTCCTGATCGGCGGCCAGGAGCACCCTGCCGTCGGCCCTCTCACCGACACCGCCACCCCTGATCATCCACAGCCTCAACCCCGACCAACCGCAACACGCTAGGCACGAGTCAGGTACGACGTGCGGCACGCATGCGTCTCCACCTGGCTCGCGGCCGGAGTGCCACCCACACAGGTCGCGCAATGGGCCGGGCACAGCGTTGCTGTGCTGCTGCGCGTGTACGCCCCTGAGTTGCACAGGTTTAGTGGGTCGCTGGCGTGTCGAGCGGCCCCCGGGATATCGGGTGTCGGGGCAGTAGGTGACCGGCTCGCTCGTGCCGTGGCACTTCTGCTGGGAGGTGCCGGGTGCTGGGACATGTGCCACGGCACCACCATCCGGGGTGGTGCCGCGGCACATGTTCTCGCACACCTCGCCTACCAGCAGAAGTGCCACGGCACGGGGGTGCGGGGGAGATTCGAAAGACCTGGCGGCCTCTGTGCCTCCGCGTGATCGCCTCCGCGCTCGTCGGCACGCGCCGAAAGAACAGTACCCCCGACCCACCGAGACCATTAGTGTGTCTAAATCCGCAAGCGCGAGCCTATGACCAGCAGGCATACACCCCAACCCGCCGTACCGGTTAGTAACTGTGCAACTCAGGAGGTACGACGTGCGGCACGCATGCGTCTCCACCTGGCTCGCGGCCGGAGTGCCACCCACACAGGTCGCGCAATGGGCCGGGCACAGCGTTGCTGTGCTGCTGCGCGTGTACGCCCATGCCATCGAAGGCCAGGGGGGACGAAGCACGCCGCCGCATCGCCGAAGCCCTGCGCCCGAAGGACGAGCCGGAGAACCGCGCCTGAAATACGCCTAGAACGACCGTCGATCCCCGGTCATCGCCGCGCGTCGCCGGACAGAATAGAAGAGGCCCTGGTCAGCGTTTTCGCTGGTCAGGGCCTCTTGTTGCACGTGGTGGCAGGTGAAGGATTCGAACCTTCGTAGCTTTCGCGACGGATTTACAGTCCGCTCCCATTGGCCGCTCGGGCAACCTGCCGTGGTGCGCGACACGACGATACCAGGGGTCGGCGGCCCGACTCCAATCGCCCTCACATAGGCTCGGCCGACGTGGAGGCCACCGTTCGCATCACCCAAGACCCGCGCGCCGACGCCGTGCTCAGCAGCAACGCATTCGCGCTGCTCACCGGCATGCTGCTCGACCAGCAATTCCCCATGGAGCGGGCCTTCGCCGGGCCCGCGAAGATCCTCGAACGGTTCGGCTCCCTCGACCCGATGGCCATCGCCGCCGCCGACACCGCAGCGTTCGAGGAGCTGTGCGCCACCCCTCCCGCCATCCACCGCTACGGCAGGTCGATGGCGCGCCGTATCCAGCAACTCGCGACAGTAGTCGCAGAGACGTACCACGGTGACGCCGAATCCATCTGGACGACCGCCGCCGACACGAAAGACCTGATCAAACGCCTCAAGGAGTTGCCCGGCTTCGGCGACCAGAAGGCCCGGATCTTCGCCGCCTTGCTCGGCAAGCAACTCGGCATCACACCCGAAGGCTGGCGGGAGGCGATCGGGCCCTACGCGGAGGCGGGCAGCACCCGCTCCGTGGCCGACGTCACCGACCCCGAGAGCCTGCAGGCCGTGCGCGAATTCAAGAAGGCCGCCAAGGCGAGCGCCAACACTGGGTGACTCCCCCGCTCTCCTACGATTCGGGGCGCGCCCACCGACTAGGCTGGCCCGATCTGGGAGAACTCCGCATGCCGGAACGATCCACCGAAACCGGAACCCCTCTCTCCTGCCTCAGATCCGACACACATCAGACAAGGAGCGCCGCTCGCCATGGCCGACAGCTCGTTCGACATCGTCAGCAAAGTCGACCACCAAGAGGTCGCCAACGCCGTCAACCAGGCCGCCAAGGAGATCTCGCAGCGGTACGACTTCAAGGGCGTCGACGCCTCCGTCGAACTGGCGGGCGAGTCGATCACGATGAAGGCCAACAGCGAAGAGCGTTGCCTCGCCGTGCTCGACGTGCTGCAGACCAAGCTCGTCAAGCGCGGGGTGTCGCTCAAGTCGCTCGACACCGGCGACGGCACGCCCAAGGCGAGTGGCAAGATCTACCGCCTCGACGGGGCGCTCAAGGCCGGCATCAGCCAGGAGAACGCGAAGAAGATCAGCAAGATGATCCGCGACGAGTTTGGCAAGACCGTCAAGCCGCTGATCCAAGGCGACGAGCTGCGGGTCACGAGCAAGAGCCGTGACGATCTGCAGGCCGTTCAGCGGATGCTGAAGGAGTCGGACCTCGACGTGGCTTTGCAGTTCACGAATTACCGGTGACCGGCGCCTGATTCCGGGGCAAGAAGGGCGCTTCGCGCCCTGTCCCGCGGTACACGTCATCCTCGGCCTGCACTGCCAGCAGGAGTACCGCGGGACACTGAGCCGGCGGCTTCTCGCGCACGTCACCTCCGGCGCGCGAAGTCATCGGCGCGCAAGTCTAGTAAGTCGTCATTAACTCTGGTTACATTTCTTCATGCCGACTGCTCACGACGCCTACGCCGCCGCCCGCGCCTTTCTCATCGAGACCCGCGACGACTACGACGCCGCCGTCGCCGGCTTCGAATGGCCCGACATCACCGGGGCATTCAACTGGGCCATCGACTGGTTCGACTCCCTCGCCCGCAGCAAGGCCGACGACTACGCCCTCTGGATCGTCGAAGAGGACGGCTCGGAGGAGAAGTACACGTTCGCTCAGATGCGCGAACGCTCAGACAAGCTCGCCGCGTGGTTGCGTGAGCAAGGGCTCGGTAAGGGCGACGCCGTCCTCGTGATGCTCGGCAACCAGGTCGAACTGTGGGATTCGATGCTCGCGATCATGAAGATCGGCGGCGTCATCGCCCCCACGACCACCGCGCTGGGCGCCGCTGACCTGCGCGAGCGCATCGAGCGCGCGAACGCCAAGGGCATCCTGTGCGGCCCCGCCGACGCCGCCAAGATGTACTGGGCCAAAGACGAACTGCCCGACCTGCGCCTCATGTGCGCCGGTGAGGCAGACGGCTTCCTCGACATCCACGCTGCCCAGCAGCGCGCCGACGCCCCGGCCAACGAGGTCGTCACCCAGGCAGACGACACACTCCTGCTCTACTTCACCTCCGGCACCACGAGCCGCCCCAAGCTCGTCGAGCACACCCAGGTCTCGTACCCGGTCGGCCACCTGTCGACGATGTACTGGCTCGGTCTGCGCGATGACGACGTACACCTGGCCATCTCCTCCCCCGGCTGGGCCAAGCACGCGTGGAGCTGCTTCTTCGCCCCGTGGATCGCGGGCGCGACCGTGTTCACCTACAACTACGCGCGCTTCGACGCCGCGGGCCTGCTGCGCGAGATGGAGCGCTGCGGCGTGACGACGTTCTGTGCGCCTCCGACTGTGTGGCGCATGCTCATCCAGGCCGACATCGCCGGCCGCAAGGGTGCCCTGCGCGAGATCGTCGGTGCCGGCGAGCCACTCAACCCCGAGGTCATCGCTCAGGTCGAGAAGCACTGGGGCCTGACCATCCGCGACGGCTTCGGCCAGACCGAGACCACCTGCCAGGTCGGCAACAGCCCCGGCCAGGAGGTCGTGCCCGGCTCGATGGGCCGCCCGCTACCCGGCATCCCGTCGGTGCTCATCGACCCGATGACCGGCGAACTCGCCCAGGACGAGGGCGAACTGTGCCTCGACCTGTCCAAGCACCCGGTCGCCCTCATGAAGGGCTACATGCACGACAAGGAGCGCAACGACGAGGCGATCGCCGGCGGCTACTACCACACCGGCGACGTGGCCTCCCGCGACGAGACCGGCCGCATCATGTTCGTCGGCCGCACCGACGACGTCTTCAAGGCCAGCGACTACAAGATCTCCCCGTTCGAGCTGGAGTCGGTGCTCATGGAGCACCCGGCTGTCGCCGAATCCGCGGTCGTGCCCGCTCCCGACCCGGTGCGCCTCGCCGTGCCCAAGGCGTATGTCGTGCTCGCGGCCGGGTACGAGCAGAACGCCGAGACCGCCGAGTCGATCCTGCGCCACTGCCGCGAGAACCTCGCTCCCTTCCAACGCCTGCGCCGCCTCGAATTCGGCGAACTGCCCAAGACGATCAGCGGCAAGATCCGCCGCGTCGAGCTGCGCACCCGCGAGGAGGAGATCCAGGGCACGCGTCCGGAGGGCGAGTACCGCGACGACGATTTCCCCGGCCTTAAGGGGTGACCACATAGCCCCAAGAGCTGACCACACACCGAAGACGGCCCGGAGCGTACTCTCGGGCCGTCTTCGTGCATCCCGGCCCAGGTAGGGCACAATCACCCGACGTGGGGACTCCTCGGGCGTGGGTGATCTGGCTCATCGGCTGCGCGGCATACGCCGTAGCGGTGATGCAGCGCACTTCGTTCGGAGTGGTCGGGCTCGAGGCCGCCGATCGGTTCGGCACCACCGCGGGCATCGTCTCGACGTTCGTCGTGCTGCAACTGCTCGTCTACTCCGGCATGCAGATTCCGGCGGGGCTGCTGCTCGACCGGTTCGGCACGCGGGTCATGCTCACGGCGGGCACCGCGACGATGTTCGCCGGCCAACTCACGATGGCCCTCGCCGACACCCTGCCCGGCGGCATCGTCGCCCGCGTCCTGGTCGGCGCCGGCGACGCGTGCATCTTCGGAGCAGTCGTGCGGCTCATCCCCGTGTGGTTCGTGCCCCGCCGCGCGCCGATGCTCATCCAGATGACCGGGCAGCTCGGTCAGATCGGCCAGGTCGCCTCCGCGCTGCCTTTCGCCGCCGTCGCCGCGAGCGCCGGCTGGACCCCCGCGTTCGGCCTTGCCGCAGCCACCGCTCTCGTGATGAGCGTCGCCACCGCAGCGTTCGTCCGTGACACGCCTTCCGGAGAGCCGCTGCGCAGCGTCGGCGACCCCGTGCCACTGCGCCGTCAGATCGCCCAGGCCTGGGCCCATCCGGCCACCCGGCTCGGGCTCGCCTCGCACTTCACCACCTGCTTCCCCTCCGTCGTCTTCGGGATGATGTGGGGATTCCCGTACCTGCAGCAAGGTGAGGGGCTGCCGGGCCCGATCGTCGGCACGCTGATGACCGTGTACGTCATCGCCCAGCTGTTCTTCGGGCCCATGTTCGGCGGACTCGTTCAGCGGATGCCCCAGCACCGCATCCAGTTCGCTTTCGTCATCATCGCGGCCATCTCGATCCCGTGGGCCGCCGTGCTGCTGTGGCCCGGGCCCGCGCCGTTGTGGCTGCTCGTGCTGCTGGTGATCGGCGTCGGCGCCAGCGGCCCCGGCGCTGCCCTCAGCCTCGACTTCACCCGCGCGTACACGCCTCCGGTGCGTCTCGGCACCGCGATCGGAGTCGCGAACATGGGCGGATTCACCGCGGGACTCATGGCCGTGCTGGCCATCGGTGTCGTGCTCGACCTCTCCAGCTCAGGAGCGGGGTATCACCTGGTCGACTTCAGAATCGCGCTGGCCACGCAGTTCGTGTTTCTCGCCCTCGGCTCCCTCGCGATGCTCGCGACGCACCGGCAGTTGCGCGCACACCTGGCGGCCGGGCGGGAGTAGTCAGCGGCCCATGCCTCTGGCCATGTCTTCCAGGCGGTCGATGCGCTGCGCCATCGGAGGGTGGGTCGAGAAGAGCTTTCCCACGTCGGCGGCGCGGAACGGGTTGGCGATCATCATGTGCGAGGCGTTCTGCAGGCGCGGCGTCGGAGGCAGAGGCGCGCGGGCCACGCCGGACTCGAGCTTGTCGAGGGCACTGGCGAGGGCCAGTGGGTCTCCGGTGAGCTTGGAGCCGTCTTCGTCGGCGTCGTACTCGCGGGTGCGGCTGATCGCCATCTGAATCACGGTCGCGGCCAGGGGCGCGAGTAGTGACAGGGCGATCATCGCGATGGGGTTGGGCCGGTTCTCGCTGCTGCCGCCTCCGAAGAACATGGCCATCTGCGCGATGCTCGTGATGATGCCGGCGAGCGCGGCGGCGACCGAGGAGGTGAGGATGTCGCGGTTGTACACGTGCATCAGCTCGTGGCCGAGCACGCCTCGCAGCTCACGCTCGTCGAGCAATTGCATGATGCCCTCGGTGCAGCAGACCGCCGCGTTCTTCGGGTTGCGGCCGGTCGCGAACGCGTTGGGTGCCTGGGTCGGCGACATGTAGAGGCGGGGCATCGGCTGGCCGGCCTTCTCCGAGAGCTCCCGCACGATCCGGTACATCGCCGGCTGCTCGGCCTCCGAGACGGGGTACGCCTGCATGGCCTTGATCGCGAGCTTGTCGCTGTTCCAGTAGCTGTAGAACGTGGTCGCGACACCGAAGAGCGCGAACAGCCAGATGTAGCGGCCGTTCGCGATCACCGAGCCGAGGGCGAGCAGGATCGCGAAGATGCCGCCGAACAGTGCCGCGGTCTTCAGCCCGTTGTAGTGCGAGTGCATACCCGAGCAACGTCCGAGACCTGCGCCGCTGTTCCGCGCACCTCCCGAACGGTCCCCTGTGACCCTGCACAGGTGGGCCATAGTGCATTAGCGTTGGCGCAGACACAGCCCCCACGCCATCTCCGGGTCACCTGAGACTGTGTCCGCGACGACCGCAGCCCTGCGCACGTTTCAGAACACGGTCGACACATTACGAAAACTTGCTATATGCATAATGTGGCGTGATAGTGGCAGGGGCGGTGCCGCGCCGCCCTTTCGCGCCCTCCGGCGCACGAATTCGAGAGTCTGGTGAGGTTTGTCCATGACCGGCAAGCAGGTCGAACAGCGCGATCGTGTCGTCATCCGGTTCGCCGGCGACTCCGGCGACGGCATGCAACTCACCGGTGACCGGTTCACCCACGAGACGGCACGACTCGGAAACGACCTGTCGACGCTTCCCAACTTCCCCGCCGAGATCCGCGCGCCTCAGGGCACGCTTCACGGCGTCTCTAGTTACCAGCTGCACTTCGCCAGCCGCGACATCCTCACGCCCGGCGATGCCCCCGACGTGCTCGTCGCCATGAACCCGGCGGCGCTCAAGGCGAACCTCGGCGACATACCGCTCGGCGGCACCCTCATCGTCGACTCCGACGAATTCACCAAACGCAACCTCGGCAAGGTCGGCTACACCGCCAATCCGCTGGAGGACGGCAGCCTGGAGTCGTGGCAGACCCAGGCACTCCCCCTCACCTCGATCACGGTCGAGGCGCTGGCCGACTACGACCTGTCCCGTAAAGACAAGGAGAGGGCGAAGAACATGTTCGCCCTCGGCCTGCTCTCGTGGCTGTACAACCGGCCTCTCGAAGGCACCAAGGCGTTCATCAAGGCCAAGTTCGCCAAGAAGCCCACGATCCTCGAGGCCAACCTCGCGGCCCTGCGCGCCGGCTACCACTACGGCGAGACGACCGAGACGTTCGCTGTGCGCTACGAGGTGGCCCCCGCTCCCCAGGAGCCGGGC
Organism: Dermatophilus congolensis; assembly: GCA_030538115.1. Classification (GTDB taxonomy): domain Bacteria; phylum Actinomycetota; class Actinomycetes; order Actinomycetales; family Dermatophilaceae; genus Dermatophilus; species Dermatophilus congolensis_B. The sequence goes on along the minus strand of JAUNUP010000008.1, from coordinate 126,894 downwards.
ACCTACCGCAACATCACCGGCAACCTGGCCACGGCGTACGGCCTCACGATCGGCGCGTACAAGGCGGGCATCCCGCTCGTGCTGGGCTCGTACCCCATCACCCCGGCCTCCGACATCCTGCACGCGCTGTCGAACCTCAAGCGCTACGGCGTCACCACGGTGCAGGCCGAAGACGAGATCGCGGGCGCCGGCGTGGCGCTGGGTGCAGCCTTCGGAGGTCGCCTCGGCGTCACCACGACCTCCGGCCCCGGCCTGTCGCTCAAGATGGAGACGATCGGCCTGGCCGTGTCGGCCGAGCTGCCCATGGTCATCGTCGACGTGCAGCGCGGCGGCCCCTCCACGGGCCTGCCCACCAAGACCGAGCAGGCCGATCTGCTGCAGGCCCTCTACGGCCGCAACGGCGAATCCCCGGTGGCAGTCATCGCGGCGCAGAGCCCCTCCGACTGCTTCGACGCCGCGGTGGAGGCGGTGCGCATCGCCACCACCTACCGCACCCCGACCATCCTGCTCACCGACGGCTACCTCGCCAACGGGTCGGAGCCGTGGAAGATCCCGGCACTCGACGAACTGCCTGAGATGGCAGTCGAGTTCGCCACGGAGCCGAACGCCACCGACGCGAAGGGCGAGCCGGCCTTCCACCCGTTCACCCGCGACCCCGAGACCCTGGCTCGCCCTTGGGCCGTGCCGGGCACCCCGGGCCTCGAACACCGCCTCGGCGGCATCGAGAAGGCCGACGGCACCGGCAACATCTCGTACGACCCGGCGAACCACGACCTCATGACGCGACTGCGCGCCGAGAAGATCGAGCGCATCGCCGACGGCATCGGTGACCTCGAGGTCTACGACCCGTCAGGCCAGGCGAAACTGCTGGTCGTGGGCTGGGGCTCCACGTACGGCCCCATCCGCGCCGCGGTCAACCGCATGCAGCAAGAGGGCCTCCACGTCGCCCATGCACACCTGCGCCACATCGCGCCGATGCCGAAGAACACGGCCGAGGTGCTCCGCCGCTACCCGAAGGTCCTCGCCCCCGAGATGAACCTCGGGCAGTTGGCCCTGCTGCTGCGCGGCAAGTTCCTCGTCGACGTGCAGTCGCACACGGTTGTCAAGGGCCTGCCCTTCACCTCCGGCGACCTCATGGACGTCTTCGCGACGGCACTGGCAGAGCTCGAACCGACGGCTCCCGACGGCGAGCAGGCCGAGGCCGACGACGCCACTGAGGTCTCGGCGCCGACCGCCTCCACCGAAGCCTCCCTTTCCTGACGCGACCGACCCGAAAGCGGTGACCACGTGAGCATCCAGCTCCCCACCCCCAGCAGCGGCCTGCACGGCGTGCCCCGGCTCGGCGCCGACGCCCCCAAGCCGACCCGCAAGGACTACGCCAGCGACCAAGAGGTCCGCTGGTGCCCCGGCTGCGGCGACTACGCGATCCTCGCCGCCATGCAGTCGTTCCTGCCCGAGATGGGCCTGCGCCGCGAAAACGTGGCGTTCATCTCCGGCATCGGCTGCTCCTCGCGCTTTCCGTACTACCTCAACACGTACGGCATGCACTCGATCCACGGCCGCGCCCCCGCCATCGCCACGGGGCTGGCCACGGCCCGCGAAGACCTGTCGGTCTGGGTGATCACCGGAGACGGCGACGCCCTGTCCATCGGCGGCAACCACCTCATCCACGCCCTGCGCCGCAACGTGAACCTCAACATCCTGCTGTTCAACAACCAGATCTACGGGCTCACCAAGGGCCAGTACTCGCCCACGTCGAAGCAGGGCCTCATCACCAAATCGAGCCCCGTCGGTTCGCTCGACCAGCCGTTCAATCCCCTTCAGCTGGCCATCGGGGCGGGCGCCACCTTCGTGGCCCGCACGCTCGACAGCGACCGCGCCCACCTGACGGCCACGCTGCGGGCCGCCTCCGAGCACCGTGGCACGTCGTTCATCGAGATCTACCAGAACTGCCCGATCTTCAACGACGGCGTCTTCGAGTCACTCAAAGACAACGACGAGGCCCGCATGCGGATGCTCCCACTCAAGCAGGGCGAGCCGATCCGCTCGGCCGACGACCACTTCGTCGTCGTGCGTGACGGGGCGGCCTACGACGTCGTGGGCGCGCACTCGACCGACGACGAGATCGTGGTGCACGACGCCACGCTCGACAACCCGGCACATGCGTTCGCGCTGGCCGGCATCGACGACGCGGAGTTCAACCACGTGCCGATGGGCGTGCTCCGCAGCATCGATCGCCCGGCCTACGACGACCAGGTGCGCAGCCAGGTCGCCTCTGCGACGGCGGAAGCCGGCGGCGCGACCGACGCCGAAGATCTCGCTACGCTGCTGCGCGGCCGCGACTCGTGGACCATCGATCCCACCAACTGACCCGCCTGGGGCCGTGTCGGGGCGGTAGAACGATTTACGGGGGCCGTCCTACCCGATCGGGTAGGACGGCCTCCTTCATGCGTGTGTGCGATGCCCCGCAGACGTCAGTTGCTCACGAGAATCGACGTCCCGTTCTCGTCGACCAGTTTGAGCAGTCCTTCGACGAGGATGCGGATGACGTGGTCGGTCGCCTCGTCGTCGCGGTCGACGAGCCACGACAGCGTCGCGCCATCGGCCACCGCAAGCACCATGCGCGCCACGATCCGCATCGGAAGCTCCTCCGTGCCCTCCAGCCCCATGCCCTCGGTGAGGAAGCCCTCGATAACGTCGAGGTAGGTCTGGTAGAGCAGCCTGGCCGCTTCACCATCAGATCGGATCGACCATGCTGCGAGCTCGTAGCTCAGCAGCTGACGGCCGGGTGCTTTGCGGGTCACGTCCCGGAAAGCGTGAAACGCCTTGACCGCGAGGTCGCGGAACGGCAGGCCGCGCGCGTGCCCTTCTTCGATGGCCGCCGCCACCGGGCCCAGAATCGGCGTCGCGAAAGACTCGGCGACGCCGTTGAGGAGCGCCTCTTTGCTGTTGAAGCAGTAATGCACAACGCCCAGCGACACGTTGGCGCGATCAGCGATACGGCGCACAGAGGCCGCAGCGAGACCTTCCTCGATGGCGAGGTCGATCGTCGCTTCGATCAACTGCTCACGTCGCTGCTCAGCAGGAACACGGGACATGACATTCACGATACGGCCCCGAGGCAGCCCGACACCCCTCTGAGCGCGTTCTCTTACTCCCCTCATACCCAGCTGTTATAAAATGTAGATACAAGCTTGGCGGAATACCGACAGTTTTCGACGGTCGATCAGAGCGATTAACTTGGACATGCCGCTGCATTACGAGCAGGTGGCCGTTGGGCGTCCAGCTAAGTGAAATACCGTCAGCTGCACTCCCGTATCCTCAGCTAACGCGTACGACCGCGCTTCTCGCGAGCTGTCGGAGCGCGTGAATCTCGGGGCTCTCGCCCAACGGGGCGAGCACATCACAGGCCGTGTCGGCGACCGATTGAGTGAGTTCCTGAGCACGATCAAGCGCGGGATGCTGTCGGAGAAGTGACAGCGCCTCCGTATGCATCCGGTCGTTCGTCAAATCACTGTCCAACAATTCGAGCAGCCGTTCGTCGCTCGAAGAGGCCTCGCGCCGCACCAGAATCGTCGGCAACGTGTCGACACCCTCGCGCAGATCGGTGCCTGGGGCCTTGCCCGATGTGTCGGCGTCGCCCGCGATGTCGAGGATGTCGTCGGCAAGCTGAAACGCCATGCCGACCTGCTCGCCGTAGACCCTCATGATCTCGACGGTTTCGTCAGAGGCGCCACTGAACATGGCGCCGTAACGCGCTGCGGTGGCGATGAGCGACCCGGTCTTGTCCCGCAGTACGCCCATGTAGTACTCGAGCGGATCGTCGCCGGGAGGGCACGGTCGTGTGTCTCTGATCTGACCCGCGCACAGACGCACGAAGGTCTCGGCCTGAATCTTGACCGCCTCAGGCCCCAGTTCGGCAACGATGGCCGAGGCCTTACCGAACAGCAGGTCGCCCACGAGAATCGACACGGTGTTACCGAAGGCGATGTTCGAACTCGGGGCACCCCGACGAACGGTCGCCTCGTCCATGACGTCGTCGTGGTACAGCGAGGCGAGATGGGTCAGCTCCACACCCGCCGCGGCGGCCACCACCTCATCGGTGGCGGCCGCCGGGCCGAGATATGAACTGAGCACCGTGAGCATCGGCCGGAAACGCTTACCGCCGGCCGCGAACAGGTGGCTCGCGGCGGAGGAGATGAACTCCTCCTCCCCTGCGATCTGCTGGGCGATGAACGACTCAATACGAGCCACATCGCGCGCCATACGCTCCGCGAGACCGGGGTCCACGCCGAGCATTCCGATGGCCCCGGTCGCCGAACTCATCGCAGGAACAGCGCTGCGTCACCCAGGGTGGCCAGGACCGGGCCCGGGAACACACCGAGGACGAGCGTCGCGATCACGCCGAGTGCGATCGCCGCCTGCGTCAGACTCGACGGCAGCGCGACCGACACCTGGTCTTCTCCGCGATCGGAGAAGAACATGAGCAGGATCAGGCGGAAGTACACGAACGCGGTCACGGCGCTGCACAGCACACCGATGACGGCGAGCGTGACACCGGCGGCGCCGGCGTGCTGGATCGCAGCGGTGAAGGCAGCGACCTTGGCCGTGAAGCCCGACGTCAGCGGGATACCCGCGAACGACAGCAGCACGAACGCCATCGAACCGGCGACGATCGGGTGCTCGCGGCCGAGACCGGCCCACTGACGCAGTTCGGTCGCCTCAGCTCCACGAGAGCGCACGATCGTGATGAGGCCGAAGCCCGCGATCGTAGTGAGCGCGTACGCGGTGAGGTAGAACGCGACGCCCTCGACACCCGTGCGGTCGAACGCGATGAGGCCGACGAGGATGAAGCCCGCGTGGGCCACCGACGAGTAGGCCAGCATCCGCTTGATGTCACTCTGCGTGATCGTCAACACGGAGCCGACGATCATCGTCAGCGCCGCGACGCCCCACAGGACGGCCTCGTAGTTCCAGCGCGCACCCTCGAAGCCGACGTAGACGACGCGCAGCAGCGCGCCGAACGCGGCGATCTTGGTGACAGAGGCCATGAAGCCGGTCACGGCGGTCGGAGCGCCCTGGTACACATCGGGGGTCCAGAAGTGGAACGGTGCCGCACCGATCTTGAAGAGCAGGCCGATGAGGACGAACAGGATGCCCAGCACGAGCAGCGCATCGCGGCCCGAGACCACCGAAACGGCCGAACCGATGGCGGCGATGTTCACCGAACCGGAGAAACCGAACAGCAGCGCGCTGCCGAACAGGAAGAAGGCCGAGGCGAACGAGCCGAGAAGGAAGTACTTCAGACCCGCTTCCTGCGAGAGCAGCCGGCGACGGCGCGCGAGCGCGGTCATCACGTATAGCGGCAGCGACAGGACCTCGAGGGCCACGAACATCGTGAGCAGGTCACCGGCACTGACGAAGACCATCATGCCGCTCACCGAGAACAGTGCGAGCGGGAAGATCTCGGTCACAGAACCGGACCGCTCCGCAAGCGCCTCCTGCGGGGAGCCGGGCACCGAGGCACCCGACGGCGTGAAGGCATCTGCGATGCGTCCGCCGAAACGCTCGGCAGCGATCACAAGGGCCAGCAGCGACGAGAGCACGATGATCAGTTGCAGGAACCAGCCGGTGCCGTCCATGACGAACGCGCCGCCGAGGGTCGAACCCTCCATCGCACCGCGGTTGGCCACGAGCAGCACAAAGGCCGCGACGAGTGAACCGACGATCAGCGCGACCTGCACGTTGTGCCGGGAATTACGGGGCGCGAACGCCTCGACGAGCAGCCCGATGAAGGCCGCGATCATGACGATGCCGACGGGGCCGATGGCGGCCAGATTGACATCAGACGGCGTGAAGGCCGTCGCGAGGGCGGGCAGGGTGCTCACTTCTCACTCCCGTTCGACAGGTTCACGTGACCCCCGGCCGCGGGCGCCGGGTCAGAGACACCGACGATCGACAAGGTCTGCTCGACGGACGGGTTGATCACGTCAAGGGCGACCTTGGGGTAGAACCCGAGGACGACGAACAACACGATGAGCGGTGCGACAACCCACTTCTCACGCATGGACAGGTCGGAGACACCCGCCCGGTCCTCCGGCTTGGGGCCGGTGAACATGCGCTGGTAGAGCAAGAGGATGTAGAGCGCCGCGAGGATGAGGGCGGTCGCCGAGATGACCGCGGCCACCGGCTGAGTACCGAACGAGCCGACGAGCACGAGGTACTCGCCCACGAACGATCCCAGACCCGGCAGCGCCAGGGCATTCAGACCGGAGACCAGGAAGACGCCGGCGAGCACGGGGGTGATCCGCTGCCAACCGCCGTAGGCGTCCCAGTACTTGCTGCCGCCGCGGGCGATGAGCATGCCGGCGATGAGGAACAGCGCACCGGTCGAGAAGCCGTGGTTGACCATGTACAGCACCGAACCCGCCTCGGAGACCGAGGTGAAGGCGAAGATGCCGAGCACGATGAAACCGAAGTGGCTGACCGAGGTGTAGGCGATGAGCCGCATCATGTCCTTCGAGCCGATCGCGAGCACCGCGCCGTAGATCACGGAGACCACGGCGAGGGTGACGATCACGGGGGCGGCCGACTTCGACGCCTCCGGGAACATCTGCAGGCAGAACCGGATCATTCCGAAGGTGCCGACCTTGTCGAGCACGCCGACGAGGAGCACGGCCGTGGCCGGGCGGGCCTCGGTGGCGGCGTCGGGCAGCCAGGTGTGCACCGGCCACATCGGAGCCTTGATCGCGAAGGCGATGAAGAAGCCGAGGAAGAGCAGCATCTCGGTGGTGGCCGACATCTGCAGGCCGGTGAGGCTCTCGACCAGGAAGGCACGCTCGCCACCGGGGCCGATGCCGTACATCGCGATGACCGCGACCAGCATGATCAGACCACCGGCGAGCGAGAAGAGCAAGAACTTCATCGCGGCCGCACGACGGCCGGGGCCACCGTAGGAGCCGATGAGGAAGAACACCGGGATGAGCATGACCTCGAAGAAGACGTAGAACAGGAACACGTCGGTCGCCGCGAAGACGCCGATGATCACTGCTTCGAGGAAGAGCATCCACGCGAAGTAGCGGTTCTCGCGGGCGCCGCCCTCAGGTACGTCGTTCCAGGCGGCCAGGATGCAGACGGGAACGAGGATCGCACCCATCACGATCATGGCCAGCGCCATGCCGTCGACGCCGACCGCGTAGCTGATACCCCACTGGGGAATCCACGGGTAGACCTCGGTGAGCTGGAACTGGGCGCTCGATGCGGTGTCGAACTGCATCGCCGCGCCGATGGAGACGGCGAGCGTGGCGAGCGAGACAACGAGCGCGACCAACTTGCCGGCGGCCGCACGCCCCATGAGGGCTACGACGATCGCGCCGACGAGGGGGATGAGCCCCAGTGTCGTCAACCAGGGAAACATCACTGCACCACCCACACTGCACTGAGAATGACGACGACGCCGAGAAGCATCATCAGGGCATAGGAGCGAACGAAGCCGTTCTGCACCTTGGCGACGGAGGTCGAGAGGCCGGCGAGGCCTCGGCCCAGCCCGGTCGCTCCACCGGCGACGGCCACGTCATCGAGCGCCGTGGCGCCGTCGACGATCATGTTGCCGGGAATCACGAGGGCGCCGTCGTTGACCGCATCCTGGTAGAAGTCGTTGCGGGCGAGGTTGACCAGCAGGCCACCCTGGGGCGCCGTGACCGGCACGTCGCTCTTCACGTACTGCATCCAGGCGATCGCCACGCCAATGGCCACAACCGCCATCGTCATGCCGATGATGACGTTGATCGGCAGAACCGGGTGAAGGTCACCGTGACCGCCCGTGACCGGCTCGAGCCAGGTGGTGATGCCGACGAACTGCAGCACACCACCGAGGGCCAGCGAACCGACCGCCAGGACGATCATCGGAATCGTCATCGACGCGGGCGACTCGTGCGGGTGATCGCCCTCAAGCCAACGCTTGCGACCGTGGAAGGTCATGAAGAACAGGCGCGACATGTAGAAGGCGGTCAGACCGGCGACGAGCACCGTGATCGAACCGAACACCCAGGGGCGCCAGCCTTCACCGATGAACGCGGCCTCGATGATCTTGTCCTTGCTCCAGTAGCCGGAGAGGAACGGGAAGCCGATGATCGCGAGCCATCCGCAGGCGAACGTGATCCACGTCGTTTTCATCTGACCGGCGAGGGCCCCGAAGGTGCGCATGTCGACGCGGTCGCCCATGCCGTGCATCACCGATCCGGCACCGAGGAACATGCCGGCCTTGAAGAAGCCGTGCGTGACCAGGTGGAAGATCGCGAACGCGTAGCCGACCGGGCCGAGACCCGCGGCGAGCATCATGTAGCCGATCTGGCTCATCGTGGAGGCCGCGAGGGCCTTCTTGATGTCGTCCTTGGCGCAACCGATGATCGCACCCATCGTCAGCGTGATCGCACCGACGACGACCACGACGAACTGCGCGGTGGGCGTGGCGTTGAAGATCGGGTTGCCGCGAACGACGAGGTAGACACCGGCGGTGACCATGGTCGCGGCGTGGATGAGCGCCGACACCGGCGTCGGGCCGGCCATGGCGTCACCGAGCCAGCTCTGCAGCGGGAACTGCGCCGACTTGGCGGTCGCACCCAGCAGCAGGAGAAGACCGATGGCCGTCAACGCCGCCTCGCTTGCGCCGGGAACGCCGGCGTAGACGGTGGCGAAGTCGAGCGCACCGAAGGTGGAGAAGATGAGCATCATCGCGATGACCATGCCCACGTCTCCGAAACGGTTCGCGATGAATGCCTTGTTGGCGGCCGACGCGTAGGGCGGGTTCCAGTTCCAGAAACCGATGAGGAGGTAGGACGCGAGACCCACGCCTTCCCAGCCGAGGAAGAGGAACGCGTACGAGTTCGCCAGAACCAGCGTGAGCATGGCCGCGATGAACAGGTTGAGGTACGCGAAGAACCTGCGCTTGTCGGGGTCGTGAGCCATGTACCCCATCGAGTACACGTGGATCAGAGAACCGACGAAGGTCACCAGCAGCACGAACGTGATCGAGAGCTGGTCGACCAGAAGGCCGGCCTTGAGGTTGAGCCCGGCCGTGTTGAGCCAGGTCCACAAGTCCAGGTTCTGGGCGCGCTCAGTGACGGGGCGGCTCAGCATCTCCATGAAGATGGCTGCGCCGACGCCGAAGCTGGCCCAGGAGAGACCGGTCGCGAGAGCCGGTCCGAACGAATTGGTCGCCTTGCCGCCGACCAGCAGGAGCGCGGCACCCGCCAGGGGCAACGCGATCAGCAGCCACGCCATGGCGGCCATGCCCTCGGCGGGCACGGGCACCGATGCCGCGGTGGTGACGGCGGGTGCGATCGAAGACGCAGTGAGGAGTAGCACGCCGATCGCTCCTTAAAGCTTCAACAGGTTGGCGTCGTCGACCGAGGCCGAACGTCGGGCACGGAAGATCGTCATGATGATGGCCAGACCGACCACGACTTCAGCTGCAGCGACAGCCATGACGATGAGGGCGAGTACGGCGCCTTCGGCGGTACCCAGGCTGCGACCGAACGTGACGAACACGAGGTTCGCGGAGTTCAGCATCAGCTCGACGCCCATGAACGCGACGAGCGCGTTGCGCCGGGTGAGAACCGTGACCGCGCCGATCGAAAAGAGGATCGCCGCGAGGACCACGTAGTTCATGAGACTCATCGACGCCCACCTTCTTCGATCTCACGTCCGGCGTCGTCGCTGGCCTTGATGAAGCCGTCAGGGGCTTGCAACTGCTCGCGTGCCTTGAGAACACGCGAGACGGACAGTTCGCTGACCGATCCGTCGGGCAGCAGGGCCGGGGTATCGACGGCGTTGTGCCGCGCATAGACACCAGGCGCCGGGAGGCCGGCGACGTAGTAGTTGTCCTTGACTCGCTTTGCGGCCAGGTCGCGCTGCGAAGGCTTCTTCGTGAGGCGCTCACGGTGGGCCAGTACCAGGGCCGCCACGCCAGCGATAGTCAGCAGCACACCGATGAGCTCGAACGCCAGCAGGTAGTCGCTGAACAGGGAGAGCGCTATCGCCGTGATCGAACCGGGCGGTTCAGCCGACTCGATCATGGGCACCGCCACGGAGCGGATCGGGGCCACCAGCAGCGCGGCAAGGCCGAGACCCAGCAGCATCGAGATCCAGCGGTGACCCGCGAGGGTGTCGATCAGGCTATCGCTCGCGTCGACACCGACGATCATCACGACGAACAAGAACAGCATCAAGACGGCGCCCGTGTACACGAACACCTGCACAAGGCCGAGGAAGTCGGCGCGGTGCGCCAGGTAGAGAACACCCAGCAGGATCATCACCACGACGAGCGACAGGGCCGCGTAAACGGCACGCTTGGCGAAGATCAGGCCGAGCGCGGCGATGACCATCAACGGTGCGACGATCCAGAACATCACAGCTTCACCGGTGCTGGTCATGCCTGCGCTCCGTCCTGCTTGGCGCTTTCCGCACGAGGAGCCATCAGCTCGTCGATGGCGGACTTGTTGTTGCGCACGTACGCCTCCTGAGCCGGCGTGGCCTTGTCGACCTTGCCGAGGAAGTAGTCGCGTTCCTCCATGTCGTCTGCCATGGGGTGCGGCGCCTCGACCATGCCCTGCTGCATCGGTGCGAGCAGCGACTGCTTCTCGTAGATGAGGTCGGCACGGTTGTCGTCTGCGATCTCGTAGAACGTCGTCATCGTGAGCGCCCGGGTCGGGCACGCCTCGATGCACAGTCCGCAGAAAATGCAGCGCAGATAGTTGATCTGGTAGACGCGGCCATAACGCTCACCAGGCGAGAACCTGCCCGTTCCGCCCTGCTCGAGCGGGGTGTCGTCGTTGTCAGCGCCTTCGACGAGGATCGCGTCAGCCGGGCACGCCCAGGCGCACAGCTCGCAACCGACGCACTTCTCCAGACCGTCGGGGTGACGGTTGAGCTGGTGGCGCCCGTGGAACCGAGGCGGCATCTCGCGTTTGACCTCGGGGTATTCCTCGGTCTCTCGCTTGTGGAACATCGTCTTGAACGAGACCCCGAAGCCGGCGATCGGTGCCACGAGCTCGGAGATGATGCCCTTCTTCTCGGCGGCATCCTCTGCCGGTCCGCGCACGGCGGGAAGGTTGGCGCCGCCCGCGCCGCGGGGGGCGGGATTACGGTCGGCCACGGTCATGCCTCCTCTGTGGAGTCGGTCACGGGGGTCTGCGAGCGTGCGATCGAAGCCGCACCGGACGCACGAGTAGGCTCGCGCAGCCTCTGGCCGGGCAGCGGAGGCACCGGGAAGCCACCCACGAAGGGGTCGATCTCGGCTGCCGGCGGCTCACGACGAGTCGCCTGCTCACGCTTGCTGTCCCAGATCCAGGCAGCCGCAAGGGCGATCACAGCGACGACGCCGACGACCACCATCGTCATGAGCATGGTGTTCTCGCCGAGGAACTGAAGCTGCGCAGCGCGGATGAAGATGACGGCCATCGCCCACACCAGGGTGGCGGGGATGAGCACCTTCCAGCCGAAGCGCATGAACTGGTCGTACCTGGTACGCGGCAGCGAACCACGGACCCAGACGAACAGGAACATGAACAGCCACAGCTTCATGGTCAGCCACAGGACGCCCCACCAGCCGGTGTTGAACATGCCGTCACCGATCGCCGCGATGCCGGGAGGGGCGGACGGACCACCGAGGAACAGCGTCGCGCCGAGAGCCGAGACCGTGAACATGTTCACGTACTCGCCGAGGAAGTACATGCCGAACCCCATACCCGCGTACTCGGTGTGCGGTCCGCCGACGATCTCGCCTTCGCCCTCAGGCAGGTCGAAGGGGTTTCGGTTGGTCTCACCGAACATACAGATCACGAACACCACGAACGAGAAGATCGCCGGGATGATGAACCACATGTTCGCCTGCGCGGCCACGATCGAGCTGGTCGACATCGAACCCGCGTAGAGGAACACGGCGACGAGCGAGAGGCCCATCGCGATCTCGTACGAGATGAGCTGCGCCGAGGAGCGCAGTCCGCCGAGCAGCGGGAACGGCGAACCCGAGCTCCAGCCCATGAAGACGAATCCGTACACCGACAGACCTGCGGCGGCAAGCACCAGCAGCGACGAAGCCGGGGAGTCGGTCAACTGCAGCGGAGTCGTGTGCCCGAACATCTGCACGGTGCCACCGACCGGGATGATCGCGAACGCGATGAAAGCACAGGAGCCGATGATCATCGGAGCGATGTGGTAGAGCTTGCGATCTGCCTGATCGGGCACGATCGTCTCTTTCCACATGAGCTTGAAGCCGTCGGCCAGTGTCTGGCCGAGGCCGAGGGGCCCGAGCCGGTTGGGGCCGGGCCGCTGCTGCATCAAACCGATGACGCGGCGCTCGAACCAAATGACGACGACGACTTGCAGCATCAGGTAGACGAAGATCAGCAGGGCCTTGATGAGTGAGAGCCACCAGGGCGTATCGCTGAAGTCGGCCACCGGGTGTTCCAGTGTCGCCAGCGTGCCGGCGCCGGCGGCGAGGCCGGTCAGTGCGCTCATGCCACACCATCCTTCTGGTCGTGCGCGGCGGAGTTGTCGGAGTGCTCGGAGACCGACGCGGCCTTGGCCACGGCCACGACGTCACCGGCCCCTGCGGCGAGCGACTCGCGCACCCGCGAGCCGGTCGAGTTGGCGGGCAACCACACGACGTTGTCGACCATGCTCGTCACCACGAGCGGCAACGTGATCGAACCGGACTGCGTCGAGACCGTGACCGCGTCGCCCTCGGCGACACCGGCAGCGGCAGCCGTTGTAGCAGACATCCGCGCGACCGGGGCCGGTGCGGTGCCGGCCAGGTAGGGCTCACCGTCCTGCAGACGACCGAGGTCGAGCAGGTGGTGCCAGGTCGCGAGGATCGCGCTGCCTGCGGGGATCTGGCTCAGGCCGACAGGGCCGACCGCGGGGGCAGGCACGCGCGCGCCGTTCCACTCGTCGAAGTCGGACAGTTCAGAACGCACCAGGTCGAGCGTGGGCAGACCGAGGTCGACGCCCATCTCGGCGGCGAGCATGTTGAGCACGCGGTGGTCGGCCATGCGCTGGGTGTTCAGCGATGCCTGGGTCGGGCGTACGCGCCCCTCCCAGTTGAGGAAGGAACCCGTGCGTTCGGCGATCGTCGACACCGGCAGCACGACATCGGCGAGGTCGGTCACCTCGGAGCGGCGCTGCTCGATCGAGACCACGAACGCCCTGCGCAGCCCCTCGCGGGCCGCCGCCGGGTTCGCCAGGTCGGAGATCTCCACACCACCGACGACCAGGCCCGCAATCGCGCCTTCGGCTGCAGCGTCGACGATGGCGTCGGTCGAACGACCGGTGCCGCTGGGCAACGACGAGACTTCCCAGACCCCTTCGACGTGAACACGTGCCGCGCCATCGGTGACCGGACGGCCACCCGGAAGGAGGTTTCCGAGCGCACCGGCGTCGAGCGCACCGCGCTCACCGGCACGTCGCGGAATCCAGGCGAGTCGGGCACCGACGCCCTCGGCGAGTGCGCGCGCGGTGGACAGGCCACCTGGGACACCGGCGAGGCGCTCACCGACGAGGATGACCGCGTTCTCCTTGAGAGCCTCGCTCACGTTCGCCAGGTCGGGGTGACTCGTGCGGATCGCATCGAGCACCTCTGCCTCGGTACCGGGCGCGGTCTCGATGAGCGTGCCGCCCATCTTGGTCAGGCCCCGTGTCGCGTACGGCGCGAGAGAGAGAACCTTCAAGCCGCTCTTCCGCATCGCCTTGCGCAGACGCAGGAAGACCATCGGCGATTCTTCTTCGGGCTCGAACCCGACGAGCAGAACGGCCGACGCCGCCTCGAGGTCTGCGTAGGTGACTCCGCCCTTGTCGGGGGAAGTGCCGACGATGGTCGAGGCGAGGAACGCCGCCTCTTCGTCGGTGGCCCGGCGGGCACGGAAGTCGACGTCGTTGGTGTCGACGGCGACGCGCGCGAATTTGCCGTAGGCGTATGCATCTTCGCAGGTCAGGCGACCACCGGGGAGCACAGCCACTCCCCCGGACTTGGCCGCACGTAGACCGTCGGCGGCAACGGCGAGAGCCTCAGGCCATGAGGCCTCGCGCAGCGTGCCGTCTTCGTCACGGACCAGCGGGTACTGGATCTGGTCTGCGGCCTGGCCGTACTGGAATGCCCAGCGGCCCTTGTCGCAGTTCCACTCTTCGTTCACCGCCGGGTCGTTGGAGGCCATGCGACGCATGACCACGCCGCGGCGGTGGTCGGTGCGCTGGGCGCAACCCGAAGCGCAGTGCTCACACGCGCTCGGAGTCGAGACGAGGTCGAACGGGCGCGACCGGAACCGGTACATGGCACCGGTGAGCGCACCCACCGGGCAGATCTGCACGGTGTTGCCCGAGAAGTACGACTCGAACGGCTGGTCCTGGAAGATACCGACCTGCTGCTGAGCCCCGCGCTCGACCAGTGCGATGAACGGGTCGCCCGCGATCTGCTCGGAGAAGCGCGTGCAGCGCTGGCACAACACGCACCGCTCGCGGTCGAGCAGCACCTGCGAGCTGATCGAGACCGGCTTGGAGAACGTGCGCTTGACGTCGGTGAACCGAGAGACCGGGCGCCCGGTCGACATGGCCTGGTTCTGCAGCGGGCACTCGCCGCCCTTGTCACAGACGGGACAGTCGAGGGGGTGGTTGATGAGGAGGAACTCCATCACCCCCTCCTGCGCCTTCGCCGCAACCTCTGACGTCTGCGCGGTGTTGACGACCATGCCGGGGCTGACCGTCATCGTGCAGGAGGCCTGCGGCTTGGGGAACGGACGCATCGACCCGTCAGGGCCGGGCGTCGCGACGTCGACGAGGCACTGACGGCAGGCGCCGGCAGGCTCGAGCAGCGGGTGGTCACAGAACCGCGGGATCTCGATTCCCACCGTCTCCGCAGCGCGGATGATGAGCGATCCCTTGGGGACACTGACCTCGACGCCGTCGATCGTCAAAGTGACGAGTTCGGCGGGCGGGGTGGCCTGGGCTGTCATGAGGACACGCCCTCCTTCGCGAACAGGTTGGACCGCTCGGGCGGGAACGAGACGTCGACCGGCGTGGTCATCGCCTGCTCGAACTCCTCCCGGAAGAACTGGATGCCGGACGCGACCGGCGTGGCTGCCGCGTCACCCAGGGCGCAGAACGAGCGACCGTAGATCTGGCCCGAGATGTCGAGCAGCTTGTCGACGTCGCCGGGCACACCCTGGCCGCGTTCGAGGCGGTTGAGGATCTGCTTGAGCCAGTAGCCGCCCTCACGGCACGGCGAGCACTTGCCACAGGACTCGTGCGCGTAGAAGTCGACCCAACGCGACACGGCCCGAACGACCGACACCGTCTCGTCGAAGACTTGAAGCGCACGGGTACCGAGCATCGAACCGGCGGCGGCGGCACCCTCGTAGTCGAGGGGCACGTCGAGGTGCTGGTCGGTGAACAGCGGCGTCGAGGATCCGCCAGGAGTCCAGAACTTTATCTGGTGTCCCTCGCGGATACCGCCCGCCATCTCGAGCAGTTCGCGCATCGTGATGCCGTACGGCGCCTCGTACTGACCGGGCTTGGTGACGTGCCCGGACAGGCTGTAGAGACCGACACCCTTGCTGCGCTCGGTGCCCAGCGACGCGAACCAGTCGGCTCCGTGCAAGAAGATCGGCGCGACCTGCGCGATCGTCTCGACGTTGTTGACCACCGTCGGGCGGGCGTACAAACCGGCGACCGCCGGGAACGGCGGCTTGAGGCGAGGCTGGCCACGGCGACCCTCGAGGGAGTCGAGCAGAGCCGTCTCTTCACCACAGATGTACGCGCCGGCACCGGTGTGAACCGTGATGTCGAGGTCGAAGCCGGTACCCATGATGTTCTTGCCCAGGTACCCGGCCGCGTAGGCCTCCTGCACCGCGTTCATGAGGCGGCGGTAGACGTGCACGACCTCGCCACGCAGGTAGATGAACGCGTGGTGGCAGCGGATCGCGTACGAGGTGATGATCATGCCCTCGATGAGGAAGTGCGGCGCGGCGAGCATGAGTGGTACGTCTTTACACGTACCCGGCTCGGACTCGTCAGCGTTGACCACCAGGTAGCGGGGGCCGCCGTCGTCGGGAGGCAGGAAGCTCCACTTCATGCCGGTGGGGAAGCCCGCACCGCCACGACCGCGCAGACCGGAGTCCTTCGCGCCCTGCACCAGGTCTTCACGGCTCAGTTCGAACGCCTTGCGGAGGGCCTTGTAGCCGTCGTGGCGCTCGTACGACTCGAGCGTGAACGAAGCCGGTTCGTCCCACCAGCGGGAGAGAACAGGAGTCAGTGGTGTGGTCATCACACGTCCTTCCGCTCACCGAGGGCCGTGTCGGCCCAGCCGCGCTCGTGGGCCAGCTTGATGCCGCGCAACGATGGCTCGCCGCCTGAGGGCCCCTCGTTGGCGCGCCCGTCGGCGAAGCCCGCGAGAACCCGCGAGACCTCCTTGAACGTGCACACCTTGTCGGCACCGCGCGTGGAGGCGACGTCTTCGCCGGCACGCAGCTTGTCGACGAATTCGATGGTGGACTCCGGAGTCTGGTTGTCCATGAACTCCCAGTTCGCCATCACCACGGGGGCGTAGTCGCACGCAGCGTTGCACTCGACGCGCTCGAGCGTGATCTTGCCGTCGCCCGTCGTCTCGTCGTGCCCGATACCGAGGTGCTCAGACAGGCGGTCGAAGATCGTGTCGCCGCCCATGATCGCGCACAGCGTGTTGGTGCAGACACCGATGGTGTAGTCACCGTTGGGGTGACGCTTGTACTGCGAGTAGAACGTCGCGACTGCGCTGACCTCTGCCTCGGTCAGTTCGGTCATCTCGGCACAGAACGTGATGCCGCGAGGCGAGACGTAACCGTCGACACTCTGGATGAGGTGCAGCAGCGGCAGCAGCGCCGAACGCTTCTGCGGGTACCGCGCAACGACCTGCTCGGCATCCGCGCGCAGACCCTCCAGAACCTCCGGCTCGTAGGCCGGCGTCGGCGCGCTCGGCTGCGTGCCGTAGTTGGGTCGGTTGAAATCGGCCATGGTCAGCGATCCACCCCTCCGAGTACCGGGTCGATCGAGGCGAGAGCGACGACCGCGTCCGCCACATAGCCGCCCTCGATCATGACGGCTGCCGCCTGCAGGTTGTGGAAGGCGGGGTCGCGGAAGTGCGCGCGGTAGGGGCGGGTTCCGCCGTCGGAGACGACGTAGGCACCCAGTTCACCCTTGGGCGATTCGACAGGCACGTAGGCCTGGCCCGGAGGCACCCGGAAACCCTCGGTGACGATCTTGAAGTGGTGGATGAGCGATTCCATCGACTCGCCCATGATTTCGCGGATGTGCTCGAGGCTGTTGCCCTGACCGTCTCCACTGACCGCCAGCTGCGCAGGCCACGCGATCTTCTTGTCGGCCACCATCACCGGCTCGCCCTGCGTGCGCTTGAGGCGCTCGATGCACTGCCGGATGATCTTCAACGATTCCTTCATCTCGTTGAACCGCACGCGCAGACGGCCGTACGCATCTTCGGTGTCCCAGACGCACACGTCGAAGTCGTAGGTCTCGTATCCGCAGTACGGCTCGGTCTTGCGAAGGTCGAGAGGGAATCCCGCCGACTTCAAGATCGGCCCGGTCACGCCGAGCGCCATGCACCCGGCCAGGTCGATGACGCCGACGTCGCAGAAGCGGCCCTTGAGGATCGGGTTCTCCAGCGTCAACGCCTCGAGCTCGCTGATGCCGCGCTCGATGCGGGGCAGAGCCTCGGAGAAGAGCGCCTCCCAGTTCTCGGGAAGGTCTTGAGCCACACCGCCGGGGCGGATGTAGGCGTTGTTCATGCGAAGGCCCGTCACCGACTCGATCACGTGGAGGCACGACTCGCGCTCACGGAAACCGATCTCCATCACGGTGGTGGCACCGAGCTCGAGGCCACCGGTCGCGATCGCAACCATGTGCGAGCTGATGCGGGTGAACTCCATCATCGCCACGCGGATGATCGACGCCCGCTCGGGGATCTGGTCTTCGATACCGAGCAGCCGCTCGATGCCGAGGCAGTAGGTCGCCTCCTGGAACAGCGGCGTCAGGTAGTCCATACGAGTACAGAACGTGGTGCCCTGAGTCCAGGTGCGATATTCCATGTTCTTCTCGATGCCCGTGTGCAGGTAGCCGATACCCACCCGGCACTCGGTGACGGTCTCGCCGTCGATCTCGAGAACGAGCCTGAGCACGCCGTGCGTCGACGGGTGCTGCGGCCCCATGTTGAAGACGATGCGCTCATCGCTGTGCTCGATGGCCTCGGCGGCCAACTCGTCCCAGTCGCCGCCTACCGCATAGACGTTGTAGCCGTCGTCGGAATCGGCCGCGCCCGCGGAGGCGTGTACGCGTGAGGTGTTGGTGGACATCAGTTGTACGACCTCCGCTGGTCTGCGGGCGGCACAGTGGCGCCCTTGTATTCCACGGGAATGCCACCCAGCGGGTAGTCCTTGCGCTGGGGGTGGCCCGGCCAGTCGTCGGGCATGAAGATGCGGGTGAGAGCAGGGTGCCCGTCGAAGATGATTCCGAAGAAGTCCCAGGTCTCGCGCTCGTGCCACGTGTTGGCCGGGTAGACCTCCACGATGGAGGGGATGTGCGGGTCTGCGTCGGGGCACGACGTCTCGACACGGATGCG
The DNA here is from genome assembly GCA_030538115.1 of Dermatophilus congolensis. Lineage (GTDB taxonomy): Bacteria > Actinomycetota > Actinomycetes > Actinomycetales > Dermatophilaceae > Dermatophilus > Dermatophilus congolensis_B. Next base: position 108,236 of record JAUNUP010000008.1, on the reverse strand, counting down.
ACGGTTCCCGTTCGTGATCGACAGGAAGTGGTTCACCGCGTGCAGCTCGCGACCCGAGTCCTGGGGGTAGTGCACGCCGGTGACACCGCTGCAGATCTCGAACCTAAGGTCGGGGTGATCACGCAGCACCCGCGCCACCGCGAGCAGGTGCTCACGACGGACGACCACCGACATCTCGCCGCGGTCGATGACGATCGAATCGACCGCCTCCGCGTAGCTGGGGCCACCGGCCTCGACCAGCGCGCGCTCTAGGGCGTCGGCCACGTCGTCGAACCAGCCACCGTACGGCCGCTGTGTGGCACCCGGAAACAGGGTCGGGCTGGCGAGCCCACCGAAGCCCGTCGTGTCACCACCGCGCGTGGCACCGAACATGCCCGTGCGGGTACCCCGCTGAACCGGCCCGAATTCGGCGCCCTGGTCGGCGGGAAGGTTCGCCGTTGTTTCGTCGGTCATGCCAACAGCCCCTTCATCTCGTGCGTCGGCGTGGCAGCCAGAGCCTCTTCTTCGATACGGCGAGCGAGTTCGCGCTTCAGCTTCGGGTGGAAGTGCGGCGTACGCAGGGTCTGGGCGTGCAGCTTGAGGATCGCGTCGAAGAGCATCTGCGGCCGCGGCGGACAGCCGGGCAGGTAGATGTCGACGGGCACGATGTGGTCGACGCCCTGCACGATCGCGTAGTTGTTGAACATGCCGCCGGAGCTGGCGCAGGCACCCATCGAGATGACCCACTTCGGCTCGGGCATCTGGTCGTAAACCTGGCGCACCACGGGGGCGAACTTCTGGCTCACGCGACCGGCGACGATCATAACGTCTGCCTGGCGAGGCGTGGCACCGAAGCGCTCCATGCCGTAACGACCGATGTCGTAGTCAGGAGCACCGGCCATCATCATCTCGATCGCGCAGCAGGCGAGCCCGAAGGTCGCGGGCCACATCGAGTGCTTGAGCAGGAAGCCGCCCAGCGCGTCGAGCTTGCCGATCTGGATTCCGGCCGGGAGCTTGGACTCAGCCCACTCCCGGTACGGAGTCATCGAGTCAGGTTTCGCCATGTCAGTCCCACTCCAGTCCGCCGCGGCGCCAGTCGTAGATGTACGTGATGAAAACGGTCGCGACGAAGATCACGACAGCCAGGAGCGGGTACAGGCCCAGCTGGTCGAACGCCACGACGAAGGGGAAGAGGAACAGCGCCTCGATGTCGAAGATGATGAACAGCATCGCCGTCGTGTAGAACTTGACCGGCACGCGCCCACCCCCCGCGGCCAGCGGCGACGGCTGGATGCCGCACTCGTAGGCCTGCAGCTTCGCGGCGTTGTAACGCTTCGGCCCGACGACTTTCAGGCCCAGCACCGACACGACCGCGAAGGCGATGCCGAGTGCGAAGAAGAACAGGATCGGCACGTAGGGGTTCATGTAGTGCCATCCCCTCTCTGCTCGTTGTGGTGCTGCTGTCTTTCAGGCCGTTCACGTCGGGCGCGGGGCCGACCTTGACCCGATTGAGTGCCGGGAACCCGCCAAGCGAGCAAACCGGACTCCACCTGTTGCGGCGACGGTTTCATCTTAGGGATTCTCCGGCGCATTGATGCCGAAGGTGACAAACACGTCAATCACGCGTTCGGCCGTCTTCGACCTTATCCTCACGTTCTTCCCAGCTTCGAGTTAGGTCACCCTCAGCCCAGGGCGCGTCGCACGGCAGTGTGTAGAGCGACGATTCCGCCGGTCAGATTGCGCCATCGAACGTCTGCCCAGCCGGCCTCGCGTACGTGCGCGGCGAACGCGGGCTGCGTGGGCCACTCCTTGATGCTCTCGGCGAGGTACAGGTAGGACTCAGGGTCGGAGCTGACGCGCCGCGCGACCGCGGGCAACCCGGTGCCGAGATACCAGCGGTAGGCGCCTCGGAAAACGGGCACCACCGGGTCGCTGAATTCACAGATCACGAGCTTGCCGCCCGGCTTGGTGACGCGCAGGAATTCACGGAGGGCCTGGTCGTAGTCGGCTACGTTGCGGATGCCGAACGAGATCGTCACAGCGTCGAACGACTCGTCGGCGAACGGCAGCGCCGTCGCGTCGGCCCCGAGGAAGGGCAGGTCGGGGCGACGCCCGCGGCCGACCTTGAGCATGCCGATCGAGAAATCGGCGGGCACGACATCGACGCCACGGTCGGCCAGGATCGCGCTGCTCGTCCCCGTGCCCGCCGCGATGTCGAGCACCCTGTCGCCGGGCCGGGCGTTGATCTCGCGCAGGACGACCCGGCGCCAGTACTTCTCCATGCCTCCGCTCATCGCGAGGTTGGTGATGTCGTACCGGGGCGCGACGTCGTCGAACATCGAGGCGACGTCACTGGGCTGCTTGTCGAGGCTGGCACGCGTCATGTCTCCCATCCTGCCTTCCTCGAAGACCCGCGGGTGACGCAGGGGCCGCAGCGCCCCGGTGTGTCGAACGCGACAGGCGCTCTTGCACCGTTTCGGTAGCCGGCGCTGGGGCAACGTAGGCTCAGCCCTCGTGACCTCCCCTGTTCGACTCGTCGTCCGCACCGAGCCGATCGTTGCCGGCGCCCAGCCCGAGTCTCTGCTGGCTGCGCTGCCCCGCATCGGCTCCGGCGACTACTTCGCGTGGATCCGCGGAGGCGAGGGATTCGTCGGCTGGGGCCGGGCCGCCTCCGTAGAGACGACCGGCGAGAGCCGCTTCGAAAACGCGCGGACCTGGTGGAACGAGGTCAGAGCGCACACGACCGTCGAAGACCACGTGGGGCTACCCGGCTGCGGCCTGCTCGGCTTCGGCAGTTTCGCCTACTCGGCCCGGTCGAGCTCGGGGGCCACCCTTGTCGTGCCGCAGGTCATCGTCGGTCACCGATCGGGCATGTGGTGGCGCACCCGCGTCGGCGTCGTGGAAGCGGACGGCAGCGTCACGTACGCACCGACGGTCGCCGCCGCTTCGCCGCCCGAACACCCGCACGCACCCGGTGCCACGAGGTTCGAGCCCGGCGCCCTGGATCCCGCCGCCTACGGCCGCGCGGTGAGCACAGCCGTCGACCGCATCAACGCCGGCGAGGTGGAGAAGGTGGTGCTGGCGCGCGACGAAGTCGCACACACCGAGCACTCGATCGACGCCCGCTGGCTGCTCGGTCGGCTCGAGCACGACTACCCGCGCACCTGGGTGTTCTCGGTTGACGGCCTCATCGGAGCGACGCCCGAAATGCTCGTGCGGCTCGAGCGGGGCCTGGTCACCTCGCGGGTGCTGGCCGGAACCATCCGCCGTACCGGTGACGACGCCGTCGACCTCGCCCTCGCCGCTCGTCTGGCCCGCTCGTCGAAAGACCTGGAGGAGCACGATTATGCGGTGCGTTCCGTGGCCGAGGCCCTCGCGCCCTATTGCACGTCGATGAGCGTGCCCGATTCTCCGTTCGTGCTGCATCTGCCCAACGTCATGCACCTGGCCACGGACGTCGCCGGGCGCCTGGCCAACGGCGCCGATTCGCTGCGGCTCGCAGCCTCGCTGCACCCCTCCGCCGCGGTCTGCGGCACCCCCCGCCCCACCGCCGACGCTCTCATCACCGAACTCGAGGGCTTCGACCGCGACCGCTACGCCGGCCCGGTGGGCTGGATCGACGCCAGCGGCGACGGCGAATGGGGCATCGCCCTGCGCAGCGGCCGCGTCGACGCCACCGACCCGCACCGCATGCGTCTGTACGCCGGCTGCGGCATCGTCGCGGGCTCCGAACCGGCCGACGAGATCGCCGAGTCGCACGCGAAACTCGCCCCGATGAAGAGCGCCTTCACCCGCAATTGACCGCGGGAGCTGCTCTCAGCCGAGAGCCTGGGACGCGGCTTCGATGAGCGCCGCCCTATTGGCCCTGGCGCGCTGCACCGGCACCACGACCTCCACCAGCCAGCGCCCCGACGGCAGGCGACGCACCGCCTGAGCCAGGTCTTCGGGTGATTCGGCCCTCACGTAATCGACCCCGTGCGCCTCGGCGAGCGCGCGCAGCGACGTTCCGGTCGGCGTGGCGAACAGGCGCCTGAACGCCTCCGGGTCGCGGCCCTTGGCCTCGTCGGAGCCGTACTCGAGCGTGTCGAAGATCGCACCGCCGTCGTCGTTGAGCACGATCACGGTGAGGTCGGGTTCTTGCTCGTCGGGGCCGAGGGTCAGTGCTCCGCTGTCGTGCAAGAACGTGAGGTCACCGACGAGCGCGTATGTGGGGCGTCCTGGTTCGGCCAGGGCCATGCCCGACGCCGTGGAGACGCACCCGTCGATACCGGCCAGCCCGCGATTCGCGACGACCTCGGCACCGTCACGTGCGCGCACGTAGGAGGCGTCGCGCACCACCGACGACGACCCGAGGAACAGGCGGGCCTCCTCGGGCAGCGCGTCGAGCACGGTGCGGGCCACCTCGAGGCCACCCGGCCACATGGGGGGCACGTGACGTTCGACGACGTCCGCGAGCCTGGCCGCGGCCCGCTCCCAGACGGAGGCGAACCGACACGCCTCCTGACTCGGCCACGTGTCGCCGCAACTGTCCGGAGGCAGTCCCAGCGCGCCTTCGGTGCGCGTACCGAAACCGACGACGTGCCCGGGGTTGGGGCAGTCGGCGAGCAGCGCGGTCCAGTGCCGCACCCGCTCCATGATGTGGCTCGGGTCGGGCCAGGTCGGCTCGGTGGTGACCACCTCGCACGAGGCACCGGAGCGTCGCAGCAGGTCACCGATCGCGCGCGAGAGGGTGAGCCTGCCCACGACGATCACCCTGTCGGGCGCGTGCTCGTCGTCGAACGCGAACGGCGTCTCGGCGAGCAGCATTCCGTGCGGCAGCGGAAGTCGGCACCGAGACGTCGGCGCCGGGGGTTCGTGGACGGAGCCGAACGGTTCGGCGATCACGACGTGGCCCCGGGCGATGGCGAAATGGAAGGCCGCGCGGCGTGCGTATTCGGGTGCATCGCCCAGCACGATGAGGGTGCGCGGCACCTCCTCGAACGGTTCGACGCCCGTGGTCACCCAACGGAGGGGGGCGTCGCCTGCGTCCAAGGACCGGGCATCGGTCCAGGGCCCGCCGTCGGGGCGCCCCTGCATCGTCTCGGGCAGGTCGGCTTCCGTGGCCTCGTAGGTCTGTGTCGACCAGCGCGGCGTGAGCGGTTCACGCAGGGCGAGGTTGAGGTGCACCGGCCCGGCAACGGCACCGAACGCGCCCGTGGCAGCCGCGACTGCGCGGTCAGCGCTGGTGCGCCAGAAGGGCATGCGGTCGCTACCGTCGGCCGGGGCCTCGAGATCGAGCGCGAGCCGCACCGATTCACCGAAGATGCCGACCTGTTTGGTCGTCTGGTTCGCCCTGGTCCACCGCAGTTCGTGCGGGCGGTCGCAGGTGAGCAGCAGCATCGGCACGCCCGCCTCGTGGGCTTCGAGCACCGCCGGGTGCAGGTTGGCCACCGCCGTGCCGGAGGTCGTCACGACAGCAGCGGGCACACCGGTCGCCTTGCCGATGCCGAGAGCGAGAAAAGCTGCTGCGCGCTCGTCGGTGCGCACGTGCACCCGCAACAGCCCCGCGCGTTCGTGGGCGAGCGCCGCGTATGCCAGGGGCGCCGAGCGCGACCCAGGGCACACGACGACGTGCCGCACGCCGAGGCGCACGAGTTCGTCGAGGAGAACGGTCGAGAACGCCTGAGCGGGCGGGAGCGCAGTCACGAGATCACTCCCGTGTCGATACACACGCCGACCACCGGCCTTTCTACGTGGTGACTTCATCGCGCCGGAGCACATCCGGAGCCGACTGGCTTCGACCCGACGGTGACCGGCAGCGCACCCTGCGCCGGGTGCTTTCCGGTCAGCACGTCGACAAGCGCCGTGAACGTGGCCGGAGTTCGCCCGAATGTCGCGAGGGTAACCCCGGGCGCCCTGCTCAGCGGATACGGAACATCCAGGGCGATCGTCACATCGCTGCCGCTTGCGCCCGCGCGCGATCTCTGCTCCGTAGCCGCCCCGGCAGCGTTCTCCGCCGCGCGGTATGCGGCGCCGCTCACGAGTACGACGCGAGTTCCCTGGTCGAGGGCCACCCCGGCTTCGCGAGCCGCTGCGCGCAGCAAGGTGCGATCGGTCTCGGTTCCACCGGAGACGACCATGCCGTCTGCGATGAGACGTTCACCACACGCGCCGCTCACCTGGGTAATCGACGCCTTCGCCACCTCGGCGGCGACCTCGGCATGGGGCCCCTGCCCCCCGCTCGCACTCTGCCCCGGAGTCACCGGCGCCACGGTCGCCCGATCGGCGCTGTGACGCAGGCTCGCGATCATGCGCGCCGCGGAGTCGAGCAACCGGTCGCGGCTCAGCCGACCGGAGTCGACCGCCTGCGTGAGCGCGACCGCAGCCGCTCGCGGATCACTGGGCATCAGCAGCACATCGGCGCCGGCTTCCACAGCCTGCACCGCTGCCTCCCCCGGCCCGGCTCCCTCCGTTACTGCACCCATCTCCAGGGCGTCGGTGACGACGAGCCCGCGGAAGCCGAGCTTCTCGCGCAGCAGACCGGTGAGCACCGGTCTGCTGAGGGTCGCGGGCACCTTGCTGTCTACGGAGTCGAGCACGATGTGGGCGGTCATGAGCGCGGGCGCGCCGGCCGTGATGAGGTCGCTGAACGGCAGCAGGTCGCGCGCCATCAGGGCGTCGAGGCCCGCCTTCTGCCGTACGCCTCCGACGTGAGTGTCGCCCGCGACGCTGCCGTGACCCGGAAAGTGCTTGCCGGCCGACAGCAGGCCGGCGTCGGCGTAGCCCTGCGCATACCCGACGGCGATGCGACCGACCAGGGCCGCGTCGGAGCCCGGTGAACGCACCCCGATCGTCGGGTCGTCAGGCCCGGAGGTGACGTCGGCGTCGGGGGCCAACACGACCGTGAAGCCGAGCGCGGCGAGCTCGCTCCCGGAGGCCGCACCCACCTTGCGGGCCAGGGCCGCGTCGCCGGTGGCACCGAGCGCCATCGCCGACGGAAACTGCGTCAAGGGAGCCCCAAGGCGTGCGATCGGGCCGCCCTCTTGGTCAACGCCGATGAACGCCGGCCATGGACGGTCGGCGGTCACGGCCTGGGAGATCTGCTCGTTCGCCCTGGTCACAGTGGAGACGACCGCATCACGAGAAGCGGGGACATGCTCGGCGAACAACACCGCTCCCCCGAACCCCACCTCCTGGGTGAGCCTCGCGGCGACGGCCGGGTCGTTCTCGCGCCTCGGCACGACCAACTGGGCGGCGAGGCGCCGGGTGTCGAGCTGGTCGGCATCCTGGCGAGCCCGGTCGAGTTCGGCCTGCGTGGGTAGCGCGTCGATAGCGGTCGCCCCGGAGGTGCCGGGCGACTCAGTCGGCGACGTCGAGGGTCGTGCTGCCTCCCCCGATGCACCGACCGGGCCCGTTGCTGTACCGGTCGGCTCGGTCCCGACGCCCGCACACCCGGTCAGGGCGAGCGAGGCTGCGACCGCGAACGCGATACCGAGTTGCTGCAGTCCCCCCGGACGCACCTTCACGACACCAGCGGAACGTCGACGGGCAGCGACGAATCCGCGGGAATGCCGAGGTCGGAGGGGGTACGGCCGCGTGACATCATCTCGGCGCCGAGGGCCGCGATCATCGCGCCGTTGTCGGTGCACAGGCCCGGCCGCGGTACGCGGAGTCGGATGCCGGCGGCGTCGCAGCGCTCTTGGGCCATGGCGCGGAGCCTGGTGTTGGCGGCGACACCGCCTCCGATGAGCATGTCGTCGACACCGTTCTCTTTGCACGCGAGCACGGCCTTGCGGGTGAGCACGTCGGTGACCGCCTCTTGAAAACTCGCGGCGACATCGGCCACCGGCACGGGCTGGCCTGCAGCGTTGCGGGCCTCGACCCAGCGCGCCACCGCGGTCTTGAGGCCGGAGAACGAGAAGTCGAAGCGGTGCCGCTCCATATCGCGACCACTGGTCAGGCCGCGGGGAAAGGCGATGTAGGCACCGCTGCCCTCGCGGGCGGCCTTGTCGACGTAAGGGCCTCCCGGAAAACCGAGCCCGAGCAGGCGAGCGACCTTGTCGAAGGCCTCGCCCGCCGCGTCGTCGATGGTCTGCCCGAGCGGTTCGATGTTCTCGGTGACGTCTTTGACCAGCAGGAGAGAACTGTGTCCGCCGGAGACGAGCAGCGCCGTCGTCGGTTCGGGCAGCGGCCCGTGTTCGACGATGTCGACCGCTACGTGCCCGGCCAGGTGGTTGACGCCGTACAGGGGCCTGTCGAGCGCGACCGCGAGCGCTTTGGCCGCCGCCGCACCGACGAGCAGGGCACCAGCCAGGCCAGGCCCGGCCGTGACCGCGACACCGTCGAGATCGGTCAGCTCGACACCTGCCGTCTCACATGCCCGCTTGATCGTGGGCACCATCGCTTCGAGATGCGCCCGCGCCGCGACCTCGGGAACCACGCCTCCGAACCGTGCGTGCTGCTCGACACTGCTGGCCACGGTGTCGGCCAACAAGGTGCCGCCGCGCACGATGCCGACCCCGGTCTCGTCGCACGAGGTCTCGATGCCGAGCACGAGTGGCTCGCTGCTCATGCCGTCTCCTTGGGGTGTGCTTCGTCGGGATGTGATTCGTCCTGAGGGTCCGGCGCTCGATCCGTCGCCTCGATGTCGCGGCGCAGGATCAGCGCGTCGGCGCCGTGGTAGTAGCCGCGTCTCGCCGAGATTTCGCGAAACCCCCACGCGGAGTAAAGCGCCAAGGCCGGCGCATTGTCCGACCTCACTTCGAGGATGAGGCATGTCGCGCTGGTCTTCGCTGCGGCGCGCACCAGCAGGCTCATGAGTTCGTGCCCGAGGCGTCGGCCGCGCGCCTCCGGAGCGAGCGTCACCGTCATGACGTCGGCGATGTCGGTCCCGAGGTCGAGGCCCGCATAGCCGAGCAGCGGACCACCGGCCCGCTCACGCAGTCCGAAGTACGTACGACGCGGCCGGGCCGCCAACTCAGACCACCAGCTCGTCTCCGACCAGGCATCGGCCCCGTAGATGTGCCCTTCGAGGCGCGCGAGGTCGGGTACGTCGCTCCAGTGCAGGGCCGTGACGGTGTGCGTCACGCCCGAGCCCCCTCGGCGGGCGGCGGCGCCGACGGCACCGCGTCGGGGCGGCGCAGGTAGAGCGGCCGCGCCCGGTCGCGCAGGTCGAGCTGCCCCTGCCTGTGCAGCGCCAAGGCAAGGCGGGCGAGTTCGCCCGCATCCACGTCGAGCGGCCCGGCGGCCTGGGGCAGCAGCTCGGGGTAGAGCGTCGTGCCCCGGCCTACGCACGGCAGCGCGCGCACGTCGTCGGGCAGTTCGGCGGGTTTGGCGACGCTCGGCTCGGTCAGCCGGCGCGGCACGACGACGTCGCCCGCCTCGGAGTCGTATTCATAGGTGGCCCAGTAGACCTCTTTGCGGCGCGCATCGGTCGCGACGAGGAATCGCCCCGAAACCGAGCCCTCTCTGCAGGCGGCGAACGCCAACGCATCGAGACTGCACACGCCCGCGTACTGGGCGCCGGTGGCGAACGCGAACGTCTCGGCCGTGATCAGCCCGACGCGCAGCCCGGTGAACGGGCCCGGGCCCTCTCCGGCCACCACGTGCGTCACCTGCCGAGAGGTGTACCCGCCCTCGGCGAGCAACTCGGCCACTTGTGCACTCAGCCACTCGGCGTGCCCCCGAACGTCGATGCGCCGACGCACCAGCACCACGGGCGCAGAGACTGCAGAGGCTTGTGTGTCGCCCGAAGCATCGAGCAGCGCAGACGTGATCGCGGAGGTCGAGGTGTCGAGAGCGAGGAGGAGCACGCAAACAGCCTAGGTCAAGGCACCGACAGCCTCGCGCCGCCCTGGCCCGAGCGGCGCTAGTCGGCCTGAGTGGCCAGCACCGACAGGTCGACCGCGGCCCATCGCTCCCCGACACCGTGCACATGCACCCGGCGGGGGTCCGTGTCGTCGTCGGTTCCGTCGCCCGACGTCGTCGCGCCGCCGGCTCCACCGACTTCGCGTTGCAGCTCGATCACCAGGTAGTCCTCGGCCAACCCTTCGGCGATGCCCGCTCCCCACTCGACCACGGTCACCGACGAGTCCATGTCTGCGTCGAGGTCGAGATCGTCGAGTTCGGCGTGGTCGCCGAGCCGGTAGGCATCGACATGCACCAGCGCAGGCCCGTCGCCGAGGGAGGGGTGCACGCGCGAGATGACAAAAGTGGGCGACGCCACCGGACCGCGCACGTTGAGCCCGTCACCGAGCCCCTGCGTGAGCGTCGTCTTGCCCGCGCCGAGGTCACCGACGAGAAGCACCAGGTCACCTGGATTCAACAGACGCGCCAATCGCGCACCGAACCGGTAGGTGTCGTCGGCGGTCACGAGGTCGACGGTCACGCTGTCTGGTACTTCGTTGCTCCCCATGTCACCTATCCTGCCAAGCCTGCGTCAGCGCCACTCCCGCTCGTACGCCGCGCGGATGCCGCCAAGGGTCCACGGAGCGGCGGCCACCTTCGTGACCGACACGTCGGTGCCCTCGTCGTCCTTCGTCTCCGCGAATCCGGTGGAGGCCATGCGCGTCGCCCGCTCCATGAGTTCGAGCAGCGCAGAGTTGAGCAGGTCGGGCACCTCGAGCATGATGACGTGCCCCGCACCCTCGACCAGCACGTGCTCGGCGCCGGGCAGGTGACGGATGATCTCCTCACTGTGCGCCGGAGGCGTGAGCCGGTCTTTCGTGCCGTTGAAAACGAGCAGTTCACGCCCGTCGAACCTGGCCAGTGCCTCGGTCTTGTCGTGCTCGTCGAAGCGCGGCATGAACGCGGCCACCACCTCCATGTCGGTGCCCGTGATCATGTCGGTGGTGAGCTTGGCCACCGACATCGGCACCGGCGACCCGAACGAGCCCCAGTCGACGAGAAAATCGACCACGTCGCGCCCAGCGCGCACGGCACCGTTGACCAACTGCGGCACTCCAGAGAGGAGGCGCACGAACCCGGGAGCGGTCTTGTGCACGACTCCGCCCGCCAGGCGGCCCAGCCCGTACTCGACGTCGTTGAGCCCGCCGGCGCTCGTGGCTACGAAGGCGGCGCCGACCACGCGCTCGGCCAGTTCGTCGGCGTGGCCCAGCGCGTACGACATCAGGGTCATGCCGCCCATCGAGTGCCCGACCAGCACGATCGGCCCCTCGGGGGCGGTCGCGGCGATCACGGCGGCGAGGTCGTCTCCGAGCTTGTCCACGTGGTACGAATCGGGGTCGCCCGAGCCGGAGCGGCCATGCCCCCGCTGGTCCCACAGCACCACCCGATACCCCGCGCGGCGCAGGGCGCGGCGCTGGAAGACCCAGCAGTCCTTGGTGAGGCAGTAGCCGTGGCACAAGATAACGGTCGGTCGCACGGTGCCCTCCGACTCCGGAGGGGCGCCCACCTCCGACCGCGCGTCGTCGTCGGCAGCGGCAGAGCCGTTCTCGCGGTCGCGTGATCGCGTGCTGCGGGGGTAGTCGACCTCCACGTGCAGCAGCACACCGTCGGGTGCTGTGACCGTGAACTCCTCGTCGGGGTCACCGCGGAAGAAGTGATCGCCGAGCTCTTCGTCGAGGGTGATGGCGCGGCGTCGGTCGCGACTCAGTCGGTCGGCGGCGAACCCCGCCACACCCGTCACCCCCGCCGCGATGAGCCCCAGCCCGAGGGCGATGCCCGGCTTGGCAGGGCCCGACCACGACTTGACCTCCGGCACACCGCGTGGCTTCGCCAACGCCCGTGCGGCTTGCTCCGTCGCCTTTGTTACTGACACGTTCATATTGTCGTCCCTGGTCGTAGCCCTGTCACATGATGAGGGTCACGTGTTGCACCGTGCGAAAGGTCACCGTAGTGCCGAATGGCGCAGCAGCCGCGCGACTGTGGGCCCGATCTGTTCCGCGACCCGCCTCGCCCGGATCGGGCCTCCAGGGTTGGCGTCGTCGGCCGCCACGCCGTGCACGAGGGCGGCCAGCGAACCGGCGTCGACGGGGTCGAGACCGCAGGCCAGCAGCGCACCCGCGATTCCGGCGAGCACATCACCCGCGCCCGCGGTCGCCAGCCACGCAGGAGCGTTCGACTGGGCGCGAACCGGCAGCGACGCGACCGGCGGCACCACGAGCGTGCGATGGCCCTTGAGCAACACCGTCGCGTGCAGCAGCTCAGCCGCCCGACGGGCTGCCGCCACAGGATCGCGCACGACATCGGCTGCCGTGAACGTCTCGTCCGTCTCCGGATCGAGCCGAACGAGAAGCCGCGCCAGCTCACCCGCGTGCGGTGTCAGCAGGGTCCGTGCGCCTGCTCCCGGCCGAGGCCCTTCGAGCAGGTCGAGGCCACCTGCGTCGACCACGGCGGGCAACCCGGAGTCGAGCGCCGCCCGAGCCGCCCGCACCTGCGCCTGCCCCGCCTCGTCGTCATCGGCCGGATGCGGATCGAGGCCAGGGCCGACCAGCCACGCCTGCACGCGGCCGTCGCCGTGCACCGCCTCCGGCACCTGGGCGCGCACGAGCGCCGTGGCTCCGGGGGGACCGATGTAGCGCACCATGCCCGCGCCGGCTTCGACAGCGGCGCCGACGCTGAGCAGCGCTGCGCCCGTGTAGTTCTCGCCGCCGGCGACCACACCGAGAACGCCTCGCGAGTACTTGTCGTCCGCAGGCCCCGGCACCGGCCACAGTTCGGCGACGTCGTCGAAGTCCAGGCGCTCGACCGTGGGCGCCTCGACCGGGTCATCCAGCCCGATGTCGACGAGCGTGAGAATGCCGCTCGCGTCTTCACCCGAGAGCAGGTGCACGCCCTTGAACAGCGAGAACGTCACCGTCTCGTCGGCGAACACGCAGTTCGCCACCGGCAGGTTCCCCTCGGGGTCGGCGCCGCTGGGCAGGTCGACCGCGACCACGTACGCGTCGTCTCCGATCGCCTGCACGAGCCGCCACACCTCGGGCGACGCGCCGTCGGCAGCCAGGTCGGGGCGGCCTCCGATGCCGTAGACACCGTCGACGACGAGATCTGCGCCCTCGAGCAGCTCGCACACCTGCGCGATTGCGTTCTCGTCGGCGGCGGAGGCGTGGGCAGACTCGTCAACGGGCCCGAACACCTCGACCACACGCACCCCGGCCTCACGCGCCGCGTCCAGCGCCGGAGCATGAGCGCGCGGCGCCACGAGCACCGCTGTGATGTCGAGTCGGGGTTCGGGCACCTCGCGCCGCTTGTCGCGGCCCTGCCTACGCGCTGACCCGTTCGCGAGAAAGGCGGACGCAAACAGGGCGTCTCCGCCGTTGCCGCCCGAACCGGCGAGCACGACGACGTTCAGCGGCACGTGGATCTGATCGTCGCCTCCGACCATCTCGGCCAGGCCCGACAGTCGCGCGTGCAGCACTTTCGCGAGTCCCCGCGAGGCGCGCTGCATCAGCTCACCCTCGAGCAGTTCGGCCATCGCTGCAGCCTCGGCCGCCCGCACCGCCTCCACCGACCACGCTTGCAACACCGCAACCACTCCCGCCTCGTCGAGAACTGTCTGCCTGACTGCCTTACCGACTCCCTCGGAACCTACGCCTCGGCTATGACAATGGCAGTGGCCACACCGGCGTCGTGCGAGATGGACACGTGAAATCCCTTGACTCCCAAATCGTCCGCGCGCGCCTGCACGGTGCCGACGACTGTCAGCACCGGCGGCCGCCCTTCGGAGGCGGGCACCCACGCGTCGTGCCACCCGAGCCCTCCCGGAGCACCGAGTGCCTTGGCCAGCGCCTCCTTCACCGCGAACCGGGCGGCCAACGACTGCGGCGGAAGGTCGCGCTCGACCTGCGTGAACAGGCGCGTGCGCAGCCCGGGTGAGCGCCGCAGCGTCTCTTCGAACCGCACCACGTCACACACGTCGATACCGACACCGACGATCACCGGCCCACCTCCTCACCGACAGATGCGAAAACGTCGCGGCGCCCGCGGCGGCCGAGTGATGGCCTCCGGGGCGCCGCACACGAGCTTCAACTACTCGACCTACTCGACCGTGACCGACTTGGCCAGGTTGCGCGGCTGGTCGACGTCGAGCCCCTTGGCGGTCGCCAGTTCGGCGGCGAAAACCTGCAGCGGAACGACCGTGATCAGCGGGTCGAGCATGTACCAGGCCTCGGGCACGTAGATCACCTCGTCGGCGAACGGCCGCACGGCCTCGTCGCCGTCCTGGGCGATGACGATGGTGCGGGCACCGCGAGCGCGGATCTCCTGGATGTTCGAGACCAGCTTCGAGTGCAAGCCGTGCGGTGTGCTCGGCGGCGGGACGACGACGAACACCGGCTGACCGGGCTCGATGAGAGCGATGGGGCCGTGCTTGAGCTCGCCCGCGGCGAAGCCCTCGGCGTGGATGTACGCGATCTCCTTGAGCTTGAGCGCGCCCTCCATCGCCACCGGGTAGCCGACGTGGCGACCGAGGAAGAGCACCGACCGCGTGTCGGCCATGAACCGTGCGATCTCGCGCACGCGGTCCATGCGGCTGAGCACCTCGGCGATCTTCTCGGGCATTGTCTGCAGCCGGTCGAGCACCGTGTGCGCGTTGTCGGTGAAGGCACCGCCGCGCAACTGGGCGAGGTACAGGCCGAGCAGGTAGCAGGCGGTGATCTGCGCGAGGAACGCCTTGGTCGAGGCCACCGCGATCTCGGGGCCTGCGTGGGTGTAGAGCACGCCGTCGCTCTCGCGCGGGATCGTCGCACCGTGGGTGTTGCAGATCGAGACCGTGCGCGCACCCAGCTCACGGGCGTGCTTGACCGCCATGAGCGTGTCCATCGTCTCGCCCGACTGGCTGATCGACACCACGAGGGTGTGCGCGTTGACAACCGGGTCGCGGTACCGGAATTCGTGGGCCAACTCGACCTCGCACGGAATGCGGGTCCAGTGCTCGATCGCGTACTTGGCGACCATGCCGGCGTAGGCGGCCGTGCCGCAGGCGACGATGACGATCTTGTTGACGCCCCGCAGTTCCGACTCCGGGATCCGCAGTTCGTCGAGGACGAGGCTGCCGTGCACGTCGCGGCGTCCGCGCAGCGTGTCGGCGACGGCCTGCGGCTGCTCGTGGATCTCCTTCTCCATGAACGTCGCGTAGCCGCCCTTCTCAGCGGCCGACGCGTCCCAGGTCACCTCGAAGCGCTTACCCTCGGCCGGCGCGCCCGAGAAGTCGATGACGTCGACGGACCCGGGCGTGATCGTGACGATCTGGTCTTGCCCCAGTTCCATGGCCGAACGCGTGTAGCCGATGAACGCGGCCACGTCGGAGCCGAGAAAGTTCTCGCCGTCGCCCAGCCCCACGACCAGCGGGGAGTTGCGCCGCGCGCCCACGACGACGCCCGGAGTGTCGGCGTGCACGGCCAGCAACGTGAACGCGCCGTCGAGGCGGTTGCTGACCAGGCGCATCGCCTCGGTCAGGTCGCCGGTGCGGTCGTACTCGCGCCCGACCAGGTGTGCCGCGACCTCGGTGTCGGTCTCAGAGGTGAAGCTGACGCCGGCGGCCTCGAGCTCGGCGCGCAGAGGGGCGAAGTTCTCGATGATGCCGTTGTGGATGAGGGCGAGGCGCCCGTCCTTGCCCCCGCGGTGGGGGTGGGCGTTGACGTCGGTGGGGCCACCGTGGGTGGCCCAACGTGTGTGGCCGATGCCGGTGGACGAGGGAGGCAGGGGGTGCGCCTGGATGTCACTGCGCAGGTTTTCGAGTTTGCCGGCCTTCTTCGCCGACGCGATCTGCCCGTCTGCGACGAGCGCCACGCCTGCGGAGTCGTAACCCCGGTATTCGAGCCTGGCCAGGCCCTCCATCACGACGTCGAGCGCCTTGCCGTCGACCCCCGGGCCGACATAGCCAACGATTCCACACATGCGCTCTAGCGTAGTTGCCAGATCGACACACTCCGCACGGGCCCCGACCGGGTTGCACACGTTGAGGATTCGCCGACCCGCAGGGGCGGCGAGCAGCCCGAGGGTGTCCACTCCACCCGTGGCTTGGCCGGTGGGTCACAATGGCACGGTGTCAGCGCAGCGGCCGCCCCACTCCAACGGGTTGTCTCCGTACCTGGAGATTGCTCGCGACGACTGGGCGCGCCTGAGAAGCACCCACTCGCTCGGCAGCCTCACCGACGCCGACGTTCAACGACTCAACGGTGTCGGCGAGCGCCTCAACCTCACCGAGGTCGAAGAGGTCTACCTGCCGTTGACGCGATTGCTGAGCTTCTACGCCGAGGGCGCAAGCCACCTGCACCGCATCATGAGCGGGTTCTTGCAGCAGCGCCCCGCGCGCAATCCCTTCGTCATCGGTGTGGGCGGATCGGTGGCGGTCGGCAAGTCGACGACAGCCCGCATCCTGCGCGAACTGCTGTCACGATGGCCCAGCACCCCCCGGGTAGAGCTCGTGACGACCGACGGTTTTCTCTACCCCAATGCCACGCTCATCGAGCGGGGACTCATGGAGCGCAAGGGCTTTCCGGAGTCGTACGACCAGGCCGCCCTACTGCACTTCGTCGACGCGGTGAAGTCGGGGGTCGAGGAGGTCTCGGCCCCGGTCTACTCGCACCTGACCTACGACATCGTCCCGGGCCAGGAGGTCGTGGTGCACCGGCCCGACGTGCTCATCGTCGAGGGCCTCAACGTGCTCGCACCACCGCGCTCCGGCGGCTCGCTGGCCGTGAGCGATTTCTTCGACTTCTCCGTCTACGTCGATGCGGAGATCGAGTTGATCCGCCGCTGGTACGTCGAGCGGTTCTTGCGGCTGCGGCACACGGCGTTCGCTGACCCCAGCTCGTACTTCCACCGCTACTCGAAGCTGTCGAACGACGAGGCGGTCGCGACGGCCCAGTCGATCTGGGACCAGATCAACGAGCCAAACCTCGTCGAGAACGTGCTCGCGACTCGTGAGCGCGCGACCCTCATCCTCACCAAAGGGCAGGACCACGCTGTGGAGCAGGTGCGTCTCCGAAAGATCTGAGCACGAACAGATCTCGGTTCGGTCACGACTCGGAGCGGCGGCGTAGCGCGGCCCGTGACAACCCTTTCGCAAATTCTGCGGCCGCTCTCAACCTCTCTACCTGCAGTGATACCAAGTTGCGCAGATGTTTGCGCGTAAACTATGTGGACGTCCGACTTGATGGCATAGTGAACCCCAGGTGACGAAACAGTCACGCCAATGTCACGTGGGGGTCACGAACGATGCAGCAGGTAACAGACAACGCACATCCCGACAATCGTCGGCCCGGCCGGCACCGCGCGGCAGTCGAAGCGCGCGTCTCCGGGTCGGGCGGTGTCGTGCGGCAGCGCCTGCTGCCCCTCGGTGGCGGTCTGCTCGCTGCCGGTCTGCTCATCTCGCTGGCCACCGGGGCCGGCTCGATCCAGGGCGGCCAGTACGCCGCCCAGCCTGCGGGCGTGCCCGCGGCCCCCTCGGCCGACCTCGCCCAGGCCGCCACGCTCAGCTCGACCGTCAGCGCCAAGCGCGTCGCCGACGCCAAGGCCGCCCAGGTCGCAGCAGCGAACCGCGCAGCTCGCGCCGCAGAGGCCGCCCGAGTCGCGAAGGTTGCCGCCGCCAACCGGGCCGCTCGGGCACAGGCCGCCGCCCAGGCGAAGGCCGCACGCGCCGAAGCCGCCCGCCGCGGCCCCGCCGTCGTCGGCGCCTCCGCTCCCGAGCGCGGCGTCGGCCGCACGCTCTCCGTCTCCGGGCCGTCGGGTGCCAAGTCGCTGGCCCGCGACATGGTCGCCGCCCGCGGCTGGAGCAGCAACGAATTCCGTTGCCTCGAGCGCCTCTGGGAGAAGGAAAGCAACTGGAAGCACACGGCGACCAACCGCAGCTCCGGCGCCTACGGCATCCCGCAGTCGCTCCCGGCCCACAAGATGGCCTCGGCCGGCTCCGACTGGCGCACCAACCCCGCCACGCAGATCAAGTGGGGCCTGAACTACATCGCCGACCGCTACGACCGCCCCTGCAACGCCTGGGCGCACTCGCAGCGCGTCAACTGGTACTGATCTGACCGCGTACTGATCGCGTCGCGGCACGCCTGCGCAGACCGCCTCACGCCGAGGTCAGATGCCCTCGAGCAAGTCGGTGACCAGCGCGGCGATGGGGCTGCGCTCACTACGCGTCAGCGTGACGTGCGCGAACAGCGGGTGCCCCTTGAGTGCCTCGATCACGGCTGCCACACCGTCGTGGCGCCCCACCCGCAGGTTGTCGCGCTGTGCCACGTCGTGGGTGAGCACGACCCGCGAATTCGTGCCGATGCGCGAGAGCACGGTGAGTAGCACGTTGCGTTCGAGCGACTGAGCCTCGTCGACGATGACGAACGAGTCGTGCAGCGATCGCCCGCGGATGTGTGTCAGCGGCAGCACCTCGATGAGCCCGCGGTGCATCACCTCTTCCATCACGCCCGCATTGACGACACTGCCGAGGGTGTCGAACACCGCCTGTGCCCACGGGTTCATCTTCTCGGCCTCGCTGCCCGGCAGGTAGCCGAGCTCCTGCCCGCCGACGGCATACAGCGGCCTGAAGACGACGACCTTGCGGTGCCGTTCGCGTTCGAGCACCCATTCGAGCCCGGAGCACAGGGCGAGGGCGCTCTTGCCGGTGCCCGCACGACCTCCGAGGCTGACGATGCCGATGTCGGGGTCGAGCAGTAGGTCGAGGGCGATGCGCTGCTGGGCGCTGCGGCCGTGCAGGCCGAATGCCTCGCGGTCTCCGCGCACGTGCCGGACCCAACCGTCAGGGGCGACCCGGCCGAGGCCGCTACCCCGCTCCGAGTCGAGCACGAGGCCCGTGTGGCACGGCAGCCCGGCCGCCTCTTCGATGCCGGCCCGGCCGTTCTCGTACAGCTCGTCGAGCAGAGACGCCGACACCTGTAGCTCTGCGACGCCCTCCCACCCCGAATCCGGAGCCAGCTCGGCCCGGTACTCCTGCGCTGCCAGCCCCATGGCGGAGGCCTTGATGCGCATCGGCAGGTCTTTGCTCACCACGGCCACATCGCGGCCGTCGGAGGCCGCGAGGTTGGCGGCCACCGCGAGGATGCGGGAGTCGTTGTCACCGAGCCTGAATCCGGCGGGCAGAGCGGCCGGATCGGTGTGGTTGAGCTCGACACGCACGGTACCGCCCGCGTCACCGACCGGGACGGGCCTGTCGAGACGCCCCGCCTCGACCCGCAGGTCGTCGAGCAGCCGCAGCGCCTGCCGAGCGAAATACCCGAGTTGGGCGTCGTCACGCTTGGCCTCGAGTTCGGTGATCACGACCACCGGCAGAACCACCTCGTGCTCCGCGAACCGGAGCAGCGCCTTCGGGTCGGAGAGCAGCACCGACGTGTCCAGCACGTACGTGGTTCGGGTTCCGCTCTTCCCGTTGAACCCGTTGGGTCCGTTGCCCGCGTCGGGCAGGATCGGCGGTGTCTTCAGCGTGATGGTCATGGCAACCTCGCGAGAGCCTGTCAGGGCCGCGGACCGGATGCCCGGGCCACCTACGACGCTACGGTCGCGGTGGGTGCGCTGACCCCTCAGGACTGCTGCGGCGAGGGTTTCGTCGCGTGAAGTTCACCCGTAGACAACCTGGCGGTTGTGTCGACTGAGTCGGCTGCGCCAGTGGGAGCGGGGGCGAGCGCAGCCTCCGGTGTGTCGGGGCCACCGAGCATCTCGGGGGTGTCGAACGAGATCAGACCGATCTTGCGGAGCCGGAACAGCGCGCCGACGACCAGGGCCAACCCCACGGTGATGGCACCGTTGCCGACAGCCACGTCGAAGGCGGCGTGCGCGGCGAGGAAGATCGTCACGACGATGACAGCCTTGCTCACCCGCGCGTCGAGGCGCAGCGTGCCGAGCACCACGAACACCGGCAGCACGTACCAGGGGTGCAGCACCGGGCCGCCGAGGACGAACAGCCCGAACGCAGCGACGGTCGCGAGCGCCGGCTGCTTGGGAGCGAGCCACAGCGTGACCCAGACGAGCCCGACGAGCATCGCGATCATCGCGATCGTGTGCGAAGCGGTGACAGGCAGGGTCACGAGGTCGGGGGCCACTGCGAAGAAGCGCAGAATCGCTTCTCCGATGCTGCCGATCAGCGTGGAGGGGGCCAGGAGCGAACGCAGCGACATCGGCACCGACAGGGCGGCGATCCAGCCCCAGCCGAGCCCGCTGACGAACGTGATGGCCGCGAAGGCGACGAACGACGCGGTGCCGACGAACGCGGCCATCCTGAAGTAGTCGCGGAAAGCCGGGTCGGCGTCGTCCGTGCCCGAGGCCTGAGCCGCGACGCGCCGCGCCGCGAGCCCGGCCACACCGACGAGCGCGAGCACGGCGGTCTGCTTGTACCCGGCCGCCGCGGCGATGGCCAGCGAGGCGACGAGCGGGTGGCCGCTGTAGGACAGCCGCAGGGCGACGACGACGAGCGCGATCGCCATGGCGTCGTTGTGTGCCCCGCCGACGAGGTGGATGAGGACCAGCGGGTTGAGCACGCCGATCCACGTGGCCATCGCCCTGGAAGCACCGAGGCGCTCGGCGAGCCCCGGCAGCACGCGGGCGATGACGATCATCGAGATGATCGCCGGGAGGCGCATGGCCACGGCCGCGAGGTAGGCATTGCCGAACGTCATGTCGACGATGAGGTGCTGGGTCTGCAGCGCGAGAGGGCCGTACGGCGACGACGTGAACAGCCACATCGGGTCGACCTGGTCGGCGAAGGGCCCCGGCACCGAGATCGGGCCCGTCGCGTACGGGTCCATCCCACGGTCGACGATGAGGCCCTGTGCGGCGTACGAATACGCGTCGCGGCTGAAAAGCGGCGGTGCGAGAAGGAACGGCAGGCTCCACAGCCACCAAGCGGCGATCGGCACGACCGAGCGCGAGCCCGCCGCCTCACGGCGCGGCCGCAGCGAGAGCCAGGCGAAGACGAGCAGAGCGACACCCGCGAGCACCGACACGGTGGCGAGCGCGCGACCCGCTCCGGATTCGAGCCACGACAGACCGAGCGCCTGCGGGATACCCGAGTCAGGGGGCAGGAACGCGGGGGTGAACGAGCCTGCGACGATGAGCAGCGACGCCACAACGCCGAGCCTGACGGCCGGGTAGGCCAAGGCGGCGCGCGCGTCGTCGAGAACGAGGCCCGCATGAAGAGCCGCAGCAGCCGGCGCGCCCTTCACCAGGTCGCGAGCGTCGTAGAGACGCCGCGTCAACGCGGTCGCCGCGTCGAGGCGGCCACCGCCCTGCCTGTCTCCGACCATCGTCACCGTCGAGATCCCCTTTCAGCCGAACCTGCTCGATCCAAGCCTGCTCGATGTACTGCCATGAATGTATGGATACCCACCCGAGTGGTATCTAAGCCCCGAAGCGTCGTTCTCTGTCGGCGTACGCCCGCAACGCCCGCAGAAAGTCGACCCTGCGGAAATCGGGCCAGTACGCCTCACAGAAATAGAACTCACTGTGCGTGCTCTGCCACAGGAGAAAACCGCTGACTCGCTGCTCGCCCGACGTCCTGATCACCAGATCAGGATCGGGTTGCCCCTTGGTGTAGAGGTGAGCCGCGATGTCTTCGACACAGACACTCTCGGCGACTTCGGCGAGAGTGCGCCCCTGATCGAGCGCGTCGAGCAGGAGTGCGCGCACGGCATCGGAGATCTCCTGACGTCCACCATATCCGACGGCGATATTCACGAGAAGGCCCGTGACCGCATTTGTCCTGGTGGCGGCGTCGGAGAGTCGTTGCGCAGTGATCGGAGGCAGCAGTTCGCGCGAGCCGACAAGGTTGATGCGCCAGCGCCCGGAGTCGGCGAGCTGCTCGACCGCCTCCTCGATGATCTCGAGCAGAGGCTGCAACTCGGCCGGGTCGCGGTTGAGGTTGTCGGTCGACAGGAGCCACAACGTGACGATCTCGATGCCGGCTTCTTCGCTCCAGACGAGGAACGGCTCGATGTTGTCGGCTCCGGCGCGATGCCCGGTCTTGGCGTCGGCGCCCTTCTGCTTGGCCCAGCGCCGGTTTCCGTCGAGCATCACCCCTACGTGGCGGGGCAGCTTGTCGTGCGGCAGCTCTTTCAAGAGCCGTCGCTCGTACGCCCCGTAGAGGAATGACGTCAGCCCCACTCGCCTCGCCCTCCCGATGCCGCCCGCCTAGATCGTCAAATTACCGTGCGCGCCTGGAAAGTTGCTCAGAAGACACCCACGGCTTGCGCGACGAACCGACATCCGCCCGAACCTACGGTCTCGTAACCTACGCAACCGTAGGTTACGCTCGAAGGCATGGACGGCAACACAGCGACCACACCCGACGGTGCACACCTGCGCGAACAACCAGGCCGGGCCTCGACGGGCCTGGCCTCGCCACAGCCTGAGGAACACATGAACATCGCGAGTGAGATCGTGGCGACCATCGCGCAGCGCCCCAAGCTGCGCGGCTGGCTGCACGCCGTGATGACCCCGCTCGTCACGATCGGAGGTGTGGGGCTCGTTCTCGCGAACCCGACCGCGGCCGGCCGGGCGGGCATGGCGGTCTTCGCGATCACCGCGACGCTGCTCTTCGGCGTATCGGCTCTCTACCACCGCATCACGTGGGGAGTTCGAACCCGCCGCTATCTCAAGCGGCTCGACCACGCCGACATCTACCTCGTCATCGCCGGCACCTACACGGCGTTCGCGGTGACGCTGCTCGAACCGGGACAGGCCAGGCAGTTACTGCTGATCATGTGGCCCGCGGCCCTCGTCGGAGTCGTCTTCAACGTCGCCTGGGTCACCGCGCCTCGCTGGCTGACCACTCCCCTGTACATCCTGTTGGGCTGGGTGGCGATCTTCTACATCAAGCCGTTCTACGAGGCCGGCGGCGCCATCGTGGTCTCACTCATCGTGCTCGGCGGCGTGCTCTACACGCTCGGCGGAATCACGTACGGCCTCAAGCGCCCCGACCCGCATCCGGGCTGGTTCGGGTACCACGAGGTCTTTCACGCCTTCACGGTGCTGGCGTTCGCGGCCCATTTCGTGGCCGCCGCGATGGCCACGAGCACGATGGTCAGCACGGCCGTCGGCTCCTGAGACACCGACGGCACCACCGCGTCACCGCAGGTCAGACCGTGGAGTCCGTACCTGCTCCGTGTGCTCCCTGCGCTCCGTCGGAACGCCCGGCACCCTCGGCAGGCGAGCCGGTGTCCGGGCGGTCGGTGCGACTGGGGCGGGAGTGCACGACTCCGGCACCCACGGCCTCCGGCGCTTCGATGTCTTCCTCGAAGAGGTGGTGTTCGGCGTTACGCAGGTGCTTCAGCAGACTCCGCATGAGCAGCCAGAGGGCCGCTGCGAGCAGGAACAGCGCGAAGAAGCCACCCAGTCCTGCCGAGATGCTCTGGTCGACGGATCCCATCATCGCTCCTTGACTTCGTCGTACACCGGCCCGCGAACGCGCGTCGCCGGTGTCGTTGCCATCTCGTCTGCCTCCGCCAGCGTCGGCAGACCGGCGAACAGGTCGCTCTCACCCTCGGCGATCGGCACGTACGAGACCGCTGCTTCGAAATCCTCCCACGGCCAGACCTCTCGTTCGATCTCACGGGGCACACCGAACCACCAGCCGTCGGGGTCGATCTGCGTAGCGTGCGAGAGAAGTGCCTGGTCGCGAGGGCCGAAGTAGTCGGCGCACGGCACCCGAGTGGTCACCGGACGCTCGGGCCAATCGATACGGCGGCCCATCCATTCGATGAACGGCGAGTCGAGCCCCCGGTCGAGCATCGCCTGGTGCAGCGCGCGGATGCGGGCGATCGCGATGGTCTGGTTGTAGTAGAGCTTGAGCGGCTGCCAGGCCGGCCCCTCTTCGGGGAACGCCTCGGGGTCGCCGGCGGCGCGGTAGGCCGCGATCGACACGTCGTGACACATGACGTGATCGGGGTGCGGGTATCCGCCGTTCTCGTCGTACGTGGTCATGACGTGCGGCTTGAACGCCCGGATGACCCGCACGAGAGCCTCGGTCGGCACCTCGAGCGGCTCGAGCGCGAAACATCCGCGAGGCAGCGGAGGCAGCGGGTCGCCCTCGGGCAGACCGGAGTCGACGAAGCCCAGCCACTGGTGCGAGACCCCGAGCGCCTTCTGTGCCCGGGCCATCTCGATGCGCCGCAGACCCACCAGGTCGCGGGTCACCTCGGGGTCGTCCTTGAGCCGCGGGTTCAGCACGTCTCCGCGTTCACCGCCGGTGCACGAGACCACCAGCACCTCGGCGCCCTCGTCGACGTATTTCGCGGTGACGGCCGCGCCCTTGCTGGACTCGTCGTCGGGGTGCGCGTGCACCGCCAGAAGTCGCCAGCCCGCCATCGATCCCGAACCCATCCGTACGTCTCGCCCTTCGTATATGTGTGCGTCTCGACACCATTATCGCGCCGTCCGTTCGGAGCCGCGTCGGCGCCCGCCCCTCGGTCGGCGAGTCCGGGATAGCCTTGCTGCGTGCCTGCCCAGCCTCCCCCCTCCCAGCGTCCGGTCGACGACCCGAGCTCCGTCAGCAGCGCCAGTGGCGTCAGCGGCGTGAGCGATCTCGACGCGCAGCGTCACGCGGCAGATGTCGAGGAGGCGAGCGCGGTCACGGTGCGCGGGCCACGTGACTACTGGCGCAGCATCACGCCGGGGCGTCGCAAGGCGGTCGGGCTGGCTGCCGTGCTCGTGCTCATCGGGTCGCTCGTGGCGGTCTGGTTCGGGCTCGCCTCTGCGGTCGGTTGGCCGATTCAACGCGACCTGTCGTACACGGTGCACGACGCGAGCTCGGTGACGGTGCGCTTCGAGGTGACCAAGCCCCCCGAGATGACGGCCGTGTGTGAGGTCGTGGCGCAGGAGGTCGGCAAGGCAGTGGTCGGGCGCACCGAGGTGACGATTCCTCCCTCGAGCGAGCGCACCACCCAACACGAGGTGACCCTGCGGACCACGACCCTGGCCGTGATCGGCCTCGCCAAGACCTGCGAACCGGCCGAATAGCCGACCAGTAGCCCACGAACCCCACCGAGCACTCACGAAAGAGCTGCGGGCACAACACGGCTCGTACGTGGAGGCGTCGGGTGAGTCTCCCCCGGTGATTCCTCTCGGCCCGTGCGTGCACAGGTACGAATTTCCCCTCCCGATTGGTTCACCGCGGCCCACACGCATATAGTTGGTTGCTTACACGCCCATCGGGTCAGACGCGCGACGTCACAACCGACGTCTCCAACGCCGTCACAACCCGGTCGGGCGTTTTCGTTCATCTGTTTCGCAGTACCCCAAGAAGCGGGCCCGACGGACTTCAGCAGTCCGACGCCGGGCCCCTTCATCACTACGAGGAGTCCACGTGTCCGACATCACAGCGCCTGCGGCGAGCTACCTGACCCAGGAGGCGTTCGACCGTCTCCAGGCAGAGTTGGACGAACTCTCGACGACCGGCCGTACCGAGATCTCCAAGCGCATCGAGGCGGCGCGCGACGAGGGCGACCTCAAGGAGAACGGCGGCTACCACGCCGCCAAGGAGGAGCAGGGCAAGATGGAAGCCCGCATCCGCCAGCTCACGTCGCTGCTCGAGAACGCGGTCGTGGGCGACCCGCCGGCCGACGACGGGGTCGTCGAGCCGGGGATGCTCGTTACCGTCGACATGTTCGGCGACGAGATCACCTTCTTGCTCGGCAGCCGCGAGATCGGCAACGGCGACATCGACGTGTACTCCGACCGCTCCCCCATCGGCGCGGCCCTCACGGGCAAGCGCGTGGGCGAAGAGGCCACCTACGCCGCACCGAACGGCAAGAGCATCACCGTCAAGGTGCTGGCGGCCAAGCCCTACGAGGGCTGATCCTCCGCTTTACCTGAAGGGACCGGGCATGTTCGACGCGTTCTTCTCCCGCCGGGTCGTCCGCGTGACGCGCGACGAGGCCCTGCCGGGACGCGCCGAGCCGCTGCCCGGTATCCCCGACACCAACATCGTTCTGGGCACCTCGATGCACCCGCCGTTCACGCACGACAGCGGTGACGGCGAGAGTGGCCAGCGCACTGAGGTGCTCTACGTCGGTATGGGCTGTTTCTGGGGTGTCGAGCGCATCTTCTGGCGCCAACCCGGAGTCGTGACCACCGCAGCGGGATACATGGGCGGCTTCACGCCCAACCCGACGTACGAAGAGGTCTGCTCGGGCCGCACCGGCCACACGGAGGCGGTGCTGGTCGCCTACGACCCGGCCCTCACCTCCGCGACGACACTGCTGCGCGAGTTCTGGGAGAACCACGACTCCACCACGCCCGACCGGCAGGGTAACGATGTCGGTACCCAGTACCGCTCGGCGATCTACTGGACGACGCCCGAGCAGCGCGACGCCGCCGAGACGACGCGCGAGATCTTCCAGCGCGAACTCGACCGAGTGGGGGCGGGCCAGGCGACGACCGAGATCAAGCCCGCGAGCGAGGCGGGCGAGTTCTACTACGCTGAGGCCTACCACCAGCAGTACCTGGAGAAGAACCCCGGCGGCTACTGCAACCACGGCCCCAACGGGCTGAGCTGCCGCGTCGAGTAGCGCGCACAGCAAGAGCACACAGCCGCACAACAGGCGTCAGGTGCAGCTCAGACCGTGCGGTGGCCCGCCTGCACGTCGATGCCGTTGGTCTCGGCCCACTCCCGTACCTCGGCCGCCTCTGCGGCCCAGTCGTGGTCGGTCGACATCATGCCGAGTTCGAGATGCGCGGCCACCTGGGGCGCGACCGCGTAGAGCAAGTGCGGCGTCGTCTGCGCCTTCGCGCGGGCGTTGAGCTCGAACCGGTAGGGCAGCAGTCGCACCGCGCGTGCCACTCCGCGCAGGCCGGGTACGAAGTCGCCGGGCAGACCGAAGAAGTAATCGGTGCCGTGGTACGGAGTGATGCCCTGGTAGATGAGGCACATCTCGTGGTCGAGAAAGCGGTTGCGGAACGGACGCATCGCCAGCTCGTGGATGTCGCGGTCGGCGCGAAGGGGCCCGACGCGGGCAGCGAACGTGCTGGTCACCGACATGATGTTGATCCAGGTGCGCCCACCGGCGGTGCGGTCGGGCAGCGCGTCCCAGACCTGCGGGGTGCCGTGCAGGTCGCGTTCGGCCTTGTCGTTCATGTCTTCGGGGCGTGTGCCTGCGATGGCCAGGTAGTCGACATCGGGCAGTTCGGCGAAACCGTCGGCGAGCACGCAGAACGCATCGTCGCGCAGCAGGTAGTCGTCTTCGACGTAAGCGATGGCATCGTCGTCGGCCAGGCCCAGCGCATCAGGCAGGTCGAGAGCGAATCGGTAGCTGTTCAGCAGGCCGACAGGGCCGTTCTCGGTGGTGCGCACCTCACCGGCCGCCGACATCGTGGCCAGCCGGTCGGCTGGGATCGGCCCGTCGTTCGCGAACACCACGCGCAGGTCGACGCCGCGGTCGGCGGCGGTACGCGCGGCTCGCAGAAACGATGCCAGCGCCAGGTCTTTGCTGTAGAAATCAGGCCGGTTCTTGTCGTTGTCTCCGCCGTACGAGCGGAGCACCACACACAACCGCATCGACACCCTCCGCCTCATCGGCCTCTCCGGCCGATCGTCCTCATCGTTTACGTCACCCCCCGACGAGCGCCGGCGCTCTGTGGCGCGAAGTCACGCGGCCTGGCCCATCTATCTGGCCTGGTCGCCGTGACCACCGCAACCTATCAAGCGCAGCGGAGCCAACCGTACAGGCTCCGCTCGAACGGCGCGCCACGGGTGTGCGACGGCAGACCTGAGCACCGGCGGACCCGTCAGGCCAACTGTCCGCCGAGCCATTTCGATTCGGCGTGCAGGCGGTCGAGGAGGGCTGTCAGGGCGTCCGCGCGACGGGTCGCCTCGATCTCTCGTTGCTCCTTGCCCCAATCGGGTGCGGCGGACTGTATATCCACCTCGCGAGCGGCCGTGAGCTCGGTGTGCAGTCGCACGGCGAGAAGTCCGACTCGGCCGTCGAGCGCTTCACGGGCGACTCCGGCGACCTCCGCCGCTGCGGCCCGAACGGCGGACCTGGTGCCCGACGGCTCGTCGGCGAGCGCGCGAGCGAACTCTTCACGGTCGAAGGCGATGCGACGCAGGCCCGCGGCGCTCACGTCGACGGACAAGCCCGGAATGCCCGCCGCAGCAGCCATCTGGGTGCCCGCTCCGACCGCCAGCGCCGTGGACGCCCCTGCTGCGGCACCTCCGGTTCCGGTGGCGTCGGGCGACTTCACGCCGGAGATCGCCGCGACGAAGGCGGCCGCGAGATCCATGATCGCGGGGTCGCCCGCCAGTGGTGTCACCTGCGCGGATGCCGCTACGACGGCGAGTGGATCGGAGGCGGGGACGGCTGGAGCCGCTCCGGCTGAGTGACCGTCTGCGGTGGGCAGCCCGAAATTGTCCGCGGGGCTCGGCGATCCGGTGGCTGAGGCAGGTGAGGCCGCGGCGCCCGGTGCGTTCGGCGTACCGCTGGCGAGGGCCGCCACATCCCCGACAGCCACGGTGGCTCCGGTGAATCCGGCCGCCGCGCTCAATGCGCCGGCGGCCGAGCCGCCCGAAGGTCCGGCCTCCGCTGCTCCGGCCGCGGCCAGAGTCGAGCGCAGGCCGGCGACGAGTTCGTCGACGGAGTCCGTGACCTCGCCGGTCGCCGGAGTGAGAGTGAGCGTGACCTGCTGCCCCTCCGAACCGGGTTGCAGGGTGAGTCCCAGCCCGGGCAGCGGCCCGTCGAGGCTGCGATCGGATGAGATGCCCGTCCAGCCGATACCGGCGCTCGTGGAGATGACGAGACTGTCCGTCTGTGGCGCGAGCAGCGAGAACCCGCCGAGGATGTCGCGCGAGGTGCCGTCGGGCAGACGCGCGGCGGCCCAGGCCGCTCCCTGCGCCGACTCGAGGATGAGATGGGCGCTGCCGTTGGCGCCCTGCTGCACACCTGCGCTGACGGTGCCGCCTACGCCGCCGATTCCACCGCCACCACTGGTGGCACCGGATTCCGCCGTGAGGGCGTTGATCGTCTCCGCGACCGCTTCGAGCGTCACGGGCGCGGGCACGGTGACCTCGCCCACAACGACCGCCGGCTCGGCGGCCGCACCCGGCTGAGCAGACGCGCTGGTGCCGAAGACGAGCGACAGCGGGCCGCCGTTCGCGAGGTCCTGATGCGGGGCGACACCGCCGCGGCTCATCACGACATTGCCGTGCGCCACCGACACGACGCTGAGCTCCAACGACAGCGGCGACGCGATGGCGTCGGCGTCGAACGGGAGCGCGGGTACCTGCTCGGCCGGCGCACTGCCAACGGGCCCCGGGGTCGGCCAGGGCGTGTCGACCCGCACGAGAGACGGATCAGAGGAGGTCACGCGCACAGGCACGAAGGGGGTGTTGACGGCGAGACCCGTCGCCGACTCCTCGGTCGCCGTCGCCGAAGCAGTGAGCTGCTGCAGGTCGGAGACGAATTGCTGCGATGCGCGCTGTGCAATCTGCACCGGGCTCGCGGGTGCGGTCTCGCCGGTCGAGGCGACGACCGCGGCGAAAAACGCGGTGGGCGGCCCGGCGGTGATCGCGGCAACCGCGGACGCAACGTCCTGGCGTCTCGCAGAATCGGCCGCGGCAGCACCGAGCGACGTGCCGAGCTCGTCGAGAAGGTCGGATGCTGTCGGTGCCCCGGATGCGGCCTGCGCGACCTGTGCGCCCGTCAGGTTCGCCCCGGCCACGGGCGTCGCGGAGCCCGACAACGAGCCGCCTCCGGCGAGAGCCGTCGAGTCGTCGACGCCCGCAGTTGTCCCCGCGGCACCGGCGACACCAGCAGCCGCCGCGCGGTCGACGAGAGGCTGAGCCGAGCTCGTGAGGCTCGCCATGGCCGCCTCAGCGCGAGCGACGGTGGCGATCTCGTCGACAACCACCGCGACCTGCGAAATCACCGTGTTCACGGCCGACAGGTGCCCGGCCAGGGCTCCTCCGACTCCGTCGGCGACGCGTCGGTTGGGCCACACAGCCTCCAGACGCGCCGCGGTGTCGGCTCCGTTGCGAGGTGCGGTGGAGGCCGCGTCTGCGCTCTGACCTCGGCCGCCTCCGAAGATGCGGGCCAAACCGTCTTGGCTTCGGGCGGCGGTGTCGGCGGGGTCGACGTGGCGCAGTTCGAGGGGGTGAACCCCGGCGCGGTCGACGAGGGCACGGTCGCCGACGGTCACCGTGAGGCGCCCGTCGGTGGCGCGCTCGGTGATCGCCCCGACGGTGCGAGCGAGTTCGACCGCGGCAGCCGCGACCTCCGGATCCAGGGCGGTCTGGCCGGCGGTGGCGTCGAGCGCCCGAGAACCGCCCTGCCTCGCGTTCTCCGCGGCGATGCGCGCGGCCAGCTCGTTCGCGCGACGCACGTCTTCAGCCGCGGCGGCGTGCGCCTCGTCCGCTGCAGCGGCGACTCCGGCGCGCGCGTTCTCGATGCGCGCCAGCGCGATGGCCTCGGCGGTGCGCTCGCGCAGCGCACGGATGTCGCGACGACGCCTGTCGTCGGGCTCGTCGGTCTCGGTCGCCTGCTCGTGCTTGCGGGCGGCCTCGCGGCGTTCGGCGGCCCGCTCGCTTGCGGCACCCGAGTTGTCGATCGCTTGCTTGACGCCCTGGTAGGCCGCTGTCTCCGCGCGCAATTCGGCTTCGGCAGCGCGCGCTCTGGCCGTGGAGGCGTCGGTCGGCTCGGCCTTCGACGAATCCGGCACCCGCTCCTTGCGCGGCGGCGCCTCGGATTCTCGCGCTCGCTCGCTGGCAGTGGGCGCAGTAGGCCCGGTAGGCATGGAGTCGATCACACCGGCGATCGAGTGCGCCTGCATGGCGGCGATCTGCGCACGTGCGACATCGCCGTCGCGCAGGTCGGAGCCCCCTGCGGCGGTGCGGGTACGCGTCATCGACGTGGTCGCCGTGACGTCGGGTGTCGGTGGCAAAGCAGAGGCAGTCATCACACTCATCCATGAGTTCCGGGGCGCAGCGCCGGCCACTGCTGCCCTTCGCCCTGCTCATCGACCGCGCGAGCGCGTCGATGAGGGCACTCGGAGGTGGATCGCAGTCCGCGTCCCCGGTGATCCGGTGCCCGGGCGGGGACCTCATGCAGTCGCCGTTCACCTTCGGCCGTTACCGTGGCCATGAGAGACAGTGACACAGCACGCCGCGGGGAGGCGCGAGCATCGGGTCACACCGTCGTCGACACCAGAAGGCAGGGGTTCATGTCTCGCGCGAGCCGAGCGCGACGCGTCGCAGCAGCGGCCGTCTACGGAGGCGGTCTCGGCATCACCGGGGTCAGCGCCGCCGGTCTGGTCACCTACGGACTGTTGCGGCTCGAAGCCGCCAGCGCCCGCCGGGTGGTCGGCAAACCGTTCGAAGCGGGCCCGGAGGCGTCCGATATCTACGGAGGCGGTCTCGGCCCGGTCATCGACCTCGTGGTCATCGGCGACAGCCTCGCCGCAGGCCTCGGTGCCGACAACCGGTTCCAGACCATCGGCGGCATTCTCGCCGTGGGCGTGTCTGCGTTGGCGGGACGCCCGGTGCGACTGACGAACAAGGCCCAGACCGGAGGCGAGGCGAGCTGGCTCGACTCCCAGCTCGACGAGGTCTTCACCGAGGTCACGACACCCGACGTTGCAGTGATCATCGTGGGCGGTAACGACGTCACCCACCGCGTCGACCAGGCGGCCTCTGTGCGCGATCTCGTCGCAGCTGTCACCCGCCTGCGGGATTCGGGTGCGGAGGTCGTGGTCGGCACGTGCCCCGATCTGGGCACGATCAAGCCGCTGCCTCAGCCCCTCAAGTCCATCGCGCGGTACTGGAGCCGTGACATGGCCGCTGCTCAGACCGTCGCCGTGGTCGAAGCGGGAGGCCGCACGGTCTCCACCGGCGACCTGCTCGCCCCCGACTTTCTCTCGGCCCCCGAGCACCTCTTTTCCGAAGACCGGTTTCACCCGTCGTCCGCCGGGTACGCGCGGGTCGCCTCCGCCCTGCTGCCGAGCGTCTGCGCGGCGTTGGGTCTGTGGCCGGAGGAGAGCGATCGCGGCCCCGACCGTCTACGCGGAGAAGCAGTCGAGCCGGTCGCCCAGGCCGCGAAGCACGCGGTCGGCCGTCCCGGGTATGAGGTCAGCGGAGCCGAGGTCGGCGGCCGCCGGGTCGGCCCGCGCGGACGGTGGGCCCAGGTGCTGCGCCGCCGCAAGCCCGACGGCCCGCCCGGCGACGACAACGACCACGACCTCGACGACGACAACGGTGACGACTGAGACGACTGAGTCGCAATGGTGTCCGTTTACTCGGCCCGTTCCGAGCCGAACTGACGTCGACTAAACGGTCACTGCGACGGTTCGAGGCGGCCGGTCAGGCGAGGGAGCGCCGTAGGTCGATGAGCCGATCCGCGACGCCCGACGGTGCGCCTCCGGCGTCGTAGAGGTCGAACAGCACGGCCGCGAGTTGGTCGATCACGCGCTCCGGGCGCGGCTCGCCGAGCACGGCAGCCACGTCGACTCCATCGGCGATCCCGCGGTTCTCCGCGTCCACGTGCGCCAGCTCGACGACATATGCGTGCATGGTCGGCACATGGCGAAGCGCCCGGTCGAGCGGCAGTTGAGACCACCGCTCGGCCAGGCGCTTGCACTCTGTGCGTACGTCCTCCGGTACCGGGTCGGCACCGGGTTCGGTACGGAGGTTCATGCTCAGTCGCGGCCCTGGAGCTGGGCGACGAGGCGCAGGATCTCCAGGTAGAGCCACACGAGCGTGACGATGAGGCCGTGCGCCAGCAGCCACGAGTACTTCTCGGGCACCTGCGCGGCGACCGCGCGGTCGATCGAGTCGAAGTCCATGGCCAGCGAGTACGAGGCCAGGCCGACCGCGAGAACCGAGATACCGATCGACATGGCCGAGCCGAATCCGAAGAAGCCCCAGCCGGAGTTGGCGCCGAACGCCCATGCGGCCACGAGGTTGGCCAGCGCGAAGACGAGGTAGCCGAGAATCGCCATGCCGAAGATGCGGCGCGACTTGCTGGTCACCTTGATGAATCCGGTCTTCCAGCCCGCGAACATCGCGACGAAGACCGAGAGGGTGGCGATGATCGCCGTCGAAACGACACCGGGGCCGAACGCGTTGCCGTAGACCGCGGTTACGGCTCCGACGAGGACACCCTCGAGCCCGGCGTAGAGAACGATGAGCGGCACGCTGATCGTCTTCTTCATCGCGATGACGATGCCGAGCACCAGCGTCGCGACGATCGCGCCCAGCACGATACCTGGGCCGAACATCGGGGCCAGCGCGAACATCGTCACGCCCGCCATGACGAGCACGATCGCGAACAGGCCGAGGGCCTTCATCACGACGTCGTCGACGGTCAGCTTGCGGCTCGCGGCGGCGGTGGCCGAAGGCGCGTTGTACAGGTCTTCCATCTGCTGGGCAGACAGTTGGTCTTGGTAGGCGCCGTACTGTCCGTACGACGCAGGCCGCTGGTCGGTGGTCGGGCGATTGCCGAAACCGGCGTACCCGCCCCGGCTCACATCCTTGTCGATGCGGTCGAAGACCGGGTTGCTCATGTGGTTTCCTCCGAGAAGACGGTGGTGGATGCGCGGATCACGAGGATCCGCGGTTCAGGTCAGCCGACAAGCGACTCTGGTAGGTACGACGCCGTCGTGGCCTGCGTTGTTCCCGGAAACCCTCGATTTCCCGCAATACCGGCGCGAAACGCGCCGCCCGCGACCGAGCAGGTCATGACGCGGATCGGAACGTCAGTCGTGCCCCCGACGGGAGTCGAACCCGCAACACAGCCATTTTAAGTGGCCTGCCTCTGCCGGTTGGGCTACGGGGGCACGAACAGGCTACCGAAGGCAACAGCCGCCACCGATGAGCTACCGGCGACGGCTGCATAGGGAGGGCTCGACTCGGCTCAGTCGAGGATGGCCTCTTGTTCGCCCACCTTGGGGTCGTACAGCTTGATGCCGACGCCCGTGACCTCGCCCATGTGGAAGAGGTCGCGCTGCAGCTCTTCGAGCAGTTCGGGGGTGCGGTTCGGCAACTCGACGCGCAGCACCGACACACGGCCACCACCGATGCGGGTACCGAAATCGTGGATCGAACCACCGTGCTTGGCAACGACCTTGGTGAACGAGGCGATGATGCCGGGGCGGCCCTGCGCGTGGATGCGCAAGACGAGCGGGCGCCCCTTCTCGCTCTCGTCGAGCGTGTGATCGTCGAGCTCCCACACGTTGATCAAGAAATCGGGCTTGCGCAGCGACTCGACCGCAGCCTCGACCGCGGCGAGGCCCGCCTCGGTGCGCAGCACGACCAGCGCGGCGAAGTTACCGCCGGGCAGCAGCGCCGTACGCGGGTCGTCGTGGTAGACGGCCAGCGGCACGAGGGCGTTCGTCATCTCGCTGATGAGTCCGCTGCGGTCTCGACCGATGCCATGCACTGCGATGAGTTGCTCGCTCATGCCTCGAGGTTATCCCGCCACCGGCCCCGGCAGCACGGTTAGCAGCCGTGTGGTCGGCTCCCGAGACATCGTCACGCTTCACGCAGCAGCGAGCGCGCGATGCCGTCGAGGATGTCGTGCTCGGAGGTGAGTACCGTGTCGATGCCCGAAGCTTGGGCCACGCGAGTCACGATGCGCCCCCACATGAGCGCGCCCGCGGCGATGACGTCGACGCGTCCGGGATGCATGTACGGCAGCGCCGCGAGGCGCCCCCGGCCGGAGGCGAGCAGGTCATCGCAGGCGGCGAGCACCTCTCCGACATCGAGCCTGGCCAGGTGCACCGCTGCGGAGTCGTAGCGCGGCAACTGCATCGTATGGGCCGTGACCGTGGTGACGGTGCCGGCGAGACCCACCAGCGTGCCCACTCCGGAGAAGTCGAGTTCTGCCTCCACCCGGTCGAGGTGTGCGTCGATGTCTTCGAGAGCGGCTTCGACCCCGCCTACCCCATCGCTCTGCCCGCCCGAGGCGTGGTGGGTGTGCAGCTCGCGCAGGTACCTCTCGGTCGTCCGCACGCAGCCCATGTCGGTCGAGGTCGCCGTGAGCATCCGGGTCGGCACGTCGCCGTCGCCGAGCACGAACTCGGTGGAGCCACCCCCGAGATCCACGACGAGATAGGGGGCTTCGGCGCCGGCCTCGGCAAGCCCGCCGGTGGCACCGAGAAACGACAGCTCGGCCTCCTCCTGGCCGCTGAGCACCTCCGGGCGAACATCGCGACCGCCGAAAGCCTGCTCCACCCCTGCAATGAAGTCGTCTGCGTTTCGGGCGTCGCGGGCTGCCGAGGTGGTCACGAAGCGCACTGCCTCCACGCCGAGCCGGTCGCATTCGGAGGCGTATTCACGGGTCATGGCCAGCGCCCGCTCCATCGACTCGGGCGCGATGACCCCGGTGGCGTCGACGCCGTACCCGAGCCGTACGACCTCCACGCGACGCACGACATCGGTGAGCAGCGTCGATGCGCCGGCACCCACCGGGGCTTCTGCGACGAGCAGGCGAATCGAATTCGTACCGCAGTCGACGGCGGCCACGCGCATGGGGTACTCCTGGAGACGAGGCAGATGAACCGGAGGGAGTCGCGGCGTCAGCGTCTGGCCGCGCACGCGCCCGTGGGCCACAGGCCACGCTCGGCGAGGGCGTCGATCGCTTCGTCTCCGAAGGGGTTGACGCCCCGGCCCGCCGCGAGGGAGTGGCCGACGAGAACGTGTAGGCACTTGACGCGCCTCGGCATGCCGCCCGCGGAGATGCCCTCGATCTCGGGAACTGTGCCCAGGCGGGCGCGGCGAGCGAGGTAGTCGTCGTGAGCCGCCGCATAGGCCGCCGCGAGCCCTTCGGAGGCGTCCGTCCCGTCTGCAGCGTCGGTGTCAGGAGCGGAGGTGGCAGCGTCTGCGTCCGCGTCGAGCCGTTCGCTCATCTCGCGCATCAGTCCTGACGCCTCGAGCGTGGAAATCGCACCGGTCAGCGTGGGGCAGGTCGCGTAGAAGGTCGTCGGAAACGGGGTTCCGTCGGGCAGCCGGGGCGCCGTGGCGACGACGTTGGGGTGACCCGACGGACACCGCGACGCGATTCCGATCACGCCGCGCGGCATGCGCCCGAGTTGCCCTTCGATCGCCGCGACATCGGCGTCGGAGGCCGCTTCGAGACCCAAGGCGGCGAGCAGAGTGGGATCGGAGACGGGGTCGACGCCTGCGTGGGCGCCGGTGGATTCGTCGGTCACGGTGTCTGGGTGCTCGTGCTTTCTGTTCTCGTGCTTTCCGAGTTGGTCCGTTCCCTCGTGCCCTCGGAGGTGCGGGTGGAGGTGGATTCGCGGGTCTGTGTGCCCCGACGCTCTGCGGACCTCTCGGTATCAGTCGTCTCTGTCGTGCCCTGCGTACGGGTGCCCTGCGAGCCCGATTCCTGCGTGCTGGTCTCTCGATCAGCAGTGCCGTCAGTTCTGTCAGTACCGCCGGTGCCCGTGCGCTCGCCGGTACCCGCGCGCTCGTCGGTGCCGTCAGTGCCGCTCGCACCTGTCCCACCGTCAGACGTGCCGGTGCCGCTGGAGGCGGGTGCGCCGGACACCGGCGCAGACGGCGCGCTCGAATCCGGTGAGATCGGCGCGAGGGGGGCGTTCACGTCTTTCGGAGACAGGGAGTCGGCCGCGTCGAGCGAACTCCACACGCGCCCGTACCAGGTGGTTCCCGCCGCCTCGTTGGGCCGCACGACGCTACCGGCCGCGGCCAGTTCTGAGCCCGAGAGCCCCTCCGCGTCGAGTACCTGGTACGACGTCTCACCGGGTCGCACGAACTTGAGCCGACGACGCGCCTCCTGTTCGACGAACGCAGGGTCGTCGAAGCGGCTCAGTTCGCGGCCGAGTTGGTCGACGGCTTGGGTGCGCTGCGCGACCTCCTCTTCGAGGGCCTCGATCTGCGCCCGCTGGCTGAGGTATCCGCGCAGCGTGGGCACGAGCATGAGGGCCAGCACCACGAGGATGCCGGCGAGAATCGCGAGCCGCTTGGTGGACGACTTCGCGAACCGCCCGGAGCTTCCGCCCGAACCGCCGCGCTGCGGGGCCGCGGAGCCGGGGCGCACCGACGAGCGCGGACCGCCGCCGACCGAGCCCGCCCCTCGCCCCTGCGGGCGACGACCCGACGCGGGGGCACGGCGGCCTGGGCCTGCCGGGGTGCGTCGAGTGGAGCGAGCCATGCCCACGAGCCTACGCGCCGCGCGGGTCGCCTCCACTCCGCCCCACTCCCGCAGGGGGTGTCGCGGCGCACGCGAAAGGCGCGCCGGGTCAGACCCGGCGCGCCTTCACGCATTCACGCACACCGCAACAGCCGCATGCGCTGCTTCATCGCGTGCTCGCGAAATCAGCCCTCGGCGCCTTTGAAGCGCGGGAACGCGCCGGCACCGGCGTAGACCGCAGCGTCGTCGAGAACCTCTTCGATGCGCAGGAGCTGGTTGTACTTGGCGACGCGCTCGGAGCGGGCCGGGGCACCGGTCTTGATCTGGCCGCAGTTGGTGGCGACGGCCAGGTCGGCGATCGTGGTGTCTTCGGTCTCGCCGGAGCGGTGGCTCATCATGCACTTGTAGCCGGCGTTCTGGGCCATCGTGACCGCGTCGAGCGTCTCGGTGAGCGAACCGATCTGGTTCACCTTGACCAGCAGGGCGTTGGCGGTGTCTTCGGCGATACCGCGGGCCAGGCGCTCGGGGTTGGTGACGAACAGGTCGTCGCCGACGAGCTGCACCTTGTCGCCGAGCTTGTCGGTCATGGCCTTCCAGCCGTCCCAGTCGTCTTCGTTCAGCGGGTCTTCGATGGAGACGAGCGGGTACTTGGCGACGAGGCCGGCGTAGTACTCGACCATCTCGTCGGCCGACTTGGTGCCGCCCTCGAACGAGTACGAGCCGTTGTCGTAGAACTCGGTGGCCGCGACGTCGAGGGCCAGGGCGATGTCCTTGCCCGGCTTGTAACCGGCCTTCTCGATCGCCTCGATGATGAGGTCGAGCGCGGCGGCGTTGCTCTCGAGGTTGGGCGCGAAGCCACCCTCGTCACCGAGACCGGTGGAGAGGCCGCGGTCCTGCAGGACCTTCTTGAGGGCGTGGTAGACCTCGGCGCCCCAGCGCAGCGACTCCTTGAACGAGGGAGCGCCGATGGGGGCGATCATGAACTCCTGGATGTCGACGTTGCTGTCGGCGTGTGAGCCACCGTTGAGGATGTTCATCATCGGCACGGGCAGCACGTGCGCGTTGGGGCCGCCGACGTAGCGGAACAGCGGCAGGCCGGCCGAGTCGGCGGCCGCGCGGGCGACGGCGAGGGAGACGCCGAGGATGGCGTTGGCGCCGATCTTGCCCTTGTTGTCGGTGCCGTCGAGGGCGAGCATCTCGTTGTCGATGAGGCGCTGGTCGGTGGCGTCGAAGCCCAGCAGCCGCGGGGTGATGTCTTCGAGAACCGCGTCGACGGCCTGCTCGACACCCTTGCCCAGGTAGCGGCCCTTGTCGCCGTCACGACGCTCGACAGCCTCGAAGGCGCCCGTGGAGGCGCCGCTCGGAACCGCAGCGCGGGCGGTGGTGCCGTCGTCGAGCAGAACCTCTACCTCGACCGTGGGGTTACCGCGCGAGTCCAGGATCTCCCGGGCGCCGATCTCCTCAATGGTTGCCACAATCTCTCCTTGTTCTGGCGTTGACGTGGACCTACGGTTCGAGCCTACGCGCTCGGCACCCGGAGCGGGGCGAGGGTACCGAACCTGCCCTTTCACGGGCAGGTGCGCCCGGTTCGCGCCTGACCGTGGCCTGATCGTGGCCTCCCTGGCCTCCGTGCAGCTGCGTCAGGGGACGACCAAGGTCTGCTTCTTGTCGTCCCGGATGCCGCGCCACACACCGTCGGACCCTTGGTACGCGACCGCGTATGTGTATGTTCCGGCCGGCAGCGGTTCCCGCGAGGCGGTGCGGGTCTGGATCCCCGCAAGCGTGGTGTTCGCCGCGCCCCAGACGTCCCACAGCCGGCCGGCTTGGTCGCGAACGGCGACGATGACGGCCTTCGCGGGCACGGAGCCGTCGGCGTACGTGGTCATGGTGGCTCTGGTGCCGCGCGCGTCGCTGACGAGGGTCGCGTCGGCGTCGAAAAGCGCGGCTCCCGCCGCCGACCTGGCTGCGCCCACCGTGTGTCGGCCGTGGAAGCCGGGGCCGTGCCAGGTGCCGTCAAGCGTCTGCCAGGCCACTCCGTAGGTGTAGGTGCCTTGCGGCAGCGCGGCACGCTTGCCTGAGAAGCTCTGTCTTCCGACGAGCACGGTGTCGCGGGCGGCCAGCACGTCGCGGTTGCCACCGGAGGCGTCCCGCACGGCCACCAGCACCATCTTCACGCGCAGCGGCGCACTCGTGGTGAGGGTAAAGGTGCCCCGGGT
Source organism: Dermatophilus congolensis (assembly GCA_030538115.1). Taxonomy (GTDB): domain Bacteria; phylum Actinomycetota; class Actinomycetes; order Actinomycetales; family Dermatophilaceae; genus Dermatophilus; species Dermatophilus congolensis_B. The sequence continues at coordinate 69,019 of JAUNUP010000008.1, read as the reverse complement.
CGTGCCCCCCTCAGTCGTCAGGTCGGTGGCCTCGGCGGTGACCACAGGAGCCATGGCCGCTCTCAGCGACTCTCCCACGTACTCCTTGTTCATCGACACGAGCGCCGCGTGCGAGGGCTTCGGGCTTCCGTCCAGACGCAGAAGCCCCATGTGGCGCTCACCGCTCGGGTCCGTCACGTCCTGCATCGTGTACCAGAAGAAGGGGCCGTGGTGGGGCACCTCTCGCCACGCAGCGACCGCCTCCCGCATCATGCGCGCGGCATCGGACTCGGTGACACTGTGCTGCCCGGCTGTGGAGTAACCGGCCTCCGTCGCCCAGATCGGCATCGAAGCGTGTCCCCCCTTCGCCATCACCGCGCGGATGGCCGGGACCGTCGACATCTCCCCACCCCAGCCGTGCCGCAGGTCGGAGTACGGATGCACGCCCACCGCGTCGAACAAGCCCTGAGGAGCGTTCGCGTACACACCCGTGTACCAGTCGAGGGGGGTCATGTCGGGCGCATCCGTGGCGCCGCCGGTACCGCCGGAGACGATGGTGCACGAGGGACAGGCCGAACGGATGACCGGGGTGCTCACCCGAAGGAGAGCGACGTAATCGGCAGGATTCGGCGTGGGCGCCCAGTACTGGTCCAGGTTCGGTTCGTTCCATATCTCCCAGTGCGAGACCTTGCCCTTGTACCTGTTCACGGCCTGCTTTACGAAGCCCGCGAACGCAGCGCGCTGGGCGTCGGTGCGCGGTCCGTAACTGTGCGTCGCACCCGCCGGGCGAGCGTAGGGCGCGAGAGTGCTGAGGATGCCGAGGGGTTTCAGGCCCCGCGAGAGTGCCGCGTCGACGACCCGGTCGAACCTGGCGTAGTCGGCTTGCCCCGGTTCCCACGAAATCTGGCTCCAAGGAAGATCGAACCGGAACCATGTGACTCCCGTGGCCGCGACCTGATCGAGGGTTCTTTCGAGGTCGGCCTGCGAACCCCACGCGATGTACGCGGGCACCGACATGCCGGACTTGTGCGCCCATGTCGGTCCCTTGTCGGGGGACGCCGAGGCGGTGGTGAACGGAGATGCGAGCATCAAAAGTATCAGCGATAGGCACACGGCAGCGGTCGCACGGAATCGGCGCATGGGCACTCCCAGGTGGGGATCAAGGGTCGCCCCACCCTTCGGCCCGTGTTCCGTTCTCCTGAGCCGTGCTGCGGATCAGGAGGCTCGCGACACAGGCCTCAGCGCCTCCGAGAGCGCGTCGCCGACCTCACGTCTTGCAGCCAGGTCATCTGCGGCAGCGATCAACTCGGGCCCAGCCTCCGGCGGTAGCTTTCGCGCGAACGCGGCCGGCGAGTGCAGGTGGCCCTGCAATTCGGTCTCGGTCAGCCACACCGGGCTCGACTCGCCCTCCTCGAACCGCGCGGCCGTGGTCGGCACCTCCGCCACCCGAAGCGCCGGGTCCGCATACACCACCGATGGAACGTAGTACTCATCAGGCCCTCGCACAGTGCGGAAGTACGACTGGTATTCGCGCACGCGGTCACCACCCACGACATGCTCCAACGCGCCTCGGCTCAACGTCACCCACTGGGAACACTTGTGCGCAGTCACGGGCGCCGGACGGGTGCGCGGCGAGCGGAACCACCACCGGTATTCGCCGCCCCGGTAGGCGTAGTACGCGTCCCGTCCGACCGGCCGCAACCGCCGGTGCAGCCCAGTCGCCACCCGGGCAAGGGACCGCACCGCACTCGGCATCCTCTCCGGCTCCTTGCGGACCGTCCATGTGTAGGTGTAATCGTCCGGCTCCGGTGGCATGGGGGTCAGGAGAGCATCGGCCCCTGACGCGGCCACTTGCCGCTCCCACTCGCCCAATCTCGTGATCGGGTAGTCCTGGCCCGACACGAGCACGAAATGCGTCGCGTCCGTGTGCCGCAGGCCGTGACAGAAGAGCTCGATCTCCGCCTCCACCATCGACCAACCTGCCCACTTCACGCGCACACTGCTCGGTAGGTGCAGCGCGCCCGCCCGCTCCACGTCTTCCGTCGTGAGCAGCCCTTCCACGTCATGGCGAACCACCACCTGCGCGGTGGGCGACAACTCCTTGATGCGGCGAACCAACCGAAGCACACCCTGCGGATCGGTGTGGCACATCAGCAGGTAGCAGAACGTCGGCCCACTGGAGGCATCGGCAGAAGTCGTCATAGTGCAGTCCTTAGTCGTCGTCTGCGCGCACCGGAACAAGGCGACAGCGGGCGCCCGTCGCTTCGAACCCTATGCACCCACGTCGGGGCCTGCGTGGGAGCTGCGCACCACCTTTCCCATGGCCAGAGCGGCCGGACGCTGTCTCGGGACGGTCCGTCCGTCACGGCTATGCGCGCGTTCGTGCGCGTATGCGACGCGCCTCACGGGACGCACGCCACTTGAGCAGAGCCAGGTCGGCGGGCGTCAGCACGCTCCGGGCAGCTTCGACCACCTCGCGATGCAGGGCCGTGGTGTGCGCCGCTGTGTCGGGGCTGAGTTCCGAAGCGCCGAGCGCGCTTGCGAACACGGCTTTCCAGCCGTCCGGACGGTGTCCGAGCACATGATCGAGCAATGCCCCGAACGCCGGGTACAACGGAGAGTCCTCGTCTTCGGCCAGCCACGGGGACCGGGCGGTCACCTGGCCGCTGTGGCGGCGATACCGGAGGCCGGGCAGAGCCGTGCGCACGAGTCGCGCGCCGGAGGCGGCCGCCCGCATCCAGAGTTCGTAGTCCTCGGCTCGTGTGTCGGCGTATCCGCCGAGGGCGTCGAAGACGCTGCGTCGCATGGTGACGGTCGGATGCACGAGCATGCACCCGAAGGTGAGGTGGTAGGGCACTGCGGCCGGGGAGAACCGTCCCGGTTGATCGGCGCCGCGGATCTTGCCGTCGGCGTCGATGAACACCACTGACGTGAACGCGAAGTCCGCCTTCCGCAGCGCGAAATCGGCGATCGAGAACCGGTGCCGCATGACGATGTCGTCGCCGTCCATCCGGGCGATGTGTTCGCTGTCTCCGGCCTCGGCCAACTCGTTGAGGCTCGCAGCGACTCCCGCGGGCTTCTCGTGCCGGTGGACGATGAAGCGTCGGTCGCGTTCCGCCACCTCCGCGAGGAGCCGGGGAGTGGAGTCGGTGGATCCGTCGTCCATGACCCGCAGCTCGGCGTCGCGAGGCAGCGAGGCCTCGAGACTGGCCAGAGTCTGCGGCAGGTATCGCTCCCCGTCGAGGACAGGCATGATGACGCTCAGGCGTGGCATGGGTCTGACTCCAGTGCTTCATCGAGGTGGTCCCGCGGCTGTGGCGCGCGGGATGAGGGCGGTCGGTCGAACGTGCTGTCGGTACCCGCGTGCGCTTCCGTCATCGAAGCACCTCCATGAGGGCGAGGACCACGACAGTAGCGCCGCCCGCGAACGCAACGGGGAGCCCGGCGCCTTTCACCCGTGACATCCCGTAGGTCACCATCAGCAGCATCAGCTCTTTTCCGATGACGACAAGGGCGGCGTAGTGGATGGAGGTGAGTGCGACCCAGCCGATCAGCGGCGCGCACACCAAACCGAGCACGGAGGGAATCACCGAGGCGGCGTGCTTGTCGTTGTAGATGGCCATGACCTGCAATGCCAATGAGACCGAGTACGGGATCGTGGCGATGGCGAGGAACGGGACGGCTTCGAGAGTCGTGCGCCAGACGTCGCCCAGAATGGGTTCCAGCACCAAGGCGGTGAGGAGCAACACCGCGCCCACCGCCAGCGTCGCCGACACCGCAGAAATCGTCATGACATTTCGCACGAGGCGCGGGTGCCGGGCCGAATCGGTCTCGGCCGAGATCTGGGCGCGCAGGTAGTTCGCCGTGGCGACAGACAGGGCCTCGCCCGCGCTGCGGCCCATGGTGACCGCCGTCGAATAGGTACCGAGGGTGGCCACTCCCGCCAGCCCACCCACGAAGACGCGCTCGAGTTGTCCCTGGCTCCAGCCGAGCGTGGAGATCGCCACGAGCGACGCCATGCCTTCGCGCGGGTGCCGGGATTTTTCGTGCGGCGTGATCTCGATCTGTCGGGATCGCTTGCGGAGCAGGTAGAGGAACGTCGATTCCTGGGTGAGCAGATGCACTGCCATGGCGAGCGCCGAGTGCGTGAGCACCACCGTGGCGAACGACAGGGACAGACCTGCGAGTGATGCGATGAGCATGTACCGGGCCAGCAGGTTCCAGTCGTTGTTGTACTGCATCCGTGCCATGGGCACGATGCCGCTGGTGGTGATGAACGGTGCCGCGACGAACGGCACCAGGCCGAGGACGTGCATACCCAGGGTGTCGCCATGACGGAACCACAACCAGATGAGCGTGAGCGCCACGAGGGTGGAGCCGAACACGGCTGCGGTTCGGGCGCTGCGCCGCACCGAAGCGACGTGCCGCGGCTTGGCAACGGCCAGCACGGCCTGGTTGCGTAGCGCGTTCTCCGCCAGCGCCTGGTAGAGGGTGTATGTGAGGGCCACCCAGCTGTAGACACCGACGGCATCGGGTGCCGTGAACGCGGCGAAGGCCACCATCACGACTGCCGAGGCCACGCGTGGGAACATCCGTTCGAGGGTGGCCCACGCGAGCTGTATCAGCGTGTTCATGGGCGCGCGTCGACACCCTGCGTCGTCTTCTCGGTCTCGGCACGGGCATCGAGACCAGAGATGCTCGAGACGATCGGTCCATTCAGGCCGGCGAGATCGCCGAGGTATGTGCCGATGCCCGCGACCGCCGGCGCTGCTCCGAGGCGCGTGTGGGCGAAGTCGAGGCCGGCAGCACCGTAAGCCGCCGACGCCTCCGCGTCTGCCGCGAGGCGCAGCGCTTCGTCGAGGAGCAGTTCCGGGCGGCCCGGTTCGATGAGAAGTCCCGCATTCGCCTCCTGGAGCATTCCTGCGGCCGCACCGATCGGGCTGACAGCCGCGATTACCGGCCTGCCTGCCTGGAAATAGGTGGAGAGCTTGGAGGGGATCGCCATTTCCGAGACGCCCCGCTTCTCGTTGAGGATGAGCACGTCGGCGGCAGCCAGTGCGGCGCGGAAATCGTCGTCGGGCAGCGGGTCGAGGAAGGCGATGTTCGCGCAGCGTCCGGCGAGTTTTTCGAGGCGCTTGCGTTCGCTGCCGTCTCCGGTGAGAACGAAAAGCGCATCCGAACCGCGCTGCTCGGCGAGGAGCGCCGCCTCCACGACGACCTCTAGGCCCTGCTTGTTGCCCATGGCACCCGAGTGCATGAACACGGGCCGGTCTCCCCAGCCGATGCGCTGCCTGAAGGCGCTGCTTTCACCCGCAGTCGCGGTCTCCACATGCGACCAGTTGCCGTGCACGGAAACGCGCTGTGCGGGCACCCCCAGTTCCGACACGGCAAAGGCGAGGAAGCGCTCGCCGATGGCGACGACACCGGATGCGCCCCGGTAAACGCTGCCCTCCACGAACTTGGCGGCCCGCACCTTCCAGGAGTCGCCGGAGTCAAGTTCGGCCATGCCGCGCGTATAGAGGTCCTGGCTCCACACAGCCGACGGAATCTTGCTCAGGCGGGCTCGGGCGATGACCATCGCCGAGGCGATCAGCGGCGGCGAGACCGTCAGAACCACATCGGGACGCCCCCAACGGCAGGCAATCACACCCAGGCCGAACGAGAGTTCCATGAACACGCGCCCGATTCCGATGCCGCCGTGGGGCACGACGTGGTTGACGCGTGTGACCGTGACGCCATCGATGCGACTCGTTCGTCTCCAGCCGCGGAACCCCGTGTAATTGGTCCATTGCGGATAGTGCGGGATGCCCGTGATGACTCGAACCTTGTGCCCGGATGCAACGAGGCCCTGCGCAAGGCCCTCCACGTACGGGGCGATCCCGGTGGGCTCCGGCGCGTAGTTGATAGCGACGAGCAGAATCTTCATGGCTGACTCGATGTCCGTTCTTGGCACGTGTCCGTGCGATCGAGAGAGGGGAGGGGGACGGTACGTCTGCTTCGGCGTGCAGTTATGGCTGGCGTTGCACGATGTCGCGGATGAGTGATTGCACGACCTGACGGCTGCGCAGGGAGAACAGGCTGTGGTCGATGTGCTCGCTGACCCGCACCTCGATCAGATCCGAGCGGAGCGAGCGCGCGAGGTAGGCGTTTCCGCCCTTGGCCCGAAAGATCGCCTCCTCGCCCGGCCCCATGGCGAGAATCGCGTGGGCTTTCGGCCCCAGGAGGCGAAGGAGTGCTCCGACTCGGTCAGTGGAGCGGTCGCCTCGAACGAATCCACGGAGCCGAGGGAAGCGGATGGCGAGCCGGTGCAACAAGGCGTGGATACCGACCTGCCATCGTCGGGTCGCGGCGTCGTCATCGGCCCCCTCCGCACCGTTGCCGTCTTCGGCCCCGGATGCTCCCGCCGAAGCCAGAACCTGGGAGAACATCCCTTCGGAACGGTATGTCCGCTCATAGAAGTCGTCGTCGTAGTTGCGGGCATCCGGGTCCCAGTGCACGGGGTTGACGGCGAGGATGGATCCGAACCGCCCCTTGGCAGAACCTCGCAGCACACTCCATGCGCCCGAGCAGGCGCCGACTCCGAGGATGTCGTCCTGCACCTGGGCCGCCACGTATTCGGCCGCCTCCAGCACGTCCTCGACGCTCTCATCCGTGTACGGGTACGGCTCTCTGGCCTCGCTCACGTCCGTGTCTTCGCCGAGCGTTCGACGGTCCACGCGCAGGCTCATGACACCGTCGCGGGCGATGTCGCGGGCCGACTCGCTCCACGTACCGCCCGGGCCTGACCGGAGTTCCGACCCGATGGCGGTGAAAAGGACGCCACGGGTAGCCGGGGTGTCGACGGAGCGGGTGAGCACGCCGGAGAGCCGGTATGGCCCCACCTCCACGATGCTCTCGCTGATGCGGCATCCGGCCTCATCCCAGGTGGCGGTCAGGCGCTCGGGGACGGGGAGGAACGGGGCGGATTCGCCGCGGTCCAACGAGGCCACCACGGCGTCGATGGCTGCCATGTCGATGTGCACGAAGTGCGGTGATCCGAGCGTGAGCTGGAGCAGGCTCTTCGGGTCGGGTTCGCGCAGGATACTGAAGGCTTCAGTGCCGGCCGCGCCCTTGGGCGCCTTCAGCCCGCGCAGAGACGCTACCTGCGCGTCTGACAGGTACGCACCGACGAACTCGACTCCACCCTCCACCGCTTTCACGGGGCTGGCGAAACGGCGCAGGTGTTGGTGTTGCCGCACGAAGGACGCCCCTGAGACGGGCTCCCACAGCAGCGCACGGCCGGTGATCGGCGTGCCTGAGGCGAGCGGCGCCGCACCGTCACGGGAGCCACCGCCCTCACCGTGGCCGCGCTGTGACGTATCGGAGGCGGCAGCCAAGCCGAGGTGCCTGTAGGTGAGGGCCGCTCCCAGACGCCAACCCACGACGCTGACAGGAAGCCGAGGCACGGAGGCAACTGCGGCAGCCACGGCCGCGTCGACCTCCAGGCCCCATTCCGCGACGAGGTCGGCCGACTCGGGGATGCTCGAAGACTCACCGTCGCCACCGAGAAAGACGGAGAGCACGACGTAACCCGCGTCGGCAGCACGCACGGCCAGGGCGCGCAGCCGTCGAAACGGCACGACGCTCTCGCGCGCGAACGAAGGAACCACCACGAGCGCACCCACGGCGCTGCCGTCGACCGGTTCGTCCACGCGCGCCATCACAGGGCGCCCGGATGCGGTGGTGAGCCAGGTCAGGCGGTGAGTGCTGAGGGGGCCATCGGGTCCGAGCGTCGTGTTGGGACGTCGATGAGTGACGGCCCCTGTGGGACCGCCGGGCTCAGCGGCGTCGGGTGCACGTGTGTGCTGCGCCATGTACTCTCGTCTCCCCCTCGTGTACGACAACACAGCGACTCCCCTGTCGCTGCGCATCCCCCCAGATGCGGCGATGTGTTCGTACCGGCCCGTGCGACAGCACCCGGCGGCGGTGACGCACGCGAGGTGAGGGAACGACGCACGCGCCTTCGTCAGGTGTGCGCTGCCCTTTTCCTGTCGTGATGCGAGGCCGAGGCGGGGTGGGCGACGAACGGCACGGCGACCGCCCACTGGTCGTCGTGAACACCTCGCTGCACCGCGCAGACCGAAGGCGCGTCCTTCCAGAGGCGTCATCGGCATGCTCGACAGGCAATGTGTTCGTTCGTTCGACTTGGACACCCAGCGTAGCGAAGGGAGTGCCGCGGCGTCACCGACCTCGCACCCACATGCGGACACGCGCACAGGCCGCCACCCCCTCGCCGACCTCGATCAATATGGCAAGAAGTGTTGTATCACAAAGGAATCCGGCTACATGGGGCAGATCTTGACCCACTGCGGTCGCCCTGACGTGCTTATTCGCAAACTCTTGGAAGCGCCTCTGTGGGCCGCCTCCGAGCCCCCCGACGGCCCCCACGGCCGCCACAATGGAGGCGTCGGGGCGGTAGCTCGTGCAGCCTTGGGCTCCGAATTCAACGCCGGCCGTGCCTCTCCGGCATCGCTGTCCGCCCGGCCACCACGTCGAGGACAGTCACAACAACGAGAAAGGCCACCGCACGTGACCGACACGATCGCACCCGACCGAGATCCGAGCATCTTTCCCGAGGGCACTGCCTCCGCAGCGCACGCCCGCGGCGGCGCGGGCGGATTGGCCGGCCGCGTCGGAGCGCTGCTTCGACAGGCCGTGTGGCAGATATGGGTCAATCAAATAGCCGCATGGAGCATCTGGCCTGGCCGCATCCGCCGCATCATGCTCAACGCAGCCGGGATGGACATCCGCACCAACGGGATCAGTGCGCACTGCCACTTCACGAACGCAGACGTACAGGTGGGCGCGTTCTCGTACATCAACGAGGGGTTCTACGGTGACGCGCGCGGCGGCATTCTTCTCGGCGAGCGCGTCGGTCTCGGACCGCGGGTCATGATCATCACCTCCACCCACAAGCGTGGCCCGGCCCGGCAACGCACCGGCGCCCACGTGGCCAAGAGGGTGACCATCGGCGACGGGTCGGCGGTCGCTGCCGGAGCACAGATCCACGCGGGTGTCACCCTCGGGCGCGGCACCATCGTCGCCGCTGGGTCCGTGGTCTTTCGCAGCATCCGCGCCGGCCGCTTGGCCAGCGGCGTTCCGGCGAAGGAGATATACGACTACGCCGACGTCGACGACTGAGCTCTCGTTTGCATCGAGCTCTGGTCCGCCCTTCGAGAACGCTTGCATCACACTCGGATACAGCGCCCGAATCCTGTCGTGGCCGGGGGCAGAATCACCCATGGGCGAGACATGTGGGACATCGGAGGTCTCACAGGCCTCTCTATGCTTGAAGAACCTATCGACCGGCAGCGGAAACGCAGCCTCAGGTCGAGCACCACTGCACGTCTCCGCCCGGACACCCTGACCAGCGCCGGTCGCAGACCGGGCCCCTTCGACGCAGGCACCCCCACAGACCTAGGAAGCCTCATGCCTAAGACAGCCCTGATCACTGGAATCACCGGACAGGACGGCTCATACCTCGCCGAACTGCTCCTTTCGAAGGGCTATGAGGTGAACGGCCTGATCCGCCGCGCGTCGACCTTCAACACCGACCGCATCAACCACCTCTATCAGGACCCGCACGAAGAAGGCGCCCAGCTGAAGTTGCACTACGGCGACCTCTCCGACGGCTCACGTCTCGTCACCCTCCTCGACAAGATCGCGCCCGACGAGGTGTACAACCTGGCCGCCCAGTCCCACGTTCGCGTCTCGTTCGACGAACCGGAATACACGGGAGACGTCTCCGGCGTCGGCACCACGCGCCTGTTGGAGGCCATCCGCATGATCGGACTCGACTGCCGCTACTACCAGGCCTCGACGTCGGAGATGTTCGGAGCGACGCCCCCGCCCCAGAGCGAGACCACGGCCTTCTACCCGCGCTCCCCTTACGGAGCGGCGAAGGTCTACTCGTACTGGATGACCCGCAATTACCGCGAGGGCTACGGGATGTTCGCCACCAACGGCATCCTCTTCAACCACGAGTCCCCCCGCCGCGGCGAGACCTTCGTCACCCGCAAGATCACGCGCGCCGTGGCCGCCATCAGCCTCGGCCTCCAGGACTCGCTGTACATGGGCAACATCGACGCGATCCGCGACTGGGGTTACGCGCCCGAGTACGTGGAGGGCATGTGGCGCATGTTGCAGGCCGATGAGCCGAGCGATTTCGTGCTCGCCACCGGCACACCCTGCACCGTGCGCGAGTTCCTTGCGGCTTCGTTCGGGCACGTCGAACTCGACTGGGAGAAGTACGTCAAGTTCGACGAGCGTTACCTGCGGCCCACCGAGGTGGACGCCCTCATCGGCGACGCCTCCAAGGCCGAACGTGACCTGGGTTGGAAGGCCCGGACGCACGCAGCACGACTCGCCGAGATCATGGTCGACGCCGACATCGAACTGTTCAAGCGTCCCCAGGGTGAAGTGGGCCCGGTCGACGCCGGAAAGGTGAACTTCGGAGCATGAGTCACCTGGACCAGGCGGACGCCCGCCCACTCACGAGGCGGCGCCTCGCCTCGTTCACCGGGGTCGGTTACGACAAAGGCGCCGGGCTGCTCAAGGTCGCGGCGTGGGTGACCGTCGGCGACACGGTCACTCGCTCCATCCTGTGCCCGCCGAGGGCACGCGCGGCGATACTGCGGGCATTCGGTGCCGACATCGCTCCCGGTGTGCTCATTCGGCACGACGTGCGCATCCATTGGCCGTGGAAGCTCACGGTCGGAACGGACTCATGGATCGGTGTGGGCGCCTGGATCCTCAACCTCGAGCCCGTCACGATCGGCTCGGACGTTGTGGTCAGTCAACAGGCCATGCTCTGCACCGGCAGCCACGACGCCGACGACCCGTCGTTCGAGTTCGACAACGCGCCCATCGTTCTACACGACGGCTCATGGGTCGCTGCCCGTGCCACCGTGCTGCGCGGAGTCACGGTGGGTGCCGACGCGATCGTGGGCGCGGGAGCGCTCGTCGTGAAAGACGTTCCGGCAGGAGCCCGGGTGCTCGCCCCCGTCGCCACCGAGCCGTCCGGACGCCCCGGCGAGAATCACCCGCTGTAGGGCTAGGTAGGCCAAGGCAAGGAAGGCACCGGACATGAGGATCATCCATGTGGTCGGGCTCATCAGCCCGAAAGGCGACTACGGCGGCCCCACCCGTGTGGCCACTGAAGACGTGGCCGCGCTTTCGGCACGAGGCCACGACGTCACCATCGCGGCGGGCACCTGGGGCTACGACGAAATCCCCACCGAGATCGCGGGAGTGCGCGCCAAACTGTTCCCCGCCAGAGCCCCCGGTCGCGGCGGGTCGCTACGCGGTCTCTTCGCGCCCGGTCTCGCGGCGTGGCTGGCAACTCAGGCCGGGCGCACCGACGTGGTTCATGTGCACCTGGGTCGCGACTTCGTCACCATGCCTGCGGCTCTCGCAGCGAAGGCGCGCGGCATCCCCTACGTGGTGCAGACCCACGGCATGGTCATGCCCTCCGACAAGACTCCCGTGAAAGTGCTCGACCGAGTCTCGACGTTGCCTGCGTTGCGCGGGGCCGCCAAGGTCTTCTACCTGACACCCGAGGAACGCCGAGGACTGCTCGGCCTCGACTCGAGGCTCCGTATCGAATTCCTACGCAACGGCATCCACGCCGACCAGACGCCCCGCCCCGTGTCTGAAACTCCTCACGAGGTGCTGTTTCTCGCACGCATCCAGGAGCGCAAGCGCCCCCTCGACTTCGTCGAGATGGCCCGTCGCCTCGCCGGGGAGTTCCCCGACGTGAGGTTCCGAATGATCGGCCCCGACGAAGGCCAGGGCGCGGCGGTGCGCGCGGCCATCGACGCCTCGGGCTACACCGACCGCATCACGTGGGAGGGGCCGATCGCGCCCGAGGCCACCCGCAGCGCCCTTGAGCAGGCGGACGTCTACGTGCTCCCTTCGGTCAACGAGCCGTATCCGATGAGCGTGCTCGAATCGCTCGCTGTCGGTGTTCCCACCGTCATAACCACCACCTGTGGATTGGCCGACTTGGTGCGCAACGGACATGCAGGTGCCGTGGTGGAGGCCGGGGTCGACACCGTCACCGACGCAGTGCGAAAGCTTCTGGCGTCAACGGAGATTCGAGCCGCTGCAGCCACCGGAGCACATGATCTGGCACGCAACGAACTCGATATCAGCACCGTGGCCGCTGCACTGGAGAACCACTACACCTCGGTACGCTGAGGCTCTCACCTGCCGAAGTGACCGGTACGCCTCGCTTCACTGCCGAAGTGACGTGTACGCCTCGCTCCACGCGTGCGTCGCACAAAGCGAGGCGCTGCCACGCCCACCTCACAGCCTGCTACGGCACACCGTGTCGTGCGAGAGGAGAACGGTGTTCATTCGCGAGTATCTACGACTGATGTTGAGGCGCCCGTTGCTGAGCTTGCTCGTCGCATCAGCAGTCTTCGCTGCGGTTCTCGGCGCTGCCTTGACGGCGAAGCCGACATACGTCTCCACGAACTCGTCACTGTTCGCGTTCACGGCGGGTAACTCGGCCACAGACCTCAACCAGGCTGCCACCTATCTGCAACGCGAAATGACCTCATATGTACGCGTGGCCACGTCGCCTCGCGTACTCCAGCCGGTCATCGATCGGCTCGGGCTTCAGGAGACGCCGGGTGAATTGGCCGAGAGCATCGCGGCCGCCAACCCCACGATGACGGTGATCCTCGACATCGCGGTGACTCGGGAAGACCCGAAGCAGGCGGCCGACATCGCGAACGCGGTCGCAGAATCGGTGGCGACCGTCGTGGCCGACATCGCTCCCATCCAGCAAGAAGGCGGCGTCACCCGGCAAACCCTCACGGTCACTCCCCTCAACGTGGCTCAGCCGGCCGCCGCGCCGCAGAACATGTCTCCGTTGGTGAGCGCGATCATTGGTGTCGTACTCGGCGTGATCGCCGCATTCGTCGTCGCGCTGCTGGTCAGCGGCATTGACTCCCGGGTTCGCAACGTCGAGGACCTGCGCCGCATGCGTGGCCCACGCGTGCTCGCCGCGCTGCCCACGGTCAAGTCCTCCGACACGAAGCGCGTTCACGAACTGACCAAGCGTCTGGAGCGCACCGCCGGTCTGCTCGTCGGCGCCAAACGCGGCGACTCCGGCACGCTCGTGCTCGTGACCACCCCCGACGCCGACCCCGACCTCACCCAGGCCACACACGCCCTCGCCGCAGCAACCTCGCAGGTGGGAGGCCGCGCCGCGATCCTCGACACGGCCGCCGTCTCCGCCATGCAAGTGGTGGCACTCGCGCAGAACACACCAGCCGACGGCGCCACCATCGCTGTGCAGGTTCTCGACCGCGAGGGCGAGACGACGTCCCTGATACGCCCCGCCGACCTGCGTCGCCTCGCCGACGAATTCGACGTCGTTCTCATCCAGGTGCCTGCCTTCACCGTGTCCGCCGACGCTCAGCTACTCGCCGACGTCATCGACGTAGCTGTGGTGCTGGTCAGCATGGGCACCGACAAAGAACGCGTCACCGCAGTGCAGGCCGGCCTACGGTCCCTCGCCTCCGACAACGTGGTCATCGTCGCGAACCGCGTCCGTTCCCACGACCTGTGACCACAGGTGGCTTGTGAACGTCGTCAGCGTCAGCATCAGCATCCTCGTACTCACCGGCATCGCCGGTGTGGCCGCCATCGCCTACTTCTGGGTGCGCGGTAACGACGGCCTCGCGATGCGCCGGTGGCTGCTGGTGGTCTTCGTCGCCGCCTACGTGGTCTCCGGGCTGGTACATGTGCTCGGCATCTCCACCTCCCGCGGGTTCTACGAGGCGATGCCGGCCAGCCCGTACGATTCCAACACCGGCCTGCTCGTCGCGGCGTGGTGCACACCCATCGGTCTGGCCGGGCTCGTACTCGGCCTATCCGCACGATGGAAGGCCCCGCCCACCACACGCCGCCGCGCGCCGTACTCGATGGCCGACTCGCACCGCCTGTTCACCCTGTCGATGGCCCTGCTGTTGTCCGCCGCCGGCGCTGTCGGTGTCATCCGCATGCGAGGTCTCGCTGCCGCGGCCAGCGGCGACCGCATCATCGCCATCGACGGCGGCATGGCGCGCTACGCGTTCCTGTCGTCATGGATGCCCTGGGGCGTGCTCCTACTCACCCTCTGCTTCGTACTGCGGCAAAAGACCGCTGCCGCGGACATGTGGAACACCCTCGTCATGGGCGGGGCCGTGGGAGTCATCGCCCTCTCCAGCTCATGGACCGGTGGCCGCACCGACCTGCCTCAGTTCACGCTCCCCCTCCTCGTGGTGGTGCTGCCCATGCTGCGCGGCTTGCGTACGCCGATCGCGGTCGGAGGCGGACTGGCCGCCTTCGCCCTCATCTATGCCCAGACCATCAATCGCACCGGCGAAGGCACTTTCTCGCTTGCCGCACTCCTCGACTGGCAGTGGGGCAGGTTCTCCATGGCGGCGTGGGCGGGGCGCTATGTCGCAGAGCACGGCTACCTCCACGGTGAAACGTTGCTCGCGGGGTTCGCGGCGGTCCCCATGGCGTTTCTTCACCTCGCGGGCGTCAAAGGCGGCGACTGGAGCACCATCACCGCTTATTCGGGCGGCTGGTTCCACGGCGACATGGAGATGATCTTCACCGTGCCCGGCATGAGTGCCGAGCTGTACGCCAACTTCGGCTATCTCGGAGTCTTCGTCGGATACCTCGTACTGGGCCTCGTAGCGGCTCTCGTGGCCGACCTCTACCAGCACGCCGATCTCGAACTCACCCGAGCGCTTCTCGGCTACCTGTTCGGAGCTCTCCTGCTGCAAACCGCCAACGCGCAGTCGGGTGCATTCACCCCCCTCATCCTTCTGACCGGCTTGCCGCTCATCGGATTCACGGTGCTCGAGATCCTTACACGCCAGTACGACCGCATCCGCGAAAGGAGGCTCAGTGATCCGTTCATCCCCTCCCGACCAGCCCCATTCCGCCCCCAATGGCGGCGACCGGTCTCGCGGTGACGTCACGCGCCGCACCAGTTCCAAGGAGCCTCTCATCGAGGACCAGCTCGTAGACGACTCCACCCTGCGTCGCCGTCGTGTCAAGCAGATGGCAGCTGCCGCACTGGCCGTGGCCGCCGTGGGCCTCATACTGATCGCCTTGGTGTTCCGAGTGCCTGCCCAAGACCCGGGCACGACGCCAGCCCCAGCACCGGAGACGTCAGCCGACCCGAACCTCGCCTCGGGAGCCATGGGCGTGTCGGTTCCCGGCCCCAGCCTCGCGTTCGCGCCCCCCGAAGACATGGCGCTGGATCTCGATCGCATCGCGGCGCTGGGAGCGCGATGGGTTCGCTTCGACATTCCGTGGGACCACGTGCAGCACGCAGACGGTGCCTGGCATTGGGACCCGTATGACCGAGCCGTCGCTGCTGCACAAGACCGCGGCCTGCGTGTTCTCGGCATCCTCGGCACAGTGGCGAGCCCCAGCCGTCCCCCAGGAACCGACTGGACCCAAGGCGTGACCAGCCCCGAGCAGCGCAGAGCGTTCGCGGACTACGCGGCCCAAGCCGCTCGACGCTACGCGGGGCGGGTGACGGCCTGGGAGGTGTGGAACGAACCGAACCTCGACCAGGTGTGGGCGCCGAAGCCGTCGGTCAACGACTACGCGGCGTTACTGCGCGAAGCCTCGGCCGCAATCCGGCCAGCATGTAGTGGCTGCCTGATCATCGCCGGCGGCACCGGTGGCGCCATACCCGATACTCCTGACATCGACACCAAGACCTGGTACGACGGGTTGGCTGCAACGGGGGCCCTCGACGGGGTCGATGCCGTCGGCATCCACCCGTATTCCGACCGGCACAACGGCGACAAGGGCGAGATGAGCTTGTCACCGGCAGTTCGAGCCGCCCTGGACGCGCACGGATACCAATGGATGCCGTTGTGGGGCACCGAACTCGGCGCCCCACAGGCCGGTGACAACGCTCTCTCGGAGCACGACGCCGCTCGCATCGTCCGGGAGGCGTACACGTACTGGACCGGTAACGCCCGCCGCCTGAAGTCCGGGCCCCTCTTCTGGTACACGATCCGCAACGGTCAGGACCCTCACCACAACACCCAGTACGGCCTCATCCGTGACGACGGCACCCCGACACTCGCCTATCGAAATCTCCAGCAGATCGGCCAGACCCGCAGTGCAGGGTAAAGCGCTTATGAAAGCGAACGCACGATGGCGGCCAATGCCTTTCCGGCCTCGGTGTGGCCCACCGTGTTGGGGTGCAGAGGGCCAGGCTGCTCGTACGTGGCATTGATCCACGGGTCCGTCGAGCAGATTCCGTGATCAGCGGTGCCGGTGTCGAAACCGACTTCTGAGTTCATGTCGACGTAGCGGAAGGTGACACCGCTGCGACTCCACAGGGTGTTCGCCTTTGCCGCTGCCGACTTGATGCCTGCGTTGAGCACGTCGACGGTCGCCCTGAACTGGTTCATCGCCTCCGGTGTCATGCCGTCGCAGTTTCCCGCCTTGTCGAACAGCCCCGGGGCGTTCTTCCACCTGGCCGCGAGTGCTGACGCTTCAGGTGCGGAGACGAACCGCGGATACCCCATGACGAGTACGGTTCCGCCCGGCTTGACGAATCGACCGATGGCCGAAAGCAGGGGCTCGACGTGACCCGCCTCAGGATGGGGGCTCCACAAGGGCACGGCCCCTGCAGGCAACGCACCGGCATGGACGCCCGAGAGCACGTCGATGATGCTCTGCGCGGCTGCTGTGTCGAGATCACACGCGCCCCACTTCGTGGACGCCCACGTCGGCCTCGACCCGTCGGCCTCCATCGTGTCCATGCACGTGGGACCGAACGCGCCGAGGGCGACGTTGTTCGCTCCGAACGTGAACGAGATGAGGTCGAACCGGTTGCCGGAGGCCGCGATGGTGTCGAGTTCGTTCACCAGTGGGTTTTCCCGCGTCGGCGTGCCCTTGCTGATGGACGAGCGAACAGCCACGCCGGCCTGCTGGTAGGCCTCCGCCAATTCCACTGCCCAGTCGTCGGACAGCGCACCGGAACAGGCGACGAAGTACTGCTCGTACCGACCACCCAACGCCGCGTTCGCGCCCGCCGACATCGCGAACCCGGTCCCATTTCTCCCGTGGCCGCGCGCACACTGCCGGTCACCCCACGCGGACGGCGCGTCGTCGGTATCCGCGATACCGAATCCGCTACTGATGCTGTCACCCAGGACGGCCCATGTGCGCACTGGCTCTGCCGGAAGCGCGATGCCGGCGAACGCACCCACACCCAGCATCGCCCCCACCACCGCGGTTAGCGCCGCTACCCGTGCCGACCCGCGCGGGCGAGTAGCGCCTCGGCTCTCCCAGATCATGGCTGCTCCTCCACACGCGCGTCTACGAGGGCGACAGCGCCGATTGCGGCGTCCCGATCTGCAACAACTCCCAGCGCGCACCTGCGCAAGGCGCTGCCCACCTTTTCGCGGGCGTTCAGCACGAGTGCCTGGAGGTCGGGGTCACCGACCGCGAGGGCTGCGGCGTACACGTCGTCCGGCGAGATGGCGGACTGGAGGTCAGCCGCGCGCCCGGCACAGGTGTCCTTGTCGAATGCACCGTCGGAGAGCAGTGCCCGGCGAGCCTCTCGCGTGAACGTCAGCACGACACCTCGCGCCTCATCGGATGAAGGCCCGCCAGCCGAAGGACGAGGCAGCGCGGCCACCTCGTTCGCCGCTGCACGCGCGACGTCCGGCGCCACCTCGGGGGCCGTCGTCCGAGACCCGGCACCAAACCCACCGCACCCGGCAAGAGTCACTGCTGTCGCAGCGACCAGCACTGCAGCGGCACGGCTGACGACACCACACCTCTCGGGCTTACCGATTTCGAACCGTGGTTTCACGCGCGATCCCCTGCCGTCCCCCTGCCATGCAGCGCCGTTTCACTGCGTGCTGGTCTCTCGAACGTACCAGTGGCTCCGTCCACAGGGCGCCCCGTGGCCGAGGGGGGCGGCGCGGACGGCTCTCGGCAGCGACCTACGGCAGAGCCGCCTGTGCGTCGGGTGCAGTTTCGGCCGAGCCGGATCAGGCCATCCCGGTACGTCGGAGCGTCGACTCCAAGCGCGACACGGCTTCGACCAGGGCTGTGCCAGGATCGACGCCATCCTCTACGGCCTCGGTCACCACCGAGAGCAGGCGGTCTCCGATGTCGGTCTCAGCGGTCTCAGCGGCAGACGAGGCATTGCCCGTCCGCACCGCGTCTAGCGCCGCCCGCACCTCGTCGAGACGCCCGGCGCGGTGGTAGCGGCTGGCGATCTTCGCGGCCCGCTCCAGTGGCGGAAACGATGCGGGGATGCCGTCGAGCGGGCTCGTACGCTCGGGATGCTCGGCCGCCTTGATCGCGTCCCAGTTCGCCTCGATCGCCGCCTTGGTCGTGGCGTCGACGTCAGCGAACACGTGCGGATGGCGACGGCGCAGCTTGGCGACGATGCCGTCGGCCACGTCGTCGATGTCGAACGGCTCGGCGTGCTCCTGCCCCAGGCGCGCGTGGAACGCGACCTGAAAGAGCACGTCACCCAGCTCGTCCACGAGGGCGCCCCGCTCGCCTCCGGCAATCGCATCGGCGAGTTCGTACGCCTCCTCGATGGCGAAGCGGGCCAGGCTCTCGTGCGTCTGGTCGGCGTCCCAGGGACACCCGCCCGGAGACCGGAGCCGGTCGACGACGGCGACGAGCGCCTCGACGCCGCTGCGCGAATCGAGGTCTACGGGCGCCCGCCCGCTGTCACCGATCAAGGGTGACCGGGCGGCAGGCCCTCTGCGCCGCCAGGGGCGGTGCTGAGCCAGTTCGGCGCGCTCGGGGCGAAGCCCTTCTGCGGGTCGTACGTGCCGTAGCGCGGGCTGATGTTGATGTCGGCGCTCTGCATCGCCTTCTCGAATTCGCCGAGCGCCGCCTCGTTCATCGCACCGCCGGTGGCCTGGGTCTGCTGAAACTGCACCGTGGCCTCGGAGGCGCCCGGGAGCTGCTGGGCCAGGCTGGCACGGATCGCGTCTTCACCGATCACAGCGCCGGAGCTCTTGCCGACCTCGAGGATCACGGGCCGCATCGCGAGCATCGCCACGACCGCGCCGCGCTGGATCTGCCCTGCGGCACCTGCGCGCTCGAAGTCGGCCATCACGTCGTCGACCTGCTTCTCGGTGACGACCACGCCCTGCGAAACCGCTGCGACACCCGGGCCGGTGCCGGCACCACAGCCGGCCAACCCGAAGGCACTCAGCGCGATCGCGGCCACCGCGATCGTGCGGTTACGACCGCCCCTGCCCAACACGTTCACAAGCAAACCTCTTCTGGTCGTTCCAGTGGTCGTCGATCGGCGACGCCGCGGCCCATCGCATTCGTCAAAGAAATACGTGCAGCCGTGCCCGGACCGTCGTGTCCGCATCCATCATGCCCTGTCGGGAGCGGCAGAACAGGCCACTCCTGCGCCGAGAACCCGTGTTTCGGCTCGAGCGCGTCACTTGAACCGCATCGCGGGCTTCTCGACGCAGAACCACGACAGGGTCGCGGGCAGCACGGTCAGCACGGTGGCCAGGAGGGCGAACTGCCACACCCCCAGCGCGGCGAGACCCGCCGCGACCAGCAACTGTTGTATCGGGAAGGCGTAGATGTACATGCCGTACGAGATGTCGTTGCGCAGGTGGAGCCACGGGATCTTGATGAGGGCGCCCAGCGCGACCAGGCCGTAGGCGAGAAACGGTGCAGCCAGCAGGCGATAGTCGGGCAGCCACATCGAAGCCGCGACCACCGCGAACGAGGCCGCCACTCTCCCCCAGCCCGCCACGAGTACCTCGCGCAGGTGCCATACGAGGGCCCCCGCGGCGAACACCAGACCGAACCGGGCCGCATCGCCCAGCGGCAGCGAACCGTACCGATACAGCACGAGCGGAACGTGTATGTCCGCCACCGGAGTCAGGTGGGCGACCAGCGCGAACACCCACGCGACCCCGAAGGCGACCGGGATGCCGAAGCGGCTGCGCAGCACGCCGGCCACACCGAGCACGACGACCGCGATGTAACAGAGCAGCTCCCAGAACAGGGTCCACAGCGACCCGTTCCACACGCCGGGGTACGGCACGGAGGCGAGGGTGTCGCCCACCGCGAACGTGCGCATGAACATGCCGAGGTTCTGCCCCACGTACGAGATCTGCTCACCGAACGTGACCTGCTCGTTCTGCATGACGGCCCCGAGCGGAGCGGCCACGAACGCCGTGACGAACAGGCACACGAAGAACGCCGGGTAGAGCCGCAGCAGCCGGTGACGCGTGTACGTGGCCAGCCGCGGCCGTCGCATCCAACTGCCGACGATGAGGTACCCCGACAGCACGAAGAAGCCGTCGACCCACACGTTGGTGAGCGCCTGGTCGAGCGCAGGCGGCGCGATGGGCCGGCCGGTCAGCCGAAACGTGTGGTACCAGATCACACCCGAGGCCATGATGAGGCGCAACAGGTTCAGACCGTTGCACCGCGGATCCAGGGTCGCGCCGATGTCGCGATGATGCTCGGCCCGTCGGCGGCGCTGCACCGAGCGGCTGTCGCCGACTGGCGGGTCGATCGGGGGGACGGCAGGGGGCGCCGGAGTCGACGAGGCCACGCGCCCTCAGCCCTGCACGGGCGTGACACCGGCCAGGGCCGGCCCCCTCGCCTCCACACGACCTCCCGACGACTTGCCCCGCGCGAGCAGTTCGTGCAGGTAGTCGCCGTACCCGGATTTCGCGAGCCGGTCGGCTCGTTCGGCCAGGCCTTCGTCGGTGAGAAAGCCCAGGCGCCACGCGGCCTCCTCCGGGCAGCCGACCTTGAGGCCCTGGCGGGCTTCGAGGGTGCGCACGAAGTTGGTGGCGTCGGAGAGGGATTCGAAGGTTCCGGTGTCGAGCCAGGCGGTGCCGCGTTCGAGGACGTCGACGGTGAGGGTGCCGCGCTGCAGGTAGGTGCGGTTGACGTCGGTGATCTCGTACTCCCCGCGCACCGACGGCTTCAGATTGCGGGCGATGTCGACGACGTCGTTGTCGTAGAAGTACAGGCCCGGTACGGCCCAGTTGGAGGCGGGCCGGGCCGGCTTCTCCTCGATGGAGACGGCCACGCCGCGCTCATCGAAGTCGACGACGCCGTAGGCGGTCGGGTCGGCGACCCAGTAGGCGAAGATCCGCGCCCCGGTGAACGTGCCGATGCGGGAGAGCTTCGTGCCCAGGCCGTAGCCGTGAAAAATGTTGTCGCCCAACACCAGTGCCACGGACTCGTCGCCGATGAAGTCGGCGCCGATCGTGAACGCCTGGGCCAGACCGTCGGGTGAGGGCTGTTGCGCGTAGGTCAGTCGGATGCCGAATTGGGAGCCGTCGCCGAGCAGGCGCTCGAACCCCTCCGCCTCGTGCGGGGTGGTGATCACGAGCACGTCGTCGATGCCGGCCAGGATGAGTGTCGAAAGCGGGTAGTAGATCATCGGCTTGTCGTACACGGGCACCAGCTGCTTGCTGATGCCCAACGTGATCGGGTGCAGCCGCGATCCGGTGCCGCCTGCCAGAATGATTCCTCGCATGCGGCAATGATGTCGAGTTCGCCTGACCCACAATCAGACTCGTGGGCATTCCTAGCCGTAGGCAGCACACCTACGATGTCGGGCGTGCGATTTCTCATCACAGGAGGAGCCGGGTTTATCGGCTCCAATTTCGTGCGGTACCTCCTCACGGGGCCGCAGCGTCAGGAGAACACACAGGTCACGGTGCTGGACGCCCTGACCTACGCGGGTGATCGCCGCAATCTGGCCGGGCTGGAAGGTGATTCGCTGACGTTCGTGCATGGCGACATCACCGATGCCCGTCTAGTCGACGAATGTGTGGGTCAGGCCGACGTGGTGGTCCACTTCGCGGCCGAGTCCCACAACGACAACTCCCTGACCGACCCGACTCCGTTCGTACGCACCAACATCGAGGGCACCTTCACGCTTCTGGAGGCCTGCCGTCGTCACCACGTGCGCTACCACCACATCTCGACCGACGAGGTCTACGGCGACCTCGCACTCGACGACCCGGCGCGGTTCACCGAGACCACCCCGTACCAGCCGTCGAGCCCCTACTCGGCCACCAAAGCCGGCTCCGACCTGCTCGTGCGCGCCTGGGTGCGCAGCTTCGGGCTGCGGGCCACGCTCAGCAACTGCTCGAACAACTACGGGCCCTACCAGCACATCGAGAAGTTCATCCCGCGCCAGATCACCAACCTCATCGACGGGGTGCGCCCGCGCCTGTACGGGGCCGGAGCGAACGTGCGCGACTGGATCCACGTCGACGACCACTCCTCCGCGGTGCTGCGGATCATCGAGGCCGGCCAGCTCGGCGAGACCTACCTCATCGGCGCCGACGGTGAGAAGAACAACAAGGAAGTCGTCGAGACGATCCTGCAGCTCATGGGCCGGGCCCCCGACGACTACGACCACGTCACCGACCGTCCCGGCCACGACCTGCGCTACGCCATCGACGCCACCCGCCTGCGCACCGAACTGGGCTGGGAACCGCACTACACCGACTTCACCGCAGGCCTGGAGAACACCATCGCCTGGTACCGCGACAACGAGAGCTGGTGGCGCCCGGCGAAAGCCGCCACCGAGGCGAAATACGCCCAGACCGGACAGTGACCGAACCAAGCCCCTGTCCCAGCTCCCGTGCCCGCACCAGATGCGGTTCAGGTGCGGTGCCGGAACCGGGGCGACGGACGCCCCGGCCGAGCCACACAGCACGCACCCGCCCCACCCGCGCTCCACTTGAAGAGGACTCCACGTGAACGACGCGCACCCGCGCCCGCTGAACGTCCACACCACCGACATCCCCGGCCTACTCGTCATCGACCTGCCCGTGCACGGCGACGAGCGCGGCTGGTTCAAAGAGAACTGGCAACGCGAGCGCATGACCGCACTGGGGTTGCCCGATTTCGGGCCGGTGCAGCAGAACATCTCGTTCAACGCCGAGCCCGGCGTGACGCGTGGCGTGCACGCGGAGCCGTGGGACAAGTACGTCTCCGTGGCCACCGGCCGTGTCTTCGGCGCGTGGGTCGACCTGCGTGACGGCGACACGTTCGGCCGGGTCGTCACGGCCGAGATCGACCCCGGCCGGGCCGTGTACGTGCCCCGCGGTGTCGGCAACGCGTTCCAGTGCCTCGAACCGGCCGCCTACACCTACCTCGTCAACGATCACTGGAGCCGGGAGGCGACAGCGCGGTACACGTTCGTGCAGCTCGGCGACCCGGAGCTGGGGATCGAGTGGCCCATTCCGCTGGAGAAAGCAGTGCTCTCGCAGGCCGACCGAGGCCACCCGCCGCTCGCGTCGGCCAATCGCTTTCCCGCCCCCCGCACGCTCGTGCTCGGAGCGGGCGGGCAGCTCGGGCGGGCGCTGCTCGACGCGATGCCGCAGGCCTTGGGACTCACACGGGCTCAGGCCGATCTCGCCGACCCGGCCTCGCTCGATGCCATCGACCTGAGCGGAGTGGGCGCGATCGTCAATGCGGCGGCCTACACGGCCGTCGACGCAGCAGAGACGCCCGAAGGCCGAGCCGAGGCGTGGGCGACCAACGTGGCCGGGGTGGCCCATCTCGTGCAGGTGGCGCGCAGACACCGGCTACCCCTCGTGCACGTCTCGAGCGATTACGTCTTCGACGGCACCCGCGAACGACACGACGAATCGGAGCCGTTCACACCTCTCGGCGTCTACGGCCAGACGAAGGCCGCGGGCGACGCGCTCGTCAGCGCCTACGAGCGCGGTTACGTCGTGCGCACGAGCTGGGTCGTGGGAGACGGCGGAAACTTCGTCGCCACGATGGCCTCGCTCGCCGGCCGGGGCATCTCGCCCAGCGTCGTCGACGACCAGCACGGCCGCCTCACCTTCACCGACGACCTCGCCGCCGGCATCGTGCATCTGCTCGCCTCGAGCGCCGCGCCTGGTGTCTACAACCTCACCAACACCGGCCCGACGCAGACCTGGGCCGACATCGCCGAAGACGTGTTCGAACTCTGTGGACGCACCCGTGACTCCGTAACACGAGTGAGCGCCGCGGAGTACGCAGCGGGCAAGGCGATGGCGCCGCGACCGCAACACAGCACGCTCACCCTCGACAAGCTCACCGCCGCCGGGTTCACCCCAGCAGCCGCGCGTACCCGCCTCGAGCAGTACCTCGACCGGCACCTGAACCGCACCCCCGACCGAGACCGCGACTGAACCCTGCCCGGTAACCCGCCCGCTCCTGCGGCTGACCGAAGGACCTCATGAACCAGCCTCACCCCCTCCACCCAGACGACATATCCGCCGCAGACACAGCCACGGCAGCCGACACAACAGCAACAGAGTCGGGTGCGCCCTGGCCGCGGCCCCTGCGCATCGCGATGCTCGGCACCCGCGGAGCGCCGGCCCGTTACGGCGGCTTCGAGACGGCCGTCGACGAAATCGGTCGTCGCCTCGTGGCCAAGGGGCACGACGTCACGGTCTACTGCCGCAACGGCAACAGCGGCAAGCGCCGTGACCCTGACATGTACGAAGGCATGCGTCTCGTGCATCTGCCCGCCGCACGCAAGCGGGCCCTCGAGACCCTCTCGCACACGTTCCTCTCCGCCGCGCACGCGTTCACGGTGCCCAAGTACGACGCCGTGCTCGTGTGCAACGCCGCGAACGCCCTGGCCCTGCCACTGCTGCGCATGCGCGGTATGCCGTTCGCGGTACACGTCGACGGCCTGGAGTGGAGGCGCACCAAGTGGGGTCCGGTCGGGCGCACCTACTACCGGGTGGCCGAATCGCTCTCCGTCCGCTGGTCGGATGCGTTGATCGCGGACGCGCGCGGCATCGAGCAGTACTATCTCGACGAATTCGGTGCCCGCACAGCAGGAATCGCGTACGGGGCCCCCGACGGCAGCGGCATCGGCACCGACAAGCTGCACGAACTGGGCCTGACTCCCGACGGATTCCACGTCGTCGTCGCCCGCTTCGAACCCGAGAACCACGTCGACCTCATGATCGAGGGCTACCTGCGCAGCAACGCGAAGCTGCCCCTCGTGGTCGTCGGCTCGGTGCCCTACCCCACCGAGCACTCGCAGCGGATCAGCGATCTCGCGGCGGGCAACGACACAGTGCACCTCGTCGGAGGCGTGTGGGACCAGGATCTGCTCGATCAGCTCTACGCCGGCGCGCTCACCTACCTGCACGGCCACTCCGTCGGTGGCACCAACCCGTCGCTGCTGCGCGCCATGGGAGCGGGCACGGCCACCATCGCGTACGACATCGTGTTCAACCGCGAGGTCGCGGGCCCGCACGCCAGGTATGCGAGCTCGCCCGGTGAGATCGCCGAGGCCATCGACGAGGCCGAGTCGGACGTCGCGACGACGACCCACCGTGGCAGCCTGCTCGCCGCCCGCGCGCAGGAGAAGTACGACTGGGACGCGGTGGCCGAACGCTACGAAGAGCTGTTCGCGTCGCTGGCCGCGGGCGATTCGCAGCGGGGCCTGCACACCGGACGACGTGCGCGTCGGTCTCCGTGGCGCGACGGGCACACGCCTGCCTTGCACCTGCAACCCGAAAGCGACGTCGAGACGGCACTCGGCTCCAGGATCGACGCGACGCGCACGAGGGACGAGGCTGTGGCAGGTCCACGCGAAGACGCCTGAGGCCATTGCCGATACGGTGGGGCGCTGACGAAACGCCCTACGCGACAAGGTGGCTCCGGGAGCCACGACACACCACGGGGGACATGAATGGACTTATGGCAGGCGCTCGCCCGACTGCGGGAGCGCCCCTGGCTGATCGCGCTCGTCGCCGCGTTGTCGCTGGCGCTGGGCGTGATCGGGTGGGCCTCGACCCGATCGACCTACTCGATCTCGGTCTCACACGTGCTCCGCATGGCGGCACCGCAGGCCGGTGAACAGCCGCGATACGCCGTCGGGAGTTACGAGAGCGGCATGCTCGCGGCCATGACGGTGTCGAACCTCAACACCGTCGGATCCGGGGTGGCCGACACGACGGTCACGGCCAACAACTCGATCGTGTCGCCGCCGACGATGCTGCCGCTCATCACGATCACCGTGACCGCGGAATCGCCCGAGGAGGCGGTCGCCGCCGTCGACGGTGTGCTCAAGGTCAACCGCGATTTCCTCAATCGGGTGGCAGGCACCAACACCGGACTCACGCTCGAGCAGGTCAACCCCACGCATCCGGCGGTGGAGTCGTCGCAACCACGTATCCGGGCCGCCGGCTCCGGGGCGATTCTCGGCGTGCTCTTCGGCACCCTCGCGCTGCTCGTCTTCGACACGCTCTCGCGCCTGCAGGCATCGAGGCGCGCCCGGCGCTCGGCGTCGCGCTGATCGCGCTGCCGTCGCCATGACCCCCACCGAGCCCCGCACGCAACCACCCAGACCTCCACGCGCACGCGGACGCCACGCCGCTCCTCCGGCGCTGGAGAGTTCGCTGTACGTGTTCGCGCTCCTGCTACCCCCGGCGCTGCTGCTCCAACGGCAGAACTGGGCCGTGCCCAATACGGGCCTCGGCACGGGCCTCGGGTTGGTGCTCGCGGCGATGGTGGCAGGGGCGACGCTCGCGCTGTTCGCCTCCGGCACTCTGCCGCCGCTGCCCAAGGACGGGCCTGTACCCAAGCTGCTGCTCGTGTGGCTGGTGGTCGTCTACTTCTCGTATTTCGCGTGGGCGATCGACGGAGTGCGGGTGGCACCCCTGTTCGCCGACATCGGCATCGTGCAGTTCACGCTCGAGGCCGTGTTCGTGCTCGGGATCATGTCGGCGCTGCACATCAAGCGACATTTGTGGATGTTCGTCAAGATCCTCGTGCTCTGCGGCGCCGTCTACGGCGGCTTGCTCGTCGCCACCTCCGCCGTGGGCACGGAATTCGTCACCGACCTGCGGCTGCCGCTGCTCGTCGACTCCGGGGCTCTCGCCGAAGTGGAGGCGATGCGCGCCGGTTTCGTACGCCCGCAGGGCATGGCCGGTCACCCCCTCGAAGCCGGTTCTGTGGCAGCGGCTCTCGTGCCCATCGGATTCGGGCTCACGCGCGGGCTCGCTGCCAAGAACCACCCGTGGGTGTTCTGGGCCGTGCTCACCGGGATCACGGCGCTCGGGGCCGTTTCGACGCTCTCCCGCAGCGCCACGGTCGCCCTCGTCGCCGCATTGGCCGTGATGGCGTTGCGCTGGCCGTTCGCGGTCGTGGGCCGAGTCGCCGCGGGCGCGGCAGCGGTGGCGGGAGCCGCGGCCGTCGCGTTTCCGGACCGCTTCGGCGCCTATTTCGGGCTCTTCTCCCTCGACGCGAGCAGTGATTCCTCGCTGTTCAGCCGCCAGATGGCCCGCGAGCACGTAGCGCAGGTGATGCGCAGCAATTTCTGGACGGGCGAGGGCATGGGCACCCAGCAGCCACTCGGCCGCCCCATCCTCGACAATCAATACCTCGGTTTCGTCGTCGAGCTCGGGGTGCCCGCGCTGCTCGCGTTCATCGCGCTCATCGCCGTGCCCGTCTTCCACTGCCTGCGCAAGTCCGCGGTGCTACCGGTGCGGCGCAGCCACCTCGCCCTCGGCATCGCAGGGGCTCTCGCAGCCCTCGCCGTGATCTTCGCGGTGCTCGACGCGTTCGCCTTTCCGCAGATCCGCATGCTGACCTTCATCCTTCTCGCCCTCGTCGGCCCGGCCACCACCACCGAGCCGCCGCGCAATCGCGAGCGCATCCGCGACCGGCTTCTCGCGGCGCTGAGGCCGCGGGCGGCAGGATGAGGCGGCCGTTCGCCGGCCGGTCGCGACGGCGACTGTTCGCGACGGCGGCCCTGGTCACAGTGGCTGTGCTGGCGCTGATGGTGGGGCTGGCGCTCGTCGGCGGACCACCTCTTCGCGATGACCGTGCCGTGCGTCTCCCGGCCCCGTGGGCCACGTCGCCCGCAGTGCCTGGGGCGCCTGGGGCTGCTGGGGCGCCTGGGGCTGCCGGGACTCCTCACTCCGTGTCTCCCCCGACCTCGGCGACACCGCTGCCCGACGACGCCCTCGTCGTGGCGCACGACGGCGACGACTCGGCACCCGGAACCGCCCGCAGGCCCTTGCGCACCATCGCCGCTGCCGTGGCGCGAGCCCGCGAAGGCGGCACGGTCGCCGTGCGCGAGGGGGTGTGGCACGAGAGCTTGCACATCGATTCCGGCGTCACGCTGCGCTCGTGGCCGGGCGAGCGGGTGTGGCTCGACGGCAGCCTGCCGCTCGACGCCGACAGG
>JAUNUP010000008.1:0-40766 GCA_030538115.1 Dermatophilus congolensis | reverse complement strand
GCCAGACGGGCCAGACGGGAGTGTGGCGGATGCCCGGGTACTCGATCCGCCTCGACACCAGCCCCACCTTCACGCGCGGCGCCCCCGACAACACAGAGCCCGGTTGGCGGTTCGTCGACCCGGAGTTTCCGCTGGCGGCCGATCCGCAGCAGATCTGGCTCGGTGGCAGTGCCCTCACGCAGGTCGGCTCGATCGCAGAGGTGAAGCCCGGAACCTTCTACGTCGACGAGGCGGAACAGGCGCTCTACGTCGGCGACGACCCGGGCGGCAAGCGCCCCCTCTCGGCGGGCGCGATCACCAAGGCGCTGCTGGTCACGGGCCCGGGCGCGCAGGTCGAGGGCATCGGCGTCCGTCGCCACGTGCCCTCGCTGCCGGATTTTGGGGCCATCACCCTCGACGGTCCCGGAGCCGTGCTGCGCGACGTGCTGGTCACGGGCAGTTCGACGATCGGGGTCAGTGTGCAGACGCACGACGTCACGCTCGAGCGCGTCACCCTGCGGGAGTCGGGAATGCTCGGCCTGCACGCCCACCGCGCCGACGACCTGCGGCTGCTCGACGTGGTCGCCACGGGCAACAACACCCAGCGGTTCAACGCCGCGCCCGCCTCTGCGGGGGCCAAGATCACGCTGAGCCGCGGACTGTACGTACGCGGAGGCAGCTACAGCGGCAACCGCGGCAACGGACTCTGGCTCGACGAATCGGTGGTCGACAGCGACGTGATCGGCGTCGACGCCACCGACAACCTCGTACACGGCATCCAGGTCGAACTGTGCGCGGGCGTCGACGTGCTGCGCGCCGTCGCCGCCCGCAACGGTGACGCGGGCATCAGCGTTCAGAATTCCGACCACGTGCGGATCTGGAACGCGACGACCGTCGCGAACCGACGCCAGGTCATGTTCGTGCAGGACGGTCGGCGCCCCTCCGATCCGGGCGCGGACACCCGTCTGCTCACCGGCTCGAACGGCTCACCGACGTGGGTGATCGGCAGCTCGGAGCTGGTCAACTCGGTGCTGTCCAACGCGACCGGACAGTTCGGAGTCGACTCGGGACCGGGCTCAGGGGGCGCGGCTGCCCGCGAACAGGTGCGCAGTGACGCCGACACCCTCTTCGCCGTCGAGGACTACACGAAGACGCTCGACGCCGGCTCGCTCGACATCCGGCTACGCGGCAATCTCTACCTGCCCGATCCGCGAGGTGGCCGCCCCTGGACCCACGTGTGGAGTCGGACCGGCGACAACCCCGCAGTGTTCGCGTCACTGGCCGCGTTCACCAAGGCCACGGGCCAGGACACCGGCAGCGTGCAGGGGGCGTCGCGCCCGGGCCTGGCGGCACAGTTCTCGTGGCGCGGCACCGTGGGCGCCGGGCGTCCGGTGCCACCATCCCCATGACCTGGCTCGACTGACGACCCACAGACCAATTCCCACGCGCAGCAGCACAATCGAGGGCTGAACTAGGTTCGTTCGCATGTCGACCGTCTCATCGGAATCCACCCTGCCGGCCGGCGTTTCCGTCACGATCGCCGTGGTCACGTTCCGGCGTAATGACGCCCTCGCCGGGCTGCTCCCCCGGCTCGCCGACCAGGCCGCCGCTGCCACGGCCACCGGTAATCCCGCGCACGTCCTCGTGGTCGACAACGACCTCGCAGGCGGCGCTGCGCCCGTGGTCGAGGCCGCCGCACAGGCTGCTGCGGAGACCGCTGGCGAACGGACGCCGACCCCCGTACAGATCCGCTACGTACACGAGACCGAACCCGGCATAGCCGCGGCCCGTACTCGCGCGCTCGACGAGTGCGCCACCGACGTTCTCGTGTTCATCGACGACGACGAAATCCCGTGCGACGAATGGCTCGCCGAACTGCTCGCCACGCGCGCCGCCACGTCGGCCGCGGCCGTCGCGGGGCCGGTGCTGCCGGCGTATCCCGAGCTCACCGCCTCCGGAGGGGAGCCGCTGCCGTGGATCGTCGACGGTCCGTTTCACGCCAGCCCCGATTTCACCGACGGATCGCTGCTCACCCACGCGGGCACCGGCAACCTGCTGCTCGACATGCGGCAGATTCGGGCCCTCGGCGTGCGGATGCCGGCGGTCGGCACCAGGGGCGGCGAAGACGTGATGTTCACTGACCGCATCACGCGGGCGGGCGGCGAGATCATCTGGTGCCGTAGGGCGGTGGTCACCGAGACCATCCCGGCCGACCGGCTGCGCCCCGCCTGGGTGCTCACCCGGTCGATGATCGACGGCAGCAACGAGAGCAGCCGGCAACTCGACCCGGTCGCGGCGCGAACGGTGCTGCGCCGCGTGGCCCTGACCGGAGCGGGCGCGCTGCGCGTCGGCGCGGGCGCGGCACGCGTCGCGGCCGGAGCGGCGCGTCGTTCACCGGGCAACGTCGGAGGCGGCCTGCACACGCTCATGCGCGGCGGCGGCATGTGCCTCGGGGCCTGGGACATCGTGCACGACGGCTACGCCCGCAACGGCAAACCCCGCTGGAGGCGAGCCCTCACGCGAGAGGCCTGAGCAACGGCTCCCACGGGTTCAGGCGATAAAGGCGGGAACGCCCCACGGCCCACCGCTCCGGCGTGAGGCCGTACATGTCGAAGTCGGTCATCTCGCCGCGCACGCGCCGCCATTGCGAGAGCGTGCCCTCGTTCACGAAGTTCGCGGACTCCAACAGCTTGCGCGGTGCGAGGTTGCCGGCTGCAACAGGTGAGTCAAAGCGCACCAGTCCACAACATTCGAACAAGTAGTCGACCCCGCCGGCGAGCAGCGGCAGCATCACCCGCGCGGAGACGGTGTTCGGTGCGGCCCACACGCCGAGCTCGGCCGTTCCCGCCCCAGGGTCGATGTGCCAGACCTGCAATTCGCCGATAACGCCCGCATCGGGGGTGCACATCGCCAAGGCCAGCCCCGTTCCCGCCCTGGCCTGCCTGGCCCAGTGCGTGTAGTGCGCGGCGAACGCGATGTGATCGGTGGCCGCAGCCCAGTCGTCGATGCCCCACCACGGGCCCATGCGGGCCGCGTTGGCCCGCATCGAGGCACTCCAGGACTGCTGGTCACTGCGCGCGAGGGGCCGCAGTTCGCAGTCGGCGACCCGCACGGTCGGCGCCCGCCGAGTCGGAGGCGTCTGCGTGCGACCGGCCAGCGACCGCGCCCGCTCGCGCGTACGCCTCACGGCCAGGCGTGCTCGCGTGCGTGCCCAGGAGATCTCGGCGGCGGGGTTCTCCGCGTGCTCTGTCTTCTCCGAGTGCGGTACCGGGGCGGGCGTGCCAACGTCGGTCATGGCTCTCCTCTCGCGACTCGGCCGCCACGCTAGCCCCGCGAATTCTGGTGGGCAGACCCACAACTCACGAAATCGTCCGCTGTGGGGCCGTTAGGTTCGAATCCGAGGGAAGGACGTCATGACTCGCAGAACCGCCACGACTGCTGCCGCACGCACCGTTCTGTTCGCTCACGCCGGGGCCGAACTGTACGGCTCGGACCTGCAGATGCTCGAGACCGTGACCGCCTTCGTCGAAGACGGCAGGCGGGTCGTCGTCGCCCTCCCGAACGACGGGCCGCTGGTACCCGAACTGGGTGCCCGCGGGGCCGAGGTGCGCATCGGGCGGTTCCCGGTGATCCGGCGGTCGTTCCTGTCCGCCTCCGGCCTGGCCGAGTTGGGTCGCGGAGCGGTGCGGGCCCACTCCGACATCCGCATGCTCATCAAAGCCGAGCGCCCCGGGCTCGTGTACGTGAACACGACCGTGATCCCCTGGTGGATCAGTGCGGCCAAACTCGCGGGGATCCCCGTTCTCTGTCACCTGCACGAGGCCGAGAATTCCGACAAGAAGGCCCTGCTCGTGGCACTGTCGAGCCCGCTGCTCATGGCCGACGGGCTCATCGCGATCTCGGAGGCGGCCAAGCAGGCGGCCATCGACGCGATCCCACTACTCGCCTCTCGGATCCACCTCGTACACAACGGCGTTCCCGACCGGGCCAGTGTGCCCGTCTCACCTCCGGGCGGCACGCCGTACCGGCTGTGTACGCTCGGCCGACTATCTCCGCGCAAGGGCGTTCACTTGGCCGTCGAGGCCGCACGCCTGCTCGCGGAGCAGGGCCGCGACATTCACCTCGAGGTCGCGGGCACCCCGTTCGCGGGGTACGAGTGGTACGAGCAGGAGCTTCGCAATACCGCCGCCGTTCCGGTGCTGGAGGGGCGGGTCGAGTTCACCGGCTACGTCTCGCCGTCGTCGGTCGTCTGGGATCGCAGCGACGCCGTGATCGCCCCGTCACTTCGGGAGCCGTTCGGCAACGCCGTCGTCGAGGCACAGCTCGCCCAACGGCCGGTGGTCGCAGTGGCCGCCGCGGGCCACCTGGAGACCGTAAAAGACCAGGTCACCGGCCTGCATGTGCAGCCGGACGCGCAAGACATCGCTGCCAAGGTCGCGTGGCTCATCGATCACCCGGCCGACGCGACCCGCATCGCGACCTCCGCGCGGGCCTGGGCCCGCACCGACTTCTCCCTGGAGCGTTACCGAGCCCAGATCCTCCAGGTCGCGGCGGCCGTCGGCGCGTGAGCCCGCTACCGCGGCTGAGTCTCTAGCGGCGGTGCGTGATCGCCAGTGCCGCCTCGTAGGCCGCCAGGTGACCGGCGGCCGAGACGTCCCAGTCGCGGCGTGACAGGTCGGGCGCACCGGTGGGCGGGTTCTCCCGCAGGTCATCCATGACCCGCTCCAGGTCGGAGGCGGCCAGCTCGCCAGAGTAGAAGTGCACCCACCCCGGCCCGACCTCGTCGGCGACGGCCCGGTTCGTGGCGTTCTCGGGCACGAGCGCGGGCCGCCCCAGCGAGAGGGTGGTCAGCAGCGAGCCGGAGTTGTGCATCTCCTTGTACGGCAGCACGACCAGCTCGCAGGCCGTCACGTCGGCGACGACCTCGGCGTCGGTGAGGTAGCGCAGTGTCGTCGTGACGCGGGGGTCGCCGTCGATGATCGCCTCGATGGAGGCGACGAGATCGTCGCTGGAGGGGCGGCCCGAGATCGTCAGCGACCACTCCGGGTGGGTGTCGCGGGTCTGCGCGAAGGCCTGCGCGAGCGCCTCGACGTTCTTGTACCGGCGCACGAGCCCGAAATACGCGATCCGCCCCGGCACCTGCTGCGACCTGGGCTGATCGGCCAGCCAGTCGATGTAGTGCCCGTGCAGCACGATGCCGTGCGGCCCGTCGGGGCGCGGGGTGGTCTCGCTGATGAGCACCCGGTACGTGGTCATCGTGTCGAGCGCGAGGATGAGGCGGCGCTTGACCTGGTCCATGCCGCTGGGCAGGTCGAGGTTGTGCACCGTGCGCACGATGGCGGTACGGCGGGCCGCGAGACGCGCCAGCCACAGGGCCATCGTCACGCGCTTGCCCGCGGCCTTGAGCGGGGTGGTCGCGTCGAAGACGTCCTCGGGCCAGTGCACGTGCAACACGTCGTAATCGCCGAGCAGCGCGTTGCGCCACGAGAAGTGCAACACCTCGGCGCGACCCGAGGCCTCGAGCGAAGAGTCCATGAGCTTGACGTAGGGGTTATGGAATTCCAACGGGGTGCTGTAGCTCTGCAGCACCCGCAGCGGACGTGTCTGCACACCCGCCCCGGAGGTCGTGTTCGAGCTGATGGCCCTACTCGTCCCGGCCCGGGCGAGCCTCCCACCGCTGCCCCGCGTGCCGGTGCGCGTGGCAGCGCCGTCGGCCACGGCCTTCGCGGCGGTCACGAGCGGCTGACGACTCTGCACGAACTGGCGCCGCCCTCCGCGCAGCAGCACCGCCCAGGCCTCGGGCACCGAGGCCAGCAGCCACCGCCTCCGCGCAGCAGGCGTGAGGAACTTGGCCGCGTAGAGCATCCGGTTGCGGATGTTGTAGTAGTAGTACGTCTGCGACTTGGCACGAGAGCGCTGGTCAAGGCCCTGTGTGCCGCCCTCGTCGTGCACCGCTGAGGCATCCGCGACGACCCGCAACGCGCCTCCGGCCTCGCGCACTCGACGCGACAGGTCGACGTCTTCCCAGTAGAGAAAGTAGTCGTCGTCGAAGCCGCCGACCGTCGTCCACAGGTGCGCGGAGGCGGCGAGGCAGGCGCCTGTGAGCCACGGCTCCACGCCGGGTTCGTGCATGCGGTCGCTGCCGGTCATGGCTCCGGTTGCGGTCTCGACTCCGGCTCCGTCGAACCACACCTCGCCGGTGGAGGTCGTGATGACGGGGGCCGCGAGCGTCATCGGCTCAGCGGTGACGACGTCGGCGAGGCGGGCGAGGCTGCGCGCGTCGACGTACGCGTCGGGGTTGAGCATGAGCAGGATGCCCGCGCCTGCTTCGAGCGCGGCCGTGGCGCCGAGGTTGGCGCCGGCACCGAATCCGATGTTGGTGGGCGGGGTTTCGAGAATCCATCCGTGCCGCTGGCACAGCTCGCGCACGGCGGCGCGTTCGGTCTCGTCGGTCGGGTTGTCGACCACGACGACGACGGGTTCGGGCAGGTCGGGGTGCGCTGCGGCCTCGCTCGCGACCCGGGCCAGGTTCGATGCGAGCAGGTCGCTGGATCCGTAGTTGACGACGACGATCCCCACGCGGCGGTCCCGCGGCAAGCGGGCTGAGTCGGGGGTGGTTGCGGTGGAGGTCTCGGTGGTCAGAGGGTTCACGGGCGCTCCTGGATCGTTCGGTCCGGTGGCGGGCGAGGCCGGTTTCATGTCGATTCCGACAGCTCGCGCAGGTCTTTGAGGGTGACCGCGCGGGTCAGCACCGCGAGGGCGTAGAAGGCGGCGGCCACGATCAGGCCGCGCAGCACCCAGTACACGTCGCCGAGCAGGTGCTCGATCACGAGCGCGGCCGCGGCGCAGGCGAACAGCGTGAACGTGGCGCGCAGGGGGATGAACCTCGAGAGACGTCGGGTCAACATGACGAGGCACACGACCAGCCCCGACAGTTCGGTGCAGATCAGCGCGATCGCCGCACCGGTGGCGCCGTAGCGCGGGATCAGTACGAGGTTGAGCGCGAGGTTGACGGTGTTGAGCGTGGCGAGAAAGTTCTGCGCGTGGCCCGCGACCAGGGCCGACGAGATCACGGTCGTGAGCAGGGCGATCGCCGCGGCACCCCAGAGCAGGCTCAGCGGGTGCGTCGAGATCGGCACGAACTCCTCCGAGCCGACCAACCGGATGAGGTCGGCGCTGAACGGCCACAGCAGCACCGCGATCGGCAGGCACAGCGCCAACAGCGGCGGCACCGACAGACGCAGCGCGTGCCGGTACCGCTCGTCACTGACCGCGGCTGCGCGGGAGTAGCGGGCGATGAGTACCGCCGCGACCGCGGTGCCGATGATGTTGAGGTTCACGATGATCCGGTAGGCGAGGTTGTACGCGCCCACGTCGGTCGGGGTGGTGAGCTTGGTGAGCAGCAGGCCGTCGAGCTGAAAGTAGAGGCCGCTGACGATCGCGATGTAGGTCAGTGGCAGGGCTTCGCGCAGCAGGGCCCACATCTGGTGCCACGCGAAGATCGGCGGAAAGTGCCCCTGGCGCCTCCCCCACAGATGAGAGATGAGTGCGCGAGCGATCGGAGCGGCGAGCTGGGCGATGAAGAACGCGATCAGCCCGAGGTCGAGCGCGACCGCCGCGATGACGATCGACAGGCTCACCACGCGCCCGACCACGTCGGCCACCGAGACTCCGCCGAACTTGTCGGAAAGTTGCGCGATCGGCACGAACGTCGCCGACCACACCGTGGCGGCGAGCCCCACCGCGACGATCGAGACTCCTTGCAACACCTGCGGATCGTCGTAGAGCACGAACCCGGTGCCGACAGCCACGGCCACGAGCGGCAGCATGATCGTCAGGGCGATGGCCTTGGCCAGGCCGACCGTGTGGTGCAGGTCGGCTCCGCCGCTCACGCGACGCACGACGATGTTGCCGAGCCCGAGCTCCGTGAGAACCTCGAACGCGCCGACCAGAAGCACGGCTGTGCTCAGCAGGCCGTAACCGTGGGGGCTGAGGTAGCTGACCGAGAGCTTGATCTGAACGAACGTGAAGACGAGGCCGAAGGCTCGGGAGGCGACCATCGTGCCCGCTCCGCGCAGCACTCCGCCTGACGCCAAGACGACCCCCAGACCCGTAGAAGACAGCGATCAAAACGCGAATAACGGCGTATACCAACGTCGCTCAGGCAGCATAGCCGCGCCTCCCGGAGGTCGGCCGGGGCCCTGTGGGCACTGGGAGCACCCACAAGCGGCGACCGCACCGCCTCACTCCGCGACGTGCGGCGCATATAGAACCGCGAGTCTCTTACTCCCCATGGGGAATTCACGAGAGGTGAGATCCCGGCTCCTCTACGTGACCGGCCCCGACCCGCCCCAGGTCCACGCCCGAGTTCCCCACAACCACAAGCGGATAGAGTGCCGAGCACGGGATTTCACAGGGGTCGACCACGGGGGAAGAGATGGATCGCGAACTTCACGTCTTCGTGGAGTTCGCGAGAGAACTCGACCCGCA
Organism: Dermatophilus congolensis; assembly: GCA_030538115.1. Lineage (GTDB taxonomy): Bacteria > Actinomycetota > Actinomycetes > Actinomycetales > Dermatophilaceae > Dermatophilus > Dermatophilus congolensis_B. The sequence continues at coordinate 32,297 of JAUNUP010000008.1, read as the reverse complement.
TGGCTGGCGCCGTCGCCACGCCCAGGGCCTCGTACCCGATGCCACCCCCTACGGCCTGCATCTACTCGAAGACTTCGGCTGCCACGTGCAGTTCAGAAATTCGCGGATGTCTCCCGGTGTCAGCGACCTGTCCCGCCTCGCGCGCCGCTCGGCGGCAGGCCTCGATATCGTGCCCGCCGTGCTGGCCGCCCGCGACCCGGCCCGTCGCTTCGCCGACGTGGTGCTCTGCATGGACGAGGATGCGGGAATCCCTTCCGCGCTGAGCCCCTGCGGTCCGCCTGTGGTGTCGGGCGTCGCGTGGCTGGAGAACGTACGCGAGCTGAGCATGGCCCACCGGGTGGTCGCTCGAGCGGCGCTCGGCCGAATGGCGGGCATGTTCACGCAATGCTCGGCCATGGTCGAGCCGCTGACCACGGGGTTCGGAGTGCCTGCCGACAAGGTGCACACGGTGCGGCTGGGCATCGACGCCGACCACTTCACCCCCGCCCCGTGGCCCACGGGCACGCCCATGGTGTTCAGCGTGGGCGACGACCGCATGCGCGACCACACGACGCTGGTCACGGCGATGAACGCCGCCCACGCGCAGGTGCCGATGCGGTTCGAGCTCGCGACGACGCTGCCCGTCAACGTCGACCCCTCGTTCTCGCTCGTACACCGGCGGCGCATGGACGACGCCGTGCGCGGCTGCTACGCCCGCGCCTCCATCGTGGCCGTAGCCCTGCACCCCACGCGCCAGGGGTCGGGGCTGACCGTGATCCTCGAGACGATGGCCAGCGGACGGCCGCTCGTGGTGACCGACAACCCCGGCCTGTCCGATTACGTGCGACACGGCGAGACCGGGCTCCTCGTGCCGGCCGGCGACGCGCCTGCGATGGCGCGGGCCGTCGAGTCGCTGCTGCGTGACCCGGCGCGCGCACGTGCGATGGGCGAACGCGGCCGGGCCGTGGTCGAAGAGATGTTCACCTCCCGCCACATGGCCGAAGACCTGCGCGGTGTGCTCGACGCCGCGCTCGTGCCCCGGCGGCGCGCGCACGGTCCGCATCGTGTCGAGCGCGGAGGTCGTTGGGAGGCCGCGCGCGGCACCCTCCGCCCCCTGCGCAGGCTCACGCGTCCGGGCACGACGCAGTCTTCCTGACACGAGCAACCCACTCGCGCAGACTGAACGAGCCTGCGAATTCGCTGTGTTAGCCAGGCTTTTCACGGACACACCCACGCTCGGGCAGGGCACCCACGCCCGCTCCTAGACTTCGTGACAAGACGGTCTCCCGGGCTCCGTCGATCAGGCAGCGAGCAGGCAGTGTGGCCCGCAACCTCGGGAGGCCGCCCACCTCCATTCGCATCCCGCCTCGAAGAAAGGCCTGACGGTGACGCACGCCTCGGCCACACTCCGGTGCCGCATTTGCGACTCCGACCTGCGAACGACGTTCGTCGATCTCGGCGCGTCGCCGCCGTGCGAGGCGATCCTGTCGGAGCAGACCGTCGAGGCGGGCGAGGCCTATTACCCGCTGCACGCCCGCATCTGCGACGAGTGCCTGCTCGTTCAGGTGCCCGAGGTGATTCCGGCGGAGGAGATCTTCACCGACTCGTACGCCTACTTCTCATCGTTCTCGACCTCCTGGGTCGAGCACGCGCGCCGGTACGCCGAGGCCATGCGCGACGCACTCGGCCTGACCGCCTCGTCGACGGTGTTCGAAGTGGCCTCCAACGACGGCTACCTGCTGCGCCACTTCAAGGACATGGGCATCGGAGTGCTCGGCATCGAGCCGACCGCGAACACCGCCGCTGCGGCGCAGGCGATCGGCATCCCGACCGTGGTCGAATTTCTCGGCGAGGCGACCGCGAAGGCCGTGGTGGCCGAGCATGGGCAAGCCGACCTCGTGGCCGCCAACAACGTCTACGCCCACGTGCCCGACCTGCGCGATTTCACGATCGGGTTGTCGCTGCTGCTCGCCCCGCACGGCACGCTGACGATCGAGGTGCCGCACCTGGCCCGGCTCATCGAGCACCGCCAGTTCGACACGATCTACCACGAGCACTTCCAGTACTACACGCTGCTCACGCTGCAGCGAGCGCTCGCGCTCGGCGGGCTGGTCGTCACCGATGTCGAAGAGCTGGCAAGCCACGGCGGCTCGCTGCGTGTTTTCGCGCGCCACGAAGAAGCCGTGCAGGAGGCGGGAGGCGCCCAGGGTGCTGCCGTGAGCGAGGCCGTCGCCCGCGTGCTGGCAGCGGAGGCCGAGGCCGGACTCCACACGGTGCAGGGCCACGCCGGCTTCGACGCCTCCGTGCAGGCCGTGAAGCGCGACCTCATGCGCTTTCTGCTCGACACCCAAGAGGCGGGCAAGACCGTCGCGGCCTACGGCGCCCCCGGCAAGGGCAACACGCTGCTCAACTACTGCGGCATCAGCCGAGACCTGCTGCCGTTCACGGTCGACCGCAACCACCACAAGCACGGCCACTACCTTCCGGGCAGCCGCATCCCCATCCGTCACCCCGACGCGCTGGCCGAGGCCCGCCCCGACTACGTGCTGGTGATGCCGTGGAACCTGCGCGCCGAGATCAGCGCGCAACTGCACTACGTCGCCGACTGGGGCGGAACCCTCGTGTACGCGATCCCGCGGCTCGAATTCGAAGAACCCACAACACCCGAAAAGAACCCGGAAGGGGACGTTCGATGAAGGTCGTGCTGTTCTGCGGCGGCTACGGCATGCGGATGCGCGACGGTAGCGCCGACATCCCCAAACCGATGGCGATGGTCGGCGACCGGCCCCTGCTCTGGCACGTCATGCGGTACTACGCGCACTTCGGGCACAAGGAGTTCATCCTCGCGATGGGCTACGGGGCTGCGCAGATCTCGAAGTACTTTCTCGACTACGACGAAACGCACAGCAACGACTTCGTCATCGACGCCGGGCGGGTGCGCCCCCTCTCCACGGACATCGCCGACTGGAAGATCACGTTCGTACACACCGGCATCGAGACACCGATCGGTGAGCGGCTGCGGCGCGTGATTCCGCATCTCGGCGACGACGAGTTCTTTCTCGCCAACTACGCCGACGTGCTCACCGACGCTCCGCTCGACGACATCGTCGACACGTTCGTCGCCTCCGATGCCCTCGCGAGCCTGCTGGCCGTGCCGCCGCAGTCGGCGTTCCACGTGGTCGATGTCGAGGCCGACAGGCGGGTCAGCGACATCCACTCCGTCGCGACGATGAACGTGCGCGAGAACGGCGGCTACTTCGTCATGCGCCGCGAACTGCTCGAACACCTCGAGCCGGGCAAGGACCTCGTCGGTGACACTCTCACCACGCTGGCCCGCGCGGGCCAGGTGCTGGCGTATCCGTATGACGGATTCTGGATGCCGGCCGACACCGTCAAGGAGCGGGTCGTGCTCGATGACCTGGCCAAGGCCGACGCGATGCCGTGGGCGCTGTGGGCTCCGCCGTGCAATACCGACCCGGTCGGCTCGGCGGGGCCTGTGCCGCCGGAGGTGAACAAAGTGGCCTCGGGGACTGCGACGACTGGCGCCGATGCGTCGGAGTCTGGAGTTGCTTCGGTCGCCGGGTCGGGCAGCTCGATGCCGGTCGTGCCTCTGCTCTCGGGACGCTGACGTGCTGCCGTTGGCGCTCCCCGATCGGCCCGACCGGCCCCTGCGGGTGCTGGCTCTCGGTGCGCACTGCGACGACATCGAGATCGGAGCCGGTGGCATGCTCGCCCGGCTCGCCGCCGAGCGGCCCGACACCGCGTTCTCCGCCGTGATCCTCACCTCCGTGCCCGAGCGCGCGCGGGAGAGCGAGGCGTGCCTGACGGCGCTCGTCGCCGGAGCGTCCCTCGACGTGCGGGTACACGACCTGCCCGACACGCGCCTGCCCTCGCACTACGACCAGGTCAAAGACGTGCTCGCCGAGCTCTCGCGCGAGCCCTGGGATCTCGTGCTCACCCACCACGGAGCCGACGCTCACCAGGACCACCGGCTGCTCGGCACGTACGCGCCGACCGCGTTTCGCGACCACCTCGTCGCGCAGTTCGAGATCCCGAAATGGGACGGAGACCTCGGCGCCTCCCGCCCCAATGTGTACGTGCCACTGTCACCTGCGCAGATGCAGGCGAAGTGGGAGGTGCTCGACGAGCACTACCCGAGCCAGCGCGGCAAGGACTGGTGGTCGTACGAGACGTTCGCGGCCCTCGCGCGACTGCGCGGCATGGAATGCCGGGCCCCGTACGCGGAGGCGTTCAGGGTCGACAAGGCCGTGCTGACGTTCTGACGTCGGGTGGCCGGAGCAGCGACCGCAGGCGATCGAACGGAGCAGAGGGTGCCGTCGTGACGGCGATGACGAGGCGGTGGGCGACATGAGTGAGGCGCAGGTGGCGACTGGTTCGGACGCAGGAGATGCGGTGGCGGTCTCGGCATGCCGGGGCTGCGGTGCATCATCGCTGGTCGCCGTGGTCGACCTCGGCGAGCAGCCCGCGTGTGACCACTTTCCGCCCGTCGGCGAGGGGGTGCCTGACCCGACGTGGCCCCTGGGTCTCGTGCTGTGCCCGGAGTGCGGCCTCTCGCAGTTGTCGCACGACTCCCCTGCTCCGGAAGAGCCACTCGCGGTGGAGAGCGCGACGCTCAAGCGGCACGCGGTCGAGGTGTCGGGTCGGCTGGTAGATCGGCTCAATCTCGAACCGGGCACGCGGGTGCGCGAATTCGCGAGCCACCACGGCGGATCGTGGACCGATGCGCTGTGCGCGGCGGGCTTGACGGTGCTCGGAGCCAGCTCTCGTGAGAACTCTGATGACGATGCCCGCCGCGAGCGTGGCGCGGCTACCGCGGATGACGAACGTGTTTTGTCTGTCGCCGATCGCGAGCGCGACGCGACCGCAGAGGATGACGAGCGCGACGCAGTTCTCGCGGATGTGGTGATCGACAACATGTCGATCATCCACGCGGAGGATCTGCAGGCTGAGCTCGCGGAGCGGGTCGCGGCTCTGGCACCGGGCGGGAGGCTGGTGATCGAGTTCCACCACGCGCTCCCCCAGGTGACGCAGGGCCAGTTCGACTCGATCAGGCACGGACATCCGCTGTATTTCTCGCTCGGGTCGTGGCGAGCGGCGGTGCAACGGTTCGGGCTGGAGGTCGAAACGGCCTGGCCGGAAGACGTCTTCGGCGGCTGCCTGGTGGTCGTCGCGAGGGCGGGGGCAGAGCCGGACGAAGCGGCGAGGGCGGTACTGGCAGCCGAGGCAGAGGCGGGTTTGGCGACTCCGGAGGGGTACGCCCCGTTGGCGAGGCGCGCGCGCGAGGCGGGGGCGGGTCTGCGGGAGTTGCTGCAGTCGGAGGTCGCAGCCGGCCGAAGGGTCGCGGCCTACGGTGCGGGCTCGAAGGGCGTGGTCTTCCTGAACGCAGCGGGCGTCGACGCCGACCTGCTGCCGATGACGGCCGACCTGTCTCCCGCGAAACACGGCCGCCGAATCCCGGGAACGTCGATCCCGATCGTCTCCCCCGACGACCTGGTGGCGGCAGTCCCGGACACGGTAGTGATCCTGACCTGGGACATAGCCAGAGAAGTGGTCACAGACCTCACCACCCGAGGCCTCACCCACACGACGTGGTGGGTGGCCCAACCGGTACTCGAGCAGGTCCGGTTTCCCTAAGTTCTGCTAGCAGAGGTTAAGCGAGAACCCACAGTTTGGAAACTATGTTCCCGTCACTCAAGTTCTGCTAGCAGAAGTTAGGCGAACCGGCGCCTGCGGGCTGGCTGGAGCCGGGAGCGGGCCTGGTAGTGGACGTCGATGAGGGCCATCGCGGCTGCCAGTAGGGCGTGTACGGGTGCGTACATGAGGTGGGTCTGAAAGGTGGAGGTCGCGGCCAGCACCGCGATGGTGGCCAGCGCCGCCGCCGGAACACGGGGATCGTAGCGACGCCGGATCATCACGTCCCAGGCCGTCGCGACCAGCACGCCACCCAGCGCGACCAGGCACACCACGCCCGGGATGCCGAGCCACATCCGCACCCCGATGTAGCTGTTGTGGATGAACACCCGCGGCGCGAAGTACGTGACCCGCGTGAGCGGATCGTTGTACGGCACGTACACGCCGTAGTCGCGCGGAAAACCGATGCCGAGCACCGGATGGTCGTCGATCTGACGCGCGGCGGCCTCGTTCTCGACAAGGCGTTGCTGGAAACTGTCGTCCTGAGCCACGTCGGCCTCGGCAGCGCTCGTGAAACGGCCGGCGACGCCCTCAGCCCACGACCCCATCGCCCCGCTCGACGCGAGTCCGATCGCCAGCACTCCGACCACCGCCGAAACCGTCACCCGAGTGACGAGCCGCCGCACGATGCGGTCGGGCGCCACGAGGGCCGGCAACACGATGGACAGCAGGATCAGCGGCACCCACGTGCTGCGCGTGAGGCTCATCGCGGTGGCGCCGACGAGGCCGGCCAGCAGCACCCACCGATACCGGTACGCCCAACCGCGATAGGGCCCTGCACCGACGGCAAAGAGCAGGATCCCGAAGATCGCCAGCCGCTGCGAGGGCGCGTCGATGCGTAGGGTGTCGTCCACGGCTCCGCGCGTGTAGACACTGTCGATGACCGTGCCGAGCGTCTCGGCCATCCCGAGTCCCACGGAGGCGATCAGCGCCAACCCGAGAACGCCCGAGAGCACGAATACGTCTTGGGCGAACGTGCGCGGACGGCCGCGATACGCCTCCCGGAACAGAAAATACGACAAGACCGCCGACGTCGGCAGAATCGCATCGGAGGCCGTGCCGAGCCTGTTGCCGGTGGCAACACCGATCGTGGCGGCGAAGAGCACGACACCGAAGTACGCGACGATCACGCCCCCGAACCGAGGCTTGGCGCCGCTGCGCAGCGGCTGGGCGTGCAGCAGGTGGCGCACGACGATGCCCGCGAGCCCGACCCACAGAAAGACGTCGCCGGGGCCGAGGGCCATGCCTGCGATGCGGCGCTGGAACAGTGCGATCGCGAACGGACCGAGCCACGAGGTGAGAACGACGAGCGACGCCACCCGCGGCACGTAGAACGCGGTGAGCACGACCATCAGCCCCGCCGCACCTGCGAGCGGCAGCGGGTTCAGCAGGACGATCGAGGCGATCGCCCCGGCCGCACCGACGAGGCAGCACAGGAGCAAGAGCCTCTGCAGACCCGGACGCAGAGGCGCCCCGTGTCGGTAGCGACGCGACGCAAACGGCTCAGGAGCAAACGCACCCGCAGGTGCAGGTTCAGGTGAGATATCCGCTGGTCGCAGTGTCTGCGGCCGGTCGACAGGCACAGTCGGTCCCGTCACGATCAGGCGCGCGAGCCCACGACGCGCCGCGACTGCCGCCTGCCACCGGACGCACGCTCCCGCACACGCCTGGACCCGCCGGCCGCCCTCGTCTCGGCCGTCCCCGTCGATTCGACGGTCGCGGCCGACTCCGCCGTCCCAGCCGAATCCGCAGGCGCGGCGGTGGGCGTGAGGTCGCCGTGAGCGCCGGCCCTCTCGGCGCGCGACGCCCGCCCGCCTGGCGTGGGCTGTCGGTCGCGCGTGCGCGCGGTGCGGGGAGTGTCGAGCACGATCGCGACCGCTCCACGACTGAGGCGCCGGATCGCGCGCACATCGGGGGCGAATTCACGCACGTCATCGCGGTGCCGATCGATCACGACGACGACGGCGTCACTGGCCGACACCCGCGCGGCGGTGGAGGCAGCGGCCAACTCACCCACCTCCACGACGGCCCGTCCCGCCGGGCTCCGATCGGCGAGCAGCCCCTGCAATGTCTCGAGGTCGGCGGACGAAGGGGCGGTTCGCGCTCCGAGAGCCAGCACATTCCCGACCGGGCCGCGGTCGGCGAGGTACCCGGCCACGTAGCCGAGCTGGCGAACCCGGTCGCGCGCCCGCGGCGAGAGCTCGGCGAGCACAGGCGCGTCCGTGGCCAGTTCGACACTGTCCCAGTCGTTCACCGGCGTTCGCACGGAGTCGACGAGCGCGGCGGCGAGCAGCGCCAGCACGGCTCCGAGGCCGGCTCCGCCCGCCAGGCCGAGCAGCGGCGAGAGGCGACGCGCGGTGGCGTCACCGGCGGGGCCGGTCATCGACACGATCGTGAGGGGCGCCTCGCCGATCCCACGAGCCGCGCCCGCCTCGACCAGTCGACTGAACTCGTCCACGGCCGCTTCGAGTGCCGTACGGCTCGCCTCCGGATCGGGGCTGGTCATCGACCAGTGCAGCACCGTCGAGTCGATGGTGCGGGCCGTTTCGAGGCCGGCCTGCACATCTGCCTCGGTCAGTCCGGAGGCCTTCGCTGCGGCCGCGACCACCGGGTGCGAGGTCGCCTGCGCCACGTAGGCGGGCATCGACATCATCACCGTGCTCGCGAGCGCCTGCACCGTGCCGGGGTCGGCGGCGCGAGCGTTGGTGACCACGGCGGATGCCGCCTGCGACCGATACTCCGTCGGCTGCAGCGCGAGTGCCCCCGCCCCGGCAGCGGCGCATATGACTGCCCCCGCCACCACCCACAACCAGAACCTGCGCAGCAGATGCCCGAACTGCTCCAAGAACACGGGAGTCCCTTCCCGGAATGAAACGCGGCCCCCTGGCCACCGCCCGAATCGAATCCGACCCGACAGGGGCAGGCGATTCAGCCGCGCCCCAAACGGATTCACTCCCCATGCTATGGAGGCCCGTGGGACCGGCGGCGGCATGCCCACACGACCGTGCCCAACTCGTGACGCTCGCGCAGATCGTGTGGTCACTACCCTTGAGGAGTCGGCGCCACGAGCGAGGAGGCCGCGCATGAGCCGGAGTCCACGCACGGCGTTCCGTGCGGTCGGGACGGTTCTGCTCGCGTCGCTGACTGCCCTCGTCGTGCTGCTCGGCGCAACGTTGCTGGACCGTAGCCCCGCGACCCGTTCGACCTCCGCGCCGCAGGGCTGGAGTGCCCGGCCCGTCGCCGACGACTCCGCGGGTCGCGACCACGCGGCTTCGGTTCCCGGTCCTCGCGCGGAGCGGGGAGCAGCCCCGCTGGGCGCCGCCGGATGCGAGCCACGTCAGGGGGCGGTCTTCGTCGCACCGAACGGCTCAGACTCGGCTCCTGGCTCCTTCGACGCTCCCCTCGCCTCCGTCGCCGCAGCGGTCGCCAGGGCACCGGAGGGCGGAACGATCGTTCTTCGCGGAGGCGAATACCACGAGCGCGTGGTTCTCACGCGGCCGGTAACCATGTGCGCCCTCCGTGGCGAGGTGGTGTGGTTCGACGGGGCGAGCGCGGTGTCGCAGTGGTCGCGCACCGCCTCCGGCTGGTCGACCCCGTGGCCGTACGCCTTCGATTCGACGGCCACCTTTACCGCAGGTGAGACGCCTGCCGATCCGTTCGTCGACCCCGCCCGCCCGATGGCCGCGCATCCCGAGATGGTCTTCGTCGACGGCACACAGCTGCGGCAGGTCAGTTCTGACGCGGCACCAGGGCCGGGCGAGTTCCACATCGACGCCGCCGAACGCTCGCTCACCATCGGCACAGACCCAGCCGGGCGAGACGTGCGGGTCGCCGACCTCCAACAGGCGATCGTCGCCGCCGCCCCTGACGTGCGTCTTGAGGGCTTCGGAGTGCGGCGCTACGCCAACTCACTCACGACATTCGGGGCCGTCTACCTGGGCCGTGGGGGCAACGTCGCCCGTGACGTGGTGGTGGAGGACGTGGCGACGATCGGCTTCACGGTCTCGGACGACACCGGCGTCAACGGCGCTGGGCGTGACGACGACGCAACGGCGCCCGGCAGCACGCTCGAGCACGTCACCGTGCGCAACGCGGGTCTGCTCGCGGTGCACGCGAATTGGGCCGACGGCCTGCGGATCACCGGCTCGAGGTTCGTCAACTCCAACAGCGAGGGCTTCAACACGACCCCGGTGTCGGGTGCCGTCAAGGTGACCCAGAGCAGGCACGTGCTGGTCGCAGACAACGAGGTCACGCAAACCAACGGCGCCACCGGCATCTGGATGGACGAATCGGTGGTCGACTTCACGATCGTCGGCAACACCGTGAGAACCGGCGAGGTGGGGATCACGGCGGAGCTCTCGTCCTCCGGCGTGATCGCCGAGAACGAGGTCACCGGGCAGGACAGGGCCGTCGTCATCTACAACAGCGAGCAGATGCTGGTGGCGCTCAACCGCATCCACGACACGGCGACTGCCGACCTGTGGATCGCGGAGGATCACCGGCGCCAGACCGACCCCGACGCCACCGGACACGACCCCCGTCACCCTCCCGGCGATCCGTCCAACACGTGGCGACTGCGCGACGTGCGGTTCGTCGGCAACACGGCGCAGTCGTCGCCGCTGGTGAGGGTGTTCGTGCTGGATCCTGAGAGCACGGTCGACCCGAGCACGGTCGACATCAGCGACAACGCCTTCGTAGCCCCCGGCCATGTGGCGTTCGCGGGCATCGACGAACAAACCCAAGGCCTGCGTCGCGCGACGCTGCACGCGGCCTTCGGCGCCAAGGCGGCGGCGAACGTGGTCAGCACGCCCTCCGACGCCGACGCAGAGCCGAACCCGAAGGTGGTCGAGGAACTGGAGTCGGTTCTGCGCCCCTGACCTGCTGCCAGTCGCTCCCCCAGCGGTCGCCCGAGTCGCCCTCGCCCGTCGCCCCCGGCCCGGCCCCCAGTCGGCAGGCCTCAGGCGCGGCGCCGGAACACCGGCTGCACCGACGGCCCGCCCCACCACGGAGAAGGATCGCCGGAGTCGAGAGCCGCGGCGTACGCGGGCATCGCGGCGGCGACTGCGGCTGCCGTGCGCTCGATGTCCTCGTCGGTGAGGGCAGCGCTCACCACGAACGACGGCCCCACCACTCCGTTCAGGATGAGCTCGCGCAGAAACAGGGTGCGGAAGCCTTGGCTGGGGTTGCCGTCGCCGTCGCGGGTGCCGAAGACCATGTTGCAGTCGCGGCCGCTCACTGTGACCTGGGCAGACAGCCCCGCGGCCGCAACGACCTCTTCCACCGCCGCACGGAGGCGAGCCCCGCGATCCATGAGTCGCTCGGCCACGCCCTCGCGCCGGTGCACGTCGATCGTCGCCATGAGAGCCGCCAGCCCGGTGCTCTCCGCGCCGTGCGTCGTGGAGAGCAGAAAGACCCGGTCAGCGTCGGTGTCGATGCCGCCGAGCTGCATGAGATCGCGCCGCCCCGCCAGCGCCGAGACGGAGAAGCCGTTGCCGATGCCCTTGCCGAACGTGGCCAGATCAGGAGTGACGCCGGCCAGACCGTGCGCGCCCTGCAGCGCCCAGCGGAAGCCGGTGATCATCTCGTCGAACACGACGAGCGCCCCGCGGGAGTGGGCGAGTTCGACGAGCGCGGCCAGGTATCCCTCCGGCGCGGCGGTGTGCGCGGTCTCGACCTCGAGGAAGAGCGCTGCGATCTGTCCGTCGTGGGCGTCGAACATGGCCTCGGTGGCGGTGAGATCGCCGTACGGAAAGGTCGTGGTCAGGCCGCTGATCGCCTCCGGGATGCCCGCATCCATGGGCGTCGTGCCGATGAACCAGTCGTCGGTCGAGAAGAACGGATGGTCGGCGCAGATGGCGATCATGTCGCGGCCGGTCGCGGCGCGCGCGATCTTGGCGGCCGCGGTGGTGACGTCGGAGCCGTTCTTGGCGAACTTCACCATCTCCATCGTCGGCACGGCATCAAGAAGGGCCTCGGCCGCCTCGACCTCGAAAATGCCCGGCCGCACGAAGTTGACGCCATCAGCCAGCGCCCGCGTGACGGCTTCGTTCACCGCCGGGTGCGCGTGGCCGAGGATCACGGCGCGCAGCCCCGATCCGTACTCGACGAACTCGTTGCCGTCGACGTCCCAGACTCGGGCCCCGCGGCCACGGGCGATGATCGGGGCACAGTCGAGCGGGTACTGATCCGGCCCCTTGGCGTACGTGTGCGCACCGCCCGGCACCAACTCCCGGAGCCGCGCGGCGGCAGCCCGCGACCGCGCGAACCTCTCACCCGCCTGCGCCGCCATCGCACCTGTCGTTACCGAATCCGCACCCGTCACGCCTCCAGTATCGCGACCGTTCACGCAGGTCGTCCCACATGTGGACGTCACACGGCGGCCCGGGCGCCTCAGATGAAGGTAGCCGCGTTCAGCCCCCGGCGGCGCGCCCGCCGCCCCAGCCAGAGGGCCAGAACGCCACCCGCGACGGCGCCGAAGAGGTGCCCCTGCCACGACACCCCGGCCTGCGTCGGCAGAACACCCCACACCATCGAGCCGTAGACGACGATCACGAGGATGCCGACCAGCGCCGAGGCGAACTTTCGCGCCACGAATCCGTAGACGGCGAGAAACGCGGCGTACCCGTAGACGAGTCCACTCGCGCCGATGTGCACGGTGTTCGGCGCGCCTGTGAGCCACACCCCGAGGCCGCCGAGGAGCACGACTCCGGCGGAGACGATCCACAGGTGCCGCGTCGTCCAGGCGAGCAGGGCCCCGAGAACCAGCAGAGCGGAGGAGTTCGCGGCCAGGTGCTCGTAGCCGCCGTGCAAGAACGGCATCAGCACGATGCCGCCGAGATGGTCGACCTCGCGCGGCTGAACGCCGTACTGATCGAGCGAACCCGGCGTGATCTGGTCGAAAATCTCGCTGACCCACATGAGTACCACGATCACCACGACGGGCAGGGCACGCTGCCACCACGTCGGTGCGCTTGTTCGGCGCGAAGGGCGGGACAACGTCGAAGACCGGCGCGCGGGAGACATGAAGCCACGATGCCCGACGAACCTGGGCGCTGCGTGGGAGTGGCCCGAGCCCCCTCCCCCGAGGCCCCCCGAGGCCCCCGAGACCCCGTCACCGAGACCTCCGAGGGCGCAGCCGAAGCCGTGTGGGTTGCGGGTTTCGTTGCAGGTCAACGACATTCACGAGCCCCTCGAAAGCCCGTGACCCACACGTTCAGCGACACGTAAGGTTGTGGCTGGACATTCGTCCCGGACGTGCGTACTGGCCATTTTTCGGCTCTTGGTTTCCCGCGTCCGAGGCGGCCGGAACTGGGGATGCGGCCGCGTTTCCGCGTCGACCGCTCCGCCGACGCGTGACCAGTTCTGCCGAGGGGGTCATCCACCGATGAGGTCCGCCGTTAGCGAACCCCAAGCCGCCACCACAGCGCCCGAACGGATCAGCGACGTAAACGCCGACGCCCCGAGAATCGGACGGGCGCTGCTCGTCGCCTCCACGGGCGGGCACCTCGAACAGATCACCCGCCTCGAGCCGCGGTTCAGGCCCCTCTTCGAATCAGTCGAGTTCGCGACGTTCGACGATCCTCAGTCGCGTTCACTGCTCGCCGACCGCACGGTGCACATGGTCGAGCGCGTGCCTCCGCGCGGGCTCAAGGAGGCGATGAAAGACCTCGCCCCGGCCCGTCGCATCCTCTCCGAGCGCGGTATCGACATCGTCATCTCGACGGGCTCTGCGATCGCCGTGCCGTTCGCGGTGGCGGCTCGCTCGCTCGGTGTCTCCATGCACTACGTCGAGAGCGCAGCGCGCGCCGACGGGCCGAGCCTCACCGGCAAGATCCTCGCCCGGGCCAAGCTCGCGCACCTGTATTCGCAGTACCGTCCTTGGGGCACCACAGGCTGGACATTCCGTGGCAACGTCTTCGACGGGTTCCGCGTCTCCGAGACCCAGCGCACGATCGGCGGCATCGACCGTGTGGTCGTCACGCTCGGCACGATGCGCGGATTCCCCTACCGCCGCGCGGTCACCAACGTGCAGCGCGTGCTCGCCGAACTCGGCGCCTCGAACGCAGAGGTGCTCTGGCAGGTCGGCGACACACCTGTCGACGACCTCGGCATCGTCGGGCACGACATGCTGCCCGCCCGCGAGATCGGCGCAGCGATCGCCGATGCCGACCTGGTGTTCGGCCACTCCGGCATCGGCACGTGCCTGCAGATGCTCGACGCGGGCCACTGCCCCGTGATCCTGCCCCGCGCACACCACCTCGGCGAGCACATCGACGACCACCAGTGGCTCATCGCCCGCGAACTGCACGACCGCAACCTGTCGATGAGTCACGACCCCGACGAGGTCACGGCCGCCGATGTCGTCACCGCGATGCGTCGGGTCGTTGTCAAGGACGAGCGCCCTCGCCCGTTCCAGCTCGACATCGATGTGCCCCAGGACGAGCCTGTGACCCCGTCGAACGTGGCGATGACGGCGGGAACGACGGCGCTGCGATGACGTACACCACCAAGGTCGACACACGAGGCATCGCCGCGCGCATGGCGGCCAAACACCGCAAGCGCGCGGGTGGCAAGCCCGAGGCATCCAAACCAGCCGCGGTCCGCGTCACGCCCAAGACAGCGCAGGCCGCAACTCACACCACCGCAACGCAGACCATGGCAGGGCCGCAGGATTCGCACGCCCAAGGCGCGGTGCTGTCTGTGCTGCAGGTGGGCTCGGCGCCGGCCTCGCCCGACAGCCGTGGCGGCATCGCCAGCGTCATCTCCGCGGTCGTCGACCTGCCTAACCACCGCGACGGTGTGACGGTCGAGCACATCACGACCTACCGCGACACCGGCCGCTCCGACCAGGCACGCCTTGCCTCCTCCGGGCTGCGCGCGTTGCGGTCGAGGCTGCGACGTGCAGGCGGCAAGCCGGATGTCGTGCACGTGCACGTGTCGTACAAGGGCAGCGTGCTGCGCAAGGCGGCGGTGCTGCGTATCGCCAGGCGCGCGCACGTGCCGACCGTGCTGCACGCTCACAGCCACGGGTTCAAGAAGTGGTTCGACTCGCTCAACCCGGTCATGCGCGCGATCGTGCGCCGCTCCCTGGTGGCCGATCGCTGGATCGTGCTCGGCAGCACCCTGCGCGAGGAGTACATCGACATGTTCGGGCTCGATCCGAACGCCGTGGTCGTCGTGCCGAACCCCGTGGTCGGCGCGGCGCCGGCGACGCCCAGCCACGGCCCTGCCAAAGGCGCTACAGCGAGCGACGCACTCTCCGGCCTCTTCCTCGGTCGGCTCGGCCGCCGCAAGGGCTGCTACGAACTGCTCGAGGCCCTCGCCTCCGCCAACGCGAACCGTCCGGCGGGCTCGCCGGAAGTCCGGCTCGTCATGGCCGGCGACGGCGAGGTCGAGGCCCTCACCGCGCAGGCCGAGCGCCTCGGTGTGCGCGGACAGGTCGAGTTTCCGGGCTGGATCGGCCCTGACGACCGCCTCCGCCTGCTCGACCAGGCCGACTTCTTCGTGCTGCCCAGTCACGAGGAGGGGCTACCGATGGCGATGCTGGAGGCGATGGGCTCGGGCCTGCCTGTCATCGTCACCCCGGTCGGAGCGATCGGCGAGGTCATCCGAGACGGCGAGAACGGCCTGCTCGTGCCGCCCGGTGATGCCTCGGCGCTCGCCGGCGCGCTCTCGCGCCTGGCGGCCGACCCCGCACTGAGGGAGACCCTCGGCACGGCGGCCGCGGTCACTGCGGAGGACTACGACGTGGAGCCCTGGTACGACCGGCTTCTCGCCCTGTGGGGCGAGCTCGCGGCACCGGCTCACCGATGGACGACGGGAGCACTGCCCGTCGTCGACCCCGCCGCGACCACAGCCGCCAGGGCCTCCTAGAACCGTCATGAAGGGCACTGCGAGCCGACCGGCGAACTGCACCAGCCGGCAACCGGATCGGCATCGATCCATGCATCGTTGCCGGTCACAGACCTGATAGGCCGCTGGTGGTCGGGCCCGACGGGGATACTCGTAGGGAAGTCGGTTCGAGAAGCACAGGAGGTGCAGGCACGTGTCGGTAGGGGGGCCGAACCGACGGCGACTCGCGGGTGCCGCGCTCGTCTCGGCTCTGGCGATGCTCACCGCGTGTGCCGTGCCGACACCGGGCAGTTCCGGACGGGCCGGCCAGGCCGCGGACAGCCGGACACGCTCGGTGCAGGTTCAGCCCTGCACCAATGCCACGGATGCCACCCGTCCCGCCGACAGCACGGGCGCACCTGGCGACACACCCAGCAACACACCGGGTGAACTGCGGGCCCAACTGCAGGGCCACGCCGAGCCACCGGTCTGCACCGACGGTCGGTGGCGCTTCGTTCTCCCTCCCGACGGCGACGCGCCCGCCAAGCGCCGCACCGAGTTGTGGCTCACCGACGAATCCGCTTATCGCGACGGTGACGACGCGGTCATCGACATGCGTATCCGGGCCGACCTCGGCGAGGCTGCGTTCGACCGTATGCAGTGGCACGTGGTGTGGCAGTTGCACGGCCCCACGTTCGGCGACTGGCTGGGCCCTGCCCTGACCTTGCAGGTCAACGACGGTCTGTGGATCGTGGCGGGCGGTAACGGCCACGCAGATCACGACCCGCGCGACTCGAATTACATGTGGAACACGCCCCTCGCCCCGTTCTCGAACGGGCAGACGAAGCACATCCGTATCGAGGCGCACGTGAACAACGACCCCGCTCAGGCGCGGGTCAATGCGTGGGTCGACGGCGAGCACGTGCTGCGCGACTATGCGCCCACGTCACCGCAGGGCCTGTCTCCGGGCACCTTGTACCCGGGGCAAGAGGCGATTCAGGCCCGCGTAGGGCTCTACCGCGGCACCCTGCCTGACGGTTCGCCTCCGACGTACGAGCAGGTCGTGGAGGTGTGGAACCCCCAGACCGACTGAGGGCGCCGAGCCCGCCGAACTCGCTGCCGGCGCGTTGGAGCTCGACGACCCGCTGCTCCGGCCCGCCTCTCCGGCCCGGTGCCACCGCACCCACGGCCGAACCACCACTGACAGATCACCGCCATAGCGTGGGCTCCAGACCGCAGCCCGCGTTCCGCCGACGAAACGGAGAGCACCGTGACCGAATTCGCCCAGCCTCGCGACACCGACCTGCCGCAGGTGGCGATCACGCTCGCGAGCTACCGCAGGCCGGACGGGCTGGCCTCGATCCTGCCCGAACTGCTCTACCAGGCGGCGTCGGTGGCTGAGCGGGCGCAGGTCGAGGTGATCGTCATCGACAACGACCCCGACGGCGGCGCGCGCGATCTCGTCGCGGAGCACCTGGGCGTTCGCTACGTGCACGAGCCGACGCCGGGTATCGCGGCGGCCCGCAACGCCGGACTCGACGCGGCCGGGGAGGCCGATGCGGTCGTGTTCATCGACGACGACGAACTGCCCGACGAGGGCTGGCTCGCGACTCTCGTGGGTGCCTGGCTGGAGTGGGGCTGTGAAGGCGTCTGGGGCCCGGTCGAGTACGTCTACGAGAACATGCCCTCGCAGTGGGTGGCGACGAGCGGTATGTTCGCGCGGCTCACACACGAGACCGGCGCCGACATGACCGAGGCCGCCACCAACAACCTGCTGCTCAGCCTGCCGTTCTTGCGTCGCCACGGGCTGCGCTTCGACACCGCGTTCGGGCTGACCGGCGGCAGCGACCTACGCATCACCCGGGCGCTCATCGCTGCGGGCGGGCGCATCCGCTGGTGCGACGAGGCCGTCGTCTCGGAGGTCGTGCCCGACTCCCGCGCAACCCCGGAGTGGGTACTCACCCGCACGGCCCGGTCGACCAACGTGTCGCTGCGCACCGACCTCGATATCGCCCCCACGGCGTCCGCACGGGCTCGCATCGCCCTCGACGCCGCAGCCCGAGGCGCCTATCGCATGGCCCGCGGCACGATCCGAGAGCGCCTCGCGGCCCGCGCGGGCCGAGTCTCAGACGCCTCCGCCGCAGCCCGAGACAAGGCGAGAGGCCTGGGCCAATGGCAGGCCCTCACGGGCTACCGCCGAAACGAATACCGCCCCGCCGACACCGCTTCGGTCTAGCAGGTCTAGAACCTGAAGAGGCCCGGCGCTCGATGTTCTCGAGTGCCGGGCCTGACTCATGAGCTGGTGCGTCTGCCGCGACGCAGCATCAGGCCGCCGACTTCTTCAGCGCGGGGAGCTTGAGCTTGCCGCCCTTGCCGTTGCCATTTCCGTTGCCGTTGCGGGTGCGACCGATGTGGCCCTCGTTGGCGACCAGACCGATGCCCGCAGGCGACAGCTTGGAGAGCGAATCGACAGCGTCGGCGACGTCGCGCTCGTGCGAGGTGCGCTGGCTGTAGACCAGCAGCACGCCGTCGACGAGGTCGAGGAACGCCGAGTTGCGGGAGAGGGCTGGCACATCGCCGACGTCGATCAGGACCACGTCGAAGTGGTCGCGTGCCACGGCCACGAACGCGCGGGCCTGCGTGGCTGTCTGTGTGACGCCGTCGTCGTGGGTGCCCAACGGAAGCACGTACACGCCGTTCTCGAACGGGCTGGGCAGTGCCAGCGCCGGGATCTGCGAGGGCTCCGTCACGTCGATGCCGGCCACGTCGGCGCCGAGGCCGAGAGCGCGCGCGGCACCGCGGGTGCGGGTCTCGGCATCGATGACGAGCACGCGCTTACCCCGCTCAGCCCAGGCGCGGGCGAGCACCGCGACCACGGCCGACGTGCCGACCGAGGGTGCGACGCCCGCGAGGGCGATGACCGACGGCTCGGGCAGGCGCAGGCTGTGCTGGGTGCGCACGGCGAGACGGTGCGCCACCACGGGGGTGCCGTGGCTCTGGTCGGTGTCGCGCAGTTCCATCGCGGGCACGGTCGCCACCGCGGGCGCGCCCGTGAGCTCGGAGACGTGCTGCGGCGAGCGCACCACGGGGTTGCGGCGCGTACGCACTGCGACCAGCAGCAACCCGACGATGAGACCCACGAGCACACCGAAGATCGCCGACATCATCGTGCCGCGCAGCGACCCGGCGGGAGAGGCGCTGGGCCCGTCGATGTTGGAGAACCGCACCTGCAACGGCGCCTCGGCACCCTGGATGGCGGTCTTCTCGTCGAGCTGCTTCTCCAGCTCCTGCGGCAGCACCTCGAGTACGGCGTCGAGCTGCTCAGGGTCGTCGCCCTTGATACTCACCTGCATGACCGTGGCGTCACGTTCGAGCTCGACACTGATCGCGGAGGCGAGCGCGCGCGGGTTCTGGTCGGTGCCGAGGCGCTTGACGATGCGTTCGGCCAGGTCGGTGCCCGTCACCAGTTGCGCGTACGTCGCCATCCGCTGCACGCCGAGGCTCAGCTGCGAGGCCGAGATGTTGTCGAGACGCGGGCTGGTGGCGAGTACACGTGAGCGCGACTGGTGGCCGCTGTCGGCGCGCATCGACGACGCGACACCCGCCAGGCCGCCGAGCACGCCCATGATCAGCAGCAATATCAGTGATCGTCGTAGAACGAGAAAATAATCGGTCAGTCTCATCGGCTCCCCCTCAAGCTCATGTGATTCCGGCACCCCCCGTGCCGGTGACGCGGATCAGGCATCCGTGCCCCCTTGTGTCGCTCGCCCGCCCGCGTACCGGGCGACGACCTCGTCGTAGATCTCTTCCAGCCGCGCGGTCTGGGTGAGAAGGTCGAAATCGCGGCGTTGCCGCTCGTGTCCGGCCCGCCCGAGTCGCTCGCGCAGCTGCGGGTCGGTGACGACAGCGGTCATGGCCGCGGTGAGCCCGTCGACATCTCCGGGGTCGACGAGCAGGCCCGTCTCGCCGTCGAGCACGGCCTCCGGGATGCCGCCGGTGCGGTATCCGATCGTCGGCACGCCCGCCCGGGCTGCTTCGAGAAAGACCAGCCCGAGACCCTCGACCCACCCCTTGGAGGAGCGTCGTGACGGGCCGACGAACGCCGTCGCCGAACGCATCATGCGCGCCACCTCGTCGGGCGGGCGACGGCCGTGAAATCGCACGGTCCCGTCGACGGAGGCGGCAAGCGCTTCGAGCGCGGCGCGTTCGTCGCCCTCTCCCACGATGTCGACGTCGACCTGCGCCCGCAGGCTCGGCTCGAGTTGTGCATACGCGCGGATGAGGTCGTCGATGCCCTTGCCCTCGACGAGCCGGCCGACGAAGAGCAGCGTCGATCGCCCATCTCCGCCCGCGGTGACCGCTGCGCCCGAGCCGCTCGCGTGCGGCACGTCGGCAGAGACGGCCTCGGGGAGTCGCGGAATGCCGAGATAGTGCACCCGCGTGATGTCGGCGGGCGCACCGAGCCCTTCGAGTTTGGAGGCGTTGTGCGCCGACACCGGCAGCAGCAGCGAGGCGTAGTCGAACAGGTCGCGCAGTGCGGCGATGTACTCGGCTCCGTTGGGGCGCAACGGCGCCTCGGTGACGTCGTAGCCGTGAAACGTGACGACGAGGGGCAGACCCATGCGTCGGGCCACCGGCAGCACCTCGAGGGCGTCGGGGCCGAAGTGGGCGTGCACCAGGCTCACGCCCGCACGCCGGAGCCCGGCTTCGTACACGCCGCGGTACCCGACTCGGCGCCACAGCCGCCCGACCCTGCGCACCGGCCCGGAGACCCGGAACGGCGCGATGGCGGGTTCGATGCCGAGCCGTGTGTCGAAGCTGCACAGGCCGACCGGCAGGGGCCGCCAGCGCTGCAGCGACTCGATGTGGTCGCGGATGAAGGTCTCGGAGGGCGGCAGCCAGTTGCTCCGCCAGACGGCGACGACGGGCGTGGAAGGGGTCACGCTCGGCTCCTTTCGGGCATGGGAGGCAGCTCGCGCACGGCGGGGCGCTCACGGTCGGGGCCGACATCGGGTCCGCGGCGTTCGGCCTCCGGGCGCCGGCCGGGACCCGGCAGCGACCCGGTGGGCGCCGCGAACGCGACCATCGCGACGAGCACCCAGAGCCACGGCGCGGCCGAGGCGCGCACCCCGAGGGCGCTGAACGAGAACGTCTCGAACACGGCGATGGCCGCCGCCAGAGCGAACCCGGGCGCACTTCGACGAGCGATGCCGACGACGATGAGTGCGACGAGCAGCCCGTAGTAGAACACGGTGGTCACGCCACCGAAGTCGATGATCATCATGAAGAGCGAGTTCTCCAGGCTCGACCCGAGCCCACCTCGCGAGGCCACGTCGAAGCTGCGCAGAATGCCCTGGCCGAGCCACAGGTGGTCGGGCAGGATGCCGAGGAAGTACTCGGTGGCCTGCACACGTGCCTGGGTCGAGTCGTCGGCGCCGACGAACCTGTCGAGGGTGCCTTCGAGCAGTCCGCCGCTGAGGGCGGCGATGCCGAACGCGGCGGCGACGATCCACTGCGCGACCCGCACTCGACCTCCGGCCTCACCGAACACGAGCACGTAGCCCGCTGCTGCCACCGCCACGACGAGCCCGAGGCGCGACTGGGTGATGAAGATGCCCGAGAGCAGGATCGCGATCATCGGTAGCCGCAGCCACCAGCGCTTCACGCCGACGGTGAGCGGCACGGCCGAGACCAGCACCATCGCGAGCACGAGCGGGTGGTCGAGGGTACCCATGAAGCGGGGAACCATCGTCGTGTACCAGTCCTGCGTCGCGTACGCGGCGTCCCACAGGATCGTCTGGCTCGCCATCCTCTGCAGGTTGGCGAACAGGCCCTGGAAGACCGCGATGCCGAGCACGCCCCGTCGGAGCCATTCGGCCTTGGCCGGATCGTCGATCAGGCACAGCCCGACCGTCACGACCGCGCTGAGCGGCACGACGATCTGGTCGGCCACGAACGAAACCCCCGTCGTGCGGCCGGTGAGCAGAATGTGTACGACCCCCAAGGCGCAGAGCCCGAGGATGACGATCATCGCCTCGACCCAGTCGTGCAGAAAGGTCAGGATCCGCCGGCGCTTCTGCCACGCCGCCACCAGCAAGGCCAGCAGCATGACCGCGGAGCCGGGGTGCAGCGACAGACCGGCGACCGCCAGTTGCCCCTGCACGAGCACCGACGGGATGAACAGGTGCAGGCCCAGCCCGATGAGCAGCAGGATCACGGGCTCTTTCCGGAACCTGACGACGAGTGCCCCGGCAAGCAGAAGCGCGCCCAGGACTTGGATCACAACTCACTCCTGACACGGCGGCTGACGATGACGAGGCCGGGGCGTGATCGAGGGGAGATGGCCTGCCCCGAGTATAGGAAAGGCACGGAGATCAAGGGTTTTGTGGTTGCGACCGCAGGCGGCCCAGGGCGCGTCTGAGCACACGCTTCGGAAGGCTCCCCTGCGCCTGCCTGTGAGCGGCGGCAGTCCGGTAGGCGTCTGTGGTTGCCTGCGCGATCGTCTGCCACGAGAACCGTCCCGACGCATCGGCCACCACTCCTTCGCGCAACCGCGCGGCTTCGAGCGGGTTGTCGAGCACGTACTCGAACGCCTCGGCGAGCGCGGCGGCCGAACCGGGCGGCACGAGCACGCCGGTTTCGCCGTCGCGCACGACCTCCCCGAGGCTGCCGACGTCGGAGGCGATGCAGCACCGGCCGCGGCCCATCGCGAGCAGGGCGATGCCGCTCTGCGTGCCGTCGAGGTAGGGCAGAGCGAGAGCGTCCGCGGAGTCGACGAGACCGAGCATGTCGGCCCGCGACAGGTATTCCTCGCGCACCGTGAGGTGCGGCACGCCGGTCACCTGGTCGCGCATCTCCGCCAGCGCGGGCCCACGCCCGGCGATGACCCCTTCGACCGGGCGTCCTCTCGCGACGAGCATCGCGATCGCCTCCACGAACACGGCCAACCCCTTGTACGGGTGCATCCGGCCGAGAAAGAGAAACCGCCCAGGCACGACGTCGGCCGCGGGAGGGTCGCCCGGCAGGTCCCCGAGCGGCCCGTGCGGGATGTCGGCGATGCGACCCGCGAGGTGCGGGCTGACCCGCGCGAGTTGCCCGGCGAGCACGGCTCCGTGGGTGATCGCCATGTCGGCGCGGCGGCGGTGCGCGAGCCGGTAGAGCTCGCGGCGACGGCCGAGCAGGCCCGTGTCTTCCTCGCCCGAGTGCGGGCTCGGGTCGTGCACGGTCAACACGTACGGAAGCCGGCCGATGACCGGCAGCAGAATCGCGAGGGCGTCGAAGTGCGTCTCCTGCACATGCACCACGTCGGGCGTGAACCGGCGCAGCAACCCGGCGATGGCACGCACTTCGTCGACGATGGCCTTGGGCGTGCGGTCGAACTCCACGACCTCGATCCGCAGGCCAGGCACGGCGAAACGGGTGAAGTCGTCTCCCAATTCGCCTGTCGCCCGGTGCTTTTCGAGAACGAGCAGCACATCGTTCTCCGTGGCGAGCGCCCGAGCGAGGTGGAGCGAGTATTCAGAGAAGTGAAGACTCAGCAATGCGATTCTCACGAATCCTCCGCACACGAGAGAGACGAACAGACCGACGAACAAAGCAATGAATACGACAACTGTGCCGACGACCGCGACGGAATGTGCCGTGTGGTGCCCATAACGGCCCGGGCGACAAACGTGGGTCGACGTACCGAAGCGCTCACAGGCTAGGCTCCCCGGTGTACGTCCACGACCACAGGGGTGTGGTCTTCCGCGGACATACACGGGGGATCATTCGGAGGCTCAAGCCAATTCACTTGCGTCACAACGTTATTCGCAAGTGAATTGACGTTCGCATCACGGGGGGAAACGTGACACAGGAAATCGGCACTCGAGACTATTGGTCACGAATCCGACGCCGCAAGCGGCTCGCCATCACCCTGTCGTCGGCCCGGACTCCCCTTGCACTTCTGGCCGTACGCCGCAGCAGACGCCGCGACGTCATTCTCGCCGACGTGGAGCGGTGGATGCGCGTGCGCGGAATCCAGGGCACCCCCAACCGGGGTCTGTGGCTGCTGCTCGCCTCCGCACCCGAATTCCGCACTCTCGTGTACTGGCGCCTCGGCGCGATCGGCAACATCATCGCGCCGTTCGCCCCCGGCCTGCCGTCGCTGCACCTGCTCATGTCGCCCGACAAGGTCGGCCCAGGCCTGTACATCCAGCACGGCGACGCCACGTTCATGCACTGCGAGCGCGTCGGCAGCAATGCTTGGCTCAACCAGGGGGTCACGCTCGGGTTCACCAACCCGACCGACTCCCCCACCCTCGGCGACAACGTGACGATCAACGCCGGAGCCAAGGTGCTGGGCAAGGTCACGATCGGCGACGACGTCACGATCGGCGCCAACGCCGTCGTGCTCCGCAACGTGCCGGCAAACTCCACGGTCACAGCCGCGACCTCGCGCATACTGCGCCGCGACGACGCCGCACTGAGCACGCTGCCACCGAACGTCAGCGACACGACCGACGGCTCGGCACTCAAGGCCGCTCAGTAGCAGGCCGCCCAGCAGGGCTCTCGGCCGGGCGGGCGGTCGACCGGCGCTCACGCGTCGGACGGCCTGCCCGACCATTCTTTACGCAGCACCTTCGCGGGGCGGCCGTTCACCAGCGCGCCCGCGGGCATCGAGCGGCTGACGATGCTGCCGGAGGCGACCGTCACCTTGTCACCGATCGTGACACCGTGCGTGACGATGACCTGGGCCGCGAGCCACACCTCCCGACCGATCAGCACGGGACGGGCGTAGAAGTTGTGGTACCCGTGCCCGTCGCCGGCGCTCTCGTCGGAGCGGTAGTGGGTGCTGTCGATGATCGACACGCCCTCCGACAATCCGCTGCGCCGCCCGAGAACCACGTGGTCGGCGCAGTGGAAGATGCAGTTCCACGAGATGTTGTTCTCGCCGTGCAGTTCGAGGTGACCGCCCACGTTGAGGGCGGTGCCGGAGCGCAGGTTCACCTCGGGGCCGATCTCGATCACGGCGCCGGGCGAGAGCCTGAAGACGACGTTGCTCTCGACGATGCAGCCTGGCCCGATGGTGACCTTGGCCTTGCCCACGCCGGTGCCGGTGAGCACCACCCCGGTGGAGACGCGGGCACTGGGGTCGATGCTGATGTCGAGGTCGATGCCGTCGTGCGCGGCCTTGAGCACCATCCGGGCCGCGGCGGCCCGGTTACCGGCCCTGCGCGTCGCTCCGCGCAGACGGCGGCGTGCGCTGTCGCCCATTCGCATGGTTCGGCTCCTTCGTGACGAGTAGTGGGTCCCCTGAGCGCCGGTGACCCCGCAGTACCTCATCGGCTCCGGGTCGACCGGCGCAAGTGTGTCGCATCAACGCGACTCGCGCAGGAGTGTGGACAGTTCGTGGGCCACTGCTTGCCCGAGCGCGGCGTGCCCGCGCGCATTCGGGTGCATCGCACCGCCGGTGGACAGTTGGGAGGTGTCGCCGATCCAGGGGTCCTGGCTGCACAGCGCGTGCCTGCCCCGGTCGCTTTCGAAGACGGCCTGGGCGGTGTCGACGAACCTGAACCGCACGCCTCGCGGAGCCCAGTTCTGGTCGGCGGACTCGACCGCCTCCTTGATGCCAGCGTTGAGCTGTGAGAACGCCCAACGCACGGTCGGGATGTCCGAATACGAGATGCCCGAGCAGTTGCCGACCGAGGCCAGCAGGTGCTCGGGAATCTTCCACAGTTCCGAGGCGACCGTACGCTCGGGCGACTCGACGAGCTGCGGATAGCCGACGATGAGCACGACTCCGCCGGGTTCGACGAACCGGGCCAGGGAGTCGTAGAGCGGCATGAGACCGGAATTGCCGTCCCCGGTCTTGGCCGCGACCAGCGGGACCGTGCCGTTGACCATGCCCTTCGCAGGTGCACGCCCGACGAGCGCGTCGATCTGCGCCTGGATCGTCTCGCGCGTGACGTCGCAGCCGCCCCACCCCGGGCCTCCCCAGTCGAGGTCACGGCCTCCGGAGATGCCGATGTCGGCGCACCCCTCGACGAACGCTCCGCTGTCGATGTTGTTGGCACCGAACGAGAGCGTCAGGAGGTTCCAGCGCTTGCCGGAGGCGGCCAGACCGGCGATCTCGCGGACCAGCGGCGACGACTCCACGGGCGCTCCCGAGTCGGTCGTCGGGGTCGAGACCGAGACACCGGCACGCTGGTAGGCCTCGGCGACCTCGCGGGCCCAGTCGTCGGTCACCGTGCCCGAGCAGGCCGTAACCTGCTGGTCGACCTTCACTCCGTCTTTGGAGAGGGCACGGGCGGCCTGCACCGGCCACGCGACGTTCACGCCGGTGGTCGCCCGGTAGCAGTCGCGGCCCCAGGACGACGGCGAGTCTTCGACAGGGCTGAGCCCGAGGCCCGAACTCACGCTGTCACCGATGGCGAGCCACGTGATGTGCGTACCCGATGTGGCCGTACTCGCGCCCGGCGCGGCGGTGGCCGAGCCGGCGGCTGCGCCCGATGCCGACGCGGCACCGGCTGCCACCAACGCGAACGTCACGGCCGCGGCTGCGGACGACGTGCGTGCCCTCATCCCCGCACCTCCTGGTACCGCCCAGCGGCCAAGCGCAGCGATTCGCGCACGACCTCACGTGACGACCCCGGCGCGGCTGTCGGCTCCACGGCTCCCCGTGCGGTCTCGTTGCCGATGCAGCGGGTGAGGTAGGCCCCCACCTGCTGGCGAGAGTTGAGAACCAGTTGACTCAGCGCCCGGTCGCGCACCGACGAGGCGGCGCGGAACAGTTCTTCGGCGGGCGCCTGGCCACTCAGGGCCTCGACGGCATCACCGCATTGCTCCGCCGTCAGTTCAGTGTTGGCCGAGAAAACATCGACGGAGGTGGAAAGAAAGCGGCCGATGATATCGGCGTTCTCGGCGTTACCGAAAGCGTCAGTACCGCGCGTCGCGGGTTTCGGAAGTCGTTGCGCCACTTCGGCTTCCCAGGCCGGGTCGAAGTCGTCGCCCTTGGAGCATCCGACGAGAACGCCACACATGAGCGCGCCCGCACAAACGGACGCGGCGATGCCGCGAATTATTCGCACCCTCACAGAAATCCCCCGCCTGGACCAAGGACTTCCCCCGACATTCCTGATCCATTCACGTACAGCAGCTCTAATGGCCCCTTCGTACCCCTTATCGACCATGGTAGAGCCCGTCGACCCACCACTGATCCGCGGTTCCTAGGCCTTGTCCGTGGGTCTGGGCGAATATGCGACGATGCTCCCTGCGGCCGGCCAACGGGTCGCTCGAAAGGACTCGACCGATGGCAGGACTCGCCAGTAGGGCTGCGCGCGGCGCGGGCATCACCCTGATCTCGCAGGGCCTGCGTCTCGTCGTCCAGCTCGGCTCCCTGCTCGTCCTGTCGAGGCTGCTGACGCCCGCCGAAGTCGGCCTGTTCGCCATGGTCATGTCGGTGGTCAGCGTCGCCGACATCGTCCGCGATTTCGGGCTCTCCTCGGGCGCCATCCAGGCCCCCGACCTCTCCGCCGGCGAGCGCAACAACCTCTTCTGGGCCAACGTGGGCCTGGGCACCCTGTGCGGCCTCGCCGCGGCCGCCTCCGCACCGCTGCTTGCGCTCATCTACGGCGACCCAGAGGTCGTCTCGGTCACCCTGGTGCTGGCCGGCACCTTCCTCATCTCCGGCGCGACCACGCAGTACCGCGCTGACCTCATGCGCAAGCTCAAGTTCACCTCGCTCGCGCTCATCGACGTGGGCGCGCAGTTCGTCGCCGCGACCGGCGCCATCATCGCCGCCCTGGCCGGCATGGGGCTGTGGGCCCAGGTCGTGCAGCAGTGGCTCTCGGTCGTCGTCGCGCTCATCGCCACGATGGTGATCGGCCGTTGGCTGCCCGGCCGCTACCGACGCGACGTGAACATCCGCAAGTTCTTCACGTTCGGCTGGCCCATCCTTGGTACCAACGTGCTCGGCTGGGCGATCAACAATGTCGACAACATCGGCATCGGCGCGGTGCTCGGCCCGAATGCGGTGGGCCTCTATTCGCGCGCCTACCGCCTCATGCTCGTGCCGCTCGGCCTGACGAACGTGCCGTTCCAGAGCGTCGCGCTGCCGGTGCTCTCTAAGGTGCAGAACGAGCGGGTCACGTTCGACCACTACGTGCGCCGCATGCATCTGGTGAGCTGCTACGTACTGAGCCTCGGGTTCGGTGTCATGGGCGGACTAGCCGTTCCCTTGGTGGCGATCCTGCTCGGGTCGCAGTGGACGGCGGCGGCGCCCATCTTCGCCGTGCTCGCCGCCGGAGGCGTGTTCAAGGCGCTGACCGTGATGTTCTACCAGGTCTACGTCTCGCTCGGGCAGACCGGGCAGCTCTTCCGCATGTACCTGATCACCCGCCCGGTCATGCTCGTGCTCATCCTCGGCGGCCTCCCCTGGGGCCCCCTCGGGGTCGCCTTCGGGCACCTCATCGCGGCCATCTGGTTCTGGTGGTATTCACTGCGCAAGATCTCCACGATGACCTCGGTGCCCGTCGCCGGCGTCACCGCGGAGTCGAGCCGCGCCGTCTTCCTCGTCTCACTGCCCGCGGCACTCGCCGCGTTCGGCGGCACCCTGCTGGTCGACAACGTCGTGCTGCAGGTGCTCGTCGGCGGCCTCGCCGCGCTCCTGTGGACCGCGCTCGTCGGCTTGCTTATCCCCTCCGTGCGCCGCGACTTCGTCATCGTGATCCGCAGCGCCATGATGGCGCTGCCCACCAAGGTGGCCGCCAAGCTCACCCCCAA
Source organism: Dermatophilus congolensis (assembly GCA_030538115.1). GTDB lineage: Bacteria > Actinomycetota > Actinomycetes > Actinomycetales > Dermatophilaceae > Dermatophilus > Dermatophilus congolensis_B. The sequence continues at coordinate 4,013 of JAUNUP010000008.1, read as the reverse complement.
GTCGCGGTACCAGGGCTCGCACCGGGCGTAGCGCCGCCGCGGCCACTCGGCCTCGTTCGTCGTCGCCTCGGGCGCCGTTGCCTCGGGCGCCGCGATTTCGGGCTCAGCGGGTCGTCACGGGAACGTCGAGAAAGATCTGCGTGATCAGCTCGGTACACCAGGCCAGCACTTCGCGGTTGCGCAGCGGCTGACCTCCGATCGGCGCGGTCATGGGCCGTGGCACGAGGATCTGCCTGATCGCGGGCTTGATCATCGTCCGCTTGTACATGCGGGTGAGCCGCAACTGCTGGCTCTCTTTGAGCTCGACCGGCGAGAAGCGGATCGCGTTGCCCTGCACCCCGATATCGCTGATCCCCGCCCGGCGGGCGACCGTGCGCAGCTTCGCCACCTCGATGAGGTTCGCCACCGGCTCGGGGTAATTGCCGTACCGGTCGATGAGCTCGGCCACGATCTCGTCGAGCCCCGCGTCGTCGGTCACGGAGGCGAGGCGCTTGTACGCCTCGAGCCGCAGCCGTTCTTCGGCCACGTATTCGTGCGGGATGTGCGCGTCGACGGGCAGCTCGATCTTGACTTCACGAGGGGCCTCTTCGCCGGTCCCGCCGTCGCGGAAGTCGGCCACGGCCTCGCCGACCAGCCGCACGTACAGGTCGAACCCGACACCGTCGATGTGGCCCGACTGCTCGCCGCCGAGCAGGTTGCCTGCGCCGCGCATCTCGAGGTCTTTCATCGCCACCTGCATGCCCGCACCGAGGTCGGTGTGGCTCGCGATGGTGGCCAACCGGTCGTGCGCGGTCTCGGTGAGCGGCTTGTCGGGCGGGTACATGAAGTAGGCGTACGCCCGCTCGCGCCCGCGCCCCACACGACCGCGGAGCTGGTGCAGCTGCGAGAGCCCGAACCGGTCGGCCCGGTCGAGGATGAGCGTGTTCGCGTTCGAGATGTCGAGGCCCGTCTCGACGATGGTGGTGCACACGAGCACGTCGAACTCCTTCTCCCAGAAGTCGACCACCACCTTCTCGAGCCGGTTCTCGCCCATCTGGCCGTGCGCGGTCTCGATGCGGGCCTCGGGCACGAGCTCGCGCAGGTGCGAGGCGACCCGCTCGATGTCGGAGACCCGGTTGTGTACGAAGAAGACCTGGCCTTCGCGCAGCAGCTCGCGCCGGATCGCGGCGGCGACCTGCCGGTCGTTGTACGCGCCGACGAAAGTCAAGACCGGGTGCCGTTCCTCCGGAGGCGTGGCCAGCGTCGACATCTCGCGGATGCCCGTCACCGCCATCTCCAGCGTGCGCGGAATCGGGGTCGCCGACATGGCCAGCACGTCGACGTTCGTGCGCATCGCCTTGAGCTGCTCCTTGTGCTCGACACCGAAGCGCTGTTCCTCGTCGATGATGACGAGGCCGAGGTCTTTGAACGTGACGCTGCCGCTGAGCAGCCGGTGGGTGCCGATGACGATGTCGACGGAGCCGTCTTTCAGGCCCGCGATGACCGCAGCGGCCTCCTTGTCGGTCTGGAACCGCGAGAGTGACTTCACGACCACCGGGAACTGGGCGTACCGCTCCGAGAAGGTCTGCTGATGCTGCTGCACGAGCAGCGTGGTCGGCACGAGTACCGCCACCTGCTTGCCGTCTTGGATCGCCTTGAACGCCGCCCGCACCGCGATCTCGGTCTTGCCGTAGCCGACGTCGCCGCAGATGAGGCGATCCATCGGCACTTCTTTCTCCATGTCGGCCTTGACCTCGTCGATGCTGGAGAGCTGATCGGGGGTCTCGATGTACGCGAACGCGTCTTCGAGTTCGGCCTGCCACGGGGTGTCGGGGCCGAACGTGTGCCCGCGCGTCGCCATCCGAGCGGAGTAGAGGCGGATGAGCTCGCCAGCGATCTCTTTGACGTGCTTCTTCGCCTTCGCCTTCGTCTGCTTCCAGTCGGAGCCGCCGAGCTTGTTGAGCTTGCCGCTGCCCTCGGCGTCGCTGCCGACGTACCGGGTCACTTGATCGAGCTGATCCGTCGGCACGAACAGCCGGTCACCCGGCTGCCCTCGCTTGCTCGGTGCGTACTCGATGAGCACGTACTCACGGGTGGCACCCTGCACGGTGCGCTGGGTCATCTCGACGAACCGGCCCACCCCGTGCTGCTCGTGCACGACGAGGTCGCCGGGCCGCAACGAGAGCGGGTCTACCTGGTTGCGGCGTCGCGAGGGCATCTTGCGCATGTCGCGGGTCGAGCCGGAGCGGCCGTTGCCCTTGCCGGTGACGAGGTCGGCCTCGGTGACCAGCACGAGGCCGCAGGAGGGCGCGACGAACCCGCCTCCGACATCGGCCTTGGTCAGGTGCACGATGCCGGTCTCGGTGTCGAGGCCGTCGGGGTTCAGGCGCACCGGCACGTCGGCCTCGCCGAGCACCTCGGCCAGACGATCGGCCAGGCCACGACCGGCCGTGGTGACGACCACGAGGTCGCCGGCGCCGGTCCACTGCGCGAGGTCGCGGGTCGCGGACTCGAAATCGCCCCGGTAGGTGGGGGTGTCGTGGCTGTCGACGCGCAGGTAGAGCGTGTCGGCGTCGTCACCGAAGTCCTGGGCCGCCGAAGGGGCCTGTGCGCTCTGTGAATCGGCCGCGGTCTCGGGGTCGGCGACGAACGAGGTGAGCGACCACCACGGCACCTCCGCAGCGTTGGCCTGGGCCCGGGTGTCACCGAGCGTGTGGTACGAAGCGCGGTCGAGAACACCCCGCAGGTCGATCGGCACCTGCTTCTCCGTCGTGCCGGAAGACGCCGACGACCAGCTCGCGTCGAGAAATTCTTCGCTCGTGGCCACGAGGTCGTGCGCGCGGGTGCGGATCTTCTCGGGGTCGAGCAGCACGAGCGTCGCGTCGCCCGCGCGCGCCAACACGTCGACGAGCGTCTCCATGCCGTCGACCAGGGCAGGCAGCAATGACTCCATGCCCTCGACCGCGATGCCCTGGGCAAGTCGGGTACACATGTCGGCCACGCCCGGCAGCCTCTCCGCCAGCTCGGCGGCCCGCTCGCGCACCGTGTCGGTGAGCAGCAGCTCGCGACACGGCGGTGCCCACAGACCTGCAGGGACCATGCCCTCTTTGATCGCCTGCGCCCGCGACGCCTCGGAGACGGAGGGGAAGCTGCGCTGATCGGCGACCTTGAAATACCGGATGTCCTCGACCTCGTCGCCGAAGAACTCCAGCCGCACAGGGTGCGCCTCGGTGGGCGGAAAGACATCGAGCACTCCTCCGCGCACAGCGAACTCGCCCCGCCGCTCGACCAGGTCGGTGCGGGTGTACGCCGCCGACGCGAGCGCCTCGACGATGTTCTGCAGCGGCCGCTCCTCCCCGAGCGCGAGAGCGACGGGCTCGATCTCGGCCAGGCCGACGGCGAGGGGCTGCAGCAGCGAACGCACCGGCACCACGACCACGTCGAGGGGGCCGTAGGCGTTGCTTTCGTCGGTCGCCGAAGGGTGCGGATGCTCGAGGCGACGGAGCACCGCGAGGCGCTTACCGACCGTGTCGCTGCGGGGGCTCAACCGCTCGTGCGGCAGCGTCTCCCAGCTCGGAAACTGCGCGACGGCGGCATGGGGAAGGTAGCACCCGAGCGCTTCTTCGAGGTCTTGCGCGGCCCGCGTGGTCGCGGTGACCGCCACGACGACCCCGCGCTCGCGACCGGCGGCGCGCAGGTCGCGGACGAGGGCCGCGAGAAAGGCCGGCCGCGCGCCCTCGGCGATCGTGATGTCGACGAACGGCTCACGGCGACGGAACGATTCGAGAGCGGCGGCGGCACCCGGATCGCGGGTCAGCACGTCGACGACAGGGGCGAGAGTCATGAGGTGGGCGCTCCAACGGGCGGGTGCAACGAACGAGACCACGATAGGCGGGGGCACCGACAGAGTGCCGTCGCCATCCATCCCGCGCGAACCGGGCTGCGCCCCGTGCACGTTGTCGGCCCTCGCTGCGAGGATTCAGGTCGGCGGGGCTACCCTCGACCCGACACACGCCGGCGCATGCACAGCAACA
>JAUNUP010000007.1:101881-194704 GCA_030538115.1 Dermatophilus congolensis | reverse complement strand
GGTGTGGCCGGTCAGGGTGTGCAGTGCGGTGCCGGTGTGTGGGTCCCAGACTCGTACCGTCGAGTCGCCGGCGCTGGCCAGCCACTGGCCGTTCGGGTCTGCGGCCAGTGCCGACACCTCACGGGTGTGGCCGGTCAGGGTGTGCAGTGCGGTGCCGGTGTGTGGGTCCCAGACTCGTACCGTCCCTTCAATGCCGGCGCTGGCCAGCCACTGACCGTTCGGGTCCACGGCCAGCGCCCGCACCCAGCCGGTGTGGCCGGTGAGCACGTGTAAGAGGGCTGATGATGGAGTGTCAGGCAGCGGCCATCGGGGCAGCAGGTGTGGTTTGCGGGTCTGATCCCCGACCGCCTTGGCCTGGCGATGCCACGCGGGGTCATCGGCCAACCGACATGCGACATTGCCTTCGGTGAGGTCGCGTTGAGGGAATGGGGCCAGTAGATGGGCGTTGCGGTTTAGGGCTCGGGCACGAAGCAGTGCTTCTCGCGTGCCGATACTCGTGAGATCGCCGACCGCACCGCTGAGCTCGCCGGCGTTTAAACGCGTCAGCGCCCAACGCAGATCACAGGCCACCGCGGCCGAGGTCCCCCGCCGATCAGCTTCTAGGAGATGGGACACCAGGTGGATTCGCAGGTACCGCCCTGATACGGCCGAGTCCCACCACTTCGTGACCACGCCGTCGTCCTCCAGCGATGGGGCCGAGCCGGTCTGGTCCGCCAACAAGTCTAGCCAGCGTGAGTTCGCCGCGATGATCCCTTGCTCGCCGAGCCGATCCCGTAGATAGCTGCGGATGACATCGTGGATCTCGATCCAGGCCCGGTGCTTGTCTCCGATTCGGCGAGTGATCAAGGCGAGGTCGTCCAGTCGACGGCACAGAGTCTGTGCGCCGTCCACGTCCAACCTGCTGGTGGCTTGCCAGAGGGTGGCAACCAGGTCCAGCGGGATCGCTTCATCCTCCGCGAAGATCCCCAGCTCCAGGAGCCGCTGCCGATCCTCGCGCTCGCCGAGCAGGTCGATGCTGGCTGCCAGGGTGGCCTCGACCGCGCGGTTGCGCTGGTCGGGGTCGTCCACATTCATGGCGCGCTGGTGATCCCCGTATCTGTCGATACCACCTGGTCCTGACTGGATGAGCGCCTGGAGAATCAACTGTGCGGCAGGGTCGATACCGCACTTGTCGTCCACCCGGGCCACGATCGCTCGGTTCACCAACCGCAGTAGTAACGGCCACCGCCCTGTGACGTTCAGCAACTGTTCGATCAATTCTGGAGCCATCGAGGTCAGGTCCAATGTGAGGACCGCCCGCGCTTGGTCTGGCGTCATGCGATCCACCGACACTCTTGTCGAGCCTGCTGGGATGCAGGAGGACACCCGTGTGGTGATCAGCCGCTTGCACCGGTCGCCGCCCATCAGGAACGGCTCAAGCTGTTCCTTGGTCCACACGTCGTCGACCACCAACAGCACTCGACCCAGCTGATTCAGCACCCCACCCAGATGCTGACCTGCCAATTTCGGATCCGTCAGTGGTGGAGCCGCCTCCCCGGTCAGAAACGTGATCACGTCCAAGACCTTTCTGGCGATCTCCTGCGGGGTCTCTGCATCGCGGCCGATTGTTATCATCACGATCCGATCGCCGAATCTGTGTCGAATCCGGCGGTCATGGCGGATGAGTTGCGCCAGCGTGGTCTTGCCGAACCCCCCGGCCCCGTGCAATCCCGTCAATCCGACCAGCCCCGGTCGCTTGGACCGCAGCGCCTCAACCGCTTCGTTCAGCTCAGCCGGCCGCCGCACCACCCATGAAGGCAGCCCGGGCAGTGCAGGGCGGATCTGCTCGGGGGAGTCGGCGCGCTTCTGCACTTGCCACAGTCCGATTCCCGCTGCGCCCGCTAGGAGAGCCGAGGTTAAGAGGCTCTCCAGCGGATATCGCCGGATCAGGTCCAATGCGCCTGGCCACTGAGGCGAATTGGACACGGCATTGGCCGCCAATGACCCCGCCGTCGCAACAACGGCCGTGACCGCGAACAGCAGCACCGCGAGCAATACCCACCGCACCCGTCGTCGCATGACTATAGAAATCTCACACACGGCTCCATTCCGCCAGTAGTGAGTTGATGACCCCTTACGGACTGGGCAGCGCCAGTTCCGGAGTGCTGTCGTAGATGAGGAGTCCGGGGACGGAACTGTGAATTCGTAGTGGACCGCGCCATCTACGGCTCATCGGCACAACGAGTGGAAGCATTTGTTAAAACATCATGACATTCTTCTCATAGGTGGATCAGTGCCCGGCGGTCGGATTCGCAGTCTCCTCGTGGCGGGCGCGGATCTCGATGAGATCGATGGCGTGGGCGTCGAGAGCCTTGTCTTCGTCGGTGACCGGCACCCACGTCGGGGTCGGCAGGGCACCGCGGTTTTCGTCGAGTGAGACGAAGATCGTGCGGCAGTACGTGGTCATCGACATGTCGCCCGTAGCCGGATCGCCCGAGCGCACGTGCACTCCGACGTGCACCGATGTGCGGCCGGTGTGGAGCAGACGGGCCTCGACCTCCACGAGGTCGCCGATGTGCATCGGCTTGTAGAAGCGCACGCCGCCGGTGAAGATCGCGGCGTTGGCGGGGTTGCCACTCCACTGCGTGACGAGCACGTGTGCAGCCTCGTCGATCCAGTTCATGACGAACCCGCCGTGCACCTTGCCACCCCAGTTGCGGTCGGTGGGAGCCGCGAGAAAACGCATCGTGATGCGCGGCGCCGTGCCCTCGTCGGAGTACACCTGGCCCTGCATCGCCTGCTGGATCTCGGCGCGAACGCGGGAGCGACGCACGGCCCACTGAGCCAGCAGACGCTCGGCCTCGCCGTGGGGCTCGAACGGCGGCACCGGCGTGGACTTGCCGTTCTCGTCGGTGGCGACGAAGACCATGAGGCAGTGCGTGGCCTCGATGAGGTCGCCGGTGCTCGGGTCGCCGCTGTACGTCTCGACCATGATGTCCATCGACGAGCGGCCGGTGCGCACGATGCGGGCCGTCACCTCGACCAGGTGGCCGACCTCGACGGGGCGGCTGAACCGCACGTTGCCGACGTAAGCCGTGACGCAGTACTTGCCACTCCACTGCGCGGCGGCGGCGTAACCGGCCTTGTCGATCCACTCGAGCACCTTGCCGGCCGAGACCGACCCCGACTGCCCCGCATCGGTGGGCGAGGCGAGAAACCTGAGCGTGATCGAACTGCGGTCGGACTCTCCGCGGGGCATTGCCATCTCCTGGGATCGTGACGTGAGGCGCCGCTGTGACGCCCCACACACCCGATCATGCCCCCTGGGGTCTGCGCAGCGAACCTCGGGGTCGCGGTGAACGCAGTCTCGCGTCGGCCCGCGTCGGCTCGGCTCGCGTCGGCTCAGACGGTCGGAGTCGCCAGGGCGGCGGTCTCCTCGTCGGTGAACAGGCGAGAGCGAATGAGGAACCGCTGGCCCGTCGGGGCCTCGACCGAGAACCCTGCGCCGCGGCCCTTGACCACGTCGATGGTCAGGTGCGTGTGGCGCCACAGTTCGTGCTGGGCCTTCGACATCCACACCGGCACGGGGCGGTCGAGCCCGATGTCGAGATCGCCCAGGTGGACATCGGAGTCGCCGGTGCGAAACTCCCCGTCGGGGTAGCACATGGGCGAGCTGCCGTCGCAGCAGCCGCCGGACTGGTGAAACATCAGCGGACCGTGCTGTTCGGTCAGCTCGCGGAGCAGCGCGGCGGCCGCCTCCGTGACATCGACTCGGGAAACCATCGCGTGCTCCCGTCTGTTCGGTTGCCTGCTGTTGACAGTGTGGCGTGGGTCACGACACTACGGGTAACGGCACTTCGCGGCCAGGGCTGATGCTTCGGCCTCCGCGTCGGGCCGCCATCCGTCCCGTTGCGGCCGGAACACTCAACGACGAGGAGAACCGCATGACCGTCTACGCTCGCCCCGGCTCGTCCGAATCCGTCATCGAGGTGAAGGAGAAGTACGGGCACTTCATCGGAGGCGACTGGGTCGATCCGGTGAAAGGTCAGTACTTCGAGAACATCTCGCCGGTGACCGGTGAGGTCTTCACCCAGATCGCGCGCGGCACGGCAGAAGACATCGACGCCGCGCTCGATGCCGCGCACGCTGCCGCCGATGCGTGGGGCAAGACCAGCCCGGCCGACCGCGCCAGGGTTCTGCTGCGCATCGCCGACCGCATCGAGGCGAACCTCGAAGACATCGCGGTGATCGAGACGTGGGACAACGGCAAGGCCGTACGTGAGACTCTCAACGCCGATATCCCGCTCGCCGCCGACCACTTCCGGTACTTCGCCGGGGCGATCCGGGCGCAGGAGGGCGGCATCTCGCAGATCGACGACACCACCGTCGCCTACCACTTCCACGAGTCCCTCGGAGTGGTCGGGCAGATCATCCCGTGGAACTTCCCGATCCTCATGGCCGTGTGGAAGCTCGCGCCCGCGCTGGCCGCGGGTAACGCGGTGGTGCTCAAGCCCGCCGAGCAGACTCCGTGGTCGATCCTCAAGCTCATGGAGCTGATCGGCGACCTGATCCCCGCCGGGGTCGTCAACGTCGTCAACGGTTTCGGTGTCGAGGCGGGCAAGCCCCTCGCCTCCAGCCCGCGGATCAGCAAGATCGCGTTCACCGGCGAGACCACGACCGGGCGGCTCATCATGCAGTACGCCTCGGAGAACATCATCCCGGTCACCCTCGAGCTGGGCGGCAAGAGTCCGAACATCTTCTTCGAGGACGTCGCCGAGTCCAAGGACGCCTTCTACGACAAGGCTCTCGAGGGCTTCGCGATGTTCGCGCTCAACCAAGGCGAGGTGTGCACCTGCCCCTCGCGGGCGCTCGTGCAGAAATCGATCTACGACTCGTTCGTGCCCGACGCCATCGAGCGTGTCAAGGCCGTCAAGCAGGGCAACCCGCTCGACACCGACACGATGATGGGCGCCCAGGCCAGCAACGACCAGTTCGAGAAGATCATGAGCTACCTCGACATCGGTCAGAAGGAGGGCGCGAAGGTGCTGGTCGGAGGCGGAGCCGTCGACCCACAGGAACTGCCGGAGGAGATCCGCGGCGGCTACTACATCAAGCCGACCGTCTTCGAGGGCACCAACGCCATGCGCATCTTCCAGGAGGAGATCTTCGGCCCCGTCGTCGCGCTCACCTCGTTCGAGGACGACGCCGAGGCCCTGCAGATCGCCAACGACACCCTCTACGGACTGGGCGCCGGTGTCTGGTCGCGGCACACCCACCGCGCCTACACGATGGGCCGCGCCATCAAGGCAGGCCGCGTCTGGACGAACTGCTACCACCACTACCCCGCGCACGCCGCGTTCGGTGGCTACAAGCAGTCGGGCATCGGCCGTGAGAACCACAAGATGATGCTCGACCACTACCAGCAGACCAAGAACCTCCTGGTCAGCTACAACCCCAACAAGCAGGGCTTCTTCTGATCGGACCGGGGCGCGGGGCCGCAGCGGCGGGCTCCGAATCCTTCAGCTACGTGGGTGCGCCGGTAGGCCTCTAGGGGGCCCTTCCGGCGCACCTACGTAGATGAAGAAAACGCATTCGCGTGAACTGCCGTGAGTGAGTGAGTGCGGCGCGGCCGTCACTCTGAGGCGAGCACTACCTCTACTGCCTCCGCGAATGTGTCGACGATGGCCGTCGGTCGTTGCTGGTCGGCGGGCCAGTCGCGGCCTCGGCGCATCCAGATCGAGCGGATGCCCGCCGCCTGCGCGCCCGCGATGTCTGCCGCTGCCGTGTCGCCCACCATCCAGGCGCCTTCGAGGGTGCCGCCTCCGGCCTCTGCCGCGAGGTCGAAGATGCGGGGGTCTGGCTTTCTCACGCCGACGCCTTCGCTCACTACCATCCCGGCCACCAGCGGGCGCAGGCCGAGGATGTCGAGCTTGCTGTTCTGCTGGACCACATTGCCGTTGGTCACGACGAACGGTGTCCAGCCTGCCCCGGTCGCGCGAGTGAGGGCGGCGTCGACATCCGGGTCGGGGAGTAGGTATTCGAGTACCCCGGCACGCAGGACCTTGATGACCTCGGCCTTCTCGTCGTCGGTGAGGCCGAGGAGGCGCTGCAGGTCGTCGGCGACCTCGGGTTTGGGCCGGATACCGTCACCGTCGGCGACGAACACGGCCTCCGCGAGCGCGGGGTCGGGCCGGCCGAGGCGCTGCTCGACGTACGCGGCGGCCCACCTGCGCACGGAGCCCTCGCGATCGGCGATGGTGTTGTCGAGGTCGATGAAGAGAAACGGCATAGCGGCATTCTGTCGCGTGACGGAGAGCAAGTGTCGGGGAGCGGAGGTGCGGCGGTTGACCGACGCACGCCGCTGCTCTGGCTGAGACGTGCGCGGTGCGGGGTCGTGGTGCGCATGCCGTTGGGGGAGGCTGCGTCGCAGGCTAGTACGGTCGTGGCATGGTTTCCGGGCCCGATTTCGTCGCTGCCATCCGCAGCGCTGCGCCGTATGTACACGCGCATCACGGCAAGACGTTCGTCATCGCGTTTCCGGGAGAGGTGTGCCTGCGCGACGATACCGACCGGCTGCTCGCCGACATCGCGCTGCTGTCGAGCCTGGGCGTGAAGATCGTTCTCGTACACGGCGCCCGGCCGCAGATCGAGGACGAGCTGGCGGTGCGCGGTCTCGAATCGCGGTTCCATGGCGACATGCGGGTGACCGACGAGGAGTCGATGAAGGCGGTCAAAGCCGCAGTCGGTGTGCTGCGCATGGGAATCGAAGCGCGGCTCAGCTCCAGCCTCGCCAACACCCCGATGGCGGGCGCGCGGCTCAAGGTCGTCGGCGGCACGTGGATCACGGCCAAGCCCGTGGGGGTTCGCGACGGGATCGACCACGGCCTGAGCGGGCTCGTGCGCGGCGTCGACATCGCCGAGATCCGCGGGGCGCTCGACACCGACCGCATCGTGCTGTTCTCGCCCGTCGGGTACTCGCCGACGGGGGAGGCGTTCAACCTGCGCAACGCCGACATCGCGGAGGCGGTCGCCACCGGGCTCGGCGCCGACAAGCTCATCTTCGTCATCGAATCCGAGCCCAGCTCATGGGGACTGGCCCGCGAGGCTGGTGACTCTGGGCAGCTCTCGCTCACCCGCGCCCAGCGGTTCTTCGACGAGGAGTTCGGCGTCGACTCCCTCTCCATCGAAGACCGCAACTGCGTGCGTGCGGCGCTCGCGGCGTGCCGGTCGGGGGTTCGGCGCGCGCACCTCATCGGCACGGAGGGGGCGAGCCCGCTGCTCCGGGAGCTGTTCACACGCGACGGATGCGGGCTCATGCTCTCGGCCGACGACGACTACGAATCGACTCGCGCGGCCACCGTCGCCGACGTGCAGGGCATCTTCGAGCTCATCGCTCCGCTGGAGAAGCTCGGACTGCTGCTGCCTCGGAGCCGGGATCAGCTCGAACTCGACATCGCGAGCTTTTCGGTGATCGTGCGCGACGGGCTGGTCATCGCGTGCAACCAACTCATCGACTATCCCGACGAGGCCTCGGCAGAATTCGCCTGCGTCGCAGTGCATCCCGAGTATCGCGGGCGCGACCTGGCTGCAGTGCTGCTGCGGAGGGCACGCAAGAAAGCCCGTTCACGGGGGCATGTGCGGCTGCTCGCGCTCACGACACAGGCACCGCAGTGGTTCTTGCAACACGGCTTCGTCCGAGGCGAACGCGCCGACCTACCCAAGGCCCGCCAGGCCGCCTACGGCAACGGCAGAAACTCGATAGTCCTCATCGACTCCTTGTAGGGGAGCCCGCTGCGCGACCTGTGCCGTGGCACTGTTGTCGACAGGGGAGGTCCTGCTGGAACATGTGCCACGGGACCGTCACGTGCCCGGTGGGGTGCCGTGGCACATGTCGGTCTGTACGTTTCCTTTTCGCGCGAGTGCCACGGCACAGGTCAGGTGGTCCGTGCCGTCGCGGAGATGCCCTGACCAGGCTCGAAGCCCGGCGATGGGTGAGCCCCGGAGTCCTGTGCCGTGGCACTGTTGTCGACAGGGGAGGTCCCGCTGGAACATGTGCCACGGCACAGGTCAGGTAGTCCGCGCCTTCGACCCGTCCGTCTGTAGGTCTCCTCTTCGATCGAGTGAGCCACGGCACACCTGGCGTAGCCGGGTCAGTTCACCTTGGACTTGATCCAGGCGATGTCTTCGGGTTGGCCTTCCGGGGCGGTTTCGACCACGAAATCCGCTCCCGCTTTCGCTGCGGTGCGCAGGCATGCCGCGAGTGCCTCCAGGTCGACACGGCCCTTGCCGATATTGGCGTGGCGGTCGGCTCCGGAGTCGAAGTCGTCTCGGGAGTCGTTGGTGTGCACGAGGTCGATGCGACCGGTGATCGCGAGCACGCGGTCAGCCACTGTGGCCAGGTCGTTTCCACCGGCGTGGGCGTGGCAGGTGTCGAGACAGAACCCCACGTTCTCGGCTCCGGAGGCGCGGCCGATTGCCTCCCAGAGCCGCTCGATCGACTCGACGTACCGGGCCATCGAGTTCTCGCCTCCGGCCGTGTTCTCGATGAGGATCGGGATCGGCAGGTCGAGTCCGTCGACGCACTTGCGCCAGTTGTCGAACCCGATGGCTGCGCCCTCGGCGGCGCCGAGATAGCCGCCGTGCACGATCACGCCGCGCGCACCGACCTCCGCGGCGGCAGTGACGTGCTGCTGCAGGAGCTTGCGGCCGGGGATGCGGACCCGGTTGTTCGTCGAGGCCACGTTGATCCGGTACGGCGCATGCACGTAGAGGGCCAGGTCGGCGGCTTCGACGGCAGCCTTGAGCGCCTCCGCACCGCCCGTGTACGAGACGACCGGCCCCTTGTAGCTCTGCGGGTCGCCGAGAAAGATCTGCACGGCCCGTGCGCCCAGGGTCCTGGCGGCGGAGACGGGGTCGTGTTGGTCGACGTGCGCGCCCACGCGAGGGCCGGTACCTGACGACATGCCCCCACGGTAGGCCTAACGACGCTGACTGCTCCACGCGTCGCTCACCGCTCCGGCCGTGACGGGAGCAGTCAGCGTCGTTGAGGCGCGGGCGTTCGAGGGGCTCGGCACTGGGGTGGGGAGGTGGGGGCGCGGGATTAGTGCTCCCATCCGGGTGGGATACGTGTTTCGATGGTCGTCACGTCCGTTTCCGTCGTCGACAGGAGAGCGCCCATGCCACTGAACAATCCCGCGACCGTGGGCAGCACCGGCTCGTACGTTCTGACCGCCGACGGTCCCGAGGCGCCGGGCGTTCTTCACGCCATCACCGGCTATCTCGTGGAGCAGCACGCCGACATCGTCGAGATCAAGCAGTTCGACGACATGCGTGCCATGCACTATTTCGTGCGCGTCGAGTACCGCATCACCGAGGGCTTCGCCGACCCGGGCCTTGACGAGATGCGTCGCCGGTTCGAGCCGGTGGCGGAGAGGTTGCAGCTGCGGTTCGATCTCGTGCCGTCGACGCACCGCCAGCGCGTGCTGATCATGGTGAGCAAGTTCGAGCACTGCCTCACCGACCTGCTCTTCCGCGCTCGCATCGGTGAGCTGCCGATCGAGATCGTCGCGGTCGTCTCGAACCACACGACGCACCGGTCGCTGTCGGAGTGGCACGGGGTGCCGTTCTTCCACATCCCCGTCACGCCCGAGAACAAGCCGGAGGCGGAGCAGAAGCTGCTCGACCTCGTCGACCGGTTCGAGGTCGACCTGGTGGTGTTGGCCCGCTACATGCAGATCCTCTCCGAGCAGCTTTCCGATCGCATGGAGGGGCGGGTCATCAACATCCACCACTCGTTCTTGCCCAGCTTCAAGGGCGCGAAGCCGTACCACCAGGCGTATGCCCGCGGTGTGAAGACGGTGGGGGCGACCGCGCACTACGTGACCAGCGACCTCGACGAGGGCCCGATCATCGCGCAGCAGGTGCAGCACGTCGACCACGCCTACAGCCCCGAAGACCTCGTCGCTGCAGGTCGCGACACCGAGAGCAAGGCCCTCTCCGACGCGGTGCGCTGGCACGCAGAGGGCCGCGTCATCCTGCACGACGGCCGCACCGTCGTGCTGCTCTGACCCGAGCGCGAAACATCACGAAACGACACTGAGTGCTCCGGACGTCGCTCATTGCTCCAGTGGTGCCTGGAGCAGTCGACGAGAACCGGAGCACTCAGCGTCATTTGGGTGAGCGCGTCGTTTGGGTGAGCGCGTCAGAGGGTGAACGCGCCCACTCGCTGCTGGAGGGTGCGTCCGCGCTCGGCGAGGGTGTCGAGCGTGGTGCCCATGGCGCCGATCGCGTTCGCGGCCTCGGTCGCGGTGCTCGCGATCGAGGCGACTCCACCGGCGATCTCGGAACTGCCGCTCGCGGCGTCTCCGGCACTGCGACCCATCTCGTTGGTGGTGGCGGTCTGCTCCTCCACGGCGGAGGCGATGGTCGACTGCGTGTCGTTGATCGCCGCGATGATCGCGGAGATCTCGCTGATGGCGGCGACGGCGGCCTGGGTGTCGATCTGGATCTGCTCGACGCGGCGGCTGATGTCCTCGGTGGCTGTGGCCGTCTCGAGGGCGAGGTCCTTGACCTCGGTGGCGACTACGGCGAAGCCCTTGCCGGCCTCGCCGGCGCGAGCCGCCTCGATGGTGGCGTTGAGGGCCAGCAGGTTGGTCTGTTCGGCGATGCCGGTGATCGTGCGCACGACCTCGCCGATCTCGGCCGAGCTGGTGCCGAGCTGGGCGACGGTTTCGTTGGTCTGCTGCGCCACGGTGACCGCGCTCGCGGCGACGGAGGCCGCATCGCTGGCGTTCTTGCTGATCTCGCGGATGCTCGCGGTCATCTCCTCGGTGCCGGCCGCGACCGTCTGCGCGTTGCCCGAGATTCCGGAGGCGGAGTCGGCCACCGTCGCGGCCTCGTTCGCTGCCGACTGTGCCCGGCCCGCGATCTGGCCGGAGGAGGCGCGCAGTTCGATGACGCCCTGCACGACCTCGTCGGTGGTCGCTCCGACCTGACGGATGAGGGAGCCGATCTGCGTGAACGCGGCGTCGAGCGAATGGGAGGCGCGGCCCGTCTCGTCGGTGGCGGTGCTGCGGATGCGCTGCGACAGGTCGCCGTTGGCGGCGGCGTCGGCGACGCGCGTGATGTCGCCCAGACCCTTGACGACGTTGCGGCCCACGAACCGAGCCGCCAACGCGGCCGCGATCACGCCGAGCAGCCCGATGAGGATGACGATGATCGCGCTGGTGCGGGCGGAGGCCTGCGCCGACTCGGAAGCGGCCGCGGCGACGGCCTTCTTGTCTTCGACGATCTTGGTGAGCCCCTTGGCGAGCTCGGCGGACACCTCGGCCATGCGACCTCCGCGCAGGGCGTTGGCCTCGGCAGGCTTGTTGGCGGTGAACAGGCCTTCGACCTCCGCCATGAGCTCGAGGTATTCGTTCACGTGCACGACCACCTCGCCGGCAGTGGTGCGCTCGGCGTCGGTGAGGTCGGCGCGCTCCGCGAAGGCGACCGACTCGGCCTTGAGCCGGTCGATGACTCCGGCTCGCTGGTCTTGCAGGGCCTTCTTCGCCGCCGGGTCGTTCATGAGGTTCGCGCTCGCGGAGAGCTGACGCACCAGCAGGTAGTCATAGGAGACACGGTGAGCAGCGTCGATGCCTTCGACGTCGCGTGAGTGCATCTCTTTGTTGAGGCCGGCGACGTTGTTGACGGCGAGCAGGCCCGCTCCGCCGACGAGTGCCGTGGTCAACGCGACGAGACCGACTGCGGCCATGATCTTGCCGACGATGCCACGGTTCGAGAACCAGGCGACCAACGGGTTGGAACGAGTCGGGGTGTCGCCTGAGGTCGAGGCTTCGAGGGTCATCAACGCACCTGTTCGGTATGTGCTGCGGGCACCGCGGCTTGTCGGGCGGTGCGATCGTCCATTGACAAGAGTCGGCTCGAAGGCGCCTGACCTTAACGGTCGCTCACGAAACACGGGTTTCGCGGCCGTCGGCCTGGGATGAGACCTGACGTCTTACGGCTGGTGTGCGCCGCCGCGGACGCTATCCTGCGAGGTAGCCCGGTTCGCCCGTACGGTGCGGCCGGGCCTTTCGTTTCTTCACAACGGATCGTCCGGCACGTTCCTGCCGGTGAAGAGGAGTTTCATCATGGCCACTGTGCGTTTCGATGGCGCCACGCGCGTGTATCCCGGGGTTGAGAAGCCCGCTGTCGATGACTTGAACATCGATATCGGAGACGGGGAATTCCTCGTTCTCGTGGGCCCCTCCGGATGCGGAAAGTCGACAAGCCTGCGGATGCTGGCGGGCCTCGAAGAGGTCACGCGCGGCAAGATCTGGATCGGTGATCGCGACGTCACCCACGTCTCCCCGAAAGACCGCGATGTCGCGATGGTCTTTCAGAACTACGCCCTCTACCCGCACATGAGCGTCGCCGACAACATGGGCTTTGCTCTCAAGATCGCGGGCGTCGGCAAGGAGGAGATCCGCAAGCGCGTCGAGGAGGCGGCGGGTCTGCTCGACCTGACGCAGTACCTCGACCGCAAGCCGAAGGCCCTCTCGGGTGGTCAGCGGCAGCGTGTCGCGATGGGTCGCGCGATCGTGCGCAGCCCGCAGGTCTTTCTCATGGACGAGCCGTTGTCGAACCTCGACGCCAAACTGCGCGTGCAGACCCGCACCCAGATCGCCAAGTTGCAGCGCGATCTCGGCGTCACGACGGTGTACGTCACGCACGATCAGATCGAGGCCATGACGATGGGTGACCGCGTCGCGGTGCTCAAAGACGGCATCCTGCAGCAGTGCGACAGCCCGCGCCGTATGTACGACCACCCCGACAACGTCTTCGTCGCCGGCTTCATCGGCTCGCCCGCGATGAACATCTTCGAGGTCCCCGTGGTCGACGGAGGCGTCAAGTTCGGCTCGCACGTCACCCCGGTGCCGCGCGACACGCTCTCGCAGGGCGGCTCCTCGGTCACCCTCGGTGTGCGCCCCGAGGACTTCACCCTCAGCGACACCGACGGCCTGCCCGTCGAGGTACAGGTGGTCGAGGAGCTGGGCGCCGACGCGTACATCTACGGCACCACCCCGGGCGCCGACGGCGACAACGCGATCATCGCCCGCACCGACGGGCGCAAGCCTCCGGAGAAGGGTTCGAAGGTCTACCTCGTGCCCAAGCCCGAGCACGTGCACCTGTTCGACACCTCGACAGGCCTGCGCATCGGCGACTGACGCACGCACGAAGAAGCTCCCCAACCCGGGGTCTCCGGGCGGGGGAGCTTCTTCGTGTAAGAGGCCGGATCAGGCGGGGTCCGCCTCCAGCGCGGCATCGCGCTGGGACGAGGCTGCTGCCTCGCGTTCGGCCCGGGCGAGGGATGCCGCCACGTCGCGGCGGTGCTGGCGCACGGAGTAGGCGATCGCCAGCGCCCAGATCACGGCGATGCCGATGAGCGCGGGCTGCTGCACCGAGGCGGGCGCGTCGACCCAGTCGCTGCGCAGCAGGCTGCGCACGTTGGTGAGGATGATGAGCCCGCCGACCGCCGAGCCGAGCAGGCGCGGCGGGATGTGCCGCACGAGCCAGGCCGCGATCGGGGCGGCGATGAGACCACCGATGAGCAGGGCGAGGGCCATCGACGGCACGATCGCGCCGCCTCCGAGACCGATGAAGAAGCCCGCGCTAGCGGCGATGGCGACGAGGAATTCGCTCGTGTCGATGGAGCCGATCACCTTGCGGGGCTCCATGCGGCCGCTGGCCAGCAGGGCGGGGGTGCCGACCGGGCCCCAGCCGCCGCCTCCGGTGGCGTCGACGAAGCCCGCGAACAGGCCCAGGGGAGTGAGGAACCGGCGGCGCAGGGGCTTGCCGATGTGCTTCGTGGAGACGCCGCGGAATGTGAACCGGATGAGGATGTACAGGCCCAGCGTCAGAAGCACGAGTGACATGACCGGCGCCGCGATCTCGGTGGACAGCCACGACAGGAAGGTCGCGCCGAGGAAGGCGCCGATCGCGCCGGGGATGCCGACCCTCGCCACGACCTTCCAGTCGACGTTGCCGAAGCGCCAGTGCGAGGCGCCGGAGGCGAGGGTGGTGCCGATCTCGGCGAGGTGCACCGTCGCCGACGCGGCCGCAGGGTTGGTGCCGATCGCGAGAAGCAGTGTGGTGGAGGTGACTCCGTAGGCCATGCCGAGGCTGCCGTCGACGAGCTGCGCGCCGAGGCCGACAAGGGCCAGAAGGATGAGAGAGGGCATGACGGGTCCTCGTGTTTTGGGACGAATAGGGTGCGTCGGCCGACGACGCAACTATTACACACGATTACCGATATGCAAACGTTCTGTCATGTATCCGTAGGGTCGGATTTCGCGGTTTCGGGCCGTGCGAGGTACGCCTCCCGTACGCGCAGGCCCTCGCGGATGTCGGCCACGGTCGGCTCGATGAAGGCGTCGCGGTAGGCCTGGTCGGGGGAGGCCGTGGCGACGAAGTTGAGCGCGGAGAAGGCGGCGAGCACCGTGCACACCTTCACGAGCGCGGTGCTCACCGGCACCGCCGCGAGCACGCCCGAGAATCGTTGCGGCGCTTCGTTCATCCACGAGTGCGCCGTGGCGTCGGGCAGCGCGAGCATGCCGAACAGCACGAAGAAGACGAACACGAGCCCGGCCACCAGCACGTACTGCATCATCATCACGAGCACGGTGATGAGAAGGATGTTCGTGCGCTCGGCCCGGCGCAACGGCACGGCGGAGTCGCCGAACTCGGCGCGATGGTCGGCGACCACGGTGGCGATCTCGTCGCGGTTGGTCACTGTGGTGAGCAGCAGCGCCATCGCGGCGAGCACGCCTGAGAGAGCCAGAGTGCGGGCGAAGTCGAGCTTCACCGCGACCTGCCAGATCTCGGCGTTGAAGAAGAAGAACAGCACGGTCAGCATCAGCACCGGAAGCACGCGCGAAACCACCGGGCCGAGCGTGCTCAGCTCACGGACCGCCCGGCGAGCGGCCCACATGGTGATCGTGCCGACTCCCCAGTACGCGGCCGCCAGCGTGAGCAGCACCGTGGCGGCGCGCTCGACGATGCTCGGGTCGCTGCCGTCTCCGAGCAGGTGCGGCGCGAACAGGATCGCCGCGATCGGCAGCACGCCGATGGCGTTGCGCGACCGCGCCGGGGCGAAGGACAGCGCCCACGCGGCGAACCAGCCGATGAGGGGCGAGGCCAGCGCGAACGCGGAGGAGGCCGTGAGCGCGAGCCCGAACGTGCCCGGCACCGGGCCGGCCTCGGCTCCGAGCTCGTAGTCGAGCGACTCGAGTCCGTTCAGGGAGGCCTGAATCACAGCGAGTGCGACGAACACCACCGCGAGAGCCGTGTGCACCCCGAAAGTGCGGGCCAACAACGCCCGACGACGGACAGCGGGCTCGAGCACGAGAGGCAGCCCCAGGCCCCGGAGGCGATGCCGCAACTCGTGACGTACGACGCCGACGGACGTCGACCGGCCGCTACCTGTGGGCGACGGCATCGGGGCTCCTTCGGACTGCACGGTCATGTGGCCAGCTTGAGTGACCTCGCCAGGTGGAATCGGCCCGTGTGGGTGAACGGTGAGCGAAACCGTCCGCGAAAGGCGGCGGGCGGGCGGAGCGGCAGGTGACGCGTGTTCGTGCCGCGTGCCTCCAGCTGTCACGCCGCTACGCGCCTCCCGCGGCGACGCCGCTACGCCTCCCGCTGTCGCGCCGTTGTGCCTGTGCGACTCTCCGATGTCGCCCGGGTCACATATCGTGAGTGCGCCGCCGCACCCGGTGGCATCACCGGCGGAGGGTGAGACCTCCGCCTGGCACTCCAGGAGAACCCGTGTCACAGCAGCTCAACCCCTACATCACCTTCACCGGCAACTGCGCCGAGGCCATGGACTTCTACGCCGCCGCTCTCGGCGGTTCGGTGCGGGCGATGTCGTTCCGCGAGTCGGGCATGGACGCCGACGGAGTCATGCACGCCGCGCTGGAGACCCCCACCGGATTCCACATCTTCGCCAGCGACACGATGGAGGGCATGCCCGACCTCACCATCGGCAACAACATCCAGCTCAGCCTGTCGGGCGACGACGCCGATGCGCTGCGCGGCTACTGGGACGCCCTCAGCGAGGGAGGCGAGGTCGTCATGCCTCTCGAGCGTCAGATGTGGGGCGACGA
This sequence comes from Dermatophilus congolensis, assembly GCA_030538115.1. GTDB lineage: Bacteria > Actinomycetota > Actinomycetes > Actinomycetales > Dermatophilaceae > Dermatophilus > Dermatophilus congolensis_B. The sequence continues at coordinate 178,580 of JAUNUP010000007.1, read as the reverse complement.
CTACGGCATGCTCACCGACAAGTTCGGCATCCGCTGGCACGTCAACATCGCGGGCGCCCCGGCCTGACCGACCGGCTCGTGAGGTCGAGCCGGCCGCATCCGCCCACGTCCGGGGCACAATGGGGCCACCTGCACATCAGGAGAGTGGTGGCGATGACAGCGACGTTGACGTTCCTCGGTGCGGCCGGCTCGGTCACGGGATCGAAGTACCTGCTCACGATCGGTGAGCGACGGATTCTCGTGGATTCGGGCATGTTCCAGGGCGAGAAGGACCTTCGGCTGCGCAACTGGGCCGACTTTCCGGTGCCGCCCGACACGATCACCGACATTTTGCTCACGCACGCCCACCTCGACCACTGCGGCTACCTGCCGGTGCTCGTGCGGGGCGGGTTCTCGGGCCCGATCTGGTGTACGTCGCAGACGGCGAAGCTGGCCGAGATCGTGCTCCGCGACGCCGCGTTTCTGCAAGAACGCGACGCTCTCGACGCGGCCGAGGGCGGCTGGTCGAAGCACAATCCGCCGAAGCCGCTGTACGACTCCGGCGATGTCGCGAAGACGTTGCCGCTGCTCACGGCAGTCGAGTACGACCGCGACCTCGACCTCGGCGACGGGATCTTCGCCACCTATGTGCGGGCCGGGCACATCCTCGGCTCCGCCTCGATCCGGGTGCAGACGCCCGAGACGTCGGTGATCTTCTCCGGCGACATCGGCCGCGCCGACCACCCGGTGCTGCGCTCGCGCGAGACGCCCGAGGGGGCCGACTACGTGCTCGTCGAGTCGACATACGGCGACCGCGAACACCCCGAGCCCCGCAACCTGCCGCACGAGCACTTTGCCGACATCATCCGGCGCACCATCGACCGCGGCGGGTCGGTTCTCGTGCCCGCATTCGCCGTCGACCGCACGGAGGTCGTGCTCAAGACCCTCGCCGACATGCGCCGCCACGGCCGCATCCCGAAGACCCCGATCGCGGTGAACTCGCCGATGGCGCTGGCTGCGCTGGCGGTCTACCGGGCCAACCCCGACGAGCTGCGCGCCGACCTCGACCTCGACGACCTCATGGGCGACATCCGCGAGATCCACACCGCGGAGGAGTCACGCGAGTTCACCGGCAACCGCCAGACCCCGGGCATCGTCATCGCCTCCTCCGGCATGGCCACCGGCGGACGCGTACTGCACCACCTCGAGCGGATGCTGCCCGACGAGCGCAACTCCGTCGTCTTCACGGGGTACCAGGCCATCGGCACACGCGGACGTTCGCTCGTGGAGGGGGCCACGCGCCTCAAGATGCACGGCCGGTACGTCGGGGTGCGCGCCGAGATCCTGCAGGACCACGAGTTCTCGGTGCACGCCGACGCCTCCGACATCCTCGACTGGGTGAGGGCGCTGTCGCCCAAACCGACGACGGTCTTCTGCGTGCACGGCGAGCCCGAGGCCACGGCCGCGTTGGAGGCGCGCATCGAGAAGGAGCTGGGCGTCGACGCCGTCGCGCCGAAGCTCGACGAGGTGGTCGCGCTGACCCCGCCCGCCACGACTCCGCCCTCCCGACCGGCGGCGTATCTGCCTGCGCGAGAAGGCGGCCCGACGATTGCGGGCCTGCGTCCGGCGGCGGGTGCGCAGTCAGGTGGCGTGGACGTGAGTGTTCCGGCGGACGTCGCGGCAGGCCTGGGCATCGAGTCGATCGAATCGGTATCGGTCAGCGGCGACCTCCGCCCCCGCCGAGAAGACGACAACACGGTCGTACTGGAAGGCACGATCACGATCCGCCTCACGCACTGACGGATTTCTCTCCTGTGCCGCGGCACGGGGCAGGGGGCGATGTCATGGCAGCCCCTGCGGGGCGCTCTTGTGCCGTGGCACCTGCGTGCGAACGTGAGGTGGCGGAGGGCATGTGCCACGGCACCCCGTGCGTGGAGGTGCCGTGGCACATGTCTTCGTGCGCGTCTCCTCCCAGCACCAGTGCCACGGCACGGAGCTCTTGCCCGCCCTGTTCCTGCCGCCGCCCCGCTCCGGCTCGGGCTCCGTACCGCAGGCTGGGTGCTGCGGCTCCACCCCTGTGCCGTGGCACCTGCGTGCGAACGTGAGGTGGCGGAGGGCATGTGCCACGGCACCCCGTGCGTGGAGGTGCCGTGGCACATGTCTTCGTGCGCGTCTCCTCCCAGCACCAGTGCCACGGCACGGAGCTCTTGCCCGCCCTGTTCCTGCCGCCGCCCCGCTCCGGCTCGGGCTCCGTACCGCAGGCTGGGTGCTGCGGCTCCACCCCTGTGCCGTGGCACCTGCGTGCGAACGTGAGGTGGCGGAGGGCATGTGCCACGGCACCCCGTGCGTGGAGGTGCCGTGGCACATGTCTTCGTGCGCGTCTCCTCCCAGCACCAGTGCCACGGCACGGAGCTCTTGCCCGCCCTGTTCCTGCCGCCGCCCCGCTCCGGCTCGGGCTCCGTACCGCAGGCTGGGTGCTGCGGCTCCACCCCTGTGCCGTGGCACCTGCGTGCGAACGTGAGGTGGCGGAGGGCATGTGCCACGGCACCCCGTGCGTGGAGGTGCCGTGGCACATGTCTTCGTGCGCGTCACCTCCCAGCACCAGTGCCACGGCACGGGGCGGGGGCGCTTCGCAGTCCGCGGCACGACATCGCGCGGTGGCGCCAACCGCCTACCCCAGGCCGCACCGACCGCCTATCCCTGGCGGCCCGAGTGCCGCGCGGTGGCGTCGAGGAAGGCGTGCCAGTGTTCGTCGCCGCTGGTCAAACGCCCACCAATTCCGGTTCGTTCGAGCACGGCCTCGGTGGCGCTGCGGGTAGCCGAATCCCACGCCCCCGTGATCTCGACCTGTTCGCCCCACACGTGGCGGCACATGGCCTGCACGTCGCCGACCTGGATGCGGTGCCGGCGAAAGGTGCTGCGCTCGGCTCCGGAGAGGCCGTTGTCGACGTGGATGTGGTTGTGATGCGCGTCGTCGTAGAGGTACGTGAGTACGAAACTGAAGTCGCGGTGCAAGGTCGCGGCCAGGCCCCAGTAGGCGCGTTCGGCGGCTGCGCGGGCGCGGCCAGTTTGCGACTTCCACAGGTCGTAGCGGCAGCTCACGAGCGTCTCCCCGTCGCCGGAGATGATCCGGCCGATGTCGAACGCCCGGCCCTCGTGGTGCCACGACGGCGAGCGGCCGGCACCGTCGATCCACGTGCCGTACGAGGTGAGTCGGGCGGGCGCAGCCCAGCCCGCCGCCTCCCAATGCGACCGCAACGACGTCTCGAGCTGCCCAGCAAAGGAGGGGTCCATCGCGAATCTGCTCGGCCGCCCGTCGACCTCGTAGACGAGACGTGCCCCCGCGAACCGCGTGTAGTACGTCATCGCCGACAGGGGCCGTGGGGTCGACTGCGGGCGAGGACTGCGCGGTATCTCCTCGCGGGCCTCGTCGAACAGTTCGTCCAGCCCCGAGCCGATGCGCTCGCCTACTCCGCCGAGTCCGCCGTCGACGAAACGTGAACCTGTCCAAGCGAGCCCGCCCACTCCAAGCGCAATGGCGCCGCCGAGCACCGCGCGACGCCCGGGGTGGGCGGGTCGTTTTTCCGGGGGACCGTTCGTCTCGTCGGGCTTGTGGTTCGTGTCGGGATGGCCCGGCATGCTCGCCTCTCGTCGGGTGTGTTCCCTCAACGCCTCCGAGTCCGGAGCCGTTCCACTCGGAGTCGGGAGAGGGGGCTGCGGCTGATCGAATCGGGCCTGCGGAGCCCGGTCACGAGCGGCACGTTGCTTCGGAGGGTGCCGGTCTTCTGATCCGGGTGCGGAGTGGTCAGCCGAAGGCGAGAAGCGCGGCGATGACGAGCATGGTCACGCCGACAACCACGTCGATCACCTGCCACGTTCGCGGATGGGCGAGTTTGGGGGCGAGGGCGCGAGCACCAAGGCCCAGAGCCGTGAACCACGTGAGGCTCGAGAGCACGGCACCTCCGGCGAACCACCAGCGGTCGTCGGGGCCGTGCTGGTTGGCGATGGAGCCGAGCAGCACCATCGTGTCGAGGTAGACGTGCGGGTTGAGCAGGGTCAACGCGAGGGTCGTCGCGGCGACCGATCCTGCGGCGACGGGCGAGCGGTCGACCTCTAGACCCTGCGACCGGCGAGCCCGAAGCAGGCTGCTGATACCAAACCACAGCAGGTACAACGCGCCTGCGTACTTGAGCAGCGTGAGTGCGTCGGGATGCAGGCGGCTGACGAACCCGATGCCCGCGACCCCGAGCACGATGAGTAGGGCGTCACACACAGCACAGATCGCGATGACCAGCCCGACGTGCTCCCGCCGCAACCCCTGCCGCAGCACGTACGCGTTCTGCGCCCCGATGGCGATGATGAGCGACGCCCCGGTGGCGAACCCGGTGGCAGCAAGAGCGAACGCAGAACCCACGCGCAGACTGTAGCGGCCGACGATGCGACCACGGGATTGGGTGACAGATTGTCACCCAAACCAACTACCATGGCTGCATGAGCGTGCAGGTGTCTGTGAGGCTGCCGGACGAGTTGGTGGCGCAGGTCGACTCCTTGGTCTCGGCCGGGGCGGCACGCAGTCGTGCGGAGGTGGTGGAGTCGGCTCTCGAGCGAGAACTGCGGAGGCGACTGTACGAGCGCGACGCAGCGATCTATGCCGAGCATGGCGAAGACCCCGAGATCGAGGACTTTCTCACGTGGTCGCGCACCCGTGGCTACCCGAGTGCTGACGAGCAGTGAGGCCCATCGTGCTGGCGCGTCTGGAGAAGCCGCGCCCTGTGGTGGTTCTGACGCGTGAGGCGGTTGCCTCTCGTCGTTCGTGGGTGACGATCGCCCCCATCACCTCGACGGTTCGGGGGCTCGGTGTCGAGGTGCCGGTGGGGCCGCGCAATGGGCTCGATCGCGACTGCATCGTCAACTGCGACAACATCCAGACGGTGCATGTCGATGACCTCGGCGAACAGATCGGCTATCTTCTGCCGGATCAGGAAGTGTTGCTCGCCCGGGCCATCGCTCATGCGTTCGACCTGCCCGGGTGAGTTGCGCGACCACGCCGACATCCCCTGGAGCACTGCGCGGAAGGTCGCAGCGCGTCATCGGGAGTTCGCGTATCCGTCTCGGAGGATCGCGAGCCTGTCGTTCTTGATGGCCGCGCTTGGGGGGCGCCCTCCATGGCAGGGCTCGAGCTGTGAGGAGGGCGCCTGGATTCGCGAGGCCAGAGCCGTCGACTATTCCTACTTGATGTGTGATGCACATCACAGGCGGTCGGGAAGAGGGCGCGCCGCGAAAACTGCTGCTGCACAACCGATTTCAGTGCCGCGTGAACCAGTTTGAACGCCCGCGAATCTGGTTGCCGCGCAATCGCTTTCGAGTCTCATAAATACTGGCAGAGATAGTTTTCCGAACATGTGGTCGGTAGAATCTTGTCATGACGGATACCACCACACGCGACCCCCGCACTGCGGGTGCCGATGCGTGTGGTCAGGCCGTCGATCCCGCTCCGTTCTGGGGGCGTTGTGCCTCCGATTCGGACCCCGACTACTGGGCACCCGCCCCCGATGACGCCGCCGAGCTGGACACCACGCCGGTCAGCGCGACCGGAGCTGACGTACTCCGCCAACTCGTGGCGGTGCGGCAGATCCTCACGCAACTTCCCGGGCAGCTCGCGTCCGTGTACTCCCCGGACTTGGCCCGGCTCGTGACCGAGGCCAGTGGCGTCGTCGCTGCGGCCGAAGCCGCCCGTGCTGCGCTCGTCCTCGACGCGCATGGGCGCGGTGTGATCGCCTCCAGTGACAACCCGCGGGTCGATCGGTACGTCGAGCAGGCCCATCGTGACGCCGGCGCCCCGGTCTCGGCGCGGCAGGCGGCCACGCTGAAAGACATCGCGAATGTGTGTGACAGCCCCGACGTCGCGCCCCTACGCGAAGCGGTCACCTGCGGGCGGATCAGCATCGACACCGCAGCGATGGCCGCGCGGTTCTACCGCCGCATCCGACCGGCTGTGGGGCCGATCACCTGGGAGCCGGTTCTGGAAACCATCATCGATGCCGTCGCCGGCGGAGCCACCGCACGCCAGTTGGACTCCTACGCGCAGGTCATCATCGGCCAGTACGCCGACCCCGACTCGCTGTGTGGTCTGGACGCCGAGCACGAGGCCGCGCACTCGCTGCGGGATATGACCAGCTTCCGTCGTGACCGGCATGGGATGCTCACCGCCACCGTGCGCCTCGACCCCGCCGGCGAAGCGGCCGTGACCGCGGCGATCACCGCCATGGCCACGCCGGCTCCCGCCGCCGACGGCACACCCGACCCGCGCACCCCCGGACAGCGCCGCGCCGACGCCCTGGTCACCCTCGCCGGACTCGCCACGCGGTATGACGACGACACCGTCGGTGTCGGCCCGAAGGCCAAGATCTACGTCACGATCAGCCACGACACCCTGCGCACCCACCTCGACTCTGCCGGAATCGACCCGGCCACCGGTCCTCGAGGTGTCGGGGTCACCGAACACGGACAGGTCCTCACCCCGGCCGAGGCGCGGATGCTGGCCTGTGATGCCGGGATCATCCCCATCGTGCTCGGCTCCGCCGGGGAAGTCCTGGACGTCGGGCGCGAGAAACGCCTGGCTACGCCGGCACAACGGGCCGCGCTCGTCGCCCGCGACAAACACTGCAGCTTTCCCGGTTGCGATGCACCGCCGTCCTGGTGCGAAGCCCACCACCTGCGCGAATGGGACGACGGCGGACCCACTGACCTACTCAACCTCGCCTTGTTGTGTCGACATCACCACCGCGAAACACACATGAAAGGCCACATCGGTACCGCCACCGCGCGCGGGGTCACCTGGTCACGCCACGACGGCACCTCCATCGGCAACACCCCACGCCCCGAACGCTGCCGGTGAGGTTCGCGCTACTCGCGGTTGGCGGGACGAGGTCGGCGGTAGCCTGTAGCCGATCCCACTGCTCCTGCCTTGGAGGCCCCCATGCCCTCGTCGGAGACCACCTCGTCTGTGTCCTCGAAATCTTCGGCCCCGGTGGTTCTGCCGGGTGGGTCGGCGCTCTCCGACTTTCGGGCCAAGGCCCTGCTCGGGCGGCTTCAGGAGGCCGTGCCTCGCGTGACCGGCGTGACCGCCCAGTTCGCGCACCTCGTCGCCCTCGACGGCGCACCCGGAACCGCTCAGAGCTCGCAGACCGCGCAGGACAACGGGGGCGGTGGGGCAGGCGGGGCTGGTGACGCCTCTGGAGCCGAGGTGCTGGACGAGGTCACCCGCATCCTCACGTACGGCGACCCCTTCGAGGCCCCCACCCACTCCGGCACCCAAGCCACCTTTGTCGTCGCGCCTCGGCTCGGCACGATTTCGCCGTGGTCGAGCAAGGCCACCGACATCGTCCACAACTGCGGGCCGGAGTTGCAGGTCGTGCACCGGGTCGAGCGGGTCACCGAGTACATTCTCGACCTCGACGGCGACGCCCTCACCGAGGCCGAGTGGGAGGCGTGCGCGGCGGTGCTGCACGACCGCATGACCGAGTCCGTGCTCGCCGGTCGCGAGGCGGTGGGTGCCCTGTTCGCCGACCGTGAGGCCGAGCCGATGGCCCACGTCGACGTGCTCACCCGCGGCCGCGACGCCCTCGTGGAGGCCGACACCCAGTTCGGGCTGGCCCTCTCCGACGACGAGATCGACTACCTCGTCACCTCGTTCACCGGCCTGGGCCGCAACCCCACCGATGTCGAGCTGATGATGTTCGCGCAGGCCAACTCCGAGCACTGCCGCCACAAGATCTTCAACGCCGACTTCATCGTCGACGGCGAACCCCAGACCCGGTCGCTGTTCGGCATGATCCGGCACACCGAGCAGGTCGCGGGCGGCCTGGAGAACGGCACGATCGTCGCGTACAAAGACAACGCCTCGATCATGGCCGGCGGCCCGGCGACCCGCTGGCTCCCGGGTAGCGCCGACGAGGACTCACCGGAGGGCGAACGCGCAGGGCGCGTCGGGCCTGGCAAGTATGCAGGTCACAGTGGAGAAGTGCACGTGCTGATGAAGGTCGAGACGCACAATCACCCGACCGCGATCTCGCCGTTCCCAGGTGCGGCCACAGGCGCGGGAGGCGAGATCCGCGACGAGGGCGCAACCGGCCGTGGCTCGCAGCCGAAGGCGGGCCTCACCGGCTTCGTCGTCTCCAACCTCAACCTGCCGGGCACGACCGAGCCCTGGGAGGCGGAGGCGTACGGGGCCCCGGCGCACATCGCCTCCCCGCTGGAGATCATGATCGACGCGCCCATCGGCGCTGCCGCGTTCAACAACGAATTCGGCCGCCCCGGCCTCGGCGGGTTCTTCCGCGTCTACGAGCAGACCGTCGCGGGCGTCCGCCGCGGCTACCACAAGCCGATCATGAGCGCGGGCGGCCTCGGCTCGATCAACGCAGACCAGACCGAGAAGATCCTGTTCGGCGAGGGCAGCCTGCTCATCCAGCTCGGCGGCCCCGGCATGCGCATCGGCATGGGCGGCGGCGCGGCCAGCTCGATGGCGGCCGGTGTCAACGCGGCCGAACTCGACTTCGACTCCGTGCAGCGCGGCAACCCCGAGATGGAGCGGCGCGCGCAAGAGGTCATCAACGCGTGCTGGGCGATGGGTGGCGACAACCCGATTCTGGCAATCCACGACGTGGGCGCCGGCGGCCTGAGCAACGCATTCCCCGAGCTGGTCGACGACGCGGGCATGGGCGCGCGCTTCGACATCGGCGCGGTGCCGCTGGAGGAGTCGGGTCTGGCGCCCAAGGAGATCTGGTGCAACGAGAGCCAGGAGCGGTACGTGCTGGCCATCGCGCCGGAATCGCTCGATCTCTTCCGGGCCCTGTGTGAGCGCGAGCGGTGCCCGTTCGCGGTCGTCGGCGTGGCCACGAACGACGGGCAACTGAAGCTCGACGCGTTCGGGGCCGAGTCGACCGACGGAGGCGAATCCGGCGTCACCGGCAGCGTTCTGGAGGCGCAGGGCAGCGGCGACCCCGCCATCGACATGCCGCTCGAAGTGCTGCTCGGCAAGCCGCCGCGCATGACCCGCGACGTCACCCGCGTGGAACGCTCCGAACCCGAACTTGACCTCAGTGACCTGACAGACCAGACAGACACGGCTGCCGACGCCCTGCGCGACGCGGCCTTCGCCGTGCTGCGCCACCCGAGCGTCGCGAGCAAGCGCTTCCTCATCACGATCGGCGACCGCACCGTCGGCGGCCTGTCTCACCGCGACCAGATGGTCGGTCCGTGGCAGGTGCCGGTCGCGGATGTGGCGGTGACCCTCTCCGACTACGTCGGTTTCGCGGGCCAGGCCATGTCGTCCGGCGAGCGGATGCCGCTCGCCGCCGTCAACGGCCCGGCGTCGGGGCGCATGGCTGTGGGAGAGGCGATCACCAACCTGCTCGCCGCCCCCGTGGCGCTGAGCGGCGTGAAGCTGTCGTGCAACTGGATGGCGGCCTGCGGCGAGCCCGGCGAAGACGCTGCGCTGTACGACACCGTGCATGCGGTCGCGATGGAGCTGTGCCCGGCGCTCGGCATCAGCGTGCCGGTCGGCAAGGACTCGCTGTCGATGCGCACCAAGTGGTCAGACCCGGCCTCCGGAGAAACGAAGCAGGTCACCTCCCCGGTGTCGCTGGTCGTCTCGGCGTTCGCCTCGCTGCCTGACGTGCGCGGCACCCTCACCCCGCAGCTTCAGGGCGTAGGCACCGCAGAAGACGGCCGCGCTACCAGTCGGCACGAAGCCACGAAGCTGCTGCTCATCGACCTCGGAGCGGGCCGCAACCGGCTCGGTGGCTCGATCCTCGCGCAGACCCGTGGCGCGTTCGGAGGCGAGGTGCCCGACCTCGACGACCCGCAGCGCCTCGTTTCACTGGCGGCGGCGCTCACCGAGCTGCGCGCCCTCGGCCTCGCGCTCGCGTACCACGACCGTTCCGACGGCGGCCTCTGGGCCACCCTCGCCGAGATGGCGTTCGCGAGCGGCTGCGGCCTCACGGTCGACCCCGTCTCCGTGGAGGAGCTGTTCGCAGAAGAGCTCGGTGTCGTCATCGAGGTGCCCGTCGACCGTCGCGACGAGGTGCACCTCGTGCTAGACCGTCACGGCCTCGAGGGCCTCACCCGGGTGATCGCCCGCCCGAAGGCGGAGCGCACGCTCTCGCTCACGGTCGGCGAGGCATCGCTGCAGTTCAGCGTGCAAGAGCTCGCCCAGGCCTGGGATGAGGTCTCGTGGCGTATCGCTGCCCTGCGCGACAACCCGCAGTGCGCCGACGAGGAGCACGCCTCGGTCGGCTCCGATGCGCCGGGCCTGCAGGTCGTCACGACCTTCGACCCGACTGACGACATCGCCGCGCCGTACCTCAACCTCGGCGCGCGTCCGAAGGTCGCGGTGCTGCGTGAGCAGGGCGTCAACAGTGCCGTCGAGACGTCATTCGCGTTCGACCGCGCCGGCTTCGACACGTACGACGTACACATGACCGACCTGCAGGCCGGCCGCTTCGACCTCGCCGACGCCGTCGGCCTCGTCGCCTGCGGCGGCTTCTCGTACGGCGACACGCTCGGCGCAGGCGAGGGCTGGGCACGGTCGGTGCTGTTCAACCCGCGCCTCACGGAGGCGTTCGGGGCCTTCTTCGCCCGGCCCGACACGTTCGGGCTCGGCATCTGCAACGGCTGCCAGATGTTCGGTGCGCTCGCCGACCTCATCCCCGGCGCGGAGGCGTGGCCGCTGTTCACCCGCAACACCTCCGAGCAGTACGAGGCGCGGTTGTCGCAGGTGGAGGTGCTGGAGTCGCCGTCGATCTTCTTCTCGGGCATGGCGGGGTCGCGTATCCCGATCGTCGTCGCTCACGGAGAGGGCCGCGCGAACTTCACCGCCCGCGGCGACGAGGGGACCGTCGTGCGGGCGATGCGGTTCGTCGACGGACACGGCCGCGTGGCGACCTCCTACCCGGCCAACCCGAACGGCTCACCCGACGGCCTCACCGCCGTGACCACGCTCGACGGCCGGTTCACTGCGATGATGCCGCACCCCGAGCGGGTCGCCCGCAACGTGCAGATGTCGTGGACCTCCGGCCCGATCGAGCAAGAGAGCCCCTGGCTCCGCATGTTCCGCAACGCGCGGGTCTCGGTCGGGTGAACGTCTAGAACACTTCCGGTTGCCTGAGGTCGCGGGTGGCCTCATCATGACGCAGTGACCAGTGTTGACGTGCGCGGACTCGTCCGCGCGGTGGCGTACGCGACCGCCGCCGCGGTCGTCGTGACGCTCGCCGCGCTGCTCATCCGTGAACGTGCTGACGCCTTGGTCGAATTCGACCAGAACGCCGTGCGGGCCGGCACGGACTATTCGCGTTCGCACCCGGCGCTGCTGCAATTTCTCATCGCCTGGCAGTGGGCCACGCAGCCGAAGTTCGTCTACCTCGTCGCAGTCCCGGTGGCTGCGCTGGTCGCCCGACGCGCGAGCCTGAGGCCTCGGGCCGCGTGGGCTTTCGTGACGATGATGCTCGTCTGGTCGCTCGCCGCCGTCATGAAGGAGATCGTGCGGCGCGCCCGGCCCCTGGTAGACGACCCGGTCTCGCACGCCCCCGGCTTCTCGTTTCCGTCGGGACATTCCGCGAATGCGATGGCAGCGGCCCTGGTCATGGTGGTTCTGCTGTGGCCTCTGCTGCGTGGCGGAGGTCGTGCGCTCGCCGTGGCCCTGGCGGTGGCCTTCGTCGTGATCACGGGGCTCGACCGGGTCTTCCTCGGCGTGCACTACCCCTCCGATGTGATCGGTGGCTTTCTGCTCGGCGCCGGCATGGTGGCTGCGTCGTACGCCGGTTTCCGTCGCAATCGCCGCGCCAGTGACGACAGGGACGACAGGGGCGACAAGAGCGAGAACCGCGAACCCCAACGCTCGGGAAAGATCCGCCGAGCGCCCGCCAACGACCGACACCAACGGGGGTGACGCCGTGTACCTCATGCGTTATCGCATCGACCCGAGCCGACCGACGGCCGGCCAAGCGTTCAAAGACTTCGCCCTGCGTGCCCTCGCGCCCGGTTTCGTCGTGTGGCTGCTCATCGTGGCCGGAGGGTGGGTGCTGCAGAACCCGCTGCTCACCTGGGCCGACGGCGAAGATCGCTACAACGCCCAGATGCAGGCCGGTCGCACGCCGCTCTGGGACTCGGTGACCTCGTACTGGAGCCGCATCGGCAACACCGAGATCATCATCGGCACCTGCGTGATCGTGGTGGCGTTGGTCTGGTGGCGCACGAAGGCCTGGTGGTTCGCGATCATCCCGGGTATCGCGATCGCGTTGCAGTCGACCATCTTCGTCATCGCGACGAACGTGGTCGACCGGCCGCGGCCCGACGTGCCGCGGCTCGACCCGGCGCCGCCGACCTCGAGCTTTCCGAGCGGCCACGTGGGTGCGTCCGTGGCTCTGTACACGGCATTTCTGTTGATGGCCCAGTCGATCGAGACTCCGTGGCTTCGCCGCCTCATCTCGGCGGTCTGCATCGTCATGCCGCTGCTGGTCGTCTACGCGCGCCTCTACCGCGGCATGCACCACGTCACCGACGTGATCGTCGGCATTCTCAACGGTCTGGTCTGTGCGTTCTTGGCCTGGTTCTACCTACGACGACGAGCCACCGCCGCGCAGTGAACCCGCGTATTGGGTGCTGTTGTGGGGCTGCGCTGTGAGGGCGCGTGAGAGGGGGCCGGGTATGACGCCGGCCCCCTCTCACGTGCTCTGTGTCAGACCCGCGCGTACCGTGCGCGCCCGAAGCTGTACACGGCGTAGGCGACGAACCCGATGCCGACGGCGATGAGCAATCCGGTGCCGAAGGGCTGTTCGAGGATCGTGCGCAGCGCGCCGTCGAGGCCGGTGGCCGCCTCGGCGTTCTTCAGCGACGCGGCGCGGAAGAACAGGTAGGCGACGAGGAGCAGTGCGATGCCCTTGGCGATGTAGCCGACCTTACCTGCGATTTCGATGGCGCGACCGGGGTGGCCCTTGAGGTCTTCGAGAAAGCCCTTCTTGGCGCCCTTGATCACGTGGTAACCGCCGACGCCGAGAACGACGATGCCGAGAGCGATGACGAGGAACATGCCGCCCGGTGTGTCGAGCAGGGTCTGGGTGGCGCCGACCGATTGCTCGCTGGAGTCAGAGCCCGAGCCGCGCAAGAACGAGAAGCACGACCACGACAGGGTCGCGTAGAGAATCGCCTTCGACACGGCCTTCACCCGGTCTTTGATGTCGGGCAGGGGTAGCACCGACTCGGTGAGCTGCCACAGGCTCAGGCCGAGCCACCCGGCCACGCCGATCCACAGTCCGATCCTGCCCACGGGATTGTTGGCGAGTACGGCCAGAGCGCCTGACTGGTCGGCGTCGCCCGAATAGCTCTGGGTCGCGAGCTGCACGGCCAGCCAGCCGATCATGAGATGCAGTACTCCATTGGCGGCGTAGCCGATTCGCGCGCCGGTCTCGACGATGGGGTTATCGCCCACCTGACGTGCAGTGTTGGTGATTTCCGAACGGTTCATCCTCGCCTCGCTCAACTCGCCGGTCCGGGCTCGTGGAGGCAGGTTACCGGCGCTGATCTGTGCTGTCGCGTTCAAGCGAAGAAGGTGGGATGCGGGCAGATATCCCGCGCATTGCGGCCACCGGGCACACGAGCGGAATTCACGGGGCTAGCGTGATCGAGAAGACGAGGGAGGCACCATGAAGGTCGCGGTTCTGGGGTCGGGCAACGGTGCCCTGGCGGTTGCGTTCGAGTTGGCACAGAAGGGCCGCGAGGTTCGGCTGTTCGACGTGCCGCAGTTCAAGACACAGATCGCGGCGGTTGCTCGCGAGGGCGGCATCTGGGCCACGGGCAAGCTGGTGGGGTTCGCGCCGATCGCGTACAGCGGGCACGACATCGAGAAGGCGCTTGACGGGGTCGACCTGGTGGTGCCCGTCGGGCCGGCGTTCGCTACGCCGGTGCAGGGCGAAGTGTGCAGGGGGCACCTGAAGCCGGGCATGGCGGTATTGGTTTGTCCGTCGTCGTGCGCGGGCTCGCTGACCTTCATGCAGGCCGCCGGCCTGACTGCCGACGACGGGGTGATCGTCGGTGAGACGAGTACGCTGCCGTACGCGGTGCGAATCAGCGGTCCGGCGGCGATCAACGTGTTCCACCGCCTCACCGGTGGCCTGTACCTGGCGGCCGTTCCGCGTGAGAAGGCCGACGAACTGCACGAGATGGTGGCCGATGTCTGGCCGATCGAGTTGGCCGAGAGCGTCTTTCAGACCACGCTGCAGAACGGCAATCCCGTGATCCACCCGGCTGTGAGCCTGCTCAATGCGGGCCCGATCGACCGGGCCGCCGATTTCCTGTTCTACGAAGACGGCGTCACCGAGGGCGTGGGCAAGCTCATCGAGGCCGTCGACCTCGAGCGCCTCGCCATCGCCACAAGCCTTGGCGTGCAGGTCCGCTCCGAACCCGAACTCGGTGTGGCGCAGGAGTACATGCTCGAGAACAACTACTCCACCGGGTACTCGAAGGCCCCCGGTTTCTTGGGTATCGCGGCGCAGAACGCACTCGACCACCGGTACCTCACTGAGGACGTGGGCTACGGCCTCGTCTTTCTCACCGACCTCGCGCGGCGGCTCGGAGTGCCGACCCCGACGATGGACGCGATCATCGACATCACCTCGGTGATCCTGTCGCGCGACTTCCGTAGCGAGAAGGCCCGCACCCTGGAGACGCTGGGCTTCGGCGATCTGAGCCCGGAGGAGCTGCGCGCCCTGTAGGTCGAGCGCGCCCCGATCCGGTTCCGTTTGTAGTCGGCGTCGTCGACGGCCGGCCCGCACTCACCCACGCGCCCCGGTAGGTGTGTTGAACTTGCCAGGAGGGTCGTTTCGCTGCGGGAGGTGCGTACATGCAGGTCGCAGGCACGCATCGCCGCGCCCGAGCCTTGGCTGCGGCGGCACTGTTGGCTGCGATCTCGTCGTGCGCCGTGCAAGACCCTGCGCCGCTGACGCACACCGCGCCCTCCGCGCCTACCGCCGAAGACCCGATCGCGGCCCGCGCCGATGTCACGTACATCGCCAGGTGCGATGCCGATTCGCCGGAGTCGAAGCCCAGCAGTCTCGTGCTCGACTGTGAGAACGACATCGGCACGCTGCAGGAATTGTCGTGGCAGCAGTGGGGCGAAGACAAAGCGGTTGCGAGCGGTGTGATGGTCATGAACGACTGCTATCCCGACTGCGAGACCGGTTCGGAAGAGCGGTTCCCCATGACGGCGGTCGCCGATCAACTGGTGGAGGGCGAAGCCGCGGCCACCTACCGGCGCCTCACTGTGACCGTGCAGGATGCAGGCGAAGACATGGGCATCCAGCAGGTCTACCACCTGCCCGGTATCGACCCGGCAGGTGAGGCCCCGACCGCGAGTTGATGTCCGCCGTTGAGCTTGAACCAGAGCCTGAGCCGTCGCGGCTCAGGTGGTGGACGAGTCCGGGGTCGGGGCCACTGGCGCCCCCATGAGTACGACGGTCGCGTTGGCGCCGGGCATCTCGGGGCCGCCGTTGGTGAGTTCGAGGTGGCCGCCCATCGACCGGGCCTGCTTGTCGGCGATGGTCAGGCCGAGGCCGCTGCCTTTACCGCGGGCGTAGGTGGCGAACCGTTGGGGCCCGCTGTCGATGAGGTCCTCGGGGTACCCCGCTCCCGAGTCGCCGACGATGATGCGGTTGCCCGTGACCGTGACCCGCACCGGCTCCTGCCCGTAGGTGCGGGCGTTGCGGACGAGGTTGGAGACGATGCGGTCGACCCGTCTCGGCTCCACGCGAACGGTGCCGGGGTCGCGCCGCACGAATTCGACCGGCTCGCCCGAATCGTCGAACGCGTCGAGGGCGGAGGCGACGAGGGCCGCGAGGTCGCGGCTCTCCCATTCGATGGGCACGGAGGCGGCGTCGAGGCGCGAGATCTCGAGCAGGTCGATGACGAGCTTGCGCAGCCGCCCGGCTTGGCGTCGCAGGAGCGACCCGAGTTCGTCCTCCGGCAGCAGTTCGGCGGCGCTGACGAGGGCCGTGACGGGGGAGCGGAGTTCGTGTGCCACGTCGGCGGTGAACTGCCGCTCGATCTCAAGGCGTCGTTGCAGGGCTCCGGCCATCTGGTCGAGAGCCGCAGTCAACTGTGCGACCTCGTCGTGAC
Organism: Dermatophilus congolensis; assembly: GCA_030538115.1. Classification (GTDB taxonomy): domain Bacteria; phylum Actinomycetota; class Actinomycetes; order Actinomycetales; family Dermatophilaceae; genus Dermatophilus; species Dermatophilus congolensis_B. The sequence continues at coordinate 162,434 of JAUNUP010000007.1, read as the reverse complement.
CGGGTTGGCCCGCGGTGAGGTCGGTGCGTCCGGCGGCGATGGCGCCTGCCGCCTGGGCACCGGCTCGGAGGCGGCGTGACAGCCACGTGCCGACCAACCACCCGAGCAGCGCGGCCACGGTCACGCCGACGGCCGCGGCCCTGCCCCATGCCCAACGCAGGGCGGTGCGTTCTTCGCGTAGGTCGTCGCCGGGTATCGAGACCGAGAGCACGCGCGAGCTGCTCAGCCGCTGCGCCGCGTGCATGGCGTTGCCGTCGTACCAGGTCACGCGGTTACCCGGGGTCGCGGCTTCGGCCAGCCCGCCTGGTAGATCCCCGTCGAGCGCGGCTCCGAAGCGGAGCGTGCTGCGGCTCTCGTAGAAGACGACCGCCGCGTCGAGCCGGTCGAGGGCCTGTGACCGGAGGCGTTCGCGCGCGTCGATCGCGGCTGTCGTGTCGACCATGGCGCCGGTGATGATCGACGCGAGAATCGTCACCGCCGCGACGGCCACGGCGATGCGGGTGCGCAGCGACTGCCACCAGCGAACCGGTGCGACACCGGCCGGTTGGCCGGCGACCGCTGCGGGGTGGGTCATCGAGGAACCATCTTGTACCCGGCGCCGCGCACGGTCGTGATCATGTCGGCGCCGATCTTGCTGCGCAGCCGCTGCACGGTCACGTCGACCACGCGCGGGTCGGTCCATTCGGCGTCGCCCCAGACCCGGTCGAGCAGTTGCACCCGCGAGAGCACCTGGCCCAGGTGGTCGAGAAATGCCGAGAGCAGCTTGAATTCGGTGGCGCTGACCTCGATCACGTCACCGGCGCGGCTGACCACCATGCCCGCGCGGTCGACCTGCAGGTCACCGACCACGTCGACATGCGCCGCCTGCCCGCCACCCGCAGAGGGGGCGACGGCGTGGCGGCGGGCCACGGCCCGGATCCGCGCCGCGAGCACCTCGCCGTCGAAAGGTTTGGTCACGTAGTCGTCCGCGCCCGCCTCCAGACCGGCGATCTGGTCGTGCGGCAGGTCGCGCGCCGTGAGCAGGATGACCGGCATCCCCGACAGGTCGACGTTCTCGCGGATGCGCTTGACCAGCCTGATCCCGTCCATCCCCGGCATCACCACATCGAGCACTGCCACGTCGACCGGCATGGTCTGCAGCGCCGCCCACGCCTGCAGGCCGTCGGCGGCGACGTGCACGTCGAACCCCTGCCGCTCGAGCACGAGCCGCGTCGTCAGGCGCAGGTCGTCGTCGTCTTCGGCGAGCAGAACCGTGGCGAGCCCTTCGCCGGTTTCGGGGGCGTGCATGTCTCCTCCAGTCGTCGTGACCGCATCCGCGCAGTTCAGGCACCTCGACCGCGCCGCGCGGCCCATGACTTCATGGTGCCACTGGAGGGGGTGGACTCCAGCGCAGCGGCGACCGAGGTGCACGCAACAGGGTAGAAACGGCCGGTCGCAAGAGGCCGACGTGATCGTTACAGGACCCTCACAGCCGCGCCCGAACCTGTCACGGACCAGGCGTGTCGGGGCCTTCGTCGCGGGCGATCTCGTCGAGCGCCGCCTCGATCGCGGCTTCGGTCCGTTCGACGTCGTTGACGATGGCCTGGTGCACGGTGCGCTGGGCCTCGCGCGCGGAGTAGCCGAGCATCATGTAGTAGTCGACGAGGATCGACCTGATCTGCGCGCGGATGACCTCTGCCGACAGTTCGGCCCCGGGGGCCGGGCGCGCGGAGCGTTCGCTGAGGTTCCACAACACGCCCTCGAGCGATTCGTCGCGCTCGCCGGTGGCCAAGAAGCGCGCGAAATCCTCCGTGACGTGCGCCAGTTCCCAGATCAGCTCGATGTACTCGTCGGGCACCGCCTCCTCGACCTGCACCGAGATCGCGGCGCGACGCAGCAGCACGCGGGAGTTGCGGACCGCGCGGTCGATCGGGTCGAGCAGCGCCACGACCTCCTGCATCTCGGGGCGACGGTTGCGATACCAGGGCGTGTAGGTGGTGATCTCGACGGAGTCAGCCGCAAAGCCGCGCAGGGCCCGCAGGTCGTCTTCGGTCGAGCGGGCCTCGGCGAGAGACTCCTCGACCATCTTTCGGTCGTGCTGCTTGATGCCTGTCGCGCTGGAGATGAACAGGGTCGTGAGCCGTTCGAGCACCGCGCTCGCCCGGGCACGGGGCCGCAGCAGCACAGAGCTGGGGATGAACGAGGCGAACACGAGCCCGGTGGCCGCGCCGATGAGGGCCTCGTACCAGCGGCCGAACGCCGTGGTCGTCTGGCCCGCGAGCAGCGCGATGACCAGGCCCTGAATTCCGGCCTGGTTGACGATGAGGGTGCCGGCGCCGAGCCAGGAGGCGATCGACATGGCCAGCGCGACGAGCACGACGACCTGCCAGACGCCCATGCCCACTGTGAGCACGAACAGTTCGCCGACGAGGGCCCCGATCGAGACTCCCAACGTCACCTCGGCGGCGCGCGTGAACCGCTGCCCGTAGGTCATGCCGAGCGTCAAGATGGTCGCGACCGGCGCGAACAGAGGGATCTCCACCGAGAACAGGTACCTGGCGAGTGTGTACGACACTCCCGCCGCGATGGCGCACTGGGCGATGAAGTTCACCTTGGCCCGCCACCGGCGCGTGCGCCGCATGGCCTGCCGCCGCGAAAGCTCGGCCGAGCGATCGAGAAATCTGCCACCGGCCCGAGCGCCGCGTATGAAGGCCTCACGCGGATCAGGAGACTGCATGGCCCCATCGTCTCTCAGGCGGGACGGAGGTACAGCGGGAGAGGGGGCACGGCGCAGACCTCGTCTAGTCGGCGGCGACGCTCCGGATCTCGTCACGGAGTGTCTCGGCGAGCTCGGAGAGGCCGCCCTCGCCTCCCGCGGACTCGGCCACGGCGGCCACCTGGCCGTCGAGGGCGTCGATGAGCCCGCCGATGCGGTCCATCGCGGCGGAGGCGGCTGACGCGGCTCTTCGGGCGGCGTCGACCTGCTCGGCGATGCGGTCGGCCTCGTTGGAGGTGTCGTCAGCCAGGGTCTTGACCTCGCCCGCGACCACGGCGAATCCGCGCCCCGCATCTCCGGCGCGGGCCGCCTCGATGGTGGCGTTGAGGGCGAGCAGCCGCGTCTGCGCGGCCACGCGGGTGATGACGAGCACGGCGTTCTGGATCTGGCTGCTTGCCTTCTCCAGGTCTTCGATCGTCGCTTGGGCGGCCTCGGTCTCGGTGACGGTCGCGCGAACCGACTTCGCCGCGTCGGCGGTCGACTCCTCAAGGGTCACCGACGCGCCGGCCACCCGCGTCGAGATGTCGATAGCGGTAGAGACCAGGTCGTTGCGCACCTGCTCGTCGCGTGCGAGCTCTTTCGCCGCGTCCTCCATGGCCTGCTGCGCCTGGTTGATGCGCTGGGCTCCGCGCGCGAAGCTGCCCGACAGACCGCGCGTGAGGAAGGTGCGGTGGTAGCGGCCTGCCGCGGCGGATTCGAGAGCCGCTTGAGACCCGCGGACGAACGCCTCGGTCACGTCGAGCAGCCGGTTGAGCCCGTCGCCGACCTCACCGAGAGCCTCGTCGGGCGGAAGCACGAGAACGCGCGCCTCCAGGGCGCCCTTGCCCGCCTCGTGCAGCACGCGCGTGACCTCGGCGATGTACTCCTCTTGCGACACCACACCGTCCGCGGCGAGCGACTTCTCCTGCGAGCGGGACTTGAACGGCGGGGGCTTCACAGGTCGCTCCCGGAGGCGTGGATGAGTTCCCAGATGTACTGGTCGTAGGTCTGTCCGCGGTCGGCGAGATGCTCGTCGAGCACGCGCGCTCCGGCCTCGGCGGCGTCGACCGCGCGGGCCTGCTGCGCCTCCGCTGCGCACATCCGCTGGTAGAGCGGGGTGACGGCGTCGATGAGGGCCTTTTCGGGCAGGCGCCGGTTGGAGTGGTACCCCGTGATCTGGCCGGCCGGACCGAAGGTCGGCGTGACGTGTGCGAGCACCCAGTAGTGGCCGCCGTCGGAGGCAAGGTTGTTGATGACGGCGAAGAGCTCGTCCCCGTCGGCGATCGTGCTCCACAGCAGACGAAACAGGCCTCGCGGCATCTCGGGGTGCCTGATCAGCTTGTGCGCCTGGCCCAGCACGTCGCACAGGGGGTAGTGCGAGACGCGCAGAAAGACGTCGTTGGCGTAGGTGATGTGCCCCTTGAGGTCGGTCTTGGAGACGATCAGCTCGCTGCGATCGAACGTGTGCTCCTGACCGGTGGGGGCGATGGTGGCAGTGCCCATGTGTCCTCTCCCGCGAGGCGGGTGGGACCACACCGCCTCCACTCGAAGAATCGGCGGGTGAGGCACTGCGCTGAGCGCACCGGCGAAAACCCCGGGGGTATGCGGGATTTCCCCCTACTCGGGTGCTCTGGTGCGCCGATCGCGGGGGGTCAGTTTGCGAGGGTGCCGATACGGAAGCTGTCGAGCCTGCTGTTGGGAGCTTCCCGAGTGGCGTGCTGGCCGCGGAAGGCGGCCGTGGCGTCGGTGCCGCACAGGTTGAGGATGCGCTGGGGGCCGCCCGGGTGGCGTGTGATCCACTCGGTGACGTCGTAGACGCCGTTGTCGACTGCCGCCCAGCACGAGTCGGCGGTGTTGTGTTCCGCGACCTGGTCCATCGTGTACGGGGTGTCGGTTCCCGTCGAGGTCGGGGCCGGGGCAGCGGCAGGAGCCTGGGCGGTGGTGGTCGGTGACGAGGCGGGCGTGGTGCTGTCGCCGCCGTCGTCGGACTCGTGCTCGCCCGAGTTCTGTGTACCGGCGGAGGCGACGGGCGCGATGCGGTCCTTCCACGCCGCCTCGGAGCCGGAGTGACCGGTGATGCCGGCCAGGCCCAGGGCCACGATCGACATGACGACGGCCACCGCTCCGAGCACCGTCGATGCCAGCGACGACTGCCGCTGCCGGGCGGCCAGCACGAGCCAGAGCGCGGCCACGACGAGCAACACGATCGAGACGATGACGAGCCGTTCACCCCACTCGGCGTGCGCGCCGGGGTCGCCGACCCGCTCCTCCAGAGCTTCGCCGGACTGGCTCGCGAGCACGGCCGACCCAGCAGCCACGGCGAGCACGGCGAGGGTGGGCCAGGCCATCGGCCGGCGCCAACGCTTGACCACGAACAGCGCGATCACCATGAGCGCGCCGAGGGGGAGGAGGACGACGACGGCGTGCACGACGAGCGGGTGCACAGGCAGCCCGAGAATCAGATCGAAGGGTCCGCTACTGGTGGCAGAAACCATGCGGCGAGTGTAAAGAGGCCACGTCGCGTGCCCCCTATGCCAGGCTGTCGAAAACCTGTGAGTTCCTTATGAATCCAGCCTGGTGTGCGGATCGCCTCACGATGCTGCTGGTGAAGCGGCCTGCCCAGCCTCGGTGAGGCTCCGTCGCTGCACCAGCTCGGCGATGATCTTGTCGGGGGAGGCTGGTCGGCCGTAGTGCCAGCCCTGCACCATGGGGCAGCCGAGAGCCGCGAGCGCTGCGGCCTGCTCGGCCGTCTCGACGCCCTCCGCGATGACGGCGTCGATACCGAGGCTGTGGATGAGGTTGATGACGGCGCCGATCCGCTGGGGCGCCTCTGCGTCGACTCCGAGCCGCGCGGTGAGGCTCTTGTCGAGCTTGACCCCGTGCACGGGCAGACGCATCAGGGTGGCGAGTGACGCGTAGCCGCTGCCGAAGTCGTCGAGCACGATGCACGCGCCGGCCTCCGTGACGGCGCGGAGCGTGCCGTCGACCGTGGGGCCTTCGTCGATGAGCATGTTCTCCGTGACTTCGAGGCGCAGGGTGCGTTTGGGTAGCCCGGACTCGGCCAGCACTTCGATGACGAGGTCGGCGAACCCCGGGTCGAGAAGCTGTGCGGGCGAGACGTTGACGAACAGTCCGGCTCGGTCGTCGCCGAGGGCCTCGCGCAGTCGCAGCACTTCGGCGACCGCGGTGCGCAGCATGAACTCGCCGAGTTCGGTGATCACTCCGAGCTGTTCGGCCAGGGGGATGAAGACGGCAGGTGGGATCTCGCCGAGGTCAGGTTCGTTCCATCGCGCCAGGGCCTCCCAACCGACGATCTCGGTGTACCCGGGGCCGCGCATGACAGGCTGCAGCTCGGCTCGGAACTGGCCGGAGCGCAGCCCGCACAGCAACCGGTCTCCGACGTTGGCGCGCGTGCGGGCCTGCTGCGCGAGATCCTCGCCGAACACGACGTACCGGCCTCGAGCCCGCTGCTTCGCCTCGTACATGGCGAGGTCGGCCTGCGCGAGCAGTTCTTCGGTGTCGACCTCTTCGCCTGGCTCAGCGATGGCGATGCCGATGGATGACGTCACGGGGTGCGACCGGCCGGGCAGGATGCGCAGAGGGTTGTCGAAGAACCGCCCGATCCTCTCGGCGAGCTCGATCGCCTCGCCGATGTCGGCGACGCTCGTGCAGACGACGAATTCGTCTCCGCCGTGGCGGGCGAGCACGTCGGTACTGCCCAACACGCTCGGTAGGCGCGCGGCGATGTCGGTGAGCAGAGCGTCTCCGGCGTGGTGGCCCCACGTGTCGTTGACGTGTTTGAAGTGGTCGCAATCGAGAAAGAGCACTGCGGTGCGCCGGCCCTGCTCGGCATCCGTCTGGAGAAGCATGGCGAGTTCGTCGAGGAGGGCGGCTCGGTTCAACAGGCCGGTCAGCTCGTCATGGGTGGCGCGGTGGCGACTGGCGGCCTCGGACTGCGCGAGCGCCATGATCGTTCGACGCAACCGCGCGACGAGCAGCCCGAGCAGTGTCGCCACTAGGGCGGAGCGCACCCACAGGTCGACCGTGCCGTTCACCGGCACGATGTTCGACAAGAGCGCCGGTGAGGCTGCGAGCACCATGACGAGCGTCAGAATTCGCGTATTCACCTTGATGCGTCGCCCTGGGGAGCGCCGCGAGATGTCGACGACCGAGCGGTGGGTGGCGGCCACGGCAAGAAAGAAGAGCCAGTAGATGAACAGCGCGTTGACTGGTGTGGTGTCGAAGTCGGGCCTCATGAGTTCGAGCACCGAGTGGGCCGTGTCGAGTGCGAGTTGCAACGAGATCGCGGCGATGAGCCACCTCAACGCGGCGTTGCGGCGTCCGAGGCGAATGGTGAGATGCACCACGAGCGCCAACATCACGACGTCGATCACGGGGTACACCGCATCGGCGAGTCCCACGGGTAGCCGACCCTCGCCCAGGTGCGGCGCGAGAGCGACCGACCACAGGGCCAGTGACACTCCGACTCCGGCGGCCGCGGAGTCGAGGAGCGACGACGGCGCGTCGGGTCCGACGACGTGGTGGAAGAGCTTGACCACCCAGGCCACGAGCAGGATGAACCCGAGGATGTAGGTGACGTCGCGGAGGAGGACCGGGCCGATCCGCTGATCGAAGAACTGACCCAGCGCCGAGAGAAGTAGACAGACGCCCGCCATCGTTTCGATGAACCAGATGCGTCGGGGCCCAGCGCCGCGCGCGATCGGGCCGATCGTGATCGCGACGATCAACAAGAGCCACAGGGCGTCGTACACCACGTCTGCGGCCCCATGGGGGGTGCGGACGTACGCGACAACGCTCGCGGTGATGAGGGCGAGGCTCACCCAGAAGATGATGCGACCCGCCCGAAACGGTGAGATCGGGTGGCTGGAGTCGCCGGTCTGTGACATGGCGGGCTACTTCAAACGTGTGAGGGTGCCGTCTGCGTCGAGGCGGACCACGGCGGTCTGCTTACCGACGGTGAACGTGTACGTCATCGCCTTGGCATTGCCCGACGACTTCATCGTGACACGGTCGCTCGAGCCGGAGGCGACGAAGGCGGTCGCGATCCGGGCCGACTTGCCCGACTGCGTGGCGGTGAGCACCGACGCCTTGTACTTGGTGAAGTGGTCGACCCACTGCCAGCCCTGAATCGGCTTGGTCGAGCCCTTGACGTGTCCGTACGAGGTCTTCGGGGCGCCGGGGATCGGCAGCGAGAGCACGGTGGTCTTGCCCGCCACCTTGGGGGTGGTCGCCACGGCGGTGCTGCCGCTGACCTTGACGGCCTGGTTGTAGGGCAGGTGCCAGGTCTGGGTGAAGCTCGTCGGGATGGTCGAGGTGGCGCCGTCGACGGTGATCGCGATGTCGGGGTCAGACAGGAAGATGACGTTGCGGACCCGCTTGACCTCCTTGAGCGGCTGGTCCTGCATCTGGAAGTAGTCGGCCTTGGGTGTGATTGTGCTGCGGGTCAGGGCCGTTACCTGGCTGGTCTTCATGCGGGGCACGACGAGCTGGTTGTGAGCGCTCGGGCCCGTGTAGTAGTCGCGCCAGGCGTCGTTGTTGTATTGGCCGGTGCCGGAGTCGGCGAGGATCTCCCGCCCCTTCGTATTCCACGTGATGCCCATGTGGTCGTTGTGCCCGTGCCCGAGGCGCACGGGCCCGAAGTGCAGCGAGTACATCGACTCCTGGTTGGGCTTGCGACCCGAGGTGCCCCAGCCGGAGCGGCCGAAGACGTACCCCGCGTTGTAGACCTTGACCCGCTCCCTGAGCGGAGCGCCGGAGGCGCCGTTGGAGGCGATCCACTGCTGGGCGGCCGTGCCCGTCTGTGCCGTCTCGCGCTTGGTGTCGCCGATGGCGGCGAGGTAGCCGTCGGGCTTGGTGGCGTGGTCGAGGAACTGGGCCAGGGCGGCCCGGCGGTGCTTGATCGTGTCGGCGGACTTGCTCACCACACCACACGTGGAGATGGCCTCCTCGACGTCGCCCCAGATGTCCCAGTTCCAGCGGGCGTAGCCGGGCGACTGCTCGTTGTTGGCGCCCTGCGCGTCGATGACCTTCGTGATGTCGTTCGACAGCTTGTGCGTGGCGTAGAGCTTGTAGTCGTTGCGGCCGACCATGCAGCCGATGCCCAGCACCGCGAGAGTCTGCTCGGTGCCGACATTGTGGTCTTTCCACGTGTTCTTCTTGAGCCACTCCGCGTGCTGCACGAGCGAGGTGTCGAGCCACTTCGGCACGGGCTTGCCGAGCTGGATCAGCCCGGCGCGCAGGCACGCCAGCGCGTCGACGCGGGTGTGGGTGGCGTTGCCGGCGCCGGGGCCGGTCGGCCACGGGTATTTGTTGTCGCGGGTCCAGTCCTGCGCCAGGGCGACTGCACGGTCGATGGCCTTCGGGTCGCGGTTGGCGGTGATGCCGCGGGTCGAGCTCTCGACCAGCGAACCCATCCACATCATGCCGTGGAACCAGGTGCGCCAACTGTCGTCCTTGTACGGGTTGGCCTTCCAGTTGATGTTCTGACCCGTGCCGACCTTGGCCTTGCGGCCCGCGGGCCACGAGAAGAACCCGGCCTCCACGTCGGATTTCTTGTTGTAGGCGGGGAACGAACCGAACGAGCGGCAGGCGTACTTCTGTGCGTCACCGGCCTGGTCGAAGCTCATCGGAGCGGCCGCGGCGTTCGTGCGCGTAACCGTTCGGTCGTCGCCGGAGGCGCCCACCCCCTCCACGGCAGCGGCCTGCATCGAGACGGCACCCGTCGATGCGACGGCGAGTGCGAGAACTCCGGTGGTCACTGCGATGCTGACGGTCGATCGGCGCGAGTCCTTGCGCGACATGGTCCCCTCCGTGGGCACGATTCCTGCGATTCACCCGCCCCATCGCCCTACCCGGCCACGATCTGAGAACTCTCTGGATCGACCGACCAAGACGCGAGTCTTCCCCCCGGTCGCTCGTGCACCCGGTTTCGGTCGATCAGAGTGCGGAGGAGCCGCTGACCCGGCGTATGGCCTCGTCGTGGTGACGGGCCTGAGCGAGCGCGGCGATGATCGCGTCCGACGGCGCGGCACGCCCGTACAGCCATCCCTGCACCATCGGGCAGCCGAGGGCGGCGAGTGCGGCCTCCTGCTCGACGGTCTCGACACCCTCGGCGATCACGGCGTCGACGCCGAGGCTGTGGATCAGGTCGATCACGGCACCGACCTGTCGGTCGGCCTCGGGCTCGACGCCGAGCCGCTGCGTGAGCGACTTGTCGAGTTTGACGCCGTCGACGGGCAGCCGCATGAGGGTGGCGAGAGAGGCGTACCCGCTGCCGAAATCGTCGAGTATCACCCTGGCACCGGCAGCCCGCAAGGCGCGCAGCACGTCGTCGACCGCGGGGCCTTCGTCGATGAGCATCGTCTCGGTGACCTCGAGGTTGAGGGAGTAACGCGGCAGTCGGGCATCGGCGAGAACTCCGACCACGAGGTCGGCGAACCCCGGCTCGAGCAGTTGAGCGGGGGAGACGTTGACGAACACGCCGAGGTGGTCGTCTCCGACCTGTTCACGGAGGCGGTTCAACTCGGCGAGCGCGTTGCGCAGCACGATCTCGCCGAGCCGGCCGATGATGCCGAGCTGTTCGGCGAGCGGCACGAACACGCTCGGCGGCACGGTGCCCAAGTGCGGGTCGTGCCAGCGAGCCAAGGCCTCCCACCCGACGATGTCGTCGTAGCCGGTGCCGCCCAGCACCGGCTGCAGCTCGACCGAGAACAGACCGTCGCTCAACGCGGCGTCGAGGCGGTCACCGACTTCGGCGCGGGTGCGGGTGCGCATCTCGAGCTCCTCCTGGAAGAGCACGGATCGGCCGCGGGCCCGGTGCTTCGCCTCGTACATCGCCACGTCCGCCTTGCCGAGCAGGGTCTCGATGTCGATCTGCTCGCCAGGCTCGGCGATCGCGACACCGATGGACGAGGTCACCGCATGCACACGCCCAGGCAGGATGCGCAGCGGGGTGTCGAAGAAGCGCTCCACCTCTGCGGCGAGTTCAAGCGCCTCGGACGCGTACGTGACTGTCGTGCAGATGACGAACTCGTCACCGCCCTGACGGGCGAACACGTCTCCCTTGCTCAGAATCCGGGGAAGGCTGTTCGCGATGTCGACGAGCAGATTGTCGCCCGCGAGGTGCCCCCAGGTGTCGTTGATGTGTTTGAAGTTGTCGCAGTCGAAGAACAGCACCGCGGTGCGGCGTTCGCGACGGGCGTTGAGTTCGAGCAGGTGCTTCAGTTCGTCGAGCAGCGCCGCGCGATTGTGCAGACCGGTCAGTTGGTCGTGGGTGGCGCGATGTCGGCTCTCGGCCTCGGCGCGAGAGAGGGCGGCGACGGTGGCCCGCAGACGTGTGACGAGCAGGCCCAAGAGCACCGCGACGAGTACCGATCGCACCGTGAGATCGATCGCGCCGCTCACCGGTACGAGGGTCGATATCAGGGCGGGCGAGGCCGCGAGCGCCATCACCAGGGTCACGGCTCGCGGGCTCGGAGTGCGTGGGCGTTGCGGAGGCCGTCGCGTCACGTTCACGACGGAGGCGTGCGTCGCGGCCACCGCGAGGCAGAAGAGCCAGTACAGGAAGAAGGCGCCCATCCGTGTGGTGTCGATGTGCGGGGCCAGGTGAAGGACCATGGCGTTCACCGTGTCGAGGGTGAACTGGATCGCGATTCCGGCGATGAACCACCGCATCGCGGGCACGTTCGCCTTGAGGCGCACGGCCAGGTGAACCGCCAGGGCGAGCATGATGATGTCGATGACCGGGTACACGGTGCTCGCGTGGATGAGGGGAGCCTGCCACGAGCCGACCATGGGCGCGAGGGCCAGCGACCACAGCGCCAGCCCGATACCGACCCCGGCGGCGGCCGAGTCGATGACCGATGTGCCGGCGCGCGGCCCGATGACGTGCCGCAGGATCGCAGTCAGCCACAACGCGAAGAGGAAATAGCAGGCGAAGTAGGTGATGTCGAGCAATGCGAACGGACCGAGGCGGTCGCCGGTGAGCTTCGCGTACACCGTGAGCATGAGCGCGATACCCGCGAGAGTCTCGATGGCCCAGATGCGCCGCGGCTGCGCGCGTCGCAGGATCGGGCCGATGGTGATCGCGACGAGAAGCCCCAACCAACAGACGAGGAAGGCGGCGAGCGCGGGCCCGGCAGGATCGTGGACGAACGCTGCCACACAGGCGGTGACCAGCGCGAAAACGACCCAGAATGTCAGACGTCCTGCCCTGGTCTGCGCGATCGGGTGCCTGGTCGGTGAAGACGTCGACATCGCTTACGAGCCTACGCCGGGCATGCCCGAGCACCGCGGGAGTCGGATAAGAACTCTCCGGTCTGCGCACCGTCGCGAGTCCGTACGCGACATGGGTTCCCTCCGAGGGCATGAATAAGCCGATTCGAGTGCCCCATCGTCCTGGCCAGCCCGGACTTGAGCGCGTGTCCATTCAAGGCCCTCGCCCGAGTTGGGCATTCGACGGGGAGCGAACTCGATGGATCCGGCTCGTGGTTCGGTCGGGGCAGGACGGGTGGATCTCGGTCAGTCGAAGATGTGCGAGGGCGTGAGCGAAAGCTCGAAGGGTGCTGAGACCGAGAAGGTCTCCTCGCCGGCGGCGCGAGTCACTTCGCGATACCGGCCCGATGAGTCGAGTTGCCACGCAGTGATCGTCTGGTCGTCGGGGTCGACGACCCAGTAGTCGGCGATGCCTGCTGCCTCGTAGGCGTTCTTCTTCGCCCCGAGGTCGACCCTGCGGGTGCTCGGCGAGAGCACTTCGATCACGAGCAGGGGGAGTGAGGGGTTGGGGGAGTCGAGGTCTTCGCGGAGGGTGACGAAGGCGTCGGGCTCGACCACGGTCGTATCGGCCAGGACGACGTCGCAGGGAGCGACGAAGACCTCCAAGGAGGGGGGTGCACTGGCGTCGAGCAGCACACCGAGACGGAACACGGCCCGCTGGTGTCGGCGAGTCGGGCTGGGGCTCATGACGAGTGTGCCGTCGAGCAGCTCGTGGCGTCGCCCGTCGTCAGGCAGTTCGTCGCGTTGCACGCGTGTGAAGGGGCTGATGTGTACGGCTCCGTCGACGGCCTCGACGCGTTTTCCGTACCAGGGGGTCGCTTCGAGGTCGTTCTGGGTGACGGGCTGGCCCCGGCCTGCGGGTAGCCACGCCGGCTCGCGCGCGGCGGCTGGGCCGTGCGCCGGCGGACGTGACGTGGTCGACATGGTGACCATGGTGCCTCCTGACTCGGCATGCCCGCCATCGTTACGGGGTCGCCGATCGACCTCCTCCCGGCCATCCACAGAAGTCTTGACGACTGGCTGTCGTGCCCTCAAGGGAATTTCGTACTACACTGATTGCAGTACGAAAAGCAGGAATGGGAGGCGTGGTGCGGGTCTTGGTGCATCCGAGGGTCACTGAGCGGCACCCCGAGATCACGGCTAGAGACGTGACCGACGCGTTCGAGAACACTCTCCGATCTCGGGCACGCGACACCCATCCGGTGCAGTGGGTCGGCGTGGGGGCAGATGCCAACGGACGCCTGCTGGAATACATCGCCGTGGAAAACGAGCCGGATGGCTGGCTGGTCTTCCACGCAATGTCGGCAACGACAAAGGTTCTCATCGAGGTGGGACTGAGGAGGTAAGCACATGAGCACGTACACAGACGTGAGTGGAGTCCCGTTCTCTGAAGACGACATCGAACAGTGGGCCAGGCAAGCCGAGTCCGGGCAGGGCTACACGGGCAAGCATCTCGGCCCCTCGGTGCCCGGCCGACCCATCACCGTGGGAGCCAAGGCACGCCCGTTCACTCTGCGCCTCGACGCGTCCCGCAGAGCCAAGCTGGATGAGGCTGCCCGGGAGCGCCACACGACTCCCTCGCAGCTGATGCGCGACCTTATCGATGCCCTGTGAAGCGCCGACCTCTGGCAAGCTCGTAATCACGGTGTTCACGACACGGGAGAACAGCCGGATTTCGTCGAGGACTAGGCGAGCAATTGCGCCGGTGAGAGTGAAATATCGAACGGGGCTGTCGCTGTGAGGAGTTCGTCGCCAGCGGCGTGAGTCACTTCGCGGTACCGCCCGGATGAGTCGAGTTGCCACGCAGTGATCGTGCGTTCGTCGGGGTCGAGCACCCAGTAGTCGGCGATGCCTGCTGTCTCGTACGCCTCCTTCTTCGCCCCGAGGTCGACCCTGCGTGTGCTCGGCGAGAGCACTTCGATCACGAGGAGGGGGAGTGAGGGGTTGGGGGAGTCGAGGTCTTCGCGGAGGGCGACGAAGGCGTCGGGCTCGACCACGGTCGTGTCGGCGAGCACGACGTCGCAGGGCGCGACGAAGACCCTGAACCGCTGCGGGGCGACCGCTTTGAGGAGGTAGACGAGTTCGATCACCGCGGCCTGGTGTCGGCGAGAGGGGCTCGGGCTCATGACGAGTGTGCCGTCGAGCAGCTCGTGGCGTCGCCCGTCGTCAGGCAGTTCGTCGCGTTGCACGCGTGTGAAGGGGCTGATGTGTACGGCTCCGTCGACGGCCTCGACGCGTTTTCCGTACCAGGGGGTCGCTTCGAGGTCGTTCTGGGTGACGGGCTGGCCCCGGCCTGCGGGTAGCCACGCCGGCTCGCGCGCGGCGGCTGGGCCGTGCGCCGGCGGACGTGACGTGGTCGACATGGTGACCATGGTGCCTCCTGACTCGGCATGCCCGCCATCGTTACGCGTCGAACACCGGCCCCCTCCCGGCCATCCACAGAAGTCTTGACGACTGCAGCAGATGGCCGGGGTTGTGGACGACGGGCCGGATCGGGCCAGTCAGTCCCGCTCGACTCCGTTCGGCAGGTGCGAGATCTACCAGCACAATGGGCGCGTGACGTGGGAGCTGGGTGTCGATGCCGCGAGCTGGGCGCTGCTTGCCCTCGGCGCCGCGATCGTCGGGTTCAGCAAGGCCGCCATCGGGGGAGCCGTCACCGTCTCGGTGGCGATCTTCGCGCTGGTACTGCCCACCCGTGAATCGACCGGCGTGCTGCTGGTGCTGCTGATGCTGGGCGACCTCATCGCCATCTGGACCTATCGCAAGCACGGCGACTTTCCACTGCTCGCGCGCCTCGTCGTACCCGTCGTCGTCGGTGTCGCCGTCGGAGCGGTGTTTCTCGCCTACGCGCCGACCGCCTGGCTCAAGCCCGCCATCGGCGGCATCATCGTCGGGATGTCGCTGATTGAGCTGGTGCAGCGACTGCGCCGCATGCGTCGCATGCGTCGGGAGCGCCAAGCCCGCCGAACGACGCGGCACGACGGCGGGTACCAGGCGGGGCGCGACGTGGTGGACGCCGACACAGCGGAGACTGGCGACACAGTCGACGCAGTCGAGAGCCCACCTGCCACGCCCGCGCCCTCTCCGGATCACAGGGGAGGCCGCGGCAAGGTGTTCGGCACGATGGCCGGGTTCACGACGATGGTCGCCAACGCCGGCGGTCCGGTGATGGCGCTCTATCTGCTGCGCGCCGACCTCGGGGTCATCAAATTCGTCGGTACGTTCGCGTGGTTCTTCTTCACGGTCAACCTCATCAAGCTGCCGGTCAGCCTGACGCTCGGGCTCGTGCAGCCGTCGCGAATGCCGCTGATCCTCAGCCTCATCCCGGCGATCGTGGCCGGAGCGGTGATCGGCCGGATGCTCATCGTGCACATCCCGCGCCCGGTCTTCGAGTGGACGATCCTGCTCGTGGCGCTCGCCTCCGGCACGTATCTCATGTTCGCGTGAGGCGTGTTCTTCAGGGCGCGGTCAGCTCTCGCGCACGGTGATGTCGAATGCGTACTGATCTGCGCGGTAACAGTGGTCGCCGACCTCGATGGGTGTTCCGTCGGCCGCGTAGGCGTGGCGCACCATCGTCAGCAGCGGTACGGACTTGCCGGTGCCGAGCAGCCGGCGCTCCTGCGCGGTCGCGGCGCGTGCGCCAATGGTCTGGTGGGCCACGATCGGTCGGGCTCCGCGCTGCCGCAACAGGGCGTAGAGGCCGTGCTCGGCGAGCTCCTCCTTCGTGATGTCGGCGTAGGAGGGGGGCAGCCAGTTGGTCATCAGGGCCAGCGGTTCGTCTCCGGCGTAGCGGAGCCGCTCGATCAGTACGAGAGGCGTGCTCGGCTCGACTTGCAGGATCGCGGCCATCTTCTCGTTCTCGGCCGCAGTGTCGAATCCGAGCACCTCGGTGCGGGGTTCGCGGTTGGTGCGCTCGAGGTCGTCGTAGAGGCTGGTCAGTTCGTCGCGGCGGTGCACCACGCGGTTCGCGACCGTCGTGCCCACCCCGCGGCGGCGCACGAGCAGGCCTCGCGAGACGAGTTCTCCGATGGCTCGCCGCACGGTCGGACGCGACAGGGCGAGGCGGTCGGCGATAGACAGTTCGTTCTCGAACGGATCGCCCGGCTTGAGCGTGCCGTCTTCGATGGCCTGCGTGAGCTGCTCAGCGAGCTGGTGGTACAGCGGTACCGGAGATGACCGGTCGATCCGAACGTCGAGCTGCGTCATCCCTGCAGGTTAGCGGACAATTAGTGCAATAGTCTGCACGTCCAAATGTCCTTACAAACTGTTGACACTGTGTCTGTGCGTGCGAGAGGCTGGAGGCGGCCCGACGCACGTCCCCGAGAGAGAGGGAAGCGCCATCATGTCCCGGCACATGCCGTTCGACCTCGTCACGATCGGACGCATCGGAGTCGACGTGTACCCCCTGCAGGTGGGCGTCGGGCTCGAAGACGTCGAGACGTTCGGCAAGTACCTCGGTGGCAGCGCCGCCAACGTGGCGGTCGCGGCTGCCCGGCTCGGCCACCGCTCCGCCCTCATCAGCCGCACAGGTGACGACCCGTTCGGTCGCTTTCTGCACCGTGAACTGCGCGGATACGGCGTCGACGATACGTGGGTCACCGACGTGCCCGACCTGCTCACCCCCGTGACGTTCTGCGAGATCTTTCCGCCCGACGACTTTCCGCTGTACTTCTACCGCTTTCCCAAGGCGCCCGACCTGTGCATCGAACCTTCCGAGATCCCGGCGGAGGTCGTACGCGAGGCGCGCGTCTACTGGTCGACCCTCACCGGTCTGGCCGCGCAGCCCAGCCGCGACGCTCATGTCGCCGCCTGGCAGGCCCGCGGTCGTGCACCGATGACCGTGCTCGACCTCGACTACCGGCCGATGTTCTGGCCCGACCTCGACTCCGCCCGTGAAGCCGCGAGCATCGGGCTGGAGCACTGCACGATCGCCATCGGCAACCGGCAGGAGTGCGAGGTCGCGGTGGGAGAGAGCGATCCGCAACGGGCCGCCCGTGCGCTGCTCGACCGCGGAGTCGAGCTGGCCGTGGTCAAGCAGGGCCCGGAGGGGGTGCTCGCGATGACCCGCGACGAGTCGGTCGTCGTGCCACCGATCCGGGTCGACACCCTCAACGGACTGGGAGCGGGCGACGCGTTCGGGGGCGCCCTTTGCCACGGCCTCCTCGAAGGGCTGCCGCTGGAGTGGCTCGTCACACTCGCCAACGCGGCCGGTGCCCTCGTCGCCACCCGACTCGAATGCAGCCCCGCCATGCCCGACGTCGCCGAACTCGACGCCTTTCTCGCCTCCTTGGGCTTCACCTGAGCGACGCATCCACCCGATTCACCGCACCTGTACCTGCACCCCCAACCTGCGACCCGCACGAAAGAGACGCCATGAGCACCCCCACCCGCATCACCCACCTGATCGGCCACTCCTCCTGGGAGGGCACCGTCGAGCGCGCGGGAGACGTCTACAACCCCGCCACAGGTGAGGTCACCGGCCGCGTCGACTTCGCCTCCACCGAGCTGGTGAACGAGGTCGTCGCCCGCGCGGCCGAGGCGCAGAAGGAGTGGGGTAGCGCCTCCATCGCCAGGCGCACCCGCATCCTGTTCGCGTTCCGCGAGCTGCTCGAGGCCCGCAAGGGCGAGATCGCCAAGGCCATCGTCGCCGAGCACGGCAAGACCTACCCCGACGCGGTCGGCGAGATCAACCGCGGCCTCGAGGTCGTCGAATTCGCGTGCGGCATCGGGCACATCCTCAAGGGCGGGTACTCCGAGAACGTCTCGACCAACATCGACGCCTACTCGATCCTGCAGCCCCTCGGCGTGGTCGGGGTCATCTCGCCGTTCAACTTTCCGGCCATGGTTCCGCTGTGGTTCGTACCGGTCGCGATCGCGTGCGGCAACTCCGTCGTCATCAAGCCGAGCGAGAAAGACCCGTCGGCCGTCAACCTCATCGCCGACCTGTGGCGCGAGGCCGGGCTGCCCGACGGCGTGATGAACGTGGTGCACGGCGACAAGGAGGCCGTCGACGCGCTACTGAACAGCCCCCAGATCGCGTCGATCTCGTTCGTCGGCTCCACCCCGATCGCGCGGTACGTGTACGAGACCGGCACCCTGGCCGGCAAGCGCGTCCAGGCCCTCGGCGGAGCGAAGAATCACATGCTCGTGCTGCCCGACGCCGACCTCGACCTCGCCGCCGACGCCGCCGTCAACGCCGGATTCGGTGCCGCCGGGGAGCGCTGCATGGCCATCTCCGCGCTGCTCGCCGTCGACACGATCGCCGACGAGCTCATCGCCAAGATCACCGAACGCATGGCCAGGCTGAACGTCGGAGAGGGCATGGTCGACGGCGTCGACATGGGCCCGGTCGTCACCGGCGCGCACCGCGATAAGGTGAAGGGCTACATCGACGCGGGCGAGGCCGCGGGCGCGACCCTCGTGGTCGACGGCCGTCAGGGCGACTGGAAGGGCGGCTCGAAGGACGGCTTCTTCGTTCTCCCGACGCTGTTCGACAACGTCAGCCCGCAGATGTCGATCTACACCGACGAGATCTTCGGCCCCGTGCTCTCGGTCGTGCGCGTGAAGTCGTACGACGAGGGCCTCGACCTCATTAACGCCAACGCCTTCGGCAACGGCACGACGATCTTCACCAACGACGGAGGCGCGGCCCGGCGCTTCCAGCACGAGGTTCAGGTCGGCATGGTCGGCATCAACGTGCCGATCCCCACTCCGATGGCGTACTACAGCTTCGGCGGCTGGAAGTCGTCGCTGTTCGGCGACACCCACGCCCACGGCATGGAGGGCGTGCACTTCTTCACCCGCACCAAGGCGGTCACCCAGCGCTGGCTCGACCCGAGCCACGGAGGCCTCAACCTGGGCTTCCCCCAGAACGACTGACAGGGCCGGGGCTGCGCGGGAGTGGTATCGCCCGGTCCGCCATCCGGACCCCCAGGTCACGTCGGGATGACGGTCTTGTGTCCAACCGGCATCGACCTGCGCAAACGCGCACAGTTGTGTGTATCGGTGCCGGTCACAGCCGGTGTCGGGTCGTACGGTGAAGTGACATTCCACCCTCCCGTTCCTGGTTCGACCGAGGTCTGTCATGTGTCACCGTTTGTTCTCCGCCGTCGCTGCACTCGCGCTCGCCGCTTCGGTTGCGGCTCCCGCTGTCTTCAGTACGGCGCAGACCTCGGCGAGTGCAGCGACGCAGCCGGTCGTCGGCGAGGCAGTACAGCCGGAGGTCGAGTCGCTCGAGAGCTGGATGCCCGTAGGTCTCTCCTCCGGTATTGCAGCGGCGCCGAGCCTGCCGATGGCACCCGTGGCCGATGCCCGCCGCGCGGCCACCGGCGCGCTGATCTCGGGTGTTCCGGTCTCTCGCAAGGGCACGAAGAACGGCTCGGGCAAGACCGCGGGCTACGAGTGCACTGCGGGTCTGCCGGCCGTGAAGGGTGATCGCGAGTTCATCGTTTTCGCGGGCCACTGCGGAGCCCGCAACGAGACCATCTACACCGCGTGGAACGCCGGTACCCGCAGGGCGATCGGCAAGGTCGCGGGCGTCTCGAAGACGTACGACATCGCCGCGGTCGAGACGACGCGCACGGTGGCAGAGCGGGTCTGGGCGGTTCGCTCGGGCAAGAACAAGGTCATCACGATCAAGGGTGTGGCAGACGCGGTGCCGGGCACGAAGGTCTGCCAGCACGGGTACCGGTCGGGCACGGTCTGCGGTATCACGGTGCAGCCGATCACCGACAAGCAGAAGGCTGCGGGCCTCGTTTACGGCAAGGCTCCGGCCAAGCGCATGGCAGCCCGTCCCGGTGACTCGGGCGGACTCGTGGTCGACAGCCAGGGCCGCGCGGTCGGCATCGTCAGCGAGAGCACAGAAGACGGCGTCTGGATGGCCTGGGTCCCCGCCAAGCTCGCCCTCGACAACTGGGGCCTCAAGATCAAGTGAGTGCATGAGTGAGGGGCGGACCATCAGGTGGTCCGCCCCTCACTCATGCCGTGCGCGTCAGCCGTCGGTGGGGCGGGATTCTGCCAGACGGGCCCAGGCTTCTTCGCTGAAGCCGTCGAGCAGGTCGCCGGTGCCGAAGGACTGGTCCATGTCGAGGGCAGGGAAGGCGCTGGCCGGGAACGAGACCGGACGTGCGGGCACACCCGCGACCGTCGTGTGCGGCGGCACCTCGGAGAGCACGACCGAGCCCGCGCCGATCTTGGCGCCCTCGCCGACCTTGATGTTGCCGAGGATCTTCGCGCCCGCGCCGATCATCACACCGCGGCCGATCTTCGGGTGACGGTCGCCACCCTCCTTGCCGGTACCGCCGAGGGTCACCTCGTGCAGCATCGAGAAGTCGTCTTCGATCACGGCGGTCTCGCCGATGACGACGCTGGTCGCGTGGTCGAACATGACACCCTTGCCGATGCGCGCACCCGGGTGGATATCGACCGCGAAGACCTCGGAGATGCGGTTCTGCAGGTACAGCGCCAGCGGCTGGCGGCCGTTGAGCCAGTAGTGGTTGGCGACCCGGTACGACTGCACGGCGTGGAAGCCCTTGTAGTACAGCAGCGGGTCGGAGTAGCCGCGGCAGGCCGGGTCGCGGGTGACGATGGCGTGCAGGTCGGCGGTCGCGGAGAGCACGATGTTCGGATCGGCGTCGATCGCCTCACGCACGAGGTCGCGCAGCACCATCGCGCTGACCGCCGGGTTCTCGAGCTTCGCGGAGAGCAGGTGGCTCAGCGACTCCGCCAGAGAGGCGTGCCGCAGGATGCTGTTGTGCAGAAATCCCGCCAGGGCCCGCTCGTGAGTAGCGTCACGGAGAGCGTCGCTGCGGATCGTCTCCCACACCTGCTCGTCGGCCACGTTCTTCATTCCTGCTCCTTGCCAATGCCGGTACGCCCAGTACGTCTGCGCCAGAACCAGGGTGACGGATGGCGACCGCACACGCTGGAAAGCTGAACGTGACGTGATGGAACGCATAATGCCGTGAGTAGATCGCCTATTCCACGATCAGCGAAAACGTGAGACACCCACCCGCCACCAGGCGAGCCGCCACCCGTGCGCACGAGGCACAGCAATGGGGAGGGTGGTCGCCCACCCTCCCCATTAGAAGCCGCCAAGCGGCTCAGCCCTCAGGGGCTCCGGTCACTTCGGGATGTTGCCGCGGTCCAGGTCGGGCCACGGGATCGGCGTGAACATCTCCGGCTCCTCCTCGGGCGTGAGCGCCGTCGGGCCGTAGATCCAGTCGATGAACGAGTAGTCGTACGTGTCGCGCTCGCGCATCACGGAGTTACGCCAGTCGCGCATTTCACCGTCTAGGTGCCACAGCTCGCCCCAGCTACGGCCGGTGGAGAGAACACGGCGGCAGTGCTCAGGACGCACCGCGTTGTAGGCGGCAGCGGCCTTGTCCCAGTCGATACCCGTCGGTTCGCCGGCCTCGCGGCCCTCGCCCGCAGCGGTGAACGACTGCTTGGCGACGTGCTCGGAGAGCACGTACGCGTCTTCCATCGCCATGATCGCGCCCTGTGCCATGTACTGCAGCGGCGGGTGCGCCGAGTCGCCCGTGAGCAGGATGCGGCCGTTGACCCAGTTGAAGATCGGGTCGCGGTCGAACATCCTCCACCAGCGGTCGCGCCACATGAGCGGCAGACCCTTGGCGACGGGCTCGCACGAACCCTCGAAGGCGGCGTCCATCTCGTCGGGTGTGCCCCAGTCCTCCTCGTTCGCAAGAGCCTTGCGGGAGAGGAACACGGCGACCTGGTTGAACATCTCGCCACCGCGCAGCGGGTACTGCACGAAGTGGCGGCCAGGGCCGATGTAGACGACGACGGCGTCTTCGTGGATGCCGTTCTCGCGGGCCTGGTCGATCGGCACGGCCGCGCGGTAGGCGACGTATGCCGACGAGACAGGCTCGTCCTGCACGATCAGCGGGCGGGCCACCGAGTGCATGCCGTCGGCCGCGATGACGATCTCGGCCTCGGCCTCGGTGCCGTCGGCGAAGATCGCCTTGGCGCCCTTGTCGGTGTTCTCGTAGCCGACGCAGCGGGCGTTGGTGACGAAGTCGACTCCCGCCTTCTGGCAGGCCCGCAGCAGGGTGCCGTGCAGGTCGGAACGGTGGATCACCATGTACGGAAAGCCGTACTTCTCCTCAAGGTGCTTGAGGTCGAGGCGGGTGATCTCTTCACCGTCGACGGCGTCGAACATGATCATGTTGTTCGGCAGCACGCCGAGGCTCTTGACCTCCTCGAGCAGACCCCAGTGGTTGAGGATGCGGGTGCAGTTCGGCGCGATCTGCAGGCCCGCGCCGACCTCGCCGAACGCGGGGGCCTGCTCGTACACGCGCACCTTGAGGCCCTTCTGGGTCAGTGAGAGCGCGTTGGACAGGCCACCGATACCGCCACCGACGACGACGACATCGACCGGCCCGGCGGCCGACGACTCGACCGTGGTCATCACTTGGTGAGCAGGTGCTTCGCTCATTTCGTCTCCTTTGACGTGTCGCCGGTCAGAGCCAGGCCGGGAGGGTGGGAAGTGCTGATCCGTCGCTGGTGCTCACGCCGGAGTCGCCGCGCCCGGCGAGCCAGGCGGTGACGGCGGCGAGGGTTCCGGTGACGACCGTGGGCTCGCCCTCGCCGGGCAGTTCCCACGTCGCGTCTACGTCGGAGGGGGTGACGCGCACGGCGGGGCCGGGTGCGTTGCTCCGCTTGCCGACGATGTCGTCGCACAGGGCGGCGTTGAAGTCGGCGGGCAGGTCGGCGAACGTGACGCCGGTGCCGAGGTCGACCGCGTGAACCATGACTTCGCGCGTACGCATCCACGGCACC
Organism: Dermatophilus congolensis; assembly: GCA_030538115.1. GTDB lineage: Bacteria > Actinomycetota > Actinomycetes > Actinomycetales > Dermatophilaceae > Dermatophilus > Dermatophilus congolensis_B. The sequence goes on along the minus strand of JAUNUP010000007.1, from coordinate 139,606 downwards.
TCGGTGTAGGGCACCGTGCGTCCCTGTGCCGTGACGACATTCGCGTTCCAGGCGTCATCGCTCAGCGCCGCCATGTCGGAGGCGAGGTCTTGCGCGCTGGCGTGGACGAAGTCGTGCAGGTCGCCCGCGTCGCGAGTGCCTGCGGCCGCGATGTCCTCGTTGCGCTGCGCGGTCGAGGAGTACATCGGCGACTCCTGCCCGGTAGCGGCCCAGCGGGTGAGGTTGCGCAGTGCCTCGGCGTTGTGGGCCACGTGGCCCACGAGGTTCTTGCGCGTCCAACCCTCCAGGGCCGTGGTGACGTCGTAGTCCGACGCCGCCAGGCCGTCCACCGCCTTCAGGAACAGGGCCGTGCCCTGCTCCATCCAGCGGCGGGAGTCCTCGGGGGTGCGAGGCATCAGGCAGCCCCGTCGTCGACGATCGTGTTCTCGAGGCGGCCGATGCCGTCGATGATCGTGGTGACCTTCTGGCCGGCCACGAGGTACACGGCGGGCTTGCGGGCGTGGCCCACGCCGCCGGGGGTGCCGGAGGCGATCACGTCACCGGGGTTGAGGCGCACCATCGTCGAGATGTACTCGACCAGCGCGACCGGGTCGAAGAGCAGGTCTCCGGTGTTGTCGGACTGCATGACCTGGCCGTCGACCTCGGTGGAGATCGCCAGGGCCGGACGCACGCCGCCGACCTCGTCGGGGGTGACGAGCACGGGGCCGACCGGCGTGGTCGAGTCCCAGTTCTTGCCCTGCAGCCACTCGCGGGTGCGGAACTGCCAGTCACGGCACGTGATGTCGTTGACGACCGTGAAACCGGCGATCGCGGCCTCGGCCTCGGCACCCTTGGCGCGGCGCACCTGCTTGCCGATCACGACACCGAGCTCGCACTCCCAGTCGAACTCGTCGGTCTCGACGGGGCGAAGCACGTCGTCGTTGGCGCCGAGCAGCGTGTCCTCGAACTTGCAGAACAGCGTGGGGTACTCGGGCAGGTCGCGACCCATCTCCTGGATGTGGTTGCGGTAGTTCAGGCCGACACAGACGACCTTGGAAGGGTGCGGCACAAGGGTGGCGAAGTCGGCGTCGGCGAACGCGCCGACCTTCTCCGAGGCCGCCGCGGCCTTCTCCTGCCAGTTGGCGTCGGCGAGAAGCGCGCCCACGTCGGGGGAGTCGATGCCGTACAGGTCGTCCCCGTCTACGCGAACGGCCTGCGTGCCCCCGTTGGAGGTGCGGATAGTGGCGAGCTTCATCAGTTGTCCTGTCCTTCCACCGCTACGCGGTACTGGTGCAGTGCTTCGAAGATCGGGGCGTCGCTGAACTTGAACAGGTCGAGCGCGCCGGAGTCGGAGTCGGATTGCGATGCCTGCGAGATCACCGAGAACGGCTGCCACGAGGGCACCACGAAGATGTCACCACGAGTGACGCTCCAAGTGAAATCGCCCACGGTCACGGTGCCGGAGCCGTCGAAGACCTGGTAGACGCCCGAGCCGACCTCACGGCGGGTCGCGGTCTCGCTGCCCTTGGCGATGCGGTGGAACTCGGTGCGGATCGTGGGTTCGACGTCGCCACCGTTGGTGGGGTTGATGTAGCGCACGGCTGCGTGGCCGGGCTCGACCGTGATCCCCTGGTGGCCAGCGGCCTCCATGAGCAGCTGGTCGCGAAGTGCCGCGTCGGTGTTGACCCAGCGGTAGGCGAGCAGCGGGCTGGCCGGCGTGGAGCCGATCTGGCTCAGCGGCGCGAGACCGCCGTGACCCCACAGGCGCTCCGAACGCGAGGTGTCAGGCGTGCTGCGGTCTTCGAGCTCGTCGTCTCCGAACTCGAAGAAGGTCGACTCCGTCTGGTACGCGAACGGGATGTCGAGGCCGTCGATCCAGGCCATCGGCTGGTCGGTGGGGTTGTGGTGGGCGTGCCAGTTCCAGCCGCCCTGGGGCAGGAAGTCGCCGCGGCGCATGGGGATCGAGTCGCCGTTGACGACGGTCCACACACCCTCGCCCTCCACCACGAAGCGGAACGCGTGCTGGGTGTGACGGTGCCACGGGGCCACCTCGCCCGGGCCGAGGTACTGGATCGCGCACCACAGCGTCGGGGAGATGTACGGGCGGCCGTGCAGCGAAGGGTTGGCCAGCGCGATCGCGCGGCGCTCGCCGCCGCGGCCGACGGCGACGAGGTCACCGGCCTTCTGGGCCAGGGGAAGCAGGTTGCTCCACTCCCACAGGTGCGGCTGCGCCTTGCTCTTGGGGTGCAGCGGCATGAGGTCGCCGATCTCGGTCCACAGCGGAACGAGCATCTCCTTCTCGAAGCCGCGGTACAGGTCGGCGAGTTCCGGAGAGTACTCGGGCTGGTTCGGACCACCGTGCGGGTCGAGAACCACGGGGGAGGTCGTCACCGGTGCGCTGTCGCTGTTGCTCATGTTTCTCCTGCGCTGCAGTGCGCTCCCGAGAGGGAGCGGTTGAGGAGCGCGAGGGCCGGCCCGGGCCGGAGCGTGCGAGAGTCGCCCCATCGCGCCTTGTCGGATGACACGCTAGCGCGTGGGTTACCAAGCACAGTGTGATGTAAAACCATCTTTCCGCAGATGAGAATCGGGGGTCACTCTGCGGAATGCTAGGGCGTCCCGTCTTACGAGAGCTTGATCGTCGTGACGCAGGTCGGCGCGTCTGCGGCCGTGCTCAGGGGGGCCGTCGCGGTCTTGCCCTCAGAGGTGATCGTGATCTGGCCGTTGATGTTGCGGGGCAACCAGAGTCCGACGAATCCGTTGACGTAGGTCGTGGCGTTCTCCTCGGCGACGACCTTGCCGGAGGCGTCGGTCACCTTGAGCGAGACCGGCTTCTCGACCATCTCGCCCTGACACGTCGCGAGGCTGTGGAAGAAGCAGTCGTGGGTCTGGTTCACGAACGGCGCGATGGAGATGTACGTCGCGTCAGCGGGCATGGGCATCGACACCGAGCTCGATGCGTCGCGCAGCACCAACTGGTCTTGGCGCACCTGGCCCATGAGGCCCTTGTCCTTGTCGTTGTGCGTCTGGTCGAGCTCGTCGACGATCGCCCGCACGTCTTTACCCTGCAGGTCGTACTTGGCCAGCATCGCCTCGACCTCGGGCCCGGAAGTCGACGGAGCCGACGGCGTCTGCGAGCCCTGCGCCGCCGGTGTGGTCGCCGGAGCCTGAGCGGCCTGGTCGGACGATGAACACCCGGCGATGAGGCCCAGCCCCAGCGCGAGTGCGCTGGCCGTCAGTGCGATGCGGGCGGTGCGGATGCGGGGTGCGGGCATGTCACGTCCTGTTCGTTGCTTGCTGGCTGCTTGCTGGTTGCTCGATCGGTGCCCCCTGCGGCGGAAATACCCCGCGGGGGTGTGGTCTCAATGTAGGGGAGTCGCTTCGCGAGTGCTCGTCAAGTACTGACCAAAACCGATGAAAGCGCTGTGAGCACGGAGAATTCGAGCCCGACGGCCCTCTCCTGTGCCGTCAATCACAGTGACATCGGTAACACCCGTGAAAATTCTGAATCCTGCCCGAGAGTCTGCTGAGGCGCGGTACGTTCGGCTCGACACCTCTGAAAAACCGCGTGGTCACATGGGCAGCTCAAACGGCGCATCGAGAGAGCACACAGGCTCACACAGTTCCTGAAAGCCCAACCGATCGAATGGCTACGCCCTCTTGAATCGAGCACGAGAATGGCAAGTTCTGCACCAACGTCGGCGCAGACCGGCTACCAGGGCAATGACAAGGTCCTGGTAGGCATCATCTGCGGCGTTCTCACATATTGGCTTTTCGCCCAGACGACATTCAACGTCGCCCCGTCGATGCAGAGGGACCTGCACTTCGGGGCTGGTCTTTTCAGCGTCGCTATCTCGATCACCGCTCTTGTCTGCGGAATCCTCATCGTCGTCATCGGTGGCCTGGCCGACCGTTACGGTCGTGTGAAGGTCTCGCTCTGGGGCAACGTCCTCGGCCTCGCCGGCGCGCTGATCATCGCTTTCCTGCCCAACGGTTCGGGCGGGCCTCTGCCTGAACTCTCCGAGGGCGTCGTGATGAGCCCGAACCCGATCACGATGCCGCTGCTGTTCCTCGCGCGCATCATGCAGGGCCTCTCCGCCGCAGCGATCATGTCCGGCACGCTGGCCCTGGTGAAGGCCTACTGGGCCGGTGCTTCGCGCCAGCGCGCGGTCTCCCTGTGGTCGATCGGCTCCTGGGGTGGCGCTTCGGTCGCCTCGTTCCTCGCCGGAGTCATGGAGCGCACTCCTGTGCTCGGCTGGCGCTCGATCTTCATCGTGTCGGCCCTGTTCTCCGTGATCTCGTTCATGCTCATCCGCACCGTTCCTGAGAGCAAGGCTGAGGGCGTCGCCAGCCGTAAGTTCGACATGACCGGTCTCATCCTGTTCATGGTCGGCATGGTCGCCCTTCAGGTCTGGATGACCCAGGGTGGAGAGTTCGGTTGGGGCAGCGCCCTGGCCATGGTTCTTCTCGTCACCGCGATCGCGTTCCTGTTCGGCTTCGCCAAGGTCGAGACCAACAAGAACAACTCCAACCCGTTCATCGACTTCCGCTTGTTCAAGAACCGCACCTTCACCGGCTGCCTGCTCTCGAACATGCTGCTCAACGGCACCGCCTCCGGCATGGTTCTGGTCACCTCGATGCTCATGCAGACCGGTGGCACGATGAACGCTCTGCAGGCCGGTAACCTCACCATCGGTTACGCGGTCGGCCTCATCCTCTTCATCCGTATGGGTGAGAAGCTGCTGCAGATCATGGGCCCGCGTAAGTCGATGATCATCGGCTGTGCCCTCGCCGGTCTCGCTATCGCGCTGATGCTGCCGACCAACCTCATGGAGTCGCAGTACCTGTGGTTCGCGATCGTCGGCTTCACCATCTACGGCATCGGTGTCGGTATCTACGCCACGCCGTCGACCGACACCGCCCTCGCGACCCTGCCCGACCACATGGGTGGCGCCGGCGCCGGCCTGTACAAGATGAGCTCCACGATCGGTGGCGCCTTCGGTCTGGCCATCTCCTCTGCCATCTACCTGGGTATCCGCGGCCAGGTCGCGCTTGGCGGCGAAGGCATCGGTGTTCTTCCCGCGATGATCGACTTCGTCGGCCGCCAGGACAACCTCGCCAACCGCGAGGCCGCCATGGTTGCCCTCGCGGTCAACGTGCTGATGATGGTCGTCTCCGTCATCGCGATCGCGGTCACGGTTCCCAAGGACCAGAAGGCCCTCGACTGATCGGTCGAGTATGAACTCAGACTGATCCGAGACACACAAAGGCCGGGGCCCGAGCAATCAGCTCGGGCCCCGGCCTTCGTCATGCGTCAGACGCGGTTCACGCCTCGGTGCGGCGGCGTTCGATCTCTGCTCGGCGTGCCCAGTAGTCCTTTTCGGCGACTTCGATGCGGGGGCGTTGGCCGAGGCGGGCGCGCAGGCCGACGACTTTCTCCTCCAGCGGGATGAGGGTCGCGATGAGGTCGGCCCGCTGCTGGTCGGTGAGGGGTTCGGCAACGATCGGGGTGCCGTCGGGCCGGGTGTCGGTGCCGCGGGCGGTGCCGTTGCGGGCGTCGGCGTAAGGCTGCTCGGCCGGAGGCCGAAGCGCCGGGTCGACCTGCACCTGGCCGGTGGTGCCCTGGTAGTCCCAGTCGAGGGTGTGCTGTGCCGAGAGCGTGACGAAGTTGGGGGTCTCGTCAAAGTGCACTTCTTCGGGGCTCTCGGGCTTGGTGGGTGAGGGCGGGTTGGCCGTGAACGCTGCGACGAGCAGCAGCACGCGGCAGAGCAGGTTGACGAACAGCAGCAGAGTGGCGATACCGGCGGAGGCGGCGAGCAGCGGGTTGTCGCTCACTGACGAGACCAGCGAGGTGCCCAGCGTGAGCACGATCTGCACGATCACGCCACCGACGGCGGAGCCGAGCCACAGGTCCTTGTTGGGAGGCCGCACGATCGCGGTGACCCTGAACAGGCACGCGAACGTGACGGCTGCGACGGCTGCTGCGACCGCGAATCCGAGCACGCGCAGTAAGAACCCGGAGACAGGGTTGTCGCCCAGCCCCACGGCTCCGAGAACGGTGCGGCCCATGGTGCCGGCGACGGTGCCGAGCACCGACGAGAACACGATGCCGATGGCCATGCCGACGAAGCCGACGAGGTCGCGCAGCTTCTGCAGGGCGAAGTTCTCGGCGGGGGCGGCGATGCCGAACATGCTCTGCACGCCACTGCGGATATTGGTCATGATGCTCACCGCGGTCCACAGCAGCACCAGGGCGGCGACGAACGAGGCGGGGTTGAAAATCGAGTCGAGCACCAGCGAATCGGGGTTCACCATGCCGCTTCCGGAGCCGTCGTCGAGGATGCCGGGAAGGACGGAGTTGACGGCCCTGATCACGTCGCCGCGCAGTGCCTGGTTGCCGCCGAGGGTCGCCATGAACACCGTCCACGCGATGGTCAGGGCGGCGACGATCGAGAACAGCGCCGAGTAGGCGATGCCGCCGGCCAGGAGGCCGCCCCGGGCCGCGCCGTAGCGCTGGAAAGCCCGTACCGGGCGTGATTCGAGCACGACGGCGATGAGCTTCTTCGCGCCGCTCGGCTCGGTTGATTCGTTGCCGCCCGTGGTCGATTCGGGGGAATCCGCGGGTGGCTTCTCTCGCGTCGTCGTGGACATGGAACCCACGGTAGGGGAGTGACGGCCCGGCTTCCTGTCAAGCGCAGCGCAACTGGCCGCGGGGGCGCCTGGCATGGCGAAAGGCCGGCACCTGTGCGGTGCCGGCCTTTCGAACTGCAGTGGGCGAATGACCCTGTGGGTCAGGCCTTCTGGGCCGCCGCAGCTTCTTCGAGGGCGATGCGGTCGTCCTCCGCGGAGGCGTACGGGGTGTCGGGGTTCTCGCTGCGGCCGCGGTAGGTGAGGTGCATGAGGATCATGAGCACGCCGGAGACGGCGAGCACCCAGCCGAACAGGGAGTACAGCGACGGCGGCTGCCAGCCCGCCTCGAGCAGCCAGCCCGACAGCAGCGGGGCGGTGATGGAGACGATGCGACCGAAGCCGAGCATGAGGCCCATGGCACCCGCTCGCACGGCGGCGGGGTAGACGTTCGGGCTGACCGCGTAGAAGGCGGCGATACCACCGTTGGCGAAGATGCCGACGGAGAACGCGAGCAGCAGGCCGAGCGACGCGTTGCTGAAGTTCGCGGCGAAGATCAGGTAGGTGATGGTGCCACCGAAACAGATCGCCGCGGTCGCGAGCCTGGTGTGCAGGAAGAGGCACAGGCCGGCGAAGACGAGGGCGCCGAGAACACCGCCGAGCGGCACGAACGACTGCGCGCGGGTACCTGCCGCCGGGTCGTTGAGGGCCTGCCCGATGAGGCGACCGGTCCACGTGTTCGCGAAGTAGAACGCAGCGGTGAGCAGGCCGTACGCAATCCACAGGTAGGAGGTGCGGGGGGCCATGATGCCGCTGAAGATCGCCTTGGCCACGTTGCGCTGGGCGCCGGAGGCGAGGGGGGCGGGGAGCTCGGCGGCCGGGGGCTGCCCCATCTTGGCGCCGATGGCGTTGTACTTCTCGAGGGCACCCTTCGGGCGCTTCTCGATGAGGTACGTGATCGACTCCGGCAGCCAGAGCCACGAGACGATGAGCAGCAGGGCCGACAGGATGGCGCCGAAGAAGAACGGGCCGTGCCAGTTGTAGTTGGCGATGATCCAGTTGCTGGCCAGGCCACCGAGCGAGGCGCCCAGCGGGAGGCCGATGCCGTAGATGCCCATGATCGTGCCGCGGCGCTTGTCGGAGCTGTACTCGGACACGATGATGTTGAGGCTGGTGATGAGGCCACCGATGAAGAGGCCGGCGAAGAACCGGAACGCGATGAGCAACGTCAGGTTGGGCGCGAGACCGGTCATGACCATGCCGACCGTGATCAACGCGAGCATGATGTTGATGTGCGGGCGGCGGCCGATCTTGTCGGCCAGCGGCGAGATGAACGCCGAGCCGACGCCCATACCGGCGACACCGGCGGTCAGTGCGTAGCCGACCTCCGAGGGCGACAGGCCCCAGTCGCGCGCGAGGTAGGGGGCGACGAAGCCCATGACGAGAACGTCGAAGCCGTCCATCATGCAGAGCAGGATGGCGATGAGGACGGCGCGCATCTGCAGACTGGACATGGGCTGTGTCCGAATGCGTGTGCGTAGGTCCATACGAGGTCCTTCCAAGAAACCGAGGACGGGGTGATTGTGCAGCCGCTCGGCTCAGGGGCTATGCGGCATGTGTCGTGCTCCAAGGCCGCGGCCTCGTTGTCAGCCTGAGCGTAAGTAGGGAAGTGCTGGTCACGAAGCTGCGCCCGCCCTGATTCCTGTGTGAGGAAACAAGTAAGAAGTCTGTCCGTTCCTTGGCACGCGAGGATCGGAGTGTTGGTGCGGGACTTTCGAAGGTTACGTGGCGCGCCCGGCTGCGGAGGGCGAATCGTAAAAGGTCTGCGTCGTGTTTGCGCGACCGCCCCGGCGCTGCGTGAGCGCCGGGGCGGTGAACCTCGTACCAGGTCGGAGGAGTTGGCTGAATTGCCGCTTACAGCAACGTGACTCCGGGCATGCGAGAGCGGATCTCGTCTTCGGTGATGCCGAACAGGGCCTTGATGCCGACACCGTCGGGGGTGATCTCGAAGGTGCCGTGGTCGGTGTAGACACGACTCACGCAGGCGAGACCGGTGACGGGATACGTGAGATCGGGGACGATCTTCGCGTCGCCCTGCTTCGTGAACAGGCTCATCATCACGTAGACGTCTTTGGCTCCGATGGCCAGGTCCATCGCGCCGCCGACGGCCGGGATCGCGTCGGGAGAGCCCGAGTGCCAGTTCGCCAGGTCGCCGCGCTGAGAGACCTGGAAGGCTCCGAGCACGCACGTGTCGAGGTGGCCGCCGCGCATCATCGCGAACGAGTCGGCGTGGTGGAAGTACGAGCAGCCGGGCAGCTCGGTGACCGGGATCTTGCCCGCGTTGGTGAGGTCGTGGTCGATCTCGTCGCCGACCGCGGCCGGACCCATGCCGAGCATGCCGTTCTCGGTGTGCAGGATGACGTTCGTCTCCGGAGGCAGGTAGTCGGAGATCTTCGTCGGCTGGCCGATGCCCAGGTTCACGTACGAGCCGGGCTTGATGTCCTGGGCGACCAGTTCGGCGAGGGCCTCACGGCCGAGCGGCTGGTCGGAGATGACGAGGTTGCTCATCACGCCTCCTGGTCGGGTTCGTCGGTAGCGGCTCTGCGGTCGAGGTCCGCCGAGTCTTCGGGCAGGTGGAGAACGCGGTCGACGTAGATGCTCGGCGTGACGATGTTCTCGGGATCGAGCCCACCGACCGGCACGACATCGCTCACCTGTACGACCGTGCACTTGGTCGCGGTGGCCATGATCGGGCCGAAGTTGCGGGCGGTCTTGCGGTACACGAGGTTGCCGCGCTCGTCGGCGACGTGGGCTTTGATGAGCGCCAGGTCACCGGAGATCGGGTACTCGAGAACGTAGTTGCGCCCGTCGATCTCGCGGGTCTCCTTGCCCTCGGCCAGCATCGTGCCGTAGCCCGTGGGCGTGAAGAACGCGCCGATGCCGGCACCGGCGGCGCGGATGCGCTCGGCCAGGTTGCCCTGCGGCACGACCTCCAGCTCGATCTTGCCCGCGAGGTACAGCTCGTCGAAGACGTACGAGTCGTGCTGACGGGGGAACGAGCAGATGATCTTGCGGACCATGCCCGCCTTGAGTAGCGCGGCAAGGCCGGTGTCGCCATTGCCGGCGTTGTTGTTGACGATCGTCAGGTCGCGCACGCCGGTGCGGCGCAGCGCGTCGATCAGCTCGATCGGCTGACCGGCCAGGCCGAAGCCGCCGATGAGCACGGTGTCGCCGTCTTTGACGCCGGCGACCGCCTCATCGGCGTCGGTGAACAGTTTCGCTGTCACGGTTTTTCCTAATCTCTGGGTTCTCGGGGCTATTTGACCAGCTCGACGACGACGGCGAGGGCCTGGCCCACTCCGATGCAGATCGCGGCGACCCCGTAGCGCACGTCGTCGGCCTGCATGCCGCGGGTCAGCGTCATCATGAGGCGCGCGCCCGAGGCGCCGAGCGGGTGACCGAGGGCGATCGCTCCCCCGCGGCGATTGACGATCTGCGGGTCGATGCCCCACGCGTCGACGCACGCGAGCGACTGCACCGCGAACGCCTCGTTGAGCTCGACCAGGCCGACATCACTCCAGCTCAGGCCGGCGCGGGCGAGGGCGCGGTCGGCGGCCTCCTTGGGCGCGAAGCCGAACCGCTGCGGCTCGAGCGCGAAGGCCGCGCGTCCGACGATGCGGGCCAACGGAGCCTGACCCAGCAGGTCGGAGGCCTTCTCGGAGCCGACGAACAGCGCCGCCGCTCCGTCGGAGAGGGGCGAGGCGTTGGCGGCCGTGATCGTGCCGTCGTCACGGAAGCTGGGCTTCAGGCCGGAGACCGACTCGAGCGTGGTGCCGGGGCGGATCGACTCATCGCGCTCGAGCACCTGCTGGCGCTTCGGGTTCGCGACGGGCACGGGCACGACGTGGGAGTCGTAGAACCCGTCCTCCCACGCCTGCAGCGCGAGGGTCTGCGAGCGCACCGCAAACTCGTCCTGGCGGTCGCGGCCGATACCGAACTCCTCGGCGAGTTGCTCGTTGCACTCGCCGAGCGAAGCCGTCCACTCCTTCGGCATCGTTGTGTTGACCAGGCGCCAGCCGAGCGTCGTCGAGGCCAGCTCGGCATTGCCGGCAGGGTAGGCGCGCTCGGGCTTGGGCAACACCCAAGGGGCGCGGCTCATCGACTCGACGCCGCCGACGAGCACGAGGTCGGCGTCACCGGTCTCGACGTGGCGGGAGGCGATCATCGTCGCGTCGAGGCTCGACCCGCACAGGCGGTTCACGGTCGTGCCCGGCACAGAGACGGGAAGCCCCGCGAGCAGCACCGCCATGCGGGCCACGTCGCGGTTGTCCTCACCGGCGCCGTTGGCCAGGCCGAACACGGAGTCGTCGATCGCTGCCGGGTCGAGGCCGGGGGCGCGCTCCACCAGAGACTTCACGACGTGAGCGGCGAGGTCGTCCGGACGAACAGCCGCCAGCCCCCCGCCGAACTTGCCGAAGGGGGTGCGAACACCGTCGAACACGAACGCCGAACTCACGTGAATCTCCTATGTATGTGGATGCGAGGGCAGGGGGGGGCTCAGTCGGTCAAAGAAGTGGGGTCGGCCAGCACCGCGCTGAGGATGCCGGCCACGTCGTCGGGGGCCTCGACCGGGGCCAGGTGCCCGACCTCGGGCAGGACGACCGCGACTCCGGTACGCACGACCGCGGCGGGCTCTGCCGCCCCGTCGACAGGAATCGCCGCGTCGTCCTCACCGAGTATGACGATGAGAGGGGTGTTGACGTAAGGAAGGCTCTCGCGCACATCGAACCTGGCCAAAGCGCCACAGACGTGCGCATAGCTGCCGTCGTCGACATTGGAGAGTTCTTCGAGCAGCGGCTCCGCGATCTCCGGATGCTTCGCGGCGAAGCCCGGCGCGAACCACCGCTGACGCGAACCCTCGACCATGGCCGCCGTGCCCTCGTTGCGTACCAGCTCGGCCCGGTCGGCCCATGCCTGCGGACTGCCGATCTGGGGCGCCGAACAGATCGGCAGAGCAGCACGCACCCGGGAGAGCCCGCGGGTGGCCAGCTCATACGCCACCTGCCCGCCGACAGAATCGCCCGCGTACACGAACGGGGTGCCCTCACCGAAGTGCGCGTCGACCGCTTCCAGAACGGAGTCGGCGAGATCGGAGATCGTGAACGGCTCCTCCGCGGCGGGGGAGTAGCCGTGACCCGGCAGGTCCCACGTGAGGATCTCGTACCCGTCGCCCTCGCCGAACTCGGCCTCCAGACGAGAGATCACGGGCTCCCACATCCGGTGCGACGTGCCGAGCGAGCAGCCGAGCACCAGCACCGGCACGTCGGCGAATTCACCTGTGCGGTCACGCACGGCACCCCGCCGCTGGGTCGCGATGGTGGGAAGGCTCATGGCTGCTCCTCGTGGTTCTCGTCGTCGTCGAGGCCGGATGTAGTGATTCTCAGGCCAGAGACAGGTCGCTGGGGTGCGTGGCCAGCGGCCACACCTCCACCTCCATGTACGGGAACAGCGGCAGCGACCACAGGATCTCGTGCAGCCGCTCGTTGCTCTCCACATCGAAGACGCTGATGTTCGCGTAGGCACCGACGATGCGGTGGATGCTCTTCCACTCACCCGAGCGCTGCAGCTCGTGGCACAGCGCCTTCTCGTCGGCGATCTTGCGTGCCCGCTCGTCGGGGTCGAGGTCGTGAGGGATAGCGACGTTCATCCGAACGGCGTACAGCATGATGCTCCTTGGATTGATGGGGGGAGTGAGCTTGGGGACCCCGGCCGGGTGGGTGACGTTGTCCGACAACGTCACCCACCCGGTGGGGGTGCCATGGCACATGTTGCGTCAGACTCTCGCCCTTCCGCATCAGTGCCATGGCACGGGGCCCGTGGGGGCCTGGTTCGTCAGGCGACGTTGCTCTCCGAGATCGGGTCGAGGACGAAGTCGTACTTGATCGTCTTGCCGCCCTGGCCGTCGTCCTGCGGGTCGAGCATGAGCTCGGGCTTCACGGCCGAGGCGATGTCGTCCTCGTTGTGCGGGTCGCCCGGGAAGTACAGCTGGGCGGTGAGCAGCTCGTGGCCGGGCGCCGACACCTTGACGTGCAGGTGGGCGGGGCGCCAGGCGTGCCAGCCGGCGGCGGCGATGAGCTTGCCGCAGGCACCGTCGGTCGGGATCATGTACGGCGCGGGCACGAGCGAGGTGATCTCGAACTCGCCGTCCTCACCCGTGGAGAAGGAGCCGCGGAGGTTCCACTCGGGCAGGCCGGGCGCGTACTGGCTGTAGAAGCCGTTCGCGTCGGCGTGCCACAGCTCCACCTTGCCGGCCAGCGGGGTGCCGTCGGTCGAGCGGATCTGGCCGCTCCACACCATGGGCTCGCCCGGCTCGTCGTCGCGCTTGGGGAGGGTGCCCTTGGCGCCCTGCTCGGGAGCGTCCGGCACGTAGTAGGGGCCTTCGATGGAGCCCTTGTTGCCCTCGCGGTGGCTGGTGGCGACGTCTTCGACCACGTGCTCGACCCACACGTCGAGGAAGAGCGGCCACTCGCCGTCCTCACCAACGCTGATCAGCCAGTCCTTCAGGGCGTCGTACTCGGCGTAGGTGACATTGTGCTTGCGGATGGTGGCGTGCACGGCCTCGAGCACCTCGGTGGCGAGCTGCGAGACGCGCTCCTTCGGCACCTCGAGGGTGGCCTTCTTCTTGTGCTTGAACGCGGCAGTGGCGTCGGCGCCCGACTCGGCTGCCTTCGCGTCGAACTCGGTCTTCGTCATGTCGCTCTCCTTGGTTTGGCGTGGCTTCGTCGGCACGTCGCGGCGGTGGTCCGCCGATGCGATTCGACTCGTGGTGCCCCCCGGTGGCTCCGAGGGAAGTGGTGGGGTGGTGCGTCACCCGTCCTGTCGGTACCGGGTGAGTTTCTCCTGGTCGATATCGATACCCAGCCCGGGCTTTCCAGGTCCGCCGGGTGCGGCGAGCAGGCCGTCGCGGATCTGTAGCGGCTCGGTGAGCAGGTCGTCGCTCATGTCCAGGAAGTTCGAGAGTTCTCCGGCGCGGCGGTGGGTGGCCTCGTGGGCGCTGCCGAAGATGGCGGTGCAGGCGGTGCCGATCTGGCCGTCGATCTGGTTGCCCATGACGACTTCGACGCCGAGGCCGGTGGCCTGCCCGAGGATGCGCTGGCTGATGGTGAAGCCGGTGCGCGCGGTCTTGATCGAGACGGCGGTGGCGGAGCCGCCGAGCAGCTCGCGCGTCACCTCGCCCGGTGTGGTGGCCGACTCGTCGGCGATGTACGGCACGTTGGTCTGGCTCACGAGCCAGCGGCGGCCCATCACGTCGTCGGCGGGGTTGAGCTCCTCGGCGAAGAGGAGGTCGAGGTCGTCCATCTCGCGCATCGCGCGGGCGGAGTCGGTGGCCGACCAGCCGCGGTTGCCGTCGACGTACAGCTCGATCGTGTCGCCGAAGGTCTCGCGCAGGGCGCGGCACACGGCCACGTCGAGGCGGTACGGGTTGCGGCCGACCTTCACCTTGAAGGTGCGGATGCCGTGCTCGTCGATCATCCGCTGCGCCTCGGCGACCATCACGTCGGGGTCGGCGAAGCCGAGCATGTGGCTGACCCGCATGTCGGGGCTCCACGCGCCGAGCAGGTCGTGCACGCTCGTGCCGAGCGACTTGCCGAGCACGTCCCACAGGGCCATGTCGACGCTCGACTTGGCGGTTGGGTTTCCGACGGTGCGGTGCATGAGCGCGTGCGCCCGCTCCCGCTCCGTGATGCGCAGGCCCACGAGCTGCGGCGCGAACACGCCCTCGACCAGGGCCTTGATGGAGGCTTGGGTCTCGCCGTAGGTGTACGGGCGGGGCGGGGCCTCGGCGTAGCCGACGATTCCGCTGGTCGTAGTGAGTTTGATGAGGATGTGGGCCGCGTCGCGCACCTCGCCGCTCGCGAACTTCAGCGGCTTGACGTACGGGATCGAGAACGGGATCGCCTCGATGGAAGCGATGCGCTCGCCCGATTCGCCCAGGGCGCCGTTCGTGGCACCTGCGGCTGTGTCGGCGGCAGCGCCGGTGACGTCAGGGGCGTCGGGGCTGAGGATGGCGGTCGCCATCAGATGGCCTCCTTGAGGGTGTGCGCCCGGATGACTCCACGGCGTTCGAGTGCGTCGATGAAACGAAGGAGCATGGGGCGGTCGTCGTCGTTGCGCCAGGCGAGTGCCAGGTCGACCGATGCGCTGTCGGGGATGTCGATGTAGCTGACTCCGTCGAACGGCATGGCCTTCACCGATTCGGGCAGCAGCGCCACTCCGACTCCCGCTGCGACCAGGGCCAATGCGGTGGAGGTGGTGCCGGCCTCGTGGGCGCGGATCGGGGTGAAGCCGGCCTTCTGGCAGGTGCGCAGCATCGCCGAGACCGAGACGGAGCCGATCTCGCCGTAGGTGACGAACGGCTCGTGCCGCAGGTCGGCGACCGTGACGTCGGGGTCGCCGTCGAGACGGTGGCCCTTGGGCACGACGAGCATGAGGTGCTCGCGGGCGAGCAGCCGGTACTCGAGGCTCCGGTCGGAGATCGGCAGACGCAGCAGACCCGCGTCGAGGCGACCGTCGAGCAGGGCCTCCTGCTGCATGGTGGTGAACAGATCGGTGGCCGGTTCGAGCGCCAGCTCGGGCAGTTCGTCGCGCACGGCGCTGATGATCTGCGGCAGATGCGCGTAGGTGGCAGAACCCGTGATGCCGAGGCGGAGGGGGCCCAGGGCCCCGTCGGCGATGCGGCGGCTGCGTGCCACGGCCTGGTCGAGACGGTGCAGAATGTCGCGCGCTTCTGTGACGAAGTGTTCACCAGCGCTGGTCAGTGCGACCTGGCGGGTGGTGCGGGCGAAGATCTCGATGCCCAGTTCGCGCTCCAACTGGCGGATGCTGCGGGAGAGGGCCGGCTGAGCCAGGTGCAGAGAGTCGGCAGCGCGACCGAAATGCAGGTGCTCAGCGACGGCGGCGGCGTGCTGCAGTTGCCTGATTTCCATGCCGACCCCCTCGTCCGGTGCGTTGTTGACATGAACGTTATGCGGTTCTGTTCATAGTTACAAAGACTTGATGAACTGATATTGAGAACAATCAAGTTATGAATACCCCCCTGGGTGGGGACTAGGCGTTCGCCTGATGCGCGCCTCCGACCAGCGATGTTGGTATTGCCGCCAATCGTCTTGCAGTCGAAGCAAGGTGAACAGCCGACAACCGACTCGTTCGGAGATCCTCGGAGGACGACAATGGCGTATCCGACGCAGAGCCCCCACGTCGACGTGGCAGGCCTCATCGAAGAAGACCCCGCGAACGGCGTGTACCGCGCCAACCGCGTGATGTTCACCGATGAAGAGCTCTTCGAGCTCGAGATGAAGCACATCTTCGAGGGCAACTGGGTGTACCTGGCTCACGAGAGCCAGATGGCCAACCCCGGTGACTACTTCACGACGTACATCGGCCGTCAGCCCGTCGTCATCACGCGTGACAAGGCCGGCGAACTGCACTGCCTCATCAACGCCTGCGCCCACCGCGGCGCGATGCTGTGCCGCCGCAAGACAGACAACCGCATGACGCTGACCTGCCCGTTCCACGGCTGGACGTTCAAGAACGACGGCACCCTGCTCAAGGTCAAAGACCCGGACGACGCCGGTTACCCCGAGCAGTTCGACACCAACGGCTCGCACAACCTCACCAAGGTCGCCCGTTTCGAGAGCTACCGCGGCTTCCTGTTCGGCTCGCTCAACCCTGACGTGGTCTCGCTCGAGGAGCACCTCGGAGACGCGGTCAAGATCATCGACATGCTCGTCGACCAGAGCCCCGAGGGCCTCGAGGTGCTGCGTGGCGCCTCGACGTACACCTACGACGGCAACTGGAAGGTGCAGGCCGAGAACGGCGCCGACGGCTACCACGTGTCGGCGACGCACTGGAACTACGCGGCCACCACCTCGCGCCGCAGCTCGGGCGAGTCCACAAACACCACCAAGGCCCTCGACGCGGGCCAGTGGGGCAAGGCCGGAGGAGGCTACTGGAGCTTCCCGCACGGCCACCTCGCCCTGTGGACCTGGGCCGGCAACCCCCAGGACCGCCCCCTGTGGGACCAGATGGACCGCCTCAAGAGCGAATTCGGCGACGCCAAGGGCGAGTTCATGGTCAAGGGCAGCCGCAACCTCTGCCTCTACCCGAACGTCTACCTCATGGACCAGTTCTCGACCCAGATCCGGCACTTCCGCCCGGTCTCCGTCGACAAGACCGAGGTCACGATCTACTGCATCGCCCCCAAGGGCGAGTCGCCCGAGGCGCGCACGTGGCGCATCCGCCAGTACGAGGACTTCTTCAACGCCTCCGGCATGGCCACCCCTGACGACCTGGAGGAGTTCCGCTCCTGCCAGAAGACCTTCCTTGCCACCGCGGCACCCTGGAACGACATGAGCCGCGGCTCCGAGCACTGGCTCAACGGTGCCGACGATGTGGCCAAGAGCCTCGACATGCCGAACGTCATCTCCTCCGGCGTGAAGAACGAGGACGAGGGCCTGTACCCGATCCAGCACGGCTACTGGCGTGAGGCGATTCTCGCCGGCATGGAGAAGGAAGCCAAGTCCGCCAACGGAACCAACGGCGCCAACGCCTCGGGCCCCGCTGCTGTCCCTGCCAAGAAGCGCGCCACCCGCGCGAGCAAGTGAGGAACCTTCAATGACCGCCATTGACCAGCATGTGATCGAGCAGTTCCTCTACCGCGAGGCCCGGCTTCTCGACGACCGCGAGTTCGAGAAGTGGCTCGAGTGCTACGCCGACGACGTCGTCTACTGGATGCCGACATGGGCCGACGACGACGCGCTCACCACCGACCCGCTCACCGAGATGTCGCTCATCTACTACGACAACAAGGGCGGGCTCGAAGACCGGGTGTTCCGCATCCGCACGGAGCGTTCCAGCGCGACCTCGCTGCCGGAGCCGCGCACGAGCCACAACATCAGCAACGTCGAGGTGCTCGAGCGCCGCGGCGACATCGTCGACGTGCGCTTCAACTGGCACACCATGTACTACCGCTACAACACGGTCGACCCCTACTACGGCACATCGTTCTACACGATCGACTTCTCCGGCGAGACGCCTCTGATCCGCCGCAAGACCGTGGTGCTGAAGAACGACTACATCCACCACGTCGTCGACATCTACCACTTCTGAGCCGACCCGGTTCGAAGGAGATCCGGGAGGACTCATGAGTTACTCGGTGGCTCTGTCGTTCGAAGACGGCATCACCAAGTTCATCAAGGTCGACGCAGGTCAGACCGTTGCCGACGCCTCGTATCGGCAGCGCATCAACATCCCGCTCGACTGCCGCGACGGCGCGTGCGGCACGTGCAAGGCGTACTGCGAATCGGGTGAATACGACCCGGGCTTCTACGTCGACGACGCGCTCACCGACGACGAGGCCGCAGACGGGTACTGCCTGCCGTGCCAGATGACGCCGAAGTCGGATCTCGTGCTGCAGATCGCCTCGACCTCCGCTGTCGCGAAGACACAAGCGATCACGTTCGACGCCACCGTCACGGGAGTGGAGCGGCTCAGCGACACGGTCATCCGCCTCACGGTGGAGATCCCGAACCGCGACAAGCTCGCCTTCTTGCCCGGGCAGTACGTGAACTTCCACGTGCCCGGCAGCGACGAGACGCGCTCGTACTCGTTCTCGTCGGGCCCCTCGGAGGAGGCGCTGAGCTTTCTCGTCAAGCTCACCCCCGGCGGCCTGATGAGCACGTGGCTCGATGAGCGCGCGAAGGTGGGCGACAAGGTCAAGTTCACGGGCCCGAACGGGTCGTTCTTCCTGCGTGACACCGACCGCCCCGTGCTGCTGCTCGCGGGTGGTACCGGGCTCGCGCCGATCCTGTCGATCCTGCGCCGCATGCGCGAGCAGGAGTCGCAGCGGCAAGTGCACCTCGTCTACGGCGCGAGCGCCGATGTCGACGTGGTCGAACTCGACGCGCTCGAGGCCCTCGCGGCCGAGCTGCCGAGCTTCACGTGGGACTACTGCGTGGCTGCGAACGACACGAAGGCCAAGCTGACCGGGTACGTCACCGCGCACCTGCGCGACGAGCACCTGCACGGCGGCGACGTGGCGGTCTACCTGTGCGGCCCGCCCGCCATGGTCGAGGCCGTGCGCGGACACTTCAAGGCCGAGGGTGTCGAGCCGACGGGCTTCTACTTCGAGAAGTTCGCACTCGCCAACCAGCCGGGTGCGGCGGAGGTCGCTGCGGCCACCGCGGCGCCGGTCGAGGGAGCCGCTGGAGCGGACGCCGTCGAACTGCCTTCGGACGAAGGTGTGCAGGTCACAGTGGATGCCGCTGCATCGGGGTCGGCGGCTGCCGTCCCGCAGGGGCTGCTCGTCGAGGCCGGTGGTGCGCTCATCGAGAACACCGATGCTTACGGCACTGCGGGCAAGCTCGCGTTCGACTCCTCCGGGGTCGAGCCGCTGGTCGTGCGGGTCGACTCCGCTGACGTGGCGGATGTCTCGGCCGGTGGTTACCAGATCGGTGAAGAGCACCCCGACATCGACGTCTCCGACTCGATCTTCGAGGCCCGTGCGGCACTCGAACTCGGTGCGCTGGAGTTGACGATCGGGCGGCTCACGCAGGGGCAGATCCACGGCTACCGGCTGCTCGCCGAAGCCACGGTGCCCTATGTCGACGGCGACCGGTTCGTCGACGCGGCGGCCTACACCGACACGAACGCGGCGTTCCACGACTACTTGTTCATGCTCTCCCGCAACCAGCACCTGCTCGACAGCTACCAGCGTCTGGGCGTCAAGGGTGAGATGGAGAGCACGCTCAAGCAGGCGACGTGGTGTCACCCGCAGTGCACGCAGGATCACCTCGACATGGTCGACGCGATCGAGGCCGGCGACCGCGAACGGGCCCGCCAGCTCTTCCTCGACCACGCCCAGCGTTCGATGGAGACGATGCGCCGCGCCCGCCGCGAGTCGCGCGAGGCGGCGACGCCGCAGTTCGTGACTCCGGGCCGGTTCAGGGGCCAGGTCGTCGTGGTCACGGGTGCCGCACAGGGCATCGGTGAGCGCGTGGCCCGTCGGGTCGCTGCTGAGGACGGGCTGCTCGTGCTCGCCGACCGCTCCGAGCTGGTGAACGAGCTGGCCGACGACCTGGTCGAACGCGGCCAGGCTGCGGTGGGTGTCATCGCCGACCTCGAGACGTACGAGGGCGCGGCATCGGTCGTGGCCGCTGCTCTGCAGAAGTACGGGCGGGTCGACGTGGCGATCCACAACGTCGGCGGCGCGATCTCGTTCAAGCCGTTCGAGGAGTTCACGCCCGAGCAGATCGACGCCGAGATCCAGCGGTCGCTCATGACCACGCTGTACTCGTGCCGCGCGGTGCTGCCGACGATGCTGGAGGCAGGGTCGGGCACGATCCTCAACGTCTCGTCGATCGCCACTGGCGGCATCTACCGGGTGCCGTACGCGGCGGCGAAGGGCGGGGTCAACGCGATCACGCGCGCGCTCGCTGTGGAGGCGGCTCCCCGCGGAGTACGCGTGGTGGCCACCGCTCCCGGTGGCACGGAGGCCCCGCCGCGTCGCATCGCCCGCGGCCCCGCCCCCTCCGGTGAGACGGAGCAGGAGTGGTTCCAGGCCCACATCGACCAGACCCTCGACTCGGCGCTCATGCACCGGTACGGGACTCTGGACGAGCAGGCGGCGGCGATCACCTTCCTCGCCTCCCGCGAGGCGAGCTACATCACCGGCAGCGTCCTCCCTGTCGGAGGCGGTGACCTGGGCTGATGTGAGGCGGCCGGTCGACATCTGACGACCGGCCGCCGTGCCCACGTTGTGACTCGCGAGTACCGTGCCGAACATGGAGAGCAGGGATGGCGGCGTGACCACGGCAGGAGTCCGTGGCGCCCGTGTCGTGCTCGCACGCGGCTCGTCGTCGTGGCTCTCCGAGTGGGCGCAGACCTGGGGTGAGCGCATCGCCGCAGGTCACAGTGGACGTGGTGAGGTCGTGCGGGTGGACGCACTGCCCTGGGAGCAGGGCGAGGCGGGCCTCGTGTGGCAGCGCGTGCTCGCCCGGTGCGGCCGGCCCGCGCACGCGGAGGTGCCGGTCGGTACGACCGTCGTCATCGCGAACGCCGGCGCCGCAGACCCGGAGTCGCTGCGTCGCCTGCTGTCGTGGGCGCACGCCGACGCCCGGTCGTCGCTCGCACTGACTTTGCCCGATAACGGGATGCCTCTACCCGACTGGGCAGATACGGCGGCCACCGAACGCGTGGACGAACCCGGCGTCTGCTTCGAAGAACTCGTCGAGGCGGCGTCGGTTGCCGGATCGGTGACACCACGTTTCCAGGCCCGCCGGGCGCTGCGCCGCAGCGGGGGAGTGGGCCGCTACGCGCGGGCCCTCGTCGCCGACGCGCAGTCAGGGCCCTCAGGACACTCAGGGCCCGACGACGTGCCGCCGCTGGTGGTGC
Source organism: Dermatophilus congolensis (assembly GCA_030538115.1). Taxonomy (GTDB): domain Bacteria; phylum Actinomycetota; class Actinomycetes; order Actinomycetales; family Dermatophilaceae; genus Dermatophilus; species Dermatophilus congolensis_B. The sequence continues at coordinate 118,552 of JAUNUP010000007.1, read as the reverse complement.
GCGAGGTCGCGGCCGCACTGCAGGGCAGGCCCGAGAGCCTCTGCGACGCGGTCGGCATCGCAGCCGTGCTGCCCGAGGCGCCGTTGCACGACGTGCTCACCGCGCTCGCGTTCCTGAACCGTGCATCTGCGGAGGTGCCCGAGTCGTCCGAGCCCGCCGGAGAAGCTCCCGTCCGCCAAGCCCCCGCCCGCGAAGCCGCGGATGCCCCCGTTGCGGACGACTCGCACATCACCGACACCGCCACGTTGGAGCAGATCGAAGAGGCCGCTCGCACCGGGCTCGTGCGCCTCGACCTTGCAGAGGCCGGGCCGTGGCGGTTGTGTATCGCACCTGTCGTGGCCGAAGCGGTGCTGCAGTGGGCAGGGTTCGCGCGAGTGCAACGCTGGCACCGGGCGGCGGCGCGCGTGAGTGGGCCGGACACGCACCTCCTGCACGAGGCAGCCGTGGTGGTGGGGACCGACGAATCCCTGAGCGACGAACTGCAATCCACCGCGCGTCGCCTGGAGGCGGACGGCGCCCTGCGCGCCGCAGCCGCGCACCTCGCCGCCGCGGCCAGACTCGTCGGCGACGAGGAGCGGGCCGGTGTTCTGCGCACGAAAGCCGCGAACGCCGTGGTCGGCTCGGGAGACCTCGTGGCCGCTGCCGATTACCTGCCGGCGATCAGGGTGCTGCCGGTCTCGCCCGCGCGCGAGGCCGTGCTCGGCTACAACGCGCTCAGCCTCGGCGATTCGGAGCTGGCCGAGCATCACCTGGTCGGCGCGTGGCGCAGCACCAACCCGCGGCTCGACCCCGCGATGGCCGGCACGATCAGTGCCCGCATGGTGTTGCATCAGCTCGGCGAATGGGACGGTCCGCGCATGGAGGTGTGGGCCGAGCGGGCGCTGGCTGTGGCTGAGCCGGGTTCGGCTCCGTGGTGGGAGGCCGCCTCGATGTCGGGGCTCGCGCAGGCTGTAGCGGGTCGCACCGGCGAGGCCGACCAGACCTGTCAGCGGCTCGTCGCCGAAGCCGACAGTCCGCTCGTTCTGGCTCGCGCCCAGCTCGGACTGGGCTGGGTGAAGCTGCTGCAGGGTGACCTCACGGGAGCCCGCGTCACGCTGCAGTCGTGCGCCGACCTCTCCGCCGCGGGAGGGTCGCTGCGTGTGCGGATCTGGGCGCTCGGCTGGCACGCGTACGCCGAATTCCTTCTGGGCCACTGGGATCGCGTGATGGCGCTGACCTCGCTGGCTGACCGCCTCGTCGAGGAGGCGGGCCTGCACCTGCTGCGCCCGCTCGTCGCCTGGCCTGCGGTTTCGGTGCTCGCCCATCGCGGCGAGACCGACCGGGCGCGAGCCGTACTCGAAGCCGCCACCGTAGAGGCGCGCAGCTACACCGTGCAGATCATCCCGGCGGCGATGGCCGCCGCCGAACTCGCCAGTGCCGAGGGGCGATACGAAGAGACGGCCGCGCAGCTGTCGCCGCTGCTCGACCTCCCGCGTGGGCGCGATTCGCGGTTGTGGCTGTGGCAGCACCACCTCGCGCGGGCGCTCGTGCGCCTGGGGCGTGACGCCGAGGCCGAGCGGATCCTGTTCTCCGTTGCTGAGCAGGGCGGCGACGATCCGCTGTCGTCGGCCATGACGGTGTCGCTGCGGGCCCAATTGCTGGCCAGGTCGGGCGACATCGAGGGCGCCGTGGGTCATTTCGACCGCTCCGCGGCGATGGCCGACCGGGCGGGGGCGCTGCTCATCCGCACCCGCATCCTGCACGCCCGGGGCGAGACGCTGCGTCGGGCGGGTCAGCGTTCGCGGGCCGCGGCGGCGCTCACCGAGGCTCGGCAGGGGTTCGTGCAGCTCGGGGCCGTGCTCGCCGTCGAGAAATGCGACGCCGATCTGCGCCTTCTCGGCCCGCGTGAGGGTGGCGGCACGGCGGTGCGCGTCGCGTCGACCTCTGCGGAGGCCGCCGGCGCCGCTAGCACGGCGGCGGGCGTGCTGACCGCTGCGACTGTTGCCACGACCTCCGTGCCGGATGCCCTGCGCGACCTCACCGAGCGCGAGCGCGAGGTGACGGCCCTGGTCGCGTCGGGGATGACGAACAAGGAGGTGGGTGCGCAGCTCTTCTGCTCCGTGAAGACGGTGCAGTACCACCTGACGCGTGTCTACGCGAAGCTGGGGGTCCGCTCCCGCAGCGAACTCGCCGCCTTGGTGGCCACCCTCCCCACCCCCCGCGACCCCGTCGATACAGCGCCCCCCGCGGAGTGACCACCCACGGGACCCTGCGGGATAGGTTTAACGCGAACGAGTCCTACGCAATCACTGAAAGGTGACCGCATGTCCTCCCTTCCCGAGCTGCTGCTCGACCCCGCGCGCCGCGACCAGGTGGTCGCAGCCCTCGTCAGCACGGTCGAGTCCGAGGTGTCCGGCAAGTCCGGCCTGTCGGGTGTGGCTCTCAAGACCGCTTTCAAGGCCGTGCAGAAGATCAGCCCCGACCTCGTGCAGCGCGCGATCAACGGGATGCTGCCCGACATGGCCGAGCGTCTCGACCCGATCTGGCAGGCCCGCGGCGACCAGCCGTTCGGTGTCTACCTGCCCAGCCGGGCCGACGAGGCCGCCGACGCGCTGCTCGCCGTGACCGACGAGCGCGCCGCCCGCCCCAAGCACGCGGCAGTCGCGAAGGTCTACAACACGGTGCGCCCGAAGGCGAAGGCCCAGGTCATCGAGGCCCTGCCCGCAGTCGGCCGCACGATCGACTCGGTGCTCGCCTGATAAGAGCCCTCCTGCACGAACGAAACGGGAGCCCTTCTGGCTGGAAGGGCTCCCGTTTCGCCGTCACGCAGCCGCCAAGGGCATGTGCCCATCCCTTCGAGGGGTGTCAGTCGCAGAGGGGCAGCGTCCGATGCCTCGAGGGGTATACGCCCAGCGCCTCGAGGGGGCGTTCAGTCGTTGGCGGGCAGCGTCGCGAGCATTTTCACGAGTGCATCGCGCACGGCCCAGGCATGGGTGAACCAGCAGTGCGTGCCGCCGGGCAGGGGGCGTATCGCCCATCCGGAAGGGCGAGTGGCATCGTCGGTGAGAACGGGTTCGCCCGTGGTGAATTCACCGTCGGCCGGCTGGAACACCCATAGGGCCCACGAAGCGCTGAACAGTTGCTCGATGCCGATGTGCCCCACCTGAAAGGCGTGTTGGGTGTAGGTCAGCAGGGTTTCGCGGGTCGGGATCCTCGTCCACAACTGGCCAGGCCCGTGATGGATGCTGCGGGTGACGAATTCGAGGGCGTCCTCGGGCGTCATCGGCGGGTTTAGCCAGTCGTTGGAGACGACCGCAGCTGTCGCGTCGATGAAGTTGCCGAATTGCACCGGCCCCAGGCCGGTCTGGCCGAGTACGAGCCGCCGCACGACGGAGTCGATCACCTCGGGCTCCGCCACATATTCGAGCAGTTCGCGGTACTGGTCGACAGGCAGTGTGAACGGGCTGTCGATGACGCAGAGCGCCTCGACGATGTCGGGTCTGCGGTGGCCGACGAGCGCGCCGAGGTCGCCGCCCCAGTGGTGGCCCACGAGCACGAGCTTCTCGGCTCCGATGTACGTGGCGACGGCGGCGAAGTCGTCGGGGATCTGCTCGAGGTTGACGAGGTTCGCAGTGGTCTGCCCGTGGCCGCGCAGGTCGATCGAGAGCACATGGGCGTGCTCGGCCAGCAGCGGCGCGAGCCTGTCCCACTGCACGCAGTTGTCGCCCACGTCATGGATGAGCACGATGTGCCTGCCGGTGCCTCCGTGGTCACGAACGGCGAGGTGCCCACCGGGGACGGGGATGCGGAGTTCAGCGTGGTGCATGCTCCTCCTCCGCCGCAGTGCATCGGCGCCTCGCGGTCGGCGTGCGCCATACGTGAGGCGCCGACGATTCCGCAGGTCGTGCGGAGGGAGTCTCGGCGCCTGGGCTGGACGTACGTTCAGGTCTGGACCCCTCATCATGACAAGTCGAGAAGGGCCGATGCGAGCGGAAATTGAGGCCGAGCGTGCTCGGATTGGGTCAATTTGAGCGAGATCTACTGGGGCTCAACGAAATTCATCGAAATGTGAGTTCGAGCCCGTTCGGGAAAACAGGGGGATCCCGGTGTGCTCAGCGGCGGTGGCCGAGCAGGTGAGCCAGGTCGGAGAGGGTCTCGCTGGTGCCCGATTCGAGGCGGAGGTCGGCGAATTCGTCTCCGCGAGTGGCGCCCCGGTTGACGATGACGACCTTGCGCCCGTGCTTGGCCTGGTGGCGCACGAACCGCAGCCCCGACATGACGGTGAGTGACGACCCCGCGACCACCAGCACGTCGGAGGCGTCGACCATCTCGAACGCGCGCTTGACGATGGGGCGGGCCGCGCTCTCTCCGAAGAACACGACATCCGGCTTGAGCAGGCCGCCGCAGGTGGCGCAGTCGGCGACGACGAAATCGTGCCAGTCCTCGACCTCGGCGTCGCCGTCGGGCCGCAATTTCGAAGCCCCGGAGCGGAGTTCGGCCTCACCCGCAGGGATCGTGCCCTCCACGTCGGGGTTGAGCTCCTCGAGCCGCACCTGCAGGTCGGAGCGGGAGGTGAGTTCGCCGCAGTTCATGCAGATCACCCGCGAGATCGCCCCGTGCAGTTCGAGCACGTCGGGGCTACCCGCGGCGTCGTGCAATCCGTCGACGTTTTGCGTGATGATGCCCTGCAGGTCGGCGCCGGGGGCCTGGGCCAGTGCGGCCAGGGCGAAGTGGCCGGCGTTCGGGCGGGCCACGCCGAACGACCTGAACCCCTGCATCGATCGGGCCCAGTAGCGGCGCCGGTTCTCGGCCGACGACATGAACTCCTGGTACAGCATCGGGTTGGCCGGCGGAGCGTCGGGACCGCGGTAATCGGGGATGCCGGAGTCGGTGCTGAGCCCCGCGCCGGTCAATGCCACCCATGTGTGGCCACGCAACAACTCGGCGATGGATGACGCGCTCGACATACCCCCGACGCTACCGCTCGGCTGTCGCCGGCGAGCGGCCGTACCGAGCACAACACGCGCGACACCCACATCTCCCCGTACGCTGCCGGTGACTACGTGTGCGACCGAGGGGGGAGCGCACGCTGACACAGCCGATGTTCCAGGGGGGACGATGAAGGCCCGACGAGGGATTGCTGCTGCCGCAGTTGCGGTGAGCCTGTTCGCTACATCCTGTTCCGGCGGTGGGGGAGGCGGCGAGTCGACTCCGACCACGACCTCCGAGAGCCCGACGACCAGCGCGACCACCGACAACACAGCCGACCTGCCTCGCGAGCGCGACAACATCTCTTACGTCGAGAACGGTGGCGAACGCCAGAAGCTCGACCTGTTCTTGCCCGAGGCCGATAAGCCTGGCCCGTACCCGGTGCTCGTGTGGATTCACGGCGGCCGCTGGCGCGAGGGTGACAAGTCGGTGTTCAGCTCCGGTGACCAGGGCATGGACAAGTTCAAGGCCGCCCTGCTCGACCGTGGCTACGCCGTCGCCACGATGAACTACCGGCTCGTGCCCGACAGTCGCTTTCCCGACCCGTTGCACGACGTCTCCGCCGCTATCCGCTACGTGAAGTCGCACGCCGCCGAGCTGGGAGTCGACCCCGATCGCGTTGCCGTCGGCGGCGAGTCGGCCGGTGGGCACCTCGCCACGCTCGAGGGCCTGGCCGCCTCCAACCCGGAGACGCCCGCCGACTTCCTCGGCGACCTGCCCGTCGGTGGGCCCGGCGCCGATTCGGTCGACGCGAAGGTGGATGCGGTTCTCGGCTTCTACGGCCAGTACGACCTGCGCACACGACCCGAAGACCGCGCCCAGGTGCCGGCCTGCGGAGGAGGTGGACGACCCGGCGGCCCCGACTCCACCGAGGGTCAGTTGCTGAACGCCGACCCGACCCAGGGAGAGGGCCGCGAACTCGCAGGCAAGGCGAGCCCGGTCGAGTACGTCTCGCCTTCTGCTCCGGCGACGATGCTGCTCGCCGGGTACAAGGACTGCTCGGCTCCGTACGTGCAGGCCGAGCGCCTCGACGGAATGCTCAAGGACGCCGGCGTGCCGCACGCCCTGAAGATCATCGACGCCGAACACGGCGCGGCCCTCTTCTACGACCAGGAAGACACGCAGAAAGAAGTCATCGACTTCCTCGACGCCAACGTGAAGAAGTAGTCGTCACCGAACCTGCGACGCCGGTCACCCGCGGGGTGGCCGGCGTCGTCGTCTCCCGGGTGGTTCGGCGGGCAGCAGCCCCGGCCTACCCTGGGGGCGTGAGTTCGCACAGCCATCACCGCCACGCCGCCACCCCCGCCTCCTCCGGACATCACCACGGCGGCCCCGGGCCCAGTGAGGCCGACCTCGCGCGCATGCGAGAGCCGGAGGGATGGGACGAGCGCTACGCCGCCTCCGGAGACGTGTGGTCGGGAGCACCGAACCCGCAGCTCGTCGAAGAAGTCACCGGCCTCGAACCGGGGCGGGCGTTGGAGATCGGCTGCGGTGAGGGCGCCGACGCGATCTGGCTCGCGACGCAGGGTTGGCACGTGACGGCCACCGACTTCTCCTGCGTCGGGCTGGGCAAGGCCGCGAAGGCGGCCGAGGCGGCGGGCGTGAGCGGGATGATCGAGTGGCGCGAGCTCGACGCACGCCACTTCACCCCGGGCCCCGAGCACTGGGACCTCGTGCACGCCCACTACCTGCACATCGACATCGACGAGGTGCGTCGCCTCATCGCTGCGCTTGCTCAGGTGATCACGCCCGGCGGAACGCTGCTCGTCGTCGGCCACCACCCGGCCGACATCGAGGCCGGCCTGCGGCGCCCCAACGCGAACCTGCTCTACACGGCCGAAGATCTCGCGGCCGCCCTCCCGGAGGGCGACTGGGACATCTCCGCCGAGGCCCGCACCCGCCCCGCCACCGGGCCGGACGGCGAGCCGGCCACGGCCACCGACGCGGTGCTGGTCGCCGTCAAGCGGTAACCGCGTCGGTTGGCAGTCGAGCGATAACCCGTCAGATCTCCACGTTCGCGCCCATCGTCACCGTGCGGCCGGGCGGTAGGTGGAAGACCTGCGTGCGGTCGGCGGAGTTGTGCGCGAGCGTGACGAACAGCGCCGCCCGCCAGCGCGTGAGCAGAGGATCTTCTTTGGCGCGCCGCACCGAGAGCACCGACAGGAAGTACGTGGCGGTGCCGGGGTCGAGATCGAACGGCGGGCGCACGTTGGCGCGTAACGCCAGGGGAGCGGTGTCGACGTCGGCGTGCGGGAACACGGCGGTGCCGGGCACGCGCTTCACGCCCTTGGCCTCGAGGCGGGCGATGTACTCCTCTAGCGGCTCCTCGAGCTCGCGGCGCTTCTCGGTGACGATCGCCGCACCCCGTCGCCACGTGGTCATCACCGCGATGACGACGGAGGCGATGAGCAGCGGCAGCCAGCCGCCGTGCACGACCTTGGTGAGGTTGGCGCCGAGGTAGGCGAGCTCCGCGCCTCCCACGATGACGCCGATGACCGCGATGCGCGCCCAGCTCCAGTGCCACACGTACTTCGCGAGCGTCAGGAAGAGCCCGGTCGTGAGCAGCAGCGTGCCGGTGACGGCGAGGCCGTACGCGGTGGCCAGCTTGGCCGACTCCCGGAACACGGCGATGAGCGTGATGACGCCGGCCAGCAGCAGCCAGTTGATGACCGGCACATAGATCTGCCCGCCCTCGAGCTTGGACGTGTGGCGCACCGTGAGCCGGGGCAGCAGACCCAGCCGTACGGCCTGGCGCGACACCGAGAACGCCCCGGAGATGACCGCCTGCGAGGCGATGACCGTCGCCATCGTCGCGAGCACGACGAGCGGCAGAACGAGCTGCTCGGAGACCATCGAGAAAAACGGGTTGACGGCCGTCTCGGGGTGGTCGAGCAGCATCGCGCCCTGGCCGAGATAGTTGAGCAGCAGCGCCGGAAAGACGACCCAGAACCAGGCCCGCTTGATGGGTCTGGCTCCGAAGTGGCCCATGTCGGCGTAGAGGGCCTCGGCTCCGGTGATCGTGAGCACCACGGCACCGAGCGCGACGAACGTGATGAACGGCCGGTCGACGGCCATCACGAGGGCGTAGTGCGGAGACAACGCCGTGAGGATGTGCGGGTTCGCGACGATGTGCGGCACCCCCATCGCGGCGAGCACACCGAACCAGACGACCATGACCGGCCCGAATGCCCGCCCGACCGCGCCTGTGCCCCAACGCTGCACCGCGAACAGGGCAACGATGATGACGATCGAGATAGGCAGCACCAGGTCTTGGGCGTGCGGGTTGACGACCGCGATGCCCTCGATGGCGCTCATTACCGAGATCGCGGGCGTGATGAGCGAGTCGCCGTAGAACAGGGCCGCGCCGGTGATACCGAGCAGGATGACGCCGGTGCTCGCCCGGCGCGCGGGGTTGAGCGTGCCTCGTAGCAGCGCCGTGAGCGCGAGGATGCCGCCCTCGCCGTCGTTGTCGGCACGCATGACGAGCGCGACGTACTTGATCGAGACGACGATGCTCACCGACCAGAACACGAGCGAGATGACCCCGAAGATGTCGGTCGGGTCGACTCGCACGGCGTTGTGGTCGGCGCTGAACACGGTCTGCAGCGAGTACAGCGGGCTCGTGCCGATGTCACCGAAGACGACACCGATGGCACCGACGAGCAGCGCCGCACCGGCGCCTTGCGGTCCGTGACCGTCGTGAGATGCGGACCGGCTGACGGTGTCCGCGGTTCCGTTCACCCCAGCAGGGGTGCTCCGGGAAAGCATGGCCACATCATGCGCCCACCCACCGACAAGGACGCATCCCAGCAGGCGAGGTGTTGCGCAGGGAACGTGTCGGCAGCTCGACCGCCTGCCAAAGCTGAAGCGCTTCTGAAGTGTTCAGCGGGTGTGCGGGGAGGTCGTGGTTTCCTCAGGGCCTGGGGTCGGAGGAAGGGGCGGACCGTGGGCTGGTTCTACGACATCTCGCTGGTCAGTGACCAGGCGATCTGGGGGCTTCGGATCGCGCTGCTCGTCGCGGCTGTGTGGGTGGTCTTGCGTTGGCATCGGTCGTCGGCGAACACGGTGGGCTCGTACCTGCGGCGGATCGTGTCGCTGACGGTGGTGTCGCTGCTGACGACGATGACGCTCGCGGCTCCGCTCAACGCCGAGTACGGCTGGTACCCGACCATCGGTGACCTCATGCCCGCCTCCGACAGCGGCACCGTCGTGCGTTCACCGGAGAACGCGGCCGCAGCGGTCGCGGCGGATCACACCTCGAGCGCGCTCATCACGGGCGCGCGCACTCGCCCGGCTGTCTCGCTGAAGCTGCAACCCACTAAATCGGGTGCGGGCGCGGGCTTCGAGGACTTCACGGTGCGCGGCGCCCGCAGTGGCATGACCGGGCAGGTCACGGTGTGGTTTCCGAAGCAGTACGTCTCGGAGCCGAATCGCGAGTTCCCGGTGATCGAGACCTTTCACGGCATCGCCCCGGCGCCGTACGCGGTGTTCAACGTGGTCAAGCTCGACCAGATCGTCAGCACCATGGCCGACCAGGGGCAGATGAAGCCGGCGCTGATCGTCTCACCGCACTGGGCCTTCAGCGGGCGGGACAACGAGTGCGTCGACTCCACTACCGGCGGGAAGGTCGAGACGTGGCTGACGCAAGACGTTCCCGCCTGGCTCTACTCGACGTTCCGGGTCTCGCCCGGGCGTGATTCGTTCGCCGCGTGGGGGATGAGCGCGGGCGGCTGGTGCGCGAACATGTCGGCGATGCTGCACCCCGACACGTTCGCGACCGCGGTGTCGATGGGCGGCTACTGGCGGCCTGACTTCGACCCGAGCTTCGTGCCGTTCGCCGAGGGCACGCCGGAGTGGAACCGCTACGACCTCGTCGCACTCGCCGAGAACCACCCTCCGGCCGTGGCGCTGTGGGGCGTGGCGGGCAAGAACGACGACCTGGCGATCCCGTCGACGAAGCTCATCGAGAAGGCGGTGCGCGCTCCGACGTCGCTGACCTTCACCGAACTCCCGCGCGGCGGCCACAACACCGACCTGTGGATCCCGTTCGCCCAGCCGAGCATGACCTGGCTGGCATCGACCTCCCCGGCCTTCACCGCGACGTGACTCGGGTCGGTCGCTGGGCAGCCGCGGTCAGTGCCGGGTCAGTCCCGGCGGCCGAACCTCTTCGCGTAGGCCGCGTTGACGGCGGCTGCCTCCGGGTCGTCGGAGGCGAACTGCATCGTGGCCAGGTCGACCGTGTCTGCCGGGACGAGGTCGCGAGCCGCCTCCCCGAGAGAGACGAGCGTTGCCAGCAGGAGCGACGACGGGCGGGCCGCGATGCTTCGGGCGATCTCCGCCACGCGGGCGTCGAGTGCGTCCTCTTCCACGACCTCCGTGAGGAACCCGCCGCGCAGCGCCTCCTCCGCTGGCATGCGCCGGCACGTGAGCACGAGGTCGGCGGTGCGCGTCACGCCGAGGTATCGGGTCATCGTCGAGACGCCGCCGAGCGAGAACGGGATGCCCATGTCGAGTTCAGGCACCGACAACGTGGTCGTCGGGGCGCCGTAACGCAGTTCGCACGCGGCGGCCAGCAACAGGCCGGCACCGACGACGTGGCCGTGCAGGCGGGCGATCCGCACCACGGGAGCAGCGGCCAGCGCCTGGAACGCGGCGTGAAAACCCCCGTACTGCAACCAGTTACCGCGAACCGAGGGGTCGCCCTCGCTCGTGGACACGTCGAATCCGGCGCAGAAAGCCCGCCCGGAGCCGGAAACGACGAGCACCCGTGCATCCGGGTGCCAGCCGTACTCCTTCGCGACGACGCCGAGTTCTTCGGCCATGCGCAGGCTGATCGCGTTGAGCTTGTCGGGGCGGTTCAGGGTGACGCCGACGACTCCGTCGGCGAATGTGACGTCGAGTGTGTCGAAGGCGCGGTGTGCGGGCAGGGGCGTTGCCATGTCAGTCCTCGGATCCGTAGGGGTTCAGGCTCGCGACCTGGGTGCGGACGTGGTGCTTCTGCAGTTTTCCGCCCACGCTGGTCGGCAGCGTGTCGACGACGACGATGGCCTTGGGCACCTCGTACGGAGCGAGCTGCGCGCGGCAGTGTTCGCGCAGCGCCTCGACATCCGGGGTGGCGCCGGGAACGGGGATGATCGCCGCGGTCACGGCCTCGCCCCAACGCTCGTGCGGCAACCCGATGACAGCGGCCCGCGCCACGTCGGGGTGCGTCTCGAGCGCCGCCTCGACGCGGATCGACGAGACGTTCTCGCCGCCGCTCTTGACGACGTCTTTGAGCCGGTCGACCATCATCCGCTGGCCGTCTTCGCCGTAGTGGAAGAGGTCGCCGGTGTGGAACCACTGGCCGCGCATCGACTCCCGCGTCGCCTCCTCGTCGAGGTAGTACCCGGCCGTGAGCGCCGGGGAGCGGTAGACGACCTCCCCGACACCGCCCTCGGCGATGGGCACGGTCGCGCCCTCGCTGTCGACGAGGCGGGCCGCGAGCAGCGGGTTGGGCAGGCCGACGTAGTTGTCGCGGGGTGTCGTGCGGCGGAAGAGGTCTTCGTGCTCGTCGAGCCAGAAGCGGTGCGAGACGACGACTTCGGTCATCCCGATGATCGATTCGGCGCCGACGGGGTGGCCCACGACCCGCACGAGGTCGTCGTAGATCTTCTCCTCCAGCGGGGCCCACCCGTACGTGACGGCCGCGAGGCTGTGCGCGCTCAGCGACGGGTCGGCGTCGAACGCCGCGACGATGGCGCGCACGAACTGGGGCAGGCCGGCCCACAGGTGGGTGACGCCGTGGTCACTTACCGCACGCGCGACGGCGGCCGGGTCGGGGCGGCGTCCGAGAACGACGGTGCCTCCGACGAGCCACGTGGCGTAGACGATGGCGTCGGCGGTGTGGAAGACGATCGGCAGGTACGAGCAGAAGACGGTGTCGCGCTCGTGCGTGAGTCGAACCGTGTGCGTCTGAGTCCAGGCGAGCGAGGCGTAATACGTGTTGTGGTGCGAGATCATCACGCCCTTGGGCGCGGCCGTCGAGCCGGAGGTGAAGAGCAGTTGCCAGATGTCGTCACCTTCGATGACCGTGTCCGGCTCGGTGGTCGGCTGCCCGGCGATGAACTCGGCGAACGTCGGCACGCCCTCGACCCGCTGCCCGCCGGCCGCGATCGCCGCGTGGATCGGAATGCCGAGGTCGCCGAGAATCCCGCGCATCCGGTCGTAGTGCTCGGCGTCGACGATCGCGGCCTTCGCGCCGATGCGCGTGACCGTCTCCGCGATGACGTCGGACGCGAGCGAGGGATTGAGCGGGGCTGTGACGACGCCCGCCTTCGCCATGCCGATCTTCGTGAGAAACGCCTCCGCGGAGTTGTCGCAGACGAGGATCGCGATGTCGGCATCCCGCAGCCCCGTCGCGGCGAGCGCGTGAGCCACCTGGTTGGCGACCTCGTCGGCCTGCCGGTACGTCAGCGACGAGCGCGTCTCGTCCTCGCAGGCGCCAGGTCCGGCGACCATCGCGATCGCGTCGGGTCGGCTCCACACCTGTCGTTCGAGGATGTCTCCGACAGAGGCGCGGTTGCGGCGTTCGTTGGCGGTGCGGTGCCGCAGATTGCGGACGTCGAAGCTCATGTAAGGCCCTCCTCAGTGGTCGCATCACGCTAGCCGACCGAATTCGCCTGACGAACACCGGGACTAGTGACGCTGAAGGTGGGCTGAGTTCGCTCTTGGGGTTATGCCCATCCTGTGACGCTCTCGCGACGTTGCGGTTCTACCCTCGGGTTCGGAGCGGTCCGTTCAGGGGAGACCGCAAGAGTGGGGTGTGATGAGCGGGACGGAGACGATCGCCGGCGCGGTGCGAGAACCCTCGGCGCCCAAGCGCAGGCCGCGAAGGGTCGACGGCTTGCGGGCGTTTCTGCGGCCGCGCTCGCGTCAGGCGCAGGAGCGGGCCGCTCGCATCTTGATCGCGGTGTTCGCGTTGGCCCTGCTCGCGACGGTGATCCTGTGGATCGGCGGAGGCCGGCACGAGTCGCTCGTGCTGCGGTTCGTGCTGGGGGTGTTCAACATCCCGGCATCGACGTCGCTGGTGTCGATCGTCATCCTGGCCCTGATTCTCGGGGCTCTCGTGCGGCGCAAGCGGGTTGCGCTCGTGATCGTCGGCGTCTTCCAGGCCCTCGGAGTGCTCTGGTCGGTCGTCAACATCGCCGCGCTGGCGTTCGGATCGTTGCCAGTGATGCACGGCATGGTCGAGATCCTCGGCATGACCGCGGTCATCGCCGTCGAGGGCATCGCGGTGGCGATCGGTTTCGCCGTCGTGACGATGCTGTGGTGGCTGCGGCCCGCCTTCCCGGCACGGGTCACTCCCGGTTCGTGGGTCAAGGCCCTTGCCGTGGTGATCGTGGGGTGGGCGACCGCTCTGATGGTCACGGCAGTGCTGCTGGTCACGACGGGGCCGGGGGAGTCGGCCGACCGCTCTCCGCTCGCGGCGATAACCGCAGTGATGCGGCGAAGCCTCGGCGTCGAGCGGGCGCGCGACATCCAGGTGCTGCGCGACACGGGCACGCTCATCCCGCTCGTGCTCGAGGTGCTGCTGTCGCTGACGCTCGTGCTGGCCCTGTGGGTCTTCCTGCGTTCAGGCAAGCAGGAGGCGGCCTGGAACGGCGACCGCGAGGTCGAGGTGCGTCGGCTCGTTGCGCGGCACGGGCAGGCCGACTCGCTCGGCTACTTCGCCACCCGCCGCGACCGGTCGTACGCGTTCTCCGACGACGGCCAGGCGGTGATCGCGTATCGGGTCATCGGAGCGGTGGCGCTCGCCTCCGGCGACCCGCTCGGCGAGCGCGGATCGTGGGATTCGGCCGTCGCCAACTGGCTCTCGACCTCCCGTGAATACGGGTGGATCCCCGCCGTCACCTCTGCCGGGGCCGACGCCGCCCGCTACCTCGCCGGGCTCGGCTTCTCGGTCTTCCCGCTCGGTGACGAGGCGGTGCTGCACCCGGAGCGGTTCACGCTCGACTCGACCTCCATGACCCCGGTGCGGCAGGCCGTGACGCGGGCGCGGCGGGCGGGGCTGGTCGTGCGCATCCGTCGTCACGCCGAGCTCACCGACGACGAAATGCGCGAGGTCATCGCTCTCGCCGATTCCTGGCGTCTCGGCGGTTCGGAGCGCGGGTTCTCGATGGCCCTCGAACGGCTCGGCGACCCGGCCGACGGCCGCTGCCTGCTCGTCACCGCGCACCACGCAGACGGCACCCCGGTGGGGCTGCTGTCGTTCGTGCCCTGGGGCATGACGGGTCTGTCGCTCGACGTGATGCGGCGGTCTCCGGACGCGCCGAACGGTGTGACCGAGTTGATGGTCGCCGAACTCATGGACGCCGCAGACGATCTCGGCGTCGTGCAGGTCTCGCTCAATTTCGCGGTGATGCGCCAGGTGTTCTCCGACGCCGAAGAACTCGGTGCGAGCCCGATCGCCAAGGTCAGCTCCGGCATGCTCGGCGTGCTCGACCGCTTCACCCAGATCGAGAGCCTGTACCGCAACAACGACAAGTACCGGCCCGAATGGGTGACCCGGTACGTCTGCTACGAGGGCACCGTGTCGCTGGTGCCGGTAGGTGTCGCGATCGGCGCCGCGGAGGGGTTTCTGCCCTACCCCGGCCACGGGCGCCTCGCCGCCCACCGCACCCTCAGCCCCGCCCAGCTCGAACGCGCCGCCGAGGCTGAACGCCGCACCCTCGACCTCGACGCGGCGGAGCCGCAGCGCTCCGACCAGTCGCGACACCGCCTCCGGCACCTCGGCGAACTCGTCGCGGCGGGACGAAACCCGTACGCGGTAGGCCAGACCGGGGGAGTACCGCTGCGCGACCACGCAGGCGAGGCCTGGGTGCGGAGCGGGCCCGGCGCCGGCGACATCGGAGCCCACGGGCCTCTTCGCGCCACGAACGTGAACGCGTCGGGCACCGCTTCGGGCGATCCTGTGCAGGTCGGTCCTGCGGAGGTCGGCCTCGATTCCGTCGGCTCCACTGAAGTCGGCGGTGGCGGGGTCAGCTCTTCTGCGGACGGCGGCGCTGACGTCGCGTCTGCCGAGGCCATCGGAGCGGCGGCGTCGGTGAGGGTCAACGCTCGGGTTCGGGGGATCCGGCGTCACGGTGGGGTCGTGTTCGCCGATCTTGTCGACGGCTCCGTGACCGCGCAGGCTGTGTTCGAAGCCGCGTCGTTGGGCGCCGACGGTGCCGACGGCGCTGCCGAGCTGGCGCTGTTCGGGCGGGCGGTCGACTCCGGTGATGTGGTCGTGCTCGACGGCACCGTCGGCGCGTCTCGCAACGGGACGCCGTCGTTGCTTGTCACGGGCTGGCAGGTGTCGGCGAAGGCGCTGCAGCCCGTGCCGTTCGGTGGCCTCACCGATCAGGGGCAGCGGGCCAGGCAGCGCACACTCGACCTCCTCGTGCACCCGGAGGCGGGCGACAAGCTGCGTGCCCGCTCCGTGGCGCTGCGGGCCGTGCGCGAGACCCTGCTCGGCGACGGGTACCTCGAAGTCGAGACCCCGATCCTCGGCTCGGTGCACGGTGGCGCGACGGCGCGGCCGTTCCGCACCTTCTCCCACGCCTACGGAGTCGACCTCGTGCTGCGGATCGCCCCGGAGTTGGCGCTCAAGCGGCTGCTCGCGGGCGACATGGGCCCGGTCTTCGAAATGGGCCGCAACTTCCGCAACGAAGGCGCCGACGCGACGCACAACCCTGAGTTCACGGTGCTCGAGGCGTATCGCCCGTTCGCCGACTACACCGACATGCGCCTGCTCACCGAGGCCGTCATCAAGGCCGCGGCGAGGGCCGTGCACGGAGCCGAACTGATCCCGCTACCCGGCCCGGACGGCGTGACGAGTCTCATCGACGTATCGGGGGAGTGGCCGGTCGTCACGGTGTGCGACGCGGTCTCGGCCGCAGTCGGTCAGCAGGTCGACCAGTTCACCGACCTCGAAACCCTGCTCGGCCTCGCTCGCGCCAACGAGGTGCCGGTACACGACGGCATGGGGCCGGGAGCCGTGCTGGAGGAGCTATACGGCGAGCTGGTCGAGCCCGCGACGATGATGCCGACGTTCTACGCCGACTTCCCTGTGGAGACCTCGCCGCTTACCGGCCCGCACCGCAGCAAGCCCGGCCTGGTCGAGCGCTGGGACCTCGTCATCCGCGGCTCCGAACTGGGCACCGCGTACTCGGAACTCAACGACCCGATCGAGCAGCGCCGCCGCCTGACGGAGCAGTCGTGGAAGGCGGCCGCGGGCGACGCGGAGGCGATGGAGATCGACGAAGACTTCCTCGCCGCCCTGGAGGCAGGCATGCCCCCGGCAGGAGGCCTGGGCATAGGCCTCGACCGCCTGGTCATGCTCCTCACGGAGTCGAACATCCGAGAGGTCCTGACCTTCCCCTTCGTCCGCCCCAAGCGAGGGTGAAAACCCGGCCCATCACTCCGTCCCGTGGCACGGGTCATCTGGGGTGGCGTGGTGGCGCGTCGCTGTCCCGTCCCGTGGCACCGTCGCTGGAGGGTGAGGGAGTCGAGTGACATGTGCCACGGGACCTGCTTGGGGGGTGGTGCCGTGGCACATGTGATCCGGCGACTTTCCTTTCAGCGTCGGTGCCACGGCACGGGGTATCCGCAGGTCATCTGGGGTGGTGCGGGGCGCGTCGCTGTCCCGTCCCGTGGCACCGTCGCTGGAGGGTGAGGGAGTCGAGT
>JAUNUP010000007.1:0-101781 GCA_030538115.1 Dermatophilus congolensis | reverse complement strand
GACATGTGCCACGGGACCCGATCGGGGTGGCGCCGTGGCGTCGGAAAGACCCCCGGCGGTCTTACCCCCGCGGGTCTGGTTCCGTCGTTCCCGGGAGGTTGCGGTGGTACCAGGTTCGGAAGGTCAGGGTCGCCTTGTCGGTCGGTACCGACGCCTCGACTCCCCGCTCCGGTACCTCGACGGGGTCGCTCGACTCGACCACTGGCCTGTCCTGGTGCAGCACCTTCGTGTTGAAGGCGTTGAACGCCAACGACGTGGCCGGGTCGTGGGCGAAATTCCGCACGGTCGTGAGGATCATCCGTGTGTGCGTGTCGTCGATCGGCACGCAGAAGATGTGCAGCGTCAACTGCCGCGGAGCCGGGATCGCGTCGAGCGTCATCCCGTTGGGGCTGTACCAGCGCAGAGTCGCGGCGGGAGGGTGCTCGTCCACTCCGGTGAGTGACTCGAACCCGTAGTCGGTCTTCTCGACGGCCATGTTCAGCACGGAGTCGCGGGTCATCTTGGCGCGAACGAACCGGCCGATGGTGGTGCGGTGCAAGAACGGCAGGTGGGGAAAGTCGAGCATGTTCTCCATGGCTCGGGTCCAGTGGCAGTTCCACTCTTCCCAATAGTCCCAGCGGGTCACGCGCTGGCCGGAGACGCCCGCCGGGGCCAGAGTTTCGGCAGCGTTGGGCCGAGGGTCGTCGGGGCCGACGTCGAAGCCTGTGAACACCCAGACGTACCCCTTCTCCTCGACCACGGGCAATGCCGTTGCGCCGCGCCGCTGCTCGCCCTTGGGGTTGAACGGGATGTAGGCGCACGCCCCGTCGGTGGCGAACTCCCAGCCGTGAAAGGCGCAGGCGAGGTTTCCGTCGTCGGTGCGTTTCCCCTCCGAGAGGGCGACGCTGCGGTGCGGGCACCGGTCGAGCAACACCCCCGCGCGGCCCGCGTTGTCGCGCCAGGCGACGAGGTTCTCGCCCGCGACGCGCACCTGCCGGGGCGTCCGCGTGATGTCGGAGGAGGGGAGCAGCGGCGTCCACTGACGCGCGAAACCATCGAACATGCAACGCCCTTTCGTCTGGCCGCAACGCTATCCGCCCGAGACCCGATCCGCGCGCCGCGAACGTCCCGGGAGCACGCGCCCGCTCGCGCATGACGAAGCGGTAACGAGATCGTCGTTGTTCGGTAATTCCGGCTCAGGTCAACGGCATTCCGAACGATGAGGAGGTCGAGCAGTCCCGCCTCCCACGCCACGAAGAAAGGCCGCGACCATGTCTGCACCCACCCGGCAGCGGCCGAATTCTCCCGGCGTCTCGGCCGACGAACTCTCCTACGCCGGCGAGACCCGTGCCTCGCTGAAGGCCGCGCGCGAGGCCGCTGCGAAGGCCGCGAAGCACCAGCGCAAGGCTGCTGCGGTCATCTCCGCCGACGAGATCCAGACCAAAGCCCGCGAAGAGGCCGCCCGCAAGGCAGCCCTGCCGCCGTGGTACCAGCGCAAGCGCTACGGTGTGCCCCTGTTCGCGGCCGTGCTGCTGGCCGTGGCGGGCGGCACGCTTGTGATGACCAAGCCCGAGCCGCCTCCGCCCGTCGTGCCGTACGTGGCGCCCACGGTCGCCGCGCCGAGCATCGGCCAGACCGTCACTGACGGCCGCTGGGCGTTCACCCTGCACTCTGTCTCCCTCGACGGCGAGCTCATCGGCGAGACCGTCGGCGCCGAGAGAGCCCATGGCACCTGGGTGGTCGCGCACGTCGACGTGAAGAACGTCGCCAAGGTCGCAGGGCCGCTCGACGTGCAGCGTCAGTACATCGTCGACACGGCCGGCAACAAGTACACCGCCTCCGTCGTGCCGTCGCTCGACGGCTGGGACCAGGCATACATCACCGGCATCAAAGCCGGCGAGACGGTCGCCGCACCGATCGCGTTCGACGTGCCGCAAGGTACCCAGTTCAGCCACCTAGAACTGCACGACGCCCAATTCGGCAAGGGCGGAGCGAAGATCCCCCTCCGCTGACACCCCCAACCGCACCGAAACGACTCTGAGTGCTCCACGCGTGGAGCACTCAGAGTCGTTTCGGCGGTGCTGCTACTCAGCGGGGTTCGGTCCCGGCGATGAAGGCTTCCAGCCTCGCTCGGCCCTCGTCGTCGGCTCGCTGTTCCGGCGGGGACTTCATCAGGTACGACGACGCCGACAGGAGGGGGCCGCCGATGCCGCGGTCGAGGCCGATCTTCGCCGCGCGGATCGCGTCGATGATGATGCCCGCCGAGTTGGGGGAGTCCCAGACCTCGAGCTTGTACTCCAGCGACAGCGGCACGTCACCGAACGCCCGCCCCTCGAGCCGCACGAAGGCCCACTTGCGGTCGTCGAGCCAGGCCACGTAGTCGCTCGGGCCGATGTGCACGTTGCGGTCTTCGGTCTTGCCCGCGAGCTCGCCGTGCAGGTTCGACGTGACGGCCTGGGTCTTGGAGATCTTCTTGCTCTCGAGGCGCTCCCGCTCGAGCATGTTCTTGAAGTCCATGTTGCCGCCGACGTTGAGCTGGTACGTGCGGTCGACCGTGACCCCACGGTCTTCGAACAGCTTCGCCAGCACCCGGTGCGTGATGGTGGCGCCGACCTGGCTCTTGATGTCGTCGCCGACGATCGGTACGCCCGCAGCCTCGAACTTCGCGGCCCACTCCGGGTCGGAGGCGATGAACACCGGCAGCGCGTTGACGAACGCGACCCCGGCGTCGATGGCGCACTGGGCGTAGAACTTGTCGGCCTCCTCCGAGCCGACGGGCAGGTACGAGACCATCACGTCGACGCGGGCCTCCTTGAGCGCGGCGACCACGTCGACGGGCTCGCGGGAGCTCTCGGAGATCGTCTCCGCGTAGTACTTGCCGATGCCGTCGAGCGTGGGCCCGCGCTGCACCTCGATGCCGAGCGTCGGCACGTCACAGATCTTGATGGTGTTGTTCTCGGAGGCGTTGATCGCCTCGGAGAGGTCTTTGCCCACCTTGACGTCGTCGACGTCGAACGCTGCCACGAAGTTCACGTCACGCACGTGGTAGTCGCCGAACTGCACGTGCATGAGGCCCGGTACCTCGGTGTCGGGTGCTGCGTCGCGGTAGTAGTGCACGCCCTGCACGAGGCTGCTGGCGCAGTTTCCGACGCCGACGATGGCGACACGAATTTCTGACATGTTGCTCCCTCTCGGGCCACGGCGGCCGCGCCGAAGGGGCGAGTGCCGAACGGATCAGGCCGTGACTCGTCTACCCATATGTCACATTCATGTCTGCAAAACATGACATACGGCTCGTTTGTCATTTGGCTCGCGGGTAACTCTAATCGCGCAGCGACCTCGACGCAGGTCCGCAGGTCAGCGCTCGCTCATGTGCAGAGCCGGCCGCCGCCCGAACAAGCGGGAATCCATCGAGAACGACCGCATTTCGATGGCGCCGGAGTCGTGCGCGGGTCTACGCTGCCATTGGCAAACACGTTGGGGTCCAAGGCTTCCGGGTCGCAGCGGAGTGCGCCACACAGCGGTTCGCATGTCATTGGGGGAGTTCGACGTGATACCGAAGATCCTGCATTTCGTCTGGGTGGGCGACGAGTCGCGTCGTCCCGATGCCTGTATCGACACTTGGCGACAGCTCAATCCGGACTACGAGGTGAAGGTCTGGGGTAACGAGCAGTGGCATTCGGGCGGATGGCGTACCGCTCATCAGATGGAGGCGATCGGGGCGCGTGGGCTGGCCGGAGTGGCAGACCTCATGCGCTACGAGATCCTCGTGCGTGAGGGAGGTGTAACTCTCGACGCGGACTCCGTGTGTACCCGACCCCTGCCCGACTGGCTCCTCGACACGTCCGAATTCGCCGTGTGGGAGAGCGAGATCATGCGCCCCGGGCTGGTGGCCAACGGCTACCTCGGGGCAGTGCCCGGTTCGCCGTTCTTCGACGGGATCGTCGAGCGGTTCGCCTCAGCGCCACTCATGACCGACCGCGACCCCTGGAACACGACGGGGCCGGTCGCCTTCACCGAATACATGCACGACCGGGGCGAGGAGATCACCGTCTACCCCTCGCACTACTTCATCCCGCGCCACTACACGGGCTTCCAGTACACGGGTGCGGGGCCGGTGTTCGCGGCGCAACTCTGGGGCACCACGGAGATCGACTACGGCTCGGCCGACGAGTTCGTTCGAATGGCCCAGGCCGATGACCTCCAGCGCGCGAGCATGGACCCGGCCGCTCAGGTGGCCTCTCTCGGTGCTCAACCGTGGGCGGACTATCACGGGCCGGGCGAACCGAGCTGGCTGAGCAGGGCGGTCGACAAGGCGTTGCGCGTGCTGCGCCTGCGCCCCGAAGAGACCGAGCGCCGCAAAGTCGGTGCCCGGGCCGTGACACACGCGAAGGCGTGACCGGCCTCCCGGGTGCCTCTCGCGAGTGAGGTCCGCCTTGCCTGCAGGGGGTCTCGGGCGATAGGTGTGTCTGGTGACTTCAGCCCGCCCGTCGCGCGATCCGGCGCGTGAACCCCTGTGGACCGCGTCGTTCATCCTCTTCTCTCTGGCGAACGTGGCGGTCTCGGCGGTGTTCTACCTGCTCGTGCCCACGATGGCGCCGTTCGCCACCGAAGCCTTCGGCGCCGATCCGGGGCAGGCCGGGCTGGCCGCCTCCATCTTCTTCTTCGGAGCCGTGGCGATGCGGTTCGTCGCAGGCGGCATCGTCGGAAAGCTCGGGCTCAAGCGGTCGGTCGTGCTCTCGCTGGCCGCGGGTGCCCTCAGTGTGGCCGCGTACCTGGTCGTCGGGTCGCTGATTGCCCTGTACGTGGTGCGGTTCGTGCACGGCTGCGTGTTCGCGATCGTGCAGACGGCTTTGACCTCGACGGTCATGTCGAGCATCCCGGTGCTCCGCCGCGGAGAGGGTGCCGGCTGGTTCACTGCAGGCCTTGCGGTGATGACGGGGCTGGGGCCCGCCATCGGCTTCGAGCTGCTCTCCAGGGCGGGCATGACCTGGGTGTTCGTCGCCGCCGTCGCGGCTTCGCTGGGCGCCTTCGCGCTGGCGGGAGCGGGTGTCGCGCTGATGAAGGTCGACGTGTCGCGGGCGCAGCCGGCGACCGCAGGCGGAGGCGGGCCCGGCTCCCGGCCCTCGCGCCTGTCCCGCCTGCTCGCCCCGGAGGCGTTCAGTGTCGGCATCGTCGTCGCCTGCGCCGCGGTCGCATTCGCCTGCGTCATCTCGTTCTTCGCGAGCCACGTGCAGGAGGCGGGCCTAGAAGCGGCCGTCGGCCCGTACTTCCTCGCCTACGCGGCGGCGAGCTTCGTGTCTCGGCCGGTCGCGGGGCCGATCCAAGACAGACGTGGCGATGCGGCGATCTTCGTTCCGGCCCTCATCTCGGTAGTCATTGGCACCCTCCTCACCGCGCTGGCGACCTCCGTGCCGGTGATCGTGCTCGGTGGCGCCCTGCTCGGAGGCGGCTACGGCACCCTCATGTCCGCAGGTCAGGCCTCAGCGGTCAACCGGGCCGGCGCCGGCAGGTCGGCGCAGGCGGTGTCGTCGTTCTTTCTCTGTGTCGATGCGGCGACCGGGTTGGCCCCAGCGGTGCTCGGTGTTTTCGGTGGCGCGCTCGGGTATCCGGCCATCTTCATCGCCGGTGCCGTGACCAGCCTGATCGGCCTCATCGTGTTCGTTCTCGGACCTGGCCGAAGCGGGCGTCCGGGCTTCGCCCGACAGGCATGAAAATCCCGCTGGCTGTCTTGAACGTCGCAGGTGGTGAGCTTGCGACCGATCTGGTGACCAGGCGAACGGGCATTCGCGTGCTGCATCGTCACCAGACCGCCGCATGGGCGCCCCGCCGCAGGGCGGCCGCGTCCATGCGGCGGTCAAGCAGCTGCGGAGACGTCAGGTCACGGTCGGGGCTGGAGTCGACCGGACCCTGTCAGACCGCGATGCCATGATCGGCGACAAGGGGCCAGCTGGCGCCTCGGGACGCCCGAGCTGGTACGTGTCGACGTTCGCTGACAGGACATTCCGGCACCTAGGATCGACCGCTTCGAGAGGATCAGGATGCTTACCGTGTCGCGCCCCGTTGGGTCACAACTGCAACTGTTTCAGCCCTCTACACTGCCAGGCATGCCCTCCACTAGGCCCTGGACCGTCGTTGACCTCTTCAGCGGCGCAGGGGGTGCCAGCGCCGGTTTTCGGGCGTATCCCGGTTTCGCCATCGTCGGAGCGGCAGATGCCCAGCTGGGGAAGCCAAGCAGCGCCCCAGGGTCGCTGGGGTGCAATGCAACGTACGCTCGCAACCTCAGAGTATTTCCTGTGGAGGCTGACCTTGCGCGGATTCATCCCGCCGACCTCGCAGACCGGCTCGGTCTCTCGAGTGCGCCAACGGTCCTTATCGCTTGTCCCCCTTGCACTGGTTTCTCGCGTACAAATTCTCGAAATCACCTAGTGGACGATCCGCGCAATAATCTCGTTCCACGGGTAGCCCGATTCGTTGAAGAGCTGAAACCTGACGTCTTGGTAATGGAGAACGCACGCGAGCTTCTCCAGGGGAATTTCGTCCACCACTTCTCGTCGCTCGAAGCGGATCTGAGAGGACTCGGTTATTCAATATCGGCAGAAGTGCATAGGCTTGACCGATTCGGTTTGCCCCAGATTCGTGAGCGAGCGCTGATTGTCGCATCGCGCAGAGGGCTCGCCCCGAAGAACTTGAGTGATCTTTGGAAAGACCGAACAATTCGGCCTGAAGCGGCGACTGTCAGGGCGGCGATCGGAGGTATGTCGAAGATTCGAGCTGGGGAAACAGATGCAATTGATCAAATGCACACGAGCCCGTCCTTCGCCTCGGAGTTAACCTCTGCTCGAATCGAGGCGATTCCGAGGGATGGAGGCTCATGGAGGGACCTGTTGGAGCGAGACGGCACGCGCCATCTCCTCACGAGGTCGATGCTTAAGCTAAGCGCTGCAGGGAAGCTAGGAAGCTTCCCTGATGTTTACGGACGGATGGCCTGGGATCGGCCAGCGCCAACTATTAAGCGAGAGTCTGCGCATGTTGGGAATGGCAGATATGCGCACCCAGAACAGGCTCGCCTCTGCTCGGTAAGGGAGATGGCAATCCTTCAGGGATTCCCGCGGGACTTTATTTTCACAGGGAACATTTCAAATCGTTACCGCCACATCGGCGATGCGGTGCCTCCGCTAATCGCATACCAGATAGCGGCCGCGGTGTCCTGGACGCTCACAGGAGCGCGACCCTCTATCAGCGATCTGATCATGCCTAACACGCATCTATCGATCGAAGACATCACCATGACCGCCGCTCCTCGGGATGAGTTCGTCGCCGCGTCATAGCCTTGTCCTGCTGGCGCTCCGATGCAAGGTAGACTTCGAGTTCCTAACGGAGACTAGGGTGGTGGCGAATGGCAAGGCATGAGCGGCTTCGCGCAAGACTTCAGGAGCAGGTCGCGGGGCTGGACGGTGCACAGCTGTCGCTAACCAGCCGTTTTGTGAACAGCATCACGTCGGATGTTCCGTGCGAACGAAACGTGAGTTCGTGGCTTGCGACTGAGTCATGGATGGAAGAGTTCACGACGCGACTGAAGGCTCATCACGCACTCAACGATGAACCTCTTTCCAGGGAGCATTTCGAAGCTGCCTTCAACTCTTCTAGTCATAATTGTGGCTGGGTGACTACTCCTCAGGACACTCCCACACAGCGATTCATTGACACGACGATTGCAGCTGACGGAAGGAGCCTGAATCTGTCCCTCAAGGCATCGTCAGCTAGAAGAATGTTGCGGGATCGGATTGACATCAGTAAATTGACCGAGGCTGCTTGGCTCCAGGATGCCAGGCGGCAGGTGGACCGCCACCGTAAATTGCTTGAAGTGTTCAGGCAGATTCGGGCGGCTTGTGACAGTATCCTCATTCTTCGCGGATTCAGAGGAGCGAGTCATGAGGGTATTGAGTACGAGTTGGCAGAAATTGAGACGACGCTTTTCGAGGCCGTTGAACAATTGACTGTTTCTGACGCTCAGCGAGGGACTATATATGTCCCCACGAGTGCGTCCTCCGCCTTTAAGGTTGGGCTCGATCGATCGGATGCAAAAATTAAACTTAGCATTCCTCGAGGCTCATACTTCGTGCATGCAGTGTGGCAACTCCCAAGACCTGGGGCGGCCCTCTAGTGGCGATCAACTCGGAAGCGCAGAACGTAGTCAATGTTTGCGAGTTTAATTGCTTCTTGACGGCCGTTCCTGAGGTTCTTGGTGGGTCACTTTATTGCGCTGCAGCACGCAGAGTGACGAATGTGGATGGGGTGAGAGGGGCGTAAGTGGACGGACGGGGGTCGTCCAGGCGCCGGTAGGTCGGCGCAGGGGGTGTCGTCGTTCTTTCTCTGTGTCGATGCGGCGACCGGGTTGGCCCCAGCGGTGCTCGGTGTTTTCGGTGGCGCGCTCGGGTATCCGGCCATCTTCATCGCCGGTGCCGTGACCAGCCTGATCGGCCTCATCGTGTTCGTTCTCGGACCTGGCCGAAGCGGGCGTCCGGGCTTCGCCCGACAGGCATGAAAATCCACCTCAAGAAAGTACTTGCCAATTGGGAAAGTACTTTCGTAAGCTGAAGTCACTTCCCCGACCGGCGGGGACTTCAGGAAGAGGTGAGTCTCATGTCCGAATCTCCCCGCACGAACGACATCCCCACCAGCGAGCAGGCTGCGGCTCTCCTCGCCCAGGCAGACGCCAAGCGCCGCGAGGTCGCGCACTTCTCGCCCGCGATGACGGTCTACGCGGTGCTGTGCACGTCGTCGGGCCTCGGCATCCTGCTGCTCAGCTACACGCAGGGGCAGCAGCGACTGGCGGGCATGATCGCCTGGCTGTCGTTCGTCGCCGTGGGTGCGTTCATGCCGCTCGCGATCCGCGCCAACAGCGGCGCGGCCCGTGGCTTCGGCAAGCGGTGGGGCGTGCTCATGGGCATGTGGGGTGTTCTCTGGGGCGTCTCGGTCGCGGTCACGACTGCGGTGGCGAGCGGCGCGAACACGAACCTGCAGATCGTCGTGCCCGTGATGTGTTCGGTGGCCTTCCTCGTGCTCATGGTCATGGCGGTCGCCTCCGAGGCGTCTCGTGTCGACCGCGAGCGTCGCGCCCTCCGCCCGAACGCCGCAGGTGTCTGAGATGCTCGCCGAACACCCTCGCAGCAGGCTCGTCGAGGCCCTGAACAACCCTGTGCGGTTCTCGATCATCGCCGCCCTGGCTCCCGTCGATCGGCTCGCGTTCCGTGACCTGCGTGACGCTCTCGGCCTCACCGATTCGGCTCTGTCCAAACAGATCTCGGCGCTCGAAGAGGCCGGGCTGGTCACGGTGAACAAGTCGTTCATCGCGAAGAAGCCCATCACCCACCTGTCGTTGCCCGCGGAGGGGCTCGCCGCGTGGGAGCAGCACCTCGCCGCTCTCCGGGAGATCGCCGCAGGGCTGCCGACCCCCGCTGCGGGAGAGTAATCCTGCAGCGCAGGGCGGCGGCTACTTCTTCTTGCCTGCCGCTGCCTTCTGCTTCTTCTTGGCCTTGCTGCGCGCCGCGAGGATGGCCTGCTTCTGGGCCACCGCCTCTTCGAGTTCGCGCAGCTGGGACGCCTCGGTCTTCATGAGGAGCTTCTGGGCGCTCGCCGTCTCCTTCTTCGTGGCGCCGCTGATCTTGTTCGCGCGGATCATGTCTTGGGCCACCTGCCGGTGCGACTTCAGGGCCGAGATGACCTTCGCCTGCGTCTCGTCGGCGGAGGCGCGCAGCGACGCCTCGCTCATCGTCGCCGCCAGCCGCTCGCGCTCGGCGACGACGTTGAAGTCGGCTGCGGGCCACTGGGGGTCGAGGTCGATGAGGGTCTGGGTGAGCAGCTCGATGATGGCCAGGCGCGCGTACCAGCGGCGGTCGGCCGGTACGACGTACCAGGGCGCCACGTCGGTGGAGGTGCGATCGAAGACGGCCTGGTAGGCCTCTTGGTACTCGTCCCACTTGAGGCGCGTGTCGATATCGCCGGGGCTGTACTTCCAGCGCTTGTCGGGGCGGTCGATCCGCTCCATGAGGCGCACGCCCTGCTCGTCGTGGTCGACCATGAGCGCGACCTTGATGAGCGTGGTGCCGTTCTCGACGAGCTTCGCCTCCCACTCGTTGATCTCGTCGTACCGCTTCTCCCATTCCTTCTGCGGTACGAGGTTGTCGACGCGTACGACCAGCACGTCTTCGTAGTGGCTGCGGTCGAACACTCCGATGAGGCCGGGGCGGGGCAGGGCCTTCTCGATGCGCCACAGGTAGTGGTGCGAGCGCTCCTCCTCGGTCGGCACGCCGAACGAGCGCATGGCCACACCCTGCGGGTCGACGTAGCTGACCACGTGCCGCGAGACGCCGCCCTTGCCTGCAGTGTCGATGCCCTGCGCGACGATGAGCACCGAGCGGTTGCCGCCCTCGCGGCCCTCGGCGAAGAGCCGCTCCTGCAGCTCCGCGAGCAGGGCTCCCCGCGACTCCGCGAACGCCGCCGCGTCCTTCTTCGAGCCTTCCCAGCCGGGGGTTCCGTTGCGGTCGAACGTCGACAGGTCGAAGCCCTTGCCCGCGCGCAAGACCTTGCGAGGGTCGTCGCTCCACAGTGCGCGTTCTGAGGTGGCCATATCGCTCCTTGTCGCGGCGGTCGTGCCGCGCAGCGGCACGCGAGGTGATCCGCACATTGTTGCAATTCGGCAGCGGCTGTGGTGCAGTTCCGCGCCTGTTACCGAACACACGCTAGCCGTGGCACGATTTGCCCAGTCATCGAACACCTGGGAGGTTCCCCGTGATCAAGTCGTCAACCATGCGCCGCAGCATTGCGGTCAGCAGCATCGCAGCCCTCGCCTTCGGGCTCTCCGCGTGCGGATCCGACTCCCTCGGAGGCGGTTCCGCAGCACCGACCGATGGCGGCAGCGCGGCCCCGACCGAGATCCCCGCAGTCACCGCCGATGCTGATCTCGCGGCCAAGGTTCCCGACGCGATCCGCACCGCCGGCACCCTCCAGGTCGGTACCGACGGCAGCTACCCGCCCAACGAGTTCATCGGCGAAGACGGCAAGACGATGGAGGGCATGGACGTCGACCTTCTCGACGCCGTGGCGGCGAAGCTCGACCTCAAGACCAACTACAACAACGCGGCCTTCGACGGCATCGTGCTCGGTGTGTCGAACCGCAAGTGGCAGGTCGGCATCTCGTCGTTCACGATCAATCCTGAGCGCAAGAAGGCCGTCAACATGGTGCAGTACTTCAACGCGGGCACCTCGTGGGCCACCACGAAGGGCAACCCGAAGAGCGTGAACCCCGAGTCGCCGTGTGGCCTCGCGGTCGCGGTTCAGCGGGGCACCGTGCAGATCGACGACATCAACGCCCGCAACAAGGCGTGCACCGACGCGGGCAAGCCCGCGATCAACATCATCACCGAGCAGGAGCAGACCAAGGCCACCGCCGATGTCGTCTCGGGCAAGGCCGACGCGATGCTCGCCGACTCGCCGGTCATCGCGTACGCCCTCGCCCAGACCGGTGATCAGTTGGAGCAGGTCGGCCAGATGTACGACGCGGCTCCCTACGGCATCATCACGCCACTCGACGACACCCAGTTCGCCGACCTCATCAGCCAGGCGCTCGCCAAGCTCAAGGCCGACGGCACCTACGACGCCATCCTGAAGAAGTGGGGCAACGAGTCCGGCTCCGTCGACTCCTTCCCCGTGAACCCGTGAGTTCTGTGACCGACACTGCCTCGGAGCAGACTCCTTCTGCCGAGAGACCCGGGCGCATCGACGCCAAGCCCGTCCGCCACCCGCTGCGGTGGGTGGCGGTGGGCGGGGTGTTCATCGTGCTCGCGATGATGGTGAGTTCGCTGGCCACCAACCCGCGCTGGGAGCTGGGCTTCGCCCTCGAGGTGATGAACTACAAGCCCGTGCTCGAGGGGTTGTGGAAGGGCACGGTCGTCTGCACGGTCGGCGCCATGATCATCGGTGTCTCGCTCGGCGTGATGCTCGCGGTCATGCGGCTGTCGGAGAACCCGGTGCTGCGCTGGGTGGCGGCGGCGTACACGTGGTTCTTCCGCTCCGTGCCTCGCATCGTGCTGTTGGCCGTGCTCGGCACCGGCGTGGGCTACCTGTACCCGCGCCTCGACATCGGTCTGCCGTTCGGGCAGCAGCTCGCCGCGATGATGAACCTGTCGCACGACTTCACGTTCTTCAGCCTCGACGTCAACGCGTTCAGCAGCTCGATCTTTCTCGGCATGATCGGCCTGGGCCTCTCGGAGGCGGCGTACATGGCGGAGATCGCGCGCGCCGGCATCCTGTCGGTCGACCCCGGTCAGACGGAGGCGGCCAAGGCCCTCGGCATGTCGCCCGGCAAGACCATGTGGCGCATCGTGCTGCCGCAGGCCATGCGGGTCATCGTGCCGCCGACCGGCAACGAGACGATCGCGATGGTCAAAGACACGTCGCTGCTCACCGCGGTGCCGATCATCACCGAGCTCTTCTACCAGACCCAGGTGGTCGCCAACCGCACGTTCAAGATCATGCCCAGCTACGTCGCGGCGGTGGCCTGGTACATCGTTATCTGCAGCGTGCTCATGGTCGGCCAGATGTACCTCGAACGGCACTTCGGCCGAGGCTTCGGCTCCGAGAAGAAGACGACCCGTGAACAAGAGGCCGAACGCCTCCTGAGCGTGACGGACCAGCACTGATGAACGCACACCCCCAAGGCGTGCCCGCAGCCACGGGCCACATGCGCATGCCAGCGCCCGCAGCGACCGGGCACATGCGGATGGACCCGACGCCGGCGGCGCGTCCTCTGGTCGAGGCCGTGAACGTCTCCAAGGCCTTCGGCAAGGTCGAGGTGCTCAAGGGCATCGACCTGACGGTCGCCGCCGGCGAGGTCGTGTGCCTGCTGGGCCCCTCCGGCTCCGGCAAGACGACGTTCTTGCGCTGCATCAACCAGCTCGAGACCATCGACGGCGGCCGCATCTGGGTGGACGGCGAGCTCATGGGCTACGAGGAGCGCGGCGGGCAGCTCTACCGTCTGCACGACAAGAAGATCGCCCACCAGCGCCGCGAGATCGGCATGGTCTTTCAGCGGTTCAACCTCTTTCCGCACAAGACCGCGATCCAGAACGTCATCGAGGCGCCGATGCAGGTCAAGGGCACCTCCAAAGACGCGGCGCGGGCGCGTGCTCTGGAGTTGCTCGAGCGGGTGGGGTTGGCCGACAAGGTCGACAACTATCCGTCGCAGCTCTCGGGTGGGCAGCAGCAGCGCGTCGCCATCGCCAGGGCGCTCGCGATGGAGCCGAAGCTCATGCTGTTCGACGAGCCCACGTCTGCGCTCGACCCCGAGCTCGTCGGTGAGGTGCTCAAGGTCATGCGCGACCTCGCCGCGGCAGGCATGACGATGATCGTCGTCACGCACGAGATGGCGTTCGCACACGACGTGGCCGACCGGGTCGTGTTCATGGACGGCGGCGTCGTCGTCGAGCAGGGCATGGCCGCTGACGTGATCGACAACCCGACCACGGAGCGGGCCCAGCAGTTCTTCCGGAGAATGCGCCCGCAGTCCGGCGACTGACTGCCAGCTAGGCACGGATTCGTCTGGCCTAGAACGGGGTCCGCCCACGCCTGCCCGGCTGGGGTTGACCACGGCCCCTACGCTGGCGGTGTGATCCTCTACTCCCGACGCCCGGCCCGTGCGACCTGGCAGATCGTGGCCGATGTGTTCGTTGTCGTGTGGACCATCGTGTGGATCTGGGCAGGTCGCGCCACCCACGACCTGGTGTCGCGTCTGGCCGAGCCGGCGCGTGCACTCCAGTCGGCGGGGCTGTCGTACGAGCAGCGTCTCGGCGAGATCGGAGCGCAGTTGACCGATCTGCCCGTGATCGGGTCGAGTCTGCGCGATGCCTTCTCGGCGGCATCGACCCCAGGTGCCGATGTCGGTGCGTCGGCGGCCGACCTCGCGGCGACCGTCGATCGACTCGCGTTCACTCTCGGGCTGTCGACGGCGCTGGTGCCGATCTGCGCGGTCGTGCTGCCGTGGCTGGTCGTCCGCGGACTGTTCGTGCGCCGGGCGGCTGCTACGTCTGAGCTGATTCGCAGCGGGGCCGCGACGTCCCTTGTCGCTCTGCAGGCGCTGGCGCAGCAGCCGGTGCGCGAGCTTCTCGCGATCGATCCCGATCCGGCTGCGGCGTGGCGGCGCGGGGACGAATTGGTGGTGGCGAGGCTCGCCGAACTGCAGCTCCGCGACTCCGGTGTGAGGCTGCCCTCGCGGGTGGGGCAGGGAGCCTAGCGCCGCGAGCCCAGGTGAAGTGCACCGACGAGGGTTCTGTGCCGGGGTTGCGACGCTTATGCTTGGCATAGCGAACACTCCGTGACACCCGCTCCGGCTTCGGGATGACCTCGACGTGGGCAGGGCGTAGGTGCCGGGTCGGTGCTCGCCAACCGCCACGGGTTCACGGCGCAGGCCGTCGTGTGCCGCCTCACTGCATAGGAGCAGCCATGCGCCGCACTCTTTTCGACGAGGACCACGAGTCGTTCCGCAAGATGATCCGCGAGTTCATCGAGGGCGAGGTGGTGCCCCATTACGAAGACTGGTTCGCCAAGGGGCAGGTCGACCGCGATCTCTACCGCAAGCTGGGGGAGCTGGGCATCTTCGGCATCTCGGTGCCCGAGGAGTACGGCGGCGAAGGAATCACCTCGTACAAGTACAAGGCGATTCTCATGGAAGAGACGATCCGCGCAGGCGTCACGCTCGGAACCGCGGGCGTGCACACCGACCTGGGCCTGCCGTACATCCTGCTGCTGGGCACCGACGAGCAGAAGAAGCGCTGGCTGCCCGACTTCATCAGCGGCGAGGCGATGTACGCGCTCGCGATGACCGAGCCCGGCACCGGTACCGACCTGGCGGGCATGCGCACCACGGCGAAGAAGAGCGAAGACGGCTCGCACTACGTGCTCAACGGCTCCAAGACGTTCATCACCGGCGGTGTTCTCGCCGACCGCGTGATCGTGTGCGCGCGCACGTCGCCGCTCGACGAGTCCGACCGGCGCTTCGGTATCTCGCTGTTCAACGTCGACGCGAAGGCTGCCGGGTTCGAGGTGGGCCGCAAGCTCGAGAAGATCGGCCTGCGCACCTCCGACACGGCCGAGCTGTCGTTCACCGACGTCATCGTGCCCGCCGAAGACCTCATGGGCGAAGAGGGCAAGGGCTTCTCGTACCTGGCGCACAACCTGCCGCTGGAGCGCCTGACCATCGCCTACTCGGCGTACTGCCAGGCCAAGGCCGCCGTGAAGTTCGCGACCGAGTACGTCAAGGACCGCAAGGTCTTCGGTCAGCCGGTCGCCGCGTTCCAGAACACGAAGTTCGAACTGGCCGCCTGCCAGGCCCGGGTCGAGGCCGTCGAGGGTCTCGTCGACCGCGCGGTCGAGGCGTACGACGCAGGCGAGCTGACGGCCGTCGACGCGGCGAAGGCCAAGCTGGTCGCCACCGACGCCGCCGACGACGTGATCGACCGCTGCCTGCAGATGCACGGCGGCTACGGCTACATGCTCGAATACCCGATCGCGCGCCTGTACACCGACTCGCGCGTCAACCGCATCTACGGAGGCACCTCCGAGGTGATGAAGATGATCATCGCCAAGGACATGGGCCTGTAGGACCCACTGCTGCGCCCGATGCAAGCGGCCGGAGCCCCCGATCAGTCGGGGGCTCCGGCCACTTTCGGCGCTTCGGTGCCGAGCAGCCGATCAGCCGATGAAATCGGCCGCGAGCTTCTCGCTTCCGCGGGCCAGCAGAGTCACGTCGGCGCCTACGAGGATGAAGTCGGCGCCCGCCTGCATGTACTGGCGGGCCAGCGCTGGTGCGAATGCGTTGAGGCCGACCTTGATGCCGGCCTTCTTGGCGACGGCGACGCTGTGCTCAACGGCGGCCACCACGTCGGGGTGGTCTTGCTGACCGAGGAATCCCATCGAGGCCGCGAGGTCGGATGGGCCGATGAAGATGCCGTCGATGCCCTCGGTGGCAACGATCGCCTCGACGTTACGAACCGCCTCGGCGCTTTCGATCTGCACGAACACCGAGAGGGTCGAGCGGGCCTGGCCCAAGTAGTCGTCCACGCGGTTCCACCGCGAGGCGCGGGCCAGCGCACTGCCGACACCGCGCATGCCGCCGTTGGGGTAATTGATCGCACGCACGACGCCTGCGGCCTGTTCGGCCGTGTCGATCATCGGCACGATGAGGTTCTGGGGCCCCAGGTCGAGGTACTGCTTGAGCAGCACCGGGTCGCTGCTCGGGGTGCGGATCACCGTCGTCACCGGGTAGGCACTCGTCGCCTGGAGTTGCACGAGCAGCGACTCAAGGCTGTTCGGGCTGTGCTCGGCGTCGATGAGCAGCCAGTCGAGGCCGCTGCCCGCGCAGATCTCGGCAACGAGGGGGCTGCCTGTGCACAGCCACATACCGACGAGCGGGCGGCCTGCGCCGTCAAGTGCCTCGCGGAAGGTGGGGTTCAGACGAAACGACATGTGATGGCTCCCAACTGGCCGTAGTCGGCGTGCACGGTGTCGCCCGGCTCCGCCCACATCGGGCGGGTGAACGAACCGGACAGGATGGTCTCGCCCGCCTCGAGCGTGGTGCCGTGCTGGGCGAGCTTGTTGGCGAGCCACGCGACCCCGGTGGCCGGGTGGTTGAGCACGCCGGCGGCGAGGCCCGTCTCTTCGATGGCCTCGTTCTTGTAGAGCAGGGCCCCCATCCAACGAAGGTCGACATCGTTGACGGCGACAGGCCGTCCGCCGAGAACGAGGGCGCCGTAGGCCGCGTTGTCGCTGATCGTGTCGACGATCGAGCGGCCCTCCAGCTCGATGTGCGAGTTGAGGATCTCCAACGACGGAACCACGTAATCGGTGGCGTCGAGCACGTCGAACATCGTGCAGTTCGGTCCGGTGAGGGGCTTGCCGAGCACGAACGACAGCTCGACCTCGATGCGCACGTTCGAGAACCGGTCGTGGGGGATCACCGACCCGTTTTCGTAGACGGTGTCGTCGAAGATCACGCCGTAGTCGGGCTCGCTGATCCCGGTGGCCGCCTGCATGGCTTTGGAGGTGAGTCCGATCTTGTGGCCCACGACTTTGTGGCCTTCAGCCACGCGGCGCTGTGCCCACAAGGACTGCACGGCATACGCGTCTTCGACGTCCATGTCCGGGTACCGGGCAGTGAGCAGCGGGACGACCCGGCGGGTCTTGTCTGCGTCGAGCAGCTCATCGGCGATCTGCTCGATCTGTTCTGTCTGGAGCATTCGGGCTTCACTTTCCGTTGCGTGACGCGACCTTGCGCACGGCGGGCCGGCTCGTCAGGAGGTGATCGGGGGCTCGGCGCGTGGAGTGACCTGCGCAAACCCGGTGTCGAGGCGGTGACCCGTGCATGCAGTGCTCCATCGCCATCCGCAGAATATACGATTTCGCATCTGATATCGACCCCTGGTTGCGCCCGGCGGTCGGGGTCGGTTCCGGCCATCTCGCAACATGGGACGATCCCTCGATTGCTCGACAGGGGGTTGATCGTATTCGATTTGCATATATGATTTCGTATACACCACCGACCACGGCTGCTGTCAGCCCACTGACCAGTGAGGGAAACAATGCAGTTTCACCACTACGGGTACGTCTCCGGCGACCCGCGTATCAAGCCCGCTGCGGGAGTCGGCATCGACCGCCCCGCCGAGTTGCCCGACGAGGTCGACGTCTTGATCGTCGGCGCGGGGCCTGCGGGAATGCTCACGGCAGCCCAGCTTGCCCAGTTCCCAGACATCACCACCGCTGTCGTCGAGCGTCGCGACGGCCGCCTCGTCATCGGCCAGGCCGACGGAATCCAGGCACGCAGTGTCGAGACCTTCCAGGCGTTCGGCTTCGCCAACCGCATCATCGACGAGGCCTACCGCATCACCGAGATGTGCTTCTGGAAGCCTGACCCGGCAGACCCGACGCGCATCGTGCGCACCGCTCGTCCGCCGGACGACGACTCCGGCATCAGCGAGTTCCCGCACCTCATCGTCAACCAGGCCCGCGTGCTCGACTACTTCGCCGAGGTCGCAGTGGAGGGGCCGGCGCGGTTGGTGCCGAACTGGGGCTACGACTTCGAGACCCTCGAGGTCACGGGCGAGGGCGAGTACCCGGTCGTCGTCACGCTGCGCCACTCCGCAGGCGAGAGCGAAGGTCAGGAGCGCACCATCCGAGCCAAGTATGTGCTCGGGGCCGACGGTGCCCGCAGCCGCGTGCGCGACTCCATCGGGGCCAAGCACATCGGTGCTGTCTCGTACCACGCCTGGGGCGTCATGGACGTGCTCGTCAACACCGACTTCCCTGACATCCGCACCAAGTGCGCGATCCAGAGCAGCGCCGGCAGCATCCTGCACATCCCCCGTGAGGGCGGCTATCTGGTGCGCATGTACGTCGACCTCGGCGAGGTCTCGGAAGACGACAACCGCGAGGTCCGCAAGACCCCGATCGAGACGATCATCCGCAAGGCCAACGAGATCATCCGCCCCTACAGCATCGACGTGAAGCACGTCGCGTGGTGGAGCGTCTACGAGGTCGGCCACCGCGTCACCGATCGGTTCGACGACGTGCCGGTCGAGGAGGCTGGCACCCGAGCGCCGCACGTGTTCATCGCGGGCGATGCCTGCCACACCCACAGCGCCAAGGCCGGCCAGGGCATGAACGTGTCGATGCAGGACGGCTTCAACCTCGGCTGGAAGCTCGCGCAGGTGCTGCAGGGACGCAGCCCCGAGAGCCTGCTCTCGACCTACACGCAAGAGCGCCAGGTCATCGCACAGAACCTCATCGACTTCGACCGCCAGTGGTCGTCGATGATGGCCGCCAAGCCCGGCGAGCTGGCTCCCTCGGAGCTGGAAGAGTTCTACGTGCGCACCGCCGAATTCCCGTTCGGGTTCGCCACGCAGTACCCGACCGGCCTGCTCATCGGCGGGCACGAGCACCAAGACCTCGCCACCGGATTCCCCATCGGCAAGCGGTTCAAGTCCGCCCCCGTCATCCGGGTGTGCGACGCGACGCCGCAGCACCTCGGCCACCTGCACCGCGCCGACGGCCGTTGGCGCATCTACGTCTTCGCCGACGGCGCCGCCTCGGGTGCGGAGGGGGCCGTCGCCGACTGGGCCGAGTGGCTCGCCAACGACCCGGAGTCGCCGGTGCTCGCCCACACTCCCGAGGGCAAGGACAAGAACGCCTACTTCGACGTCAAGGTGATCTACCAGCAGCCGTACACCGACGTCGACCTCATGGCCGCACCCGATGCGTTCAAGGTGCCGAACGGCCCCTTCGGGCTTGTGGACCTGGAGGAGGTCTTCGCAGCCGACGTGAAGGACGACATCTTCGAGCGCCGCGGCATCTCTCGCGACGGCGCCGTGGTCGTCGTGCGGCCCGACCAGTACGTGGCCCACGTGCTGCCGCTGACGGCGAGGAAGGAACTGGCGGACTTCTTCCGGCCGATTTTCACGGTCTGACCGGTGGTCGAAAAGGTGGTGGGGGCGCCGCGCGCCGTGGGGGGGGGGCCCCCCCCGTCAGGGGCGGCACCCGCGCCCCCGCCCCCCCAGGTGGGGGGACTTCGGCCGGCGTTTTTGCGGGGTGGGCGGGGGGGCCAAAATGGTGGGCCGCCCCGCGCGCGCGGGCGGGGGCCCCACCACCTTTTCTGCGCCTTCACGGTCGACGCCTATCGACCTTGGTGACTCTTAGGACCCCGAACTTTCTCGCGCATTGCGTCGCTCCAAGAAAATGTTCATCGTTCGCAGGGTGTGGTTCCGGAACGCCATTTCGATCTCTGCAGGGTCGTCGCCTCTTCTCAGCATGTTGATGAGATTTTCGTGCTCGACCACCGACTGTGCAGCGCGATCGGGGATATACGTGAACGTGGATCGCCTGATCCGACTGAGGTTGCCCCACTCCCTCTTTACGAGTTCGAGCAGATGCAGGTTCGGGCATTGGCTGCACAGCAACACGTGAAAACGACCGTTGAGTTCAGTGAATTGCACGGGATCGGGCGATCTGCCGATCGTTCGCATCTGATCGTTGAGTTCCTGCGCTTCGTCGAGCTGGGCCGCAGTGATCAGCGGAGCTGCGAGGCTGGTAGCGGCGCCCTCGAGGTAAGCGAGAGTCTGCATCGCGTCTGCGTAGTCGTTCTGGTCGACCCCAGTGACCTCGAAGCCCACGTTTCGCGTATAGGAGACCAGCCCTTGGGCCTCCAGTCGGCGGACCGCTTCTCTCACCGGAACAGGTGAAACGGCGAAATCCTCGGCGAGGCGTGAGAGGACCAATCGGTAGCCGGGGCTGTACTCTCCGGCGATGATCGCTTCTCGCAGCATCCGGTAGACACGCTGCGCCTTGTTTTCGGTCCCATCCGGGGACGAGTCCGCGAGGACCTCCGAGGCTGTCTGCACCATCTCAGTCTACTGCCCTTTCCGTCTTCTCACGGGAATCAACGTAATAATCGACGCCCGACTCCTCGCAATTGGCGAGGAGTCGGGCGTCGAGGCTCTGATGTTCAGGAGTTTCTTCTGAGTCAGATGCTCTTGCTCTGCAGAGCCCTTTCGAGTTCGATCGCACCCGGAATGTCCATTGCGTCCTTGTCCAGCCGGCCGCCCATTCTCTCCTTCACGAAGAAGGTCGCGACGAGGGCGATGAGCGTGACCGAGAAGAGGTAGATCGAGATCGACGTGGTGGTTCCGGTCGAGGTGACCAGCGCCTGGGCGATCATCGGAGCGAACGCGCCACCGAGGATCGAGCCGATCGCGTATCCCATTGAAGCACCGGAGTAACGCACGCGCGCGGGGAACATCTCCGCGAACAAAGCCGACTGGGGGCCGTAGGTGAGTCCGAGACCTATCGACAGAATGACCATCGACAGGCCGATCCAGACATAGTCCTTCGTGTTGATGAGCATGAACAGCGGGAACACCCAGAGCAGCTGCAATACGAATCCGGTCTGGTAGGTGCGCACCCGTCCGATCTTGTCGGCGAGCCAGCCACCGATACCGGTCGTGAGCATCCATGTCGCGGAGGCGAGGGTGACGAGATTCAGGATGACGTCGCGCTCGAGGCCGAGCGACGAGGTCGAGTAGGCCAGGATGAATCCACCCGTCACCATGTAGCCGGCCACGCCGTTACCCGCGAAGATGAGGGCCGCGAGCAGCACCTGCTTGCCGTTGAACTGGAACAGCTTGGCCAGCGGCATCTTGATCTCTTCGGGGTGCTCGCTGATCTCCTTGAAGACCGGCGACTCGGTGACGCCGAGGCGGATCCACATGCCGACGCCGATGAGGGCGATCGAGCTCAGGAACGGGATACGCCAGCCCCACGAGGCGAATGCCTCGTCGGAGAGCAGCACGGCGAGCATCGCGAGGAAGCCGGTGGCGATGAGCATGCCGAGCGGCACGCCGACCTGGGGGAACGCGCCGAACCGGCCGCGCTTGTGCGCGGGTGCGTGCTCGACGGCCATGAGCGCTGCGCCACCCCACTCACCGCCGGCGGAGAAGCCCTGGATGACGCGCATGAGCACAAGCAGGATCGGGGCCCAGATGCCGATGGTCTCGGCGGTCGGCAGTACGCCGATGATGGCGGTCGCGCCACCCATGAGCAGCAGCGTGAGCACGAGCATCTTCTTGCGGCCGAGGCGGTCACCGAAGTGCCCGGCCACCGCCGCGCCCAGCGGGCGGAAGAGGAACGAGATACCCACGGTGCCGAAGGCCACGATGAGCTGCATGTCCTTGGGCACGGCCGAGAAGAACTGCGGGCCGAAGATGAGCGCCGCCGCATTGGCGTAGATGAAGTAGTCGTACCACTCGATCGTGGTGCCGACGAGGGAGGCGAACGCCACCCGCTGGTCCTGCGGGTTGTGCTCGTCGAGGACGAGTTGGTCGGGAGCCCCGGCGGCTGCGTCGGCACCGGGAGCGTGCGAATCGGTCATCAGTGATTCCTTGTGGTTTCCGGGTCGGGTTCCGAGCGGCCGTCAGTGGCTCTCGCCCATGTGGGCTTCGCGGGGCGCATCTGCCGTGTCATCCGGCTTGCGGGTGTAGGAGAAGCCGTCGGCGCCGATGGTGGCTGCGACCTCGCTCTTCTCCTCGCGGGCGACGATGGGCTGCGGCTTGCCGTCGAGGTCGAGCACCGGGGTCGCCTCCGCGTACCAGCTCGTCACCACGGGGCTGCCCCACCAGTCACGACGCTGGTTGTCGTGCACGTCCCACTCGATCGTGGGGTTGTCGGGGTCGCCCGTGTAGTAGTCGGTCGTGTAGACCTCGCTGCGATGGCCGTCGGGGTCGCGCACGTAGAGGTAGAACGCGTTCGAGACGCCGTGGCGGCCCGGGCCGCGCTCCATCTGGTCGCTGATGCGCAGGGCACCCATGCGGTCGCAGAGGGCGAGGATGTCGGCCCGCTCGCGGGTGGCGAACGCGATGTGGTGCATCTGCGGGCCGTCGCCGCCGGTGAGGGCGGTGTCATGCACGGTGGAGCTGCGGGCCACCCATGAGGCGTAGGTAACGCCCTCGGAGTCGCGGATCGCCTCCGTGACCTTGAAGCCGAGGTCGACGAGGTACTCCGTGCCCTTGGTGACGTCGGGAACGACCTGGTTGAAGTGGTCGAGGCGCGTGATCGGGCAGACGCCCATCTTGTCGTAGCTCCAGGCGAGGCGGTCGACCTTCTCCACGTCGTAGAAGAACTCGTACGGGAAGCCCATCGGGTCCTCCACACGCACCGCGTCGCCGATGCCGCGGACGAAGCCGTCCTTGCGACGCTCGGTGCGGCAGCCCAGTTCCTTGTAGTACGCCTCCGCGAGGTCGACGTCCTCCGGGGTGCGGACACGGAAACCGAACACGGCGGCGGCGGCCACCGGGCCCTGGCGGAGCACCACGTTGTGGTGGATGAACTCCTCGTAGGTGCGCAGGTAGATCTCGTTCTCGTCTTCGTACGTGACGACGAGGCCGAGCAGGTCGACGTAGAACTCGCGCGATCGCTTCAGGTCGGTGACGACGAGCTCGACGTAAGCGGTGCGCAGGATGTCGGGGGGAGTCGCGGTCGGGACCGGAACGTACTGGCTCATGGTGGTTCTCCTCGTTGAGTGCGATGAGCGGGTGCTCGCTGTGGTGTCGCCCTCTACGGGCGGGAGGCGGATTTTTGGGTGTGCTCGGCCCGCCCGCCGGCTGCGGTCTGAGCCGGCGGGTGCGGGCTTTCGCGGGTTCGGGTCGGGTGACCCGCGGGTCAGTTGGCGCCGAAGCGGATCGTGTGAACGTCGCCCATGGTCAGGTGCACGGCCTGCTGCTCGGAGTAGAAGTCGAGCGAGCGGTAACCGCCCTCGTGACCCAGGCCCGAGGCCTTGACGCCGCCGAAGGGGCTACGCAGGTCACGCACGTTGTGGCTGTTCATCCAGACCATCCCGGCCTCGATGGACTGGCTGACGCGGTGGCCGCGGGTGAGGTCGTTGGTCCACACGTACGCGGCCAGGCCGTACTTCGTGTTGTTGGCCAGCGCGATCGCCTCTTCCTCGGTGTCGAAGGGCGTGATCGCGGTGACCGGGCCGAAGATCTCCTCCTGGAAGATGCGGGCGTCGGGCGACACGTCGGCGAAGACGGTGGGACGCACGTAGTTGCCCTCGGGCCGGTCGTCGGGGCGGCCGCCGCCGGCGACCAGGCGGCCCTCCGACTTGCCGAGCTCGACGTAGCTCATCACCTTCGCGTAGTGCTCGGGGTGAACCAGTGCGCCGACCTCGGTCTTCGGGTCCTGCGGGTCCCCGACGACGATCTTGTCGGCACGCTCGGCGTAGCGGCGCACGAACTCGTCGTAGATGGGGCGCTCGACGAGGATGCGCGAGCCTGCGGTGCAGCGCTCGCCGTTCAGCGAGAACACACCGAACAGCGTGGAGTCGAGGGCGGCCTCGAAGTCGGCATCGGCGAAGACGACGGCGGGGGACTTGCCGCCCAGCTCCATCGACATGCCCTTGAGGTGCTCGGCGCAGTTGCGGAAGATGAGTTGGCCCGTGGTCGTCTCGCCCGTGAACGAGATGAGGTTGACGTCGGGGTGCTTGACGAGGGAGTCACCGGCCGATTCGCCGAGGCCGCCGACGAGGTTGAAGACGCCCTGGGGCAGGCCCGCGTCCTCGAAGATCTGCGCCCACAGCGAGGCCGACAGCGGGGTGAACTCGGCCGGCTTGAGCACGACCGTGCAGCCGGAGGCGAGCGCCGGGGCCAGCTTCCACGACTCGAGCATGAACGGGGTGTTCCACGGGGTGATGAGGCCCGCGACGCCGACCGGCTTGCGGTTGACGTAGTTGAGCTGCATGCCGGGCACCTTGTAGGTGTCGTCGCGCTGGGCCACGATCAGGTCGGCGAAGAACCGGAAGTTCTCCGCGGCCCGGCGCGCCTGGCCCTTGGCCTGCGTGATCGGGATGCCGGTGTCGTACGTCTCCATCTCCGCGAGACGCTGCTCCTGCTCTTCGACGGCGTCGGCGATCTTGTTGAGAACGCGGCTGCGCTCGCGGGCCTTCATGCGGGGCCAGGGTCCCTCGTTGAAGGCGCGGCGAGCGGCCTTGACGGCGCGGTCGATGTCGGCGGCCTGGCCGTCGGCACCCGTGATGTAGGTCTGGTTGGTCACGGGGTCGAGCACGTCGAACGTCTCGCCTCCGATGGAGTCGACGTGCTCGCCGTCGATGTAGTGCTGGATCTTGGAGGGCAGGTCGGCCGGGATGTGTCGCTGCGTCATGGTCGTCTTTCTGCGTCGGTGCCGAAGGCGATGTGGTGGGGGAGAGAAGCTGGGGTGCGGCGGGTCAGCCGGCGGTGCGGCCGGTCTTCCACGCCTGGTACTCGTCTTTCCAGGCCTTGCCGAGGGGATAGAGACCGTCGACGCTCTCGCCGGCCTTGACCTTCTCGGCGATGAACTCCTCCTGGCTCTCCTGCTCCTCAGCCTCTGTGAGGACCTCGAGCACGAGCGAGGGCGGGATGACGATGGCGCCGTCGTCGTCGGCGACGATGAGATCGCCGGGCTGCACGGTGGCCCCGCCGCAGACGATCGTCTCGTCGACGGCCCACGGCACGTGGCGGCGGCCGAGCACGGCCGGGTGCTTGCCGGAGCTCATGACCGGCAGACCGGTGGCGACGACCGGTGCGAAGTCGCGCACCGCTCCGTCGGTGATGATCGCAGTGGCGCCGCGGTACTGGGCGCGCAGGGCGAGGATGTCGCCGAGCGTGCCGGCCGTGTTGTCGCGACGGGCCTCCATCACGAGCACCTCGCCGGGGTTGACGGAGTCGATGGCCTGCTTCTGTGCGTTGAAGCCGCCGCCCTTCGCCTCGAAGAGGTCTTTGCGGTAGGCCACGTAGCGCAGGGTGCGGGCCGGGCCGGCGAACTTCGTGCCCGGCACGAGCGAGTGCACGCCGTCGATGCTCACCGTGTCGAAGCCGCGCTTACGCATGTTGACCGAGAGGGTTGCGACCGCGACGGAGGTGAGGCGTTCGATGAGGGCGGGGTCGGTGAGGTCGGGCAGCTCGGGGGAGTCGTCGACCGATGCGGGGGCATTGGCGGCGGTTGCGGGCTGGGGAGCGGCGGGCCGGCGGCTGCC
Source organism: Dermatophilus congolensis (assembly GCA_030538115.1). Classification (GTDB taxonomy): domain Bacteria; phylum Actinomycetota; class Actinomycetes; order Actinomycetales; family Dermatophilaceae; genus Dermatophilus; species Dermatophilus congolensis_B. Next base: position 76,193 of record JAUNUP010000007.1, on the reverse strand, counting down.
CCAGGCGTCGGAGGTGGCCTCGGCGTCGGCCTTGGGCGGCGAGCCCCAGGCTCCGGCGGCGGGGCCTGCGACGACCTCGGTAGTGAGGACGCCGGAGGTGATGGACGCGTCATCGAGACTGGTCAGCTCGACCTCGATGCGCTGACCGGGCAGCGCCACGGAGGCGCCCGCGGGCGTGCCGGTGAGGATGACGTCACCGGGCTCGAGGGTCATCGTGCGGGTGAGGTCGGCAATGAGGTGTCCGAAATCGAAGAGCAGGTTCTCGGTGGTGTCCTCCTGCACGACCTCGCCGTCGAGCTGAGTGCAGATGAGCAGGCGCGTCGGGTCGACCTCATCCGCGGGGATGAGGTTGGGGCCGATCGCGGTGAAGCCGTCGCCGCCCTTTGAGCGGACGTTGCTGCCCTTGTCGGCGTAGCGCAGGTCTTGCAGGCCGAGGTCGTTGGCGGCCGTCACCCAGCCGACGTGGCTCCAGCCCTGCTCGGGGGTCACGTTGCGCGCCTCGGTTCCGATGACGAGGGCGACCTCGCCCTCGAACGCCAGGAGCTCGAAGCCCTCGGGGCGCACCACGGCGCCGCTGCCGGTGAGGGAGGAGGACGGCTTGAGAAAGTACGACGCCTGCTTCGGCGTGCGGCCGCGCTCGGCGCACCGCGACGGGTAGTTGAGGTGCACTGCAACGACCTTGCCGGGGCGGTGTCCCAGAACCTTGGTCACTTCGTCGTGCTGGTTCATGCGTCTCCTAGCTGGTGCCTCGAACAGCGGTGCTCGAGGAGGGGCTCACATCGAATAGGAGATAATGTACGATAGAATATACGATCAAGCAACACCTCACTTCGACCCGAGTATCGGGACCCGTTTCGGCGGGGCATGATCGGGGTGGATCGGCTCGGGCGACGGCGCCATCGGCGCCTGGGCACCTGCCGTGGCAGAGCATCTGTTTCAACCGAGCGCCTCAGCGGCGCACCGCGTCATGAAGGAGTCGGCCATGTCCGATCAGTCCGCCCAGACCGCGCACGAAGCGGCGCTGCCCGCCAACGTGCCGACACAGTTGTTCATCGCGGGGGAGTGGCGCGACTCCTCCTCCGGTAAGACGTTCGAGGTGCTCAACCCCGCCACTGGCGAGGTGCTCGCCCGCGTCGCCGACGCGACTCCCGAAGACGGCATGGCCGCGCTCGACGCCGCCGCCGCAGCGCAGGCCGACTGGGCGCGCACGCCCGCCCGTGAGCGCGCCGAAATTCTGCGCCGTGCGTGGGAACTCGTGCAGACCTACCGCGCCGAGCTGGCCACCACGATGACCCTGGAGATGGGCAAACCGCTCGCCGAAGCCGACGGCGAGGTGACGTACGGCGGCGAATTCCTGCGCTGGTTCTCCGAGGAGGCCCCGCGGATCGGCGGCCGTTACCAGAGCGCTCCCGAGGGGCACCTGCGGCAGATCGTGCTCAAGCGCCCGGTCGGGCCGTGCCTGTTCATCACCCCCTGGAACTTCCCGCTCGCCATGGGCACCCGCAAAATCGCGCCCGCCCTCGCCGCCGGATGCACGACCGTGCTCAAGCCCGCCACTGCAACCCCGCTGACCTCGCTGTTCCTTGCCAAGATCCTGCAGGAGGCCGGCGTGCCCGCCGGGGTGGTCAACGTCGTGCCCGCCGAGCGGTCGCAGCAGCTCACCGGGCCGATCATCCAAGACCCGCGACTGCGCAAGCTGTCGTTCACAGGCTCCACAGCCGTTGGACAGGCGCTGCTCGCCGAAGCGTCGCACCAGGTGCTCAAGACCTCGATGGAGCTCGGTGGCAACGCCCCGTTCATCGTCTTCGAGGACGCCGACATGGACGAGGCCGTCAAGGGAGCGCACGCCGCCAAGCTCCGCAACATGGGCGAAGCGTGCACGGCTGCCAATCGGTTCATCGTGCACGAGTCGGTTGCCGAGGAGTTCACGGCCCGGCTCGCCGATGTGTTCGGCTCCCTCGTCGTAGGCCCGGGTATCGCACCCGACACGCACGTCGGCCCGGTGATCACCGACACGGCCCGCTCCGAGATCGCAGTCCTCGTGGAATCGGCTGTCGCAGACGGGGCGAAGGTTGCCACCGGCGGCACCGTTCCGGAGGGGCCGGGATACTTCTACCCGCCGACCGTTCTGGCCGGCGTGCCCCGCACTGCAGGCATCCTGCGCCAGGAGATCTTCGGCCCCGTCGCCCCCGTCGTCACGTTCTCGACGGAGGAGGAGGCGATCGAGATCGCCAACGACTGCGAGGTCGGCCTGGCGAGCTACGTGTACACCAAGGACATGGACCGCGTGCTGCGGGTCATCGAACTGCTTGAGTACGGCCTCGTCGGCGTGAACCAGGGAGTGATCTCCAACGCGGCGGCCCCGTTCGGCGGCCTCAAGCAGTCGGGCATGGGCCGGGAGGGCGGCCTCGAAGGCATCGAGGACTACCTCGAGACCGTCTACGTCGGTCTGCCCGACCCGTTCCGGAGCTGAGCGGTTAGGTGTCTCTCTGAGGAACGGGCCGGTTCGACCCCTCCGAGTGCCACACCACGCGGCTTAGGTGCCCCTAGGCTCGTGGGGCGGAACTCCGGGGAGGGGGAGAAGGATGGATACACGCAGGCTGCGACGCTGGCTGGGCTCGCGCGACCCGGTCGACGTGGTGTTGCTCGTCGGTCAGGCGAGCGAATCCGCTGCACCGGGCCCTGGCCCAGGCCCCGGTGCGGGGCGGACTGAGCGCTTCGGACTCCGCCGCGCGAAGACTCGCGAGGCCTGCGCCGTCACCATTGCCGACTCGGAGGCACTGGAAGCAGCCGACATCCTCGAACTCCTCACCTGCACGAACCGTGTAGACGTGGTCCTCCCCGGCGAAGTCCCTGGTGAGTCGGTCGACGCGGAGCCGGAGGGTGCGCCCTCGGGCGTGACTGTGGCGGGTAGTTGTGTGGACGGTTCCGAGGTTCGTGACCGGGTGAGTGCGGTCGTCGCCCGGGCTGCTGAGCTTGCGGCCATGTGCGGTCGCGGTGGTGACGTCGGCGTTGCCGAGCCGGAGGCGGCCTCGGGGATGCCGCGCATCGACCCCGACCACGTGCCGATGGGCCGTCGCGCTCTCATCGGAGCCCCGGACAGGCCGCTCCCCGAACCCGCAGCCACACCGCAGAGGCGTCTCGTCGATGCGGTAAGTGCCCTGCTCGCAGTGGGCGAGCGGACGGCCTCCGAGATCGAACACGCGGAGCCGGCGGCGCCCACGACGGGCTCGGCCAAGCTCACCGCGAAGGGCTGCTGCGGCGACGGACTGTGTGTACGTGTGTGCCCGAACGACGCCCTGCGACTGGAGGTCGTGGAGCTGGACCGCAGCGACCGCCCGGGGCCTCCCGGTGTGGGCGCGCCGCCCAAGGCGCAAAGCCAGTTCAGGCTCGTGCAGGTGGCGGCAGACTGCGACGGCTGCGAGGCATGTGTCGAGATGTGCCCCAACGGGGCACTACACCGTCTGGGCGACCACTCGTGGAGTGACCTGCTGAAAGATGCCGAACCGGTGCTGCGCACGGGCTGGGTGCGCGCCTGCACAAGGTGCGGTGCGGCCCACCGTCAAATGGGCGACCTCTGCGCAGTCTGCAAAGCGCAACAAGCAAACCCCTTCGCGGTCCGCCTGCCTCCGGGAGTGGCCCGCCGCACCGACGACGGCATGGGGGAGCGTTCCGCGTCACTCCCGCGATGACGCTGCGACGACGCGAAGAGAGCGTGCCGCGGAATCCCGGCCGGATAGGTCAGGCGCAGGGCTTCAGCCCCGCGCCTCGAGGGCCGTGCGCAGCTCCTCCAGCGCCTCGCGGAGGTGCCCGACGAGCGGCCACAAGTCGCCGGTCTTGTCGGGGGCGCCGACGATGCCGAAGCAGAACCGGTCGACGTAGCTCTGCAGGCTGATGTTGATGCCGCCGCCGATCGACAGGAACGAGATCGGAAAGTAGCTCCGGATCCGCATGCCGTTCAACGAATCAGGCTTCTTGGGCCCGCGCACATTGGAGACGACCACGTTCCAGGCGGGGCGGGAGAGTTTGTCGGGCAGACGGGTCCAGATCTTCACGACGAGGCCGTAGAAGTCGGGCGGGATGATGCTGCTGAAGTCGTTGACCAGGTGAGCGGGGGTGTTGTCGAGGCTGGCCCGTGCGGCGATGAGTGCCTCGGTGACGTGCGTGAGCCGTTCCAACGGATCGGCGAGGTGCACGGGCAGGTCGGCCAGGATCATGTGCACGTGGTTGCCCCAGGGGTGATCGACGTGATCTCCCCACAGTGACACGGGAATTGACACGACGATCGGCTCGGTGGGGGCAGAACCGGTGGGGTCGAGATCCGTCAAGAACCGGCGGAGTGCCCCCGCAGCCACTGTGACCACGATGTTGTTGATCGTCGTTCCTGCGAGCCGGCTCAGGCTCTTGACTTCGTCGAAGGCCACTTCGTCGTAGGCGACGGTGCGTTTGCTCGACGCGCGTCCGTTGATGGGGGAGTCGGGCCCGTTGCCGTAGGTCTTCGTGTACTGCGTCAGCTCGGGGGCTCCCCGCGCGCGCAGGCGCCGGTTGAACAGCGCGGTCAGTTCGCGCCCCGCGGTGCCGGGCAGCATGCTCGACACGAACCCGGGCAGCGCACTGAGCCCTTCGGTCTCGTAGCGGGAGGCGGCCCACTTGACGACGTCGTACTCGAACTTGACCACCTGGTACGTCTTCTTGGCGAGGCCGAGAGCGGCGCGGGCGGCCATCTCCGTGGAGCCGAACAGAGGCTGCGGCAGGGTGCGGGTTTCGACGTGGTCGGGCAGCGGAGCCTGGGGATCGTCAGCGAGTGCGTCCCAGATGCGCAGCATGGTGCTGCCGTCGGCGAGCGCGTGGTGGGCGCGCATGAGGTGCGCGAGGCCGCCGTCGGCGAGGCCGTCGATGATCGTGTAGTCCCAGCGTGGACCGTCGGGGTCATCGGGGGCGAGGTCGGTGCTCATGATCCGCGAGATCTCGGCGGAGAGGGCGCGCTCGTCGCCCGGCGCCGCGAGCGTGATCGTGCGCAGGTGCCGTTCGACATCCACCCGGTCGCTTTCGGCCAGGTAGGCGTGGTCGAGACCGAGCGGCACCGGCACGACCCTCTGCCTGAATGGCGGGATGTGGGGGATGCGTTCGTGCAGCCGCATCCGCATGAACGGCTCGTCGGGCACCGGCTGCCCAGGCTGCGGCGCGTCGAACCGAACCAGGCAGCCGATGACGGCGCTGGTCGTGGGGCCCTCGAGTTTGAGGAAGACCTGCTCGAGACCGGTCAGTTGCCGCATCGCGCTGCTCGCCCTCCCCGTTGGTCGGTCGTAGGTCGGTGCCTCACAGAGTGACAGACGCGGCCGTGTTTCGCGACGCTCCGGCTCAGCGTTCGGGCATGCGACGGACGGTGAGGATCTGCTCCGCCCGCCCGACCGGCCCATGAACGTCGTGCAGGCGGGTGCTGGTGAGGCCCACTCCGGTGTCACCGAAGGCCACGTCGGTGTCGAAACCGACCCAGCCGGCGTGGGGCTCGCGGAAGAGGTGGATGGTCAGGTCGGTATTCGGGAACATCCACTCCTGCGGGTTGGCGCGCGGGGCGACACCGTTGGCCGTGTCGACCAGCCCGATGTAGGCGGCGACGGGGTGAACGGGCACGCCATAGACGAGGTGGACCTTGGGTCGCATCCACAACTGGCCTCGCCCAGGCTCTCGCTCGCCGGCGGAGCGGTATTCGAGGGAGCGGATGAACCCGCCCGCCCAGGTGCCGGCGAGCGACGCCTCCGGCATGTCGCCCGGAAACGGGAGGCGGGGCATGAAATCCCCGGCGACCGCGCTGGTGTTGACGCGGGCGAGCCGCCAGGCCCGGGCGCGAACAGCGACCTTGCCGTCGATGGTGAGCGTGGCCTCGTCGAGCTCGATGGTGCGCCCGGAGCGGATGGTTTCGCAGGTCACAGTGGTCGGCTTGGCGGGCATGACGCCGAGGATCTCGAGCGTGAGCCGAGCGATCTGCAGGTCGGTGCGGTTGTTGTAGGCCTGCAGGCAGTGCGCGATGAGCCCACCGACGGGAGCCATGTGCTGCTCGTGCGCCAACCACGCCCCCTGGGCATGGATGGTCGGCATGAACGACCCGTCCTCCAGCGGAATGTAATACGCCCCGACATCGGTCCGAAGCCCGAGCGGATTGGCGGGGTCGACCGTCTCCGTCTGTGCTGCGTCATTGCTCACACAACGGAGCTTACGAGGCGGCGCGGGGCGATAGTCAGTTAGCGGCGATGAACTGTTCGTGTCGTCGAGGGAGGCGAGCAGCCCCCTGACGCCGTGGGTCTGCCGTTGGGCTCAGTGCTCCGTCGCCTTGACTGCGACGACCGGCGGCCGCGCCTCCAGCAAGATCTTCTGCGCCGCGCTACCCAGAAAGAGCTTGCCGACGGGAGTGCGCTGCTTGACGCCGATGACGACCAGTGAGATCTCGCCCGCGTTCGCCGTGTCGATGAGTTCGCCGACTGCGTCGCGCGCGCGAGCGTCAGGAACGGCGTGCTGCACCGTGACGCCGTCGACCTCCGCGCGATCGTCGCCCTGGGAGCCGTCGAGGTGGAACATGAGCAGCGTCTCGGACCTGCGCGAGGCCACATCGAGCGCGAACGCGAGTGCGGCTTCACCCTCGGGGGTGTGGTCGCGGGCGAGGAGGACGGTCATATCGGTCCCTTCCGGTCGTTCGCGTGAGCCGCGGTTCACTCGGATCGAGCAGATTCGAATGCAGTGAAGTTGTTCCGACATTACAGTAGGCCAGAATCCGGAAAGTGACTCAGAACACAGCGGTTCCGAGGTGGTGGCCGCGCACGGGGAGGCCGCGTTGTCCAGCTCCACATCTCCGCCCGAGCAGCGCGCTCGACGCCGACCCGTCGCGATGGCGGTGTACGCGCTCTTCGCGGTCCTCGTCATCGGCGCGGCGAGCTTCTTCTCCGTGCAGCGGGCCTCCGGAGGCAGCGACATCCGCTCGAACATGACCCTCGTCGCGCCCGCCGGACCGGGTGGCGGCTGGGACACTTTCCAGCGCGAGATGCAGCAGGCCATGCGCGCGAACAAGCTGGTCAACAACGTTCAGGTCGTCAACGTGCCGGGTGCGGCGGGCACGATCGGGCTCGGCAAGATGACGACGATGGGCGGCCGCGCCAACAACCTCATGGTCACCGGCACGGGCCTCGTGGCCGGTGTCGAGCAGCTCGGCGCTCCCGTGAACCACGACGATGTCACCCTCATCGCCCGCGTCGTGGAGGAGTACAACGTCGTCGTCGTGAAGGGCGATTCGCCCTACCAGACCCTCGACGAGCTGGTCACGGCCTGGAAGGCCAACCCCAAATCGATCGCGTGGACCGGCGGCGGCAGCTTCGACCAGCTCGTCATGACCGAGTTCGGCACAAAGCTCGGCATCCCCGCCGACCAGCTCACCTACATCCCCAAGGCCGGAGGCGGTGAGGCCGCGCAGGCGCTCATCACCGACACGGCCGCAGCCTCCGCCGCAGGCATCGCCGACATGACCGACCAGATCGAGGCCGGCCGTCTGCGCGCTCTCGGCATCGCGGCACCCGAGCGGCTGCCCGGCATGGACGTCCCCACGCTCAAGGAGCAGGGATACGACGTGACGCTCGCGAACTGGCGCGCTGTCGTCGCGCCCCCTGGCATTACGCCCGAGGAGAAGGCCGAGCTCACCACACTCGTGACCGAGGCGACGCAGACGCCGCAGTGGCGCGACGCCATCGAGCGCAACCGGTGGACCGACGTCTTCCTCACCGGCCCCGAACTCGACACGTGGATGAAGGGCGAGGTCGAACGCATCGGCAAACTCGTGGAGGTGTTCAAGTGAGCGGCGACCCGATCCGCCCCGACGACGCCCAGGCCCACGCGGCTGGAGCCGGGCGGCACCGCAGCGACGCCCCGCCTTCCCGGGGATTTCTCGAAGGGCGCAGCGGCCTCGTCATCCCGCTGATCCTCGCCGCGTTCTCCACGTACCTGGCTGTCGGCAACCTCACGATGGTGCAGCCCGCCGGGGCACGATTCCCAGGTCCGACGTTCTACCCGTGGCTGCTGGCCATCGCCGGCTACGTGGTCGCAGCGCTGCTCGTACTCGAGTACCTGCGTAAGCCCGAGCCCGTCGAAGAGACGAGCGGCCATACCTTCCGCATGTTCAGCGACTGGAGCGCGGTCGCCTGGTGCGTCGGCGGTTTCGCGGCCTTCGCGGCGCTGCTGCCGTGGCTCGGCTGGATCCTCGCGGGCGCCCTGCTCTTCTGGTGTGTAGCGCGCGGTATCGGTTCACGCCGCCCCCTCTTCGACCTGAGCCTCGCACTCGTCGTCTCGAGCGTCGTGTACCTGGCGTTCGCGGTGGGCCTCGGGCTCAACCTGCCCTCGGGCATTCTCGGAGGTGGGTTCTGATGGAACAGATCTCGATGCTCCTAGAGGGGTTCGGCGGGGCGCTGAGCCCGATGAACCTGCTCTGGGTCGTGGTCGGTTGTCTGCTCGGCACCGCGGTCGGCGTCATGCCCGGACTCGGCTCCTCAATGGCGGTGGCGCTGCTGCTGCCGATGACGTTCGCCCTCGACCCGACGGCGGCGTTCATCGTCTTCTCCGGCGTCTACTTCGGTGGGCTGTTCGGCGACTCGACGATGGCGATCCTCATGAACACTCCCGGCCAGGGCTCGGCGATCGCGTCCACGTTCGAGGGGCACCAGATGGCCAAGGCGGGCCGGGCCCCGCAAGCGCTCGCCACCTCCGCGATCGGTGCCTTCGTCGGCGGCATGATCTCCTCGGTGGTCGTCGTCTTCCTCGCCCCGGCGCTCGCCGACTTCTCGGCCAACTTCGGCCCGGCCGAGTTCTTCGCGCTGGCGATCTTCGCGTTCGTGGCGACCTCCTCGATCGTCGCCGACTCGGTGCTCAAGGGCCTCGCGTCGCTCATCCTCGGCCTCGGTGTCGCGGTGATCGGCATCGACTCGTTCACCGGCGCCGAGCGGTTCACGCTTCACGTGCCGCAGATGTTCGACGGCATCTCGATCGTCACGGTCACCGTCGCGGTGCTGGCATTGGGCGAGGTCTTCCACGTCGCCTCCCGCATCCGGCGTGACCCGTCGAAGCACGAGATCACGGTCTCCGGCCGGCCGTTCCTCACCCGGGCCGAAGTGAAGGAGGCCGGCCCGGCATGGCTGCGCGGCACCGCGATCGGTCTGCCGTTCGGTGTGATCCCGGTGGGTGGTGCCGAGGTGCCGACGTTCATGGCCTACGACGTGGAGCGTCGCCTCGACCGTCGCCGGCCCGACCCGCAGTTCGGCAAGGGCGCCATCCGTGGGCTCGCGGCTCCGGAGGCGGCTGGCAACGCGACCACGGGCACGGCGATGGGTGCGCTGCTCGCGCTAGGTCTGCCGGTGTCGAGCACGGCCGCGATCATGCTGGCGGCGTTCCAGCAGTACGGCCTCCAGCCAGGGCCGCTGCTCTTCGACCGCGCCCCCGACCTCGTGTGGGCGCTGCTGGCGAGCTTCTTCCTCGCGATGATCGTGCTCTTGGTGCTCAACCTGCCGTTCGCGCCGCTGTGGGCCAAGCTGCTGCTGATCCCGAAGCCGTACCTGTACGCGGGGATCATGCTGTTCTGCGGCCTCGGCGTCTATGCCACCTCGGGCGCGGTCTTCGACCTGTTCATGCTGCTCGGCATCGCGCTCATCGGTTTCGCGATGCGCCGCCACGGAGTCCCGCTGGCGCCGCTGATGATCGGCATGGTCCTGGGCCCCCTGGCCGAGACCTCCTTGCGGGACGCCCTCCTCGGCTCCGGCGGAGACTGGTCGGTCCTATTCTCGGGCGCGATCCCGATCCTCATCTACGCAGTCTTGCTCGTGGTCTTGGCCTTCGTGGTCCGAAGCAAGGTAAGAGCACGAACCTCGCGAGACACGTAGGGGTCAGGCGAGTGCTCCGCGGAGCCACGGGTAGGGGTCGACGAGGGGAGCGCGCCGCTTCGCCAGATCTTTCGCCACATCTTCCAGCACTGGTCCGCGCAGGTAGTAGCGGCCACGGGACTTACCTATCGGGTTCAGCAGCCCTAGTTCGCTGAGACGTACGAGGTCTCGGGTTGCTGTGCGGCCCTCGACGTCCGCGCGGTCCATGTAGCTGGGGCGCAGCACTCTCGCGCCGTGGATGGCGTCGAAGAGGGCGTCTCCTACCCGCTCCGGTAGGTGGTGCGTGGCGACAAGGTCGTCGATGTGACGCCACAGCACGTCGGCTTCGGCGAAGCGTCTCTGCAGGGTCTGTGCCTGCATGTGGTGGGCACGCAGATTGAACTTGACCCATAGTGAAGCGTCGTGCTCCGGGTGCCACGAGCCCGCGCCCGTGCGCGCGAGCACGCGGTAGTAGTCGTCGGTGTTGTGACCCAGCCACTCCTCGATGCTGGAGAACGTCGGCTCGAGGATCGTGTCCTGGGCGAGTAGCAGGGTCTGCAGCACGCGCGCCATGCGGCCGTTGCCGTCGCGGAACGGGTGGATCATCGCGAGGTTGAGGTGGGCCATCGCAGCGCGCACCAAGGGATCGACGCCGACAGACTCCTGGCAGGCATCGATGAGTTCATCGACGAGATGCGGCACGTCGTCAGCGTCTGGGCCTTCGTAGACGACCTCGTCCCTCGCCTCGTCGTGCACGAACACCTGGCCCGTACGGAATCGGCCCGGCGACTTCGAATGCTCGTGTTCGAGCAGCATGAAGTGCAGGGAGCGAAGGGTCTGCGCGTCGAGGCGAAATTCGGGGAGCACCGCCATCTGCAGCACGTACGTGAGCGCCCGTCGATACCCGGTGATCTCGGCCCATGTGCGTTCGTCGGCGGTGAGTGGCTCCTCGTCGTCGACGGCGGCGAGGGCGTCTTGTTCCGTGACGTTGTAGCCCTCGATGCTGTTGGAGCCGCGGATGGCACGCGCCTTGCTCGACCGGCGCAGTGTGCCGGTCCAACGTTGTGGCACACGCAAATACCCCGAGAGGTCGGAGCGCATCGCGTGGATCTCGTCGATGACCGGACCGTCTTCGAGGTCGAGCTGCGGGGTTGTGTAGATCGTCATGTCGCAATGTCTCTTACTAAGTGACATAAGGGGCAGATTTGTCGATTGTGTCACTTAGTAAGAGACATTGCGACATCGTGCCTCCTGGTGCGTTTTCGTGCGGGGCGGCCAGGGGGGCGTTATCGGTTCGGTGTGCGAACGTGACGGGAGGAGCCTTTCCCCGCAAGGTTGCTCGGGAGTAGCGTGCTGGGACGGTCGTCGGTGGACCGCCGCAGTGGCCACCCGGGGGACTACACCGACAGCGGTGCGGCCACGATTCACCTCGACGTCAGGGGAGGCGTTTCGAGATGTCAGCAACCACTCGCCCACGAATCGCCCGCACAACTACAGCAATGGCAACCCGACGGGCCGGGACTGCGCTGGGAGCGGGGGTGGTCGCCGCGGTCGCGCTCGCCGGGGCGGTGCCAGCCGCCGGCGCCTCGCCCGCGAACGCGCAGCCCGCCTCCGCGGCTGCCGAGAGCACGCCACCTGTTGCGACCTCGACGAACGCAGACGTCGACGGCGACGGTCGCGCTGACTTCACCGAGCTGAAGAAGATCGGCATCCGCAGCACCGACTACATCTACCGGCTCTCCACGAGGACCGCGACGAAGCGGAGGTTCTCGACCGACATACGGGTGCCGCGCGAGCGCGACGACCTCCGGACCAGCGAGGTGTGGGTAGGGGCAGCCGGAGTCGACGGCTTGCGTGGCGCAGAGATCATCGTCGACCGCAGCGGAGGCATCGGCGACTTCCCGTACAACTTCGTCTACACCGTGCGTCAGGGTAAGTGGCAGTTGCTGCTCGCCCCGGGGGCGAAGTCGTACCGAACGAGCTGGTCGGTCGCCAACCACCCGGCCTACGTGTCTGGCTACGAGTTCACGATGAACCGCGGCATCCGTCGCGTCGTGGCCACGCGCTTGCAAGGGCTGGGCGGCAGCCCGGAAGCGCCGATCTACAACGGCAAACGCATCACCTACCGCTGGGTGAGCGGCGAATGGCGCCACTCCGGCACCGTCACGGTGAAAAACGTGCCCGACAAGCAGGCCCAGGAGTGGTCGGGCTGGAACGGCCTCATCTGGCGCTGACGCCGTCAGGCATGCGGCACGACGACCGGGACTCCGAAGCGCTCGAAGTCCCGGTCGAACGTCGCGACGGCAGCGCCGTTCTCGATGGCGAGCGCAGCGATGTGCGCGTCGGTAGTGAGGTTGCCGGCGGTACCCGACGAACGAAGCAACCCGGCGAGAACCCCGACATGTCGCGCCGTCGGATGCGCGATGACGATCGACGCGTGCGAAAGCCAGCGCTCGACGAGCAACAGTGCCTGATCTGCGCTCAGCGGAGAAGTGAAGACCCGGGGGTTCGTAGAAATCCGCACGAATCCGAGCAGCGCGCTCCACGGGAGGGCCAGGACCTCGCCGTCTGCGAGGCTTGCCAGCATCCATGCCTTCGCGTCCCGGTGCTGGGCGCTCCCTCGGTGCGCAGCGTAGAGCAGCACATTCGTATCGACGACGATCACGTTCAGCGCCCCAGGTTCAGGTCGCGGACGGTCTGTTCGTCCTCGAGTTCTGCGGCCAATTGATTCGCGCGCGTGAGGTCATAGCTGGTCGATCCCAGATCGAAATCGGGAAAGTCGAAATCGTCTCGTCGGCCGCCCGTCAGCGCCGCACGTACGGCATCGTTCACCGCTTGCTTGAACGAAACGGACCGCTCAGCCATATCGCGCTCCAGAAGCGCGTGGACATCCGGATCGAGGGTCACGGTCGTGCGCATAAAGCATCGTAACATCAGGGTATGTGATGCCATGATGCGCTGCTCGGGCGAAGGCGAGGAGGGGCCGGCGCATGGCAGTCCTTGGCTGGTGAGGAGTTCACGAACGGTGCTGTGAACTCGCACGGTATGCCTGGCCGCGGACTGCCACGGCCGGTTATCCACAGGAGGGTTGTCGCCTGCAGCAATTCGTCGGGGTTGTGGAAAACCTCAGCACTCGATGATGTTCACGGTGATGGCCAGGCCGCCGGTCGAGGTCTCCTTGTACTTCGACTTCATGTCGGCGCCGGTCAGGCGCATCGTGGTGATCGCCTCGTCGAGGGTGACCCGATGGCTACCGTCGCCGCGTGTGGCGAGCCGGGCGGCGTTGACGGCCTTGACTGCTCCGATCGCGTTGCGCTCTATGCACGGCACCTGCACGAGCCCCGCGAGCGGGTCGCATGTAAGGCCGAGGTTGTGCTCGATGCCGATCTCGGCCGCGTTCTCAACCTGCGCCGGCGTGCCGCCGAGCACCGCGCACAGCCCGGCCGCAGCCATCGAGGACGCCGAACCGACCTCGCCCTGGCAGCCGACCTCCGCGCCGGAGATCGAGGCGCCCAACTTGATGAGCACCCCGACCGCGCCTGCGGTGAGCAGGAATTCGATGATGCCCTCGTCGTCTGCGCCGTCGATGAACTTGCGGTAGTAGTGCAGCACCGCCGGGATGATGCCGGAGGCGCCGTTCGTAGGGGCGGTGACAACGCGGCCTCCGTCGGCGTTGTCTTCATTGACGGCGAGCGCGAACGCGTTGAGCCACTCCATCGCCCAGAGCGGGTCGCCCATGTTGCTGCCGAGCCGGGTCGAGGCCTCTTCCTGTTGGCGCAGGCTCGCGAACAGGCCCGGGGCGCGGCGCCGCACGAAGATGCCGCCCGGCAGCAGCTCCTCGGTGCTGGTGCTGCCACGCTCGACTCCGCCCTGCATCACCTCCCAGATGCGCAGCAGGGAGGCGCGGGTTTCGGCCTCGGGCCGGAACGCCGCCTCGTTGGCGAGCATCACGCCGGCGATCGACAATCCGGTGCGCTCGCAGGCGGCGAGCAACTCCTCGGCCGTGGTGAACGGGTGAGGCAGGGCGACCGCGTCCTCGGGCATCGAGTCCGATGCCATCTGCTCGGCGTCGACGATGAATCCGCCTCCGACGGAGTAGTACTCGCCCTGACGCAGGGTCTGACCCGCGTCATCGAGGGCTGTGAACCGCATGCCGTTCGGGTGCCCGGGGAGCGTCTCGCGCGTGTGGAGGAGCAGGTCGCGTTCCGCGTCGAACGGCACCTGCCGCTCTCCGCCCAGCGTGATGTGGCCCTCGCTACGCAGGCGGTCCATGCGCCCGGTCGCGTGCGGGATGTCGACGGTCTCGGGGTCTTCGCCCTCGAGGCCCAGCACCACGGCCCGGTCGGAGGCGTGCCCGGCGGCCGTCGCGGCCAGCGAGCCGTACAACTCCGCCTGCACGCGGGCCACGGAGTCGATGAGCCCGTCACGGCGCAGCTCGCCGACGAACTGCGCCGCCGCACGCATCGGCCCCACCGTGTGCGATGAAGAAGGCCCGACACCGATCTTGAACAAGTCCAGTACAGAAAGCGCCATGCCCCATTTTTTCACGGTTCCGACCGAAGATACAGCCGTGGCCAAGGGGCAGGCGTCCCCAACTGGCGCAGGGATCACTTCTGCCCGACCCCCGCGCCACTCAACAGAAGCTAAGCGACGCGGACATAGTTTCTAAACTATGGTCTTTAGCTTAAGTTCTGCTAGTAGAGGTTAGGGGGCGGCGACGTCCGAGGAGAGGGCGGCCTCGAGCCACAGGGTCACCGCGACGGCGCCAGGATCGGGGACTCCCTTGCCGCGCTCGCCGACGTAGCTTGCCCGGCCGAGGGAGGCGATGAGGTCCTTGGTCGACTCTGCGCCCTCCTTCGCCGCGTCCACCACAGCAGTCGCGACGTCGGCCGAACCAGATTCTGCGGCGGCCGACAGTGCCTCCGAGGCGGGCACGAGGGCGTCGACCATCGTCGCGTCTCCCACGTCTGCTCCGCCGAGTTCGCGAAGCGAAGCGACTCCGGCCGCGAACGCCGGCGCCGCGGTTGCTGCGTCGATGCTCGTCACGCCGTCGTCGAACCCGTCGCCGAAGCCCAGGAGCAGCAACGAATACAAGGCCCCGCTCGAACCCCCGGTCTCCGAGCGCACCAGTTGGCTCATCGCCCGGAAGTAGGTGCGCACGTCGGGAGCCGACGCCAGCACCTCGCTTCGATCCAGCACCGCCTGCGCCGCCCGCGCGAGGTTCACGCCGAGGTCGCCGTCACCCACCTGTTGATCGAGGTGCGTCAGATCGTCGCGCGCCTCGACGAGGGCCTGCGCCGCCCGCTCTGCCGCGGCGGTCACAGCAGGGTCGACGCGGGCTGAATCTCCACTGTGACCTGCAAGTTCGCCAAGGGGGTCGGGTAGGTCGACCTCCACCGTGGCGCCTCCGGAGGCCGAAGGCCGCCGTCCCGGCACCCATGCGAGGGTGTCGGCGGGTGCGTCGAGCAATGTCAGTAGCTCGTCGTCGACGCGTGCCACCGAGACGCTCGCGCCCGGCATGTCGAGGGAGGTGAGAAAGGTTCCGGTCCAGCAGCGTTCGACGTTCGCCCCGATCTCGCCGAGCCGTGCGAGAACGGCACCGGTGAGAATCTCGAGTTCCATCGGAGGCGTCGCGCCGAGCCCGTTGACGAGCACGACCACCCGCTCGCCCTCCGCGATGCCGCGGTCGGAGCAGATGGTGTCGACCAGCCGATTCGCCACCTCGGAGGCGGAGGCGACGGGTCCGCGCTCGTGCCCGGCTTCTCCGTGGATGCCGAGGCCCCACTCGATCTCGTCGCCGCCGAGCTCGAAGTTCGGTTCGGTGGCGCCGGGGGAGTGGCAGGGCCCGAGTGCGACACCCATGGTGCCCAGCCCTTCGGTGAACCGCTCGACTCCTGCCTTGACGTCGGCCAACGAGGCTCCGCCGCTGGCCAGCGCCCCGGCGACCTTGTGTACGAGCACCGTTCCACCGATACCGCGCCGCCCGGCGCGCGAGGCGTCACCCAGTGCGACGTCGTCGGCCACGATCACGATGTCGACCCCGTGTCCTTCGGCCTGCGCCATCTGCGCGGCGAGGCCGAAGTTGAGGCGGTCGCCGGTGTAGTTCTTCACGATGAGCAGCGTCGATGCCCCGCCGACCCCGGCGTTATCACCGTCGCCGTCTGTTTCCCCGTGGCTGGCGGCCGCAACGATGGCGGCGTGCACGGCATCCGTCGACGGAGACGTGAAGACGGGGCCGAGTACCGCTGCGTCGAGCATTCCCGGCCCGACGTAGCCGGCGTGGGCCGGTTCGTGGCCCGATCCGCCACCGCTGATGAGCCGCACCCGGTCGTTCGACGAATCGGTGTCGGTGCCGGGCGCGCGCACGACGACGGGCTGCCCGGTCACCCGCGCCAGGCCGTCGTGTCGGCCGATCAGGCCGCTGATCATGTCTTCGACCACGTCCTGCGGAGAGTCGATGAGCTTCTTGACCTGCCGGGTTTCGTGGGTGTCGTTCGACGATTCAGACATGCCTCACCTCGCGTGATCGGCGCCGATCGGGTTCGTGATCCCAATCCAACACCGGCGGAGGCCCACCCGCGAGGGGTGTGCGCTTCTGGGGGTCCGAGTTACCGGATCGCCACACCTCCGTCTCATAGGGGTGTCCAGGTCCGACGCGGAAAGTCCGAATGGCGAGACGCGATAACGCCTGTTACACAACGGAACTCGTACACGGCCCTCGTGATCATTTCGTAACCACTCAGGGGATTTCCCGGTAGGCCGATCCGGAAGGGCGTTGCGCGGCATCGACGCCGGCGCACCCTCTGATCTCCCAGGAGCCCCCTACATGCGCATTCGTGCACCCTTCATTCGCCATGCTCGTACGCACTCCCAGGCCGGTCGCCGGTCGGTGGCAGCAGGCGCCACCCTTGCGGTCGCCGCCGCGATGTTCGCCGGAGTCGGTGCGGCCACGGCCACCGCCGCTTCCGGAGCTCCCGCGCTGGGCGCCGTTGCGGCCGTGCAGCTCTCCCTCCCCTCCGACCGCCGTGCCGCGAGTTACACCGACCAGGCCGGCACGCGCTCGACCTATCACCTCTTCACCTCCTCGGTCGTCGGCCCGATCAAGGGCATCGTGGTCTACCTCGACGGAGACGGCATGTACGGCCACGACAACCCCTCCAGCACGTGGGCGCTCGGCGGCAGTAAGGGTGTCGTCGCCCAGGCCGGCGCCCGCGGCTACGCCACCCTCTCGGTGCGCACCCCTGATTCGAGCAGCACCTTCTGGCGCAACGGCGCCAAGAATGCCGCCTATGTCACCTCGCTGGTGCAGCAGATCCGCAAGGAGACCGGCGCCTCGGCGACCTGGCTGGTCGGCTTCTCGGGCGGCTCGCAGCTCATCACCCAGTTCCTCCTGCCCGCCCACTCGGCCTCGTTCACGTCGGGTGGCGCGGTGATCACCGGAGGAGGCGGCACGCCCCGCTCCGTTCCGTCGCCGTTCAGCGCCGACTCCAAGGCAAACTTCCCGCTGCACTGGTACACGGGCAGCCTTGACGACGGCCGCAACACGAGCGACGGCTACAACGCGCTCGCCGACGCCAAGCGCGGCCGGGATTACTACGCGCAGCAGGGCTTCAAGGCCACCCGTGAGGAGCCGGCCGGCCTCGACCACAACGCCCTCGGCACCCGCTTCGGCGCGGTGATGGCGACGCAGATCGACCGCAACGCCTCGATCGCAACGCCTGCGCCGACCCCCACGTCCACGCCCACGACCACCCCCACGCCGACGTCGACGCCGACATCCACCCCGTCGGACTCGAGTTCGCAGATGTGGCCGGTCACGGTCGAGGCCTCGCGTCGCAGTGCGCGCGTGAAGGTGAACGTGCCTCGCGGGTCGCGCCACTCGGTTCAGGTCGTGGTGACGGCTCCCGACGGTCGCGCGAAGTCGTCGTCGACGCGTCACACCGGCTCGGTGTCGTTCTGGTTCGACCGCCTGCAGTCGAGCACGACGTACACCTACGAGGTTCGCCAGGGCGGTCAGGTGAAGGCTGCCGGGTCGTTCGCGACAACGCGCCGCTGAGTTCGGGCCGGAGCGCCGGCCGGAGTTCAAGCTCGGGTCAACGCGTAAAGCGCTGCCGGACAGTGGGTTTGACCACTGCCCGGCAGCGCTTTCGTTTTCGGTTCACCGAACCTTCGCGCACAAGTTCCGTGCAGGCGACATGCTGTTTGAGCAGGCATGATGCGCAGTTGCGCCTCTGGGTGAAGAATTCGTGAGTGCTGTCGTTGGCAGAGTGGTCTAAGCTGAGTCTTTGTTCAGGACGGTCGTCCTGAACGCTGGGGATACACAGGGGATCACAAGTCGGCCAGGGGGATGGTGCATCGGCGCCGCTCTACGTGGCGACGTATGGGGCGGAAGCGAGCGACATGACCGCTGAGGTGACGAACACGCATACCGTGTCGCCGACACAGCAACACGAGATCAACGGGATCAAGCCGGAGCTGCAGCTCCGCATGCACCACTACTTCGAGGCGTCGTGCGACGCGACGCCCGAGGCCACCGCACTCGAATGGGAGGGCGGCAAGGCGACCTACGCGCAGCTCGACGCCTCCGCCAACCAGGTGGCGCACTTCCTGCGCAGCAGGGGAGTCGAGCCGGAGGCGCGGGTAGGCCTCTTCCTACCGCGTTCGCACCTCATGTACATGGCGCTGCTGGGTGTGATGAAGGCGGGGGCGGCGTTCGTACCGATCGACCCGAGCTCGCCCACCGACCGTGTCGAATACGTCGCCACCGACGCCGATCTCGACCTGCTCGTCACGGTCGCCGAGAAGCTGCCGGTGGTCGAAGGTCTCGACGTGAAGCTGTTGGTGATCGACGACGATCTGCCTGCTGTGCAGGAGATGCCGACCGACCGGCCCGAGCTCGATCTGTCCACCGATCCGGGCGCGTACGTCATCTACACCTCCGGCTCGAGCGGCCGGCCCAAGGGTGTCGACATCGCGCAGTCAAGCATCTGCAACTTCCTTCAGGTCATCACCGAGGTCTACGGCGTCATGCCGAGCGACCGGGTGTACCAAGGCATGACGATCTCGTTCGACTTCGCGATCGAAGAGGTGTGGCCTACCTGGGCTGTCGGCGCCACGCTCATCGCGGGCCCGAACGACGGCCGCCGTGTCGGCGAGGGGCTCACCGAGTTTCTCGAAGACCACAACATCACCGTGCTCTACTGCGTGCCGACCGTGCTGTCGACGGTCGATCGCACGATCCCGTCGATCCGCGCCCTCATGGTGGGTGGCGAGGCGTGCCCGTCCGAGCTGGTCGAGCGCTGGTCGCCGGGTCGCCGCATGCTCAACACGTACGGCCCCACCGAGACCACTGTCACGTGCACCTGGGGTGTGCTGCTGCCGGGCCGCCCCGTCACCATCGGCATCCCCGTGCCGACGTACACGGCGATGATCCTCGACGAGAACCGGCAGCCGGTGCCGCACGGCGAAGACGGGGAACTGGTCATCGGTGGCATCGGCGTCGGCCGCGGCTACCTCAACCGCCCAGACCTCACCGCCGACAAGTTCATCGAGCACCCCACCGACCCGTCACAGGGCCGCGTCTACCGCACGGGTGACCTGGCGCGGTTCCAGGACGACGGCGAGATCGTCTACCTCGGTCGCGCCGACGACGAGGTCAAGATCCGCGGTCACCGCGTCGACCTCGGCGAGATCGAGTCGGTCATGATGCGCGACCCGCAGGTGCCGACCGCCGCGATCAAGCACCTCAAGGGTGGTGCCGCGGGCGACGAGCTGGCCGCCTACCTCGTCATCACCGACCCGCGCCGCTCCGACAAGGAGAAGGCGAAGCTGCTGGGCAAGGTGCACGACGCGATGCGCGAAACCCTGCCCCCCTACATGGTTCCGGCCTACATGGAGACGATCGGCGAGTTGCCGATGCTGCCCAGCGGCAAGGTCGACCGCAAGAACCTGCCCGACCCGACCTCCCCGCGCATCATCGGCGGCTCCGGCGATGTCGTCGGCGCCGAGACCCCGATGGAGGAGTGGGTGCGCTCGGTCTGGGCCGCGAGCTTCGGCGTGCCCGAAGACGCGCTCTCGGTCACCGCCGACTTCTTCGACGACCTGGGCGGTCACTCGCTGGTCGCCGCGACCGTCACCTCGAAGCTGCGCTCCGACTCCCGCGCGGGCGGCATGTCGGTGCTCGATCTGTACGGCAACCCGACGGTCCGCTCTTTGGCCGAGCACCTCACGGCGAAGGCACTCTTGTCGCCTGAGGAAGGGCTCGGAGTCGAAGAGCAGCGGGCCGAGATCCCCCGCGTCAACTCCGGCAAGATCGCGCTGTTCGGGTTCGCGCAGTTTGTGTTCGTCTTTGTCAACCTCGTCGTCACGTCGTTCCCAGTGGCGTTCGTGTACTGGTGGCACGGTGGCGTGCCGACCGGCACGATGCTGCGCGACATGGTGCTGGCGTTCCCGGTCGGTTACCTGGTGTCACGGTGGGTGATCCCGTTGGCGACCGCGAAACTCTTCGCGAACCGTCTGCGTGAGGGCTCGTACCCGATGTACGGCTGGGCTCACCTGCAGGTCTGGCTGGTCGGCAAGGCGATGCAGCTCTCGCCGATGGCTAACCTCGCCGGTTCGGCGTTCGCCTCCGCATACCTGCGCATGTGCGGTGCCCGTATCGGCGACGCCTGCCACATCGGCACCGCCGACATCCAGATGCCGAGCATGCTCACGATGGACGACGACGTCACGATCGGTTACGGCGCCACCGTCCAGGGCCACTACTTCCGCGACGGCCGCCTGCACGTGGGCCGCGTGCACCTGCAGAACCACGCGACCATCGCCGCGAACTGTGTCGTCTCCGGGCCGTGCACGATCGGCCGGCACTCGATCCTGCGCGAGCAGTCGTCGATGCGTGCGGGGGAGAACCTGCCCTCCGGCGAGACCTGGCAGGGGTCGCCCGCGCGCAAGCTGCCCTCGATCGGCGAGCCGGTCTTCGAGCTCATGGCCGGTTGCGGCGACGCTCCGCGCGAATGGGATTCGGGTCAGCGCAAGCGGTTCACCCTCGGTCTAGTGGCGCTCGAGCTACTGCCGATCTTCGCGATGATCCCGATCCTCGTGCTCGTCTGGACGGTGCTCCTCGAGTTCAGCGAATGGGTCGCCGTCATCGTCACAGTGTTCACCGGGCCGGTGTTCGTCGGCACCGTCTGCCTGCTCATCCTCGGTCTGCGCCGGTTCGGTCTGCCGCACGCCCCGCCCGGCGTGCACCACCTGCGCTCGCGCCTGGGTGTGGAGAAGTGGTTCGCCGACAAGCTGCTCGAAGCGAGCCTGCTGTACACGAACACGCTGTACTCCACGCTGTTCACGCCCATGTGGCTGCGCAAGCTCGGTGCCCGCATCGGGCCGCGCGCCGAGGTCTCGACGATCGCGAACATCGACCCCGACCTGCTGGTCATCGGCGCGGAGTCGTTCGTCGCCGACATGGCCAGCGTCGGCAGTGCGACGTACTGCAACGGTCACGTGGCGTTCCGCCCGACGACCGTCGCGACTCGTGCCTTCGTCGGTAACGCCTCGTTCGTGCCCTCGGGCAGCCACCTCGGCTCGGACTCGCTGCTCGGCGTCGGTTCGACGCCTCCGGTCAACGGTGTGCCGGAGGGCACGTCGTGGCTCGGGAGCCCGTCGATCTTCCTGCCGCGTCGTGAGGTCTACGACGAGTTCACCGAAGAAGAGACGTTCAAGCCGAAGCCGCGCCAGGTGGCCGCGCGCTACGCCATCGAATTCCTGCGCATCGTGATGCCCAGCTCGATCCTGGCGCTGTCGCTGTTCGGCACGTTCCACTTCACCGGCGACGTGGCCTCGGCCGACATGCCGCTGTGGGTGATCGCGTTGGCGATGCCCGCGATCGCGCTGGTGATGAGCCTGGTGGTCGTGCTCTTCGTCGCCCTGATGAAGTGGGCGGTGGTCGGCCGGTACAAGCCGCGCGTCGAGCCACTGTGGAACTTCTTCGTGCGCCGCTCCGAGTTCGTCACGGGTGTCTTCGAGGCTGCGGCGGTGCCCGCGCTGCTGCAGATGCTCACCGGCACCCCGATGCTCGGCCCGCTCCTGCGCCTGTACGGCGTGAAGGTCGGCCGCCGCACCCTCATCGACACCACGTACATCACCGAGTTCGACCTGGTGCGCATCGGTAACGACACGATCGTCGGCTCGAACGTGTCGCTGCAGACGCACCTGTTCGAAGACCGCGTCATGAAGATGCACATCGTCGACGTCGAAGACCGGGTGACCCTCGGCAGCCGCTCGGTGGTGCTGTACGACACCCACGTGCGCGAAGAGGCTCTCACCGCGCCGCTCACGCTCGTGATGAAGGGCGAGGAGTTGCCCGCCGGCACCGCTTGGGCGGGTATCCCGGCCCAGCCGGCCCGACGCGTGGTCCGTTCCGCCGACCCGACCGAAACCGAGGTGACGGCATGAGCAGCACCACATCGCAGCCTCGGCCGGAGGTCGGGCCCGAGCCTGGTCGCTCCGAAGACCTCACCCCTGCGCACCCTCTCCCGGTCGGCGAAGCCGAGGGCACCTACGACGAGTGGTCGACCCGTGTCGGCGACGACGTGCTCGAAGAATCGGACTATGCCAAGAAGAAGCGTCTGCGCGGCAACCGTCTGATCGGTCTCGACGCGGCGCGAGGTATCGCGCTCATCGGCATGGTGGCCGTGCACACGATGTCGGCCGAAAACGCCGACGGCGACCTCAGCATGGCTTGGTGGCTCGCCTCCGGTAAGTCGGCGGCGCTGTTCGCTGTGCTGGGAGGCGTGGGCCTGGCCTTCATGAGCGGCCGTCGTCGCCCTCCGCGCGGGGCGGAATGGGGCCGCGGCATTCTGCGGCAGATCATCCGCGCGATCGTCATCTTCGCCGTCGGCTTGGCTCTCGGCGAGATCGTGCCCATCGGCGACGTCTCGGTGATCCTGCCGTACCTCGGTGCGCTGTTCGCCGTCGCGTCTCTGCTGCTGCCCCTACGGGGGCGGGTGCTGCTGCCGCTGGGTCTGATCTGGGCGGTCGCCTCTCCGTTCCTGAGCCACTGGCTGCGACTCGACATCGCGGCTCCGGAGACGCAGAACCTCACCTTCGGCAGCCTGCTCGCCGCCCCGGGCGACGATGCCTTGCGCATCCTGCTCACGGGCGCGTTCCCGGTGCTCACCTGGCTCTCGTACATCATGATCGGCATGGGCCTGGGCCGGGCGCACCTGGCCTCGCGGCGCACCGCTGCGTACACGGTGGTCGGAGGCGTGGTTCTCACGGTGGCGGCGGCCATCGCCACGTGGATCCTCGTCGCCCAGGTGGGGGTGCGCTCGCACATCGCCGCCGACGTCATGGGTCGCATGCCTCTCGAGACGTATACCGATTACCTCGTCTTCGGCGCAGACGGCACGAGCCCGACGAGCACGTGGTGGTGGCTGGGCGTCAATTCGCCGCACATGGCCACTCCGCTCGACCTGCTCTACACCTCCGGCATCGCTATCACCGTGATCGGTGTGTGCCTCGTGATCGCGCAGGTGACGGGCTCGCGCATGTCGCTGCTCGCGGTGCCGGGCAGCATGACGCTCACGCTGTACTCGCTGCATCTCGTGCTCATCGAGCTGATGGGTGACCTGCCCGATCTCGCGCACTTCCTCGGCCAGGTCGTCATCCTCACGGCATTCGCGCTGGTCTGGAGCAGGTTCGCCAAGCGTGGCCCGCTCGAGAGCGCGCTGGCCTGGCTCACCAAGCTGCTGGTGCCCTCGCCTGCGCAGAAAGTCCACTCCGATGCGGAGGAGCGCTGGAGTGCTCGATGACCTGCTCGGCGGCCTGAAGCGGCTTTTCGCCCGCGAAGACGACGAGCAGCGCGTGCCATCGTCGCCGCTCGCAACCGGATCGGCGGAGGGCAGGGCGCTCGTCTACCGCGGCCCGGCGGCTTCTCCCGGGTGCCCGGAGGCGGTGGCGGGCGTTCTGCGTGACTGTGGCCTGGACGTGGAGTACGTCGGTCCGCACGAGCGGGTGCAACTCGACGACGAGGCGCTGGCCTCGGCGCGGGTCTACGCCCAGCCGGGCGGCGACGACATGGACGACACGTGGGAGTACATGTCGCCGCACAAGAAGCAGATCAAGAATTTCGTCAAGGGCGGCGGGGTCTACCTCGGTTTCTGCCTCGGCGGATACCTGGCCGGCCAAGGCCCAGGGTTCAGGCTGCTGCCGGGCGACACCGACCAGTACATCGTCAGCGAGGGCGCAACCGTCAGCCACGAGGGCAACACGGTCGTCACCGTCGACTGGCGGGGTTCGCGCCGCGACCTGTTCTTTCAGGACGGCCCCTATTTCGCGGTCGACGACGTCGACGGGCTCGACATCATCGCGCGGTACGACAACGGCCTGCCGGCGGCGCTGATCGTGCCGGTCGGCTCCGGTGTGCTCGGCGTGACCGGCCCGCATCCGGAGGCGACGCGCGACTGGTTCACCGACTGCGGCCTTCGCGTCCCTCGCCCGTCGGGTATCGACCTCGCCAAAGACCTGGTTCTCACCGCGCTCGCACGACAGACCCATGTCCCCGGCGGCCCGGGCGTGCCCGGCGCGGTTCGCCCCTAAGTACCCCCTAGGGGCGACCTGTCGGGTTGCTGTGAATGTGCCCACCTGCGCAACTCCGGTTCGTCGGAGTGGATCGGACGTCCGTATCCTGACAGGTGTGTTGACATCTGGAAATCGGCGAATCCGGGCTGTTGTCGGGGTGATGGCGTCTGTGGCGCTGCTGGCGGCGTGCACGTCTCCCCCCGGTACGGAGCAGCCGGCTCCGCCGGATGTCTCGTACACCGACGCCCCCAAGGGGCGCCCGGTGGTGGACCTGGCGTTCACCGTCTCCGATGAGCTCGACACCGTCACCGGCACCGAGAAGGTGACTTTCACTCCCGACCAGCAGGTGTGCGAAGTCGTCTTCCGCGCGTGGCCCAACAAACCCGCCACGGCCGAGCGGGGCAACTCGATGACCGTCTCGAAGGTCACGGTCGACGGCACCGACCTGCCTCTGGCGACCGAGGCAGCGGGCGCGCCGCAGGGGGCACCGGGCACGCTGATCAAGGCCACGCTGCCGGAGTGCGTCCCGGCCGGCACCTCGATCACCGCCGACGTTGCGTTCGCGGTCGAACTCGGGCGCCGCACCGACGAGCGGATGGGCGTGGCGCCTCGCGAGGACATCGCCTGGTTCGGTACCGCCTACCCGATGCTGGCCTGGGTGAACGGCCGCGGATGGCAAGAGAACCCGGCTGTCGACGTGGTCGGCGAGATGGCCGCCTCCGACACCTTCGAGCTGCGCGACCTGGCCGTCACCGCGCCCAGCCAGTACAAGGTCGCTGCTGTCGGCGCCGTCGAGAAGACCGAAGAGCGCGGCGCCAACACGACCCACCACTTCTCTGCTCCCGCAGTGCGCGATGTCGCGGTCACCGTGGGCGACCTCGAGATCACGCAGGTCGACGGCGGCCGGGTGCCGGTGGTCGTCGCGATGCCGGCCAGCAGCGGACGTATCGAGGGCAACGCCCAGGAGTGGGCCGCTGAGACGACCGCCATGCTGCAGTCCCTGGAACAGCACTTCGGCACCTACCCGTACGAGCGCGTCTGGGCACACGTACTGCCCGGTGTCAGCGACGGGGTCGAGTATGGCGAGGCCTTCCAGATCACCGGGCGCTACTCGCCCAATGACTCGCGTTGGCTGCTCGCCCACGAACTCGCTCACGCCTGGTTCTACGGCCTCGTCGGCAACAACCAGGGGGTCAACCCGTGGCTCGACGAATCGTTCGCGACCTATGCGCAGGAACTCGTCGACCCCTCCGGTCTGGCGAACGACGGCAACCCCGGTCTACAGGGGAGTCTGGGTGAGCCGATGACCTGGTGGGCCACCTCGCGCGACCACCGCAACGAGTACGAAGACACGGTCTACTCCGGCGGCGGCTACGCCCTGCTGAAAGCCCGCGAGGCGGTCGGTGGCGACGAATTCGACGGCCTCATCCGCGACTACCTCGCAGCGAACGCCTACGGATTCGTCGGCCCCGACGACCTCAAACAGGCGCTGTCGTCAAAGCCTGAGGCCGTGCGCACCCTGGAGGAAGCGGGGGCCTGGAAGACGAGCTGACACCCGAGCAGCCTGCGGCTACTCGGTCGCGTCCGCGGTCGGCGTAACACCCACCGTCGATTCGATGCCCGTCGTTGCGGCCGGACCCGCCGGAGGCTCGGTCGCCGCCTTGTCGAAGTCGAGTTCGATGTCGCCGTCGAACGTCGCGATCAGCCACTTGGCGTCGGGGTTGCGCTCGACGCCGGGGTGCTGCAGCGTGCCGATGCTGGGTGTGCCGCTGCGGCCGGCGGCACCGGTGGGCGAGGTCGACTCCGGCGTGGGCACGCTCGAGGTCGGAGCGGGGTTGGTCGGCTTGTCGTCGGGCACCCCGAAGGTCACGAGGTTCGACGGGACGACCGAGAACATCACCTTTTTGTTCACGGTCGCGGGGTAGGGATCGCGCCGGTTGAGCAGCTGGATGCGGGCCGTCTGCTCGAAAGCGATGACCATCGGCACCGTTCCATCGGCCCACGGTCTGCCGACATCGACGCGGCCGTTTGAGATGGCCTGGCTCTCGATGGGTGAGCCGCCCGGCGTGACCAGGGTCGACTCGACCCAGTTGTGGAACCGGAGGAGTTGCACGACGTGCTGGGCGTTCTCGTCGCCGCCGATGGCCGCCTC
This sequence comes from Dermatophilus congolensis, assembly GCA_030538115.1. Classification (GTDB taxonomy): domain Bacteria; phylum Actinomycetota; class Actinomycetes; order Actinomycetales; family Dermatophilaceae; genus Dermatophilus; species Dermatophilus congolensis_B. The sequence goes on along the minus strand of JAUNUP010000007.1, from coordinate 49,574 downwards.
GCTGACCTCCTGCCAGCGGTCGGCGGTGCCGGGAATCATGTGATCGGTGATGCCCTGGCCGAGGATCGTGGCGTTGACCGAGTCTTTGGCCTTCGGGTCGAGCAGGGGGTCGCGCAGCCACTGGGCCATCGACCATTCGGTGAGCTCGGTGTACGCCTCGGCCGCGCCCTTGCCGAAGGCAGTCTCGGCGGCTGCAGAGATCTGCGGCGGCTCGACGAACCGCGACGGCAGCACCTCTTCCATCCGATTCGGAGTGGCGCAGGCGGCGAGAAGCGACACGCTGGCAGCGAGCGCGGTCGCGCGTGCCGCCCACCGGATCACAGGTCGTTGCATGGTGAAAGCCCCCGTCCCCATGGCGCGTACCGCAGTCCCCAACCCGGTGGCGCCGAGAAAAATACTGTCGGCCCTCGGTGCCGGTCGTCGATGCGGTCGGTGTCGCCCGTGAGGGTGGCAGATGTGCGCCGGAGTCGGTCGAGAGTCTTGGACGATCGTATCCGACCTAGTCCGAAGGGTGCACCTGCTGATTGCGCAGCATCAGCCCCGCATGCCGTAGCGGCGTTGCAGCAACCGCCGGTCGCGCTTGGAGTCGGAGGCCTGCAGAGCGAGCAGCTCGGCGTAGATGCCTGTGGTCGACGCGAGTTCGTCAGGGCTGCCGATCTCGTCGACGTGTCCGGAGCGCAGCGTGATGATCTGGTCGACGCGCGAAATCGTCGACAGGCGGTGGGCGATGATGAGCGACGTCCGGTCGGTCATGAGCCGTTCGAGACCTTCTTGCACGAGCCGCTCCGACTTGGTGTCGAGGGCGCTGGTGGCCTCGTCGAGCACGAGAATCGGTGCGTCCTTGAGCATCGCGCGGGCGACGGCGATGCGCTGCTTCTGACCGCCGGAGAGGCGCAGTCCGCGTTCGCCGATGACGGCGTCGTAGGCGTCGGAGAAGCCGCGAATGAACGAGTGCGCGTTCGCCTCCATCGCCGCGCGCTCGATCTGTGTGGCGTCGGCCTCGGGCCGCCCGTAGGCGATGTTCTCCGACACGGTGCCAGAGAACAGGGCGGGCTCTTGAAACACGACTCCGACGGCCGAGCGCAGTTCTTCGCGCGTGAGGTCGCTGATGTCGTGCCCGAACACTCTGATCCGGCCTGCGCGCGGCCGGTAGAGACCGAGCAGCAGGCTCACGATCGTCGACTTGCCGCCGCCGCTCTCGCTGACGATCGCCACCTGGTCGCCGGCGTTCACGGCGAAGCTCACGTCGCTCACCACGTCGCGGTCGTCTCCGTACCCGAACGTGACGGAGTCGAATTCGATCGCGGGGGCGCCCGGGGTGGCCGTGTCGGGCCCGAGCGCGCGACCTGTGGCGACAACCGGCGTCGTAGGCGCGGCCGCGCCTGGCTGACCTTCATCGGAGGTCGTGCGCACGGGCTGCCCTGGGGCGCTGAGCGTGAGGTGCCCGGCGGCGGGCTCCGGAGTCTCGTCCATCACCGCGAGGTAGTCCTTGCTGCCCGCGATGGCGCGCTGCGCGGAGTCGACGAGGAAGCTCATCATCATCACCGGCTGGCGGGCCATGTTGACGAGCTGGATGAGCAACACCATCGAGCCGACGCTGTAGGCGCCCTGGATGGTCTCGACGAAGATGAGCGCGTAGACGGCGAGAAAGATCACCGAGAGCGTGCCGCGTCGAGTGCCGTCCATCGTGTGCCAGAACCGCGACTGGCGGCGCGTGATGCCGACCGTATCGTCGTAGTCGGAGCGGAAATGGTCGAGTTCGCGCTGCTCGGCGGCGAACGATTTGACCACGCGGATCTGGCCCACGACCTCGGCGAAACGCCCGCCGGCCCGGTCGATGAGGGTGTTCTTCTCGCTCTCCAGCACCTGCCAGCGTTTGCTCGTCAGAGCCGTCAGCCACGTGAAGATCGGGTAGATGAGCACCAGCAGGATCGTCAGGGGCCAGGAGTAGAACGCGCTGACCACGAGTACGCCGAACACCGTGAGCAGCATGGGGAAGAAGTTGTTGGCGAACCCGTTGAGAAATTGCGTGGTCTCGGTGATCGACCGGTTGAGACGGCTGATCACCGTGCCCGAGAGTTCACGATCGAAGTAGCTTTGCGGCAACCGCAGCAGGTGCGCGTAGTACCTGGTCGAGAGCTGGTGTCGCAGTCGTGCCGCTGTGGTGTCGCCGAGGTAGCCACCGACGTTGGTGATCACGGTGTTGAACAGGTCCATCGCGAACAGGGCGACGGCCAGCCACAGCACGGTGGTGATGGGGGAGGGTGTCGTGGCGCCGTTGCCCGACAGTGCACCGACGACCACGTCGGTGGCCCGCCCGATGATGAACGGCATCGCCAGCCCGGTCAGCGCCGCCAGAACGCCGGTGATGACGATGGCGACGTACGCGCCGGTGAGATGTGAGGCCATCCGTAGCAGCCGGACGATGCTTCGCACGCTTACTCGCTTCTCGTGAGGGAGACCGCCACCCCGGCGCTGGTGCGCGGGATGACGGTCTCCTATTCGTCTCGTTGCCGAGACCTGTGACGAATTCGGGTGGGCTGGTCAGCCTCCCGTGCCAACGCGGGTCGCGGCGGCGGCATTCCGGATCGACTCGGCAGCCCCCGGGTCGTGCGCAATGGTGAGCCAGCCGCGCAGCATCGAGCGGCAGTGCGCGACGAAGCGGTCGGGTGACTCGGCCCGCGGGTCGTCGTGCCACAGTGCGTTCTCGAGCTGGATGAACCCGTGCACCGCAGCCCAGATCGACTCGACCACCAGGTCGATCGGCACATCCTCGATGAGCCCCTGGTCGTAGAGACGTTGCACCTGCGAGCGCATCGGCTGCACGGCCGCGTCGTAGAGCTGCCAGCCGTTGACCTTGAGGTTGCGGGTCGCCTCCACGGTGCCGCCGAACATCACCTGGTACAGCGAGGGGTTCTCGCGAACCCAGTTGCGGTAGGCCAGGCCAAGGTTCGCAAGGTCTTCGATCGGGTCGTCGGTCACCGGCACGGAGGCCTGGCGCTGAGCGAAGCTCTCCTGCGCCTCCTGCAACACGGCGATGACGAGACCTTCTTTGTTGCCGAAGAAGGAGTACACCGCGGTGGTGGATGTGCGCGCCGCGTCGGTGACAGGCCGCAGCGACATGTGTCTCTCGCCGCCGTCGGCAATCGACTCGGCAGCGATGCGGATCAACGTGTTTCGCAGTTCGTCGTCGTATGTCTTTGGTCGTGCCACGGTCCCATCCTGCATAACGGCGTTACGTAAGGCCAGTCGCGACACCCTCCAGTGAGGAATCTCATTGTGTCGCAACCAAATCGGATCGACTTCGCAACCGTCCCGGAGCTGGATCGCTGCTACTTCGGTGTCATCTCGGGGTCAAGCTAGCCAGCCGCGGGCGGGTCTTGACCATTCGTGAAAACCCTTGACCATCACCGCGGTCGGCGAACAACACGGTCGGCGAAGCGTGTGACGGCCGGTTCAGCCCGTGGCGTGCTGAGGCGAAGGCATGCCTGCCGCGGTGGGTGCGGTAGCGGGTGCGGCGTTGGCCGGTGCCGTCGCGGTGGCGCGTCGTGCAGTCGAGACTGCCAGGCGTGCGCGGACCCGATGCCCGTCTCGCACGATGGCGGAGGCCGCGGCCGTTCCGGAGACGAGCGCGAACACCGTGGCGAGCACGACCAGAATCATGGCCGCCACGAGGGCGAGACCCTGTGCCGTGAACGAGAACCATCCTCCGGCCGCGGTCGCCACGAGCGCGAGGCCGGTCAGGGGCGTCCCCCGGCGGGACAACGGGGTCGTGCGCGCGGTGAACAAGCCCGCGGCCAGCAGTGCGACGGAGAGGGCGAGTCCGATCGCGAGCGGCACCAACCCGGTTCGCGAGAGCCACTCGGCAGGAGCCGGGGTGGAGCTGACGACGGTGCCGACGAGCGCGAGCCCGGTAAGGCCTGCGAACGACTGGGCGAGACTGTGCATCGGCGTCGCACCGCGCAGGTGGGGCAGTGTGAGCGCCAGGGACGTGAGCGACGACGCGAGTGCCGTCAACCCGCCCAACATCACGGCCGGCATGAACGATGCCGAGGTGACCCCGGTGAGCAGCACCTGAACGGGCACGAGGCTCAGCGTGAAGTCGGGGGTCAGCGCCGCGGCCGCTGCCAGTCCGGCCGTGATGAGCGCGGAGGCGGTGCGCAGCAGAGGCAGACGACGCAGGCCGGCCCAGGCGATGCCGAGCGCAGCGACCCAGCCGAAGAAGAGTGCGGTGGCGGCAGAGGTGCCGACCCAGCCGATGGAGTCGGCGCCGACGGCAGCGGCCCACGAGGCGGGCAGTGCGAGCGCGGCGACGACGCGCCCCGCTCCGTCGGTCACGCGGCGCTCACCCGCAGCGACCCAACTGCGAGTCGGGATGGCGGCGGCGCACGCGAGAAGCGCGAGCGCGGGAAATGCGAGGCTCGCCGTCGTGGCGGCGAGCACGGCTGCGACGTTGGCGAGGGTCAGTGAAACGACGAGCCACCAACCGAGGTGCCCGCCGCCGCTTCTGTCCCGAATGTCTTTGCCTGCCACGCGTATATCCTCTCCGACCCCTCTGACAAGGTCGGCACGGCACGGCAACGCCCAGGTTGCTTTCCTGCATCGGTTTGCCCCTGACTTGGTAAGTCGTCCCGGACGAGCGGTGCTGACCTGCAGGGGTATCCCCGGGGCCTGCTCCTCGCGACGTTGTCGGTGGCGCGGGATAGGGTCGGTGTTCCGTTGTGGTTCTTGACTGTTCGCATACAAAACAGCAACCGAATCTGCACCTGCGAAAACCTTGCCTGCACCTTGTCTGCGTGCTGGGATGGGCCTGAAAACCCATCGCAGACAGGTCGAACGACAGGGGAGTCTGGCGAGGGTTCGATAGGGGAGGAAAAATGATCAGGGGCAAGAAGCGTGCCCGCTCGATGCTTGCCGCGGCAGGCGTTGTCGCTGTTGTCACGTCATCGGGGTACCTGGGCGCCACCAGCGCCTCCGCCGAGCCGGCCCCGGCGCCGGCTCCGGCATCCACCGCAACTGCCGAGCCGACCCCCACGGCGGCTCCGCAGGCACCGACCGACTCGATCACCTGGACCAGGTGTGGCGGCGGCCTTCAGTGCGGCACCTTGTCGGTGCCGCTCGACTACAACGACCCGAGCAAGGGGATGATCGAGCTCGCGGTCGCGCGCCGCCCTGCCGACGACACCAAGCGCAAGCAGGGTGTCATCTTCGTCAACCCGGGCGGCCCCGGTGGCCCCGCCACGTTCGCGGTGCCGCAGTTCGCGCAGATCCTTGGTCGTGACGTGCGCGCCAAGTTCGACATCGTCGGTGTCGACCCGCGCGGTGTCGGCGGCTCCGACCTCGCAATCTGTGAGGGTCCGGGTAGCGCCAACGACCCGCAGCCTCCGTCGGTCTCGTTCCCCGTCACCGACGCCGAGCGCAAGCAGTGGTTCGAGTACACGGCCTTCGTCCGCAAGACGTGTGAAGCGGCGAATCCCCGCATCCTCAACTACATGACGACCGCCGACGTGGCGCGCGACATGGACAGGGTCCGGGCCGTCCTGAAGCAGGACAAGATCAACTTCTACGGCGTCTCGTACGGCAGCTACCTCGGCACGACGTACGCGGCCATGTTCCCCGACCGTGTGCGCACGATGGTCGTCGACGGCGTTCTCGACCCGGTCGCGTGGGCCACTGGCCGCAACAACCAGGCCGCGACGACCCCCGTGTCGACCCGCGTGAACAGCCACCGCGGCGCCCAGGAGGCTCTGTTCTCCGCGTTCGCCGAGTGCGAGGCCGTCGGTACCGACGAGTGTGCGCAGGCCGACACGATCCGCGACGACTGGGCTGAGTTGACCGCGGGCCTGCGCAAGGCTCCGCTGAAGATCCTCGAAATCGAGGGTGAGGCCCTCTACTTCACGTACCAGGACCTCATCGGCATGACCACCGGCATGCTCTACGACGGTGAGGGTGTGCCCGACCTGTTGATGTTCATCACGGAGATCAACAAGGAAGTCAAGAACATCGCCACGATGCCGCAGGCCGAGAAGGCGAAGGCCGTGGTCGGCAAGAAGGGCCAGGCCCTATACCGCAAGCTCGAGGCGCGCGACGCGAAGATGAGCAAGAGCCGCATCGCGTACGACCCTCCGGTGTCCCCTGCCGACCAGCAGGAGGAGCAGCCGTGGCCGGCCATGTTCTTCGTGGCCACCGAAGGCGTCATGTGCTCGGAGGCCGACAACCCGAACACGAACGACGCCTGGGTCAAGGCGGCGGCGCGTGCCGACAGGCAGGCCAACGGGTTCGGCCCGCAGTGGACGTACATGACCTCGGTCTGTGCAGGCTGGAAGTTCAAGGGCGAGAATGCGTTCAAGGGCTCGTTCAAGAGCAAGCCGGCCGGCGGCATGCTGGTCATGAGCACGCTGCACGACCCGGCGACCCCGTACTCGGGTGCGCAGGCGGTGCGCAAGCTCGTCAGCAACAGTCGACTGGTGACCGTGCCCGGCTGGGGCCACGGGGCGCTCGACGTGAGCGGCTGCGCGACCAAGGCGCGCAACGACTACCTGCTCACCGGCAAGCTCCCGGCACGTGACTTGAGCTGCCGCCCCGACCACCGTCTGTTCACCCCGCTGGACTGACGATCGTCGTCATCAGGAGGGCCTCGACCACTTGGTCGGGGCCCTCCTGTCGTCGGCTGTGGCTGTGGGAGTGGCGGCCCACAGCGACGGGTCCGGGATGATCGGGCCGTCGGTTCGGACGGGGGAGCGGGAGGTCTGGTCACGCATGCGTGTGCTGCGATGGGCGGCGGTCGGAGTGATCGTCGTCGTGGCGCTGGCCAGCGTTCTCGATGTCGACGGTAAGTGGGCCTTGCCGGTGGTTCAGGCCGCGGCGCCGCTCGCGGCCGGGGCCGGTGTTCTGTTGGCGCTGCTGGTCGTTCGCTGGTCTCGGTTGGCAGCTTTGGCGGCGCTGGTGGCCTCGTTCGTGCTCGCGGCTCCGCTGCTGCCCGATGTTTTCAGTGAGCAGCCGCGCGAGCCCGTCTCCGTGCTTGAGGCAGGTACAGGGTCGCTCACGGTGCTCGCGTCGAACACCTTCTTCGGGCTCGAGCAGCCCGAACACACGATGGAGGCGGTGGAGCGGGTCGAACCCGATGTGCTGGTGCTCATCGAAGAGAGCCCGACGCACTGGAAGGCGTTGCAGCGTCTCGGCATCCGCGATCGGCTGCCGTTTGCGACAGGCAGTATCGGCGGGTCGTACGGCACGGTCGTGCTCACGAACCAGCCCATGACCTGCGTGGAGTTGCGACCAGGGCTTGCGTGTAACGAGGTGCGCGAGGGGGAGCCGGGCAGGGCGACGCAGGCGCCGGTCGGGGCGTCTGCGCCTCCGTTCGCGGAGGCGTTCGACTCACCCGTGGTGCGGCTCTCGGACGGCACCCTGTTCAAGGCCGTGCACGCCTGGTCGCCACGAACGACGAGGGAGAGCCGCTGGTTTCAGGAGCAGTCGAACCTCGTGACGTGGCGCGATGCTCATGCCGACGAGCCGCGGCTCGTGATGGCGGGCGACTTCAACGCGACCCGCTCGCACCCCGTGTTCCGTCGGCTGTTGCAGGGCATGGAGGCCGCACCCTCGGGTTACGCGCCGTGGACCCGGACGTGGCCGGTGGGCTGGTTCGTGCCGCCGGTAGTGCAGATCGACCATGTGCTCGCGCGGGGGTACGACGTGGTGACGGCCGGTGTCATCGAGGGCGAGGGCAGTGATCACCTGTCGGTCTGGGCGCAACTGACGCCGCGCTGAGCCTCGTCCGTCGGGCAGTCTGGTGTCGTCGAGGTTCGTACGGTCCGATGCTTGTGCCAACGTGGGCAACATAGCGCGTGGGCCGGGCCTCGTGCTTTATTCGGACATCGTGAGGCGGCGGGTGGTCCGCGGTCGGAGGGGGAGTCATGTCTGTCGCGTTCGAGCGGGGCACGTACGCACGGCCCGACGGTGCCGTTCTGGCGACCTACGCCTGGGTGCCGCAGGCGCGTGAGGCGCTGCGCGGCGTCGTGTACCTGGCTCACGGCATGGCCGAACACGCGGGCCGGTACGACGAATTCGCGCGGTACCTGAACGGTCGCGGCTATGCCGTGTACGCGCACGACCACCGCGGCCACGGCCTGACCGCCACCGGAGACGGGCGCGACGAGCCGCTCGGACACGTCGCCGAAACCGGTGGCTGGGATCTGATGGTGGGCGACCTCATGGCCCGCGTCGTGGAGGTGGCGGCCCTGCACCCAGGCGGGAAGCTCGTGCTGGTCGGGCACAGCATGGGCTCGTTCCTCGCTCGCGACGTGGCGATCAGGTTGTCGCTGGACGAGGCCCGATTCACCCACGGCGCCCGCCTGCTGCAGCCGATCGTCGACATCGCCGCGTACGTCTTCGTGGGCACCGGGGGGCCGAAGGGAGCGATGCTCGGAGTCGGCCGCGGAGTCGCCGGCCTTCTCGGCCGCGTCATGGGCCTGGGCACCCCGAGCACGGTGATGGACAGGGTTCTCTTCGGCGAATACAACCGCGCCTTCGCGCCCGCGCGCACCGACTTCGACTGGCTCTCGCGCGACCCCGCAGCGGTCGATGACTACGTCGCCGACCCGCTCTGTGGGTTTGTCTGCTCGAACGCCTTCTACCGCGACCTGCTCGCCGGTGTCGGCCGCGTCAACACTCCCGCGAACCTCACCACCCTCTCCCCACGCACTCCGGTGCTGTTCATCGCCGGTGACGCCGACGGAGTGGGCGACTTCGGCAAGGGCGTACGGGCTGCCGCTGCGGCGCTGCGCGACGCGGGACTTACCGATGTCACCTGCGTGCTCTACCGTGAGGCCCGCCACGAACTGCTCAACGAGACCAACAAGGAGGTCGTGATGAGCACGATCACCGACTGGCTTGACGCGAGAACGGCAGAAACGACTGATGCAGGGGCGAACTCGTGATCCCCTCTGCCGAGACATCCGGTCAGGCGTGTTTTCTCGAGCTGAGTGGCAGGCCGGCGGTCCGGTTCGCCCGCGACTACACGGCAGCCGCTGAGGTCGTGTGGGGGGTGGTGGCCGAGCCCGAGGGCCTTGCGACGTGGTTTCCGGCACCGAAAGTCGAGTTCGAGCCGAAGCCCGGGGCACCGATGACGTTCTCAGGTGACCCGATCGCGCCGGACGAAACGACCTCCGGCACCGTGCTCGTCTCCGAACCCGGGTCGAGTCTGCGATTCGACTGGGGCGGAGACGAACTGTGGTTCGACGTGGTATCGGTGGGTGACGGTGCCCGGTTCACGCTGACCAACGTTCTCGCCGAGCGCGACACAGCCGCTCGCAACGCCGCCGGGTGGCACATGTGCCTCTCCGCACTCGATCACCGCTTCGGGGTAGAAGAAGTCCGTCCGCCGAAGGACTGGAAAGAGGCCCTCGACCGGTACGTGGAGGCGGGTTTTCCGCAGGGTGCGCCGATCCCGGGTGGTGCCTGAGCCCGAATCGCCGGGGCGCCGGTTAGGGTCTCCGCACCTCATCGCGACCTTCGGTGCGCGAGAATCGGTGTATGAGCGCTCTCAAGAACCGTCTGCACGACGACCTGCACGCCGCGATCAAGGCGCGTGACGAGTTGACGATGTCGACGCTGCGCATGGCGATCGCGGCCGTGTCCAACGCCGAGGTCGCGGGCAAGAGCGCCAAAGAACTCACCGACGACGAGGTGCTCAAGGTTCTCGCCAAGGAGGCGAAGTCGCGCAAGGAGTCGGCGGCCGCGTACACCGAGGCCGGACGCTCCGAGCTGGCCGAACGCGAGACAGCCGAGTTGGGTGTGCTCGAGGTGTACCTGCCCAAGCAACTCGACGACCCCGAACTGGCCACCCTCGTCGACCAGGCCATCGCGGAGGTCGGTGCGACGGGCATGGCGCAGATGGGAGCCGTGATGAAGGCCGCCGGTGCCGCTGTGGCGGGGCGTGCCGACGGCGGTCGGGTCGCTGCCATCGTCAAGGCCAGGCTCTCGGGATAGGCGCTCGGCATGCGAATAGCCCTCGTCCTCGGCTCCGGTGGCGCTCGCGGTTACGCCCACATCGGGGTCATCCAGGTGCTGCGCGAGAACGGCCACGAGATCGTGGCCATCTCGGGCTCGTCGATGGGAGCCATGGTCGGAGGCCTGGCCGCTGCCGGCGGTCTGGACGAGTTCACCGACTGGGTCACCGGCCTCAAGCAGCGCAACGTGCTGCTGCTGCTCGACCCGGTGCTCGGCGGGCCGGGTGTGATCCGGGCTGAGCGGGCCCTCTCCAAGGTCAGCGGCATCCTCGGCGGGGTGCTCATCGAAGACCTGCCGATCCCCTTCGTGGCCGTGGCCACCGACCTCGAGGCACGCCGCGAGGTGTGGTTCAGGCGCGGCCCGGTCGACGCAGCCGTGCGAGCCTCGATCGCGATACCGGGCGTCATCACGCCCGCCATGCTCGGCACCCGAACGCTCGTCGACGGGGGGCTGCTCAACCCTGTGCCGGTCGACCCGTTGCTGGGAGTCGACGCCGACATCACGCTCGCCGTCTCGCTCAACGGCCCGCGGCTCGGGGCGGGCCTGCCGATGGAGGGCGAGGCGCCCGCGCACGGCGGTCAGGTATGGCGCACCTGGCTGCGCAAAGACGCCTTCTCCGAACTGGAGCGCTGGTCGCAGCGGTGGCGCTCGGGCCGCGGTGAGGCCGCCGGCGCGAGCGGTCACCCGGCTGTCGCGGCCGCCGGCGCGGTGGGGGGAGAACCCGATGTGCCCGTGGCCCAGCAGCCCAGGTCATCGGAGCACGGCTCCGACTCCGCGGGGGAGAGCGACGTGCTGGTGGAGGAAGCCGTGGAATTCCGTGACGCGGAGGGGCACGTGGGCATCGTGCCGCAGTTGCCGCAGCGTGAGCTGTTCTCGCCTCACGAGAACGCCAGCATCCGCAACGTCGTCGACGTGTTCACGCTCTCCCTCGAGGCTGTGGAGTCGATGGTCGGCCGCTATCGCATGGCCAGTTCACCGCCCGACGTGCACATCGAGGTGGCCGCCGATTCATGCGGCACCCTCGACTTTCACCGGGCACCCGAGATGATCGAGCTCGGCCGCAGACTCGCCGAAGACGCGTTGCGGTCGCGTGGACTCCTGCGCAATCCGCCGGAGAGGCCGTACGCGGGTCGCCCGTGACCGTCGCGCCGGAGGTCACGAGGGGGTGCTTGCGCAGAACGGCACCACCGCTCGCCCCCGTCGGTGGTGGATGACACGATGACGCCCGTGTCCACCAAGCGCGACCAGACGTTGCCTCAGCTGACTCCCATCGAGCCGGAGGGGTGGGCGCAGGCCCGCTGGCCCCTCGGCGCCCACCCGGCGGCCGCTCCGCCGATCACGGCCGCCGAGATCCTGGCCGACCCCGACGACGGCGCTGACCCCGACGCTGAGGTCGATGCCGGATGGCGTGATCTCGACGTCCCGTCGGCCGCCGCAGAGGCCGCAGAGGCCGAGCGACACAAGGTGATCGGCGCGGAGCCGGGCGTCACCTTCGCGGTGTACGCGCCGCGGGCGACGCGCGTGCTGCTCGAGTTCTACTCCGAGGCCTTCGGTGTCGATGCGTTCGCCGAATTCGATTGCCGGCGAGGCGACGACGGAACCTGGAGGGCCTGGGTCGACGGTGTCGAACACGGGGCGCTGTACGGCTTCCGCTGCTGGGGCCCCAACTGGCCGCACGATGATGCCTGGGCCCGCGGCGACAGCGCGGCCGGGTTCGTCAGCGACTTCGACGAGCACGGCGACCGCTTCAACCCCAACAAGGTGCTCTTCGACCCGTACGCCCGCGAGGTCACGCACAATCTCGCCTCGCCCCAGATCCTCGAGGCCGGAGGCGAGCACGGGGTCTTCGCGACGGGCGGCGAGCAGGTGCGCGGCCGGGCGCGGCGCGAACTCGACTCCGGCCGGTGGGCGCCCAAGGGCGTCTTCCTCACCGACACCACGTACTACGGGGTGCGGCCCGGTCTGCCTCCGGAAGACACGATCGTCTACGAGGCGCACGTGCGCGGGCTCACGGCCCACCCCAGCTCGGCCCGACTGCACGACCTGATCGGTGACGTGCCGGGCTTCGAAGACGTGGTCGACGTTCCCGACGAACTGCGGGGCACCTACGCCGGAGCCGGGTACATGGCGCCGTACCTCAAGGCGCTCGGCATCTCGGTGATCGAGTTTCTGCCCGTGCACGAATCGACCTCCTCATGCCTGCCCCAGGGGCCTGACGACGAGCCCGAGAACTACTGGGGCTACGCGACGCTCGCCTACTTCGCGCCGAACCGCGAGTACGCCCACGACCGCTCGCCCGGCGGCCCCACGCGCGAGTTCAAGTCGATGGTCGCGGCCTTCCACGCGGCCGACATCGAGGTCTACCTCGACGTGGTCTACAACCACAGCGGCGAGGGCGGCCACTGGGACGGCGACCTCGACTCCACGTCGTTCACCTCGCTCGGCGGCTTCGCGGCCGAGGAGTACTACGCGCTGAGCAGTGAGTGCAGGCTCATCGACGGCGCCACGGGGGTCTCGAACCAGCTCAACTTCTCGAACGAGATCACGTGCCGGCTCACCCTCGACTCGCTGACCTACTGGATTCACGACATGGGGGTCGACGGGTTCCGGTTCGACCTCGCACCCGTGCTCGGCCGCAAGCCCGACCAGTCGCATCGCGACGACTGGCCGCGACAGCGCGAGTTCTTCGGCCAGCACCCCCTGCTGCTCGACATCGCGCGCCTCGCCGACCTTTCGAACGTGGAGGTCGTCGCCGAGGCATGGGACCTGTGGGGGTACGAGGTCGGCAACTTCCCCTCCGGCTGGGCAGAGTGGAACGGCCGCTACCGCGACGCGGTGCGCGCGTTCGCCAAGGGCGACGGCAACACGCAGGCGTTCATCGACCAGGTCAACGCCGACTACGCCCACTTTCACGACCAGGGCGGGCCGAGCAAGTCGATCAACTTCGTCACGGCGCACGACGGGTTCACGCTCATGGACCTCGTCAGCTACAACGCCCACACCAACACCTCGGTGGAATGGCCGTTCGGGCCCTCCGACGGTGGCACCGACCAGAACACCTCGTGGGATTCGGGCGGCGACCAGGGGCTACGGCGTGCGCGAATGCGAAGCCTGCTCGCGATCCTGTTCCTCTCGCGGGGCGTGCCGATGATCGTCTCCGGCGACGAATACGGCCGCGGCCAGAACGGCAACAACAACCCGTGGGCGCTGAACACTATCGGCATCTGGAACAACTGGGCGCAGGCCGCCACGAACGCGCCGATGCGCCTGCCGGTCGACCCCGAGAACCCGGAGACGTCTGGGATGTATTACGACGTCTTCGGTGAGGCCGATACTCCCGAAGATCTCAATCCCATCCTCGTGTTCACACGTGCGCTGGCGCAGTTGCGGCACGCGAGCCCGGCGCTGCGGCAACGGAGCTGGGGTTCGGCGCACATCGGCGGGCCCGACGTGGCGTACGTCTACCTCGACTCTTCCGGATCTCGCTGGGCGCGGGCGGGTGACCGGGCGGTGCAGGTGGTGATCGACTCCGGCGACGCCGACCCAGGTGATTTCCTCATGCTCGTCAACATGGAGGCGCACACGACCCGGTTCGGGCTGCGTGGCCCGCACGAGAACCGCCGTTGGGAGCGCTTGGTCGACACGGCTCCGTACGCGGAGGCGCAGTGCAACGTCTTCGGCTCCCTGGCCGACCTGGTGGATCTCGACCACGGCGACGTACGCGACGTGATCGAGGCCGACACGTACGACGTGCACCCCTGGTCGGTAGTAGTCCTCCACGAAGTCGACTGACGATTCCGGGTCGGTGCTACGTTCGCCGGTGTGCTTCTCGATCTCGACTTCAGTGCCGCGTCCGTAATCGTCGTGGGGCCGGCGCGTTCCGTCGACTGGGTCGCGGCGCGGGTCGAGAGTCGCGCCGCGGGTGTTGTTCGTGTCACGACCAGCGACGATGTGTCGTCGGGTGACGCCGTGACTTTTGGCGTCTCGTCGGAGGGAGGTGAATCACACGCCGCCCAGCCTCGCGGAACCGAGGCGTGTTCGGTGGTGATCGATGTCAGCGGTGGTGACCTCGGGTGGGTCGACACGGTGTCCCGGTTCGCGACCGGGCGCGTCGTCGTGCGGCTCGCACCGCCTCCTGCGGGAGGTCGCATTGTGCTCGTTGGAGCCGGGCCGGGGGACGTGACGCTGCAGACCGTTCGCGCTCGCGAGGAGTTGTTCGCGGCCGATGTCGTGTTCACCGACAGGCTCGCGACGCACGACGACCACGACGTGATCCAGGCCGCCGCGCCGGCCGCTCGCATCGTCGATGTCGGCAAGCTGCCCGGGTTCCACCGGGTTCCGCAGCACGAGATCAACCGGCTGCTCGTCGAAGAGGCGCTCGCGGGTAACCACGTCGTGCGGCTCAAGGGCGGCGACCCGTTCGTGTTCGGACGGGGAGGCGAGGAGGTCGCTGCGGCACGCGAGGCCGGGGTGCCGGTGACGCTGGTGCCCGGCATCACGTCGGCGATAGCGGTGCCCGGGGTGGCGGGGATTCCCGTGACACACCGCGAGGTGACACGGGCATTCACGGTGATCTCGGGCCACGACCCGTTCACGGAGGCCGAGTGCCGCCATCTGGTGGGCCTCGGCGGAACGATCGTCGTGCTGATGGGAGTGGGCACGTTCGTGCAGTGCGTGGCCGGGCTGCTCCGCGCGGGCCTGCCGCCGCAGACACCGTTCGCGGTCGTGGAAAAGGGCTTCAAGCCCGACCAGAGAATCCTGCGAGGTGTCGCGAGCGAGGCGGCCGAACTCGTGACGACGAACGGAGTGAAGTCACCGGCGGTGATAGTGATCGGCGAGGTAGCAAACCTCACCGACCTGCGCTGACCATCCCGTGCCACGGCACCTGCGGGAGAAAGAAACTGTCTGGGTTGACATGTGCCGTGGCACCCGACCGGGTAGGTCCCATGGCACATGTATTCGCGCATGTCCCCTGGTCACAGCAGTGCCATGGGACGGGGGCAGGGTGGTCCTACGCCGTGAAGCGAAACGATGCGGGATCGACATGTGCCGTGGCACCCCAGCAGCGGAGTGCCGCGGCCCTGATTCCCGTGCCACGGCACCTGCGGGAGAAAGAAACTGTCTGGGTTGACATGTGCCGTGGCACCCGACCGGGTGGGTCCCATGGCACATGTTTTCGAGCATGTTCCCTGGTCACAGCAGTGCCATGGGACGGGGGCAGAGCGGTCCTACGCCGTGAGTGATGTTGCCGCTTCCAGGAGTCCCGCGCGGTCGAGCACCAACTCGACCAGTTCGTTCGGCACGGCCGACGGGGCGTCGGCAGCCTCCGCCGGGATCAGCGGCGCGGTGACGAGCTCCGCGCCGGAATCGGCGAGTTTCGTCGCGAAGTGCCCCGGCGCGAGAAGGTAACTGGCGACAGCGACCTCCCGGCCGAGTTCGCGCTGCTCGGCCACGAGTTCGGTCGTGAGCGGCTCCGCGGCGGAGGCGTGCGAGACCGACACGGGGCGCCCCATGTGCCGAGCCAGCATCCCTGCCATCGCGGTGACGTCGCGTTGTGCCGCGAGTCCGCGCGAACCGGCGTCCGCGAGAGTCACGATCCGTCCGTCGCCCGGCGTCACTCCGGCGTCGGCGAGCCGTCGCCCGAGCAGGGACGCGAGTCGCGGATCCGGGCCGAGCGGAGAGGTGACCCTCGTTCCTGACGCCAGCCCGGCGGCTCGTTGCAGGTCGATGCGTACGTGGAACCCGGCCGAGAGCAGAATCGGCACGATGGTGATCGGCCCGCCGCCTGCAAGGCGTGAAACCACGTCGTCGGGGCTCGGGGTTTGCACGCTGACGAACGCGTCGACGAACTCGATGTCGGTGCGGCGCAAGCGAACCGCATCGGTCAACGCGCGCACGCAGGCGCGGCCGAGAGGCGAGTGGGTGCCGTGCGCTGCGAGCACGAACACGCCGGGTGAAGACGCGTGAGGCATAACAAGAGTTAACCATACCCCCAACGTCTCGTTATATGGATGGGGGTTAGCCGCGGATACGGGGGCATGTCATGGTTGCCGCTGGCGCTGAGCGTCCGGGCGCGAATCCGAGCCCGCCACAAGCGCCGCAACGCCTGACCGTCGTCATGGAGGAGCCGGAGTGACCGTCGAGACCAAGCCCGAGTCGGCCCGTCCTGCGCGTGCCCGCGCGCCACGCAGCGAGGGCCAGTGGGCACTCGGTGAGCGCGACCCCCTCAACCACAACGAGGAGTTCAAGCGCGAAGACAACCCGCTCAACGTGCGGCAGCGCATCGTCGAGGTCTACTCGAAGCAGGGCTTCGAGTCGATCCACCCCGACGACCTGCGGGGCCGTTTCCGCTGGATGGGTCTGTACACGCAGCGCAAGCCCGGCATCGACGGTGGCCGCACGGCCCAGCTCGAGCCGGAGGAGCTCGACGACACGCACTTCATGATGCGTATCCGTATCGACGGCGGCATCCTCTCCACGGAGCAGCTCCAGGCCATCGGCGAGGTGTCGACGCAGTACGCGCAGGACACGGCCGACATCACCGACCGTCAGAACATCCAGTACCACTGGATCGACATCGAGAACGTGCCCGCGATCTGGGATCGCCTCGAGCCCCTCGGCCTGTGGACGCAGGAGGCGTGCGGCGACTGCCCCCGCGTCATCCTCGGCTCGCCGCTGGCCGGGCGTCTCGACTCCGAGCTCGTCAACCCGCTGTCGGCCATCGAGGCGATCAAGCAGATCCTGCGTGAGGACGACTCCCTCGCGAACCTGCCCCGCAAGTACAAGAGCTCGGTCTCGTGGTTCTGGGACGCGGTGCCGGAGATCAACGACGTGAGTTTCGTCGGGGTCGAGCACCCCGAGCACGGGCCGGGCTTCGACGTCTTCGTCGGCGGCGGCCTCTCGACCTCCGCGCATCTCGCCCCGCGTCTGGGTGCGTGGGTGCCGCTGGAGGAGGTGCCGGAGGTGTGGCGTGCGGTCACGGAGTTCTTCCGTGACTACGGCTACCGCCGTCTGCGCAACAAGGCCCGCATGAAGTACCTGGTCAAGGACTGGGGCGCGGAGAAGGTGCGCGAGGTCATCGAGAAGGAGTACCTCAAGCGTCCGTTCATCGACGGCCCGTCGGCGGTGGCACCCGAGTCGCCGATCGACTACGTCGGCATCACGCAGCAGAAGGACGGCAAGGTCGCCGTCGGTTTCGCGGCGGTCGCGGGCCGGGTTTCCGGCACGATCCTCACCAAGGTCGCGGAGGCGGCCCGCGCGGCCGGCTCCGACGCGGTCTCGTTCACGCCGCTGCAAAAGCTCGTCGTGCTCGATGTCGACCCCGACAAGGCCGACGAGCTCATCGACACCCTGCGCCCGCTCGGTCTGCACGCTCGCGCCAGCCTGTGGCGCCGCGGCACGATGGCCTGCACGGGTCTGGAGTACTGCAAGCTCGCGATCGTCGACACGAAGCAGCGCGCTCACGACCTCGTGGCCGACCTCGACGAGCGTCTCGCGGATGTGAAGCTCGACCGGCCGATCGCGATCAACCTCAACGGTTGCCCCAACTCGTGCGCTCGCATCCAGGTCGCCGATATCGGGCTCAAGGGCCAGATCGTCACCGATGACGCGGGCGAGCAGGTCGAGGGCTTCCAGGCGCACCTGGGCGGCGAGCTCGGTGCCGATGCCGGCTACGGCCGCAAGCTGCGCGGGCACAAGGTCGTCTCGGCCGAACTCGGCGACTACGTGGAGCGTCTCGTGCGCGCCTACGCCGCCGACGCCCAGCCGGGCGAGCGGTTCGCGCAGTGGGCGGGCCGCGCCGAGGAGGACGTTCTCCAGTGACGATCGCTGCTGATCGCTCTGGCCGCTCGCGCACCACGGAGGAGCTGCAGTCGCTCGCGGAAGAAGGCGCGCGCACGCTCGCCGGAGCGAGTGCGGAGGAGATCATCGCC
The DNA here is from genome assembly GCA_030538115.1 of Dermatophilus congolensis. Taxonomy (GTDB): domain Bacteria; phylum Actinomycetota; class Actinomycetes; order Actinomycetales; family Dermatophilaceae; genus Dermatophilus; species Dermatophilus congolensis_B. The sequence continues at coordinate 31,635 of JAUNUP010000007.1, read as the reverse complement.
TGGGCGCAGGCGACGTTCGGCTCCCGTGTGGCCGTGGCGAGTTCGATGCAGGATGCCGTGCTGCCGGCTCTCGTCGCGAGCGTCGCACCCGGCACCGACGTGCTCTTTCTCGAGACCGGCTACCACTTCGCCGAGACCCTCGCGACGCGCGACGAGGTGGCCTCGCGGTACCGGCTCAACGTGCGCGACATCCGCGCCGAGCAGACGGTGGCCGAGCAGGACGCCACGTACGGCAAAGACCTGTTCGCCTCCAACCCCGACCTGTGCTGCATGCTGCGCAAGACGACACCGCTGTTCGAGGCCCTCGAGGGCTACGAGGCGTGGATGACGGGCCTGCGCCGCGCGGAGTCGGCGAGCCGCGCGGGCGCGCCTGAGGTGTCGTTCGACGCGAAGCACGGCCTGGTCAAGATCTCCCCGATCGTCGCGTGGAGCGACGAGCAGGTCGAGGCGTACGCGCGCGACAACGACGTCGTGCGCAATCCGCTTCTCGACCAGGGGTATCCGTCCATCGGCTGCGCGCCGTGCACGCGCAAGGTCGCGCCGGGTGAAGACCCGCGCTCCGGTCGTTGGGCAGGTACGGACAAGACGGAGTGTGGGATCCATGTCGACTGATGCCTCCACTGGCACGGGCGGGACGTTGTGGCTTACCGGGCTTTCGGGGGCCGGTAAGACGACGGTCGCGCTCGCGGTTCAGGAGAAGCTCGCTGCCTCAGGGAACGACGTGCGGGTCGAACTGCTCGACGGTGACGAGCTGCGCGACCACCTCTCGCCGGGGCTGGGCTTCACCAAGGAGGAGCGCGACGCGCACGTGACGCGCGTCGGGTACCTCGCTCGGCTGCTGGCCCGTAACGGGGTATTGGTGCTGGTCCCAGTGATCGCACCGTATGAGCAGACCCGCGACCGCATCCGTGACGAGCACGCGGCTGAGGGCACGCCCTACGCGCTGACCTACGTGTCGACCAGCGTCGACGAGTGCGCCCGCCGCGATGTGAAGGGCCTGTACGCCGCGCACGCCGCAGGCAAGGTCACACACCTCACCGGCGTCGACGACCCGTACGAGGCGCCGACTGCGCCCGACCTCGACCTCGACACCACCGACATCGACACCCAGGAGGCGGCGGACCGCGTCATCGCGCTGCTGCAGAAAAGGGGAATGCTGTGACGGCAACCGCTGACCAGGTCTCTGGGCTCTCGGATCTCGGCACTCCGGCTCGCTCCGAGGCGGCGGCCACACAGAGTCTGTCGACCATCCGCGCGCTGGAGGCCGAGAGCATCCAGATCATCCGCGAGGTCGTGGCCGAATTCGACCGCCCGGCACTGCTGTACAGCGGCGGCAAGGACTCGGCGGTGCTGCTGCACCTGGCCCGCAAGGCGCTGGCCCCGGCTCCGCTGCCGATCACGCTGCTGCACGTCGACACCGGGCACAACCTGCCCGAGGTGATCGAGTACCGCGACCGCATGGTCGCGCAGTTCGGTCTCAACCTCGTGGTCGCCGCGGTCGAGGACTGGATCGCCGACGGGCGCGTCACCGAGCGTCCCGACGGCACCCGCAACCCCCTGCAGACCGTTCCGCTGGTCGACACGATCGAGGAGCAGAAGTTCGACGCCCTGCTCGGTGGTGCCCGTCGCGACGAAGACCGCGCCCGCGCCAAGGAGCGCATCTTCTCGGTGCGCGACGGCTTCGGCGGTTGGGACCCGCGTAAGCAGCGCCCCGAATTGTGGGACGTCTACAACGGCCGCCACGCCCCCGGCGAGAACACTCGCGTGTTCCCCCTCTCCAACTGGACCGAGCTCGACGTGTGGCACTACATCGCCGTCGAGAACGTGGAGCTTCCCTCCATCTACTTCGCCCACGAGCGCGACGTGTGGCTGCGCGACGGCATGTGGATGACGCCCGGCCCGTGGTTCGGGCCGGGGGAGAAGGACGAGCTGATCCGCAAGACCGTGCGCTACCGCACCGTCGGCGACGGATCGTGCACGGGCGCTGTCGAATCCGACGCTCGCACCATCGAGGCGATCGTCGCCGAGATCTCGGTGAGCCGCCTCACCGAACGCGGCGCCACCCGCGCCGACGACCGCCTCTCGGAGGCGTCGATGGAAGACCGTAAGCGGGAGGGCTACTTCTGATGAGCATCGATGTGACCGATCGTCTCGACGCCGTTCTCGAGGCGGGGGGCGCTTCGGAGGTCGCGGCCTCCCGGCCCCAGTTGCGCCTGGTCGTCGCCGGTTCGGTCGACGACGGCAAGTCGACCATGGTGGGCCGGCTGCTGTACGACACCAAGTCGATCCTCGCCGACCAGTACGAGGCGGTGGAGGCGGCCAGCAAGCGCCGCGGAGCCGACGCCGTCGACCTCGCGCTGCTCACCGACGGCCTGCGTGCCGAGCGCGAGCAGGGCATCACGATCGACGTGGCCTACCGCTACTTCTCGACGCACCGACGCTCGTTCATCCTCGCCGACACCCCTGGGCACACCCAGTACACCCGCAACACGGTGACGGGTGCGTCCACGGCCGACGCGGCACTCATCCTCGTCGACGCCCGCAACGGCGCCCTCGTGCAGACCCGCCGCCACGCCGCGGTGATGGCGCTGCTGCAGGTGCCGCACGTGATCTTCGCGGTCAACAAGATGGACGCGATCGGCTGGGACCAGGCACGTTTCGACGCGGTCGCGGGCGAGCTGCGCTCGATCGCGGAGCGTCTTGGCAACAAGCACGTGCGGATCGTGCCCGTCAGTGCGTTGACCGGCCAAAACGTCGTCGGTGACGGGGCCACGGCGGAGGTCGAGAACGACCCTGCGGGCGCCTGGTACGACGGCCCGAGCCTGCTCGAGCTGCTGGAAGACCTCGACGTCGTCTCGTCGGCGGTCGAGGCGCCGTTCCGGATGCCGGTGCAGCTCGTCATCCGCCCCCGCACCCCCGAGCACCCCGACTACCGCGGGCTTGCCGGGCGCATCGCCTCCGGGCAGGTGCGGGTCGGCGATGTCGTGACGGCGCTGCCCTCGGGCCTGTCGTCGATGGTGACGGGCATCGACACCCCGGTCGGCCCGGTGGAGTCGGCGGCGGCGGGCGAGTCGGTGACGATCCTGCTGCGCGACGAACTCGACGTCGGCCGTGGTCAGGTGCTCGCGCTCGGTGACCAGCCGAAGCCGGAGTCGACCGGCGAGCTGGTGGGCGTGCTGTGCTGGCTCGACGAGCGGGCGAGCAAGCCGAAACAGCGCGTGCTCGTGAAGATCGGCACCAACGTGGTGCGCGGCATCATCACGGGCGTCACCCAGCACTGGGATGTCGATACGCAGGACTGGGTCGACTCCGGCGAGCCAGCCGAACTCAACGACATCGTCCGCGCCACGATCCGCCTCGCGGACGAGGTGGCGACCGACGACTACGCCGACTTCCGCTCCACGGGCGGCTTCCTCGTCATCGACCCGGCCGGAGGCGCCACCTTTGCCGCAGGCATGGTCGGCGACCCCTTGGCGAGGGCCTTCGACCCGAGCATCTGAGCCACCGACCCTCGGCCGTCGTGTGCCGCTCAGTCGGTGAGTTGGGCGTGCAGGAGGTCGAGGATCGGGGCGACCGCGTCTGCGTCGAGTTGGCCAGGGGCCGAGCCCTCGCCGACCGTCGCGTACGTGGCGGCGGAGCCGAACGGCTCGCCTCCGAGGCGGGTGATGGCGCCGAGCGGGCCCATCGCGATGGTGATGAGGGGAATCTCGGCGGTCTGGCGGCGCTCGACCGTGGCGCCGAGCAGTTTGAGCACGTCGTCGGGGCTGTGCGGCATCACGGCGACCTTGGCGACGTCGGCACCCGCCTCCTCCATCCCGGCCAGCAGCGACACGATCTCCTTGCGCGGGGGAGTGCCCGAGAAGTCGTGGGCGGAGGCGATGACCGCGGCCCCCTCGGACTGGGCGATGTCGATGACGACGGGCCCCTGCGGGTTTTGGAACTCGACATCGACGGCGGCGACCGCGCCGGAGCCCGCCACGGCCTCGATGAGCATGGCGTAGTCGTGTTCGTTGGCGATGCCCTTGCCGCCCTGTGAGGTGGTGCGGTACGTGAACAGCAGGGGCAGCGCATGGGCGTCACCCCGGCGCGTGGCGGCGTCACCGAGCGCCGCGTTGATCTCGCGCGCCACGGCGACGATGTCGTTCAGCGACCTGGCCTCTTGGTACAGGTCGGCCCGCCATTCGACCATCTGGGCCGGTGAGCCCACGAGCGCGGTGATCTCGTCGCGCAGGCCGGACAGGGTGCTCGACACCACCGGCACGATCACGCACGGGCGCCCGTCCGCGATCGGCAGTCCGTGAGACGCGGTGGAGGGTGTGGGTGTGGAGTTCACGTAGGCTCCTCGGGCTCGTCGTGGTGCTGGCGGGGCTCAGGCCATCGTCTCACCGGCCGTGCCACGGCTGTCACTGGCGGTGGCCACGGCTACGACATCACGATTCAGTTGCAGAAACTGTGCAGCTGTTTGGGAAATGTATCCGACGGGTAAGTCGTTCGTACGAGTGCGCCCGTTTGCTCGGGGCAAACGAACACCGAAGGGAAATCACACATGCTCTCAATGGGGATCATCGGCTGGATCATCGTCGGCGGCCTCGCTGGTTGGATTGCCAGCAAGTTCATGGGGACTGACGCTCAGCAGGGCGTCTTCCTCAACATCGTCGTCGGTATCATCGGCGGTCTTCTTGGTGGCTGGCTGCTCTCCGTTCTCGGCGTGAACGTCGCAGGCGGCGGGCTCATCTTCAGCTTCCTGACCGCTCTACTCGGTGCGTGCATTTTGCTCTTCCTCGTGAAGTTGGTACGCCGCTGACATCCTGCGTTGCTGCCGTGAAATGCGGTGGCTCACAGGTGTAATCGTGTGACCGGCGCCGGATTTCTGCCTCGAAAGAGATGGAAATCCGGCGTCGTCGCGTCTACCGGGAAATCCCTCGTCTGTTCAGAGGTCGGTGCTGCTGGCGGCACGCTGAGAAGATGAGGGCATGTCCGTACGTCGATCCGTGAATGTCTCTACCCGTGGTCAGGCCCCGCCGTTCTTCGCGATGGAGGTGCTCAAGGCCGCGAACGTGCGCGCGGCCACGCACGGCGACATGTTGTCGCTCTGCTTGGGGCAGCCCGCCACGCCCGCCCCGAGGCCGGTGCGTGAGGCGGCGGCGCGCGCGTTGAGCGCGGCGGAGGTGATGGGCTACACCGACGCGATCGGCAATCGGGACCTGCGCGAGGCCATCGCGGCTCACTACGGCACCACGTACGGGGTGGCGGTGGACCCTGACGAGGTGGTCGTCACCACGGGCTCGTCGGGGGCGTTCACGGCCCTCTTCCTAGCCGCATTCGACGCGGGCGACACCGTGCTGATGACGCGCCCCGGCTATCCCGCCTACCGCAACACGCTCGCGGCGCTGGGCTGCGATGTCGTGGAGGTCGACTGCGACGAGTCGACCCGATTCCAGCTGCACGTGTCTCATCTCGAAGCATTCGCGGAGGAGAACGGAGCCCCGGCGGGCGTCATCGTGGCTTCGCCGGCCAACCCCACGGGTTCGATCATCCCGGCAGATGAGCTCGCCGCCCTCGCTCGCTGGTGCGAGGCCAACGGAACGCTGCTGATCAGCGACGAGATCTACCACGGCATCACCTACGGCGACCGCGCGGCGTGCGCCTGGGAGACCTCGCGGGCGGCCGCTGTGGTGGGTTCGTTCTCGAAGTACTACTCGATGACCGGTTGGCGCATCGGCTGGGCGCTCGTGCCCGAGCCGCTGGCCCGCCCGGTGGAGCTGTTGCTGGGCAACCTCAACATCTGTGCTCCGGCGATTTCGCAGGTCGCAGCGGTCGCGGCGTTCGATCCTGCCTCCGTCGCTGAACTCGAGACCCACGTGCGCCGGTACGCGGCCAACCGGGCCCTGGTGCAGGCGCGCATTGGCGAGCTCGGCGTGCAGCGCATGGCCCCGCCCGACGGCGCGTTCTACGCCTACGCAGACATCTCGCACCTCACCGACGATTCGGTGCGGTGGGCGGAGGACGTGCTGGCCGCGACGGGTGTGGCGGTGACACCGGGCGTCGATTTCGCGCCGCCGAGCGACCTGCATGACCGCCATTCGGACGGTCGGCGATTCATCCGGATGTCACTTGCGGGGGCGACCGACGAATTCGACACGGCCATGAGCAGACTCGCGGAGTATGTCCACAGGGCCTAGACACACGTGTGTGATCTGATCGCTCACCCGTTCTAGTGTGCGGCTGTGACCGACCACAGGGGCAGTCGATCGGGCGACAACGTCATCCCATTTCCACGTCGTGGCATCCCGGGCCCGTCGGTGCCCCATGCCGCGACACGTAGGCCAGGGGCCGAGACGGCCGCCGACTGGATCTCCGGACCAGCGGCATCGATCATCGCGCCGCGCAAGCCTTCCCTGGTCACCGACGATACGGAGGGTGACCACCCGGGCCACACAGGTACCGGCGGGAATCGCGAGCCCACGCGGGTTCGTGACGGGTCGGTGATGTTGAGCGTGCTCGTCGACCTGGAGCACTCGTTTCCGCAGGTGTGGCGTCGTATCGAGGTTGCCGGTGACCTGCGCCTCGACCAGTTTCACGACGTCATCAGCCAGGCCATGGGCTGGGACGACGTGCATCTGCACGGCTTCAGGTCGGCCTTCCGCGGCGACGCGGGCGTGGTGATGCCCACGCTGCTGACCGACGCCGAACTCGACGACGACGACCTCGTCGCCGACATGCGCGAGTACCGCGATTCCGTCGAAGGCGCAGGTCGCAGTGTGCGCACAACCGGAATCCACGAGTCGCAGGTGCAGGTCGGCGAGGTGCTCGCCGACGTGGGCGATGTGCTGCATTACGACTACGACATGGCCTGTGCGTGGCGGCACGTGATCAGCGTGGAGGGCGTCCGCGTTCGTCTTCCCGGTGAGCCGCGTGCCGCGCTGCTGGCGGGCGAGCGCGCCTGCCCGCCCGAGGACTGTGGCGGCGTGTGGACGTACAACGACATCGTTGCCGTGCTGACCGGCGAGGCCGTCGAACGCCTGCAGACCCACCCCGACGATGTGCTCGACCAGATCGACTGGTTGCCCGACGACTTCGACCCGGAGGTGTTCGAACTCGAGAAGGCGAAGGAGAGGGTGGTCGCGGTCGACCTGTTCGACCTCCCGCCGCCCATGCCTCCGCTCGACACGCTCACGCCCGCGGTCGGTGACCTCGTGGGAGCGTGCGACACGAAGGGACGCCGTGCCCTGGCGCATCTGCTGGCCGACGCCGGTCTCGACGCGCTCACGCTGCTGACGGAGCATCGCCGCGCCCTGCAGGCGACCTCCGAGCGCCCCGCGCTGTCCGTCGTCGACACAGCTGCCGCGCTCGCTGCCGGAGGCGGCCCGGGCGCCTCCCTGCCCGCCGAACTCGACGATGCGACCTGCGAGCCGATGGTCGCGCACTTCCGTGCCCTGCTCGACGCTGTGAGTGGCACGCGCGGAGGTGTGGCCGCGGGTGACGACTGCCCCTTTCCCCGTCGCCTCGTCGCCACGGCTGTCGCGTTGAAGCTGGTCACGTGCTCGCGCGGCAAGCTGGTGCTCCACCCTTCGCTCGGCGGCGACGGATGCCAGGTCGAGTCACCTCGGGGGCTCGCCACTGTGATCGCCCGCAACCTGCCGCTGGGCGAGGTGCCCCACGAGATCGACGCAGGCACGCTGGCGCTGCTCTGTGCGGCGAGCGGTGTGACGAAGCACGAGGTGCTCGGCTCGGACAACCGCTTCGGACCGCATCCCAAGCGCGTCAGCCACCTGTGCCACACGGTGATGGAAGACGCAGGCTGGCGCACTCGGGCCGGGCGCGTGAGTGAGGAGACGGTGGCGTTCTGGGCCGACGAGACCTGGACAGTGCTGTCGCTGCTCAGCGGTGGCGGCGGGTTCGCTCCACAGCGCCATCCCAGCCGGAGCGACGTGACCGGATTTCCGGGCGGGCGCGTGCCCGAGGCGGTGCAGACGCTGGCCCGTGCCGCCCTACGGATCAGCGCGCCCGCGGAGCCGTCACCCCGCTGACCCCTCACTGACTCAGTACCGACCCCTCACGCAGCTACCCCGCGCGCAGAGCCCCATCGAGTAACGATTTTCGGGCTCTTCGTGCAGGTAATGCGTCGATTCGGGGCTGTCTTGCCAGGCGCGACAGGTGCCCACAGCTACCGTGATGAACAGCCCGGCGTGACCGGGGATCACAGGAGCACCCCGCATGGCAGACCGGCTGTTCGTCAACGGAAAAGTCTTCACCGGTAAGAGCGAAGACGATTTCGTCACGGCGTTCCGCGTCACGGACGGCACATTCTCCTGGGTGGGCGGCCGCCTCGACGAAACCGGGCGCCCGGTCGAGCAGCCTGTCGACAATCCCCAGGCCGAGGTGATCGACCTCGCCGGTCGCACCGTGGTGCCTGGACTGCTCGATGTGCACCACCACCCGACCTTCCTTGCCCACCACGGGCCGGAGACGTGCCTCCTGCCGCCCTCCATCGAGACCATCGACGACCTGATCGAACTGCTGCGAACCGAGCACGTCACTGGCGACGGTGCAGGCGACGACAAAGACGGGGAGAGCGACGGTGACTGGATCCTGGCTTGGGGCTACGACGAGGCCGCCCTCGCCGAGAAACGCCAGTTGACGCGCGACGATCTCGACAAGGTCTCCGACACGCGCCCGGTGCTCGTGCGGCGGTTCTGCGCCCACTCCGCCTCGTGCAACTCGGGAGCGCTGCGTCTCGCCGGCATCACCAAGGACACCCCGGATCCGGCGGGCGGCCGCTTCGGTCGCGATGACGACGGCGAGCCCAACGGCATGCTCATCGACATCGGAGCCGTGCAGGCCGTGGAGGCCGCGCTGCCGCCCCTGTCGCCGGAGAAGCTGGCATCCGAGCTGGTCACAGTGGGAGAGCACCTCGCCTCGCTGGGTATCGTCGGCACGACCGACATGGCCGCGACGATGGTCGCCGATCCGCTGCCCGCCGTGCGCTCGGCGGTCGAGCAGGGGTACGCGCAGCGCATCGACCTGTACCTCGAATGGAGCAAGATCCGCGGCAACCCGCCGCAGCTCACCGACGACGACCGCTCCGGGCGTGCGCGCGTCGCGGGCGCCAAGGTCTTCATGGACGGGGTCATCACCGACCGCACCGCCTGGATGACCCGCGCGTTCCGAGACACCCCCGACTCCTTCGGTGGCCCCACCTGCACCGACGACGACCTGCGGGGCGCGCTCGTGTGGGCCCGCGAGAACCGGGTGCAGCTCTCCGTACACGCGATGGGCGACGCAGCGATCGACCACGTGATCGACGTGCTCGGAGACGAGGAGCCGTGGCTCGGCGAGACGCCCTCCGTGCGGATCGAGCACGCGACGGTGCTCACCGAAGAGCTGACGCGCCGCCTGGCCGAGTCCCGCATGAGCTTCGGCGTGATCAGCCACTCGATCTTCTACTTCGCGGAGTTCGAGGCGTACAGCGAGGTGCTCACCACCCGCCACCTGGTCGACACGTACCCGCTGCGGCGGTTGTACGAGCAGGTGCCGGCCGCCGCCTTGTCGTCCGACTGCCCCGCCACTGTGCTGCGCGATTCTGACAACGTGTTCACCTCGGTGCAGGCCGCGGTCGACCGTCGCGCGCTCGGAGGCGAAAGCCTCGGCTATGACGAGGCGCTCACCGTCGGGCAGGCGTTGCTCCTGTACACCTCACGTGCGGCGCGGTGCGCCGGGTTCAACGGCATGGGTGAGATCACGCCCGGCCGCGCGGCCGATTTCGTCGTGCTCGACAGCGACCCGTTCACCGTGGCCGCCGCAGACATCGGGCAGGTCGGCGTGACCGAGACCTACATCGGCGGCCGCAAGGTCTACTCCGCGTAGCCCTGCCCTCCCCGGGGCGGGTCACCAGCCCAGCGTCGCCACCATGATCGCCTTGATCGTGTGCATCCGGTTCTCGGACTGGTCGAACACGATCGACGCCGTGGACTCGAAGACCTCTTCGGTCACCTCGATGCCGTCCATGCCCATGCGCTGGTAGATCTTCTCGCCGATCGACGTGTTGCGGTCGTGGTAGGCGGGCAGGCAGTGCATGAACTTCGTGTCGGGGTTGCCGGTCGCCTCCATGAGGGCCGCGTTCACCTGGTACGGACGCAGCTGCTCGACGCGTGGCTCCCACGACTCCTCGGGCTCGCCCATCGACACCCAGACATCGGTGTAGAGCACGTCTGCCCCGCGCACTCCCTCGGCCGCGTCGCTGGTGAGGGTGATGCGGGCGCCCGTGGACTCGGTGATCTCGCGGGCCTGCGTGACGACCTCCGGCGCGTTGAGCAAGGGTTCGGGGGCGACCATGCGCACATCCATGCCCATCATCGCGCCGGTGATGAGAAAGCTGTTGCCGACGTTGTTGCGGGCGTCGCCGACGTAGGCGTACGTGATGTCGCCGAACGGCTTGTGTACGTGCTCGGTGAGCGTGAGGTGGTCGGCGAGCATCTGGGTGGGGTGCCACTCGTCGGTGAGGCCGTTCCACACCGGAACTCCCGCGTGTTCGGCGAGGATCTCGACGTCGGTCTGCCTCTTGCCGCGGTACTGGATGCCGTCGTAGAAGCGGCCGAGCACCCGGGCCGTGTCTTTGATCGACTCCTTGTGCCCGATCTGCGATCCGTTGGAGTCGAGGTAAGTGGTGGTGGCGCCTTGGTCGTGGGCCGCGACTTCGAACGCGGCGCGGGTGCGGGTTGAGGTCTTCTCGAAGATGAGGGCGAGGTTCTTGCCGCGCAGGCGCGGGGTTTCGGTGCCGGCGTATTTCGCGCGCTTCAACTCGGCCGCGAGCCGTATCAGGTGTCGCCATTCGACCGGAGTGAAGTCGATCTCTTTGACGAACGAGCGGCTGCGCAGGTTGAACGGCATGGGATCCATTCTCATACGTGTCATGGCATGGGTTGAAATCCGTGCGCGTGCTTGGAGCGTGGGCCGGCCGTGGCATCTCCGCATCACTTGTGCTTGAAGGTTCAAGTACACTGCTGTCGGGTCGCTGGTTGTCACGGCGTGTCGACATCCGGCTCATCCCGCGTTCAGCCTGCGGTGGTGAGGTTGAACGAAACATGCGAAGTCGAGTCAACAGCGAGGACGAAATGTCGCAGTCCAGTCAGCCCGTGAACCTGCTCATCCTGGGGGCCTCGGGTGACCTCACCTCCAGACTGCTGCTGCCGGGCCTCGGCACGCTGCTGGAGGTCGAGCCGCACCGCGTCGTGCGGATCCTCGGCGCCGCCGTCGACCCGATGACCGACGAGCAGTGGCGCGAGCGCGTGAGCACGGCTCTGTGCGGAGGTGGGTGCCCCAACGACCGCGCGGAGCGCGCCATGGCCGACACCTGGTACCGGCAGGTCGACCTGCTCGACGAGACCGCGGTGAAGGCGCTGGTCGACGAACTGGGCGACACCCCGAGCGTCATCTACTTCGCGCTGCCTCCGGCGATCACCGAGCGGGTGTGCGAGGTGCTCGAGAAGACGGGTATCCCGCCGACCGTGCGGCTTGCGCTCGAGAAGCCGTTCGGTCGTGACCTCGAGAGCGCCCGGCGGCTCAACGAGCAACTGCACCGGTTCGCCTCCGAAGACCAGATCTACCGTGTCGACCACTTTCTCGGTCGCAGCGGGGTGCTCAACATCCTCGGCTTCCGGTTCGCGAACCGCGTGTTCGAGCCGGTCTGGCGGGCCTCGCACGTGGAGAGCATCGACATCATCTTCGACGAGGCCCTCGCCCTCGAGGGTCGGGCGCGGTACTACGACAACGCCGGTGCGCTCATCGACATGATCCAGAGCCACCTGCTGCTCGTGCTGACGATGGTGGCGATGGAGGACATGGCCCGCCTCGACGCACTCGAACTGCGCGACCTCATGACCCACGTGCTGCGCTCGGTGGATCTGTGGAACGACGACCCGGTCGACGCGAGCCTGCGTGCGCGGTACACGGCGGGGCAGACCAACGGCAAGTGGGTGCCCGACTACGTCTCGGAGGAGGGGGTCGACGCCGAGCGCATGACCGAGACCCTCGCCGAGGTCACGGTGCGTATCAACAACGAACGCTGGGCCGGTGTGCCGTTCCGTCTGCGCAGTGGCAAGGCGCTCGGCAAGGACGACCGGCGCATCGTCGTCAACTTCAAGCCGGTCGGGCACGTGCCCACCGGCTTCGGGGAGGCGCCCGAGCCGAACCGCCTCACGATCGCGCTGAGCCCCGAGCGGCTCATCCTCGATATCTCGACCAACGGCGCCGACGACAAGTTCGACCTCGAGGATTCGAGCCTGATCGCCGACCTCGGCGAGAGCCCCATCCGCCCCTACGGCGAGATCCTGGCCCACATCATGGATGGCGACCAGCTCTTGTCGGTGCGAGGCGACACGGCCGAGGAGCTGTGGCGAGTGCTGACCCCGGTGGTGCAGGCCTGGCGCAACAACGAGGTCCCGATGGAGGAGTACCCGGCCGGCACGAGAGGCCCCGCCACCTGGCGCTACTGACCCCGTTGCCGCCTACCCTGGGTAGATGGCCCGATACCTCGACGTTCACCCCGTTGATCCGCAGCCGCGCCTCGTGTCGCAGGCCGTGAAGGCGCTGCGTGACGGCGGCGTGATCGCGTACCCCACCGACTCCGGGTATGCGCTCGGCTGCGCCCTGGGTAACGCCGAGGGCAAAGAGCGGATCTCGACCATCCGCCAGCTCGGCAACAAGCACCAGTTCGCGCTCATGTGTAGCGACTTCGCGCAGCTCGGGCAACTGGTGATGATGTCGAACCGGCAGTTCCGGGCGCTGAAGTCGGCCACGCCTGGGCCGTATACGTTCGTGCTGCGCGGTACCCCGGAGGTGCCCAAGCGCCTGCTCGACCCCAAGCGCAAGACCGTCGGCGTGCGCATCAGCGGCGACCGCCTCGTGCAGGCCCTGCTGGAGGAGCTGGGCGAGCCGATGCTGACCACGACCCTCATCCTGCCGGGCGAAGACGCTCCGATGACCGACGGCTGGCAGGTGAAAGATCACCTCGACAACGCAGTCGACGTCGTGCTCGACACGGGCGAATGTGGCAGCGAGCCGACGACGGTCATCGACCTCTCCGGCGACGAGCCCGAGGTGATTCGCCAGGGTGCAGGCGACGCAAGCCTCTTCGTCGACTGAGCTCTGCTGCTTGTGCGGATATCCGCATAGTTGACGGATGTGCGGATATCCGCACAAGAAGGATTGTCCGAATATTCGCCGTTTCGGTGCTGGCGCGGCTCGTCACGTTCTCGTACCTCGTCGGCAACACCGACCACCACGCGAAGAACACGTCGTTCGTGCGGTTTTCAGACGGGTCGGTGTCGGTCGCGCCTGCCTACGACATCGCGGCCCACCTGCACCATCGCGGCGAACACCTCTCTGCCCTCGACATCGCAGGCAAGCGTAGTTTCGACGAACTGACCCTGGATGACGTGCGCGCCGAGATCGCCTCGTGGGGAGTGCCCTCCGACGCGGCGACCGCAGTGATCGAAGACGTGCTCACCGACCTCCGCCGAGCGCTCGCAGAGGTCGACCGCGAGGCTCATCCGGGCGTGGGGCCCCAGGTCTGGAACCTGCTCGACCGTCGCGCCGGCGTCTGAGTGGTGACAGGCTCCCAATATTGCGTCAGAATTGATAGCAAAAGCCATTAGCTGAGTCATATCTGACAGAGGAGGCGAGTGTCGTGGCTGTGCTTCTCCCACTCGCCGTGCGCACCGGCATGCGTGACATCGGGGAGCACCTCGCTGCCTGGCGCAAGCTGCAAGGCCTGTCAGTAGCTGCGCTCTCGGAGCGGTGCGGGGTATCGGCGTCCACGATCACGAGGGTGGAGAAGGGCAAGGGTGCGTCGCTCGACAACGTGCTCATCATCGCCAGGGGCCTCGGGATCATGGAGTCGGTGACCGAGGCGTTCGACCCTTGGAACCACGAACGCGGCCGCGCCCTCCTGCAGTCACACCTACCCCAGCGGATCCGGGACTGACTCATGGCCGATGTCATGCCAGTCGGTTCCTTCAGCTATGTGGGTGCGTCGAAGTGCGCATATATGACAGTGCGGCGCACCTACATAGCTGAAGCGTGAGCACCCCTCTCTGCGGGGAGGGGCGGGGCAGGGCTAGCCGTGTCTAGGGGCGTGTTTGCGCGCGCCTAGACTTGGGGGCATGAGTGCGCCCCTCGATGTCATCGCTCCCAAGGTCACCGCCGCGATCGTTGCGGCACTCGGGGACGACTTCGCTGGAGCCGACCCCGTGCTGCGCCCCTCGCAGTTCGCTGACGTGCAGGTCAACGCCGCCCTCGCACTGGCCAAGAAGGCCAAGCGTAATCCCCGCGAGGTGGCCGCCGCCATCGTCGAGAACCTCGACCTGACCGCCGAGTGCTCCGACATCGAGGTGAGCGGGCCCGGGTTCATCAACCTCACGTACCGGCAGGAGTGGCTCGGCTCGCTCGTCTCCGCGCTCGCCACCGACGACCGGCTCGGCGTGCCCGCGCAAGAGGCGCAGATCATCCCCATCGACTACTCCGCGCCCAACGTGGCCAAGGAGATGCACGTCGGTCACCTGCGCACCACCGTCGTCGGCGACTCTCTCGCCCGCACGCTTGAGCGCCTGGGACACACCGTGATTCGCCAGAACCACATCGGCGACTGGGGCACCCCGTTCGGCATGCTCATCGAGCACCTTCTCGCCGTCGGCCTCGACTCCGACGAGGCGGCACTGCTGCGCACCGACCCGAACGCGTTCTACCAGGCCGCCCGCGCAGAGTTCGAGGGAGACGAGGCGTTCGCCACCCGCGCCCGTGCCCGCGTCGTGGCGCTGCAGGCCGGCGACGCCGAAACGCTCGGGCTCTGGGAGAAGCTCATCGCCCTGTCCACCGCGTATTTCAACCGCATCTACACCGCCCTCGGTGTCACGCTCACCGATGACGATCTCGCCGGCGAATCCACGTACAACGACGCGCTGCCCGGCATCTGCGACGAGCTCGAAGCCAAGGGCATCGCGACGATCAGCGAGGGAGCCCTGTGCGTCTTTCTCGACGCCTACAAGGGCCGCGAGGGCAAGCCGGTGCCGCTCATCATCCGCAAGTCCGACGGCGGCTACGGCTACGGCACCACCGACCTCGCCACGATCAAGCACCGCGTCGAAGACCTGCACGCCGACCGGGTGCTGTACGTCATCGGTGCCCCTCAGGCGCTGCACCTGAGCATGGTCTTCGACACCGCCCGCCTCGCCGGGTGGCTGCCCGACACCGTGGAGGTCGTGCACGTCAAGATCGGCAACGTCCTCGGCGAAGACCGCAAGATCCTGCGCACCCGCTCCGGGGCGCCGCTGCGGCTCATGGCCCTCATCGAAGAGGCCGTCGACAAGGCCAAGAACCACATCGACGAGGCCCGCCCCGACCTCACCGACGACGAGCGCGCCACCATCGCCCGCCAGATCGGTGTCGGCGCGATCAAGTACGCCGACCTGTCGGTGGCGCACGACTCCGAGTACGTCTTCGACCTCGACCGCATGCTCGCCCTCGTCGGCAACACCGGCCCGTACCTGCAGTACGCGGCCACCCGCATCCGGTCGATCTTCCGCGGCAAGGGAGGCGAGGCGATCGACCCTGCGGAGGCCGCCCGCGCCCCGATCGCCCTCGACGCCGAGCACGAGCGCGCGCTCGCCACGCAGGTGCTCGGATTCGGCGGC
The DNA here is from genome assembly GCA_030538115.1 of Dermatophilus congolensis. Classification (GTDB taxonomy): domain Bacteria; phylum Actinomycetota; class Actinomycetes; order Actinomycetales; family Dermatophilaceae; genus Dermatophilus; species Dermatophilus congolensis_B. The sequence goes on along the minus strand of JAUNUP010000007.1, from coordinate 15,946 downwards.
GTCGTTGCCGCCGTGGGGGAGTCACTCGAACCGCACCGCATGGCCACGTACCTGTTCGACCTGGCCCAGGCGTTCAGCGCGTTCTACGAGAACTGCCCCGTCCTGGCCGCAGAAGACCCGGCGGTGCGCGCCTCCCGCCTGGCCCTGTGCGCGGTGACTCTGCGGGTGCTGGTCGAGGGCCTCGAACTGCTCGGAATCGAGTCGCCGGAGCAGATGTAGCGCGCAGCGGGACCCGAGCACGGCCCCCCATCGGTGGTGGTGCCGTGGCACATGTTCTCCCGCATGTCGCCATCGCGTACCTGTGCCACGGCACGGGGCCGGGGCGGGACTGTTAGGCTGGTCACATCCATCAAGACCGGCCGAGGGACAGGCCTGACGACGCCGGGGCAACCCACCACAGCTCGACTGCGGAAAAGGTGCCACCTCCTGCGGACCGCACCACCTGGTAGCGGTACCGAGAGATGGATCGCCACGCTCGCCGTGTCGACCGCCTCCCGCAGCGTGCCACCGTTTCCACGCTCGAGAAACGACATCGGAGGCGGCAGTGACCGAGATTTCCCCCTTGACGAGGGCGATCCGCGCAGACATCGAGACCGACAGCACCCACGGTGCCGTCATCGCCCCGATCTACATGTCGACGAACTACGCGTTCGAGGGCTTCGACCAGCCCCGCAAGTACGATTACACGCGCTGCGGCAACCCGACCCGCGACGTGCTCGCCGAGGCTCTGACCACGCTGGAGGGGGGAGCCGGGGGCATCGTCACGGCCTCCGGACTGGCGGCGATCACGAACCTGCTGATCATGCTGACGAAGGTCGGCGACCGCATCGTCATCCCGCACGACTGCTACGGCGGCACGTGGCGGCTGTTCGACTCCCTCGCCGAACGCGGCTACTTCACCTATGACCTCGTCGACTTCACCGACGAGGTGGCGCTGCGGGAGTGTCTGGCCCAGGAACCGGCGCCCGCGGTCGTGTGGATCGAGACGCCCTCGAATCCGCTCATGCGCGTCACCGACATCCGCGCCGTCGCCGATGCGGCCCACGCGGTGGGGGCGACGGTGGTCGCGGACAACACGTTCCTCACCCCGATTCTGCAGCGGCCGCTCGAGCACGGCGCCGACTACGTGACGCACTCGACCACCAAGTACATCAACGGGCACAGCGATGTCGTCGCGGGTGCCGTGATCGCCTCGACCGATGAGGGAGCCGAGCAGCTCGCCTGGTGGGCCAACGTCATCGGAGTCCCGGGCAGCCCCTTCGACAGCTACCTCACGATGCGCGGAGTGCGCAGCCTCGCCTCCCGCCTGCGCACCCACCAGGAGAACGCGGCGGCGGTTGTCGATGTCGTGCGCCTGCACGACGCGGTGGAGTCGGTGTACTACCCCGGCCTCGCCGACCACCCAGGCCAGCAGATCATCTCCCGACAGCAGGACGGGCCCGGCGCGATGCTCAGCTTCGACCTGCGCGGGGGAGTGCCGGCCGTGAAGGCGTTCGTCGACGGGCTGCAGTGCTTCTCGCTCGCGGAGTCGCTCGGCGGCGCCGAGAGCCTCGTCGCCCATCCCGCGACGATGACGCACGCATCGATGACCGAAGAGGTCCGCGAGGCCGCCGGTATCGGAGCGGGCCTGCTGCGTATCTCGGTCGGCATCGAACACGCCGACGACCTCGTCGCCGACGTCCGCGCCGCCCTCGACAGGGCAGCCGCCGCAAGCTGACCGAGGCCGCTCCCGTGCCGTGGCACGGTCGCGAAAACGGAACGTGCGGCGGAACAAGGTGACCTGGTTCACTCCCGTGCCGTGGCACCTTCGCTGAAACGGAACTTTCGGCGGAACATGTGCCACGGCACCTCACCCGATGCGGTGGGGTCCCGCGGCACATGTGCCCGCGTATCTCGCCCTCCGTTGTGAGTGCCGCGGGACGGGGAACGTCGGCGGCAGTGTCGCAGGTCAGGGAGCGTCAGCGTCAGCGGGTCGCCAGTACCCGGTTCAGTACGTCGATCCGGTCGGTGACTATGCCGTCCACGCCCAGGTCGAGGAGTTCGCGCATCTCCTGTTCGTCGTTGATCGTCCAGACATGTACCTGCTTGCCGAGCGCGTGGGCTCGGCGCACGAAACCTGACGTCACTACACGGATTTCGCGACCGAGGATCGTCGTCGTCACGGGAACCTGGTAGGCGATTCCGGGGGAGTGGATCCATCGCGCGAGAGCGTCGGGCAGCAGCCGCAGCGCTGCCACTCCGATCGGCCCCGCCGATGTCGCCGCCCTGCGGTGCCCGCTCCGGAGCCGTGACAGCGCCCGGAATGCCCACAGTCGCGGGCTGGAGAACGACGCGACGCATACGCGGTTACCGACACCCAGCCGAGCCACCAGTCGCACCATCGGCACGACCGCACCGTTCGCCTTGAGGTCGACGTTGAAGCACACCGGACGCCCGCCGACGTCACCGAACCCGCTCGTCGATCGGCTGGCTTCGTTCGTCGACGGGCCGGGTGCCTGCGCCGACCGGCTGGCTTCGTCCGTTGACGGGCCGGGTCCGTCCGCTGACCGACCGCGCTCGCCGTCGAACGCCCTGAACAACTCCTCCATCGTCGGGATCTCGTATTCGCCTCCGATGCGCGCCTCGCGGAGGTCGGCGTACGCCAGCGACCGGATCAGACCCACCCGGTCGGTCACCCTGTCGAGCCGGTCGTCGTGAAACGAGATCAGCACCCCGTCGGAGGTCGTGTGCGCGTCGGTCTCCAAGTACCGGTATCCGAGTGCCACCGCGCCGGAGAACGCCGCCATCGTGTTCTCCTGCCGCTGCGCCAGTTCGTCGCTGCCCTCGCCGTCGGAGGTGTACCCGCCCCGGTGCGCGATCGCGACGGGCGGCGTCGAGAGATACGGGTGTTCGCGCATGCAACCATCGTCGCGCAGGCACTGCCCGAGCCGAAGCGGCTGGTCGACAAGCACGTGCGGCGTCGCCTCCGCGGGGGCATGGCCGTTGTCGTGCCAGTGGTCAAGGCGCACTCACATCGCCCGAGACGGTGCTTCTGGCCGCAGCCCCTCTCCCGGGACAGAACGGAGCCGACCGGGTGCGTGACCCGGTCGGCTCCGTCGGAAAAGTGCGTCAGCCTGCCGTGGAGGGGGCCACCGTGGCGGGCGAGGAGTTGCCGCTGCCGACAGACGGTGAGCCCGAGGGTGTGGGCGTCGGCGTCGCGGTGGGCTTGTTCATCTGGGTGATCTTCGGCATCCAGTCGAGGTAGGCCTGGCGCGCCTGCGGGTTCATGTTCGTCAGCGCGCACTTGCAGTAGTCGGCGGGCTCTTCGAAGTACGTCTCGAAGGCCATGATGTCGCGGTTGTCGACCATCCACTGCATGACGTAGTCGATGTACTTGGGATTGTCGCCGCCCGACTGCTCGCTGCCGGCGATGACGCCCCACTCCGGCAGGGCGAACATCTTGCCGTGGTCGCGGGCGAACTTGGCCCAGAAGTCCCAACCCTGGTCTTTGCCCTTGTGCTCGGCCCAGCCCTTCTCGTCGTAGGGCGGGCTCCAGTCGTAGGCGTCGAGGCCGACGATGTCGACGACGTCGTCGCCCGGCCAGGCCTGGGTGGCGTCGGGGAGGCTGTTGCCCTTGCCTTCGTTGGGGTTCCAGACGATGCGGAGGTCGGGCCCGCCCTTGTTCAGCGAGATCGACGCCTGGCGGAACGCCTCCTTCCACACACCGACGTTCTCGGGCGTCGCCTTCCAGAGCCAGTTCTCGATGTTGAATTCCCAGCCGGGGCGCACGTAGGCGTCGGGGTATTCGCGGGCGATCATGCGGCCGAGGTGCTGAAAGTTGCTGTTGTATTCGCCGCGGGCTGCGGCCTCGAGTGAACCGCCCTCGGGGAAGAGCTGGAGCGAGACGTTGAGCGTGCCCTTGAAGCCCTTCGGGATCGTGTCTTCGGTGAGCCACCAGTCGCTGTAGCTGGAGCGCCAGGAGCCCCGGGTCGGCGAGACGCCGAGCACGTCGAGGTCGCGACCGCGCATGTCGGCGAAGCCCTGGGTGAGGTCGGTGTCGTGGCCGAAAACGCCACTGTCCCAGAACAAGCCGCTGGGGCGCTCGACGTACGGGTATTCGCGCGTGGGAGTCGGGGTGGGGGTGGGTTCCGGCTCGGGTTCGCTGCTGCAGGAGGCGAGCACGAGCAGGGTGGCCATCACCGCGGCGAGCAGGGCGATCAGTGGCCGCTTGCCGCGGGTGGGGCGTGCTGCTCCCGTGGCCTCGGTCGGCACTGCGCCATGGTCCCCGCGCGTCGCAGTGCGGTTGGTGTAGGTCATCTATCCCCCGTAAACCCGCGGGCGACATCCCGAGGTGCCGGTTGTGCTCCCCTGTGCCGTGCGGTGTTGCTGGTCGAATGCACGTATCGGGCGTGCTCTTTCGGAAGCTGCGCCTGGTGGCTCATCTCCGCGGATGGCTGCCCGATCATCGGCCTCGTGCACGAGGCCCCTAGCAGACTCTATCGTCACGGAAGATTCCCCGGCGCCTCCCACTGGCGCAAAACCCGATGACGACGTGTTCGAGGTCACCTGTGCAGGTGAATGACTCGTCCACAACCCCGCACCGGACCGTCCGTCATCCACAGTCCATACGCCAGGCCGGAGCGGCGAAGGGCCGGGCGCTCCTAGCGTGACCGCCATGTTCTCGCGCCGGCTCATGCACTCCGCCATCGTCTCTGCCATCGTCGCCGTGATCGCGTGTGCGACCTGGCTCGTCGGGGTTCCCGTGCCCGCCTCGACCGCGGCAGACCCGTCGACGACAGGACCGACCGCAACGCAGCGTTGGTCGGGACTTCCGTGGTCCAGTGGGGTATTCAGCCACGACGTGGGTCGGACACAGGAGTTCGAGGCGACGCGAGGTCGGCCGGTCGACGTGCTCGCGGTGTTTCCGACGCGCGACTCTTGGAACACCTTGTTCGAGACATGGTGGATGAGTGAATCCGCCGTGCCCCCAGGGTTCGACGGCACGCTCAACGTGGGTCTGCCGCTGTTCCCCTCCGACGGCTCTCTCGACGCCGCTGCTTCGGGGGAGTACGACGAGAACTGGCGTCGCATGGGCGAGCTCATCGCGTCGAGATACCCCGATGCCTGGGTTCGGCCGGGGTGGGAGTTCAACATCCCGAACTGGCCGTGGTCGGCCAACCCCGACAACGTGGACGTGTTCGCGGAGGCGTTCCGTCGGGCGTCCACGGGGCTGAGGCAAGGCGGTCCGGGGCTGCGTATCGTCTGGAACCCCAACGAGGGTCGCGGCGGGTCGCTACCCGACGCGACGATGGCCTGGCCAGGTGACGACTACGTCGACGTGGTTGGTCTTGACGCGTACGACTGGTACCCGGCGTACAGCGGCGGCGGTTGGCAGGAGCACAAGAGTAAAGACCAGGGCTGGGACTTCTGGGGCGACTTCGCCAGATCGCGCGGCAAAGGCTTCGCGGTGCCGGAGTGGGGCGTGATGACCGGCAGCGACGCGTCGGGAGGCGACAACCCGGAGTACGTGACCTCGGTGCTCACCTGGATGGCCGAGAACGCCGACATCATGACGTTCGAGACGTACTTCGAGGAGACAGCCGACTACTGCCGGTGCGCCCTCTCCCAGAACCCGCAGGCCAGCGCCGCATACACCGCGACCCTCGACCTGCTTGCCGGGGTCGGCGAGGTCGAGGGTCGCGGTGTCGTGGCTGAGCCGGAGGCGTTTCCTTCTCGGGAGTCGCCGGGCTGGTAGCGGGTCAGCTGTGCTTGTCGTGCAGTGCGTGTGCCTCTGCCAGGTGTTCGTGCAGCTTGGTGTTCTCGTCGACCAGCGACTTGAAGCGCGGTTCCACCTCGCCGAGGCGCTTCTCCTCTTCGAGCAGCTTGTCGTAGACCTGCTGCCGGTACTCGGGGTCGGTGCCGTTCTCGAGGTCGATGTACGTGGTCGCGTGGCGGTTGGCGCTGTTGACGAGCGAGAGAGCCTTGCCCTTCGGCGACATGAGCGACGCGATCACGGTGATCGCGAGCACGCCGAGGATGAACGACAGCGAGACCGCGATCGTCACCTCCGGCACCTTGAACGGCTCGCCGTTGTTCAGCCAGCTGAGGTTGTTCTCGTGCATGGCGTGCAGGATCAGCTTGACGCCGATGAAGAACAGGATCGCGGCCAGGCCGTACGAGAGGTAGATGAGCCGGTCGAGCAGGCCGTCGATGAGGAAGTAGAGCTGGCGCAGGCCGAGCAGCGAGAACGCAGTGGCGGTGAACACGTTGAACACGTTCTGCGTGAGCCCGAAGATCGCCGGGATCGAGTCGAGCGCGAAGAGCAGGTCGGTACCGCCGATCGCGACCATGACCAGCAGCATCGGCGTGAGGTGCCGCTTGCCGTCGACCATGGTGGTCATCTTGTCGCCGTCGTAGTAGTCGGTGGTGTGGAACATGCGGCGGGCCAGGCGGATGACGAAGTTCTCGGCTTCGTCCTCCTCGTCCTTCTCACGCAGCAGGCCGATGGCGGTCCAGATGAGGATGATGCCGAAGAGGTAGAAGACCCAGGCCCACCGGTTGATCGCGGCGGCGCCGACGAAGATGAACGCGGTACGCGCGATGAGCGCGAAAGTGATGCCGAAGAGCAGCACCTTCTGTTGGTCGGCCCTGGGCACCTTGAAGCTACCCATGATGATGAGGAAGACAAACAGGTTGTCGACCGAGAGGGCCTTCTCGGTGATGTACCCGGCAAACCACTCGCCGCCCATCGTGCTGCCGCCGAACCACAGCACTCCGAGCCCGAAGACGATCGCGATACCGACGTAGAGAGCCGACCACATCGCGGCCTCACGCAGCGTCGGAATATGGGCCTTGCGTACGTGGAAGACGTAGTCGTAGACCAGCAGCGCGAGGATCAAGGCGATCGTCGCGCCCCAGACCCATCCGGGAGTGGTCACAAGCAGGCCCTTTCGTCAGGTTCGGCTATCGCGCTAGGCGATTCGAGGCTCTTCGAGCACTGAGTTGAAGCCAACGTACGTAACCCGTGCTCAGTTCCTCTAGTCCCGGGCGTGATTGCGCATGCCTCGGGTGTCTCGCCTGTATCGACCCTGTGAGATTACACGCAGCCGCGGCACGGCTCGCGGCGTACGCGTCAGGGCCGAACCTCAGGCAAGGGAGTCGCGGGAGTCGCTGCTCGGCCTGATGCGGCTGGAGACGATGTCGCCGAAGCGCAGCCGGTGGCGTTGTTCGATGCGCTGCCTGGCGTTCTGGGTGAGCCTGGCGCCGGCGGCGAGCCGCTTGCCCTCGTCGTCGTCGCGGGGCAGGGTCGCGGCCATGTCGGCGGCCACGCGCTGCAGCACCGGCGAGACTGCGGTGCGGATGTCGGGGTCGGTGAGGCAGGCGACCTCGATGCTGGCCAGGTGGTACGTGAGGGTCGGCAGGCTCACGCGGGCGAGCGCGGTGCCGACGAATCGGTCGAGGGCGGGTGCCTGGTCGACGCAGAGGCGGTCGAGCACGACTCCGCCGGAGATGCCGTTGCTGGTGACGCCCGATTCGCCGCGCACGAGCGCCACGGCGGAGGCGAGCGCCGCCTCGGGGCATAGGCCCATCGCGCCGCGTAGGGCGTCGGCCACGGCCTCGTGCGGTCCGCCGTCGCTACACGACACGGCGCGAACCCCGCTGGTGCGCACCGTGTTCCACAGGGCCTTTCGGGTGCTGCGGTGGTGTCGGACGAGGCGCGCGAGATCGGTGCTCGACAGCGACAGGCCGAGCACGCCGGCGATGTCGGCGACGATCGGCTCCGGGGAGCGGGCCCATGGCTGGTAGGCGGGCGGCGCGGCCGAGAAGAGCAGGTCGAGCACGATGCGGCGGCGCTGCTGGGCGGTCATCTCCTCGCCCATGACGCTGATCGCGAACCGGAGCCGCTCGATGAGGCGAACCCCGGTTCCGGTCGAACCGGTGTCGGCGGTCTCGAGGAGCGGCAGATTCGACACGGCTGCCAGGCGGAGCGCTTCGAGGCTCTCGAGCTTGACGGCGGTGATTTCAGGAGAGGAGTAGTACGCGTCGCGGAGAAGAACGTGGAGGCGTGCGAACCGGGTCACGCGGCCCTCTTGGGCGCTCGCTGCGAGCGGGTTCGTGATGCGCACTTGAAGACCTCGGGTTCGGCAGTCTGGACGCGGGGCTGCTGTTCGGCGCTAGGAGCGAGCGCTCCTTTCCGATCGGCATCCGCGCTCGCGACCTGAACCCTTGAGGCGGCTAATCCGATTGACTCCGAACGAAATAGCAAAATCGAGACTACGCGGGGCAGCTTCAGGGCACGGTCAGGCCACAGTAAAGAAAGGTCAAAGTCCCTGGTTATCTGGACGATGCTGATGTCAAGGCAGGCCTCTCAGTGAAGGGCTCCTAGGGATTTCTCCAGAGCCGTGCAAAGAACCCGCGAGTCTCCGAGAAGCACGATCTGGTTGGGGCGTAAGCGGCGGATTTCGGAGGCGACGGTCGGCGGCAGGGTGCCACACGAGGGAGCCAGCAGGACGGCCGCGTCGGCGATGGCTCCGGCGGCCACGGCTCCGGCGAGGTCCGACCCCGAGCCGATGTAGACGCGAGAAGCGCCGTTCGGAAAGGCGCGGGCAGCGACTTTGGCCGCCGTGCTGTAGCGATCGGGCCCGGCGATCCGCTCGGTGCGGCCGCCGCGCGCCGGGAGCGAACGGAGCACCGCGTCGGGCAGTCGCGCCGTACCGCCGATACCGACGACGGTGCCTTTGAGAGCGGCGGGCGCGCCCGGGATCCGTGCGGCCGTGACACGGGGCGGGGCCACGAGCACGGGGCCGTCGACGAGCTGCCCCGAGACCGCGCCGTCGGCCAGGCCCGTGCGCGAGACGACGTAGGCCACGCCTCCCGAGCCGTCCGCCTCCCGTCCGAACGCCGCGCGGGCGATCGCCGAGGCCGTGGCGTACGCGTTGTCGCCGCTGATGCGACCGACCCGACGGCCCTGGGCGGCGGAGACGAGCGCAGCCTGCGAGACGGCCGCCGGCCCGCCGACCGCGACGACCCGCGAGGGCCGCAGGCGAGCGATCTCGGAGCGCACGCCCGCGGGGGCCGTCGAGCCGCGCGGCAGCAACAGGATCGGGCCGTCGGTGAGCTGCCCCGCGACCAGCGCGTCGGCGAGGTCGTCGGCGCGGGCCAGGTAAGCGGTCGAGGCTCCGTACGGAAACGCCTCCCGCGAGATTGCGACCGACAAGTCGGAGGCGGAGCGGCCGGGGACTCGCCGCACAGTGGCCGCAGGCTCCTGCGAACCTGCGGGCGCGCCCTGGGCGTCGGGATCCACCTGCACGGGGCCCGGGTTCGGCGGCGGCAGGACGACATCGGGTCGCAGCAACGCCAACGGCTCGACTGCGCCGCCGGGCGCGACCCCTCCGCCGGCCACCGCAAAGCCGCACAGGGCACCCGCCGCGGCCCGGGTGAGTCGTCTGCGCAGAGTCGTGCGCTTCGAGCGGGTGAGGCCCGCAGGAGAGGGCCTACTGGGGCAGTCGAGCGGCTGCATGACCTACCAATCGACCGATTCCGCTTGACGTTCAGCAGATCTCACGCTGCGAACAGGTGGCTGCAAGGGAGGAGCCCGAGGCCGGTCGCGGGCCGTCGTCAGGGACCACTCGGGGGTGTCTCGGGGGCAGACCCCATGGCCGATACGTGGCTGAAGGCGCAGGATGGAATCAGGTCGAGGTCAGCAGCACCGCAGCGGTGACGGCGACAGGCCCGACGAAAGCACACACGACAGGGAGAAGATCATGGACAGCATCCACCAGCAGATGTACAACGCAGGCATCCTGCGCAGCACCTCCGACAAGTGGCTCGGTGGCGTGTGCGGTGGCCTCGCAAAGAAGTTCGGTGTCGACGTCAACGCCGTCCGTCTGCTCGTGTTCATCTTCATCATGGTCGCCGGCAGCGGACTGCTCGCGTACATCGCCGCCTGGATCGTCATGCCCGACGACACCTACCGCCCCGCCTCGGTCGGCGGCACCGGCACGGTCCCGCCCGTGACCCAGCCCTGGGAAGACGGCCCGCAGGACTCGATCCCGCCCCACAACTGATCCATAGCTGCAGCCGACACGGCCGCGAGCCCCGTCACACCGACGGGTGCTCGTGGCCGTGTTCGTCGTCGTCCTGCTTTTCCGCGCCGCGCTTCTGCATCCAGCCCATGCCCGGCATGCCCATGAGCGCCGTCGACAGGTCGGAGACGTTCTCGAGGATCTCGTGTACGTCGGGCCCGACCTGTTCGAGCTTGGCCAGGTTGGGGATCACCTGCGTCTCGACGGTGTCGACGAGCGCGGGCAGGTGGTTGACCGTGCGCACCACCGCGTCGACTTCGTCGGGTTCGATGCTGTTCACCACGGTCGTCACGATCGGGATGGCCCGCGCGAAGGCGGGTGTCGCCGCCTCGACCACAGGCCGCAGGGGAGCGATCATCGCGTCGGCCTCGTCGAGCATCGCCCCGGAACGGATGAGTTGCCGCTCGCACTCGGCCAACTGGCGCTCCGCGCTCGCGAGGGCCGCGTTGGCGCGCATGACGAGCCGCTCGGCGTCGTCCATGAGGGTCGAAGCCCGCCCGATCAACTCGATGAGCGAATTCACCTCGTCGACGGCGCCGTTGACGCCACTCTTGACAACTCCGGTGACGTGATCGGCGGCGGCGAGAATATCGGAGGGCATGATCAGACGCATACGGCCATCATGCCCGCGCCCACCTCAGGCTGCTCGGGTGAAGATCGCCACCAAGAAATCGCTCGTCGGGGTGAAGGGGTTGAGCTCCCAGGTCGACAGGAGCAGGTCGCGTTGCAGGCCCGAGGCCTTGGCGTCTGCCAGGAACGTGTCGAAGTCGTAGGCCCTGCCCGCTCCCAGGCCGAAAACTGCGCGGCCGCCGGGGGCGAGGTGCTCGGCCAGCTTGGTCAAGACCAGGCGACGCGTGCTCGGGGCGACGAACGTCATCACGTTGCCCGCGCAGACGATGACGTCGAACGGCTGGTCGAGCCCGGGCAGGCCTGTGGCCGGGAGGTCGAGGTCGGCGAGGTTGCTGACCAGCCACGTCGCATTCGGGTGGCCGTAGTCCTCCTCCGCGGCCTCGATGAGCACCGGGTCGCCGTCGACGCCCACTACGGTGTGGCCCGCCTGGGCGAGGTAGCCGGCCACACGGCCTCCGCCGCAGCCCGCGTCGAGGATGCGCGAACCGCGCTGCGCCATCGCATCGACGAACCGGGCCTCGCCGACGATGTCGTCACCTTGCGCCGCCATCGTGCGAAAGCGCTCGCGGTACCAGATCGAGTGATCCGGGTTCTCGCGGATCTTCCGGTCCCACTCGCTCTCCTCGTGAGCCACGTCGTTCCTCTCGTTCGGGGGTCGCCTGTCGGCAACTGTCACGGGAGGCGGTCGCGCAGCACGTCGGTGACGGCCTTGAGCCCCGCGAACCACTCGCGGATCTCGCCGCTGCGCCACTCCGCCTCGTAACGGCGCATCGTATCGTCACCCACGCCGACCGCTTCGACCCCGGCCGCAGAGCAGAGCGCGAGGGCTCGCGGCAGGTGGTAAGTCTGCGAGATGAGGGTGAGCGAGTCGATGCCCGCTGCCTTGGCGCGCACGCACGAAGCATGGGTGTCGACCCCGGCGTCGTCGACCGTGATGAGGGCGTCGTTCACGCCGCGGTCGACGAGGTACTGGCGCATCGCGCCGGTCTCGCCGAGGCCCACCGTCGAGCCGTCGCCCGTGACGAGCAGCCGCTGCACCTTGCCGGAGGCGAGCAGCGCGAGGGCTGTGTTGAGCCGGGCCGCGAGAAACGGGCTCGGGGTGCCGTCGGCGTACGCCTCCGCTCCGAGAACCATGCCGACCTGCGCCGGGGGTACGGACTCGGCCGTGTGGAGGCGGCCGCGCGCGCTGGTGTGGATCCATGCCGCCGACGCGGCGAGGCTGCCCAGCGCCAGAGCGGCGGCGATTCCCGCGGCGATTCCGGTGGCAGCCACGACGCGTCGGCAGCGGATCACGGCAGGTTCGTCCCGGCGGTCACGGTGCGAGAGGCGCCCTCGTCGTCCTCGAACAGTTCGGTGCGGCCACGCACGGTGACATCGGCCTCGAAAGTCCAATCGCCCTCGACCACAAGACTGGTCGCGTCTCGTAGCGACGGCGGGCCGGCAGGGAAGCGGGCCTCGAAGTCGGCGATCTTCTTGTAGTAGCGCTCGTCGAGCCGGATGGACGGAGTCGACTCGGCGGTGCGCACGAGGTTGCCCGCCTCGTCGCGCCGGTACACGTCGGAGCGGACGAGCAGCAGCTCATTCGTCGTCTTGACCGGCAAGAACCGCGAGCGCGGCACCTGAATGGCGGTCGCGCCCTCGAAGACCTCGATCGCCGCGCCCATCGCCGACTCGATCTGGATCACCTTGGTCGAGCTGCCGTCCTTCGGGTCGACGGTCTTGCGGTTGGCGATGAGAGGCAGGCCGATCGCGCCGCCGGAGTCCGCCAGGCGCTCCTGCAACGCGACCAGGTCGAGCCACAGGGTGTTGGTGTTGAAGAACCGGTGCTTGTCTTCGTCGGCGAAGTCGTCCATGTCGTCGGGAGGCGTCTGCGCGACCTCCCGCAGGATGAGCCGCTCGTCTGCCTTGCGGATCGCCAGGTGCCCGCCCTTGCGGTCCATGTCGGTGCGGCGGCATACCTCCATCGCGAACGGCGCACCCGTGGAGGCGAACCAGCCGGCCAAGCGTGCGTCGGGGGAGGCGCCGAGGTTGTCGGCGTTCGTCACGGTCGCGTAGCGGTATCCGGCGTCGATGAGCTGGGCCAGGATGCCCGTGTCGAGCAGCGAGGGGTAGAGGTCTCCGTGGCCGGGCGGGCACCACTCGAGGTTCGGGTCGGCGGGCCAGTCGACGGGCTCGAGGGTCGTGGAGTCGAGCTTGGGCTCCTGGCTCTGCACGAAGTCGAGGGGCAGGCCGTCGACCGCCACGTCGGGGTGTGCGGCCAGGGCTTCGAGGGTGTCGTCGTGAGTGTTGAAGCTGTTCATGAAGATCAGCGGCAGCTTGACGCCGTACTTCGCGCGGGCCGCGCGCACCTGCTCGACGATGATGTCGAGAAAGGTCAGCCCGTCGCGTACCTGAAGCAGGGTCTTCGCCTTGGTCATGCCCATCGAGGTGCCGAGGCCGCCGTTGAGCTTGATGATCACGGTCTTCGCGAACGCTTCGCGGGCGGCCTGCTCGTCGATCGCGACGTCGTCGAGACGGGGCAGGTCGGTCAGCGGCGTGATGTCTGCCTCGGGAACGACGCCCGTGTGTCCAGACGCCAGTTGGTCGAAGTAGTACTCGAACGCACCGATCGCGGCGGGACTCACCCCGGCATCGCGCATCTTCTGCGTTGCTCGTGTCAAGGCTTCGGGAGACGGCGTGATGGCGCTCATGCCTCCCGATCCTAGGCTGTGGGTGCCTCCACGGCAGGTTCCGTCGCCTTGAGCCACCGCAGCACGAGAACCGGCAGTATCGCGGGCATCAGCAGGTACCCGACACCGAAATACGACCACACGGTGGTGTGCGGAAACAGCTGTGGGGCCACGAGTGAGAGTGTGCCGATCACGACGACGCCGGTCAGCTCGATGAGGCAGACGATCCGCAGCGCCTTGCGCGAGCCGGGATGCCCCCACCGCAGCAGCAAGACGAACGCGACCACGTAGACCAACGCGGAGAGGGCCGACAGCCAGTACGCGAACGGGGCCTCGGAGGCGCGGGTGGCGAGCTGGTACACGCTTCGCGAGGTCGCCCCGACCGCGAAGACACCGTAGAGCAGCGTGAACAGGCGCCCGGGCCCGGAGTCGATGGGCCCGGTTACGCGGGCGCCGGAAGCTGGGTCGGCTGCAGGGCGGGTCTCGTGGTCGTGCCGGGTCACCGGTCTCACCTCACGTTGATGTAGCCGAAGGGGACGCCCATGGTCTGCAACTGCCTGATCACCATGAACGTGGCGATCACGGAGGCGATACCGACGATGACCAGGCCCCACCGGTCGAGCTTCTTGTACGTGAGCGCGAACCCGGCGGGGATGATGAGCGGCGTGGTGAGCAGGTAGCTGACGTGCGTGAGCATCTCGGGAACCTGCCGACCTCCGACGATGGTGGCCACGTCGATGCCGACACCAACGAGAACGGCCAGCTCGGCCAGCCCGATCACGGCCAGGGAGACGGCCCGCGGCACCCGAGGCGGTATCGCCATGAGCAAGAGCAACGCCGAAAGCCCGGCGGTCACGTAGGCGACGAGTTCGAGGGCGGCAATCATCGCGGAGGCGATCTCCTAGGAGGGGGGCATCGGTGCGCCTCACTCTACCGACGCCGCACCCTGCCTCGGTCGCCGCTAACGCGTCGTGGGGATGCCCGCCTGTTCCATTGCGGCCTCCACCGCGTCGTCGCTGCCCGGGCGGGAGCGCGAGAGCACCTCCTCCAGCTTCGTGGCCAGCGCGGAGAGGGAGTAGTTGATGATGATGAAGAGCGCGGCCACCACGATGAGCGCAGGCACGATGTTGGCGTAGGCCGAGCCGACGCGCTCGCCCTGGCGCAGCAACTCGGCGTAGGTGATCTGGTAACCCAGGGCCGAGTCCTTGAGGATGATGACGAGCTGGCTCACCAGCGCCGGCAACGCGAGGCGCAGGGCCTGCGGCAACTGCACGATGAACATGTTCTGGGTCTCGGTCAGGCCGATCGCGCGGCCCGCCTCGGCCTGACCCTTGGGCAGGTTGTTCACGGAGGCGCGCAGCAGCTCGGCGAGCACGCACGAGTTGTACGTGACCAGGCCCGTCACCGTACCGGCGAGCGCGATGTGTCGAGCGGGAAAGAGCCCCTGCGTCGCGAAGAGCCAGAACGCGAAGATCATCATGATCAGCACCGGCACACTGCGGAAGAACTCCACGAAGGTGCCGGCGAGAACGCTCACGGGCCGGATCGGCGACATGCGTCCGAGCCCTAACAGCAGCCCGAACACGAGCGACAGCCCGATGCTGATGCCCGCCGCGGTGAAGGTGGCGATGAGGCCGGGAAGAACGTAATTGCGCCAGACGGCACCGGAGACGAACGGGGTCCACTTGTCGGCTGCGAGGTTGCCGCGCTCGCCGAGGCGGATCAACACGAACGCGAGGGCCGCGAGCGTCAGGAGCGCGATGAGCACGGTGGCAACGCGCTGGATCATCCGGGCGCGGGGGCCCGGAGCATCGAACAGGGGAGTCGCCGCGCTCATCGCTTCACCGCCAGCTTGGTGCCGAAGTGGGTGGTCAGAAGGCCGAGCGGGAGCGTGATGATCACGAACCCGAGGGCCACGATCGCGAAGATCGAGAAGATCTTGTCGGAGTCGTTCTCGACCATCTCCGTCATGAGATAGCTGATCTGTGCGACACCGATGACCGCGACGACGGTCGTGTTCTTGATGAGCGCGATGAGGGCGCTGCCGAGCGGCACGATGGCGCCGCGGAACGCCTGGGGCAGAACCACCGACGTGAGGTTCTGAGTGAACGTCAGACCGATCGCGCGAGCCGCCTCGGCCTGCCCGAGGGGCACGGTGTTGAAGCCGGTGCGCAGCGCCTCGCAGACGTACGTGGCGTGGTACAGGATCAGCGCAATGACACCCCAGCGGAAGCTCGTGTCGATGACGTTGTCGGCGATGACGACCCGCAGGTTCGAGTGCATCGCCAACATCATGAACACGCACAGCACTGTCAGTGGGATGTTGCGGAAGACGTTGATGTAGCCCGCGCCCAGGCCGCGGAGCAGCGCGAACGGCGACAGCCTGAACACGGCGATGATCGTGCCGAGGATCAACGACCCGATGGCCGCGAGAACCGCGATCCGCAGCGTCGCGAAGAAGGCGCCGAAGATGTCGTACGACGCGAACAGTTCAGCCATGCGCGCTCCTTGCCTGAGTGTTGCCGAACCGATGAGCCGGACTGGGGCGACCGATCAGTCGTGGCCCGCCCCTGGGGGCCGGGC
>JAUNUP010000067.1 GCA_030538115.1 Dermatophilus congolensis | reverse complement strand
CCAAGCAGGAGGCCCCCCAGGCTGCCCCGGCGGGCGGCGACGACGCTGCCTCTTACGTCACCCCGCTGGTGCGTAAGCTCGCGGCCGAGAACGGTATCGACCTCGCGACGCTGACCGGCACCGGCATCGGTGGCCGCATCCGCAAGCAGGACGTGCTCGACGCGGCCAAGGCGAAGTCCGCCCCCGCGGCTGCTCCGGCTGCGCCCGCCGCCCCGGCCGCCGCTCCCGCTGCTGCGGCTCCGGCCGCTGCCGCTCCGGCTGCTCCCAAGGTCGAGGTCTCGCCGAAGCGCGGCACCCGCGAGAAGATGTCGCGCCTGCGCAAGATCATCGCCCAGCGCATGGTCGAGTCGCTCCAGGTGTCGGCGCAGCTCACCGCCGCGATCGAGGTCGACATGACCCGCGTCGCCAAGCTCCGCGCTGCGAACAAGGACGCGTTCCTGGCTCGCGAGGGCACGAAGCTCACGTACCTGCCGTTCATCGCGCTGGCCGCCATCGAGGCCCTCAAGCAGTACCCCTCGGTGAACAGCCAGATCGACGGCGAAGAGATCGTCTACCCCGAGGCCGAGCACCTCGGTGTCGCGGTCGACACGCCGCGCGGCCTGCTCGTCCCGGTCATCAAGAACGCGGGCGACCTCAACATCGCGGGCATCTCGCGCGCGATCAACGACCTCGCGTCGCGCACGCGCGACAACAAGGTCACGCCCGACGAGCTCGGTGGCGGCACGTTCACCATCAGCAACATCGGCAGCAACGGTTCGATCATCGACACCCCGATCATCAACCAGCCCCAGTCGGCCATCCTGGGCACGGGTGCGATCGTCAAGCGTCCCGCCGTCGTCACCGACGAGTTGGGCAACGACGTCATCGCCATCCGCTACCAGCAGATGCTCGTGCTCACCTACGACCACCGCGTGGTCGACGGTGCCGACGCGGGCCGCTTCCTCACCGCGATGAAGAAGCGCCTCGAGGGCGGGGCCTTCGAGCTCTGATCCCGCCGGCGGGTCGACCCGCTTCGTTCTCCGGCTGCCGCCGTACACCTCTCGGGGTGTACGGCGGCAGCCGTGTGTCGAGCGTCTCGTGCTGCGGCCTGCGGTTTTGTCGGGTGGTCGCACGGTGGCCGACGAAGGTCGTTAGGGTTGGCTCATGCGTTTCGAGCACCTGGGGTACGCCCCCGACTACGTCGATTACATGGCCGCCTGGGATCACCAGCGTGAGGTCCACGAAAAGGTCGTCTCGGGCGAACTCCCCGACACGGTTCTGTTGCTCGAACACGCCGCTGTCTACACGGCAGGCAAGCGCACGAACTCCTGGGAGCGCCCGATCGACGGCACCCCGGTCATCGACGTCGACCGGGGAGGCAAGATCACGTGGCACGGCCCCGGCCAGCTCGTCGGTTACCCGATCGTCACGCTGCCCAACCCTGTCGACGTGGTCGCGCACGTACGCCGCCTCGAGCAGATGATGATCGACGTGTGCGCCCAGCTCGGCGTCACCGCCGTGCGTATCGACGGTCGCTCCGGAGTGTGGGTGCCCGCCGACGACCGCGGCCCCGACCGCAAGGTGGGCGCGATCGGCATCCGCGTCAAGCAGGACGTGACGATGCACGGGTTCTCGTTCAACGCCGACTGCGACCTCTCGTGGGGCCAGGTCATCGTGCCCTGCGGCATCAGCGACGCCGGCGTCACCAACCTCTCGATCGAACTCGACCGCCACGTGAGCGTGCAAGAGATCCTGCCGCTCGCGCAGGCGAGCCTCGAGCAGGTGCTGGCCCCTGTGGCCGCCCTGGACACAGAGGCACCCGCAGCGGTGTCGGCGTAGGCTTGCCTGACCGCGCCGCACCCCGTACTTACCTTTCACCTCCGCTCACGTGCGGAGAAGAGAAGAACAGGCCACCGACCGACACGGCCCGTGGCCGCTACACCTTGGGAGAATGCCCGTGACTGCAGCACCTGACGGCCGTCGCCTCATGCGTATCGAGGCACGCAACGCGAGCACCCCCATCGAACGCAAGCCGGGGTGGATTCGCACGACGGCCAAGATGGGCAAGGAATACACCCACCTGCACAGCCTCGTGCGCAACACGGGCCTGCACACGGTGTGCCAGGAGGCGGGCTGCCCCAACATCTACGAGTGCTGGGAAGACCGTGAGGCGACATTCCTCATCGGCGGTGACGTGTGTACCCGTCGCTGCGACTTCTGTGACATCGCCACCGGTAAGCCCGAGGCCCTCGACGAAGACGAACCGCGCCGCGTCGCGGAGTCGATCCGCACGATGGACCTTCGCTACGCCACGGTCACGGGCGTGGCGCGCGACGACCTCGCCGACGGCGCGGCCAAGCTGTACGCCGACACGATCATCGCGATCCACGAACTGAACCCGAACACGGGCGTCGAGATCCTGCCTCCCGACTTCGGTGCCAAGCCCGAACTGGTGGGTCAGGTCTTCGACGCCCAGCCCGAGGTGTTCGCGCACAACCTCGAGACGGTGCCGCGCATTTTCAAGCGCATCCGCCCGGCGTTCACGTACGACACGTCGCTGAAGGTCATCACGATGGCCCACGAGCGCGGCCTCGTCACCAAGTCGAACCTCATCCTCGGCATGGGCGAAGAAGACCACGAGATCGAGCAGGCGATCCGCGACCTGCGCGACGCGGGCTGCGACATCCTCACGATCACGCAGTACCTGCGGCCCAGCAAGCTGCACCACCCGATCGACCGCTGGGTGAAGCCGGAGGAGTTCGTGTCGTGGTCGGAGCTCGCCGAAGAGATCGGGTTCACCGGTGTCATGGCAGGTCCGCTCGTGCGTTCCTCCTACCGAGCCGGGCGTCTCTGGGCCCAGGCGATGCGTAAGGCCGGCCGCGACTTGCCGCCACACCTGGCTCACCTGGCAGAATCGGCAGACGAGCCCGCACGCCAAGAAGCGTCGACGCTGGTCGCCAACGACCGCGCCGCCTCCGCCTCCTGACGCCTCCGGCTCTGAGCGCACCACACATCGACCGGATCGACGAGGAGCCGAACCCGAACATGGCAGCACTGGGGAAGGGCAATAAACCCGCCAAGGCGAAGAAGCCGAAGAAGGACCGCTTCGGTCAGTACAAGCAGGTGTACTCCCTGGCCAAGAGCGAGCAGCCGCGCATCGGCCTGTACATGCTGCTCATCATCCTGGCCACGGTGGCGCTCGGCGCTGCCATCGGCTACGTCTTCGGGCACCCGTACTACGGCGGGTTCGTCGCCCTGTCGGTCGGTGTGCTGCTCGCCACGCTGCTGCTGACCAAGTCTGCTGAGAAGGCGGCCTACGCCTCCATCGAGGGGCAGGCCGGCGCCGGTGGCGCGCTGCTGCAGAACCTCAAGAAGGGCTGGGCCATCGAGCAGGAGCCGGTCGCGGTCGAGGGCGGTCGGTCGATGAACATGAGCGACTCGGCGCTCGTCTACCGCGCAGTGGGGCGCCCCGGAGTGGCGCTCATCGCCGAAGGCCCCCGCGGCCGGGCCACGCGTCTGCTGGCCGCCGAGGTCAAGCGCACCGCGCGCCTCGCGCCGAACGTGCCGATCCACACGTTCAGGCTCGGCAACGACGACGGCGAAGACGCAGTGCCCGCCAAGCAGTTGCTCTCGCGGATGAAGAAGCTCAAGAACTCGCTCACCAAGCACGAGGTGACCGAGATCAACCGGCGACTGCACGCGCTCGGCCGCGTCAAGGCGCCGATCCCGGCGGGCATCGACCCGCAGCGCATGCGCTCGATGGGTAAGGGCCAGCGCCGCTGAGCTCCCATCGGCAGCCTGTCGACACGAGAAGGGGGTCACACCGTTTCCGGTGTGACCCCCTTCTCGTGTCACAAGTCTCGGGCCGTGAAGGCGTGAGTCCGTCATGCCCTGACAATGACCGTGCCCGAGAGCTTGTCGTGGAGGCCGCGCTGGTCGCCGTCCATGATGAGCGGCGGGAGGCCGAGGCACAGCAGCACCGAGCGGATGAGGCCGCGCACGAAGCCCGCGTAGCCGCGGGGGCAGAGGTCGACGCGCAGGCCCATGATGCGGTGCCCGACCGTCCATCCGGCGGTACCGACCATGAGTGTGTTGATGACGAAGACGACGAGCAGCGGTTTGAAGACGCCCAGCCCGCCCTCGCCTTGGACGTAGCCGAGCAGCCCCATGGCGATGAGCTGGCTCATGATGCCGTCGATGAAGAGGGCGACCACGCGCCTCCACATGGGCGCGATCGAGCCGGGGCCGCTCTCGGGCAGGCCGAGTCGTTCTCCGGGGTACTTGCCGGTCGACTCCCGCGGGGGCCCTTCGAGCCACGAACCGATGTCTTCACGATTGACCACGTGCCCAGCTTAGGGTGGTTCGCGGCACGTAACGCCGTCGAAACAACCGGGTCACGGCAGGGAAACCGCACGCGACTAGTGTTTTGCTCGACAGCGATGACCACGGCCCGTTGGGGCCCAGACAGGAGGCCGGTGTGTTCACCAATCCCGATGAGGTGCTCAAGTACCTGAAAGACGAGGACGTCAGGTACGTCGACATCCGCTTCTGTGACTTGCCGGGTGTCATGCAGCACTTCAACGTGCCGGCCAAGTCGCTCGACGAAGACTTCTTCACCGAAGGCCAGGCGTTCGACGGTTCGTCGATCCGCGGCTTCCAGGCGATCCACGAGTCCGACATGAAGCTCGTGCCCGACATCTCCACGGCGTTCGTCGACCCGTTCCGCAAAGAGAAGACACTCATCATGAACTTCTCGATCGTGGATCCGTTCACCGATGAGCCGTACTCCCGCGACCCGCGCAACATCGCCTCCAAGGCGGAGGCGTACCTGCAGTCGACCGGCATCGCCGACACGGCCCTGTTCGGCGCCGAGGCGGAGTTCTACGTCTTCGACGACATCCGCTACGAGACGAGCGCGCACTCGAGCTACTACTTCATCGACTCCGAAGAGGCGGCCTGGAACACGGGCCGTGTCGAGGAGGGCGGCAACCTCGGGTACAAGACCCGATACAAGGGCGGGTACTTCCCTGTGCCGCCGGTCGACCACTTCGCGGACCTGCGCGACGAGATGTCGAACGTGATGGACGAGGTCGGCCTCGTCGTCGAGCGCGCGCACCACGAGGTCGGTACGGCCGGGCAGCAGGAGATCAACTACCGGTTCAACACGCTGCTCGCCTCGGGCGACGACTTGATGAAGTTCAAGTACGTCATCAAGAACGTGGCGTGGCGTAACAACAAGTCGGCGACGTTCATGCCGAAGCCGATCTTCGGCGACAACGGTTCGGGCATGCACACGCACCAGTCGCTGTGGAAAGACGGCAAGCCGCTGTTCTACGACGAGTCGGGCTACGGCGGCCTGTCCGACCTGGCCCGCTGGTACATCGGTGGCCTGCTCGAGCACGCGCCGGCACTGCTGGCGTTCACGAACCCGACGGTGAACAGCTACCACCGGCTCGTGCCCGGCTACGAGGCTCCCGTGAACCTCGTGTACTCGGCCCGTAACCGGTCGGCGTGCATCCGCATCCCGATCGCGGGCACGTCGCCGAAGGCGAAGCGCATCGAGTTCCGCATCCCCGACCCGTCGGCGAACCCGTACCTGGCGTTCTCGGCGCAGCTGATGGCGGGCCTCGACGGTATCCGCAACCGCATCGAGCCCCCGGAGCCGATCGACAAGGACCTGTACGAGCTGCCCCCGGAGGAGCACCGCAACATCCGCCAGGTGCCGGGCTCTCTGCCGCTGGTCTTGGAGGCTTTGGAAGCTGACTACGAGTTCCTCACGGAGGGCGACGTCTTCACCGACGACCTCATCTCGACCTGGATCGAGTGGAAGACGAAGAACGAGGTAGACCCGATCCGCTTCCGCCCCCACCCCCACGAGTTCGAGATGTACTACGACCTCTGACCTGGTCGCCCCGGCGTTGTGACATGAGGGATGCACTTCTCGGTTGCCCGCGCACGTTTACCTAGGTGAACGTGCGCGGGGCTAGCTGAAGTGCATCCCTCGTGTCGCCTCGTCGTTTTAGCGGCCTATTGGGCGGGTGTGGCCTTCTGGGTCGATCCTGGCCAGGATCGTGCGGGTGATGTCTGTCAGGTGGCCTATCTGGGCCGGGCTGAGGGTGTCGATGATGAGGTCTCGCACGCTCGCGACGTGGCCCGGGGCCGTGGCCTTCACCTTCGCCATTCCCTCGTCCGTGAGGTGGGCCAGGGTCGAGCGGCGGTCGTCGGGGTCAGTACTGCGGACCAGGTAGCCCTGGTTCTCCAGACGCTTCGCCACGTGCGAGAGGCGCGAGAGCGAACCGCCCGTGAGCACCGCCAGGCGACTCATGCGCGCCTGGGGCGGGTCCTGCTCCGAGAGCATCGCCAGCACGAGATATTCGAAGAAGCGCAGGCCCGAGTCGCGCTCCAACTGCCCGTCCAGCATCGACGGGAGCTTGATGAGGATCCCCGACAGGCCCAACCAGGCCTCGAGTTCCTCGGCCGACAGCCACACGACGTCGTCCGCCTCCGCGTCGTCGTGCGGAATCGGGGGCACGCGAAGGTCGCCATCGGGAACGAGGGCACGCTGGGCCGCAGTGGCCACAGTGGCCTCGTCGTGGGCGAATTCATCGCGGACCTGGGACATACGACCATCATAGATAAAATTGACGGTTCAACGTTAGTGTGACGCACGTCCGATGAACACACTCACCCGTGCCGACGGCAGCAACACCTCGTCTGGGCTCGTCGAACGGGCAGGATGGGCCACTCGGAGGGGTTCGTCTGCGCCCAGCGAACACGTACTCCA
>JAUNUP010000066.1 GCA_030538115.1 Dermatophilus congolensis | reverse complement strand
GTGGAGGTGAACACCTTGACCAGCTCGGGGATGAGCGCGCCGGCCAGCGTGCCGCAGCTGATGATCGTCGAGAGCTGCCACCACAGGTTGCCGCCGCCGAGGTCGCTGATGAGCGCCCACGACGTGACGTAGGTCAGGGCGATGCAGGTGGCGGAGGTGATCCACACGAGTGAGGTGAGCGGCGCCTCGAAGTTCATGACGTCGGCGTCGCGGTAGCGTGCGCGGGTGCGGGCCTCGTTGACGAAGTACGACAGACCGGAGGCGATCACCATGACCGCGCGGATGGCGAAGATCCACACGAGCAGCTGCACCTGCATGGCCGGGTCGTGTACGGCGAGCAGGATGAACGTCACGAGCGCGACGCCGGTGACGCCGTAGGTCTCGAAACCGTCGGCCGACGGACCGACCGAGTCGCCCGCGTTGTCTCCGGTGCAGTCGGCGATGACGCCGGGGTTGCGCGCGTCGTCCTCCTTGATCTTGAAGACGATCTTCATGAGGTCGGAGCCAATGTCGGCGATCTTGGTGAAGATGCCGCCCGCGATGCGCAGCGCGGCCGCCCCGAGCGATTCACCGATGGCGAAGCCGATGAAGCAGGCGCCCGCGATCGATCCTGGCAGCGCCACCATGATGAACAACATCATGATCAGCTCGACGCTGATCAGCACCATGCCGATGCTCATGCCCGACCGCATCGGGATCGCGTACACCGGATACGGCTTGCCCTTGAGCGAGGCGAACGCGGTGCGGGAGTTCGCGTACGTGTTCACGCGGATGCCGAACCACGCGACTCCGTACGAGCCCGCCATGCCGATGAGGCTGAACAACATGACGATGGCCACGCGGCCCCAGCTGAAGTCCATGAGGAACTTGAAGTACGCCACGATGACGAGCCCGATGAAGACCCACAGACCCATGAGGAACTTGCCCTGCTGCAGCAGGTAGGTCTTGCACGTCTCGTAGATCAGTTCGGAGATCTCGCGCATCGACTCATGCACCGGCATGTCACGGATCTGGCGGTACGTCGCGAACCCGAAGATCAGGCCGAACACGCAGATCACGATGCCGAAGATCAGCAGGTTGTGACCCGAGGTGCCGAGAAACGACGCGATACCCGCATCGGCCAGGTCGGGCAGTTCGAGGTTGGCCTCACCTGCGGCGTGCGCGGGGGAGGCGAAGACGCCGAGGCCCGCCAGGGCCATGGCCGCGCCGAGGCCCAGGCGAGACGAGAGAGTCCGCAGCCGTCCCCTCGTGCGCTCGTATTCGGTAGCGAAAGGGGGCTGGTGCACCGGATCTGCGGTGCCGTCCTCCGTGCGATTCTCGCCGCTGGGCAGAAGCGAAGCCATGTCGAGGAGTCCTCATCAGTGGGTCCGTCGTTCGAAGCAGCGCTCGCGGTGGTCGAACCTGAACTGCCGGCGATGACACGATTGAGCGCTCGTCGCTCCGGGGTGCCCCTATGCACCCACACTCATTCCACGGTGAAATCCCTTCACAACGCGAGGACCTAGGTCCTCGCGGCGAGGTGATCTGCAAGACACTCGTGCCAGGATGCCGTCGTGACCCAGCCGACCCCCTCGCAGCCCCAGATTCAGGTCGTCGGAGCTGTGCTCTGCGACGACCTGGCCGCCCCTACCCGTTTCCTCGCGGCCCGGCGCAGCTACCCGCCGGAACTGGCGGGGCTGTGGGAGTTTCCAGGCGGCAAGGTCGATCCGGGTGAGACCCGCGAGGCCGCCCTCCTGCGTGAGCTGACGGAGGAGCTCGACATCGAGGGAACCCTCGGTGCGCAAATTTTCGGTCCGGAGGCGGAGGGCGCCTGGCGCACGAGCCCGCGCCACCTCATGTCGGTGTGGTGGGCGGTGACCTCCGGATCCTCCCGATCAGCCCAGTCGGCCCGCGAGTTGCGGCCGCTCGGCTCGCACGACGCGCTCGCCTGGGTGGGGCGCGACGACGCGTTCGACCTCCCGTGGCTGCCCGGCGACCTGCCCGTTGTCAAGGAGGTGGTCGCGAATCTGAAATGATTTGTCTCATGCAATCTCGCGGAGACATCCGGAACGTCGCCATCGTCGCCCACGTCGACCACGGCAAGACCACGCTCGTCGACAAGATGCTCTGGCAGGGCGGCGCGTTCGGTGAACACGACAACGTGGCCGAACGCGCGATGGACTCCGGTGACCTCGAACGCGAGAAGGGCATCACGATCCTCGCCAAGAACACGGCGATCCACTACAACGGTGCCGCCGCCCGCGCAGCCGGGTTCGACGAGGGCATCACGATCAACATCATCGACACCCCCGGCCACGCCGACTTCGGTGGCGAGGTCGAGCGCGGGCTGTCGATGGTCGACGGTGTCGTTCTGCTCGTCGACGCCTCCGAGGGGCCTCTGCCCCAGACCCGGTTCGTGCTGCGCAAGGCGCTCGCCGCTGACATGCCGGTCGTGCTGTGCATCAACAAGGTCGACCGCTCCGACGCCCGCATCGAAGAGGTCGAAGACGAGGTCAGCACCCTGTTTCTCGAACTCATCGAAGACGTCAACGGCCGCGAGGAGCAGCTCGACTTTCCGGTCGTGTACGCCTCCGCGAAGAACGGCCTCGCGTCGCTGACACGTCCCGCCGACGGCTCACTGCCCGACGGCAGCGACCTCGAGCCGCTGTTCGAGACGATCATGGCGACGATCCCGGCACCGCAGTACGACGAGACCGCGCCTCTGCAGGCTCACGTCACCAACCTCGACTCCAGCAGCTACCTCGGCCGCATCGCGCTGCTGCGCGTACACAACGGCACGATCCGCAAGGGGCAGACGGTGGCCTGGTGCCGCCGCGACGGCTCGACGAGCAACGTGCGGATCAGCGAACTGCTGGTGACGCAGGGCCTCGAGCGCACGCCCGCCGAGCAGGCCGGCCCGGGCGACATCATCGCGATCGCCGGCATCCCAGACATCATGATCGGCGAGACCCTCGCCGACCCGACCGACGTGCGCCCGTTGCCGCTGATCACAGTGGACGAGCCCGCCATCTCGATGACGATCGGCACCAACACCTCGCCCCTGGCCGGGCGGGTGCGCGGCGCCAAGGTGACGGCCCGCCTCGTCAAGGACCGCCTCGACCGCGAGCTCGTCGGTAACGTCTCGCTGCGCATCCTGCCCACCGAACGCCCCGACGCCTGGGAGGTGCAGGGCCGTGGCGAACTCGCGCTCGCGATCCTCGTCGAGCAGATGCGCCGCGAAGGTTTCGAGCTGACGGTCGGCAAGCCGCAGGTCGTCACCAAGGAGGTCGACGGCAAGGTGCACGAGCCCGTCGAGCGCCTCACGATCGACTCGCCCGAAGAATTCCTCGGGTCGATCACGCAGCTCCTCGCCGCGCGCAAGGGCCGCATGGAGCAGATGACGAACCACGGCACCGGTTGGGTGCGCATGGAATTCGTGGTGCCGAGCCGAGGCCTCATCGGCTTCCGCACCGAATTCCTCACCGAGACCCGCGGCACGGGCATCGCTCACCACGTGTTCGACGGCTACGAGCCGTGGTTCGGCCCCATCTCCACCCGCGTCACGGGCTCGCTGGTGGCCGACCGGTCGGGCGCCGCGACCTCTTATGCGATGTTCAACCTCCAGGAGCGCGGCACCCTGTTCGTGCCCCCGACCACGGAGGTCTACGAGGGCATGATCGTCGGCGAGAACTCCCGCGCCGAAGACATGGACGTCAACATCACCAAGGAGAAGAAGCTCTCCAACGTGCGCTCCTCTACCGCAGACGTGCTCGAGCGCCTCGTGCCCCCGCGTACCCTGAGCCTGGAGCAGTCGCTCGAGTTCTGCCGTGAGGACGAGTGCGTCGAGGTGACCCCGGAGGGCACTCGCATCCGCAAGGTCGTCCTCAACGCCACCGAGCGCGCCCGCACGGCAGCACGGGCACGGGCCGAAACGAAGAACTCCTGACCCGCGCCTCCTCGGGTCAGTGTTCGTCGCGGTGGTGGGGCTCTTCCGTCGGGTCGCGTAGGTCCAGGGCGTACATCGGTTCGACCCCCGTGGGTTCCGCGACCGGGGGAGCGGGCTGGCCGCCTCCGAAGATGTCCATGAGCACCGCCGCGATGCCCTCCTCATCGTTCGACGCCGTGACGCGGTCGGCGGCCTCGCGCACTGCGACTGTGGCGTTCGCCATCGCAACGCCCAGGCCTGCGGTCTGGATCATCGGCAGGTCGTTGCCGTTGTCGCCGAACGCCACAGTCTCCGCCAGCGGTACTCCCAAGGCCTCGGCCACGGCCGCCAGCGCCGATCCCTTGTGCACGCCCTTCGCCGTCGCCTCGAAGTAGAACGGCGCGGAGAACGTGTATTCCAGCGCCTCACCGAATTCGGCCGCGAACACCTCGGCGAACGGCTTCAGTCGCACGGGATCGGCGTACATGAGCACCTTGTCTACATCGACATCTGCCGAGGTAAGGGCCGTGAGGTCCGGCACTGCGCGGACGACCTGCCCGTTGCCCTCCGCCTCGAAGACGACCTGCGGTTCCTCCGGGCGGTCGACGATCAGCGCGTCGTCCTCACAGATCATCACGACGATGTCGTGCTCGGCCGCCAGGCGAACGATCCTCGCGACCAGGTCGAAGTCGATGCCGTGGCGGGCGACGACGGTGCCCGTGTCGGCGTCGACGCTGCGTGAACCGTTGCCGCCCATCAAGATGCAGCCCGACGTGTCGAGGTGGAGACGACGGGCGAGGTAGATCAGCCCGACCACGGGTCGCCCGGAGGCGAACATGATCGTCGCACCGTGCGCGCGGGCTCGCGCGATCTCCGCGCGGGTGCCGGGCAGCACGACGCCCTTCGTCGACAGCAGGGTGCCGTCGATGTCGACAGCGATGATGCGGGGAAGAGTGTGGGTCACGCCTCCATCCTCTCAGGGACCGTTCGCCGCCCTGTCGAGGTGCCGAGTCAGTTGGCGAATGCTGTTGGCCCCGAATGAGACTCATCGATCACTTCGGGGTTAGCACGCCTGATCGCGTGGCCCTCTCCCACACGACGACGGCCTCGGTGGCGCGCACCTAGCGTGGTCGGCACGGTCGCCATCTCCAGGCGGGCGTGCCCAATGCAACATCCACCCGAGGTCGTCGTCGCAGGGGAGGCGAGACCGTACCTGTCGAGGTGATCACCGCACATGTCTTCGCCCTCACGCCGCACCGTTCTCGGTGCCGCTGCGGCCGCAGCAGCATTCTTGTCGTACGAGCCGGTGCCGGCATCCGCCGTGCCGCCGTCGTTCACGACCGCGCCGCCGGTCGGGCTGCCGTTCGGTCTCGTGCCTTACCTACGTCGGTTCCAGAACTGGGCCGGCGAGATCGTCACATCGCCGCTGTGGACGGTGCTGCCCGCGACAGCCGCCCAGTGCGTCGCGCTCGCCAATTGGGGCGCGCAACGGGGCTGGAAGATCCGGCCGCTCGGCAAGATGCACAACTGGTCACCGCTGACCGTGCGCGGAGACGAGACCGACAACTCCAACGTGCTGCTCGTCGACACGTCGCTGGGCCTGCGCGGCCTCTCGATCCGGTCGTCGCCCTCGCGAGTGAGCGTCGGCACCGGCGTGACCATGGAAGAGCTGCTGCTACGCCTCGAACTGGCAGGCCGCGGCATCATGCACCACCCCGCGCCGGGCAACATCACCGTCGGCGGTGCCCTCGCCATCGCGGGCCACGGCACCGCCATCCCCGCAAACGGTGAACGCCGCTCCGCCGGCCACAGCTACGGCTCGCTGTCGAACCTCATCATGGATCTCGACGCGATCGTCTGGGATGCGGGAGCGAACGCATACGTGCTCAAGACGTTCCGTCGCAACGACCCGGCCATCGCGCCTCTGCTCACCCACGTGGGCCGGGCGTTCATCACGCGCGTGACGCTCGCCGTGGGGCCGCGCCAGCACATGCGCTGCCGCTCGTACACGAACATCCCGGCCACCGAGCTGCTCGCTGCCCCCGGCTCGTCCGGCCGCACGGTCGACTCGTTCCTCCGCTCCGCAGGGCGCATGGAGGTGATCTGGTACCCGTTCACGGCCAACCCCTGGCTCAAGGTCTGGTCGCTCACCGGCGCGTTACCGCCTCTGGGCAGCAGGCCCGTGCTGACCCCGTACAACTATCCGTTCTCCGACAACCTGCCCAAGCCGATCACCGACCTCGTCAACGCGATCCTCACCGGAGACACGGCACAGGCACCGAGCTTCGGAGCGACGCAGTACAACATCACCGCCGCGGGCCTGGTCTCGAACCTCGCCACGGATCTATGGGGCACCGGTCGCAACCTCATGCTTTACGTCAAGCCGACGACCCTGCGGGTCACCGCCAACGGGTACGCGATCATCTGCCGCCGCAGCGACGTGCAGCCGATTCTGTACGAATTCGGCTCGATGTACCGCGAGCGCCTCGACGCGTACCGGGCCGCGGGCAAGTATCCGAGCAACGGCCCCGTCGAGATCCGCGTCACCGGAGTCGACAACCCCGCCGACTCCCAGGTCGCCGGGGCCGTCGACCCGTGGCTCTCACCCACCCGCCGCGTACCCGACCGCCCCGACCTCGACACCGCCGTGTGGCTCGACATCCTCACACTGCCCGGCACCGCCACGGCCATGGAATTCTTCACCGAGGTCGAACAGTGGATCCTGTCGCGCTACTCCGGCGGCGACACCCGGGTCCGCGTCGAATGGAGCAAGGGCTGGGGTTACACGAACAGCGGAGCCTGGACGTCGTCGCAGGTCATCGACGGAGTCGTCCCCGCCTCCCTCACCCAAGGTCAACCCGGAGGCACCCAATACGCCGACGCCGCCGCAGCCCTACGCGCCTACGACCCCGCAGGCATCTACACCAGCCCCCTGACAAGCCAACTCTTCGGCTGACACGAAAGAGGATGCCCAGGACTAACAGCCTCGGGCACCCTCTTTCAGTC
>JAUNUP010000006.1 GCA_030538115.1 Dermatophilus congolensis | reverse complement strand
CACGATAATTCCTAGTTATCGTCCTCCCAAACCTCGCGCAGCGCATCGGCTGCAGCCAGAGCGTCCCGGAGGGATCGACTTGAGACGTGTGTGTAGATCTCAGTCGTAGCCAGGTGGGCATGCCCCAGCAGACGCTGGATATAGCGAATGTCGGTGCCAGAGTCGAGAAGCCGGGTAGCAGCGGTGTGGCGCAGCATGTGCGGGGTGACCCGCCGCTTGACTCCTGCGGCCTTGACGGTTCGGTGTAGCCGAATTCTCAGCGAGCCGGGTGCCAACGGCAGCCCACGATCGTTGCAGAGCAGGCGATCATGAGCGTGGGCAGCTAGCACGCGACAGGCGAGATACGAAGACAAGAGCTGAACGGATCGTTCGTCGGTAAGAGGTACACGCCGTTGGCGCCTGCCCTTCCCCTGCAAGAGGAGGAACCCTTCGGCCAGATCAACGTCGGCGACACGGAGAGAGCAGGTCTCCGTGACGCGGGCTCCCGTTGCAAGCATGACGACAAGGGCGACGAACGTCGTGGCGTCGAAGAAATTCTCTCGTCGAACGTAGAAGCGCCCTTCTTCGGGCTCCGAGCAGGCCGTTGCCAAGGGCCGGAGGATCTTGCGGAGGTCGTGAGTTGCGATCACGGGCGGAAGACGTCGCAAAGCCGGCGGTCTGGGGGGAAGCGGTGGCCAGGGATCAACGGCGGCCCCCACCCATGCAAGGAATCCGTTTAGAGAAGCGCGGCGCCGTCGGAGGGAAGACAGCGACAATCCCGCAGAAGTGTCTTCTGCGACGAAGGAGAAGAGTAGATCCCGCGACATGGACTGACTGTCGAATACTCCTGCGCGAGCGCAATGCTGTGTGAACGCCGTGATGTCGCTGACGTAGGCTCGGACGGTGTTTTCGGATGCGTCTCTCTCGGCTCGAAGAACAAGAGTGTAGGCCTTGATTGCTTCAGTCAGATTCATGCATGAGTAAAACATGGAGCGCTACGGGGTGTGTTCTGTGGTGCCGGGCGCACCGAATGCGGTCTCCACTGAAGGGCGGCTGCTCGCGGAGGGTCTCCTCTCGTCGTCCGTAGGCCCATCCTCAGGCCAGGCTGTGCCTTCTGCGCTCCAGAGTAGAGGGCGAAGAGCAAGAGACAAAGGTCGCGAAAGGACTCGCAACTGCGTGGGTTCCCCCGCGCGTCGCGATCTGGCGGGAAGCATCTTCGATCACAATCAGGCCGCATTGTGATCTCACCTGCGGCGGCGCGGCCGCAGGTGAGACCACACGGTTAGTCAAGTCGCTCTCGACTATCTCCGTCCAACTTGAGTTGAATCTCAGGGAAGACATTAGGGACTGCATAGCCGATCGCCTCCCCGGGGCCGTCATAGACGGCCCACAGCGGATCTCCAGCGTCGCCACTCAGGCTTCCTCTTTCGATCAAGTCCGTCTTTGCTCTGTCTGCCTGGACGCGGAATCGTGTCAGGTGCTTGTTTTCGTCGCCCCAGCCAAGTATCTTCCCGATCTCTTTTCTCTCGATGTACCCGCCTGCTCGAGCAGCCTCGATGATCACGTCGCGCTGGCCGGCGTGTCCGCGCTTGCTTAATAGATCGATCAATTCAGTGTAGGCGACTTCGTCCCACTCTTCTGCAGGAGTCGTCGTATCTTGTGAAATGTCAGAGAGCATTTCTCGGGCGGCGGCATCCGCGTCTGCCAATTCCAGCAATTCGTCGAGTGTGAGGACGTGCATCGGGCCGCCGGTCGTCTCGATCGATTCGAGTGGGATCCGAGGGTCAATGCGCCGAAGTGCCCGATCCCCTTGCTGGACCTCCAAAATGTCAGGCCTGACTTGCACAGTTACTGACTGGTAGGGCGTGTTTGGGGCGTATGTCTGCTGGTCATGGGCTCGCGTCTGCGGGGGTTGACACACTAACGGGGTCGGTAGGGTCGGGGTGTGGTGTTCCTTCGGCGGGTGCGGACGGGGTCGGGGGCGATCGCTGTTCAGCTCGCTGAGCGGGTCGGTGGCCGTGATCGGGTGATCGAGCATCTGGGGTCGGCGCATACCGAGGCCGAGCTGGCCGCGCTCGTTCGTGTCGGGCAGGCCAAGCTGCGCCCTGGCCAGGACGTTCTTCCCCTGGAAGGCCTCGACGGCGATCAGGGGAGCACCCCGGTCGGTGGGCAGGCAGTGATCCTGGGCAGCGTCAGCGCGCTGCTCATCGACACGGTCCGGCGGGCCTGGGAACAGGTGGGGTTCACCACGATCGGGGATGAGGCGTTCTTCCAGCTGGTGTTGGCTCGGCTGGTGGAGCCGACCTCGGTACGTGACATGCCCCGGGTGCTGGGCGAGTTGGGCGTGGACGCCCGGCACCGGAATTCGCTGCTGGCCGCCCTCAAGCGCGCCCAGGCCGGCGGCTACCGGGAACGGATAGCCGCGGCGTGCTTCGCGCACGCCACCACGGCCGGGGATCTGAGCCTGTGCCTCTACGACGTGACCACGCTGTACTTCGAGGCAGAGAAGGAAGACTCCCTGCGCAAGGTCGGGTATTCGAAAGAGCGTCGGGTCGATCCGCAAATCGTGGTCGGGCTGCTCGTCGACCGCGGCGGCTTCCCGTTGCAGGTCGGCTGTTTCGAGGGCAATCCCCCGCAAGCGGGAGGTGCCCCCACCGCCGAGACCACCACGATCCTGCCCCTGGTCCGGGCGTTCCAGGAAGCGCACCAGATCGCAGACATGGTCGTGGTCGCCGACGCGGGCATGCTGTCGTCCTCGAACCTGCGCGCGCTCGACGCGGCCGGGCTGCGGTTCATCGTCGGCTCCCGCACCACCAAGGCCCCGGCCGATCTGGCCTCCCACTTCGCCTGGCACGGGGACGCGTTCACCGACGGGCAGATCATCGACACCATCACCGCCCGCACCGCCACCACCGCCGCGAAGGCCGAGAATAATCCCGACCTGCGCAGCGAGCCGATCTGGGACCGAGCACAGCACCCGAGGTCATGGTGAACCGGTGCGGGTTTCGTGCCGCTTCTATGCTGGTCGCTTCTCGTGTGTGAGGGCGGCGTAGTAGTCGGCTTCGGCCTGGGTGGGTGTGAGGTATCCGATCCCGGAGTGAAGCCGTTTGTGATTGTACCAGTGCACCCATCCTGAAGTCGCGTATTCCACGTCTGTGATAGTGCGGTACGGGCCTTCGTGGAATAGCTCGGTGCGGATACATTCGGTCTTGTAGAGGCCGTTCCCGGTTTCCATCATCGCGTTATCGTAGGCGTCGCCGATCGATCCGATGGAAGCCGCGATCTGATGGATATCCAGATGCGTCGTGAGCGCAATCGACGTGTATTGCCTGGGTTCAAGGGGTCGATGCAACACCGGGCTGTTGAAGCGATCGTAGATGTTCCTCGAACACTTCGGCTGGTGTCTTCCAGCCCAGGACTTTCCGTGGCCTGTTGTTGAGGGTGTAAGCGACGGCCTCGAGGTCGTCGGCGGACCAGCGGGACAGATCGGTGCCTTTGGGAAAGTACTGGCGAAGCAGCCCATTGGTGTTCTCGTTCGTGCCTCGTTGCCAGGGCGAATGCGGATCGGCGAAATACACGTCGGTGCCGGTTTCCAGGGTGAACTGTGCGTGTCCCGACAACTCCTTGCCGCGGTCCCACGTGATCGTCTTGCGCAGCTGCTCGGGCAATGACCCGACCGAGGCCTTCAGTGCCTGGTTCATCGCGACCGCGCCATAGCCGCCCAGTGCGGGTCCGTTCTTCACGTGGGGCTGTTCGCCCCAGCCCTCGATGCGTGGCAGGTGGACCAGGATCGTGGCTCGGGTGGTGCGTTCGACCAGGGTCCCGATCGCCGACCTGCCGGTCCCGATGATCAGGTCCCCCTCCCAGTGCCCGGGGACGGCCCGGTCATCGGCTTCGGTCGGACGTGCACTGAGCACGACCTCTGCGCTTACGTGGCCTTGCGGCTTGTTCCGTGACCGTTCTCGAGGCTTGCGCAGGGCCCGCCCGGTGCGCAGGCAGGCGACCAGCTCACGCTGTAACGCGCCTCGGCCTTGGATGTAGAGCCCCTGGTAGATCGCCTCGTGACTGATCCGCATGGACTCATCGTGAGGGAAGTCGATCGGTAGGCGGTGCGCGATCTGTTCCGGGCTCCACGCATTTGCCCAGCGACGGTCTTGACGGTGCGGCTTGTTCAGCCCCTTCCACCGCGTGGCCGGCCCCGCGACGACCACGCCGTCCGGGCCACGCACGTCGCCGGCAAGCCGCGCCTGGACGTACTCACGGAGCCGTTCATTGCGGAAGAGCTTGGAGGTCTTCGGTCGCTTGGCGGACTGCTGCGCCTTCCACTGAGCCACGATCGCCCGGTACTCCGACCGTCCACCGCGCGTCGCCGCATTGCGGCGCAGCTCTCGGGAGATCGTTCCCGGATCCCGGCGCACCGCGCGGGCGATCGCGCGGACACCCACGCCCTGGGCCCGCAAGATGGCGATCTCCTCGCGCTCTGCGAACGAGAGGTACCTGCCGGTGGGCTCGCTCAGACTGATCGGCGCCATCCCGCCAGCGTGGCGAAACCAACGAGTCCCCACCGGCACCGACACCCCGACCGCCAGCGCGGCCTCCGCAGTGTTCAAGCCGGTGGCGAGCAGCCGCCAGAACTGACGCTGCACCGCCCGCGACGGCTCGGGCCGCCCTGGGGAACGCATCGGCGGCCGCAACGCCCGATCCGCCCGCCACTGCCGTCGCACCTCCGCAGGCATCTCGCTGGTCTTTCGACTCCACGCCGCTGATCCCATGACCGACACCTCCACACTCGAGGTGTTGCGACGACCAGTTGAATCCGCCTAGTGATACGGCGTCTCTGTGGGTTGATCTGCCGATTCCGCTGGCTATTCGGGCACGCGTCACCGCACATGGGGTCCGTTGAGACTTTTCTCCCAGCTGGGGCCTCACTGCGCGTCGGCGGAGGGTGTCCCGGTGCGGGTGAGTCGGGGTGAAGTCTGGTTCCGATACTCTCCGAACATGCACGCCATGCGCAAGACAAAAATTCGCGACCTTGCTGCCGTTCTGCCCCCTGGGCTTGATGCCGAGAGGAAGGAATTGCAGGACATTGCCGACGCCCTCCTCGCGACCACAGGAATGACCTAGGAAACGAGAAGTGCCGCATTCAGCAGATCCTGAGGAAAGTCCGCCAGGCCGCTGGGCCGGCGGGGAAAGTTCCTGGGAACTTTCCGCTTGCGAATCTTGCTCGACGCTACGTGTTCGATTTGGAGGATGCCCTCATGGTCTGATCGACCCGCAGGGCAGTAAGGTTGCCTACTGAGACGCCCCGGAGTTTCCGGAGACTCGCTTTGTCTCACCCAGCTTGAGTGAGGGGGGCTGTGAGCGTAGTGGAGTTCCTCGACGAGGGCGGGGGTGCGGTCGCCCAGGGAGTCGTGCGGACGCTCGGTGTTGAAGAAGTCGACCCATTCGAAGGCGGCGACTTCGACGTGATTGACGTCGCGCCAGGGGCCGTTGCGGTTGATCTGCTCGTTCTTGAACGAGCTGACGGTCGTCTCGGCCAGGGCGTTGTCGTAGGCGTCGCCCACGGAGGGGACTGGAGTTACCTGAGCATCGCAGAGGAATGCGTCTTGCCTGGGCGCATGGTTCGTCACTGTGGTCAGGCTGGGGACGCAATTGCGGTTGTCGATCCGGATCAACGACCAGGCGTCCCTTAAGGTTGGAGTGAACCGGACTGGGAGGATGGCATGTCGACGGCTATCGAGTGGACTGATGCGACTTGGAACCCAGTCACGGGATGCGACCGCGTGGCCGCTGGCTGCGACCACTGCTATGCACTCGCGATGGCGAACCGCCTCAAAGCGATGGGTTCGCCGAAATACCAGGTTGATGGCAACGAAGCAACGTCAGGTCCGGGCTTCGGCGTAACAATACATCGGTCGGCACTGGGCGTGCCAAGGTCGTGGCGACGGCCGCGGATGGTGTTCGTCAACTCCATGTCTGACCTCTTTCACCCGAAGGTTCCCATAGGCTTCGTTCGGGATGTTTTTGACGTCATGCGTGACACGCCGCAGCACACCTACCAAATATTAACCAAGCGCGCTCTGCGAATGTCGCGGATAGCAGAACGTCTCGATTGGCCGCCGAACGTCTGGATGGGCACCTCCGTCGAGGACGAGCGTAGTGTTCATCGCATAGATGAACTCAGGAAGATTCCTGCCGCGGTTCGCTTTCTCTCTTGCGAACCACTCCTTGAGTCGCTTCCAGTTCTTGATCTCGATGAGATCGATTGGGTCATCGTTGGCGGAGAGTCCGGCCCACGAGCACGGGCCATGGAGGAGGCCTGGGTCATTGAGATCCGCGACCAGGCGGTAGCAAGCGGGGTCGCGTTCTTCTTCAAGCAATGGGGTGGCGTAACACCAAGACGCGGGGGGCGAGAACTGCAAGGTCGCACGTGGGATGAGTTTCCCGCTCCCGTGGGGCTCCGCCATGTTTCAACGGAGCAATCCAGTGCCGGCTAAAGGGGAGGTGCCCTGGCTTAAGAAGCCCCACACGGATGCAAAACACCGCATCTTTCGCGCCTATCTCGACAAGTGGTATCCGATCTTGCTGTCCGACAATGGCTACCCCTCAGTCACCTATGCCGAGGGCTTTGCCGGTCCAGGAATTTATAAGGACGGAAGTCCTGGGTCACCGGTCATCGCTTTGCAGGCCCTCCTCGAAACACCGGAGCTTATTGGCACCAGCAAGACCACGCGCTTCGTCTTTGTGGACGATGACCCTAGATGTACAAAGTTACTGAAGCAGGAACTGCGGCGCCGGTATCCCAACCGACCGAGACCCTTGGACTTAATGCCTGTTAGCGTGGTCGACGGAACATGTGCTGATGCATTTGAGCCAGCACTTGAAGCTGTGGGCGCATGGCATCAGCCGATCTTGGCCATTTTTGACTCGTGGGGTAACGTTCCCGTGCCACACCGGTTAATGCGTCGGCTGGCGCAGAATCCAAGTTCTGAAATCATAGCGACTTTCATGCCGCAGTACTTCTTGCGGTTTGTGGAGAAGTTGGGCCCTCATGTTGATAGCGTCTTTGGGCACGACACGAAATGGCGTGAAGTTGCTGACCTGGAGAGCGGGCAAAAGGCGAGATTTCTCTTAGCTCGCTACCGGGACATGATGCGAAGCGCGGGCTTCCAATTCTTGCTCGACTTCGAACTCGTTCCAGACGTTGGTGACAGTTTGTACTTGGTCTTCGGTACTAACCATCGGCGCGGATTGGAGAAAATGAAAGAATCGGTCTGGCAGGTCGACAAGCTCAAAGGTGTTGGATTCCGCGACCCCAAGGATGAAGTCGGCGACCTCTTGTTTGACCTCGAAAAGCCCATCTTAGAACCGCTGCAACGACTATTGAAGGATGCCCTTTGTGTTGGGGGTCGAGTACGTGTCGAGTCGCTGCGAGAGTATGCGCTGTTCCAGACGGTCTATCGCGAACAGCACGTAATCCCAGCATTGGCGAAGATGCGAGAGTCTGGAATCATTGAATCCGACCGGTCGCGGCTAGAGCGGGCCGCTTTTGTTTGGCTCGCCGGATCATAGTAGGTAGAGCCCCTCCTCACAGAAGTCGGGACTATCCGCCGCGGCCTGCAGGGCCACCACTAGCCAGTCGTTGCCAGACCAGCGAGCGGCTCGAGACTGTGCATCGCGTTTCAGGTAATCAGACACCGTCTGCGCGCCTCCCACGCTATGTAGCGTCTTCATTTGTTGGGCCCGATCTCGCAGCTCGCTGAGTGCACGTCGCGCGTACCTGGAGGAGAGTTCCACCGCTTCGAAATGGCGTTCAAGGGCGGCAAACCGATCCTTGGAGTATGAGTCTGGTCGCTGGAGCTCAAAATGCACATGGACACCGCGATCTGCGATGTCTACGGCGGCGATGAGAAAAGAATCTGTTGGGTAACCCGCGAAATATAGGTGAAATGGTGGCCGCCCTGCTGCTTTGTTGCGGTTATGCTGTTTGCGCGTGTTGCAGCGCTCGCAGCATGGTGCGAGATTCATGCGCAACACTGAGAATTCCGGGAAATCGCGCCGCTCGAGAATGTGATCAAGCGTGGTGGCATCATGTATTCGACAGTATGGGCACAGGCCAGACTTGGTCGCAGCCAGTAGCGTCGATCGAATATCCTTGCAGGGGCTGTTGGCGTCAAGTCGTTCAAACAGAGAATAGAGCAGCGTGCGTTCAGCGGCGGCCAGTGTCACAGGGGTGATCGAATTGATGGCTTGTCCGTTAGCGACGTACGTGGAATAGGCCTGGGCGACACGCGGCCGGAGGTGCGCCAATAAAGTCTGGTTTTTCCTGGACTTGGCGCTGGCTACCCGGTCGTAGTCGGCCAGTGGGTCGCAATTCGGCGCGGTAATATTATACACTGCAGGCCGCTTGCCAATCAGGCGAAATCTGATTCATCGGCTTCCGCCTGGGCGAGCGCCTCGGCCTCCATGACGATGCCGAGTGCTTGTGCGGACAGTCCATTCGGGAATATCTGAAGAGCGCCCGCGTATCCGACAGTTGCTCCTATGCGCTGCAGGACTCCCTCATAGTCGGACTCGGCATTGTCTAGGTTGAATACCGTGCGTGTGAGGATGCCGACGTTTTCGCCGAAAGATTCATCAGTTAGCCGTTCGATCTCAGTGCGATCTCCGTAGCGACGGATCACTTGGACATAGCGCGCCGCAATCTCTTGGAGAACGACAGGTGAATGTGTCGCGATGATTGCAAACGAGTTTGTCTCGTGGAGTGCGTCGGCCACCCCTTTCATGAGCGCCGCGAGCAGGGGAGGATGTAGGTGACTTTCCGGTTCATCCATGAGTACGAGCGACTTATTCTCAAGTTGGGCGACAAGTTGAACGACGATGTTCAAGCTGATCTTGTGTCCAGTGCTCAGGAGTCCAAAGGTCCGCTGCCAATCTGGATCGCGGAAGTCCAGTGTCATGGCGGAGAGTTGGAACGAGGGTTCGCGTAGCAAGGGCGCGAGAGCTTTTTCGAGCGTGCTCCACCGTTCCAGGGTGTCGATCCTGGCTAGCGCCGTTTCT
Organism: Dermatophilus congolensis; assembly: GCA_030538115.1. GTDB lineage: Bacteria > Actinomycetota > Actinomycetes > Actinomycetales > Dermatophilaceae > Dermatophilus > Dermatophilus congolensis_B. The sequence continues at coordinate 192,944 of JAUNUP010000006.1, read as the reverse complement.
AGGTCTGTGGCGAGTTCTTCCGGCGAACGCAGTCGTATGCTGCCCGCACTCTGCGTGATGTCACGTAGGCCGCAGTAAACGTATTCACGGTTGTGGGTTCGACCGCCCGCTTCATCCCCACCGGGCGTACCGAACGTGTCGAAAGCGCTGTATGAGACGGCAACGACGCGTCCGAACGCGATGTCGTCGGGCTTCAGTTGACCATGGGGACTTGTTGCCCGAGCAGCCCCGTCCCTCCAGGCGACGTGCGCAAGGTTCGCCATGAAGCGTGTCTTGCCAACCCCGTTGTACCCGATGATCGCGTTAATGCGAGAGGGGATCTCCTCGGCATCGCCGAATCGGAATCTGGTCTCGAACTCCTCGCCGCCGACCGATGTCTCGAAACTAAAGTCCAAGTGGGTGTCCAGGGCGGTTCCGTGGATTACCGCAGGTGCATCGTCTAAGGCGCGTCGTGCGCCGCCGTCGCGCAGCAGCGAAGTTTCGTAGGCCGGTTCCGCCCGGAACTGAGTTGCGCGTGCCGTGTCGTATGCGATGTCGCGCATACGGTTGAGGTAGCTCCGGAAGTCGCTGGACGTTAAGTGAGCTTTCAGCGTCTCGTAGTACGATACTGCCTGGCCAAGGGATGCGTACTCGTCTCCGAGGGTGATGTCGCCTGGGGGCAGGGGGATCGTGGTCGTGCATTCCTCGAGGCCGCGCCGCAAGACCTTCACAGCTCCGACATCGTGCGTCTCGTCGGCCGACAATCTGAGTTCAACTTGGTACATGGTCTTGAACCCAAAATCGTCCCAGCGATCCTCTCGCAGGACAATGCAGGGGAAGCCAGAGTACGCGACCGAGCCGAACCGCTGGGTCGCGTAGATCCTCATTGGGCCCTCTCCTCGCCTTCCGGTGCCCCTCGCGTCGGGCGTAGCTTATCCACAGTCTACGGCTCGCGGCCATCACGCCCCCGCTAATCATGCCGCCCGACACCGCAGCAACCCTCGTGCCACTGTGTGAACAGGGTTGTTGCCTCTTCGTGAAGGGTGTCGACCTGCGCGATGTTCACCCTCGTCGAGCGGACGCCGAGGGCCCAACCGTCCGTATAGCCCTTCGCCAGCCAGGTTCGGCCCGATAGGTACTTGTCCACCAGGGGGAGCTTGTTCACTCCGTACGTGGTGCGGCCAGGGCTCGCCTTCGAGCGGCTCACGCGCAAGCCGACTCCTTGTGCGGCGAGGGTGTCGATGATCTTTGCCAGGATTTTCAAGTGGGTGATCCACGTCGGCTGCTGGTCAGACTCGTCTGCTGGAGGGAGGTCGTCGGGCGTGTTGTCGACGCTGACGCCCACCAGGTACGTCAGTTCCACCTCGTCGGTGCTCGCTGGCAGGCCTCGGCCGGCTACTTCGATGTGGCCGTTCAGCGTTCGGCCGCTCGGCAACGGCGGGGAGGAGAACTCGATGCCCGGCATGCCCGAGGCACCGCGCGCGATCCGCTGCTGCCACCCCTGCGGTAGGGGGTGACGGGCCATCGCCTCGCGGAGCCTGCGCTCGACCTCCGCCTTCGGGGTCGCGATGCCGTGCAGGTCGTCGAGGGTGAGCCGCGAGTCCTTGCATCCGGCCAGGATCTGCTGCCACGTCAACGTGGCGTGCGGAATGTCCTTCACGTCGTGCGCGTGGCTTTCGTCGGCCACGACCAGCACCAGGTAGTCGACCGCCTCCTTCTCGCGGAGCAACTGCTCCTCGGAGATCCAATGGTCGAACTTGCCTTCGATGCCCAGCCTCGTCGCCTTCTCGGCGCCGGAGTCGAATTCGACCAGCACATCCAGCCGCTGTACGCTCTCGCACTCCACGCCCGTGACGCGCCCGAGTCGCACCGGCGTGGCTTGCTGATCGCGTAGGGCGGCCTCCAGCAGCGCTGTCACGGATTCGTGGTTGTGACGGATCTCTGCGGCCAACGCCCGCGTCACCATAGGCTCCGTTCGATACAACGGCCTCGTCGCCATCGCAGTGTTCCTCCGACTGTGGTTTCGGTGCGGGTCGCCCCGCACAAGCCCTATCGGCCCTGGTGGGACGGGTGTGAGTGCTGTTGCTGCTGGGGTCGAGGTCGGACCCGGTTTCGATGCTGAGCCTGAGGAGCGTGTGCGTGGGCGGCGATGACCAGCTCGCGCGCCGGGCGGCCGAAACTCCTACGCGTGTCGCCCGAACGTCTTGATGTGTTCGTTCGCCGGGCCCGGGCAGGTGGGTAAGTGCACCTGCGCGACGTGCGCGAGGTGGAGTACGTAGTGGCGGGGGCAGTAGGTGATGGCGTCGGACTCGTCTCCGGCGTAGAGCTCTACGAGGTAGTACTCAGGCGGCTCCGAGCAGACGCTCTCGTCTCAGCGGCAGCGGGGGTTCGGGGGTCCGTCGTGCAGGGTGTCGGTGTCGGGGGTGCCCGGTTGGAGTGTGATGTCGTTCATCGGGAGCCCTCCGGCTGCGGGGTCTGGAAAGGGGCCTCGACGAGAACCCGAGCCTCGTCGATCTCCTCCGGTGTCAACGGGATACGCGGGTCGAGCCAGCGGGCCCACGTGATGCGGAACGCCTTCTCGGCCTCCAACTCGGCCAGCCGCGCCCGCTGGTGTCGCACTCGCACGTTCACCCAGGCGCCGTCCTCGTCGGTGTCGATCTGCAGCATCGACTCCAGCCTCGGAAACGCCAGTGCCGTCGTCGTGCCCGGGATGTGGAGCACGAACCACCTGTGCTCGGTGAACGGAGGCGGGTCGTGGCGCAGGAACGGGCGCACCTCGTCGATGGAGACGCACTCGTCGGCGCACAGATGCTCCACGGTGGTGCCGTTCACGATCAGGTGCGCGTAGGGCGTGGCCTCCGCATGCCCCTTGCCGGCCTTGAACCAAGCGTCGCCGTTCATCCACGGATCGAGGGCGTGGTAGCACCACATTCTTGTGAATCCCTCGGAGTCGAAACCCACCTCACCGAGATCGTCTGCGGCCCGGTCGAACACGTGGTACTCGAGCATCGACGGGCGCGCGTGGGCGACACCGAAGGCGTCGGTGTCGAGCTCGTACGCCTCCAGGGTCAGTGGCGAACCCTTCAACGCCTCGTCGCCCCAGGCCTGCAGGGCGGAGGCGTCGGCCATCCAGCCGGTCGGCGTCTCCTCGTTGGTGTAGGCGACCACCTTGAACTCGGCGCGCTTGAGCATCGCGTCGACGTCGTTGCCGTCCCATTCGGTCGGCATCTCCTGCGGGCCTGCGGCCAGGGCCTCGGCGACACGCTGCCGCAGCGCCTCCTGCGCCGACGGGGCGGCGGCCGGGTTTTGCGACGCGACCAGCCGCTGCGCCGAGCCGGCCACGACGTGCGGAGTCACGTCGATGTCGTCGAAGGGCCCGCTGAACAGGGCGGTTCGGAGTGCCTTGGCGCTCGCCGCGAGTTCGCCTGGGGGGCCCTTGAGCTCCGCCCGGAGCACCTCGCCCCGCGCGGAGATGAGGTAGGCGTCGCGCCGCCCGATACCGGGCACGGAGGGGAGCCGCTCCTCCACGTAGATCGGCGTCTTCGCATAGGCCGCGACAACCGCCCACGTGGTCCGCAGCGGCGCCTCGTCGGCTCCGGGCGACATGAGATGCCAGTGCTCCACGATGAACCGCCGCAGCGTCGCGAGATCCCAGCCCTGCGCCTCCGCCAGGGAGACGGGCACTGTCTCGCCGACGAAGTCGTCGAGGTCGTAGATGCCGCGCACGATGAACGTCGGCTCCGACTCCGAGATCTGCTCCGGCCAGGAGCGCGGAGTGTCGAGGTCGTCGAGCAGCGGTAGCCAGGGATCCTCGAACCCCGCGAGCACTCCGCTGATCCGAGGCCACTCGCCCGGATCGAACCACACCTGCCCGTTCTCGCTACCCACGATCGCCCCGTCTCTCCGCTGAATCAGGACACCGACGCCCACGCGCGGCCAACTCCCACTCGACTGCCCATCGGCGCGGGGGCGGGGGGATCTGATGCTGGTCATGTCAAGGCGCTCGATGGCTCGCCGGTTGTGTTGCCGGATGCGTGTATGCGCAGCTGCCCTTCCGCTGGCAGGTGGGCGAAGTTCGGCTCCGCCTCGGCGCAGCGAGGGATCCCAGGCCGGGCGTGCTCTTCCGCTCAGGCGTGTGATGGGGGTTTGCGCTATTGAACTGCAGTTATAGCATCACCTATCATGACCGTGTGGAGGCTGGGCTGAGGGAGATCGCGCGTGACGCGGATGCGCGTGCTGCGCGGGCGCGCGCTGACCTGGTTGATGCTGTTCGGCGGGCTCACCGGTCGGGGGTGACTCAGGCGCAGATCGCCAAGGCGATCGGGCGGAGTCAGCCTGAGGTGTCTCGGATCATTCACTTTCACGGCACGTCGGCGTTGGCGCGCCGGTTGCGGCGGCAGCGGCGGGCGGTGCTGTCGGCGGTTGCTGCGCATGGAGGGTCGAACGTGCGCGTGTTCGGGTCGGTCGCCACCGGGGATGACCATGGCGACTCCGACGTCGACCTGCTCTTCACGCCGTCCCGCCCGCTTGGTCTCCTCGAACTCGGGCGCCTTGAGCGAGATATTTCGGGCCTGATCGGCAGCCCGGTCGACCTGGTGCCCGACTCCGACCTTCACCCGCGCATGGCCGAACGCATCCTCGACGAAGCCATCCCGCTGTGAGCCGCACACCGGAGGAGTTGCTGGCCGAGGCGTTGTGGCACTTCGATCAGGCGCCGACCCGACGCCGTGTCTCCGGTGCTGCTCCGGCCGCTCGGCCGTGCCCAGGTGGCCTCCGGCAGCCCGAGCTTGTTGCCGGAGTCGAGCGGACGGGGGTGTTGATCGCGGCGCTCATTCGTAGGGCCATCGCTCACACGCACGGCGGCGAGCGGGACGTCGACTCTGAGTGCGCAGCCATCGACGCGGTGCTCGACGCCTGTAAGGGGCGGATGCCGACGGCGCCGCATACGTCGAGAACCTGAGGTCGGGGAACAGGCCTCCTGGGCGGTGAAACCTTCCGTCATGAATCCCGCTCCGGTATGGTGATGGGATGAGTATTCAGATCACTGTGCGTGTGCCTGATGACCTGGTCGAATTCGCTGACTTGGAAGTCGCGGCTGGGCGGGTGCGTAGCCGGGCCGAGCTGGTGGCGCGGGCGTTGCGTCGCGAGAAGCGTCGCCGGGCGGCCGAGGCCGATGCGGCCATCTATGCCGCGATGCGCCCCGAAGACGACGATCTGGCGGCCGCGGCGGCCGTCGCGAACGAGACCGACTTTTCGGATCTCGACTGATGCGCCCGATCGTGCTGGCGTCGCTCGACAAGACTCGGCCGGCACTGGTGTTGACCAGGGAGATCTCCCGGCCTCAGATGGCGCGCATCTCCGTCGCGCTGATCACCAGCTCCATCCGAGGGCTGTCGGTCGAGGTTCCCGTGGGAGCCCGCAACGGACTCGACCACGACTGCGTCGTCAATCTCGACAACATCCTCACCATCGAAGCCCACCGCATCGGCAGACAGGTCGGCTGGTTCTTCGACGACCAAGAGGCCGCCCTCACCACAGCCATTGCCAACGCATTCGACCTCTACGGAGACTTCGCGTAGCCGCTCGTGTGCATGGGGGGGACTTCGTGTCCCGTGCCTCTCGGTGTGCGGGAGAGGTCCGAGAGGAACACCTTGTCCAACGTGGATTCCGCAGCACTCGCAGAAGAACGGGCAGCAACGGGGGCTCGAGCCGTAGGCCAAGCCCCCGTCGCACTTCACATCGCACGTGTGCGAAGTGAGGCCTCCGAATCTGCGATGTAGTTCTGAGCCTTCACACGTCCCGCGGGTCGCGCCCGTGTAGCGGATCGTCGACATGGAAGTCTGGCTCCTCGGCGTTCGCGCCTCGTTCGTGGGTGTCGTCGAGAACGATGCGGCCGATGATGTCGTAGCGGGCCGGAGCGAACTTGCGGCAGGCGAGCGCGAACACGATGCCGGAGAGCCCCGTCACGATCACGATCCACGGTGAGAGTTGAAAGATGATGTCGCTAGCCGCAGCTCCCGCAGCGAAGCTCGCGTTCTGCATCAGCAGGAAGATCACGTACAACATTCCTGCGCCACCGATCGCCGGGGCGACCAAGGTCCGGAACCAGTTCGCAGTCTCTGGGTGCTTCTTCAACACGTGGAAATACGAAACCGACGAGAACGCGGCCAACGCCTGCACGATCATGATCGCCGTCGTGCCCATGATCGCCATCAAGGCGTAAAGCTGCGCGTACGGGTCACGGTCGGTGAAGAAGAAGTACAGCACGATCACGGTAGCGATCGACGACTGCACGAATCCTGCGATATACGGCGAACGGTGCTTCGCGTGCGTGGCTCCTAGGGTGCGGCCGAAACCGGGCACCAAGTCTTCACGACCGATCGCGTAGATGTACCTCGAAGCAGAGTTGTGGAACGCCATGCCGCAGGCGTACGACCCCGACATCAGCAAGAACTCGAACAAGGTCACCGCCCACGAACCCAGATGCGTCGCCACGATCCCGAAGAAGATGTTTCCGGCCTGATCCGGATCTTGTGCCAGAGACACTGCCCTGCTCGGGCCAGTACCGACAATGGCCAGCCACGAGATGATCACGTAGAAGACACCGATGCCGACCACCGAAAGCATGATCGCCTGGGGGATGATGCGCTTCGGATCCTTCGTCTCCTCGCCATACATCGCCGTTGACTCGAAGCCCACCCACGACCAGAAGGCGAAGAACAAGCCCAACCCGGCTGCGCCAGTAGCGAGGATCGTTCCGTTCCCGCTCGGGTCAGCGACCTGCTGGTTGAGGTTCTGGAACGCATTCAGCGGATTGAGCGAACCCCACGACCAGCCCTCAGGGCCGCCACCGGTGAACAGCACCGTGAAGCCCATCAGACCCAGCATGATGATCTCGGTGATCAAGAACGCCCCGAGCACTTTCGCGGTCAAGTTGATGTCGAAGTAGGTGAGAATCGCATTCACCGCGAGCATCAGCAGCGCAAACACCAGCCACGGGATGTCGATGCCCAGGTGGTTACTCACAAACGAGTTCGCAAAGAACGCGAAGATGCCCACCAAGGCGGCCTCGAACACCACGTAGGCGAGCGTCGTCAGCGCACCGGCACCCATGCCGATGACCCGCCCCAAGCCGTGCGAGATGTAGCCGTAAAAGGCACCTGTCGCGGTGATGTGCTTGGCCATCGCGGAGTACCCGAAGGCGAACAGCGTCAGCACGATCGTCGCCAGCGCGTACCCCGCGGGCGCGTACGCACCGTTTCCGAAACCGATTGCGATCGGAACGTTTCCGACCATGGCGGTGATCGGGGCCGCCGTCGCGACGGCCATGAACATGACGCCGAAGAGGCCGACAGCGCCTTTGCGGAGCCGCTGCACCTCCGGTGCCGTAGCGCCCGCCAGTGAATCAGACCGACTTTGACCTGCGGGGTTGGTGCTCTGGGACATGCGTCACCTCATATGCCTGTTGCCCTCCGATGTGGCACCCGCCACGTCTGGGATCGGAGCATGGCACCGGAGCGAACCGATAGCAAGACCTTTTCGGAAAATGGTCAGTTCTTGCTGAGCCATTGACAGAAGGGGGTGGACCGAATCAGGATCGGTTCATCGTTTCCGCCGACCCGGTCGTCGGTACACCTCCGACCCAGAGGGCTGCCATGCACGACTACGAGCTCTTCTCGTTCGACAGCAAAGACCAGTTCCTCGCCAAGTCCCGTCAGTACTGGAACAACGACAAGACACAGTTCTGGCAGGACTCCGGCGTCGACCTCGTGATCGACCGACGCGAGGGCTACCTCTTGTGGGACCTCGATGGTCGACGCCTCATCGACGTGCACCTCAACGGTGGCACCTACAACCTCGGCCACCGCAATCCCGAAATCGTCTCCGCCGTGCGCACGGCCATGGACCAATTCGACATGGGAAATCACCACTTCCCATCTCTGGCCCGCACGGCGCTGGCAGAGAGACTTGTCGACACCGCGCCTGCATCCATCACGCGAGTCGCGTACGCCTCAGGTGGCGGAGAAGCAATCGACATCGCACTGAAGTCGGCGCGCCACGCCACCAAACGTCGCAAGATCGTCTCGATTATCAAGGCGTACCACGGGCACACCGGCCTCGCCGTAGCCACCGGAGACGACCGATTCGTCAAGTTCTTCCTCTCCGAGAACACCGACGATTTCGTGCAGGTGCCGTTCAACGACATCCAGGCGATGGATCAGGCGCTCGCCAGTCGCGATGTCGCCGCCGTGATCATGGAGACCATCCCCGCCACTTACGGTTTCCCGCTGCCCAACCCTGGTTACCTCGAAGCCGTCAAGAGTCTGTGCGAGAAATACGGCACCCTCTACATCGCCGACGAAGTCCAAACCGGCCTCATGCGTACCGGCGAACTGTGGGGGATCACCAAACACGGCATCGACCCTGACATCATCGTCACAGGCAAGGGCATCTCCGGAGGCCTATACCCCATCGCCTGTGCACTGCTCGGAGACAAGTCAGGGGCATGGCTGGATGAAGATGGCTTCGCGCACATGTCCACATTCGGAGGCGCCGAAGTCGGGTGCATCGCCGCACTCAAGTGCCTGGAAATCACCACCAGGCCCGAAACCCGCTCATCCGTGCATTACGTAGCTGATGTGGTCGGCGCAGGTCTCGCCGGAATCTCCGCCGACAACCCCGACTTCTTCACCGGCATACGACAGAACGGCGTGATCTTCGGTCTCGAGTTCCCGGGGCCGGACGGCGCCAAGTACGTGATGCGCGAGCTGTACCAACTCGGTGTGTGGGCCATCTTCTCCACCCTCGACCCGCGGGTACTCCAGTACAAGCCCGGCATTCTCCTCTCCCCGGATCTTGCTGAGGAGCTACTCGACCGAACCGCGCTCGCGATCACCCGAGCCGCGCACGCGTACGCCAACCAGAGGAAGGCGAGCTGATGAGGGTTGGAGCCGAGCAGCGCTGGGGGAAAGACCTCGTAGCCGAACTCAACAACCGATACCGGCGAGGGGTGGCCGTCAACGGCGACCGCAAGCCCATCGACCGCGGAACGGAACCGCCCCAGCGCCAGCCGGCAGAACGCGTAGCCGAGACGCTCGCCGCCGACAGGCGCAGTCCAGAAGCCCAGGCCGCCTCCGATCTGGCGCAGGCACGCCAGATGCTCGAGCGCGCCCGCTGGGCGGCTCGGGCCTACGCCGAGTACGGCAAGGCCGCCGTCGACCACATCGTGCGCGCTGCTGCCGAGGCCGGTGCCGCCCAGGCACGCACATATGCTGAGCAAGCCGTTCACGAGACCGGTTTCGGAGTGGTGGAGCACAAGGAACACAAGAACGTGGTGTGCTCCGTCGGGCTCATTGAGCACTACGCGCACCACGACTTCGTCACGTCGCGCGTAGACCAAGCCGCCAAGATCGTAGAGGTGGCCCGACCTGCCGGAGTCGTTCTGGCTCTGACGCCATCGACAAACCCTGTGGCCACCGTGTATTTCAAGGCGTTGTTGGCCCTCATGACCCGCAACGCCGTGGTTATCTGCCCGCACCCCATGGCCAAGGGCGTATGCACGGACGCGGCTCGCACCCTGGCACGGGCAGCTGAAGAGGCAGGCGCCCCGTCAGGTGTGGTGCAGGTGGTCGAGAACCCTTCGATTCCGCTGCTCGAGGCACTCATGGCAGACGAGCGAGTCGGAGCCATTGTCGCCACCGGCGGCACCGGGGTCGTGCGCGCCGCATATTCCTCCGGCAATCCCGCACTGGGAGTTGGGCCGGGAAACGTGCCTGTGCTTGTGGATGGCACGGCCGACGTGCGTGCCGCGGCGAAGCGGATCGTCGACTCGAAAGCGTTCGACAACTCCGTTCTGTGCACCAACGAATCGGTACTTATCGTCGAAGAGTCGGTTGCCGATGCCCTCTTGCGGGAGATGCAGTCTGCCGGTGCGCACCTCCTGAGCCCAGGGGAGGTCGACCAACTACGCGCCCACATGTTCCCGATGGGCAGGCTCAACACCGAGGTTGTGGGGCGCGCCGCGGCTGACATCGCACGCGCCGCCGGCATCAAGACCGGACCCCGCACACGCCTACTGCTGGCACCTATCGACGCCGCCGTGCCCGAGGAGGCGATGACACACGAAAAGCTCTCGCCGGTGCTTGCTGTACTACAGGTGCCAGATGCAGCGAGGGGCATTGTAGCTGCGCGTTCGATCGTCCGCATCGCCGGGGCCGGCCATTCGGCAGCGATCCACTCCACAGATGCGGACACGATCATGCAGTTCACAGTGGCCGTCCCCGTACTGCGTGTGAGTGTGAACGTCGGCAACTCAACCGGAGGAGCCGGTCTCGACACCAATTTGGCGCCCTCGATGACCATCGGCACCGGCTTCGTCGGCCGCTCCGCCCTCGGCGAGAACCTCGAACCGAAACACCTAGTCAATTGGGCACGCATCGCCTACGGCAGCGACGCCTCTGATCCGATGGTCGGTTTCACCGCGGTAGAGCCGTGGAGCACCCCCAGGGGCCCCGTGCCCGTATACCCGTGGCCGAGCAATGATCCGCGCTTCGGCCAGAGCGGCCCGCCACCGCGACGTGCTTCGACTGACCGGCTGGTCGACCGAGTCACAGACGCAGTGGGCACATCAGGGCACGCCACCGACGAAGGCGCGCTCCGAGCCGAGATCAGGCGTCTCGTCGCCGCCGAACTCTCTGACATCTTGAAGGGCTGAGGCAATGGCCGAACTGAGATCGTGCATCTTCATCGACAGGTTGCAGCCGCAGACCATGTGCTACCTGGGCACATGGATCAAGGGCACCCTGCCGCGCGCCAGCATGGCCGCGCAGATCATCGAAGTGGCGCCTGGGCTCGACATCGAACCACTCACTGATGCTGCACTCAAGCACGCAGAGGTCTCGGCCGGGATTCTCGTGGTGGAACGTCAATTCGGCTACCTCGAGTTCCATGGCGAAACCGGTGCGGTGCAGGCCGCGGCAGACGGAGTTCTTTCGGTGCTCGGCGCCAGCGCTCGCGACGCGACAAGGCCCCAGATCCTGGCGAGCCGCATCGTCTCGTCGATCGACCCCCAGCACGCGTTTCTCATCAACCGCAACCGTTCCGGCTCCATGGCGCTCGCCGGGGAGTCACTGTTCGTGCTGGAGTGCCAGCCTTCCTCTTACTCGATTCTCGCCACGAACGAAGCGGAGAAGGCGGCCGACATCAAGGTGGTCGACTACCGAATGATGGGTGCCACGGGACGGGTCTACCTCAGCGGCACCGAAGCAGACGTACGCACCGCCGCAGAGGCGGCCGAGGCGATCTTGCGGAGCCAGTCGTGAGCCAGGTCCCGGCCGAGTTGCTCCGCACCCTTGTAGCCGAAGCCGTGCGCGAGGCGGTGGCGGCGCTGCCTTCCGGAGCACGGGGTTCCGAGGCGGTGCGACATTCGAACGACGCCGCGGTTGCCACGCCGGGTGCGGGGTTCGTCAGCCGCGACCTTCCTCGACGCCGCACCCTCGCAGTGCGGCTCGCCACAGACGATGACCTCGCCGACTTCGTGCGGCAACTACTCGGCCTGTTCGAGAACCCCAAGACCCGTTCCGATCTACGCAACGGTTGGCTCCGATTCAGTCTTAACGGAGTTGCCGGATCCGGTCGGAACGTGATCGGGCGAGTCGGTGGAGGAATTCTACGCATCGAGCGCGGAGTGCTCACTGAACGCCAAGTCGCCTCGGCCGCCGATTCCGGTCAGAGCATCGTCGTTGCCCCCGGGGCGGTCATCACACCGCTCGCCCGCGACAAGGCCCGAACCCTGGGCGTGCACATCGAAAAGGAGCGCCGATGATCAGAGGAGTAGTCACCGGAAATATCTGGTCGACCAAACGCGTCGACGGGATGCCCAACGGAGCCCTGCTCGACGTGCGTCTCGACGGCAGCGCGAGCACCCTGGTGGCCTTCGACGTACTCGGCTCAGGGATTGGCGAACACGTACTCATCGCCCAAGGATCCGTGGCCGCTGCCTGGTTCCCGGGCACACCTCCGCCCATCGACGCGCTGATCATCGGCTCGATCGATGACGGCACCTCGGATGACAGCTCGTGAACCGCGGGCCCGACGACCAACCTCAACATTTCCTGCACAACCACGAAGAGGAGCAACAACCATGGCCAGCAACGCAGTCGGCATGATCGAGACCAAGGGATTCGTTGCGGCACTCGCTGCTGCCGACGCCATGGTCAAGGCTGCCAACGTCACCATCACCCAGCGGCAAGAGGTCGGCGACGGTCTCGTCTCCGTAGTTATCACCGGCGAAGTCGGGGCCGTCAAGGCTGCCACCGAAGCCGGCGCGGAGACCGCCGCCCAGGTCGGCGAGCTCGTCAGCGTGCACGTCATCCCGCGGCCGCACCCCGACCTGGGCAAGCACTTCGAAGTCACCGGCGCCTAGTCTGCTCCGCCCCGCTCACGGGGCACCAATACGGAATTCGGAGGTGAACCGATGGCAGACACCGCACCCAGCGCGGAACTGAGGGTCTACCTGCACGTCAACGACCTGCAACCGCAGTTCGCGGCGTACCTGGGTACTCCTACCCGCGCACGCGGCTACCCGCCGTTCGCCGGTGACCACGCACTCATTATCGAGGTCGCGCCCGCCCTCGCCATCCAGCGCGTCATCGACTTGGCACTACGACAGGCGCCTGGGATCGAACCCGGCATTCTGTTCGTAGAGCGCCAGTTCGGAGTGCTCGAGGTGCATGGGCGCGACCTTGCGGAAGTCGAAGCCGCCGGTCAAGCGATTCTCGGCGGCATCGGATCAAGTGCCTCTGACCAGCTCAAACCCCGTGTGCTCTTCCATGACGTCATCGAGAACGTCACCGACCAACACGCGGTGATACTCAACCGCAACCGTCAAGGGTCGATGATCATGCCGGGGGACAGCCTGCTGGTCTACGAGATGACCCCCGCGTTGTTCGCCGCTGTGGCTGCCAATGAAGCGGAACGCGCCGCACCCGGCATCACAGTGATCGATGTGCAAATGATCGGCGCCGCGGGGCGTCTATACATCGGTGGATCAACCAGTGACGTCACCCGCGCCCGCGACCGGATCACACATGTGCTGCAGGAGGTGGAAGGCCGTGACCATTGACCCGGCAGAAGAGTTCGTCAGGCTGCCCACAGAAGAACAGGCAAGGCGCGACGACATCGTCTCCGCAGAAGCTCTCGGTCACTACGGCTTCTCCGACCAGGTGAAACACGAACTGATAACCCTGTCGGAGAACGCCACCTACCGCGTCGACGACCCCGGCACCGGACGCACCGGCATTCTGCGGGTGCACCGGCAGGACTACCACTCACTACGCTCGATCCTCTCCGAACTCGACTGGATCGCGGCTCTGCACGACTCGCCGGTCAACACCAACACGACGGTGCCCACAGAAACCGGTGACCGGGTGTACGTCACCGAGGTCGACGGAGCCGAGCGGTACGCAGTGATGTTCGAGGTCATGCCCGGAGTCGAACCCGACGGGACCGTGCTGCACCCAACCAGCTTCCGTACGTTGGGCGCCATTACCGCCCAACTGCACCTGCACTCGAAGGGCTGGACTCCACCGGCCGGTTTCCGTCGCTTCTCCTGGGACTGGAGCAACACCCTCGGTGATGAGCCCCGATGGGGGCGATGGCAAGACGGCATTGGCATCGAGGGCAGAGACCTCCAACTGTTTGGCGAGGCAGCTGGCCTGATCCGTGACCGGCTGGAGACCTACGGCAACGGGCCGGAGCGATTCGGGCTCGTACACGCCGACCTTCGCCTCGCCAACCTCCTCGTCGAAGGTGAACGCGTCAACGTCATCGACTTCGACGACTGCGGCTACTCGTGGTTCATGTACGACTTCGGCACCGCTGTGTCGTTCATCGAACACGATCCGCGACTGCCTGAGTGGCAGCAGGCCTGGCTGGAGGGATACCGCTCGGTCACCGACCTCTCCCAGATCGACGAAGACATGCTCGCCACGTTCGTGATGCTGCGCCGCCTTCTGCTCGTCGCATGGATGGGCAGCCACTCACACGCCCGTGAAGTGCAGGCCCAGGGCGCCACGTACACGGCCGAGACCCGCGATCTAGCGCGCACCTACCTCGACACATCGGGCGCCCGCGTCATGTGACGCCGCCCGGCCCGAAAGAAAGTGAGAAACAAGTGTTCACATCACTGACTGGAAGATCGGTAATCGTCACCGGAGGAACCAAGGGCATCGGCAGAGGCATCGCTCAGCGCTTCGCCGAGTCAGGATGCAAGGTGCTGATCGCTGCACGAAACCAGGACACGGGCGAGGCAGCAGTGCGCGATATGCGAGACCTGCCCGGCTCGGTGTCGTTCGTCTCCGTCGACGTCAGCGACCCTGAGTCCTGCCGGAAGATGGCTCGCACCGCGGTGGAACGGCACGGCGGTATCGACATCGTCTGTGCGAATGCGGGCAAGTTCCCTGCCGTAAAGCTCACAGAGATGCAGCCTGATCACCTGCACGAGGTCATGGGTGTCAACTTCGACGGAACGGTTTACACCGTGCAGGCTTGCTTGGACGAGCTGAAGAAGTCGAAGGCCGGTCGAGTGATCATCACGTCTTCGATCACGGGCCCCTACACCGGCTTTCCAGGATGGTCCCACTACGGCGCCAGCAAGGCGGCGCAACTGGGCTTCATGCGGACGGCTGCAATGGAATTGGCGCCCTCCGGGATCACCGTCAACGCTGTACTCCCTGGCAATATCGCCACGGAAGGGCTCGACGGCATGGGTGCTGCGTACCTTCGCCAGATGACCGAGGCCATCCCCCAGCGCCGCCTCGGCGCGGTCGAGGACATCGGAAACGCCGCCCTGTTCTTCGCCACCGATGAAGCCGCGTACATCACCGGGCAGGCGCTCGTGGTCGATGGCGGACAGCTGTTGCCAGAATCCATGGAGGCGATGGACGAGATGTAGTTGCACTTCGCCGGCATGTCGCCCAACTAGCCTGGTGCTCGTGGAAGGTGACCCCGTGACGACCGAGCGCTCGGCGGCCGAGCAGTTGCGCCGCGTCCTTCTCGAAGAGATCGACGCCGGCGAGTTGTCCGTCGGATCGCGTCTGGGAGGTGAACGAGAACTCGCCGCACGGTACGGCGTGAGTCGAGGCACACTTCGGGCCGTACTCGGAACGCTCGAAGAAGCAGGGCTCGTTCGCCGCGTCCCTGGACGTGGCGGCGGCACTTTCGTCAGCCGGCCAAAGGTCGAACGCGACCTCGGCGGCATCGAGGGGGTGCCGGGATTCCTCGCCAGCCAAGGGTATCGCGCTGGCAGCCGCGTGATCTGCACGCACATGACCACCCCGCCTGACCGCGTGCGAGCTGCCCTCGGATTGGCACCGGGTGAGCTCATCTACTTCATCCAGCGCATCCGCCTCGCTGATGGCCGTCCGATCTCGATCGATCACGGCTACTTCCCTGCTGAGCGATTCCCGGGGCTCCTGGACCTACCGCTCGGGGGATCGGTTTACGAGCTTCTCAAAGACGAGTACGACACGGAGCCACATGAAGCTGAGGAACGCATCGAAGTCGCCCAGGCTACCGATGAAGAAGCGGCCCTCCTCTCCATCGCCCCAGAAGCGCCGCTGATCCTCGTACGTCGGCTCACGTACGACGCAGACGGGCATCCGTTCGAGTACTCGAAAGACCTGTTTCGCGCCGACCGAACCTCCATCCGCATGAGAACAGCGGGTCGCGGT
The DNA here is from genome assembly GCA_030538115.1 of Dermatophilus congolensis. Taxonomy (GTDB): domain Bacteria; phylum Actinomycetota; class Actinomycetes; order Actinomycetales; family Dermatophilaceae; genus Dermatophilus; species Dermatophilus congolensis_B. The sequence continues at coordinate 177,234 of JAUNUP010000006.1, read as the reverse complement.
ATCCGAAGGGAGATTGTCGATGATGGCGGCGTAGAACTCTGGGGCAGTTCCGAGCTGGCTTCCGAGTGAGCCGCCAGGGATCGCCGCAATTACCAATGCGACGCCGCTTGACGGAAGTCGCGGGGTGTTTGAGGCCCCCCGGATTGCCTGTGTTACCTAGCATTTGGGTACCGCGTGATTCGAGGAGGGCCCTATGCGTCGTCTGCTTGTCATCACTGCCGCTTCGATGCTGGCTCTCGCCTCCTGCGGGGGTGTGACGGTGACCTCCAATACGGCTACGCCAACCACGGTTAGCGACAGCCCATCGCCTACATGGGCTGTAACAGAGGCGCCCACGCCGTCCGAGACGCCCAGCAGCGAAGCGACCGCAACAACGGATGTCACGAGCGAGCCCTCCACACGAGTTGTCACGCCCACGGTGTCTACCGGGGAGCAGCGCCTCACTCTGGCAGATGCCTTCGCCGTCGCCGACTGGAACGAAGGCGAGTTCACTCCTGCAGGGAAGCCGCAAGCGGTCCAAGCGATGCAGGTGAAGGTGAACTGCTCTGACGACGCCGAATACCACCGCCTCGAGTTCCGCTTCGCGCAGCCCACCGGGACTCTGCAGGTGGACGTCGCGCAAGACATGGCGTCCACCTCATCGCGCGAACGGCTGCAGTTCGTATTGCGTACCGACGAACGGCAAGCTGATGCAAAGACGATCCCCTTCAAGGGTGCCGCAACTCTTTCGACCCCGCTCGATGGTGTGACTGTCGCCGTGGTCGAAGTCAGCCCCCAGCAGCACACCGTCGACTACAGGTGCAACGGCACGTCCAGCGCGCTCATCACTCGCATGGCCGTGGTGCGTTGAACCCGTGCCCGGTTACGACAACACCCACTCGCCTGACGGCGGGATGCCGGCGGAAACCGCCAGAGGCAGCACGTCGGCCGCCCGGGGTGAACGCAAAGATAGGGCGTGGATGCGAGCCGGCGTAGTCTTCACCGCCGTGGGGGCGCTTGCAGGGCTCGCCGGGCTCGGAGTCCCGCTCGGATGGTTTCGAGGAGACTCGCCGAGTCCACCCGGCAGTCCGCCCACGTCTCCGGGGTACTCCGCGACGCCGGGCACATGTGTCGATACGGAGGGGCAGGCCATCGGATGTGCTGATCCACGAGCGGGAGTGCTTCTCGCTGGAGCGTGTGAATATGCGACCGCACTACGGGAGTTCGCCGTACCCACGGATCTGACTGTCGAATTGCGGGTCGCGCCCGTCATGAGCGGCTGCGCCGCGTTCCCTGGTGTACGAGGCCTGGCGGTGGGGGGTACCGCAGCCGACATCCTCGCGCTTGCGGACGGCACCTATGCCTCGGCGCTGGTCGTCTGTGCCGACGACGACGGTCAGGCGGTTTCGTGCGCTAGCCCTCATCGGATCGAGCCCGTCGGTGACTGGGGGCCCGACAACGGAGCCGCAACCGACGAGGCGTGCCGAAGAGACGTGGCTCGCTACACCCAGCGGCAGGGCCTGCCCTCCGACCCCCTCACAGCCTTGACCCAACGAGGTGCCCGCGACGACGGACTGTCGGTGAGCCGGTGTGTCGTGAGCAGCGCTTTCACCCTCACGGGCACCGTCTACCGCCTCGCCGGTGCGCAGCCTCCGCAGGCGATTCGGTGAGTTCGGGGTGCCTCGGATCATCCGACCCCGCTCAACTACCGCGAGTGCAGCCACCTGGGCTACCGCTACTCGTCACATACGGGTGATCTGTTTGATGATGGCCTCCAAATCACACCGCGTGTTTGCCCACGGCAGATCGAGGCGCAAGGACCGTGCGCTGATGCGCGTTCCCTGAATGAGGGCGTCGAGTTTTGGAAGTACTTCGCCGTCCGTCTGCGCGTAGAGGAGCAGACCGCTCACGCTCCCGTCAGCATGTCGGTCGGCGTTTTTCGCGTAAGTGAGGATTTGGTACAGATTCGCCGAGTGGATCGTTTGCTTACTGAATCGACTCGACTGCATTGATCGGCCGTAGTACTTGGCGTCGATAATCAATGTCTGGTGCTCGCCGCGGAGCGTGACGTCCGTTCGCATCGCTGGCAGTTGGTCTACGCCGAATGAGCGTTCCGGGTCGTAGTCCCATTCCACGGTTCGAGCCGCTGGATGAAGTTCGGGGTGATGTAACGCGTAGTACTCGCGAACAAACCGCTCGAACAGGTTGCTCATGGCGTCGTCGTTCAGCCAGTTCGCAAGCGCCGTATCGCCGGAGTCCTCGGTCTGCAACAACCCGCGCACCACCATCTCGCACACACTCAGCAGCAAGCGGTAACCCGCATTGGCACGGTGATACGTGATTCGGCGCCACTCGATGTGTCGCGGCGCAATCAGCGTGACTGCGTCGAGGTAAGGCAGCAAGCGGCGCAACGCGTCTTTACGGGCCCGCGCAACCTGCCCGTGACGGATGAGCAGCACGACAACCGATTTAAGGGCGCGGTTGTGTGGCGTGTCCGGTTCGAATTCGTCGAACGAGCACGTCAGCGTGCCTGGTGCGGTGGCCCGCCCCAAAGCAGTGCGTGTGAGGTCGATGCGGCCACGAACCCCTGTCAGGCGTTCTTCGCGTCGCAAATAGTCATGGTGCAGGCCGCGTTTCACCTGTGCCGCCACGCCGTGGGCCAATATCTCGGCGAACAGGTCGTGGATGTGGTCGAAACGCTCCGTGTCAGCCAGCATCGTGCCTTGCGCGTTCAACGCCCGGAACGCGTACGCCATCATCACGTACACGTTTCGGATAACGATCGACCGATCCCTCATTCCAGGGCAGCCCGCAGTCTCGCCGACCAGTCCTGCACATCGAACCAGTACTCCTGCAGCAAGGGCACCAACTCGTCCTCGACAACCGACACCAGCCAATTGTCATCGACAGAGACATCCCTCGGACGCGACAGGAAACTGTGCCCGATCTCGAAACCATGACCGAGCGCGGGGTCATCCGCGATTGTCTTGTTGAGCTCGATGATCCTGGCTACCAGGTCGTCCAGCGTAGGACTGCCGGCCTCGCTCTGCCAGGCCTTGAACCCATCCGAGTCGAAGCCCGGACGCATCTCGAAGAACCCGAACCGGCGCCGCAGCGCATAGTCGAGCACCGCGAGGCTCCGATCCGCCGTGTTCATCATGCCGATGATGTGCACGTTCGGCGGCACCGAAAACGTCTCGTTCTTGTACAAGAGACGGAGCTCATGGTCACGCTTGTCTGCCTCGACGAGCATCAGCAGCTCGCCGAAAAATTTCGAGATGTTGCCGCGGTTGATCTCGTCAATGATGAAGAAATACGCCCGCTCCGGATCATCGGCTCGCGCTGTGTTGCAGAAGCGATAGAACGGCCCCTCCGCAAGAGTGAAGCCCCCTGACTCCGTGGGCCGGTACCCCATCATGAAGTCCTCGTACGAGTAGCTCTGATGGAACTGCACCACCTGCACCCGGCGCGGCAGCTTCGCGCCGATGATCGAATAGGCCAGCCGCTTGGCCGCAAACGTCTTGCCTACCCCCGGCGGACCGGCCAGGATGACGTTCTTCTTCCGCAGCAGCAGCGAACACAACCGGTCGTACCTGGCCTCGGAGAGGTACACCTCCTTCAGGAACGCGCGCTTGTCGTAGATCGGTGCTTCGATCGCGGTGCCCGACGGCTGCCCTCGTTCCTCCTCGTCGCGTGCATCACCCAAGACCAATTCGTCGAGCTTGTCCACATATTCGTGGTCTCTGGTGATGTCGGTCAGCGTCTTCATCGCGGCATGCCCGGGATGGGGCCACGAACCCTTGTGGGTCCACTCGACCGAGCGAACGTGCCGAAGATCCTAGCGTTCGCGCTCGTGCCGCGGCTCCGACATGACGACGCCTCGACCGATGATCTCTCGACGTCCCCGCTTGGCATAGACGATGTCGCCCACCGCCATCTCGTGCTGAAACTGCCACAAGGCCCGAACGTCGTTCCGCATCGACGCTCCGGTGCCGTCCGTATCCAAGGCTTGCCTGATCGCCTCCTGCGAGGGGTAACTCGCGAGGTCTCCCAGGTCGTCCCACCCGATGCCCATCACGCCTGAGGCCGAAAACTCAGGCCACGCCGAGGCCTGTGCCCCCGGCGAGTAAAGCCAATAGTGCGGTTCTCGAGGCTCGGGGACTTGTTCGTCCTCATCCTCCCCGGCCGAGCGCTCCTTTGCCGGTTGCCACCGCTCCACAATTCCCGGCGACCAGAAGTTGAACGGCGCCGTGACCTCCTGCGCGAGCGCGCCTCGAATCGCGAACAGATCACGATCGACGTCGTCCACTCCCTCTCCTGACGAGCCCCCGATCGCATTGCTCAGCCCGTCACGGATCTTGCGCTTCATCTGCATCGACGAGATCGGCTCGAAGTACTCCGGGGCTGCCAAGAACTGCAACGCGTTTCGTATGTCTGACTGATCAGCCCCCGATGCGAGCATCTGACGCTGCAACTCCCGCGGATCCCTTCGTGCGGCCTCCCGGTCGCTTTCGGGCAGTTCCGCGAAGTGCCGCACAAAGGTCGAGGCCCAAATGATGTGCTTCCACAACCACCCGTTGTACGACATTCCCGGCTTGAAGCCCGCGACCCCGGATGCGCGCTGCAGACAAATCGACAGCTCGTGAGGGATCTCAGTCGGCACCTTGAGGTGCCCCAGCACACGCTCCACGTGCTCACGCCGCGTCTTCGGCAACGCGGTGCGCACCGGCTGCTCACGCAACAACACGAGCTCCGCAGCCAGGAGCACGACTGGCCGCGATGCTCCATCGAGTTGCCTGTCGAGTTTCTCCCACTGACTCGCATCAGTTCCACTGATCAGGTTGTCCTCGACCCGCCCCCGCAAGTCTTCTGCGACAGCCCCCGTCCAGATGACCACCTCTGGGTCGATCGTCGAGCGACCATCACCGAGCATGTGGGCGATGACCCCACCCACCTCGTGCGCGATCTTCATGTCGGCTGTCGGGCGGGAAGCGTCGAGCACCGCAGTCCCCGTTGGGGTTTGCTTATCCGAGGGCATGATTCGAGTCTCCCGCACGGAGTTCGCAAACCTGCACAAGCAGGGGCTGGCCGCCCTGGATCGTGGCCCCTAGCCAGTTTCGACGACCCCTGGCCGCGTTGGAACGTGGTCGGCGGTCGCTCTCCGTTGTCAGTGGTGGTGCCGATGGCCTGTTGTTCTGGATGTCGAACTCCGAGTTCGGGCCCCAGCCATCAGGGGCGTTGCATCGAGGGGCTGCGGGGTTACCCACAGGGGTTGTCCCCAGAATTCGGGGGACGCTGGTTGCGGGCCGGGGCAGCGCGCAGGATGTCTCGCATGGCTCTCATCCACGGTGACCTGCCCAAACACGTCGCCGAAGCTCTACGTCTCGCAGGCGCCGGCAATCCGTTCGGACTGTTCAGCGTGGCGGAGGCCGAGGCCTGCGGGCTGCCCCGCGACACCCTTCAGAAGCTCGTGCGCGGGGGCCAACACCTGCGCGTCGAGCGGGGCTGGTACATGCCTCCTGGCCAGTCTTCAGCCGTCAAAGCCGTGCACCGGCGTCGGGCTTTCGCGCTGATCATGGCTCGGGAGAGGGGCGCCGTCGCGAGCCACCACTCCGCTCTCCTGCTCCACGGGCTGCCGGTGCTCAACGCCGACCTCCGCACCGTGCACCTCATGAACCGCCAGACCCTCCGCGCGCGCCGGCGGCCCGGGCTCGTCACGCACTCGCGCGGACCGGCGACCTGGCACTTCGACGACGCCGCACCGTTGCTCCTGCCTGCTCGGCCTGTGGCACGTCCGCCGAGCCGAGGCAGCGCGACCTCGTTCGGGGCGCCCGAGAGCGCGAGCGCCACGGGCAGCTCGTCGGGTCGAGCGGCGAGTCAGGTTGGGACTACTGGGGTGGGCACGCCTCGGCCGGTGATGCCTTGGGGCGGCGTGCCAGGAACCAGCGCGCCTCAGCGTGGGATGTCCGAGGACGTGATGACGAACGTGGAGGCGTCGCCGGGAGGCGGGTCTGCAATCGGCGTCCCTCCGGGTGGGGCGCCTTCTTCGTCGAGACGTGGCCGTGTGGGTCGCCGCTCCTCGGAGCCGCTCGTGCCTAGGAACCGCGAGGAGGCTCTGCGGTATGAGCACGACCCGGAGGCGGCACTGCTCAACCCCGCCGCGCTCGCGGTTCCCGTGGAATTCGCCATCGTGCAGTCGGGGAGGCTCAACGGGCCGCTCGCCGCGTTGGTGGCCGCCGACCAGGCTCTCCGATTCGGCAGCGTCACACGCGAACTCCTCGGCTCGGCTTGTGCGGCCTACTCGGGTGCGGCAGGTCAGCCCGCTGTCACACGGATGCTGCGCCACTGCGACGGCCGCTCCGAATCCGCGCCCGAAAGCCTTGCGCGCCACGCACTCACCCTCATCGGCTACACGCCCACGCCGCAGCTCAAGATCGAACTCGCCCCCAGATGGACTTGCCGCGTCGACCTTGCGCTCGAAGCTCAGCGACTCGTCATCGAGATCGACGGAGCCATCAAGTATCAAGGCTCCGACGCTGGCGCCGTCGTCGTCGCAGAACGGCGCCGCCACAAAGCCCTCAACAAACTCGGGTGGAAGGTCCTGCGCCTCATGTGGGAAGACATCATCGGCCCCGGCGGTGAACTTCGAACCGCGCACATCGCAGAGCTGATCGCGCTCGAGCTCGCGGGCTCATGACCCAGGTCGAGCTGCTGCGGTTTGCGGCCCGCGCGGAAGGGCGGTTGCTGAGGGGGGGCTGGTGGCCGACTGCTCCGATGGTTCGCTGACCAGGTTCGGCAAGCCCTCACCGCCTTCGGCGGGCGCTCACCGCGCCGCAACCTGGTCAGTGGTCAGCAACCTCGGTCGGCGGCGGCCCGCCGGGGCACCTCGCGAGCGGGAGGGCGACGGGCGGCTGGTGGAATCGTCGATCGAGCCGGTGCGACACTGCTTCATCAGGCGGTCTCGCCGATGCTAGTAGGCGCAGTTCAGAACGCTCGGTTCAACTGGTCGGAGGCCGGACACGGCGGCCCGCTCAGCGGCGAGTGTTTCGTGAGTGGACACCTAATGACCTCCTCCGGTCGAGTCGTGATGCCCACGGTCACCTGCGGCATGACGCCCAAGCCGACCAACACCGTCGCGGAAAGGCGGCCTCTGTCCTGAAATCGCCCAGTCGCGCCTGAGGGTGGCGGTTCGCAGCGGAGCCCGGCACCCAAGTCGCAAGACAAGGGTGCCGGGCTCCGATTGCTGCTGCCGAGTGTGCGTCAGAAGGTGCAGGTCGTCGTGAGGGCGTGGTTGCCCAGCACGTTGCTGCCGCCCAGGAGGACCACCGACTCCAAGGGCAGCTTCGTCAGGGCCGCCGCCACCGGGCGGGGGTAGCAGCTCGCCGTGGAGAGGGCCAGCGGCGCGTTGGCGCGCTTCGCCGCCGGGACCCCCGCCAGGGCATCGGGCCAGTTGAGGCCCGTCGCCACGAACGCAGTCTTCGACGTGGCGGGCAGACCCGTCACCTTGTTCACGACATCCGCGTTCGTGCCGTACCGGTTCGGGCCCTCGAGACGCGTCACCGTGGCGTTCGGCTGGAGGGTCTTCACCTGCGTGATCACAGAGGAGTTGACCACGTCGGTGCCGCCCACCAGCCTCACGTTCGTCGCCTTCACGCCGGCCAGCACCTCGACCGTCGCATCCGACAGCTCACCGCGGCGGGAGAGGAGCAGCGGGCCGCCCTCGTCCGCGGCTCCCGAGCCGCCCGAGATGGCGTCGGGCCAGGTCGCGTCACTGCCGTTCGCCACGTACACCGTGGTCGCGCCGTTGAAGATCGACTGCCGCGCCACGGCCGCCGCCGTCGCCTCACGGTTCGCGCCCGACAGGCGCTGCACCGTCGCGATCTGGCCGAGGCGCTGCGCCACGGCCTCCGAGAGCACTGACTCGCCACCGACGAGCTTGATCGTCTTCGGCTTGAGGCGGGCGATCTCGGCGGCCACGTCGTCACGCACCGAACCCTCGAACGTGAGCAGCAGCGGCGCGTTCTCCTTCGCCGCCGCCGGACCCGCCGAGAGCGCGTCGGCCTGCCGGTACCCGTTCGCGACGTACACGACATCGGAGGTCGTGAAGTAGCGCTTGCTGATCTCCACCGCGGTGGCGAACCGGTCGCGGCCCTGCACCCGCGTCGACGGCACCGGCGCCTTCGCGTCGGTGTAGGTGAGCGTGAACACCTCCGCGAGGCGACCGTTGCTGAACGCGCGGTCGGCCTGCGCGCGGGCGTACACGGTGACCTCGTGCTTCTCGCCGAGCGGCGTCACCGGGATCGTCACCGACGTGGCCGTGCCCATCTCCACCTTCGACTCCGCGCCCGCGCTGTTGGTGACCACGTACCAGTCGACGCCGTCGACCTTCGTGAACGTCGCCTGGTCCTTGGTGAGGCCCACCTCGTCGACGGCCTTCGGAGCGGAGGCGGTCGGCACGGTCAACACCGCCGGCACGGGGTCGGCGCCGGTGAGGCGGAACGTGAACGTCGGAGCCCCCTCCGGAAAGGCGAAACCGCTGGTCGCAGTGGCTCGCACCGTCACGTCGACCGCGCCGTTGCGGGACTGGTCGAAGTTCACGTCCTGCGTCGCGCCCGCCGCTGCGTTGGCGGCGAAGGTCACCGAGCCGGTGGCGCTCGTCGACTCGTACGACCATGCGATGCCGGGGGTGTTCGTGAAGATGATCGCATCGTTGGCCGTGCCCGCGTTGTCGACGATGCGCGGCGCGTTGGCCGGAGTCACGGCGACTGGGGTATTCACGGTGACGTTGGAGGCGACGACCAGGCTGTTGGCCGCATCGAACAGCCGCGCCTGGTAAGGGCCCACGCTCGTCTCGGTGAGCGTGCACGTGAGGGTCGTGCCGGTGGGGGAGGCCGCCGACGAGCACGAGTTCGACTCGGCGCGGTCGGTGTTGTCGCCGAGCGTCGGGTTCGTGAGGCTCAGGCGGTACTGCTTCGCGGCGTCGAGCCCGGAGGCGACCACACGGAACGCCGTGCCCGCTGCGGGTGCGGTGGGCTCCACGGTCAGCGCCGGAGCGGCGAACGCTGCCGGAGCCCCTGCGACCCCGGCCGCGACCAGCGCGATCGACGCCCCGACGGCGGCGAAACGAGAACGGGTACGAACATCAGACATTGACTTCCCCTTCACGGGCCCGAGGCCCTCGCAGACGATCGGCGGAGGCGCTCGGCCGTCCGGTGCTGCGCGGCGACCCGCCTCCCGAGGCCGCCCGCGCCCCCCGACGCATGCACGGCCCACCCTCCAGAATCCTCGCGCGGGAGGATGGGGTCAAGAGGAACACGTGTACCGGACGTATGACTAGAACGAACGTTCGGGGGAGATGTTGCCCTCGGAGGTGGCTGCTGACCAGGTTCGGTGGCCCCTCGCCGCAATCGGCGGGCACTCGCCACGTCCCACCATGGTCAACGGTCACGGAACCGTGCGCCGCCCGCCGGTCGCTCGCTGCAGTCAACGCGGGCGTGCGTTGTATACGGCCCCGGGGCGGTGGGTGGGGTGGGGTTTCTAGCGTGGCTGGTGCGGATCGCTGGGGGAGCGGGCCGCTACGTCGACCGGGATGAGGGGGCATCGGATGGCGACGATTCAGCATGCGCGCACCGCAACGGAGGCTGCGGGGCCTGGGCGGACGCTCGCCGACGTCTACAACCCGCGCAGCAACGCGCTCGACGTGCTCCGGCTCGTGTTCGCCTCCGTCGTGGCGGTCACACACGCCACCGCCATCGCGTTCGGGTGGCAGCCGATCATCCGCGAGACCGAGATCTCGATTCTCGCCGTCGACGCGTTCTTCGTGCTCAGCGGGTTTCTCATCGCCGCGAGTTGGCTGCGGCTGAACTCGCTGCCGAGGTTCGTGTGGCACCGGTTTCTGCGCATCATGCCGGCCTTCTGGGCGTGCCTGATCATCACCGCGTTCGCCGTGGCGCCGCTGGTGGCGCACCTCGAAGGGGGACAGGCCGCCTCCGTATTCGGAGGCGATCAGCCCGCCTGGAACTACGTGCTGCACAATGCCGCGCTGTACATCGTGCACTTCGACGTCGCCGGACTGCCCGCGGGCACCGCGCAGCCGGGCGTCATCAACGGCGCCCTCTGGACCCTGTTCTACGAGGCCGTCTGCTATGGGCTCATCGCGGTGCTCGGCGTACTCGGCGTGCTGCGGCGCCGACCCTGGATGCTGGCCGTGATTGCCCTCGTGTGCTGGGTGATGCTCATCGGCTGGGAAGCCGGCTTCGTGACCCGCGGTTGGTTCTTCTGGCGGTTCATCTTCATGTTCCTGCTCGGATCGCTGGCGCATCTCTACGCGCGGCGCGTGCCCGTCTCCGGGTGGCTGGCGCTCGCCGCCGTGCCCGTCACCGTGGTCGGGGCGCTGCTGCTCGACGAGTACCGGCCTATCGGTGGAGTCGCGTTCGCGTACATCGTCATCTGGCTCACCGTCGCCGTGCCCGCACTGCACCGTCGCCTCCGCACTGACCTGTCGTACGGGGTCTACGTGGCTCACTGGCCGGTGTTCTCGGTGCTGACGCTGGCGGGGCTACCTGCCTTCGGGGTGGCTCCGTACCTCGCCATCGGTGCGGCGCTCGTCTTCGGCATCGCGTGGCTCTCGTGGCACGGCCTGGAGAAACGCGCCCTGGCGATGAAGGACCTCGGCAAGCAACCCGTCCCTGCGCGGTGATGGCGGGTAATCCACAACCCCGCACCGGCCGCGCGGTTATCCACATGGCTTCCGCGGACATCCGGCTCGGGTTCGTGTGGCGCGGCACTCTGGGGCGCATGACTCGAGTTGCGATCTCAATGGGGCTTCACACGGTCTCCGCGTACACTACTTTCGTGCGGAACATCACCTTGAGTGCGGATGAGAGGGATATCGAGGCCGCACGCAGTCGTGCCCGCGCCGACAAGACGACTCTCAACGAGCAGTTCCGGCTCTGGCTCGCCGGATACGCGCGACCTCAGGGCGTGCTCGGCGAGTACGAGCAGGTGACGTCGGACCTTCGTGGCCGCCTCGTTGTCGGCCGCGCACTAACGCGGGACGAGATGAATGAGCGCTGAGGCCTTCATCGACACCAACGTGTTTGTGTACGCCCTGGACTCGACCGATCCGCGCAAGTGCGACACAGCCGACGGCATCATCCGTTCAGCCCTCACGACTGGTGACGCATGCACGAGTTTTCAAGTGCTGCAGGAGTTTCTTAACGTCGCGCTCAAGGGCGCGCGCGTGTCGCTCACCGTTGACGAAGCCCGTCGGTTCTGCGATGCAGCGATAACGCCGCTGATCACCGTGTGGCCGAGCCCGACGCTCTACCACCGGGCGCTCGATGTGAAAGCGCGTTGGCAGTTCGGGTTCTACGACTCGCTCATCGTCGCGTCGGCGCTGCAAGCGGGCTGCACGACACTTCTCACGGAGGACCTGCAAGCCGGACAGCGCATCGAGGGGCTCACGATCACGAACCCCTTCGCGTAGCCACTCGGTAGGCGAGCGTCAGTAGCCCAGGATTCTGTAGACCTGCCAGCCGACCGCGTCGAGTTTCGGGATTCCGGCTCCGCTCGTTCGCTAGCCGTCCTTCACCGCGTGAGCCTGGGGAGGCGCGTCATCCACAACCCCGCACCGCCGTGGTCCCTGTCCACAGGAGAGCCGGGTGCAGGTGGTCTGAGGGGTGCCATTCCAGGCAGCGTGGGATGCATGGACACTGGTCTCATCGGAGCACGCAGCCGTCGCGTCGGCTCAAGCCAGCGTAGTCATGTGTAGTGACTTGTATTACGATTCAGTCGAACGTCGTTTGGATCTGGAATTGCTGGACGACAGCGATCCGTTTGAGGTTGATCGGCAGCTCGGGCATCTGTCGAAGCATGGCGGTGCCGATGTCACGCTAGTTCAGGAGATTTGGCGGAGTGAGCCACTCTTCTACCCGGCCCTTCCGCCTGCGCATTGGCTGATGGTCGCGGAGATCGGCGGGGTCGTGTGGCAGGTGCCTATCGCTCCGGCGAGGGATGGTGATCCCGCTCGCTGCCGACCGATCGGTTGTTACGTGGCGAGCATTTCTGCTGCGGCAAGCTATAGGAGAGATCGATGGCTATGACTCCCGAGGAAGAGTACGAGTTCTATGCCGACCCTGCTCACCGGGAGCCGGTCGGTGCGCCCGTGCGGCGTCGTCGGCCCATGGGGGCGCCTGTACCGGTTCGTTTTCCTGAGGACGTGCTCGCTCGTGTTCGTGAGGCTGCCGCGGCCGACGATCGGTCGGTCTCCTCGTGGATTCGGCGAGCCGTCGAGCGGGAGCTTTCACGTAGCGAGTAGCGAGTTGCGGGTCCGTCGCGTCAGTAGCCCAGGATTCTGTAGACCTGCCAGCCGACGGCGTCGAGTTTCGGGATTCCGGCTCCGCTCGTTCGCCAGCCGTTCGAGAGGATCGCGATCGTGTAGTCGTGGCGGGAGTCCTTGATGTGGCCCACCGAGGTCAGGCGCCAGCGGTTGCTCGGGCGGTACGGTGACCAGCCGTTCTTCACCTCGATCGTGCGGCCTTCGTCGGAGCCGAACGGCGCCGCGCCCCACGTCTGCCCCTTCGCGACGCCCCGCATCGTCGTCAGGAGCCACTTCGCGTCGGCTTCTTTCAGGGGCGAATCGCCCTCCAGCAGGGCCGTCATCAGCTTGACCTGGTCGTTCGGCGTCGAGAGCGTCAAGCCCCAACTGCGGCCCTTCACCGGCTTGGTCGCCTCCGAGAGGCCCATGTCGGCCATCGCCCGGGCGTAGCCGTCGTGGCTGCCGATGCGAGACCACAGCGCGTCCTGCGCCGGGTTGTCGGAGACCTGCAGCGCGCGGCGCATCCACGTGCGCTCCTGCGAGGTCACGGCGCGGCCCTGCCTGTCGGCGGTGAGGAACAGTGCCACCGACGTGCCGAGCTTGACCATCGACGCCTGGTTCGTAGCCCGTGCTCCGCGGTACGACCAGCGGCGACCGCTGCGGTGGTCGGTGATCGACACCCCGATGTCGTACGGCTTGATCAGCGGCACGATCTCCTTGGTCAACCGCTCGAAGCGCGCATCCGTTGCTGCGGAGGCGGAGAGTGCGATCCCTGCAGTCTCCGTCTGCGTGGGGGCGGAGGGGATCGCCTGCGCCCCCCAGGCCGCCCCGCCCGTGAGCGCGACACACAACGCCGGCACCAGGAGGAGCCGTGAGGAGGGGGCCCGTCGCGGAGTTCGGTTGCGGCGCAGAGAGGCTCGCGTCACGACAGGTTTCGAAGCGTCGAATCGCACGCTGACCTCCCCATTTGTCATCCTGAGCCGCAGCTTAACCACACAATGTGGACGCGTCATGGCCACCATCTGACCGATCCCGCCACGCGGGCACACGCGACCCGAGCCGATTGTGCGCCCGCCGGTTCTCAGCGCAGGGTTCTGCGGTGGTCTTCGAAGCGGTCCATTCGCTCTTGCATCGCCTTGGTCATCGGCGGTTGCCTCGACGCCCAGAGCCAGGCCGGGAGGTCCTTCGCGAAGAGGATCCCGCCGAAGATCTGACCCTGCGACGGGTGCCTCGCTTGCCTCGGCTGACCTGTCTGCCTTGGCTGGCCTTCTTGTCGTGGCTGACCTGCTTGTCCCGCTTGCTTTGGTGTCACGAGCGGGTCGGGCCAGGGGATGTCGGTCGGGGATGCACGCTCGTTCCGGTCGCGGTCGTTGCTCGGGTCGTCGGGGTCGGTCGTCGTCGGCATGAGGACAGAGTGGACTTCCGTCGCTCATCTGCGCAGGTCGTGGCACGAACCTGTGGATAACCCCACGCCGATGCCCGCCGCCTCCATCGGAGACAGCGGGCATCGTTGCGTGTTGGGCGCTGCATGGCAACCGTTGAGCTCCTACGGTTCTCGGTCGCCTGCGGCCTCGAGGCCCAGCGTCGTCGGGTTCAGCGGTTGGTGGCGTCCGTCGGTTGCTGGTTTTTCAGGACCGTGCCGTCCTTGAGCGTCAGGTCGAACGTGATGGGCGGGACCTCTCCTGCCGTCGTGCTCGGCCACTCGGCGGTGAACGTGCCGTCCTTGACCGTGGCGACGACTTGCTTGCCCTCGACATTGATCGTCACGCCCGTGACCTCGCTGCCGACATGGCCACCGGCGGTCGCGACCTCGCCGGCGTCGCTCACGCCGCCTCCGCGTTCGATGTGCCCGACCTCGCGCGGGCCCGGAGCCGCGGGCGCCGGCTCACCCGGCGTGCCCGAGACGTCCGTGCGCACCGTGCCGTCGCGCAGGGCCACGTCGTACGTGATGATCGGCGAGACCATCACGCCCTCGACCGGCTTGATCGGCCACCACGCCGCGAAGTAGCCGTTCGTGACGGTGGCGCGCACAGCGGTGCCGTCCGCGTGCACGGTGACACCCGTGACGTCGCTGCCCACGCGGCCCTCGGCGAACGCGTACGAGCCCTCCGGTCCGCTGGCGGCACCGCCTCCGGCGCCTTCGAGGCCGTCGCGGCCCAGCTCCGTGGGAGCGGGCGACATCGACGTGGCCGCCGAGCCCGTCATGCCGTGCGGCTTCGACGGATCGGAGGCGTCGAAGAAGCACTGCGACGTGCTGCCCTGCCCGTCGGCCATGGCGAGGAAGAGGTAGTCGCCGCGGCGCTCCGCCACCACAGTGGCCATGTCTTCAGGCTTCGTGGTCGGGCGCAGCTCCGGCGGCAGGTCGTCGTCACGCGAAGCCGAATCTGCCACTCCCTTGCGGCACGCGTTCTCCGCCGTCGTGAGCAGTTCGCCTGACACGGGCGTGGGGTCCGGGGTCCAGGAGGCGTACGCCGCTTTCTCGCCCGGCTGCCCTGCGACGACCATCGCTCCCACTAGAGCGGCGGCCGCGGCAGCCGGCAGGAGCCAGCGGGCACGCGAGCGGCGCGAGCGCTCGGCCCGACGACCGGGCGCAGCCGTGATCGGCACGACGTGGGCGTCGGTGTGAGCAGCGGTCTCGCCCGACGCCCCCCTGTGGGCGCCGGACGAGTCCGTGGCCAACAGGTCGCGCAGTAGCGTCTGCTTGCGCCCCAGTTGGGCGGGGGTGAGTTCGTGGTCGGCGACGTCCAGCGTGCGCAGGGCGTCGTCGAGAAGGTTGTCGCCGGTGTGGTTTTGGTTGGTGTTCATGAGCGCGTCCCCTCGTACGGTGCGGTCTCGTGCAGGCGCTGTGCGGCGCCCTCGAGGTGGCGTCGCAACGCGGCACGCGCGCGTGATAGGCGGATTCGGAAGGCGCCGGAGGTCGTACCGATGACCGCGGCGGCCTGGGCGGAGGTGAGGCCTTCGAAGACCGCGAGGCCCACAACCTCCTGGTCGGCGGGAGAGAGCTTCTCCCAGGCGACTGTCAGATCGACCTGGGTGGCGACCGCGTCGGCCGCGTCTGGAGTGGTGCCGCTGCCGGAGGCCTGTGCCACTCGCACTCCGAGCGCGTCGTGCCGACGCAGCGACCGGGCGGAGTTGAGCAGACAGTTTCGGGCGATGCCGAACAGCCAGGCTCGGGCGTCGCCCAACTCGACGGGCAATTCGCCGACCCGGCGCCAGGCCACGAGCATCGCGTCGGCGACCACGTCTTCGGCCAGCCCGACATCGGAGGCGTACATACGTCGTTGAACGAACCGAAGCACGTCGTCGTACGCGTGGGCGTACACGGCTTCGAACCGTTCTTGCTCTGAACTGTTCACATACACCTCCTGTCCGGCATCGGTGCGAGTGTGACAGCGGCCCGCGCGAGAGGTGATCGCGTCACCCACCGTATGCATACCGTCAGCCGCGATGAACACGGCAAGGGAGCACAGCTGCGCGCAGGCGAGGGTAGTGAAAGCCGTGGTGGCGTGAGCGATTCGCGCGCGATCTTCCCGCGCGGAGCGTCGTGAGCATGGTGAACGGCGCCTGGCCGCCAGGTATACGCCGGGCAGTGCCACGCGCGGCTGCGGTAGCGTGGTGCCGTGAATTCGCCGGCAACGCTTCGTGTGCCTTTCGAAGACGGCACCCTGGCGGTACGCGACTACGGCGGTCATGGCCCGGTCGTGCTGCTGGTGCACGCTCTGGGTATGTGCGCGATGAACTGGGACAGGGTCGCGATTCCGCTCGCCCGCACCTGCCGCGTCCTCGCCGTCGATCTGCCCGGTCACGGCCAGTCGACGTGCACGATGCGCACCCCCTTCTCCGTGTACCAGTGCCTCATCGCCACGGCCGAGCATCTTGACGTCACACCGATACTCGTCGGCCACGATCACGGCAGCCTGTGCATGACGGAGGCCGTTTCGGCCCGCCCCGACCTGTTCGCCGCCGGCGTCGCGGTCGGCGGAAGCATCGTGCGCACCCGCGACGAGATGCGGGAGATCTGCGACTTCGCCGCCTCCGACTACTTCAAGGAGGCGATGCGCACCCGCTTCTGCCTCGGCGCCACAGGAGTCGGCCGCGAAGCTGCAGATCGGGTGCTCGACGTGGTCGTGCTCAACGGCTCGATCGACTGGTTCATGAGCGACATGGAAGAACTGCGGGCCGAGCGCGAGTACTGCCTGGGGTGGGGCGACGACGGATCGTGGGTGCACCAGCCCGACCCCGAGGACATCGCGATGGTCGGCCACTTTCCGGCCGACCACGACTTCTTTCCGTGCATGGACCTCATCCCGAAGTACCAGGTTCCCGTGTGGATGGTGCATCTCAGCCACGGCTACGACGTGCAGATGGCCTCTCGTGAGGTGGCGATGGCGCGCGAGCACGACGCGCTGCGGCTCGTCTACCTCGAATCGGGGCAGTGGCCGCAGTACACCGTGCCCGGCACGCTCGCCGATCTGCTCGCCGCCATCGCGGCCGACCCGCTGGCGAAGGGCCTATCCGAGGCCGACCAGACGGAGGACGCCGAATCGGCGAACGGCGGCGTGTCCGCGTAGCTGCGGGCAGTGTCTGGCAGCGGCTGGGAAGTGGCCGTCGGACGCATCGACGTGGCGGTGGTGCCACCGGATTCGGTACGGTGAACCGATGCAATTAGGTGTACCTAAGTTTCTCGACACCCTTCGCCGGGGTGTCCGCGGTCTGACCGGTGGCCGCACTGCGACCAGCACCGCTCGCGTCGCGACCGAGCGCCCTGAGCGCTACGGCAAGCAACTCGTGTCGCACATGTCGCGGCGGCACGGCGGCGAATGGTCGGCTGAATCCGCCTCTGGCTGGATGCAACTCGGCTCCGGTCGCGCCACGGTGCGGGCGGAGGAGGCGACGCTGGTGATAGACGTGACCGGCTCCGACCCGGGGCAACTCGCCGGCCTCGAAGATGTCGTCGGTCGCCACCTCGCCAAGTTCGGGGCTAAGGAGGGCCTCGTCGTCGACTGGCGCCGGTCCGACGGAACGCGCGGCTCCCACCAACCCTGAACCCTGCGCCGGTTGTAGGGCGCCGGTTGCGCCGTAGAGACCGTCGTGTGATGTGACGATGCCAATGTGCTGCTGACGGCGCTCTGCGTGCCGTTAGGAGATTGCACGCACACGAGAGGCCGAGCCATGTCGACCAGCGAGAACGCGCACGATGCGCGGATGTCGGGGTGCGCGACGGGTTCGCGCCGAACGTCGACGGTGCTCACTGCGCTCGCGGCCGGTCTGTTACTGACGACGACGGCGTGCAGCGTCGTCGACCCGGCGCCGATCAGCCAGAGCGTGCCCGCCACCGGCGCGGCCGGGGAGCAGAGCGTCGCCACCGGAGATACGACGTTCTTGGCGGAGTGCACGAGTGACTCCCGCATCCGACGCCCCACCTCGTACGTGCTGGCGTGCGCCGACGGTGGCGAGATTCTCGAGAACCTCACGTGGACCGACTGGGGCCTGCCGCAGGCGTCCGCGCTCGGCACCCTCGTGTACAACGACTGCTCGCCGACCTGCGCGTCGGGCAAAGACGTCGAGGTGGCCGCACGGGTGGTCGCCGACAACCTCGTGGCCGGCGACGGCATCGCCACCTACCGCAGACTCACTGTGACCAGCACCGGGCCGTTCGGCTCGGGGCAGGCGACCCAGCAGGTCTACCACCTTCCGGGCGACGAGCCCGATGCAGGCGCGGCACTCAGTTCTCGGTGAGTTCGTAGCCTCCCTCGACCGCGCAGCCCTGCAGCCGGCGGTCGCCGACCGACAGGATCGCCTTCATCCCTGTGTCTCCCGCGGAGTCGATGCAGCTGCCCGACTGCACGGTGAGGGTGATCTCGGTGCGCCCGTCTTTGCCGGTGAAGTCGACGCCCTTGGCGAAGGCGCTGCGTTCTACCTCGACCTTGCGTTCACCGACGACCGGGCCCTCCGTCGTGAGCACGCCCTTGTCGACCACCGCGCGCCAGGCCACGCTCTGCCCGTACGCGGTGAACGACGTGCCCGGCTCCGCGCTGTCTGTGCCGTTGTTGTTGCCGGTGCTGGAGCTGTCGCTCTTCGCCGGAGCGGGCAGGCCCGACTCCGAGGGGCGCGCCGGGGCCGTGGTGCTGACGGGGGTGGCCGTCTGCGACGCGGCCGGGCGGCTCGTCTGCGTTGCGGTGGCAGCACTCGTGTCGGCTGCTGTGACGGGGCCACCCGTGGAGGCGGCTCCCGCGCATCCGGTGAGCGCGCCCACGAGAACCAGCGCTGCTGCGGCGTACATGGTGACCTTCATCATCGTTCCTTCCGATCGAACGCTGTCGATCGGATCCCTTCCGTCGACCTCACCATGAACGCTACGGACGCGATGTATCGACGTATCGGCACCGGCATCACAGCTACGTGACATCGGATCAGAACGGCACGCCGGCCTCGAGGATGACGTTGGCGTACGGAGTCTCCTCGCCGGTTCGCACGGCGAACGCGACCCGCTCATCGGCCAGGAGCTGCTTGAACTCCTCGTGCGGAACGGCCTGCCCAGGGCCGATCAAGGTCGCGCGGGAGGCGAGCCAGCCCATGACCACCCCGGCCACCGCGTCGTCGCCACGTTCTCTCGCCTCGGCCGCGTAGACGTGGGCCTGCACCACGACCTCCCCGAGCAGCGCGTCGAGAACCACCTCGAACGGCACCAGGCCGGGCACGAGGGCCAGGTCGATCACGGGCAGGCTCCGGGGGAGCGGCAGCCCGCGATCCGCCACGACGAACCTGTCGGTGTGGCCGAGCAACGCCAACCGGTGCGCGAGTTCGCCGTGCAACACGCCCGAGCGCCTCATCGCGGCACCGCCGGTGACGGCCCGCCCGCACGGGAGCGGGCCGTCACTGCGGGGACGGGTCGCCTCACGGCATGAACTCGTTGACGTTCTCCTTCGAGACCGTCTTGACGGGCACCGGCACGGCGTCGGCGAGGCTCTCGCCTCCGATGGCCTTGAGGGCGTTCTCGACCGCGACCTTGCCGAGCTCCTTGGGCTGCTGGGCAACGGTGCCGATCATCGTGCCGGCCTGCACGGCCTTGAGCCCGTCGGCGGTGCCGTCGAAGCCGAAGACCTTGACGTTCGCGCCGGCCTTGGCGCCGAGGGCCTGCACGGCACCGAGGGCCATCTCGTCGTTCTCTGCGAAGATGCCGACCACGTTCGGGTGGCTCTGCAGCAGGTTGGTGGCCACGTTCAGGCCCTGCGTGCGGTCGAAGTTGGCGGGCTGCGAGGCGACGACCTTGATGTTCGGGAACGCCTTGATGCCCTCGGTGAAGCCCTGGCCACGGTCGCGGCTCGCGGAGGTGCCGGGCACACCCTGCAGAACGATGATGTCGCCCTTCTCGCCGACCGACTTGGCGAGCGCCTCTGCGGCCTGCTTGCCGCCGTCGACGTTGTCGCTGCTCACCGTGGTTGCGACGGTGGCGCCGTTGACGACGCGGTCGACCGCGATCACGGGGATCTTTGCGTTGTTGGCCGGGGTCACGGCCGAGCCGGCGGCGTCGGAGTCGACCGGGTTGATGACGATCGCACTGACCGTCTTGGTCACCGCGTCGGCGAGTTGGTTGGCCTGCGTGGCCGGGTCGTTCTGGGCATCGGCGACGTTGAGCGTCGCGCCCGCCGCCGTTGCGGCCTCTTGGGCGCCGTCACGCAGGTCGACGAAGAACGGGTTGTTCAGCGTGGAGACGGCGAGCGTGATGGTCTTGCCCGCACCGCCTCCGTCGGCCGCGCTGGTGCCGCCAGGCGCCGGGTCGGTGCCGCCGCGGTTGCAGGCGCTCGCACCGAGGGCGAGAGCAGCCACTGTGGCCACCGTGAACGTGGATCGGACGATTCGACGCGACATTGCGTACCTCCTGGTGAATCCGCCGTTCGGCGGGGTGTTGAGGGTGGGTTGAAGGTGGCCGGGAGTCCAGGGGGATGGCGCGTCCCGGCCACCGGCTTGTGGGGTCAGGCGCGTTTGCTGCGCAGCACGTCGATGCCGACGGCCAGTGCGATGACCAGGCCGATCACGACCTGTTGCCAGAACGCCGTGACGTTGAGCAGGTTGAGTCCGTTGCGGATGACCGCGAGGATCAACGCGCCGATGAGGGTGCCGGTGGCCTTGCCGCTGCCGCCCGCGAGGCTGGCCCCGCCGATGACGACCGCCGCGATGGCATCGAGCTCGTACCCCGCGGCGGCCTGCGGCTGCGCGGAGGCGAGACGCCCGGCGAGCACGAGCCCCGCCACTCCGGAGAACAGTCCGGCGAGGGCGTAGACGGAGGCGATCGTGCGCTTCACCGGCAGACCGGCGAGGCGCGCGGCCTCCTCGTTGCCGCCGATCGCGTAGAGCGAGCGGCCGAAGACCGTCTTGTTGAGGATGAACGCGGTGACGCCCCAGGCGACCAGCAGCACGAGGATCGGCACCGGGATCGGGCCGAGCGAGCCGCCGAGCCACGACACCTCCGGGGGCATGCCGATCGGTCGGCCTCCGGAGACGACGAGGGCCAGGCCTCGGGCGATCGACAGCATCGCGAGCGTGGCGATGAACGCGGGGAGCTTGCCATAGGCGACCGCGGCCCCGGAGACCGCACCCGCGATCAGGCCCACGACGGGCGCGGCGAGCAGAGCCATCCACCCGGGCATGCCGCCCGTCGTGACCAGCCATCCCGCACTGATCGCGGAGAGGGCCGCCACCGACCCGACCGACAGGTCGATGCCCGCCGTCACGATGACGTAGGTCATGCCGAACGCGAGCACCGCCGTCACTGCGGCCTGCACACCCACGTTGAGCAGGTTCTGCGGCACGAGAAAGTTGGGGGTCGCGATAAACATGATGAGGCAGACCAGCACGAGCCCGACCAGGGCACCGTTCTGCGCGAGCCAGTCGACGAAACGCGACTTCGCGCTCGCCTTCGGGGCCGTCTTTGCCACTGTGGAGGTGGGGGTTTCAGCGGACACGGGACGAATCGACCTCCTTGACGGCCAGGGTCATCACCGCGTCTTGGGTGGCCTGGTCTGCCGGTAGTTCTCCGACGATGCGGCCGTGCGCCATGACGAGCACACGGTCGCTCATGCTGATGACCTCGGGGAGGTCGCTGCTGGCCAACACGACGGTGCCGCCTCCGGCCGTGATGTCGTTGACGAGCTCGTAGATCTCGACCTTGGCGCCCACGTCGACTCCGCGGGTGGGCTCGTCGAGCAGCAGCACGTCGGAGCCGGCCATGAACCATCGCCCGAACACGACCTTCTGCTGGTTGCCGCCTGACAGGCCCTTGACGGGCTGGTCGAGGGAGGCGAGGCGGATGCGCAGGCGCTCGGCGACATCCTTGCCGCGTTTGCGCTGGCCCGCGCGGTCGGCGAGGCCCAGGCGCCCGGTGCTGCGCAGGGTCGCGTAGCCGAGGTTCTCCACGATCGGGGCGTCGAGCACGAGGCCCGAGGTCTTGCGGTCTTCGGGCACCATGCCGACCCCGGCCGCCACCGCGCGGGCGACGTCGCGCTTGGGCAGCGCCTTGCCGTGCACAGTGACCTGCCCGGAGGCGTACGGATCGGCTCCGGCGATGGCGCGCAGCACCTCCGTGCGACCGGCGCCCATGAGACCGGCCAGACCCACGACCTCACCGGCGCGGGCAGTGAACGAGATCTCCTCGAACACCCCCGGCATGGTCAGGTCGCGCACCTCGAGCACAGGCTCGCCGGGCTCGCTGCGGCGGCGGGGGTAGAGGTCGTCGATGTCGCGGCCGACCATGAGGGCGATGAGGTCGGCCTCCGTCACGCCACGGGGGCGGGTGTCGACGTAGCGGCCGTCGCGCAGCACGGTGATGCGGTCGCCGATCTCGGCGATCTCGTCGAGGTGGTGGCTGATGAAGACCATCGCCACGCCCGCCTCTCGTAGCTCGCGGACGACGTTGAAGAGCAGTTCGGTCTCCGCGTTCGTCAGCGCTGCGGTGGGTTCGTCGAGGATGAGGATGCGGGCGTCCATCGCCAGGGCCTTGGCGATCTCGACGAGCTGCTGGCGGGCGATGCCGAGCGTGCCCACCGGGCGGTCGACATCGACCTTGAGACCGATGCGGGCGATCGCCTCCTCGGCGTTGCGGCGCATGGCGCGGCGGTCGACGAGGCCGTGCTTGGTCGGCATGTGGCCCAGCGCGATGTTCTCGGCCACCGAAAGGCCCGGCACGAGGTTGAGCTCTTGGTGGATCGTCGCGATGCCGAGCTTCTCGGAGGCGCGGGTGTCGGCGATGCGCACGACCGTGCCGTCGACGGCGATCTCGCCCGAATCGGGTTCGTGCACACCGGCGATCATCTTGATGAGCGTCGACTTGCCGGCGCCGTTCTCGCCGAGCAGCACGTGTACCTCTCCGGCACGCACCTCGAGATCGACGTCGGTCACAGCCTTCACCGCTCCGAACGACTTACTGACCTTGCGTAGTTCGAGAACGACCTCACCCACGGCGGGTCACCTCCGGTGTCTCGTCGAGCGGGGAGACGAGGGCGTTTTCGGGGTCGGTCGCCGGTTCGCCCAGCGACTGCCGCACCACGAGCCGCGTCGGGATCACGGTGGAGGTCGCCGGGCGTCCCTCGATGAGGTCGACCAGCGCGGAGATCGCGGTGCGCGCCATCCGCATCGTGTCGTGGGCCACCACCGTGACCGGAGGGTCGATGACCTCGAACCACGGGTTGTCGTCGATGGCGGCGAAGCCGATGTCGCGGCCGATGCGCAGCCGGCGTCGGCGCAGTTCGGTGAGCACGCCGAGGGCCATCGGGTTGTCGGCGGCGATGATCGCGTCGGGGCGCCGCGGCCGGGCGAGCAGCTCTTCGGCAGCGCACAGGCCGCTCTGCAGCCGGAAGTCGCCGTACGCCACGAGCGATTCGTCGTTGGGCAGACCCAGGTCGCCGAGACGCCGTACGAAGGCCGCGTGGCGCGCGCGGCCGGTGGAGGCCGTGGTCGGGCCACTGATGAAGCCGATGCGCCGGTACCCCTGGGCGACGACGTGGTCGATAAGCGCAACCATGCCGTCGGTGTCGCCCGAGGTCACGACAGGAACGTCGGCCTCGGACACACCTGGCAGGTCGGGGTGCCGGTCGAGAAAGACGGTGGGTCGGTCTGCGGCGGCCTGTTCGAGCGCCTCGCTGGCCAGACCCTGGGGCACGACGAGCAGCCCGTCGACCTGGTGACGGGCGAGGTTGGTGAGGAATCGGTCGGCGGCCGAGGTGGACTCGTCGGAGTTGCCGATCATCACCGTCAGACCGGCGGCGGCCGCGGCCTTGTCGACCGAGTAGGCGAGGTCGGTGAAGAACGGGTTACGCACGTCGGGCACGAGCAGGCCGATCGTGTCGGTGCGGCGGGTGCGCAGCGACCGGGCGACGGTATTCGGGCGGTACTGCAGCTCGTCGGCGACCTGCCGTACGCGCTGACGCATCGCCTCCGTGGTGGAGTCGGGATCGTGCAGGGCACGCGAGGCCGTCGACAGGCTCACGCCGGCCGCTTTGGCCACGTCACGCAGGGTCACAACCACCGCACACCTCCAGCACCGTTGCTGAAACACGCAGACCACAGACCAGACAAGAGCTCGGGCACAGAACTCTGAAGTCAGCAGTCTGAAAACGTTTTCTTGAAATCGTTTTCAGAGTGCGCCGCGATCCGGGCCCTTGTCAAGAGGTCCTGGCGGACTGCTACCGCCGGGGCACGCGGAACGGCCGCCACCGCTCAAGCTGAGGGTGACGGCCGTTCGGCGGTGAAGACGCGTCAGTTGGTCGGGAACATCTCCGTGCGGAACTCCATCTGCGGACGCTCCTTGACCACGGTGAACGCGTACGACTGCGTGAACTCGCGGCCGTAGGAGTCGATGGCGGTCACCTCGGCGCGGTGCACGCCCTCTCCGAGGTCCTTGGGCAGGTCGTAGCGCCACAGGTGGTGCATGCGGTCGGCGAGGTTGTTGCCGGGGCGGGCGGCGCCGGGGCCGTACTTGCTGCCGCGGTAGAGGCGGTAGCCCTGCGCGAGCTCGTCACCGCTGGTCGACTGCTGGCTCGTGCGGCCCACCGAGAGCTGGCGGATGGCGGAGACCGGGTCGGAGAACTCCACGCCGGTCTTCCAGTCCTCGCCGCGGGCGGCCTGGGTGCGCTGCGCCTCCAGGGCCTTGCCGCCGTTGATGCTGACCTTGACCTTGGAGTCCGTGGCACCCATGAAGAAGTTGGTGGTGATCCAGCTTCCCTTGCCCAGCTCGTCCAGGGTGACCATGTTCGGGTCGCCGAGGTCGTTGTAGTTCAGCGGGGGCACGGAGCCCTTGTCGTTGTTGGGGTTGGCCTTGCGCCACGTGTCGAGCGTGGTGAACCAGTCGCGGTACGTGGGCGTGTTGAGGCCGACGTTCATCTGCTTGGCTCCCTCGCCGGCGCCCCGCACGGTGAACCGCTCCTTGAACTCGTTGCCCGTGATGTCGAGGGTGAGCACGCCGGGGCGGCCGCCGTCGCGCTGGAACGCCATCGGCACGCCGTCTTCGTTGAGGTCGCCGGAGTACCAGTCACCGGAGATCGCGCCCGCGACGATGTGCGGGAAGGGCAGCTTGTCGACGCCCATGACGGTCTTCCAGGGGGCGTACGAGTCGCCGGCCTTGAGGTTCTCGATGGAGTGCGTGTGGCCCGAGGTGTGCACCACGCGACGGCCCTCGAGCATCGCGTACACGTCCTTGACCTGGTCGAGCTGGTGCACGGGCGAGGCCATGTCAGCGAAGGTCAAGAACGGGATGTGGCTCGCGATGACGATGAGCTTGTCCTTGGACGTGGCCTCGATGTCGGCCTTGAGCCACTTGAGCTGGTTGTCGTCGAGGCGGCCGTTGTACTGCGGGGCGGCCGGGTTGGTGCACTGGCTGCCGAGGCGGCCGTCGGGGTTGTCGATCTTGGTGTCGCAGGGGTAGCGCACGTCGTTGAGCGCGATCACGTGCGTGTCACCGACGTTGTAGGAGTAGTAGTCCGGGCCCATCTGCGCCCGGAATGTGTCCATGCTGTGGTCGGGGTCGGTCGCGTCGAAGTCGAGGTCGTGGTTACCCGGCAGCAGGCGGATCGGGCCATTGATGAGGCTCATCGCCTTCTTCATCTGCGGGTAGAGACCCAGGTCGTCACCGGCGACGTCGCCGAGGAAGAGCACACCGCAGGCACCGAGCTCGCCACGGTCGGAGATGTCCTTGAGCGCACCGATGGTGGCGTAGCTGATCTCGCGGCCGGAGTAGGTCTGCAGGTCGCCGGCCATGATGCAGCTCTGGTCTGTGACCGCGGAGGCGCGGGACTTGATGAGCGGGAAGTTCACGGCGCTGGGGACCTCGCCGGTCGCCGCGATGCCGCCGTACCGAAGCTTGGGGGAGCCCTTGCTCAGGTGGTTGTAGCCGAACTGGGCGATGTTGTGCTCGTCGACGGGCACCTGGAAGCCGGCGGGCTGCGAGACGCTGACGGTCATGTTCTCGTACACGGGCAGCGTGTAGCGGCCGCGCTTGTCGGTCTTCGTGACCTCGCGGCCGTTGGTGACGACGACGCCGGCCAGGCCCTTCTCGCCGCGGTCGTGGCTGCTGTTCTTGTTGCTGTCTTCGAACACCGTGCCGGTGATGGTTGTGCCGTCGCCCTTGCGGTCGGAGCGGACGACCTCGACCTTGCCGGTGTACAGGTCGGCCTTGGCGGCCTTCTTCTCGGCCTTGGCCGGGGCTGCGACCGGGGCGGCCGGCGCTGCCGGAGCGGGCTGGGCGGGGGCGGGCGCGGCGGTCGTGGTGGAGGCGGCGAGCACGCCGGTGGTGGCGAGCAAAGCGGTGGCGCCGAACGCGGCGGCCAGTGCGCGGGTGCGGCGCAGGTCGGGGCGAGACGAAGACATGGGAACTCCTTGAACTGGGGGCTGGTGCGAGTGCATCGTCGACGGTTCACGGAATGCAGGGCCCGGGGATCAGGGGCTCGAAGAATCGCCTGCCCCAAGGGCATCCTGAGAAGACCCTGAATTCCGGCGGTGAAAAGCAGGCGACGCCCAGCGCAATCCCAGGAGTCGATCGATCGACCATGCGGGGTGCGAATCCAGAGCGTTGACAGTCTGATTCGCAAGCCCCCCGGTGGAGTTCTCTAGCGGGGACTGGCGATGGTGGCGTTGACCAGGGCGCAGGATGCGGTGGGGCGGTCGTAGGGGTCCGGGTAGCCGACACAGGCGGATTGGCCGCGCGCCCACTGCTCCGCGGGCATGTGCTCGTAGCTGGACTGATCGTTGAAGTCCGGCGACGTGACGGTCGGGTCGACCGCGCGCAGCTGCGCCACGAACCACATGCGCTGCGTGCGGTTGAGCGCCCCGTAGCTGAACGCGTGCGCGAGCTCGTGCGCGATCGTCGACTTGAGCATCGAGGTCGAGAGGCTGCGCACGATCTGGATCGATCCGCTCGCCACGCTCTCGTCGTCGAGGTAGACGCGTGTGCTGGTCAGGCCCAGAATCCGCGAGTCACCTTGGATCGAGTCGACGCAGCCGATCGTGTATGGACGCGGCAGTTCGATCGGCCGGAACGACGTGACGAGGCCTTCGCATGTCTGCGTCTGGGTGAGAGGCGAGGAGGTCGGCTCCGGCGTGGGGGCCGGGGTGGGGGTGGGTGCTTCTGTCGAAGCAGGGGAGCCCGACGGGGCGGGGTGCTCTGGCAGGGGACCAGCCTTCACCGTGGGTGCGGAGGCGAGCACCGCGTCGGCCGCCGAGGCCGGCAGGGTCGTCGCAGGGCTCAGCGCCCCGACCGAGGTGACGCCGAGCCGTGTCAATACGCCGGAGACGGCCCCCGCGGGTGCCCGGTCGGCGAGGCCTGCCGGTGGCGTGAACAGGATCGGACCGTCGCGCAGCGAGCCGCCGGCAACCGCCTCCGGCAGCGAGGTCGCGGCCACGAGGTAGGCGACGTCCGCGCCTCCGGGAAAGGCGTGCCGGGCGATGGCGGCCGAGGTTTCGTAGCGGTTGCGGCCCGTGAGACGACCCGCGGACCGCCCGGCGGAAGCGCTGGTCAGCGTGGAGGTGGGCACGACTCCGGTGCCGCCGAGGGCGTACACGTCGGAGGGCGCGAGACGCGCGATCGTGTCTGTGACGACCTGCGGCACTGCGCCGCGCGAGGGTACCGGCAGCACCGGGCCCTTGGTGAGGGTGCCGCCGGCCGCCGCGTCGGGGGAGTCGAGCACCACTCCGTTCGGTCCCTGCCGCAGACCCGCGAGGTAGACGTGCGGCGCACCCTTGGGCCACGCGCGCCGGGCGATGGCCGCCGCGGTCTCGTAGCTGTTGGCCCCCGCCAGCCGGGAGGTCGGTCGGCCGCTCGCCGCGGAGGCGAGTACCGACGACGACACCGCAGCCTCGCCGCCCAGGGCGATAACCGTGGAGACGCCCAGCCGGCGCACCTCGGCGACGACGTTCGAGGGGGCTGTGCCGGTGCGGGGCACGAACAGCACGGGGCCGTCGCGCAGGGTTCCCGCAGCAAGAGCGTCGCCGACCCGGTCGGCGCGGGTGATGTACACCGCAGCGGCCTGACCGGGGGCGAACGCGCGCTGCGATACGGCGATTGCGGTGTCGTACACGCTCGCGGCGCCCAACCGCGGGATCGACCCGACCGCGGCCTGATCGACGAGCGCGGCGTAATCGCTCGCGTAGGCGTGCGTGAGCGTGGCGGCGTCGCGCGCGCCGGTGGGGGCAGCGGCGGAGGGGGCGGGGTCGTGCAGATCGGTGCCGTCGGGGGACGTGCCGGAGACGACCGGGGCTCCGTCGACCTCCGTGGTGGTCAGGGAAAACGCGGTGCCGTCGGTGTCGATGCCGTCGAGGCGAGTCAGGTCGGCGACGGCTCGCTCGGGCGCGGCGGGCGTCGGCTCCGCAGGGGAGGCGTGCGCAGGTATCGTGGCGGACCCGCCGGCTCCGAAGGTCAGTGCGAGGGCGAGCGCGAGGTTTCTGCGTGCCCGGTGACGTCGGTGGAGCTGAGCGGACAACGTGCCTCCAGTACGTGTCTTGTGGTGCCGTGCGTCGTGGACGGACGACCCGGTCCAGGGGTACCCATCGGCCGTCGCCGGAGACGATGAAGGCGGCTCACGGACCGTGCTGCGGCACAACCTGATTCACGTCTCATTTCTCGTGAGGCAGTGTCACGACACACGAGCGGGCCTGCCGGGAGACACGGTTTGCGCTGGTCGATGCGTCCGTTCGTCACGACAGCGGCCTCTCCGCGACGCATGATCGGGGTGTGAGGGTGCAGCGCTTGAAGGGGCGACGGGCCACAACCGCGCATGTGGCCGTGACGACCGCGCTCGCGTTGGCCCTGTCGGCGTGCGGTGGCGTGAGCGCGGGCGATCGCGAGACGGTCACCGTCACGGTCACGGCTCCGCCCTCCACTGCCTCGACAACAGCGATGCCCTCGATCGCGGCCATGCCCTCAAATACGCCCGCGCCGACCGCATCCGGCAGCCGCTCACCCGCGACGACTCCGTGGCCGACGGCCGTGGCTCGCGAGGCCGAGGCTTTCACCGAGGGGTTCGAGGCCATGCGCAGGCGTCTGTCGGGCTCGGCGGGGATCGCGCTGATGCCGGTGGGCGGAGGTCGTGTGCTGCGCGCGGGCGTGAACGATCCGGAAGTCGCGTGGTCGATCTCGAAGGTGCCGCTGGCGCTCGCGGCCCTGCGCAACAGCCGGGGGCAGGCGACGCAGGCCGATGTGACGATCTCGATCCGCGACTCCGACAACCCCGCCGCCGCCCGCCTGTGGAGCGGGCTCGGGCAAGGCCCCACCGCGGCCCGCGCGATGGAGGCGGTGCTGCGCGCCTCCGGAGACGCGACCACCGAGGTTCCGCCTGGAAGGTCACGGCCGCCGTTCTCGTCGTTCGGTCAGATGCAGTGGCGCAACGCGGACGCCGCGAGCTTCGCCGCTCACCTGCCGTGCCAGCCCGAGGCAGGCGTCGTGCTGTCGCACATGCGCCGGGTCAGTCAGACGCAGCAGTGGGGGTTCTGGGCAGTGGAGGGAGCGGCGGTGAAGGGCGGTTGGGGGCCGATCGACTCGGAATACCTCGTGCGCCAGATCGCGGTCGTGCCGGTTGCGGGAGGCGGCAGCGTCGGGACGTCAATTTCGGTCCTGGCGCCCACGTTCGAGCAGGGCACCCGCGACCTCACCGAGATCGCCGAGTGGGCAGCCGCATTCGCGGAGCCGATGGGCGCGGGCTGCTGACGCAGACCGGAGCGCGCACTAGGGTGAAGACAGCCCGGCGAACGCGAGAACGCCCGGCGCAGAAACGAACACGACGCGGTGGATTCTGTTGGGGGAGTGGGGTAATGGGGGCAACCGAGGAGTACATGCCGGTGCGCCTGCAGAGCCTGCTCGACGTACCCGCAGGGCACGAACTCCCGCCCTCGCGCATCTGCCGCATCGCCGCCCAGGTGGCACTCGAACTCGCGTCACTGCACGAGCGCGGTGAACTGCACGGCCCGCTGAATCCCGTGGACGTCCTCGTCGATCCTGAGTCAGGTCGCGTCGAGCTGACGGGCAGGCCAGGCCACGAGAACCCGAACGCCACCGTGGCATGCGACCTGCACGCCCTGGGCGCGTTGCTCTACGAGATGTCGTGCGGGCAGCGCCCGACCGCGACGCGGGAGCACACGCAGGGCGAGTCCGAACGCGCCCCCTCGCGTGTGTTCGGTGAGCCCGAGCGGCCCGAGGGCATCGCCGAACCCCTGTGGTGTGTCATCGAAAGCCTCCTCGACCCCGATCCGGCTCACCGCCCCGCAGGTGCCAGTGAGGTCGCGGCGCAGCTGTCGGTATTCGCGATCACGCTGGCCGACGAGGAGCCGGCGCCGCGCCGGCAGCCCGCGGCGCCGAGCACAGCCACCGATGCGGGCTCCGGCACCAACGGCGAGGACTCCGTCGCAGCGAGCGAGACGGCTGGAGCCGAAGAAGCCGCCGGAGCCGACGAGGAGCGCGTGTACCGCCTCTCCGGAGACCACGAGCCCACCCGCAGGCGTCCGGCGCGCGTGGCGCGACCTGCGGCGAAGCCCCGTCGTGCGCGTCGACCGCGGCCCACATCGGTGCCCTCGCCTGCGGCGCGCGAACGTGGCCCCGCTCCCGCTCCCGCGACGGCACCCCGGCCCGATGCCTCCGCCCGAAACACCCGGCGCAAGCGCATGGTCGGCGCAGTGGTCGGGCTGGCCTTGCTGGGGGCGGCGTCGTTCGGCGTGACCTGGGTGGCGATGTCTGCCCGCGACGACGGCGCGGTGCAGCCCGCGCGCGTGGAGGTGCTGAACCCGACATCGGGTCCGCTGCGAACGATCGAACCCGCTGTCGGTATCGGGGCGGGACAGGCGGCCAGGCCGGGTCAGCGGGCCGAGTGAGCCCGCCAGGCCGGCCGCGCTCGCTAGGCCCGCATGCGCGGCCGTGCCACGAACGGATGCGGCCTAGTCGTGCCGGTGGGCGCGCAGGCTCTCGGTCGCCTTGGTCATGAGGGCGACGAGTTGTTCGCGCTCGGCCGCGTCGAGGCCCTGGTACCAGAGAACCTCGTTGGCGTTCTGCGTGCGCAGGGCGTCGCGCACCCGCTGCCGGCCCTGTGCGGTGAGAGAAACGTTCACGCGGCGACGGTCAACCGTGCTGCGTTCGCGGTGGATGAGCCCGAGCCTCTCCAGCGTGGCCAGGCCGCTGGAGACCGATTGCCTCGTCACGCCCGACAATCGCGCGATCTCGTTGGCCTCGAGGGGGCCGTAGTGCCACACGATGAACATGACGTGGAATCCGCTCCACGTCAGGCCGTGCTCGCGTCGGACGTCGCGGTCGGAGCGCTGGAAGTGCAGGTTCGACAGGCGCGTCAGCTGCAGGCCGATGCGGAAGACCGACCAGTCGAGGTCGGGGTCGCGCTTCTTCGTGGCGTCGGTGATCACCGAGAGATAATCCGGGTGGCTTGCCGCATGCACGGGGAGCGGAGCGGGCGGCCCGGTTTCGGTTTGCGGAGGAGCCTCAGCCTCGTGCATCGGCCCTTCGCTGATCGTGGTCATGTATAGCCCCTGTCACTTCCCCCCGATGTCCTGCGATGGCACCACATTAACCGCCGCTTGTCTCACGCTTACCGGCGAGTAGGGGATTTTCCGTCGTGCGGCAGTTGCCGATGATCGATGGGGTAAGCATTGCCAACGGCAGCGTTTCGGAGCTCGCGATGTCGGTGGCCTGCACAGATGCGGGCGCTTGCTCCAGTTCTTCATGCCGAAATCGGCCTGTGCCCTCGGAATGTGGTGTACGTCTCATCCGCTAGTTTTGTCAGAGTTCGAACATCACGGGGTAGGCAAAAGTCTCACGATACGTCCGGGGAGTTGGCTGATCGGCTCCGCACAGCGGAACCGCCTGAAAGGCTGGATGGACACGTCGCGGTGAGGTGCGTCACTCTCCGTCGAACGATCAATGAGGATCCTCATGAGAAGCCTGGAGGGCAGATGCAGCGTCAGCCATCGAAGATTTCCTACGGAGCATGGTTCGCGATGCGCGCGGCCCGCTCTGGCAACCGCATCGCCCTGACCTTCGAAGGACGTGACTGGACCTACGCTCAGCTGCTCGATGAAGTCGACCGCGTAGCTGCGGCGCTGCGTGACCGCGGAGTGCGCTTCGGTGACCGCGTGGCTTACACCGGCGAGAACCACCCGGCGTTCTTTATCACCATGCTGGCCTCCTACCGCCTCGGTGCCATCTTCGTGCCGATCAACTTCCGCCTCTCGCCCGGCGAGATGCAGTACATCCTCAGCGACTCGGCGGCCACCGCGGTCGTTGCCGACGCCGGGCGTCAAGAGGGCATCGACAGCATTCGCGACGACCTCCCGGCCCGCGTCTTCGTCGGAGTCGAGGGCACCCGCGACGCCTGGGAGGCCTTCGACCTGCTCGTCTCGGAGACCGAGCCGCTCGACCTGCCGGGCAACGTCACCGAAGACTCGGTGGCGATCATCATCTACACCTCGGGCACCACGGGCTACCCCAAGGGCGCCCAGCTCACGCACTCGAACATGTGGTGGAACACGCAGTCGCTGTTCAACCTCATCGACGGCATCTCGACCGAAGACGTCACACTGTCGGTGGCCCCGCTCTTCCACGTGGCGGGCCTCAACGTCACGATCCCGACGACGTGGATGCGTGGCGGTCGCGTTGTGCTTCAGCGCAACTTCAAGCCGCAGCAGTTCCTCGCCGACATCGAGAAGTACAAGGTCAACACACTGTTCGGTGTGCCGGCCATGTTCATCGGCGTCATGGCGCTCGACGAATTCGAAGACGCCGACCTGAGCTCCGTGCGTCTCGCCGTCTGCGGTGGCGCCCCGGTGCCCAGCCACGTGCTGCAGACCTACCACGACCGCGGCATCCAGATGCTGCAGGGTTACGGCCTCTCCGAGACCGCGCCGGCCGCGATCTTCCTCGTGGGCGAGCACTCGCTCACCAAGCTCGGCTCGTGCGGTGTGCCGGCGATGTTCATCGAGGCCAAGCTCGTCGACGGCAACGGTGACATCGAGGGCAACAACGAGGTCGGCGAGATCTGCCTGCGCGGCCCCAACGTGACGATCGGCTACTGGAACAAGCCGGAGGCGACCGCCGCCGCGTTCGACGAGGCCGGTTGGTTCCACACCGGCGACCTCGGCCGCCGCGACGACGACGGCTTCTACTACATCGTCGACCGCATCAAAGACCTCGTCATCACCGGTGGCGAGAACGTCTACCCGGCCGAGGTCGAGAACGTGCTCTTCGAGCACCCGTCGGTGGCCGAAGTCGCGGTCGTCGGCCTGCCCGACCCGAAGTGGGGCGAGGCCGTGACCGCCGTAGTCAAGCTGGCACCCGGCAAGGAGCTCACGCTGGAGGAGCTGCGCGAATTCGCCACCACCAGGCTCGCCCGGTACAAGCTGCCGCTGCGCCTGCACATCGTGGATGAGCTGCCGCGCAACGCCCAGGGCAAGGTGCTCAAGATCGACCTACGTCGCGACCTCTCCGACGACTGAGGCGCGCGCCCAGCGCAACCGACGCGTGCCCCTCCCGCCACTGTGGCGGGAGGGGCACGCGCGTGCGAGCGCTGGTGACAGTGGGTGTCGGTGCCTCTTCGCCCCGCCCGGAGGGGGGTGTCGAGTGGTTGAGAGACATCCCGCTGGTGGGCGGGATATCTCCCGAAAGGGCGAGTCGGCGCGTAACATTTCGAACATGGCGAAAGAAGAGGGCAAGTCGGGATCGGTGCTGGGTGCGTACATCCGCGGGCAGCGTCAGATGGCCGACATGTCGCTGCGCCAGCTCGCTTCGCTGAGCAATGTGTCGAACGCGTACCTCTCTCAGGTCGAGCGCGGGTTGCATCAGCCCTCGCTGAAGGTTCTCGGGTCCATCGCCGGTGCCCTCAACATCGCCCCCGAGTCGTTGCTCGCTCAGGTGGGCTTGGGGCCAGGGCGCGGTGCAGCCGCCGGTGAACCCGAAGACTCGCAGGCCCGCACACTGGCAGCGCTCCGCTCCGACACGCGGCTGACGCGTGAACAACGTGAGGCGATGATCACGATGTACAAGGCATTTCTGTCGACCTCGTAGTGCCCGCTGACCTGCGGTGTTCGGTGCTACTTAACACCCGAGGCGCTACCTCTCATTCACGATCATGCAGGTCGTAGTGGACGTGTCACACCAAATTTCCTTGAATGACACGCTCTGATTGCTTAGCATTTCAATCAGGCGTGAGCTCGTGTTGGACCACAGCCGAACTCCCCGTCGCCTTCTGACCTGTCCCCCGGCAAGGAGTTCTCGTGGCCCGGTTCACCGACCCGATCGAATCCACACGTAAAGCACGACGCAAGGTAGCCGAGAGCGTCGAAAGTGTCACCAACGAGGTGGCCAAGCACCTCCCGACCCCGTCGATGCCCGACCTCGATCCGCGCAACCTCGACCCGAACAAGCCCATCGACGCCTTCTTCGACGGCATGAAGTCGGTGGTCGAGGTGCAGCGCACCGTCACCAAGAAGGCTGTCGGCACGCCGGTCGCGTTCGTCAAGGGCGCCGCCGAGAACGTCGGCAAGCTCCAGGAGCGGGGTAAGGAGCGGGTCGACGAGGTCGTCTCCGGCCTGGTCGGCCGCAAGCCCGCCGACGAGCCCAAGGCCGCGCCGGTGCCGCTCGTGAAGACCGAGCCGAAGGCTGAGCTCAAGACCGAGGCGGCTCCTGCGGCCAAGACAGAGAAGCCCAAGCCGGCCGCCCCTGCTGCCAAGCCTGCCGCCAAGCCGGCCGCGCCCGAGAAGCCCAAGCCTGCTGCGGCCGCCAAGCCCGCCCCTGCTGCGAAGAAGGCTGAGCCCGCGAAGAAGGCGGCTGTTGCGAAGGCTCCGGCGGCCAAGCCTGCGGTGAAGAAGGCCGCACCCGCTGCGACCGAAGGTGTCAGCGTGGCTGCGGCGGTGGCTGCGGTGCCTACCGCCACTGTCGCTGCGCCGACGGCTGCGCCCGTCGGTCCGAAGAAGCGCAACTACCGCCTCATGAACAGCAACCAGCTCCGCAAGGCCTGCGAGCGCCTAGGCCTCGATCAAGAGGGCACGCTCGACGAGTTGCGCGCTCGCCTGCAGGCCGCCGACGAGGCTGCCGGCGCGTGACGCAGTAGCACCAGCAGCCACAACAGCACCAGCAAGCAGTACGACGCCGGAGGGCGGCGGGACGAGGTTCCCGCCGCCCTCCGCCGCGTCGAGGGGATCTCAGCGGTGGGCGTACAGGTCGCGGAGAAGTGCGATCTCGGCTCCGTGGTGGATGGCTTCGCGGTGGATGTGCAGCACGAGCGTTGTCATGGACCGGTCGGCCCACGGGCCCTCCGCTGGGCCGCTGGGGGCGGCGAGGGCGGCCTCGTCGAGGCTGCGAACTCCGGCGCACCACGCCGCGTATTGCTCGTCGAGTTGAGCCAGGGCCGCGGAGGCGTTGGCGGGGTAGTCGTGGGTGAAGTAGTCGATGGCAGGGCCGCCGAAGTGTCCGGCCACGCGGGCGCCGAAGACTCCGACGACGATGTGGCCGATGCGCCACGCAATCGTCGTGACCGGCGCAGGCTCAGGAGGCGGAAACTCAAAATCGATCGTCATCTCGCCACTGCCCGCCGCCATGGCGGCGGTGCTCGTGCCGCGGGGGCGCACGTTCCAGCAGCCGGACACGGGCTCCCACAGATATTCGTCGTCGGTGAGCCCGTCGAGGCGGGGGCGAAGCTGGTTTTCCCAGTGCCAGGTGAGCTGGTCGAGCAGTTCTGCGCTCAGGTCGAGACTCATGGATCCACTATGCCCGCCGACGAAGTCGGGCACCTTGCGGAGCGTTCGATCCCTCGTCAAGCGCCGATTGGGCAACGAATCTGCGTGCTTGGGTTGCCAAGCACCAATCGCGTGCGTAGTATTTCAATCAAGAGTCAGGCGGTCGTTCACGACAACCTGATCGACCCGATCGACCGGAGCGGCCCGCCGCCACCCGTTCCGGTCAATCACCCGCCCGTTCGTCCGCAAGGAGAAGCACATGTCGTTCGTTCCCGAGTTCATGCAGTCCTACGTCGACTCCGCCCGCAAGGTGCAGGAGAACTGGATCAAGTCGTTCGAGTCCATCACCGAGAACGCCGGCAAGAAGGTCAAGTTCCCCAGCTTCGCCGACCTGGACCCCGAGAAGGGTGTCGACGAGTTCTTCGACCGCTGGGTCAAGGCCATCGAGACTCAGCGCGCCATGACCAAGAAGGTCGTCGGCTTCCAGGTCGAGGCCACCAAGTCGGCCATGAACAAGGCCGAGGAGATGGGCGAGAAGGGCAAGGAGCAGGCTTCGGCTCTGTTCGCCTCCGCCAAGGGTGACGGCGACGGTGTGGCCGCCAAGATCGAAGAGCAGATGCACCAGGTCGCCGAGACCATGAACGAGCAGCTCAAGGCCGCCCGCGAGGCCGTCTCCGACCTGACCGGCAAGGCCCGCGCCAAGGGTGAGGTCATCGAGGGCGAGCTCTCCGACGCTGTTGACACTGCCAAGGACAAGACCGACGAGGCTGGCGACAAGGTCGCTGACGCCGCGGACGACGTCGAGAAGAAGATCGAGGGCTGAGCTCAGCACAACGCCTGAGCTACACAGTCTGAATTACCCAGACCAACGCCCTCGCGGGCTTGCGCTCCTACACGGGACAGCGCCCCGCGGGGGCGTTTCTGTGTGCCCGGCTCCGGGTGTGGCGTGCTCTTCCCCCGGGTGTGGGTGCCGGGTTTGCGGGGTGTGCCGAGCGAGTCGCGTTGGGCCACCGAGAGATCGGCGTAGTGCTTCCCACCTGCAGAAATGTGGGTGCTGACGGCGTACTGAATCGCCGCTAGGTTCTTGGACGAGCGTCCATTGGCGCTCCCGGCGCGTGGGGCGCCGGACGCCCGCCTGGGGGATCAGGGCAGACGCAGTAGCAGCGTCGAGAGCGATGGGGGTCGCGCTCGACGCGCAGTGCACCGTCGTGCCGTGCACGACCTCCGGGCCATGCCTGAACGGAGGCCGTGTGGGGTTCTCACGCGCCGTGACAGCAACCGCAACCGCAACTCTGCTCGTGACCATCGGTGTCGCAGGCGTCCCAAGTGGCGCCGCCGCCGCAGCGCCCGCCGCCGCTGGCGCGAAGCCCGCGGCAGCCACGCCACGGACCCACGTGTACCTCGTGCCGCACCAAGACGACGAGGTGCTCAGCATGGCGGCGACGATCCGCCGCAGCATCCGCGAGGTCGGAGCCGCGAACGTACACCTCGTTCTGATGACGACCGGGCAGAGTTCAGCGGCCCGCGCGGCCTTGGCTCGGGGCGTTCACCCGCGAGCCGACACGAGAATGACGGTGCGGACCTCGCTGTCGACCGAGCGGTTCGCTCAGTCGCGCGACGCGGAGTTCAGGGCCTCTGCGAGGCGGCTCGGCGTGCCCGCCGCGAATGTGCACCTGTCGCTGCCGCGCTGGAAGCGGGTCGCCGACGGCAACCTCACAGCTGCCACCTCTGCGGCGTTCGTCAACGCGGCCATCGACAGGTTCGGCCGCAGTGCCGCCTACAACACGATGAGTGACGTCGACCCCAGCCGCGATCACCGCACGCTGGGCATTCAACTGCGGCGCATCGCTGCCTCACGCAAGGTCGCGCAGACGACCTACCACTACCCGCAGTACCACCTGCCGGCGAAGAAGTCGCTCGTGCGCATCGCCCCCGCGACGAACGCCGACCGTGCCGCCATCAGGGCCGCGGCCCGCGAGTACGGCGTCGTCAAGCCGGAGTCGAACCGTTGGGCCGTCGGCTGGGTTTCGGTGGCGGCCGCGTTCGGAGGCGAGGCTCTGCGCACCTGGCAGATCGCCCCGAACGGACGCGTCTGGAAGCCGGCGGCGGTGAAGGCGCCGGCCAGAGGTCTGTTCGACTCCCTCTCCAGCTACATCCACCGCTGAGGCGCTCAGCGCACCAGCAGGCGGCGCAGCAGGTCGAGGGTGTCTCGGCGGGCCTTCTCCGACAGGAGGCTGTGGTCGAGGTTGCCGAGCCGCTCGATCCGCACCGGAACACCGCGGTGGGCGGCTCGGTACATCGCGCGGCGGCCACCCTTGCCGTTGAAGATCCGCTCTTCCTCGGTGCCGAACACCAGGTGCACGTGCGTGCCGCGGATGACGTCGTCGAGCAGGTACCGCACCTTGTCGACCGGCACCTCGGGACGCATCGCCGACCGGATGCGCGGAAAGCGGATCGCGATCTCGCGGCTGAGCATGCTCTTGAGCTCGGAGGCGGCCCGCTTGGGGTCGTTCATGATCTCGCCGAACGCAGGCGCACTCGCGTCGCAGGGATTGTCGAGGTCGGGCGCCTCTTCGCCGTGGTAGTGGTCGAAGAAGGCCTCGGTGTAGAGCGTGGCGTCGGGGTTCCAGTGCACCGGGTTGACCGCGATGACCATGTCGATCGGCTGGTCGGCGGCAGCGCGTAGCTGGCTCCACGTGCCGGCGCAGACACCGGCGGTGGCGACGGGCAGCGTGGCCGCGACCTCGGCGCCGTACGTGGCGACCACCGCGTCGCGCAGGGCCTTGACCGCCGACGAGGCGTCGGCGACCGAGGCGTCGGTGTACGGGTTCGGTTCGCGGGCGTTGTCGGGGTCGACGTCGTCGCCGATGAGGCTGCGGTCGGCCCGGATCGACACCACTCCGGCCGGCGCGAGTACGCGAGCGGCCCGAGTCCAGACCCGGCCGGGCCCCCACTTCACCTCGGCGCCCATCGCCGACAGCGTGAGCCCGTGACGCGGGTGGCTGCCGGGGGAGCTGGTGACGATGGCGGGCAGGCGCGACGGGCCCGCCTCCACGAGGGTCTCGAGCACCTCGTGCGTGACGCCTGCGTCATCGATGACCTGCATGGTCGCCTGCGTCACCGGAGTCCAGGTCTGCATGGCCCGGGGGTCGCCGGTGGGCAGGATCGAGACGATCTCGTCGAGCGCGCCCAGCGGTACGTGAGCGAAGTAGGTGGCCCCGAGAGCCAGTCGCACGGAGTCGCGACGGTCGGCCTCGAAGCGAATGTGCAGCTCACCGTGGGAGAGGGCCTGCTCGGGGTACGCGTTCGCCCGGGGTCGCCGGGCGGCCGGGAGGGTGCGCAGTGAGCTGGCCTGGGCCTGCGTGAGCAGGTAGCCGTCGAGCTCGACGCCGTCGGTGACCGGGTCGCCGGGCACGCCGGTGGCCCTGAGCTGCATGTGGTGACGCAGGAACGAGACTCCCGAGACCGGCTCCCACACGACGTAGGCGCCGCGCGCGCGGTCGGCACTGTCATCGGCGCCGTCGAGGTCGTGCAGACGCTGCACGAGAGCACCGCCGAGACGCAGGCCGACGAAGCTGACCGGCAGGGCGTCGCCGTCTTCGCTGGAGCCAGCGCCGCGAACGAGGTCGTGGGCCAGCGCTGCGACCGCGCGTACGTCCTCTGTCCAGGCTTGAACCGCGTCGTCGCCGGGCCGCAGGTCTTCGGAGTCGCCGTCTCCCGAGAGGGAGAAGCTCAGCGCGACGAGCCCGGCGCGGGCGGCGCGCACGGCGAGAGAGCGCACCGTGCGGTAGGAGACGACGGTCTCGCGCCCTAGTGAGGGCACGATGACGACGGCGCCGCGGATGCGGCCGAACGGCGGAGTGTCGATACGAACGGGTATGGCGCGGCCCGACGAGGTGACCCAGGTGAAGCTGCGCCCGGCACGCCAGTCGGCGTGGGCGGCACTCGTGTCAGTGTCTATGTCGGTGTCGATGAGCGGTGCCGCGAACGGCTCGAGACGCACGGGTTGCGGCTCGATGGCCTTTTCGGCAGAGCGCAGACGCGCGAGCGGAACTCGGCGAGCAGAGCCGCGCGAGTGATCGCGAAGATCGATATCTCCGGTCCACAAGGTCATTGGTGGTCGCCTCCCCCTGACGCCGTCAAACCTGCGGTGAGAAGGCCCCCCAGCCTGTGCACCGCCCACTCCGCGTGGAGTGGTAATTGGACGATCGTCTCACATTACGGGGTGCCACGGGAGGGGATCGACCCGAGAAAATTTGCTACCGGCAGCGAAAAACGCTCACTTCGCGGCGGATTCGTCGACCAGTGGACGGAACTCGCGCTCCACGACCGGAGTCGACAAGGCGATCTCGACGAGGTCGTCGACG
Source organism: Dermatophilus congolensis (assembly GCA_030538115.1). GTDB lineage: Bacteria > Actinomycetota > Actinomycetes > Actinomycetales > Dermatophilaceae > Dermatophilus > Dermatophilus congolensis_B. Next base: position 137,358 of record JAUNUP010000006.1, on the reverse strand, counting down.
AGCGTGGGGTCGAGCCCGAGGTGCTCGCTGACGAGCGCATCGGTGGCCGGGACGGCGTCGGAACCGTCAGTGGCGCCGAACGGAGCGTTGGTGTCGTGCAGCAGCACGTCCCAGTACACCTGGTCGATGTCGGCGCAGTCACGGGTGACGGGGCGCATGACGAGCCAGCGGCCGTCTTCACCCTCCAACTCCACCGTCCAGTCGCCGTCGAGGCGGCGCCCGAGCCTGCCCGCGTACGGACCGTCGGAGAGGTGCTGGTACGCGAACGACGCGAGGCATCGCTGCGCTTCGGCGGGGTCATCGAGGAACAGGCCCTCGATGAGTACTTGCAGGCCGAGGTCTGCCGGATCGTTCTCGTGCACGGCACCGCACGCGCGGCGCATCTCGTGCCGTTCGACCACTTGGGTCAACACTGTCTTCCTCCTGGGCGCCCGCGGGCGCGTCACTCGTGGTCGGTTCACCCCTCCCATCGCCCGCGAACGGCGGCAGTTACAGGGCTGAGACGGTTTCTGAGTAAATTCGGAGTCAGTTCACATGCAGCATTCGGTCAGTTCAGGATTCGCGGGGGTCGCAGGACGCCCGTATGGGACTCATGTATGCATTGACCTGCGAAAACTCGCAATACTATGGGTCTGGGGATTTCGGGAGATCGGCGCTTTGTTCGACGGCGCCGCATCGGGGCAGGGGCGGATCGGATGAATTGGCGACCCATTGCAGTCGGGCTGGTCGGCTCGCTCGCATTGCTCAGCGCGTGTGCGGGCGAGATGAAGACGGGGCATGCCCAGGCGCCTGCGACACAGACGCAGGCAGCGCCGCGGGTGCACGTCGGCGCAGGCGTGTCGATGGGCTCGGTGGCGGCGACCCGCGTGCCCACCGACGATGTGGCGATCGAGCGGTGCGAACTGAACGCGACGGGCGCGACCGCTGTCGGGGGCACGATCACGAACACCGGCTCCTCGCCGGCCAGCTACGTCGCCACGGTCGAGGTGAGGCAAGACGGCCGTCGGGTCGACGGAGTGGGTCTCATCGCGACGCGACTCGACGCCGGCGAATCCACCGAGGCAGTCGAGACGGGCGTGCGCACGGGCCTGCGCGGAGAGGTGACGTGCGTGGTCGTCGACGTCAGCGCCGTGCGCGGATAGGCATGTGCGCGGATAGGCCTGGGGGTCGCTACGCGCTGGTGCGGACCAGCGCCAGCAGTTCGTGCACGAGGCGCGGCTGCAGTCCGAGAAACTCGACCACGAGCGGCGCAGAGTCGGCCTCAGGTCCACCGTTCGCGCTGCGAGCCAGCAGCTCCCAGCGCACGGAGTCGATGTCGGCGCCCATGATGCGGGGCACGATCACCACTCCGTGCTCGCCGCCGGCGGCACCGGGCACGTCGACGGCCCAGTTGCTGTCGGCCAGCTCGATGACGTTGACCGGTGCCCACGCCTCCACCGCGATGAGTTCGTCGGCGATGAGAGCCGCGAGCGCGCGCTGGCAGGTCACGGGGTCGTCGTACAGTGCGCCCTCCAGAATGACGGAGGTGCTGTTGGACGTGGAGCTTTCATCGATGGGGGCGCGCGCAGCATCCATGCTGTTGCGCGGCACTGTCAGTACGGACATGACCTTCTCCTCGGGGCCACCGGGGCGTCCCTGCCCCGATGTGATCGACTCGTGACCTACCCATCGGCAGGGTGGAGTCGATCCTGCGCCGTTGTCGGTCGCTCGTCCGGGTCACATCTCTTCGTGCGTGTTCGGGTCTCCGTCGAACAGGCGGCCGTCGGGGCGCCCGAGCTGGGTGATCGCCTCGACCTCGTCGTCGGTCAGGTCGAAGCCGAAGATGTCGATGTTCTCGCGCTGCCGTTGCGGGTCACTCGATTTCGGCAGCGGCAGGGCGCCGAGCTGCACCTGCCAGCGGAGAATCACCTGGGCGGGCGTGACCCCGTGAGCCTCAGCCGCGGTGGCGACGGGCGGTTCGGCGAACGGAGCGCTGGCCTTGCCGAGCGGGCTCCACGACATCGTGCAGATGTCGAGATGCTCGTTGACCGCCCGCATCTGGCCCTGCGGAAAGTAGGGGTGCAGCTCGATCTGGTTGACCGCCGGCGTCACGCCCGAGTCTTCGATGATGTCGGCGAGAAAGCGCTTGGTGAAGTTGCTGACGCCGATAGCGCGCACGAGGTCGCGGTCGCGGGCCTCGACGAGGCCGCGCCAGGCTTCGCGGTACAGCCCGACGTTGGGGTTGGGCCAATGGATCATCGCGACGTCGATGTAGTCGACCTGCATGCGACGCAGCGACTCTTCGAGGCTGCGGATCGTCTCGGAGTACGCGTGGTGGCGACCGGGGATCTTGGTGGTGAGCTGCACCTCGTCGCGCGCGAGGCCGCTGCGCCGCAGGGCCTCGCCGACCTCCTCCTCGTTCTCGTAGTTCACCGCGGAGTCGAGAAGTCGGTAACCGGCCTCGAGCGCGCCGACCATCGCGACGACACCCTCTTCGCCACGCAGCGGGTAGGTGCCGAAGCCGATGACGGGAAGAGTTGAGCCGTCGTTGAGCTCGTAAGTAGGGACCGGCATGTCTCTCACGCTACGTCAATCCTCCTGAGGGTGCCGGTGGCCTCGGGCCTCTGCGCAACGCCGCGGAGTACACCCGTGTGCCCCGGTGCACCACCGCGCCGGCGAGCATCAGCCACCACGGAAACCACGGCAAAGGCGAGCTGATCACCAGTCCAGCGAGCACGAAAGCGAGCACGTGCATGGCTACGAGATGCCGCGAACCGGCGTGATCGAGGCCCTTGGGCAAAGAATCCGACGACGTCGCCCGCGCGTGTGCTGTGCGGTTCGACGGTGCCCGGGGAGCCGGATCCGACACGAGCGCTGTGGTGAACCGCACGATGGAGGCGACCAGCGGCCGCACCGCGTACCAGGCGAGCGCGAGGACCAGCAGGCACAGCGGGGCGGCGACGACGAGGCCGTTCTCGGAGAGGATCTCGACGAACCCGTTGTGCGGCGGAACCGAAGGGCGGGTGGTCGTGGCGGTGGGGTCGGTGGTCCAGAGCCGCTCGTAGGTGCCGGCTCCGGTGCCGAACCACGGGTTCTCGCGCCACTGCCGCAGCGCGAACGCGACGAACTCGAGGCGCAGGTTGTCGGAGCGGACCGTCTCGTCGTCGCCGGGCAGCACCCGGGCCAGCACCGACACTGCGGCGGCCGCCGCTACGGCCACGGCGACCAGCAACGACGCCCCGGTCGCCACCCAGAACCACGGGCGTTGGCGACCGAATTCGCGGGCGCGGGTGGCGAACCGCCTCCGAAGCCCGAGGCGTTCGGCGGCGAGCAGTGCCGAGGCGGCGAACACCAGCACCAGGGCAAGCAGGGCGGCGCGGCTCGTCGTGGCGCCGATCAGCCACACGCACACTGCGACCAGCATTCCGAGGCCCCAGCGGGCGGGCCGGGGGATGCGTTCGGTCATCCAACCGAGCGCGATGCCCACCATGAGCACGAGGATCGTCGCGTAGTTGTTGGGGTTGACGAACACCGCCACGGGCGCGCCCAGCGCGCCGTGCCAGGGGTAGAGGTATTCGCCGAAGACGGCCTCCCTCAGCGCGAGTGGCAGCGTGGTGAGGACGACCGAGAGCCACAGCCACCGGAACGCCGCAGGACGGGTCAGGCCCAGCCCCACGAGTGCCAGCATCGCCAGGGCGGAGGCGTACACGGAGGCCTGCGCGTTGACCGCCGTGCGGGCGTCGGGCGACCAGTACGTGCCGAGGGGGAGGGTGGCGACCCAGCACACCCAGAACACCGTGAGAAGCCCGAGCGTCACCGTGGGCCGCGGCCGCAGCGCGAACAGGGCGACGACGCCACCGACGCCCATCGTTAGATATATCGGCCACGGGTCGACACCGGCGCTGCCGATCAGCGGCACAGCCCACGCCAGCACTGTGCCGTAGCCGACGACCAGAGCTCCCGCGAGTGCGCTGAACAGCGCGGATGCTGGGATACGTCGGGGTTCTGCATCGGAGTCGGCTGTGCCCGCTGTGGTGAGCACGCCCGCGGCCCACGTCTGCGCGCGGGCGGCGTCGCGGACGGCTGAGACGACCAGACCCTGCGACGTGGAGGCAGTGGACGCCTCAGTCGAAGCGAGCGGGTCGACCTGTGTGGTCGAGGCCTTCCAGGCCACATCGGAGACCGCAGAGATCGACAGGCCGGAGCGCTGCGTCGGCTCGACCTCTGGAGCGGAGACGGGTTCTTCGGATGACGGATCGTGCGACCTGTCGGTCTCAGGAAAAGTCATCTCACCCCTGCCTCGCGTGTGCCCTCGGTTCCCATCGGCACATGCGGGCGGGGCTTGAGTCGGCGCGTCCGTCGCGTCGGTATCGCGCGCGCAACGGCATCGATGGGCAGACTTGGGTGCAGCACCCGACGAGACCAGACCTGACCCGACCAAGGAGTGTTCTCATGCGATTCGGAATGTTCATCCCGCAGGGCTGGCGCATGGACCTGGTGGGGGTGCCGCCTGAGCAGCAGTGGGGCGTCATGGCCGGGCTCGCCCGCGCGGCCGACGGCTCGAAGGCGTGGGAGTCGGTCTGGGTCTACGACCACTTCCACACCGTGCCGGTGCCGTCGCAGGAGGCGACTCACGAGGCCTGGACCCTCATGGCCGCGCTCGCAGCGGTGACCGGGCGCGTGCGCCTGGGCCAGATGTGCACGTGCATGGCCTACCGCAACCCTGTCTACCTGGCCAAGGTCGCGGCGACCGTCGACATCATCAGCGAAGGCCGCGTCGAGATGGGTATCGGCGCGGGCTGGTACGAGCACGAATGGCTCGCCTACGGCTACGGATTCCCGAGTGCCGGTGAGCGGCTCGCGATGCTCGCCGAGGGCGTCGAGATCTTCCGCCAGGCCTGGACGAAGGGCGTGGTCAGCCACGACGGCGAGAACTACCTCGCCGACAAGGCGATCGTCGCCCCGCGTCCGCTGCAGGGCACGAGCCTGCCCGGCTCCGAACGCAACGGCATCCCCATGTGGGTCGCGGGCGGCGGCGAGAAGAAGACCCTGCGCATCGCCGCCGAATACGCCGACTACACCAACTTCGACGGCACGCCCGAGACGTTCGAGCGCAAGAGCGAGATCCTCGCCGGCCACTGCCGCGACATCGGCCGCGACTACGACGAGATCGTGCGCTCGGCCAACTACAACGTCATCATCGGCGCCAACGAGCGCGAGGTCGACGCCAAGCTCGAACTGGTGCGCGAGCGGTTTGTGCAGGGCGGCGCGAGCGAGTCGAAGGCCGACCGGCAGATCGAGATGCTGCGCACCGGCCCGCTCGTCGGCTCGCCCGAGAAGATCACCGACACCCTCGTCGACCTGTATCGGCTCGGCATGACCTACGCGATCTGCTACTTCCCCGAGGCCGCATACGACATGTCGGGCATCGACGCGTTCGAGCGGCTCGTCATCCCGCACCTGCAAGACCCGCAGGGGCGGCACCGCAGGCGCTGACGAGTCGCACTGGCTCGTCTACGAGACGCGCCAGAGGGTGCCGGCGGGGGTGAGCCCGACCTCGGCCACCGTGCCGGCGATGTCGAAGCGGTAGATCCAGTTGGCGCCGTCGCGGCGGGTGGAGGTCGTGACCCGGCCCTTCGCGGGCCCGGCGACGACCGCTGTGACCATGGCCGTCGACGTGCCCTCGCTCGTGAACGTGACGGTCGAGGCCGGTACGCGCTTGAAGATCGTCTGCCAGTGCCAGCCGCGGATCGGGTTCGTGCCGCCCGCAACCACGGTCGCCGTGCCGGTCGGCAGCTTTTCGTCGCGGTACGGCAACTGCACGAGCGTCGTGCGTGTGTCGCCCACGGAGGCGGTGACGGACGTACGCGTGCGCCCCACCTCCACCTGCCTGCCGGCGGGCAACTGCCAGTACTGGGTGAACGTGCGCCGGTCGGGTGCGGTCGCGCGGTCGACGGTGACGACGATGTCGGGATCCGAGAGCACGATCACGTCGCGGGCGCGCGGCACCCCGGCGAGCGCCTCGTCGGCGAGCGTGAAGCTGTCGGCCGTGCCCTGTTCCTGCTCGCCGAAGCCGGTGCGGGTGTCGGAGCGGGTGAGCCTCGTCTCCAGCGCAACCCCCTGGCCGGAGACCACGAGCTGGTTGTGCGCCTGGGGTGACTTGGCGTACGCCTCCCATTGGTCGCGGGTGTACTCGCCGTAGCCGGTGTCGCGCAGGATCTCGTAGCCGCGCGCCTGCCACGTGATCGACGTGTGGTCGTCGTGTCCGTGCAGGGTGCGCTGCGGCCCGAACCGCAGGGAGTACGCCGACTGTTTCTTGAACGGCATCTCTTTCGTGCCCCAGCCGCTGCGGCCGAAGACGTACCCGGCGTCGTACACCTTGACCCGATCCTGCGGCGGGCTGCCCACCTCGCCTCCGGTGGCCGCGTACTGCTGCGGCGTGCCCTTGATCGGCGACTCCGTGACGAACTGCGTGTTGCCGATCTGCTGCAGCGGGCCCAGGGGAGTGGTCGCGTGCGCCACGAATTCGGCCAGCAGGGCCACGCGCTCGCCGATGCGGTCGGTCGTCGGCGACGACGGTGCGCACAGGGCCATGCGCTGGTGCGCCGCGGCCCACAGGGTGCGGTTGAAGTAGCCGTAGCCGGTGGACTGCTCATCGGTCGCGCCCTGCTCGTCGATCGAACCGTTGAGGTAGTTGCCCAGGCGCGTCACCGCGAGATCGGTGTAGTGCGGAAGGTTGAGCGTGCAGCCGACGCCCAGCAGCGCCACCGCCTCGTCGGTGCCGTGGTTGCCGCGCTTGGAGAAGTGGGCCTCGAGCGACCGCGCATGGTCTTGCAGCGCTGCGTCGAGCCACACATATTCGGCCGGTAGCGAGCCTCCGGCCTGCTGGGCCAGGGCCTGCCGCAGGCACAGCAGCGTGTTCGTGCGGTGCATCGTCGGCTCCTGCGCCACCGGATCCGCGTCCCACGAATACGGGTGATCGCGCACCCAATCCTGGGCGATCGCCGCCGCGTGCCGTAGGCCCTCAGGGTCGGAGGCGTTGATCGCCGACCCGAGCCAGCGCAGGGAGTGGAACCACATGCGCCAACTGACCTGTTTGTAGGGGTCGGCCTCCCAGTCGATGTTGCCGCGACCGTCTCCGACCTTCACGGCCTTGAATCGGCCCCAGGCGAATTCGTCGCGAACCACCTGGTCGCGGGGGTTGTCGCGCGGCAGCGACGAGTAGCCGCGGCAGGTGTAGAGGGGGTACGCGTCTTGCACCACCTTGGCGGCGGGCTGAGCCCCCGAGCCGGTGCCTCCGTCTCCTGATGCAGCAGGATTGTTGGGGTTGCTCAGGGTGCCAGACAGCAACAGACCCGCCACGGCCAGGCTCGACACCGCGGCCAGGGAGGCGATCAGCGGGCCCCGCACGCGGGCAGGCCGACGCCTGACCAGGTAGCTCCCGCTGTTCTCCTGCGCGCTGCCACCACCGGCCTGCTCCATGTGGCTCCCTGAGACGACCCCCTACCGTTGTCGCCGTCTCATCGGCCGATTCAGTTGTGAATTAAGCAGATTCGAGCAGTCTGGCGTTGAATCACGCGCCGTCGGGTTATCTGGAGCTGCCCGGCAGGGGGGGGGAGCACTACATCGCAGGTGTGAACGCTTGCTGCATGTGTTCGATGCAGTGGCTTCGTCGATGTATCGATGACATACAGGCTCAATCCCGGGGGGAGTCACTCCCCAGTGGGCGTGACCCGTCAGGGCGATGATGGCGGCGGCCTGCTCACCGTGCTACGCGACCCGGCCGGTAAACCCCTAGCGATCGAGCGGGACGGGCAGACCGGGTACTACGTGCAAGACTGGCTCGGATCCGTGATCGGCATGGTCGACAACGCCGGCGCCGTGCTGGTGTCATATTCGTACGACCCATACAGCAACATCCGGTCCGCGCCAGGCCAAGACGTGCCGCTGGCATGGTGGAACCCCTACACGTACACCGGCGCACTCAAAGACAGCGGCCACGGCCTGTACCGGATGGGAGTGCGCTGGTACGACCCGAACACGGTAGTTGGTGCTACTACGGCCGCGCCTGCTACTGGTGGCGCTTCGCTATCAGGATACTTGTGGGCTGTCGCAGACTGTGGAGCGGCTGTTGTGAGCTTTGGTCTAGCGGCCCGTTCTTTGAAGGTGGACTGTTTGTGAAAGCAAGAAAACGCATTCTCTTAGGTGCGGCGCCTGGTATCATTATGTTAATGGTATCTCTATACCTTGTGTCTGTTTATGGGGCCTCGAAGACGGGCATAATTATGGTAATTGTGTGCATTCTTGTGACAGTGGTAGGGATCTTTGGTCCAGGCAGAAGCTCACATCCCCGTTGATAGTCTCTCAACCTTGTTCGCGTTTCTAAGGCGCTTTCGCGGATAAAGGAATCATCCCATTCGAGGGAGTGTGCCCCGGCATGCACGGGTGGCCACGGGTGGACGCGTCGGTGGTCCGTTGAACGCCTCATGGGCGTAGGTGATCCAGTTGGTGCGGCGGCCGGGGACATGCGTACGGAAGGACTGAGCTTGGTCCGGCCGGAGCCAAAGGAAGGCAGGTCGCGCTGGCCGTGCACGCGATGATCGCACCGACAGCGCGTTCGCCCCGCAACACCGCCTGTTGATCACATCCGCGACAGTGAGAGAGCCACTCCAGATTAGTTGAGCAGAAGCCCTCGCAGATAGGCGATCTGGCCCTGGTGCGCTGTGACGTCGTTCAGCACGCTCACCACGCGCACGCCCAACGTCACGTGCGGATCCCAGTTCGTGTCGACGACACGCTCGAAATCGGGCTCCTCCAGCCGGTCGAGGATCTCGAGGGTCGCCGCATGCACCGCTGCGTAGTAGTCGGCGAGCAGGCCCGTGTCGGTGACCGTGAACGCGCCCACCTGCTCGCTGCTGTGGCCGTAGCCGATCTCGTCACGGCCGTACGGGAGGCCGAACCGCTCGTCCCAGCCCTGGGTGCTCCACACGTCGGTCGGCTCGCCCTCCTCGGGATCGAGGGACTCGGCGGCCTCGATGGAGGCCTGTGCGGCCATCGCCCCGGCAATGCCGGTCATGCCGGCCACGCCCGTTGCGCCCAGCGGCTCCAACATCGCCGCAGACGCCGCCATCGCGGCTGCCTCGTCCATCGCCCCCGCGGAGGCGTGCGCTCGCAACGGAGCCATCTGCGCGTCTTCGCACCGCGCGATATGCCACGCCAACCAGCCGATGCTGTTCGCCTCCGGCCCCGGACGCCACAACACCTGCTCCGGAGTCAGGCCCTCGAGCGTGGCGGGCAGCTCCTCTGCCACCCGACCGAACGCCTCCTTCAACACAGTCCTCGCCAGCACGGGCACTCCTCTCGTGAACGTTGCGTCGATACGCCATCCTGACATCGGCGCCCGCGCGCCTCAGGTCGAGCAGCCGCAACCCTGCCCCTCGCCGCCTGCTGCGGTTAATCTGAGGTAACCGGAACATCAGTGACGACGGCCCCGGACTCTGGAGAGGTACATGACCAACACCGACTTCGACCTTTTCCGTACGAGCGAAGACCACGAAGAACTGCGGGCAGCGGTACGCGCCGTGGCAGAGAACCAGATCGCCCCCCACGCGGCCGAGGTCGACCGGGACAAGCGCTTCCCCGAAGAAGCCCGCAAGGCTCTCGTCGCCGCCGACTTCCACGCCCCCCACGTGCCCGAGCGTTTCGGCGGCATGGGCGCTGACGCTCTCGCGACCTGCATCGTCATCGAAGAGATCTCGCGCGTCTGCGCCTCCTCCGGCCTCATCCCCGGCGTGAACAAGCTCGGCTCGATGCCGCTCATGCTCGCCGGGTCCGAAGAGCTGCAGGCCAAGTACCTCTCGCCGTTGGCCAAGGGCGAGGTCATGTTCTCGTACGGCCTCTCCGAGCGCGAGGCCGGCTCCGACACGGCCTCCATGCGCACCAAGGCCACCCGCGACGGCGACGACTGGGTGCTCTCGGGCCAGAAGTCGTGGATCACGAACGCGGGCACCTCCGAGTACTACACGGTCATGGCCGTGACCGACCCTGACGGCCGCCGCGGCGCCAACATCTCCGCGTTCGTCGTCGAGAAGGACGACGCGGGGTTCAGCGTCGGCGAACTTGAGAAAAAGCTCGGCATCAAGGGATCGCCCACCCGTGAGCTGCACTTCGACAACTGCCGCATCCCCGGCGACCGCATGATCGGCTCGGAGGGCGAAGGCCTCAAGATCGCCCTGCGCACCCTCGACCACACCCGCGTCACCATCGGCGCGCAGGCCGTCGGCATCGCCCAGGGCGCGCTCGACTACGCCGTCGCGTACGTCAAGGAGCGCAAGCAGTTCGGCAAGGCCATCGCCGAATTCCAGGCCATCCAGTTCATGCTCGCCGACATGGCCATGGCGCTGGAGTCGGCACGCCAGATGGTCTACGTCGCCGCCGCCAAGTCGGAGCGCGAAGACGACGACCTGGCGTTCTTCGGCGCTGCGGCCAAGTGCCTCGCCTCCGATGTCGCGATGTCGGTGACCACCGACGCGGTGCAGCTCCTCGGCGGCGCGGGCTACGTCGAAGACCACCCGGTCGAGCGCATGATGCGCGACGCCAAGATCACCCAGATCTACGAAGGCACGAACCAGATCCAGCGCCTGGTGATGGGCAGAAGCCTGATCCGCTGACGCGGGCACGCCGGTCGCTGACGCACGAACGTCGAGTGTCCCGCGGGAGAAGAAAACGCACGGTGACGTGCGGGTTTAGAACCTCCCGCGGGACTGGCGACCGGGTGTCGAGGCTCCGTGTCCTCGCTCACCCAAGCGCGCTAGGCCGGCGCCCTTCCAAATCCGCGAGCGTCTGCTTCCGTGCCTCCGCGTGCGGAAGGCTCACGCGGCGTTTGAAGTCGGCGAGGTCGGCCATCATGTTGCCGCGGCCGGTGTTCGCCGCGGCCCGATCGAGAGCGTCGATCTCAGCCCGGACGTCGTCCGGGGTCTTGTTCTGGCTCATCTTCGCTTTCCCCACCCACCGCTCGATGAGCAGTTCTGCGCCGACGATCGCGCGCATCATCCGCTTCACGTACGGGGCGGGGGAGTCGTCCACTCGCCAGGCCTTGCCGATCGCGGCTTCGTGCCTGTCGGTGATCAGGTCTACCTGGGCGCGCACCCAGTCCATGTCGTCGCGGATCACGAACCGGCCGTAGGCCTGCACCGTGATGTAGTCCCAGGTCGGCACGATCGCCCGCGCGTCGTCGTGGCCCGGTAAGTCGGAGGGGGAGACGTAGTGGTCGCCCGCGTGCACGATCACCAGTGATTGGCCGATGCACTCGCGTTTGATCTGCGGGTTGTTGCGCGCCAGGTGAGTCAGGAGCCGACCCTTCGGGGCCTCCTCCGAGGGGCGAGGGTCGAAATGGAACGGCAGGTACGTCGCGTCGGGGCCGTCTTCATGCACGGTGACCAGGTCACCCGCGCCCATCGTGGCGAGGATGCCGGCGACGTCGTCATCGGACAGGGCGAAGTGTTCGGGCACGTACATGGGCACCATTGTCTCGCCAGATCTCCGTGCTTATAGCGTGAGAACGGCCACGTGGGGCTGGTCACGGTCGTGTGCGGTTCGCGTGTGCCCTCTGGGCTGCGGCTCTGCCTGCGTGGTAGCCGCCCAAGGAGACGTTTCCCCTGGTCTGCGCCTTGAACGTGCCCCTGATGTTCTGTTTCTTGATGATCTGCTGGTGGAACTCCTCGACCGCCTTCTCCTTCGCCCTAAGAGCCAGGGCTGTGGTCGTCAGGCCGTTGCCTCCGCCGGTGTTGCCGGTGCCGCGGGTGCTGTCCGGGTCGTTCGGGGTGGATGCGTCGGCCGGCATCGTCGCGCTGCTGGGCTTCGTGCTGCCGGACGTTGTGCCGGGTGGCAGTTCTCGCGTCTCTGCCTCCGACAGGGCCTCGCGACGCGCCTCCTTCGAGGCCCGCGTCAGGAGTTCGCCTGTGCGGGAGACGAAACCGGTTCTGAAACTGCGGCGGGCGACTCCCGCGTCGGGGGAGCGCCGGCCCTCGCCCAGGATGTCGCGGCGGCGCTCTCGCAGGTAGGCGCCGGAGGCGAGCCAGCGGTCGGCGTCTGTCTCCATCTGCACCAGCAGGCTCGCGTAGATCGTCTCGGCCATGTCGATGTCGCTCGGCATCCCGTGGGCGAAGACGCGGGAGCCGTCTCGGGCCACCAGGCATTTCAGGTCGTTGGCGTGGGCGACGACCAGAAACAGGGCGGTGAACGTGCGCAGGCCCGGGCTGCGGGGACGGCCGATCTCGACCGTGCGCTCCTCCGGCTCCGGAGCGCTCGCGGCTTCACGATTCGCGTAGGCCGCCTCCGCCAGGTCGATGCCGTGGCGGGCCGCCTCCTTCTGTGCCCTGGCCAGCGACAACTCGCGCTCTGCGGGGGAGTCCGAGCGTTCGGCTCTGGCCAGAAGGTCGGCGATGAGCGAGAGCCGGTCGCGTCTGTCACGTCTGGGATGCTGCGTGCTCATGCCAGGCCCTCGTCAGCGAAGGCGATGCGTAGAAGGGCGGAGGCCGTCGGGTGGCCGGCCTCCGTGAGCAGGACCAGCAGGGTGCGACGGAAGTGTGGGCCGTGAGGCGGCTCGGCGGGAGCGTGGTTCCGGCCGCTCGCGCTGGACGTGCCGGCAGTGTGGGGCGTGCGGGATGCACAGGAAGTGCTGGGTGCGCGGGTCGTGACGCACGTGTCGGGCACCGGTGTCGTGCGCGAGGCGGGTGACGACGCGTGCACTGCGCAGAGGTGGTGCGCCAGTTCGTGGAGTACCACCGATTCGCGCAGCGCCCAGGCTCCGCCTCGTTCGGCCGGAGGGATCGCGATCGTGTGTCTGGCCTGGTCGTAGTGGGCTTTGCGGGCGCCCCGGCGGGCGCGGACGGCAACTGGGGTCAGCGCTGCGCCGCTCGGCTCGCGCCAGCTTTGGGTCGCGAGATGCGTGAGCACGCGGTCGACGTAGCGCTGCACGTCGGGGACGCGGGCGAATACGACCTCCGGTTCAAGCGCCCAGCGCGTGCCGAACACGGTGACGGTGCCGAGGCCGAACCACCGCGCGAGCCGATCTTCGGCGGTGTACACGGCACCCACGTCGGGGTCGGCTGCGGCGGGCATGCCCTACATCCTGCCCGCTACCCCCGACAGGCCCCGACGTTGCGACACGAGAGATGCGTTTCGCGCACGCCGCGCCACGTTCACATAGGTGAACGTGCGGCAACCCGCGCGAACTGCATCCTTTGTGTCACAACGTCGGGGCTAGCAGGAGTTAGGGAAACCACAGCCGGCGGGATTGGGTTGGCGGGAGCGGGTCAGCGGGTTTCGTCGCGGCGCTGCTCGACCATGCCGTCTTCGCTGCGGACGCTGCGCGTGACTCGGGTGTTCTTGCCCCGCGGCACGAACGCCAGAACGAACGTCGCGAGGCCGGCGACCATGAGGATGATGCCGATCATCGACAGGTCGACGCCCTTGATCGCGTCTGCGACCGCCCAGTTGAGGATCGCGCCGAGAACGACCAGGGCGATGCCCCAGCCTGCCAGTGAAGAGTTCTGCATAAACGGGTCCTTGGGGTGAGTTCGTGCGCGCCCGAGCTTCTCGCGGATGCGCAGTTCGCCTCCCTCATCGGCCGGTTGACCGAGCGACCTTACTGTTCGTGGTCGTTCACTCTGCGGGACCGGCCTCACGTGTCCCGCAGGCGCCACCCGCACACGCTCCACCGCGTCGAGCGCCCGGCCGAGAGGCTGGATGTGCGACGGCGGCGGACACGCGTCGCGGGGTTCGTCGCCTCAACCGTGCCGCAGCAGTGATACTCGGGGCATGGACGCTCGCCGCAGTTACCTCGACACAACGGATGCCGTGACCGAACTCGTCTCCCGCGTAAGGCCGGAGCAGCTCGACGGCCCCGGGCTCGGCACATGGAACCTGCGCGCGCTCATAGGTCACACTTCCCGCGCGATGAGCACGGTGGTGACGTACCTGAACCAGCCTGTCGACAAGGTCACCTGCGCCGATGCGGTCGCGTACTACGTCTGGGTCGCGCAGGGCCCCGACGTCAACGCCGAGATCGCCCGCCGCGGTGTGGAGGCGGGCCAGGCGCTCACCGACCACGGTGAGGTCTTCGCCGGATTCGCGGCGCAGGGCAAGGCTGTGCGCGAGGCGCTCGCGGCCGTGCCGGCCGACTCCGACCCGACCATTCGCACCCTCGCGGGCGGCATGTACCTCTCCGAATACCTGCCGACCCGCACGTTCGAGCTGATCGTGCACGGCTTCGACATCGCCAAGGCAGCGGGCATCGCGTTCGCGCCGCACCCGGGCGCCGTGGCCGAAACGGCAGCTCTGGCGGCGAGGGTCGGTTGCGCGCTGGGCCACGCCGACGTGCTGCTCCCCGCCCTCACCGGCCGCGAACAGTGGCACGGACGGTCGGTCTTCGCCTCCGCCTGACGAACGACGCCGACCGGCGGAGTCGTGGCTCGCGGCCCCTCCTGCCTGGGCGCGGAGCGAGAGGTGTGCTGAGCAGCGTATTCAGGGCGGCTCGCTGACGCGCGAGGTTTCGTCCGCATACTCTGGGGGGCATGGGCGAGCCGCGACCGTCTGCGCAGGAGGTACCGCGTGCCGCCCGGCCCCGCGCCAGGAGTCTGCGTGACCGGCTGCTCCTCACCGTGCTGACGCTCGCCGCCGCAGCACTCGTGGTGAGCGGGTTCGCCTCGTACACGGTCGAATCGGCTCGGGTCGAGAGTCATGCTGTCGAGACCCTGCGGGTGCAGGCGCGCGACTTCGCGGCGCTCGCGCAGCAGCCCCTCGCCCCGACAGAGGCTGACCGCGTCGACCGGATCTTCGAGCTCGCCCTCCAGCGTCCCGTCGCGGCCTCGGAGGGCGGATTCGCGCTCATCGGCGACACCGTCGCGTGGATCGGCCCCGAGGGGTGGCCGGTGCGTCCCGAGGACGACCCCGGGTTCGTCGAGGCGATGCTGCGCCAGGCCGCCTCCGCGACCTCCGCCGAAGGGCGGTACACGGCGGACGGCACCGACTACGCGTGGATCGTCATGCCGGTGCAGGCTCCCGGAGTGGAGCGGGCCGCCTTGGTGCGCGTGGTCGACCTCGGCATCGAGAAGCGCGCGCTGAACTCGCGGTTCGTCACGACTGCGCTCACTGGTCTCGGGGCGTTACTGCTGGTCGGAGCAGTGACCGGCTTCGTCGTCACGCGCGCTCTGGAGCCGATCGCTTGGCTGCGCGATACCGCCGCAGGGATCGACGAACACGACCTCAGCGCGCGCGTGCCCGTGCGCGGCAGCGACGACCTCGCCGACCTCACCCGCACGATGAACGGGATGCTCGACCGCATCGAGAAGGCGGTCACCGACCAGCGGCAGCTCTGCCGCGACGTCGGCCATGAACTGCGCACGCCCATCACGATCGCGCGTGGCCACCTCGAGATCATGGACCCGGCGGACGCGGCCGACTCCGAGGCCGCCCGTGCGGTGACGCTCAAAGAGCTCGCGCGCATGACGACGCTCGCCGAAGACCTGCTGCTCATTGCCAGCACGGACCGCGACGACTTCGTCGTGCCCTCCGCCACCGACGTCGCCGAGGTGACGCAGGAGGTGTACGACCATGCCCAGGTGCTAGGCGAACGCACCTGGGTGCTAGAGGAGGCCGCGATGGTCGTAGCCCGCCTCGACCCGGCCCGCATCGTGCAGGCCTGGGAGCAACTCGCCTCCAATGCGGTCAAGTACTCGCAGACCGGCACACGGGTCGGCATCGGCAGCCGGAAGGAGGGTGCAGAGCTGCGCCTATGGGTGCGCGACGAGGGCGTCGGCATCGCGCCTGAGAACCATGCACGGGTGCTCGAGCGATTCACCCGCGTCTCCAGCGTGGTGGGCGGCAAACGGCCCGCGGGCACCGGGCTCGGGCTCGCTGTCGTCGCCGCCATCGCCCGCGCCCACGGCGGCCGGGTCGAGATCGACTCCGACCTGGGTCGCGGAGCCCTCGTGAGCATCGTCGTGCCCGTGGGTGCGAGCGCGACCGAGGGCCCGGAATTACCCAGCGAACCCGACGTATTCGAGGAGGAGACATGAGCAGGTTTCTCGTCGTCGACGACGAAGAGACGCTCGCCTCGTTCATCGTGCGTGGCCTGGCCAAACAGGGCTACACCGCGGAGAGTGAATGGTCAGGGGAAGCGGCGGTCGAGCTGGCCCTCTCGGGCGAATGCGACCTCGTGCTGCTCGACGTGGGGCTGCCCGACATCGACGGCTTCGAGGTGCTCACCCGCATCCGTCGTCGCGGCGGCACGGTGCCGATCATCATGCTCACCGCCCGCACAGCCGTGCCCGATCGGGTGGCGGCGCTGCAGGGTGGCGCCGACGATTACGTACCCAAGCCGTTCAGCTTCGACGAGCTCTTGGCCCGCATCCGCTTGCGACTCCGCGACGTGCGCCAGCCGGCTGCCAGTGTGCTCGAACGCAACGGCGTCACCATCGACCTGCTCGGCCACCGCGTCGAAGTGAACGGTAAGGAGGTCGACCTGTCGCCCCGCGAGTTCGCGCTCGCCGAGACGTTCATGCGAAACGCGGGCCACGTGCTCAGCCGCCAGCAACTGCTCGACGGGGTGTGGGGGTACGACTTCGACCCCGGCTCCAACGTGGTCGACGTGTACGTGCGTTACCTGCGCGCCAAGCTGGGTAAAGACCGCATCGAGACCGTGCGGGGGATGGGCTACCGGATGCTCTGATCCGTCTCAGTCACGGGCACGCTGCCGTGGCGCGGGCGCTTTGGCATGCTTTCGTTCTCCGCGATGCTCGGACCGTGTGCCTGACGCGCCGTCTCCGGACGCGCGGGTACCTCCGGAGGGGCGCGGCGTCGCCGCAGGTCGCGGCACGGATGTCGTGCGGGCGGTCGCGCCTGTCTGCTTCTGCGCCGGGGGGCGCGTGGAGGGGCGAGTCGTGCCGGGGGGCGCGGTTGTGCCCGAGACCGGAGTCGTCGGGTGGTCGCTCGTCGCGGAGGGGGCGGGCGGCGCCGTCGTGAGTACGACCGCGGGCGGGGGCGCTCCTGGGTCGTTGCGCTCGAGCGCGAGCCACGCTCCTGCGCCGATCGAGAGCAGGCCGATGAGGGCGGTCGCGCCGCCTATGAGGGGTGCCTTCATCGACATGGGAGTGTCCGTTCGGGTTTCCGGGCTTCCCTCACGCTACCCAGGGCCCTGACGTTCACAGGGTGAAACACAAGGGCCCGTGGGCAGCGGTTCTCGGGTGCACGGGGATCGACCGAGATCAGGCGGCGACGTGGATGCGGTCGCGCTTCTGGATCTTGTCGGGCGTTCCGTCGCAGGGGCGATCGTTGGCCGGGACGCGCTTGTTCGTCGCCTTGTTGGGGGCCTTGTTCGTGGCCTTCGTGGCGGTGTCTCGGTGAATGCGGTCGCGCTTCTCGACCTTCTTGGGCGTGCCGTCGCAGTCGTTGTCGCACGTGCCGTCACGCTTCTGGGCCTTGAGGGCCACCGTCGTCACGTGGACGCGGTCCTGCTTCTGGACCTTGTCGGGGGTGCCGTCGCGGTCCTTGACTCCGTCGACGACGCGCGTGGCCTTGGGGCCGGTGCCGTCACGGTCGGGGATGCCGTCCCCGGTGCAGGCTGCCCACGCACCCAGACCACCGGTGAGGGTGGCGGCGAGTCCGACGGCTGCGATGGCGGCGGTCTTCTTCATGATCCTCATGACTTCTCCTTCGATGGTGGTCTCCGTTTGTGGAGACACCTGAAGGTTCTCGGCGCGAGGTTAGTGCTCGAGGAGAAAGTGATGAGAGTCCTCTAATGCGCCTGAATGCCCGCCTGCAACGGTGTGCAGGCGGGCATTCAGACGCGCAGCGGCGTGGGGCCAAGTGGCTACAGGGGATCCCCACGCCGCCGGCGGTCAGTGGCGCGTGAACTGCAGGCGCCAGTCCTGGGGGCCTTCGTCGAGGTAGTCCCACGTGAAGGCCTCGCCCCAGCGGCCCTGGATCTGATCGAGCAGCGGCAGCGGGTTGTGCGGGGCCTTGAGGATCATGGCGCCGCCGGCCGGGATCGCCTCGAGCGCGCCGAAGATCGTCGCGTGGCGGATGGCGTGCGGAATCACGGTCGCGTCGAGCTCGGGCACGCCCTCGTCGGTGCAGCCGCAGGAGCAGGTGTGCTGGCCGCCTCCGGCGAGGGGCAGGTTCTGGGTTTCGCTCAAGGCCGTCTCCTGGCACTGTGTGAACACGGATAAACACGGAGTAATACGTGCAATATAGCGCGTCTTGGAGTCGAGGGAACCCTCGGAGAGTGAGGTACGCGTCACGCAGTGCGCGGTGGGTCAGGGCTCAGAGGGGGTTCAGACAGGCTCGGACGGGCCTCGGTCAGAGGTCGTCGCCCTGGATCTGTGCGTACACCCGCTGCATCGTGGTGATCGCGCTGTCGTCGGTGGGGTATTCGAAGGCGTCGATCCGCGAGATCGGCCGCACCCCGAATCCGGCGTTGGTCGCGAAGGCGGCCCGCATCGTGTGGATGCTGCCAAGGCTCACCGGCGCGGTGTGCATGGTGGGCAGGGCACGCTGCAGTAGCAGCATCGTCACGCCCGGCAGCACGGGTGCGTCGGGCCATACGATGTCGCCGCTTTTGGTGACGAACCCCAGGTTCCATGTGGCGCCCTCGGAGACGCGCGCGTCGCGCTCGACGAAGATCGCGTCGTCGAATCCCGCCAGGATCGCCTGCCTGCGGTAGTGGAACTGGCTGAACAGGCCGATGTGTTTGACGGCGGCTGTGTCGCGGGTGAACGGAAACGTCTTGGCCTTCAACGGATTCGCGTTGCCGGTGCCGGCCGCGCGCACCGAGACCAGTATCTGCGGCTGGGCGTCACCGCCCATGCCCGCCAAGCCGAGCCTGGGGTCGAACACGGTGACGCGCATGACCAGATCGCCTGTGCGTCCCGCGACGGCCTCGCGCATGTACTCGCGCACCTGCGCGACGTCGAGTTGTACGCCGAACACCAGCCGGGCGTCGCGGCGCAGGCGGCCGAGGTGCATCTGCAGGCCCCTGACCTGGCCGTTCTCGACCCGGAACGACGTGAAGTGACCGAAATTCGTCAGGGCGAGGCTTTCAAGGTCGCGAGTGCTCACGGGGGAGCCGTCGATGGTCGAGACCATGCCGTCGCTCACGGGGTCACCACGCGCGAGTAGAGCGTGACACCGGGGCTGACCTGGGTGAGCGCCTCCATGAGGGAGTCGAGCACCTCGTCGGCGCGGGCGGCGGCGTCGCCGGGCTCCACGTCGAGGATGTCGCAGATGAACACGGCGTCACGGGTGACTTCTGTGAGGCGGGTGCGGTAGCACTGTCGCCAGTTCCAGCGGCGGCAGGTGACCCCCGCGTCGTCGCGCCACACGACCTCGCCGGGGGCGGGGTTCTCGATCACCTCTTCGCCGGAGGCGAGGGTGCCGAACTCCTCATCGCCCACTGCCCGCACGAGCCGCAGCGGGCCACGGTAGGCAGCCACGTTCTCGCCGCCGAGCGGCGTCTGGGTGCGCACCGAGACGGCGTTGTAGGCGTCGGTGAGTCTGTTGATGCGGGGGAGTCCGTCGCCGACCCGGCGCAGCAGTGCTTCGGCGCTGTTGCGGGTGCGCTGCGGCTTGGCGCCGAACGCGCGAAACGCCTCGCGCCAGGCCGCGATGTGGCCCAACTCCTCGACCGGGCGGCCGGCGATGGCATCACGGGCGGTGGCTTCGGCCTCCGCGACCAGGCGCTCGCTCGCGTCGTCGCTCGGCCCGGGCGTCAGGCCCTCGGCCACCACGAGAACGCAGAGGTAGTCGGGGCGCAAGGCTGCGACCTCCGGGGAGATCGAGGCACCGGCCAGCCAGTTGTCGTACGTACCCATGTGTTCCTCAACAGTGCTCGCGCTTCGGCTCTTCGCCGATGTCTCCCCTAGATGGTGACGATAACGGCCCGCGCCCCTCCTGGACACCTCGCGGCTCAATCGCCGTGCTCGGGGCTCGTGCGATACGCGACGGGAGTCGAGCCGAGGGTCGCCCGGAAATCGCTCGTCAGGTGGGCGTGGTCGGCGTAGCCGAGTTCCACTGCGACCTGCGCGATCGTGACCGTGGGGTCGTCGCGGAGACGCTGCGCGGCCTCCTGCAGTCGGTACCGCCGGATCAGCGCCAGCGGCGGCAACCCGACGTAGCGGCGGGCCAGGCGCTGCACGGCGCGCGCAGACAGGTGCAGTCGCGCGGCTAGCTGATCGACCCGCACGATTCCACGATCGGAGGCGATGAGGTCTTCCATTGCGTTGGCCACGGCACCGCCCTCGTCCGGCGGGGTCAGAGCGGCGAGCGCCCAGTCGCTGAAGGCCTGGACGGCGTTCATGTCGGCGTCGGCGTGGATGTCTGGCGAGTGCATGGCTGCGGCGACTGTTCGGTGCAGGTCGGCGGCGTCGAACGGGATCTCGTCGTCGCGGATGGTCTCGGGTGCCGGGCAGAGCTGGGCGAGCGCGGCCGGGCGGAGGAGCGCGCCCACGGCCCAGCCCGTGCCCGTGAGATCGCGGTGTGAGGCGCGCGTGGTCGGGCCGGTCAATGAGACTCCCACGGGCTCGACGACGAGGTTCGACGCTGGGAAAGGCAGCAGGTGTTGCCGCGAGACCCGCCCCGACGGCAGGCGCCACTGAGGGATCCAGAACCAGCGCACGAGCCCGTCGAGGTCGGCAGGTGCGGGTTCTCGCCAGAAGGTCGGCAGGCGCGTGGGGTAGAGGATGCCTCGAGTGTCTTCCAAGTCCGGCACGGCACCTCCAGCGCTTCGGTCGCGAATCTCCAAGCCGGGCCCGCCGTTGTAGCCGCAGAGTTCTACACATGAGCGAACACACGAACACCACTGGCATCACGGGCGAGCACACCACCGATGGCATACCGCACGGTTCGACGAGCCTGACCCCGTTCATCACCGTGCCAGGGGCCGCGAAGGCCATCGAATTCTATCGAGAGGTGTTCGGGGCGCGGTTGGTCGATGCGACCGAAATCGGTGGCCTCACCGTGCATGCCGAGCTCGACTTCGGCTCCGGACGGCTACAGCTCGGCGACCCCAATCCCGAGTACGGCCTCGTCGCCGACCCGACCGGAGAAGCCGCGTGCTATTCGCTGGGCCTGTACTGCGCAGATGCCGACGCCACTGTGGCGCGTGCCGTAGCGGCGGGCGCCCGCATCCGCGAGCCGCTGGTGACGTTCGTGTCGGGCGACAGGTTCGCCTCCCTCTTCGACCCGTTCGGGGTGCGCTGGTCGGTGATGTCCCGCGTGGAGGACCTCTCGGAGGAGGAGAGCGCCCGCCGCGTCGCGGAGTGGGCGGCCACCCAGGGGGAGCCCACGGAGTAGGCCGGCGTGCGTCGGCGGGCGTCGCGATTCTCGACGGCGGACGACAGCTGTCGACGGCGGCTGACGTAGGCAATCTCACGTTGCCGAAGATGCTGGTCGGGGCTTTTCCGGCTGGTGGGGTGGGAGAATCTGAGCATGTCTGAACGTCTCCCCGGCTGGTTCCCTGCTGTCATCACGGCGTTCATCGGCGTGCTGCTCTTCATCGCCTACGAGGCAGACCCGCCCATGGCGTACCTCATCGCGGGGCTGTTGGTGGCGTTCTTCGTGATCACCCGCATCGTCGACCGCGCGGTCGAAGACGAGCCCGAGACGAGCGAGGCGCGCGAGGAGTCGCAGCCGAAGGTCTGAACCGGGGCGGGCGTCGACTCGCACACCCCATTCGTTCGTCTGGCGGGCTCTCGGGACATCTCCCGGGAGCCCGTTCTGTTGCGGTGTGTCGTCCCTCCGGTGGTGCTGCGGTTCGTGCATGGAGGGCTCACATGGTCCACGGAGCCGGTGGGTGTGAGTGATCGTTACCTTTGCGTGCTGTGTTTCCGCAGGTCAGTGGGCGACCATCGGGGAAGGGGTGGGCGCAGACGAGGGGAGACGTCATGTCCGGAACTGCAACAGTCGAAGGCCGTCACAGGGCAGCGGAGGGGGCGGTGTCGCGCCGAAACGCCTCCAGGGCTTGGCTTCTCGGAGTGTTCGCGGCAGCCGTCGCGACGTTCGTGCTTCAACTGATCGCGGTCACGTGGGCGTCGTGGTCACCGGTGAGCGGATCGGCCCCGATGGTGAATCTGCCCGCCGCGTTCGCGTTCGCGAACCCGATCGGAATCACGCTGGTGGCGTGGCTGATCGCGCGCTTCGGGCCGTCGTGGGCGAGTTCCGGCGTGTTCGATCGGCGGTGGAACTACGCGGGGTTCTTCCTTGCCTCGACGTTGGTCTACCTCGTGCTGGCGAGCCTCGTCGGGGGACTCGTGCAGGCCTTCATCGGCAACCCGCCTGGCGGACAGCAGCTCCTGTACGGATTCACGCTCGCCCTGCTCTTCACGATCTTCGGAGGCCTCCCGCTATGGGCGTTCCTCTCGGCACTGGCGATAGGCCCGCGTAGGGCAGGTGAACGTCAGCCGAAGGTGTGAGAAGCCGACCGGTTCATGCACCGCGGTTGAGGTGAGTTCGGCTACGGGAGTGTGTGCGAGAACGCAGCCACGCACACCGCGGTATCGGTGACCGTGCAGACGGCGGGTTTCTTGCTGGTGGTCGAGATCACTTTGCGATGAGCGCCGCCGGGGTGGTCAATTCCCTTGTGCCCCAGGGGAGTTGGTGGGGTGTCAAGCGGTTTTCCGTACGTTCGAGAATCGTTGCTGCTCAGTCGGTTTCGCGTCTCAAAAATGCTGGTGAGTGTCGTAATTCGAATGGGTGAACGGTAGAGTTCTGGCATGACGGATACCCCGGTGATCGACTCGCCGCGAGGCGGGTGGCGACGGCTGGGGTGCGCCGGTCGATCAGGCTGTTGAGGGGTACGTGTGGGGGCGTTGCGCCTCTGATTCCGATGCGGATTTCTGGGCGTCCGTGCCGGCCGAGTGCAGCGAGTTGGGCGCTCAGTCGATGAGCGGCGTCGGTGCGGGGCTGCTGGCGCAGTTCGCCTCCGTGCGGCGCGTTCTCGCTGACATTCCGGCGGAGCTGACCGCGGTCGGGTCGGTCGATCTTGCGCGTCTGACGGCCGAAGCGTCGGCCGTTGTCGCTGCGGCCGAGGCTGCGCGGGCGGCGGTCGTTCTTGAGGCCGATGCGCGTGGCGTGATCGCGTCGAGTGACAACCCGCGGGTGGATCGGTTCGTCGAGCAGGCCTGCCGTGACGCCGGGGTGCCGGTGTCGACGCGACAGGCGGCCGCTCTCAAAGACATCTCCGTTGCGTGCGAGGGGCACGACATCACGCCGCTGCGCGACGCGGTCACCTCCGGGCGGGTGGGAGTCGACTCCGCTGCTCTGGCAGCCAGGTTCTACCGCAAGATCAAGTCCGCGATCGGGCCGGGCAACTGGGGCCCGGTGCTGGGGGCCATCATCGACACGGTCGCGAACGGTGCCACTGCGCGTGACCTCGACGGGTGCGCTGACCAGATCATCGGCCAGTACGGCGACCCGGGCGTCCTGGACCTGGATCACGAGACGAAGCATGTGCAGCGCGACGTGACGGCGTTCCGTCGCGACAAGTCGGGGATGCTGACCGCCACGATGCGCCTCGACCCGGCCTCCGAGGCGGTCGTCACAGCTGCCCTCACTGCGATGTCGGTGCCTGCGCCCGCCCCCGACGGCACCCGCGACCTCCGCACGATCGGCCAGCGCCGCGCTGACGCCCTCGTCACCCTCGCAGGGCTCGCGGCCCAGCGCCACGACAGCGCTGCCGGTACGGGAGCGAAGGCGAAGGTGTACGTGACGATCAGCCACGACGCGCTCACCACCGACCTGTCCGCCGAAGGTATCAACCCCTACAGCGGCCACCGCCACGACTGTCCGTTCACCACCACGATGCGCGCCCCGGAGGCCGCCGCCCGCGCCGCCTCCGGCCCGCACCCACTGCTCGAAGACCTCGGCATGGCCCGGATGAACCACGGCATCGATGCGAGCCTGGCGTGCACGTGTGGCGCGATCGCCCGAGGCGTCGGGCTTACCGAGCACGGGCAGGTGCTCACTCCCGCCGAGGTGCGGATGCTCGCCTGCGATGCCGGGATCATCCCGATCGTTCTGGGTGGTCGTGGCGAAGTCCTCGATGTCGGTCGCCAAGAACGGTGGGTAACTGCAGCTCAACGGGCCGCCTTGGTGATCCGGGACGGCGGCTGTAGCTTCCCGGGATGTGATGCCCCGCCCTCATGGTGTGACGGTCATCACCTGACCAAATGGGAGCATGGCGGGCCGAGCGACATGACCAACCTCGCCCTGCTCTGCCGCCACCACCACCGAGAAGCCCACATCAAGGGCCACGCCGGCACGGCCACGACCCTCGGCGTCACCTGCACCCGCTCCGACGGCACCCCTCTCGGCAACACCCCACGCCCCGAACGCTGCCGGTGACGCGGGCGCTGCGTCATTCGTCTCGCATGACACGGCGGATGAAGTGGGCGACCCGTTTGCGGAGGCCCTCGATGCGCACCTCGGCCCAGAACGCCCGCTCTTCGGCGCCCGCGTTGTCGTCGATCTCGCTGCGTGACGGCTCGCGGCGGACGTTGCGTGAACACGCGAACTCCGTGCAGGTGAGCGTGCCGACGGTGGCTCCCCGGCGGCCGGCCGCACCGGCCAGCGACGCGACCACCATGCGCACGTCGTCGGTGGCTTTGACGTCTTCGCACCAGACGCACATCGCCTTTCGGCGGATCTTGGTCTCGCCGGCGGGACGCAGCAACACCCCGCGCGCGACACCATCGAGGTGTGCAACGACATAGGAGCGGCCCGGAAACTTCGTGTCGGTCCAGCCCAGGAAGTCGAGAGAGTCCCAGTCGAGTGTGTCGAGGTCGGGCATCGCCGCCTGTGTGGCCTCACGGCGGGAAGCGTTGACGAAGGAGCCGCGGATCTCCGACTCGGTCACACGTCGCATGGCTGATCCGATTCGTTTCTCGTAGTGGTGGGCCCTGTGGGGCTCGAACCCACGACCAGCGGATTAAAAGTCCGATGCTCTGCCAACTGAGCTAAAGGCCCTTCGGATGCAGGGCACCCGAGAGCGTCCACCTTACCGCCGTCATGGCGCGCGCCTGAAACCGCCTGCCAACCTGTGCTGGCGCACGGGCTCTCTCCGCTGGTGGAGACGGCCTGATCGCGGGGTCCTCGGGGTCGCCGTCGGTCGGGCATGTGGCTGCCGCGCGGCCCTGTTGCGTGCATCGGTTTGAAGATCTTGCGCCCATCCTCTTGCGTCACGCGTATCGCCGTCTTAGTGTATTAAGTACCTAATACAGAGACACGCCCTGCAGGGTGTTGCTCCAACACCGAGAGGGGGTGCTCATGGACTTCGACGCATCTCGGCCGATCTGGCATCAGCTCATCGACGAGTTCTCGCGGCGGATCGTCGTCGGGGCGTGGGCTCCGGGGGATCGCATCGCGGGGGTGCGGGAGTTGGCCGCCGAGTTCGGGGTCAATCCCAACACCGTGCAGCGAGCCCTCTCCGAACTGGAGCGTGACGGTCTGTGCCGCTCCGAACGTGCGGTCGGCCGGTACGTCACCGACGACCCCGCCCGCATCGCTGCCCTTCGTCACGAATTGGCGAAAGGCACCGCAGACGACTTCGTCCGAACCGCCCACGGCCTCGGCCTCACCCTCACCGACGCCACCGAGCTCGTCACCGAGAGGTGGAAATCCCATGACACACAGCCCGACACGCACACGACCACGACAGGGGAGCGGTGACATGAACGCCGCCATCGACAACGCGATCAGCATCACGGGCCTCAGCAAGCACTACGGCGACGTCGCAGCCCTCGACAACCTCGACCTCACGCTTGCCCCCGGCCGCATCACCGGCCTGCTCGGCCAGAACGGTTGCGGCAAGACGACGCTGCTCAAGGTGCTCGCGGGCGTGCTCAGCGACTACACCGGCGACGTGCGCATCGCAGGCCAGAAGCCCGGCCCCGAGTCCAAGGCCCGCGTCAGCTTCCTTCCCGACACGAGCTTCCTGCCCGACTCCGCGCGGATCCGCGACTGTCTGCGGCTTTACCGCGACTTCTTCGCCGACTTCGACGAGCCCAAGGCGCGCCGCCTGCTCGACGGCTTCGGCCTGCCCGACGAGCTGCGGCTCAAGGAGGCGAGCAAGGGCATGCGCGAGAAGGTTCAGGTCGCACTCGCGATGAGCCGCCGCGCGCAGGTCTACCTGCTCGACGAGCCCATCTCCGGAGTCGACCCCGCAGCCCGCGAGGTCATTCTCGACGGCATCGTCGCCGACCTGGCCGACGACGCCCTCGTCCTCATCTCCACCCACCTTGTTCACGACCTCGAGCCCGTGCTCGACTCCGTCGTCATCATGCGCGCCGGACGCACCCTGCTGACCGGCGACGTCGACGACCTGCGCGCCGAACACGGCATGAGCCTCGACGCCCTCTTCAGGGAGATGCACCGATGAAACGCACACTGTTCGTTCACGAGTACCTACGCACGCGGGGCTTCCTCGCGGGCCTGTTCGCCCTGAGCGCCGCCGTCGTGGCGGCGGGCACCCTGCTCATGGCGCTGCCGATCAACGTGCTGGCGGGGTTGGGGGCAGTGATCGCGGTGATCACGGTCTCGGTGTTCATGCCCATCGTCACCTTCGACCTGGCGATCGACTACTGGCGGTCGGCGTACGGCCGTGGCGGGTACCTGACCCAGAGCCTGCCCGTGAAGGGCTCGACGATCTTCGCGGTGCGCCTCGCCTACGGCGCCGTGGCGCTGCTCGTCGCGCTGGTCGTCAACCTGCTGCTCGCGGCTCCCGTGGCTCTCGTGGCAGCGGGCAAGGCCGCCCCTGAGGGTGTCGGAGCCGTCGAGTACATCACCACGACGCTGCAGGCGGCCGACCCGCCGGTCAGCTGGGGAGTGGCGGCTGTAGGCGCACTCATCCTGTTCGTCAGCGCCTTCGGGTACCTCGTCACCTTCTACTTCGCGGTCTCGTTCGGTAACGAATCCCGGTTCGCGCGTCTCGGGGTCGCCGGTCCGATCGTGGTCTGGTTCGCCGTCTACGTGCTGATGCAGGTCGCGGCCATCGCGGGTATCGCGCTCATCCCGGCGGGCATCGACTACGTCAACGGCGGGTTCACCCTCGTCAGCCGCAACTGGATGGAGGTGCTGTTCGAGCAGCAGCAGACCACCGGTATGCCGTTCGGGTTCATCCCCGTATCGGTGGTCGTGGTGGCCGCGCTCATCTGGCGCACCGCGCACTCCTGGAACCACAAGGTTTCGCTGCGCTGACCCGGCCCACGGATCGACGCGAGCCGCAGTCCGACAGGGGGACTGCGGCTCGCGTCACGCCGTGATCGCAGAACGGTTCGCGAACGGTAAGCAATCGTCATGGCCTCCGTCAGGAGCATGTCGAGCCCCCGTGATGTACGGGTACGCTCGCTGGGAGCCCAGTGTGAGCGCCCGGTCCGTGCCGGGCCGTTCACGCGACGGAAGCCATAGGGAGGCGGAGCCGCTCGGGGGAGCGCCGGCCACCTGCTTCGAGCCACGGCTGGGCACATGGTGGGGGTACGAGTTTGGGGAAGGCTATGGCGGCGGTTCGCCGGGGGGCTTTCGGGCAGGTGGGCCGCGCGGCGCACTTTCTCTTCTACTACGGCGTGGCCAAGCACCTGCCGCGCAAGGTGTCGCCGGGCGGCAGCATCGGGCGCGCAGCGCGCAACCTGGCCTGCCGCGGCCTGTTCGAGCACCTCGGCCGGGGCACCAACATCGACGCGGGCACCTACTTCGCCTCCGGAGTGCGCATCCGCCTCGGCGACCGCAGCGGCATCGGCGCGGAGAGCATCGTGCTCGGCTCCGTGCACATCGGTGACGACGTGATGATCGGGCCCCGCTGCGTTCTCCTCACGGAGGAGCACGCCTTCTCCGACACCGAACGGCCGATGAACACGCAGGGCATGTTGCCCGACAAGCCCATCGTCATCGAAGACGATGTCTGGCTCGGTGTCGGCGTCACGGTGCTGCCCGGCGTGCGTATCGGCCGCGGTGCCATCGTCGCGGCGGGTGCCGTGGTGACGCACGACGTCCCGCCCCTCGCCATCGTCGGAGGCGTGCCCGCGAAGCAACTCAAGACCCGCGGAGGCGAACCGCGGCTCGCCCCCGTCACCGACCTTCGCGGCTGAAACGCGAGAACGCCCGGCGCCGTAACGGTGCCGGGCGTCGCTCATCCGCGGGTATCAGGACATCGCGGGGCCTTCGGCGGGCTCGACTCCCTGCGCAGAGGTGCCCTGTCCTGACTGATCCGACTGGCCCGTCTGGTCGGCTTTACCGGCGCCCTGGCCCGCGGCGTCGCCGATCGGCGAGCGCTCGCTGTGCTTGTACAAGACGGTTCCGTCTTCGGTGGCCACCGAGAAGTCGCCCTGGTCACCGGTCATGAAAGTCGCGAGCTTCTCGGCCTCGATCGGGTCGACGTTGAGGTCGACGGCGCTCCACCCCTGGGTGAGCGCCTGCATCACCTCGTCCACGGGGTGGCCCGGCGCCCATTCGGCGACCGACGCAACGGTCTTGGCGTACTCCTTGAGACCGTCTTCGCCTACCTTCTCCGCGAACATGGCATCGACGACGACTGTGAACTCTTCGGACATGGGTCTCTCCTCTTCAACGAGGTGGGGCCCGCCGAGCGAGCCCGGCGGAGATGCGCAGCGCGGGCCTGGCCTGGTCTCGACTCTGAGATCCTCTCCGCTGGCGTATCGCCATGCTCACCTGCGCTCCGGGGCGCCGCATCTCGGGCAGCGTCTTCTGGCCGGAATGGAGGGAATCGTGCAGATGGGGCGCGTCGAGGCAACGAATGGCACATTCGGCCGAGTGCCCTCCATGAACGCTGCACGCGTCTAGTGTTCTGCTTCAGGAACATTCGGTATGTCAAGGGGGGATCTTGCCGTGGACGGTCGACGCTTTGGCGATTACACACTGACTGAAGTCATCGGACGCGGGACGATGGGCGAGGTCTGGAAGGGGCTCGACGCAGACGGGTCGCCGGTCGCGGTGAAGAGCCTGTACCCGCAGCTCGCGCGGGATCGCGACGTGGCCGGCCGGTTCGTTCGCGAGCAGGAGTCGCTGGCCGTCGTCTCCCAGCCCAATGTCGTGCGCCTGCGCGAGGTGGTGGAGTCACACGGTGAGGTGGGGGTCGTCTCCGACTACGTCGAGGGCCCGAGCCTGCGGCGAGTGCTGCAGCGCACCGGAGTTCTCGAGCCGCGAGCTATCGCGCTGATGGGTGCGGGTGTCGCCGACGGGCTCGCGGCCCTGCACGCCCACGGCCTCACGCACGGCAACCTCAAGCCCGAGAACGTGCTGCTGCCCGGCACTTCGGGCGGGGGCACGAAGCCGATGCTCACCGACTTCTCGATCGGCGAGTTCACGGTGCGCGGCCAAGATCCCAACCCGGCGACCGTACGACAGAGCACCCTGCCGTACTTCGCCCCCGAGACGCTCGACCACTCGGCGCCGACCCCGGCCTCCGATCTGTACTCGCTGGGTGTCGTGCTCTACGAATGCTGCATCGGGGTGCGGCCGTTCGACGTGCGCACTCCCACGCAGGTCGTGGAGGCGACGCGCACCGAAACCCCGGAGCGTCCCGACGGCGTGCCCGCTCCGCTCTGGGGCGTGATCGCGGCGCTTCTCGCCAAGAACCCCGCTGACCGGCCCGTGTCTGCGGGAGACACGGCGCGGCTACTCCGGCGTGCTGCGCCCCAGCTTGCGGGACTTCCGGCGGCGCAGCGGCACGTGGTGCCGCCGGCGCCGATCGGGTTGGCCGCCGCAGGAGCTGCGGGTCTCGGTGCCGCGGGTGTCGCGGGGGCAGGGGCGGCCGCGGCTGCTACGTCCGAACCGGGTGCGGCGACTGATGCTTCGGGCACCGGTGCCGCAGGCGGTGCAGTCGCGGACGGCGCGGACAGTTCGGCAGGCGCAGAAACGGTAGACATCGGCAAGGCTGCGGCGGCTGCCGCAGCGGCTGCCGGTCTGATCGGGGCGGGCGCGGCCAAGGCTGCAGCAGCCGGCCCCGCGGGCAGCGCGGCCGGCGGCACGGGCACTGCAGCAGGTGCGGGGACCGGAGCTCTTGGCGCGGCTGGTGGCTCCGGCGCTGCGGCCGGTGGAGCCGGGGCCGGTGGTTCGGGCGCGGGCGGAGGCGGTGGGGCGATGCCTCCGGCGGGCGCCCCTGACGGTGGTCAGCCGAGTTCCGCTGCGATGGCGGGGGTGTCGCCCAGTCCGGCGAAGCTCATGGTAGGTGCTGCCGCAGCTTCTCTCGTCGTTCTCACAGGCGTGGCCGCTGCGGTCATGGGCGGCGGCAACGACGGTGCTTCGACGCTGGCGGCGGGTGGGGCGACCTCGTCCGCTGCGGCTCAGCCCTCGGCAGGTCAGAGATCGGCGACCTCGGGCGCCCCGACAGCGGGTGAAACGGCAGCGACCGCCGCAGCACCCACGAGTTCCGCCCCGACCGCGCCGACTGCGACAGCGCCGGCCACGACGGCAGACGCGAAGGCACCCGCCGACGGAGCCTTGGCGGCTGCTGCGGCGACCTCTGCGCCGAACAAGCCTGCGAGCGCCCAGAACAAGCCCGTGACAGCACAGAACCGGCAGGTCACGTCTCGCAGCGACGCACGCCGGGGCACGGCCGTGCCCGTCCGTCGCGCGGTGACTCCGGCTCCCGCGAAGCGGACCCCGGCACCCGTGAAACGGACTCCGGCCCCGGCCAAGAGCACGACACCCGCACCGACTCCCGTGAAATCGACGCCGGCCCCCACACCGACGAAGACCGCTCCGACTCCGGTTCCGGCCAAGCCGACCCCGGTGCCGACATCGGCGACAACGACGCCGTCGCCCACACCGGTGACCACGACTCCGCCGCCGGTGCCGGCGAAGCCGACTCCCGCGAAGACCTCGCCGTCGACGGACGAGCCGACTCGCTCGAAAGACGACGAGGCCACTCCCGACGAGTCCACGACTGACCAACCGACGACCGACGAAGCCACGACGGATGAGTCGGCCACCGACACCGAAACGACCAATGAGCAGGAGAACCGCGACAAGCGCCGCGACTCACGCAAGCGTCACCGTGACCGCGACCACCACGATCACCGCGATCACGATCACCGCGCTCGCTGACACGTATGGGCCGGGTTTGTCCGAGAACTGAGAAATAGCGCACGATTGGAAGGTGACCGCCCTCGTAACCCAGCCTGTCAGCGCCTCCGATGTCGAGGCGGCGTTCATCCGGCTGCGTTCGGTGGTGCAGGCGCCTCCGCTCGTGCGTAACGAGCGGCTGTCGGCGGCGACGGGCGCGAACGTGTGGGTCAAGCGTGAAGACCTGCACCCGGTGCGGTCTTACAAGTTGCGCGGCGCGTACAACTTCATCGCGCAGCTGTCCCGCTCGGAGCGGGAGCGCGGCGTCGTCACGGCCAGCGCAGGTAACCACGCGCAGGGGGTCGCGTACGCGTGCGCGACCCTGGGGCTCACGGGCCGCATCTACGTGCCGGGTACGACTCCGCGGCAGAAGCGCGACCGCATCCGTGCCCTCGGGGGCGCCGCGATCGAGCTGATCGTCGCGGGGGAGACGTACGACGATGCCGCACGTCAGGCTCACGAAGACAGCCTGAGCACGGGTGCCGTCGAGGTGCACGCGTTCGACCACCGAGACACGATGGCCGGTCAGGGCACCCTCGCCGTCGAGGTCGTGGAGCAACTCGGTCACGCGCCCGACATGCTGATCGTGCCGGTCGGCGGAGGCGGGATGCTCGCCGGCTGCGTCACGTGGCTGGCAGCGCGGCATCCGCAGGTCGAGGTCGTCGGCGTCGAGCCGTCGGGTGCCCGGTGCATGGCCGCGGCCGTGGAGGCGGGCGAGCCGGTGGAGCTGGAGCGCATCGACACGTTCTGCGACGGAGCCGCCGTGCGCCGCGCCGGTGCCGTGACCTACCCGGTCATCGCCGAACACGGCATCCGCCTGCTCGACGTGGCCGAGGGCCGCGTATGTACCGAGATGCTCGACCTGTACCAGGTCGACGGCATCATCGCCGAGCCCGCGGGCGCGCTCGCCTCCGCCGCGTTGCTCGACAAGCTTGCCGAGTTGAGCCCGGCGCCCGGCAGCGATGTCGTGGTGGTGCTCTCCGGCGGCAACAACGACGTCTCCCGCTACGCCGACATCGTCGAGCGGTCGCTGGTCAACGAGGGTCGCAAGCACTACTTCCTCGTCAATTTTCCGCAGGAGCCGGGGGCCCTGCGCCGTTTCGTGGCCGACATCCTCGGCCCCGACGACGACATCACCCTGTTCGAGTACGTCAAGCGCTCCAACCGGGAGACCGGTCCGGCGCTCGTCGGCATCGAGCTCGGCAATTCCGCCGACCTCGACGGTCTCATCGCCCGCATGCAGGCGAGCACGATGACCTTCGAGATCATCCCGGCGGATTCGCCGACGCACCGCTACCTGATCTGAGAACGAGAGCCACCATGTCGACGCCCCCCGGCAGCCCTGAGAATCCAGACAACTCAGGTGCGTCACCGCATTACGTTCTGGCGTTCTCGTGCGAGAACCACCCCGGCATCGTCGCGGCGGTGACGAGCACGCTGGTGCAGCTCGGCTGTGACATCACCGACGGGCAGCAGTTCGACGACCACCTCTCGGGCCGGTTCTTCCTGCGCCTGGAGTTCCGGCCGGTGCGGGTCGACATCGGAGAGGCCGGCTTCCGCGCGGGCCTGGCCCCGGTGATGGCGAGCCTCGACGCGCAGTGGACGATCCGCGACACCGCCCGCCGCATGCGCGTGATGCTGATGGCCTCGCAGTCCGACCACTGCCTGCGCGAACTGCTCTACCGCTGGAATCTCGGTGAGATGCCGATGGATCCGGTGGCGATCGTCTCCAACCACGAGCGCGGCAGCTTCGGCAACCTGTACGACGTGCCGTTCTACCACTTCCCTGTGTTCCCGGAGACAAAGCCGCAGCAGGAGGCGCAGATCCTCGAGGTCATCGAGCGCGAGAGGGTCGACCTCGTCGTGCTGGCCCGGTACATGCAGATCCTGTCGCCGGAGCTCACGGAACAGTTGCAGGGCCGCTGCATCAACATCCACCACTCGTTCTTGCCCGGCTTCAAGGGCGCCCGCCCGTATCACCAGGCGTACGCGCGCGGGGTGAAGATCATCGGCGCGACCGCCCACTACGTGACCACCGACCTCGACGAGGGGCCGATCATCGCGCAGGCCGTGGAGCGGGTGAGTCACCGCGACGTGCCCGACGCCCTCATCCGCAAGGGCCGCGACATCGAGAGGCGCGTTCTCGCGGAGGCCGTGCTCGCCCACCTCGAAGACCGCGTGATGCTGCGCGACGGCACCACGGTGGTGTTCCCGGCGTGATCTGCACCGTGATGACATGACGACGCTCACTGACCGGCTGCCGTCGGAGAGCCGAGGAGGCGGCCCGCCCGACCCCGACGACCTCTACGAGGCGTTCGTCGACTGGGCCACCGACACCGGGATCGACCTCTACCCGCACCAGCAGGAGGCGGCGCTGGAGCTGGTCACGGGCGCGAACGTCATTCTTGCGACCCCCACGGGGTCGGGTAAGTCGCTCGTCGCAGCGGCGGCACACTTCTTCGCGCTCGCGGACTTCGAGCGCACGGGCCGGCGCACGTATTACACGGCGCCCATCAAGGCCCTCGTCTCCGAGAAATTCTTTGCCCTGTGTGAGCAGTTCGGCGCACAGAACGTCGGCATGATCACCGGCGATGCGAGCGTCAACTCGCAGGCCCCGATCATCGCGTGTACCGCCGAGATCCTCGCGAACCTCGCGCTGCGCCACGGCGAGCACCTCGAGGTCGCGAACGTCGTCATGGACGAGTTCCACTTCTACTCCGAGCCCGACCGCGGCTGGGCGTGGCAGGTGCCGCTGCTCACCCTGCCGCAGGCGCAGTTCCTGCTCATGAGCGCGACTCTCGGCGACGTGAGCTTCTTCCGCGACGACCTGACCGTACGCACCGGCCGCGACACCGCTGTCGTCGACGACGCCGAGCGCCCCGTGCCGCTCACCTACACGTTCTCGCTCGACCCACTGCCCGAACTGCTCGAAGAGCTCGTCACGACCCGCCAGGCACCGGTCTACGTCGTGCATTTCACGCAGAAGGACGCCCTCGAACGCGCCCAGTCGCTGCTCAGTACACCGGTCGCCACCCGCGAGGAGCGCGACCAGATCCTCGAGATGCTCGGCGGCTTCCGGTTCGGCAAGGGTTTCGGTGCCACCTTGAACAGGCTCATCCGGCATGGAGTGGGCGTGCACCACGCGGGCATGCTGCCCAAGTACCGCCGCATCGTCGAGACCCTCGCCCAGGCCGGCCTGCTCAAGGTGGTCTGCGGCACCGACACGCTCGGCGTCGGTATCAACGTGCCGATCCGTACGGTGCTGATCACCGGGCTCACCAAGTTCGACGGCTCCCGGCAGCGCGTGCTCAAGGTGCGCGAATTCCACCAGATCGCCGGCCGTGCGGGGCGTGCGGGCTTCGACACCACCGGTTCCGTCGTCGTGCAGGCGCCCGAGCACGTCATCGAGAACGAGAAGGCGCTGGCCAAAGCAGGCGACGACCCGAAGAAGCTGCGCAAGGTGCAGCGCAAGAAGGCCCCCGACGGGTTCGTCTCGTGGAACGAGGAGACCTACACGCGTCTCGTCGAGGGTGCTCCTGAGGCGCTGCAGTCGCGGATGCGGATGACGCACTCGATGGTGCTCGACGTTATCGCCCGCACGACGCAGTATCCGGGTGACGGGAGTGACCCCGTCAGGGTGATGCGCGGCCTGATCGACGCGAGTCACGAGACCGACCGCAACAAGTTCCGTCTGGCCCGCAAGGCGATCGAGCTGCTCCGTTCGCTCATCGCCGCCGATGTGGTCGAGTCGTACCCGCTGCCCCCGGAGCCGGGGGAGTCCGGTCCACGCAGAAAGGGCCTGCGCCTCGTCGACGACCTGCAGGCCGGGTTCGCGCTCAATCAGCCCCTGTCCACCTTCGCGGTGGTGGCCCTCGAACTGCTCGACGAGGACTCGCCCACCTACGCACTCGACGTGGTGAGCGTCATCGAGGCGACCCTCGAAGACCCGCGCCCGGTGCT
The DNA here is from genome assembly GCA_030538115.1 of Dermatophilus congolensis. Taxonomy (GTDB): domain Bacteria; phylum Actinomycetota; class Actinomycetes; order Actinomycetales; family Dermatophilaceae; genus Dermatophilus; species Dermatophilus congolensis_B. The sequence goes on along the minus strand of JAUNUP010000006.1, from coordinate 102,288 downwards.
GTGGGCGCAGCAGCGCAAGGCCCGCGGCGAGGCCGTCGCCGAGATGAAGGCCGACGGCATCGAGTACAACGAGCGGATGGAGCTGCTCGAGGATGTCGAGTGGCCCAAGCCGCTGCGCGAGTTGCTCGAAGCGGCCTACGAGACGTATCGCGGCGGCCACCCGTGGCTGACCGACGACCTGCTCTCGCCCAAGTCGCTGGTGCGCGAGATGTTCGAGAACGCCCGCGGCTTCGGCGAGTTCGTGCGGGTCTACGACCTGGCCCGCTCCGAGGGCATCGTGCTGCGGTACCTCACCGACGCGTACCGGGCCCTGCGCCAGACCGTGCCGGAGGTGTACCGCACCGACGAGGTCGACGACATCATCGACTGGCTCGGCCAGGTTGTGCGGCTCACCGACTCCTCGCTGCTCGACGAGTGGGAGGCGCTCACAGACCCCGAGCGGCAGAGCGACGGCGAGGTGCGTCCGCCCGAGCCGGCAACCGAGCGGCCGATCACCGACCACCCGCGCATCTTCAGGATGCTGGTGCGCCAGGCGATGTGGCGCCGCGTCGAGCTCACGGCCCTCGGCCGGATCGACGACCTCGCCGCCCTCGACGCGGGCGCACCGGAGGCGGCGGGTCTGCGCCCGAACGACCCCGCTCCGCTCACGGCCGACGACTGGGACGACGCGCTCGCCGACTACGAAGACGAATACGGCGAGGTGCCCGGCTCGATCTCCACCGACGGTGACGCGCGAAATCCGGCCCTCTTGCGTATCGACACCGACGCGGAGGCTGGCGACGTGGGCTTCGGCGACGATCGGCGGGTGTGGCGTGTGCAGCAGATTCTCGACGATCCCGAATCCGACCGCGACTGGCGTATCGAGGCTGTGATCGATCTCGATGCCTCAGACGAGAACGGCGAATTGGTGTTGTGGGTCACAGGTTTGAAACCCACCTCCTGATTGTTTCGCGTTGAAAGTGTTCTCGCCTGCGGGTTTGCCGCCTGCATCGCGAATTCCGTTATCTCCGACGGTGTTACGAAACTCGGTGACCCGGCACCGCGATACCCGCAGAGCGGAAACCCGACCTGTCACCTGGGGGTTTTACGGGGGTGAATGTGAAAAGCCTTGGCGCTGTTAATCGCCCCCGGATGCTGACGTGTCTTGAACGTCCGCCTAATGTAATGACGGTGAGGCAGTTGGAGATCGAACTCGTCACCATGGGCCCGGGTCACGCCGAGAAGCTGCGTGGCATCTGGCTCGAGATGCTGGCCGGGGCTCCCGGCGTCTTCTACGAGCGACTCGACGAAGCGATGGCGCTCGGCGCCGACGATTGGCGCGTTCGGGCGCTGAACTTCACGTCGCGCACCTCGACCGCAATCGCTGCGCAGCGCAACGGCGCCTTCGTGGGACTGATCTCCGGCTACGTCGACAGCGCCGGAGCCGACCTCGAAGGCCACATCAGTCACTTCCACGTCGTCGGGCCACGCGCCGGTGGGCTGCCGACGCGTGGCCAGGTGGCCTCGGTCCTGCTCGAAGGTCTCGCGGAGTGGATGGTCGCCCGCAATGTCAACGAGCTGTTCATCGGCGTACGCGAAGACCAGGTGAGCACGCTCGACCAGTTGCTCGGCCTCGGGTTCGTGCCCACGGGTGCGCGCAGGGTCAACGAGATCGACGGCGACTACGAAGAGGTCGAGTTGGTCTGCATGCTCAGCGGCCTCGCCTACGACAACGTGCTGCACCCGACCAGCGGCACGCGTCGCCCCTCGTCGCCGGGGGAGTACCGCTACCGCGTGGTCTAGCCCGGCGGGTCGTCCGGGCGGCGCAGTACCTCCTGTCGTACCGAGTCGGTAACGTGGTCATGCCGGTTCTCGTGACCCGGCGTCGTATCCGCGCGCAGGAGGACACCCCACATGAAGGTCACCGGTACGTACCGGCTTCAGTTGCATTCCGATTTCGGATTCGCGCAAGCGGCGGCCGTGGTCCCGTACATCGCCCTGCTGGGGGCCTCTCACCTGTACCTCTCGCCGATCCTGCAGGCGGTCCGCGGGTCGATGCACGGCTACGACGTGGTCGACCACACGCACATCTCGGCCGAGCTGGGCGGGCGCGAGGGATTCGAGGCACTCGCGGCGACGGCGAAGGAGCACGGGCTCGGCATCATCGTCGACGTCGTGCCGAACCACATGGCGTTCGTGGCGCCTGAGAGCGACAACCGGCCGCTCTGGGAGGTGCTGCGCGACGGGCGTGACGCCCCGACCTCCGACTGGTTCGACATCGACTGGCGCGCGGGTGGCGGGCGGCTCGGGCTGCCGCTGCTGGGGGGCGACCTCGAATCGATCCTCGAGGCGGGCGAGCTGAGCCTCGACCGCATCGACGTGCCGTTCTCCGACGGGCTCACCGAGCTCGTGATCAGGTACCACGACCACGTCTTTCCCGTCGCCATCGGCACGGAGGGCGACGCCCAGGTGGGTGACAACGACGCGAGCACGATCCGCACGGTTCTCGACCGGCAGCACTACCGCCTGGCGAGCTGGCGCGACAAAGACGATGTGCTCAACTACCGCCGGTTCTTCGAGGTCGACGGGCTGATCGCCGTGCGGGTCGAGCTCAAGGAGGTCTTCGAGGCCACCCATGCGCTGCTGCTCGAACTGCATCACGCCGGGCTCATCGACGGGTTCCGCATCGACCACCCCGACGGCCTCGCCGACCCGGGCGCGTACCTCGACCACCTCGCCGCGGCCACCAAGCGCGGCACCCCGGTGTACGTCGAGAAGATTCTCGAAGGCGCAGAGAACCTGCCGACCGACTGGAAGTGCGCGGGAACGACCGGCTACGACGGTCTGCGTGCGATCTCGGCTGCGCTCGTCGACACGGCGGCCGAACCGGTGCTCACCGCCGAATGGGATGCCAGCGGAGGCGAACACACCGTCGCCGAGGCCTCGGAGGCGGCCAAGCGCCAGGTCGTGGCCAACTCCCTCGGTCCGGAGGTCGAGCGTCTCACCCGCCGCGCCCGCGAGGTGCTGCCGACCCTGGAGGTCGAGCGGCTCCGCTCCGCGATCGTCGAACTGCTCGTCAGCGGCGAGGTCTACCGCGCCTACCTGCGGCCGAGCGAGAAGCTCTCGCCCGATGCACGCCGCCGCCTCACCGACGCGTTCGGCAAGGCCCGCGCCAACCGGCCCGACCTCGATGACGAACTGCTCGCGCTCGTGCCGCTCGCGGTGCCAGACGACGAGTCCGCTGCTCCCGCGATCGATTTCAGCGTGCGTCTGCAGCAGACCTGGGGGCCGGTGATGGCCAAGGGCATCGAAGACACTGTCTTCTACCGTTGGCACCGCCTCATCGCGCTCAACGAGGTCGGAGGCGACCCCGAAGACCTCGATCACGGTGGCCCCGGCAAGCTGCACGCCTGGGCGAAGCGCCAGGCCGAGCACTGGCCCGGCGGCATGACGGCCCAGTCGACGCACGACCACAAGCGCAGCGAAGACGTGCGCGCCCGCCTTCTGGCCGTCGCCGGTGACACGCAGGCGTGGAGCGCGTGCTCGCAGGCCTCGCGCGAAGCCGCCGCCGAGTACGGTATCGACGCTCCGACAGCACATTTCGTGTGGCAGACGCTCGTCGGAGTCGGGGTGATCAGCCACGACCGCATCGAGGGCTACCTGCGCAAGGCCCTGCGCGAGGCCAAGGTGCACACGAGCTGGGTCGACGGCGACACCGAATACGAAGACCGCGTGATCGCGTTCGCCGATGCCCAGCGCGAGGGCGGTCCGCTGCGCGAAGCCATCGACGCGGCCGTCGAGGCGAACAAGAACTCGATCCGGGCCACCGTGCTCGCGCAGAAGACGTTGCAGCTCACGATGCCCGGCGTGCCCGACGTCTACCAGGGCTGCGAGATCGTCAACCTCTCGCTCGTCGACCCCGACAACCGTCGCGAGGTCGACTACGCCAGGCGCGTGGCGCTGCTCGACGCGACCGCGCGCCTGGGCCTGCCCTCGAGCGCGTCGCTCGACGAGGAGAAGCTGCACGTCACCGCCGCGCTGCTGCGGCTGCGCCGCGAGGCTCTCGACCTGTTCGGTGGTGCCGCCTCATACGCTCCGCTCGCCACCGACAACGACCACGTCATCGGGTTCGAGCGCTCGACCTCCGTGCCGAAGCTCGCCGAGAGGCTCGGCTTGGCCAAGGCACGTAGCCTGGTCACGGCGGTCACGCGGGCGCCGCGCAGGCTCGAACTGGCCGGGGGGCACGGCGAATCGGTGATCACGCTGCCCGAAGGCGAGTGGACCGACGTGCTCACCGACACCACCGTCGCGGGCGGCGATGTGCGCCTCGCCGAGCTCTTCGACCGGCTGCCGGTCGCCGTGCTCGTGCAGTGACGCCCTGAAAACCTCCAGAACCCCCGAGAACCGCGAGGACACGACAGGATGACCAGCAACCGCACCTTCGACGTCTGGGCCCCGAACGCGCAGCAGGGCGTCGACCTCGTGCTCGACGGGCAGCGCATCGCGATGACGCGGGCCGCCGACGCAGACCCGGCGACCGGGCCGCTGGCGGGCACCTGGAAGGTGAAGGTGCCGGCCGCACAGGCCGCGCCCGGCGCGCGGTACGGCTTCTCGATCGACGGAGGCGAGCCGCGCCCCGACCCGCGGGGCCTGCGCCTGCCCGACGGTCCGCACGCTCTCTCGGCGGTCTACGACCACAGCGAATTCGCGTGGCACGACACGGAATGGACCGGCGTACCGATGGCCGGAGCCGTGTTCTACGAGATGCACGTCGGCACCTTCACGGCCGGTCGCACCTTCGACTCCGCGATCGAGCGGCTCGACCACATCGTCGACCTCGGTGTCGACATCGTCGAGGTCATGCCGGTCGCGTCGTTCCCAGGCACCCACGGCTGGGGCTACGACGGGGTGGCGCCGTACGCCACGCACGAGCCGTACGGTGGGCCCGACGCGTTCAAGCGTTTCGTCGACGCCTGCCACGCCCGCGGTCTGGGCGTTTGTCTGGACGTCGTCTACAACCACCTCGGGCCCGACGGCAACTACCTCAACCTGTACGGGCCGTACTTCTCCGACCGGCACCACACGCCCTGGGGCTGGGCGCTCAACCTCGACGGCCCCGAGAGCGACGCGGTGCGCCGCTACGTCATCGACAACGCCCTCATGTGGTTCCGCGACTTCCACGTCGACGCCTTGCGCCTCGACGCGGTGCACGAACTGCACGACGAGCGGGCGCTGACGATTCTCGAAGAGCTGATGATCAACGTCGAGAACCTCTCCGAAGAGCTCGACAGGTCGCTGCTCGTCGTCGCGGAGAGCGACCGCAATGACCCCCGCACCGTCACGCCGCGCGACAAGGGCGGGCTCGGCCTCGACGGACAGTGGGCCGACGACGTGCACCACGCCCTCCACGTCGCGCTCACCGGCGAGACACACGGGTACTACGGCGACTTCGCCGCCCCCGAGGTGTTGCCCCGCGCGCTGACCCGGCCGTTCAGGCACGACGGCTCGTGGTCGACCTTCCGAGCCCGCACCCACGGTCGCCGCGTCGACCCGGCGCTCGTGCGCGGTGAGGCCTTCGTCGTGTCGCTGCAGACCCACGACCAGGTCGGCAACCGAGGCTCCGGAGACCGGCTCAGCGCCGGCATCGACCGGCGCCGCCTCTGCGTCGGTGCCGCGCTCATGCTCACGAGCCCGTACACGCCCATGCTGTTCATGGGCGAGGAATGGGGCGCGAGCACCCCGTGGCAGTACTTCACCGATCACACCGACCCCGACCTCGCCGAGGCGGTGCGCCAAGGCCGGTTCGCGGAGTTCGCGACCCACGGCTGGGGCGAGGGCGAGGTGCCCGACCCGCAGGCCCGCAGCACCGTCGAGGCCTCGACCCTCGACTGGAGCGAGCGGGCCAAGGGGAAGCACGAGCGGATCCTCAGTTGGTACAAGGCGCTGCTCGCGCTGCGCAGCAACCGCGCCGAGCTGAGCGACGGCGACCTGGCGGCGGTACGGGTGACCGGCACGAGCCCCGACCATCCGGGAGCCTTCGTCGTGCACCGCGGGCGACACCGCGTCGCCGTGAACCTCGGTCCGAAGCCGGTGACCCTCGACCTGCAGCTCGGCGCTCATCCGCACGGCAACTCCGCCACGGTGCTGCTCTCGCTCGACCCGACGGTCTCGGTGCGCGAGGGCTCGGTGACGGTGGCTGCAGACGGGGTCGTCGTCGTCGGGCCGGCCGTGTGAGCAGCGGCGAGCACGAGCCCCGGCGGTTCCATCGGCCGGCCCCGCTGCCGTCGATGGATTCGTTCGCCAGGGCCGAACTCGACCCCGCCGTCGTCTCACAGATCGCGCACGAGAGCGCGGCCGCCCTCCTGCGCGCGGGGCGGGCGGGGCACGACTCCGAACTGACCGAGCGACTTGTGCGGCTCGTCGACGAACTCGGCCTCGACACGATCGCGGAGCTGTGGTCGAAGCAGCCGGCGCGGAGTCTGCCCGGTTGTCTGTGGCGCCTTTACGCCTTGCGTGAGTGGATACGGCGGGATCCCGCCTCAGCCTCGGCGGATTACCGAGCGGGCCTGGCATTCGCGGATGTCGCGGGCGTCGTCGCCGGTGTCGGATCACCGCCCGGTCCCGAAGAACTCAGGCGTCTCGCCGACGCCATCCTGCGCGGAGTCTTTGACGGCGACGTGAGCGTCGCCCTGCATCGCGCGGGGGCGTTCTGCCGGGTCGTGGCTGCGGGGCGGGCCGCCGACAATCCGGCCGCAGGCAGCGCCGAGAGTGCGCGACATGCCAAGCGGGCCGCGTCGATGCTGACAACGGGTGAAGACCTCGACGCGTGTGCCCGACTGTGGGCGCGCAACGAGCTCGACTGACCCCTGACATGGGCCGCGTCTAACATCCAGCCCGCTGCTTCGCGCAAGCTTCGTTAACTCTCTGTGCGCAAGGAAAACTGAACAGACGCCCTGCGTTCACCCTTTGTTCACCCATCGACCCCGATTCGGACACCGTCACATACGTACCTTCAGTTCGTAGTGAATCGGCTGTGGGGGCTCCGGTCGCTTCGATGACGAACAGCCCTCTTGACGCCGACGACTCCAGTCGCCACAAGAGAGGCACTTTTTCGTGAACCGTACTTACGTTCGCCGCTCCATCGCCACCGCTTCCGCGTTGGCGCTTGCCGCCACCCTCGCCGCCTGCGGTGGTGCTGCCAACGAGTCGGGCAGCGGCAGTGACTCGACGGGCGCCGGTAACGGTGGCGCTGCTGTCTCCGGCACCATCTCGGGCGCGGGCGCCAGCTCGCAGGCCGCCGCCGTCGAGGCGTGGAAGGCCGGCTTCGAGGGTGCCAACCCCGGCGCCACGGTCAACTACGACCCGGTCGGCTCCGGTGGCGGTCGCACCCAGTTCCTCGCGGGCGGCGTGCAGTTCGCCGGCTCCGACGCGTACCTGAAGAAGGAGGAGCTCGACAAGGTCTCCGGCGCGTGCAAGGGCGGCGACGTCATCGAGGCTCCCGTCTACGTCTCCCCGATCGCCATCGCCTACAAGGTCGACGGTGTGACCGACCTGCAGCTGTCGGCCCCCACGATCGCGAAGATCTTCGCAGGCAAGATCACCAAGTGGGACGACGCCGCGATCAAGGCCGACAACCCGAACGCCACGCTCCCGTCCACGGCGATCACGCCCGTGCACCGCTCCGACGAGTCGGGCACCACCGAGAACTTCACCGACTACCTCGCCAAGGCCGCCCCCGCGGACTGGACCCACGAGGCCGACGGTGCCTGGCCGATCTCCGGTGGCGAGGCCGCCAAGGGCACCTCGGGTGTCGTGCAGGCCATCCGCGCCGGTAACGGCACGATCGGCTACGCCGACGAGTCGCAGGTCGGCGACCTGGGCAAGGCCAAGGTCAAGGTCGGCGAGGAGTACGTCGAGATCAGCCCCGAAGCTGCCGCCAAGATCATCGACGAGTCGACCCCCGTGGCCGACCGTCCGGAGTTCTCCTACGCGCTCGACCTCAAGCGCGACACCACGGCCGGGGGTACCTACCCGATCGTGCTCGCCGCCTACTCGCTGGCCTGCACCAAGTACGAGAACCAGGCTCAGGCCGACCTCGTCAAGAGCTGGATGACCTACATCTTCAGCGAAGAGGGCCAGAAGGTCTCGCAGCAGGCCGCCGGATCCGCTCCGATCTCGGAGAAGACCCGCGAGGCCGCGATGAAGGGGATCAACACGATCTCGGCCGCCGGCTGAGTCGCCCGTCACTGATCTGACACCAATGGGGGTGATCCTCTCCGCGAACAACGGAGGGATCACCCCCGTGGTGCGAGATCGGCCCCCGCCCGACCACCGCCCCTCACCACGAAAGAGAGCACCGTGACCACCAAGACAGCGGGACCGCCCAAAGCGGTCACGCGCGCCGGTGACAAGACGTTCGCCGGCCTCTCGACCGCCTCGGGCTGGATCATTCTGACGATCCTCGCCGGAGTGGCCATCTTCCTGCTGTACCAGGCGTGGCCGGCCCTCATCGCCGACTCGTCACAGGTGCGCGGAGGCAACGGCCTGGTCCGATACATCGCACCCCTGCTGTTCGGCACGGTGTTCAGCGCCGCCATCGCGATCATCATCGCGACGCCGCTGGCCATCGGTATTTCGCTGTTCATCAGTCACTACGCGCCCCGGCGCCTCGCCACGACGCTCGGCTACATCGTCGACCTTCTCGCTGCCGTGCCCAGCATCGTCTACGGCCTCTGGGGCATGCTCGTGCTCGCCCCCGCCACGGTGCCCGTCGCCGAATTCCTCAACGACTGGTTCGGCTGGATCCCGTTCTTCGGCGGCCAGATCAGCACCACCGGTCGCACGATGTTCACGGTCGGCATCGTGCTCGCCGTGATGATCCTGCCGATCATGACCGCGACCATCCGCGAGATCTTCCTGCAGGCCCCGCGCCTGCACGAGGAAGCCGCGCTCGCTCTCGGCGCCACGCGCTGGGAGATGATCAAGATGGCCGTGCTGCCCTTCGGTCGCTCCGGCATCGTCTCCGGCGCCATGCTCGGCCTCGGGCGCGCGCTCGGTGAGACCATGGCCGTCGCGATGATCCTCTCGCCCTCCGGTGGTATTTCGTGGCGCACCATCACCTCCGAAAACCCCGGCACGATCGCCGCCGACATCGCACTGAACTTCCCCGAGTCCAGCGGGCTTGACGTCAACACGCTCGTCACCTCGGGTCTCGTGCTGTTCGCGCTGACGCTGGGCGTCAACATGCTGGCCCGCTACATCGTGTCGCGCCGCGCCGAGTTCTCAGGAGCCAACTGATGACCACGACACTTGAGAAGAAGAAGGCCGGGCAGCCCGAAAGCCTGACCGCCGGCCACCTGAACTCGAATGCCCGTAACGGCATTCTCGCGGCCTCGATCGTCGCCGGCATCGCGCTGGTTTTCCTCGGCATCGGCCGATTCCACGTCGTGGCCGTCATCGCGCTCTCCGCGGTCATCTACGCCGTGGCCATCTACGCGATCTCCCGCGTGGTCGAAGGCCCGCGCCAGGCGACAGACCGGCTCGTCACAGCAGTCGTAGGGACGTTCTTCCTGCTCGCAATGGTGCCGCTCGTGTCGCTCATCATCACGGTGGTGCAGAACGGCTGGTCCCGCATGGACATGGAGTTCTTCAACTCCTCCATGCGCGGCATCGTCGGTGACGGCGGAGGTATCTACCACGCCCTCATGGGCACGCTCATCATCACCGCTATCGCCACGGTGGTGTCGGTGCCGATCGGCATCCTCGCCGCGATCTACCTCGTCGAATACGGCCGCGGCAACCGCCTCTCGCGGGCGCTGACGTTCTTCGTCGACGTCATGACGGGTATTCCCTCGATCGTCGCCGGTCTGTTCGCGTACGCGTTCTTCGTGCTCTTCATGGGCCAGGGAGCCCGCGCCGGTGTCATCGGTGCCGTGGCCCTGACCGTGCTGATGATCCCCGTGGTCGTCCGCAACACCGAAGAGATGCTGCGGGTCGTGCCCAACGAACTGCGTGAGGCCGCCTACGCGCTCGGTGTGCCGAAGTGGCTCACGATCGTCAAGGTCGTTCTGCGCACCGCCATCGCCGGTATCGCGACGGGTGTGACCATCGCGATCGCGCGTATCATCGGTGAGACCGCCCCGCTTCTGGTCACCGTCGGTATCACGACCGGCGTGAACCTGAACCCGTTCAGCGGACGCATGGCAACGCTGCCGGTGTTCTCGTACTACCAGTACGCCACTCCCGGCACCCCGCCGGAGCCGTACATCGAGCGGGCCTGGGCTGCAGCACTGGTGCTGATGATGGTCGTCATGGCGCTCAACCTGCTCGCGCGCGCGATCTCCTATTACTTCGCCCCCAAGGCTCGCTGAGCCGGCCGATCAGAGAAACAAGAAAGCTGACTCACGTGTCAAAAACCATCGAAGTCTCAGACCTGGACATCTACTACGGCAAGTTCCTCGCCGTGAAGAACGTCAACGTCACGATCGAGCCCCGCGCGGTCACGGCTCTCATCGGTCCCTCGGGCTGTGGCAAGTCGACCTTCCTGCGCTCGCTCAACCGCATGCACGAGGTCATCCCCGGTGCCTACTGCGAGGGCAGCGTCGTGATCGACGGCGAGAACCTCTACGGCAAGGGCGTCGACCCGGTGCAGGTGCGCCGCAAGGTCGGCATGGTCTTCCAGAAGCCGAACCCGTTCCCGACCATGTCGATCTACGAGAATGTGCTCGCGGGTGTGAAGCTCAACAACCGCCGCATCTCGAAGTCGGATGCGGACGCGCTCGTCGAGCAGTCGCTGCGCGGCGCTAACCTGTGGAACGAGGTCAAGGACCGCCTCGACAAGCCCGGCTCGGGCCTCTCCGGTGGTCAGCAGCAGCGTCTGTGCATCGCCCGCACGATCGCGGTGAAGCCGGATGTCGTGCTCATGGACGAGCCGTGCTCGGCCCTCGACCCCATCTCCACGCTCGCGGTCGAAGACCTCATCACCGAGCTCAAGGAGAACTACACGATCGTCATCGTCACCCACAACATGCAGCAGGCCGCTCGCGTGAGTGACAAGACGGGCTTCTTCAACATCGAGGGCACCGGCAAGCCCGGCCAGCTCGTCGAGTTCGACGTGACCCAGAAGATCTTCAACAACCCGGCCCAGAAGGCGACGGAAGACTACATCTCCGGCCGCTTCGGTTAAGCCTTGCCGAGCCGAGAGGCTTGCACCTGAAGAGCCCCGATTGCTTCGGCAATCGGGGCTTCTTCGTTTGGACGGTCGTTCATCTTGGGGCTGTACTGTGGCGCTTCCGGTTATGAATGGAGGGTGTCGCGATGGGGTGGTTCAAGCGTCGTGAAAGTGCCGCGACGGTGGTTCACGTGGACGACCCCGGCCGTGAGAGCGTCCGTGAGAACGGTTCGTTCGCGCACGGGGAGTGCCCGGATTGCGACTGGGTAGGGCCGGGCAGGCGAGCCCGAAGCGCGGCAGAGACGGATGCCGCGGAGCACAGGGAGCAGGACTGCGGGGAGACGACGTAACGCGCCCGGGCTCTCTTGCCGTGCCGCGGCACATGTCTTCCCGCAGGTAACGTGATTGCACAAGTGCCGCGGCACATGTTTTCCCACAGGCTTTATGTGTGCCGGACCGGGAGCGCCTCACGGCGCGTGGCCGCTCTTGGCGGCTTATGTTGGGACCCGGGGCTGCCGCGGCCCGGCACACGTTCAAAAGTAACGGAGGCGACCCGCGTTGTGTTCCCCGGGGGTGCCTGGCTTGCGCATCAAGGTGTGGGTGCAGGCGAGGGCTGTTACGGCGTCAGGGGTTTGTGGCTTTCGACGGCGATGACTCTGGGCCTTTTCGTTCGCGTCTGCAGGTGGATGGCGATCGCCTCGCCCTTGTGCATGTTTTGGTCGGCGGCCTCTCGCAGGAATTCGGCGGAGGCGTGATCTGCCTCGGCGGCGAGGTGGCGCAGGAGTGTCGGGATGAGGGGCCCGTGGGTGCATAGAGCGGACGCGCAGCCCCGTTTGACGCTCCACGTGGCGAGGTCGTCGATGGCGCGGAGGGCGCGGCGGGGTTTGGCCGCGAACTCCTCCTCGGTGAGCCGGTCGGTGCGGAAGGTCCTGAGGTGCAGAGCCTTCTCGGTCCAGCGGAATGTGGTGGCGCAGCGTTCGGATTGCGACGAGACGAGCTTCGCGACGTCGTAGGCCGTAAGCAGGTGAGCCAGGGCTTTCGCCTGTACCGCGCCGTCGGCGTTGAGGGGGCGGAGCTGGTCGCGCTTCTTCCACTGCTTGCGCGGCACTGCGAGGGCGTGGCGCACGAACATCAGTGGCGCGGTGTCGAGGGTGCCGGCTTCGAACCGGGCGACCATCACGTCGAGTTGTTCGTTGTCGTGGTCGTACGTGAGCAGCTTGCTCGCCTTCTTGGGCGGTAGCCAGCGCACCTCGTCGACTTCGTGCAGCAGTTTGCCGTTGCCGCCGACAACGCGCGCGGCCCAGTACTTCACGATCTTGGGGCGCGGTTTGCCGTTGTTCGGCACGCCGTAGGTCGCGTCGGGCAGGGGAGCGTTGAGGCGCACGTGCAGCCCCATCTCCTCGCGCGTCTCGCGCACGGCCGCGACCGGCCACATTTCGCCCGGCTCGAGTTTGCCCTTGGGCCACGACCAGTCGTTGTACGCGGGCCGGTGTACGAGGGCGACTTCGAGGCCGTCGGAGCCGAGCCGCCACGGCACGGTGCCGGCGGCCCGGATGAGCTGCGGAGGGGGTGTGTCGTTCATCGTGATCGCGCCCGCTTGCGGCGTGAGGCGTGCTCGGCGATGAGTTTGAACTGCATGTCGGTCAAGGGAGTCCCGTCTTCGGCGAGGTGGTGGCGGGCCCAGCGCCCGTCGCCTCCGAGGTGCCAGCTAGCGGTTGTGTCGCTCATGCCGAGTGCCATGAGGTCGGAGAGTTCGTCGACGTGGCGCGGGTCGGTGATGCGCACGAGGGCTTCGACTCGGCGGTCGAGGTTGCGGTGCATCATGTCGGCGCTGCCGATGAGCACCGTGCGCCCGTCGCGGGGGCCGAACAGGAACACGCGGGAGTGTTCGAGGAACCGGCCGAGGATCGAGCGGACGCGGATGTTCTCGCTCATGCCCGGCACGCCCGGCCGTAGGGCGCAGATGCCGCGCACGAGCACGTCGACGTTCGCGCCGGCCTGGGAGGCGCGGTAGAGGGCGTCGATGATCGTCTCGTCGACGATCGAGTTCACCTTGATGCCGACGTACGCCTGCTCGCCCTCCTCGGCTCGGGCGATCTGCCCTTCGATGCGTTCGAGGAGGCCGAGTCGCACCGTGCGCGGGGCAACGAGCAACCGCTCGTAGGTGGTACTCGGCGCCCAGCCGGAGAGTTCGTTGAACAGCTTGGTCATGTCTTCGGCGACGACCGGATCGCGAGTGAACAACCCGAAGTCCTCGTAGAGCCGGGCCGTCTTCGGGTGATAGTTACCCGTACCGATGTGGCAGTACCTCACGATGCCACCCTGCTCGGCCCGAACGACGAGCGAGAGCTTGCAGTGTGTCTTGAGCCCGACGATGCCGTAAACGACGTGTACGCCGGCGTGCTCGAGCTTGCGCGCCCAGTCGATGTTGTTCTGCTCGTCGAAGCGGGCCTTGATCTCGACGACCGCGAGCACCTGCTTGCCGGCGTCGGCGGCGTCGATGAGGGCGTCGATGATCGGGGAGTCACCGCTGGTGCGGTACAGGGTCTGCTTGATCGCCAGAACCTTGGGGTCGGCGGCCGCCTGCTCGATGAACGCCTGCACCGAGGTGGAGAACGAGTCGTACGGGTGCTGCACCAAGATGTCCTTGGCGCGGATGGCCGCGAACGTGTTGGCGGCCTTGCTCGTCTCGACGCGGGCCAGGTCTTCGTGGGTGCGCGGCACGAACCCGGGGTACTTGAGTTCGGTGCGCTCCAGCGCGGCGATGGCTCCGAGGCCGCGCAGGTCGAGCGGGGTGGGCAGGCGCCGCACCTCGCGGGGGCTGATCTGCATCTCGCGAGTGAGCAGCGCCATCACATGCTCGCTCATGTCCTCGTCGACCTCGAGTCGCACCGGCGGGCCGAATCGGCGCCGGGTCAGCTCCTTCTCGAGGGCCGTGAGCAGGTTCTCGGCGTCGTCCTCTTCGACCTCGAGGTCTTCGTTGCGGGTGACGCGGAACGTGAACCGCTCGCGGATCTCCATGCCCGGGAAGAGCCGGTCGAGGTGCGCCGAGATGACCTCTTCGACCGGCACGAACCGCGCCGTGTACAGCTCGTTGTCGTCTTCGTCCTGCGTCGGCACGAGCCGGGGCAGCAGCGAGGGGATCTTGAGGCGAGCGAAGTGCTCGTTGCCGGTCTCGCGGTTGACCAGAACGACGGCGAGGTTGAGCGAGAGGCCCGAGATGTACGGAAACGGGTGCGCCGGGTCGACGGCCAGCGGCGTGAGGATCGGGAACAGGCGCTCGAACAGTGCCGAGAGGCGTTCGCGCTCGCTCGCACCGAGCTGTTCCCAATGCACGACGTGGATGCCCTCGGCCTCCAGTGCAGGCACGATGTCTTGGCGGAAGAGCGCCGCGTGCCGGTCTTGCAAGTCGGAGCTGACGGTGTGGATGCGGTCGAGCAGCTCACGGGGCTCGAGCCCGGAGGTCGAACGCACGGCCAATCCCGTGGCGATGCGGCGCTTCAGGCCGGCCACGCGAACCATGAAGAATTCGTCGAGGTTGCTCGCGAAGATCGACAGGAAAAGCACCCGTTCCAGCAGCGGCACCAGCGGGTCTTCGGCGAGCTGCATGACCCGCTCGTTGAACGCCAGCCAACTGATCTCGCGGTCGAGAAACCGGTCGGAGGGCAGCTCTTCGCGACCCGACTCCGGCTGCGGCAGCGGCGTGAACCTGCTGTCGGGGGAGCGGCGGGGCTTCACAGAGGTGGTGACGGTCAACGCCTCGTCTCGTGGTGCAGGTGTGGCGCGGGAGGCTGCGTCCGCAGTGTCCGCCGTGTCGGTCATGGGAGCAATGCTGTCATCCGCCTGCGACAGGTCGGCGGCTGGGGCAGCCCCTTGATCGTCGGTTCTCGCGGCCTGCACGTCGAGGGCGGAGCGCTCGAATCCGGCGGCGCGGTAGGTGGCGATGGCGGCGGTGTTGTCGCCGTCGACGTACAGGTCGATCGAGGGCACCTTCGAGGCGGCCAGGTGCGCCAGGCCGAGGGCGGTGGCGCCCTTGCCGAGCTTCTTTCCCTGCTGGTCGGGGTGTACACCGACGACGTACACCTCACCGGGGCCGCCGGGCTCGGCGATCTTGGTCCAGTGGAACGCGGCCAACTGCCCGGTCGCGTCGTCGACGACGAGAAAAAAGCCGGCCGGGTCGAACCACGGCTCGTTCATCCGCGCGTGCAGGTCGTCGAGGGTGAGCCGGCCCTGCTCGGGGTGGCTCGCGAACGCGGCGGCGTTGAGGGCGATCCACGCCTCCTCGTCGGCCGAGCCGGGCGTGAACGTGCGCCACGAGAACCCCTCGGGCATCGGCACCTGCGCCGGATCTGTGGGCGTGAGGCCGGCCGTGGGCCTCGACATCCGCCACAGCTCGCGCACGACACTCAGGCCCATCGCTTTTGCCAGGGCCTGCCCGGCGGGAAGCCAGCCGTGTGCCCAGAACCGGACGCCGGGGTGGCGGCGCAGCACCTCGTCGCCGAGGGCGCGGCCGAGCCCCTTGCCCCGGTGATCGGGATGCACGGCGACCTCGGCCGATGGCTCGCCGGAGGAGATGCCGTCGACGTGGGCGAACGCCACGATGTGCCCGTTGGGGCCACGCATGGCGATGTGTTCGAAGTCGCCGGGCGTGCCGGAGGCGACGTGCAGCATGGTCGCCTCGGAGAGCGACTGCACCCCATCGGCCGCCTCAACCACCGCGGCCAGGGCCGTGACGGAATCGCGATCGTGGGCGCCCAAGTGAGACATCGGGGTCATGCCGACATTCTCGCAGGTACCGCTAGCCGAGCGGATACTCGCTTTCTTCCGGTTCGTCTGGATCCGGAGAGGGCACAAGCCTGTACCCGACATTGCGAACCGTGCCGACCATCGCTTCGTAGTCGCGGCCGAGCTTGGCCCGCAGGCGCCGCACGTGCACGTCGACGGTGCGGGTGCCGCCGAAGTAGTCGTAGCCCCACACCTCCTGCAGCAGTTGCGCCCGCGTGAACGCGCGGCCGGGGTGTTGGGCGAGAAACTTGAGCAGCTCGAATTCTTTGTACGTCAGGTCGAGGGGGCGGCCCGCGATGCGCGCGGTGTACGCCTCCTCGTCGACGACGAGTTCGCCCGAGGTGATCGGGTCGTTCGAGGGCGTGGGCGTCACCGGGCGGCGGCTCTGCACGAGTCGTAGGCGGGCTTCGACCTCCGCGGGTCCGGCCGTGGTGAGGATGACGTCGTCGGCGCCCCATTCGGAGCTGATCGCGACCAGCCCGCCTTCGGTGACCACGGCCACGATGGGGCAGGTCGGGGCGAGCATCGCGGCCAGGCGGCATTGGGTGCGGGCGGAGGCCAGCTCGGTGCGAGCGTCGACGACGATCACGTCGTAATCGGACTCGTCGAGCAGGGCGTTCGCGTCGAGGCGGATGAGCCGCACGTGGTGCGCGAGAAGGGCCAGTGAAGGCAGTACATCGGCGCTCAGGGAGTGAGCTCCGGTCATCATGAGCAGCCTGGCCACCCCTGAAGAATACCTACCGGGGGTGCGGGGCCGGTCGCGCCGCTCACGAGAGGGCAGGTCAGGGCTGGTCACGCGGCGCCGAGCCTGCCAGGGTGGAGCCATGGCTGAGACGACGACGGGTACTTCGGTGACGGTGCGGTACTGGGCCGGTGCCGCCGCCGCGGCGGGCACAGAGAGCGATGTGGTGAGTGCGGCGACCGTGGGCGACGCCCTCGACGCCGCTGTGGCGCTGCATCCTGAGCTGGCGCCGGTCGTCGCCGTGAGCACGTGCCTGCTCGACGGAGTGCGGGTCGAACGCGACCGGCCGCTCGCCTCCGGGGATGCGCAGGAGACGCTCGAGATCCTGCCCCCGTTCGCCGGAGGGTGAGATTAGGGTGACGGCGTGAACACCACCGCCGATACCCCGACGTGGAGTACCTGGCCGGCGACCTTGGCCACGGTCGTGGTCGCGGTCGTCGTCGGGGCCGGTATTGCGAGCGGTCTGACCCCGGTGCTGATCGCCTCCGTCGGTGTGGCGATGCTCGCCCTCGCCTACGGGTGGGTGCGGTTGCTGCGTCTGCCGAGCCCCCGCGGTACCACGGCGGTGCTCACGAGCGCGGGACTCCTCGTGGTGGCCGGAGGTCTGTTCTCGCGTGAGACGCACGTGAGCCTCATGCCCGCGGCCGTAGCGCTCGCCCTCCTGCTCGAGTTCGGGCATCAGCTCGGCCGGCGCGACCGGCGGCCGCGGCTGGTCGAATCGGTGAGTTCGTCGGTCTTCGGTATCGCGCTGGTCACCTCCGGCGCGTGTTTTCTCGTGCTCGACGACCCGGTGGGGCGGTCTGCCTCGCTCGTCGCCGTGGCCGGGGCCCTCGTTTCGGCTCCCGCTGATCTGTTGCGCCACGCCACCGTCCGCGCCGGTGCGGCCACTCTGCTCGGTGCCGTGGCCGGATGGGCGGTCTGGGGCCTCGTCGGCCCCGACCAGGTGAGCATGCACGTCGAAGCCGCCGCGCTCGCGGGGGCGCTGGCGGGGCTCGCCTCCTCCGCACTGCGGCGCGGCATGGGTGCCCTGCCCACGATCGGCGGATTCCGGGCCCGGTGGGCTGCGGGGGCGGCGAGCGTGCTCGCGGTCGGTGTCGTCGCGTACGCCCTCGCCTGGGGCATCATCGGCTCGCTCGACCCGCTTCTGCAGGTCGGCTGAGCGCTCTGACCTGGGCTGATGGTGGCCTGGCCGGTACGGTGCCGCAGCACGGCCGCGCATCGGCGAGGATAGGGGCATGGTCTTCGAACTCGACCCCACCCTGAACCCCGCCGTCGCGCCGCTCGCGTGGCTGGTCGGCAGTTGGCGCGGACTCGGCGTGGTCGGCTACCCCACGATTGAGTCGGCCAACATCTCGCAGGACGTCGAGATCACGCACGACGGACGCCCTTTTCTCGCCATGACCTCGCGCACCTGGCTGCTCGACTCCGACGGCAACGAGGTCAGGCCCCTGGCCACCGAGTCGGGTTTCTGGCGCGTGCTCGACAACGGCGAGATCGAACTGCTGCTGGCCCACCCGACAGGCATTCTCGAGATGTACGTCGGTCGTAAAGACCAAGACAGGCCGGCGATCGAGCTGATGACCGACGGAGTCATGCGCTCGCCGGCGGCCAAGGAGTACAACTCCGCGAAGCGCATGTACGGCCTGGTCGACTCCAAACTCATGTGGGTGATGGAGATGGCCGCGGTCGGGCAGCCGCTCACGTCGCACGTGTCGGCTCAGCTGAGCAGGCTGGCGTGAGCGAGCAGACGCGCTCACCGCTGCTGTCGGAGCCGGGCGCGGTCGCCGGAGAGGGCCTCGACGCCTCCGTGGCGGTGCACTACGGAGACCCGTCGCGCGAGGCACGGATGCTCGACGAGGGCCTCGCGGTCGCCGACCTGAGCAACCGAGGCGTCCTTACGGTCTCGGGCCCCGACCGGCTCACCTGGCTGCACTCGCTCACGACGCAGCAGCTCGCCGGCCTGGCGCCGCGTACCTCGGCCAGTTCGCTCATCCTGTCGCCCAAGGGGCACATCGAGCACGACCTGCACATCGTCGACGACGGCGAACGCACATGGATCACGGTCGAGCCGGGCACCGTCGGCGCGGTTGTGGCGTGGCTCGATTCGATGCGGTTCATGCTGCGGGTCGAGGTCGCCGACGTCAGTGCGGACTACGCGGTTCTCGGCGAGCCCGTGAGAGCGGAGTCGGTGGAGGGCGAGCCGGTGGCCTGGGTCGATGCGTGGCCCGGCCCGGTCGGCGACACCGCGCTCTACGGCCCCGATAGTGACGAGCACCCCGGCCGTGACCGCGCCTGGCGTGAGCTGATCGTGCCCCGCTCCGAACTGCGCCGTCACGTCGGCGACAGGCCCCTCGCGGGCCTGGCCGCGGTCGAGGCGCTGCGCGTTGCGGCCTGGCGACCCCGCCTCCTCGCCGAGACCGACCACCGCACGATCCCGCACGAACTCGACTGGCTGCGCGTCGCCGTGCACCTGCACAAGGGCTGCTACCGGGGGCAGGAGACGATCGCGCGGGTACACAACCTCGGTCGCCCTCCGCGGCGGCTCTTCTTCGGCCACCTCGACGGCTCCGGGCACGTGCTGCCCGACGCCGGCGCCGAACTGACGCTCGGTGGCAAGGTGGTCGGCCGGCTCACGTCGGTGGCCAGGCACTACGTCGACGGGCCGATCGCCCTGGGAGTGATCAAGCGCAACACCCCCGTCGACGCCGATCTGTCGGCAGGCGACGTGGCCGTGGCGCAGACCACGATCGTGCAACCGTGAACAGGAGTTTCGCCATGAGAAGACTCGTCGACCTCACGCTCGCGTCGTTCTACGCCACCGTCGGCTTCGGTGACATGCTGGCCGACCGCTCGGCCCGCCGCGAGGTGCTGTCGAGCGCGCACGAGCAGCTCGACAACGTGGCGAGCCGGGGCCGCAACCTCACCTTCGACGCGATCACCGGGCTGCCCGTGATCGGTGCCGCGATCGGGGCACGGCTGGAGCACGAGCGCTCGACCGGGCACGGTACGAGCCAGGGGAGAGGGTCGTTCAGTCTGCTCGCGCCCCTGACCAACCCGGTGGCGGTCGTCACGTCGCTGACCTCGCTGCTCGTCGGACGCCCGGTGGAGGACGCCGACGATCCGTTCGCGCGCCGCTCGACCACACCTCCCGATCTGCGGCCCAAGCGCACCGCCGCCTCCCGCACGTCGTCCCCTGCGCCCACTCCGCACCGTCAGCCGGTCGCCGAGGGACTCGAGCAGTTGCCCATGCGCATGACCGGCGCCCGTACGGTGCGCCCGAGCGGCGTGGAGGCGGCCAGCACCGCCAGGCGGGCCGCCCGCCGTGCCGCGACGCGCGCCGAGAACAGGGCCGAGCAGTGAGGGCGGTTCTCCAGCGCGCACGCCGGGGCAGGGTCGTCGTCGACGGCGAGGTGATCGGCGAGATCACCGAACCCGGAGTGGTGGCGCTCGTCGCCGCGCACGTGAGCGACGGCCCTGACCAGGTGGAGGCGATGGCTCGCAAGATCACCGACCTGCGCATCCTGCGTGACGAGCTCTCGCTGCTCGACGCTGGTGCTCCGCTGCTGCTGGTCAGTCAGTTCACCCTGTACGGCTCGACCCGCAAGGGGCGGCGGCCGTCGTGGAGCGAGGCGGCGCCCGGCGACGTGGCCGAGCCGCTCTTCGACGCTCTCGTGGAGGCCGTGCGCGGCCGGGGCGTCGAGGTGGCGACCGGACGCTTCGGCGCGGACATGGAGGTCGAGATCGTCAACGACGGGCCGTTCACCCTGCTCGTCGACGTCTGAGGTTCCACACCGCTGCGGCTGGCAAGGGGGCCCCGGTAGTCTGGGACGCATGATGCAGACTCTCTACTCCGTACAGGCCCTTGCGATGCTGGCCCTCGGTGTCGCGGCCTTCGCGGCGGCGCTGTTCTGCCTCATCGATGCCGCTCGCAACCCGGCTGAGGCGTTCACGGCCACAGGCAAGCTCACGAAGAACTGGTGGCTCGCCATCACGGCCCTGTCGACGCTGGTCGCGTTCGTGGCGATGGGTAATTTCATGCGCGGCGGCTTCTTCGTCATCATCGCCGTCGTCGCGATCGGTGTATATCTCGCCGACGTCCGACCGGCCCTGAAGACCGTGGCGCCGAGCATCCGACGCCGCAAGAACAACGCGGGCGGGTCCGGACCCTACGGCACCTGGTGAGTCGACGGGCCTGGGGATTCTGACGGGCGCACCGCCTGCCAGGCCACGCTCATCTCGCCGAGCCGCCACCGTGCTGGGCCACCGAGAACCGGCCACCCCGCCTCCCGCAGCGCCCGCACGGAGGCGACGAACCGTTGCCGCCGCCCGAACGAGGCGAGCGGCGCGGCATTGCGCCAGGCTGCATCCCAGTCACGCAGCAGCGCGTGGATGCGTTCACCTGGCACGTTGCGGTGGATGAGCGCCTTCGGCAGCCGTTCGGCCACGTCGGAGGGGGTCTCGATCGCGGAGAACGCCACCGACACGGTCAGGCTGACCGGACCGGTGCGGTCGAGCATCACCCAGGTCATGCGGCGCCCGAGTTCGTCGCAGGTGCCGTCGATGACGATCCCGTCGGGGGCGAGACGCTCCCTCATGGTGGCCCAGGCGGCCTCGACCTCGGTCTCGTCGTACTGCCGGAGCACGTTGAAGGCCCGCACGACGGCCACACGCGATCCCGCAGGTACGGGAATCTCGAACCCGCCGTAGTCGAACTCGACCGGCACGGCGCCGACACCCGGCCCGCCGCGGCGCTCGCGCAGCACGCGCCGCGCGTGGGCGACGCGCTCGGGGGCGATCTCGAGCCCCACCACGCGTACGGGCGCAGACACCTCCCGGAGCCGTCGGGCCAGTTCGAGGGTCGTGACCGGGGAGGCGCCGTATCCGAGGTCGACGACGACACTGCGCGGCCCGGCCAGACGCCCGAGCTGTGTTGCGACGAGCCAACGGTCGCACCGGCGCAGGCGATTGGGATTGGTCGTGCCGCGAGTGATCGTGCCCACTGCCCGAGAAACACCCACCGGTGCACGATAGCCGGGCATACCCGGGCGGGTGAGGTGCTTGTCATGGTGCAGGAGCACGTGGCGTAGGAGGCAGAGGGACGCGTGAGCGAGTCGAGTGAACACGGGATCCGTCGGGTGGCGATGTTGTCGCTGCACACCTCTCCGTTGGAGCAGCCGGGCACGGGCGATGCGGGCGGACTCAACGTCTACGTCGTCGAGGTGGCCAAGAACCTGGCGAGTCGCGGGATCGAGGTGGTCGTGTTCACCCGCGCCACCACGGGTGCGCTGCCGGAGGCCGTGGAGCTCGTGCCCGGCGTGACGGTGCGTCACATCGTCGCGGGCCCGTACGAGGGCCTCGACAAGGAGCAACTGCCCTCGCAGCTGTGCGCCTTCACCGCAGGCATCATGCGCGAGGTCGCGGGCCGCCCCGAGGGGCACTACGACGTGGTGCATTCGCATTACTGGCTCTCGGGCCAGGTCGGCTGGCTCGCGGCGGAGCGGTGGGGTGTGCCGCTCGTGCACACGATGCACACGATGGGCAAGGTCAAGAACCTCTCGCAGGCCCCCGGCGACAAGCCCGAGCCGCTCGTGCGCGAGATCGGCGAGGAGCAGGTGGTGGCGATCGCCGACCGACTCATCGCCAACACCGACGTCGAGCGCGATGAGCTGATCACCCTGTACGACGCCGACCCCGAGAAGGTCGCTGTGGTGCCGCCCGGAGTCGACCTCGAGACGTTCACTCCCGCCGGCCCCGGCGGGCAGGCTGCCGCCCGCGAGATCACCGGTCTGCCGAAAGACGCGCTGGTCGTGCTGTTCGTCGGCCGCATCCAGCCACTCAAGGCTCCCGACCTGCTGCTGCATGCGATCGCCGATCTCGTGAAACGACGCCCCGACCTCGGCGAGAAGGTGCACGTCGCGATGCTCGGCGGCCCGTCGGGCACGGGCCGCGAGAAGCCGACGCT
Organism: Dermatophilus congolensis; assembly: GCA_030538115.1. GTDB lineage: Bacteria > Actinomycetota > Actinomycetes > Actinomycetales > Dermatophilaceae > Dermatophilus > Dermatophilus congolensis_B. The sequence continues at coordinate 79,650 of JAUNUP010000006.1, read as the reverse complement.
GATCGTCGACCTGGCCGAGGAGCTGGGCATCTCGCATCTGCTCACCACCTCGCCTCCGGTCGACCGCGCGACGCTGGCGCAGTGGTACCGCAGCGCCGACCTCGTGGCGGTGCCCTCGCACAGCGAGTCGTTCGGGCTCGTCGCGATCGAGGCGCAGGCATGCGGCACGCCCGTGCTCGCGGCCGACGTGGGCGGTCTGCCCACGGCGGTCGGAGGCGGCGAGCTCGTGCCGACCCACGAGATCGCCGACTGGTCGGCAGCGCTCGAGCGTTTTCTCGACGACCCCGATCTACGTGCGCGTTCGGGCGCGCGAGGGGTCGAACATGCGGCGACATTCGGGTGGGCCGCCACGACAGAACGGCTGTTGGGGGTCTACGGTGAGGCGGTGCGACACCGCCGCGACGGACAGGGGCTCGCGGCTGGGTGAGGGCAGGAGGTAGCCGAGAATGACCGACCGAAATCGTCCGACATCGCCGAGTGCAGAGCGAGCGACCAGTCTCGTGCTCGAGTTCTCCAGGGCGCAGGGGCTGGAGGTGGAGCGCGGCGACCGCAAGGGCGAGCTCGTGATCGTGCTGCCGGGTGAGCAGAAGCTGCGCACCGTGTGCTCGCTGCTCGTGGGTGAACAAGATGTGTCCGTCTCCGCGTTCGTCATCCGCAACCCCGACGAAAACCACGCCGAGGTGTACACCTATCTGCTGCGCCGCAACCTGCGGATGCCGGGCATGGCGTACGCGATCGACTCCAGCGGAGACGTCTACGTGGTCGGCCGCGTGCCTCACTCCGGTCTCGACTCCGACCAGCTCGACCGCATGCTCGGCCTGGTTCTCGAGGCCGCAGACGGGGCGTTCAACGAGCTGCTGACCCTCGGATTCCTCAGCTCGATGAAGCGGGAATGGGCCTGGCGCACGTCGCGCCGCGAGTCGCTGCGCAACCTCGAGGCGTTCCGGCACCTTCTCGACGGCAGCGAGGACGAGGTCGAGCAGCCGGGAGGGGCCGAGCTCGCCGACGCCCACGAGAGCGAGAAGGGGCGCTTCGATACGCCTGGTCGGGCCCACGACCGCACTTCTGCGCCATAGAGTGAGGTCATGACCTACACGCTCGTGCTGCTCCGCCATGGGCAGAGCACCTGGAATGCCAAGAACCTCTTCACCGGGTGGGTCGACGTCGACCTGTCCGACCAGGGCCGCCAGGAGGCCGTGCGGGGAGGTGAACTGCTCAAGCAGGAGGGCGTGCTGCCCGACGTGCTGCACACGTCGCTGTTGCGCCGCGCGATCACGACCGCCAACATCGCGCTCGACGCGGCCGACCGTCACTGGATCCCGGTCAAGCGGTCGTGGCGCCTCAACGAGCGCCACTACGGCAAGCTGCAGGGCCTCGACAAGAAGCAGATCCGCGACGAATTCGGTGACGACCAGTTCATGCAGTGGCGTCGCTCGTACGACACGCCGCCGCCGGAGATCGACCCCGACAACGAGTTCAGCCAGTCCAGCGAGGTCCGTTACGCCGACATCGAGGGCGGCGCCCCGCTGACCGAGTGTCTCAAGGACGTCGTGGCGCGCATGCTGCCGTACTGGGAGAGCGAGGTGAAGCCCGACCTGGCCGCCGGCAAGGTCGTGCTCATCACGGCCCACGGCAACAGCCTCCGTGCGCTGGTCAAGCACCTCGACGGCATCAGCGACGAAGACATCGCGGGCCTGAACATCCCGACGGGTATGCCGTTGGTGTACGAGCTCGACGAGAACTTCGCGCCGATCGTCAAGGGCGGTAAGTACCTCGACCCCGAGGCCGCCGCCGAGGCCGCTGCCGCGGTCGCCAACCAGGGCAAGTAAGAGCGACGAAAGAAGGGGCCTCCCACCTGGGAGGCCCCTTCTTTCATGTTCGGTCGGCGGCGACGCTCAGACGCGCTGCGTGATCTCGCCGGTGACGAGGAAGGCGACCTGCTCGCCGACGGAGACGGCGTGGTCGCCGAAGCGCTCGTAGTAGCGCGAGAGCAGGGCGAGGTCGACTCCGACCTGACGGTTGTGTACGAAGTCGTCGCTGGTGATGAGCGCGAACACCTCGCGGTGCAGTTCGTCGAGGCGGTCGTCGGTGAGGTCGAGGTCGGCGACGCGGTCGAGGTCTTTGGAGGCGATGATCGCGCCGACCTGCGTGATGAGGCGGTTGGCGATCTGGCTCATCTCGATGATGATGGCGCGGGCCTCGGCCGGTACGGCCTGCTCGGGGTGCCGCAGACGTGCCACCTTGGCGACGTGTACGGCGAGGTCGCCCATGCGCTCGATGCTGGCCGCCATGCGCAGCGCAGTGACGACGATGCGCAGGTCGGTGGCGACAGGCTGCTGCCTGGCGAGGGTGTCGATGGCCCCGATGTTGATCTTCTTCTCCACCGCGTCGATACGCGAGTCGGCGGCGATGACGCTTTCGGTGAGCGTGAGGTCGGCATCGAGCAACGCGGTGGTGGCGCGCGACATGGCGGAGGCCGCGAGTCGCGTCATCTCCACCAGGTCGTCGGTGATCGTGTCGAGGTCTTCGTGAAACGCGTCGCGCATGTGCAAGTCCTGTCGGGGTCGGGCTGTGTCGAGATGGGCCGGCGGGATGGCCGGAGCCACCCCAAGCATGTCGATCGAAACCTGCAGCGGGTGAACGCAGAGGTTCATCTTGGTGAACATTACCCGCGACACTGCTGGTCAGGGCGCAAGGGTCGGACTGTGAGCGGAGGCACGAGCTTAGGCTGGCGACGTGACCTTCGTGGAGATGCTGACGGCTGTAGCCCTGGTGGGCTTTCCGGTCGGCGTCGGCGCGTTCGTGCTGGGTGCTGCCTGGCAGAGGCGTCGCGACGAGGGCAAGAGCCTTCTCGACCCGGATTCGCCCCCGGAGCCTGAGCCCGAGTTCGACGAGGAGCTGCTCGAGAACCTCATCCGCTCGTTCCGTTCGTGCGTGATGATCGTGGGCCCTGACGACCGGGTCGTGCGGGCGAGCCCTCCCACCGCTGTGATGGGGTTGCTGCGCGACGACGAACTCGTGCACGAGCAACTGCGCAGTCTGGTGCGGGCCACTCGCCGCGACGGCGTGACGCACGAGGCCGAGTTGACGCTCACCCGCGACCGATTCGACGACGCGACGGTGGCGGTGGCCGCGCGCGCGGCCACGCTCGGTCGTGGCCGGGTGGCCCTGTTCGTCGAAGACCGCACCCGCGCCCAGCGGGTCGAAGACGTGCGTAGGGATTTCGTCGCGAACGTCTCTCACGAGCTCAAGACCCCGGTCGGTGGCATCTCGCTGCTCGCCGAGGCCGTGCTCGGTGCGACCGACGATCCGGAGATGGTCGAACGGTTCGCCAAGCGCATCCTCGTCGAGAGCGACCGGCTGACCAGGCTGGTGCAGGACATCGTCGACCTCTCGCGACTGCAGGCCACCGAGTCGCTCACCGACCCCGGGCCTGTCGTGATCGCCGACATCGTGCGCGAGGCCGTCGAGAGCATGTGCACGCTCTCCGAAGCCCGCAACGCCACGATCGCGTGTGTCCTCGACGAGGACGCCGTGGTTCTCGGCGACCGCCGCATGCTCACGATGGCGGTCACCAACCTGCTCAGCAATGCCGTCAACTATTCGCCCGAGAACACCCGCGTCTCCGTGACGGCACGCCGCGGGCAGGGAGTCGTCGAGATCACCGTCGCGGATCAGGGGCAAGGCATGGCCCCCGAAGACCTCGAGCGGATCTTCGAACGCTTCTACCGCGTCGACCGGGCGCGCTCGCGCGCCACGGGCGGCACCGGCCTTGGGCTGGCGATCGTCAAACACGCCTGCTCCAACCACGGCGGCGAGGTCAAGGTGTGGAGCGCCGTGGGGGAGGGCTCCACGTTCACGATTCGACTGCCCGCCTACGACCCTGAACTCGAACCCGATCCGCTGAACGTCAGCGCGACAGCCGACCAACGGAAGGTGAGCCAATGACCCGCATTCTCGTCGTGGAAGACGAGGAGTCGTTCTCCGACCCCCTTTCCTACCTGCTCAAAAAGGAGGGGTACGAGGTCACGCTCGCCGCAGACGGGATCGTGGCCTTGACCGAATTCGACAACGTCAACCCCGACCTGGTGCTGCTCGACCTCATGCTGCCCGGCATGTCGGGTGTCGACGTGTGCCGGCAGATCCGGCAGCGTTCGACGGTGCCGATCATCATGCTCACCGCCAAGGACAGCGAGATCGACAAGGTGGTGGGCCTCGAGATCGGGGCCGACGACTACGTCACGAAGCCGTACTCCAGTCGTGAGCTGCTCGCCCGCGTGAAGGCGGTTCTGCGACGCAGGCAGGAGCCGGAAGACCTGGCGCCGAGCGCGCTGGCCGCCGGCCCCGTGCGGATGGATGTCGAGCGCCACGTCGTCGAGGTCGACGGCGAGGCGGTCGCGTTGCCTCTCAAGGAGTTCGAGCTGCTCGAGATGCTCCTGCGCAACGCCGGTCGGGTACTGACCCGCATGCAGCTCATCGACCGGGTCTGGGGTAGCGACTACGTCGGCGACACCAAGACCCTCGACGTGCACGTCAAGCGCCTGCGCGCGAAGATCGAGCCCGACCCGGGCCGGCCGGTGCACATCATCACCGTGCGAGGACTGGGCTATAAGTTCGAGCCGTCGAACTGAACAGGGCCGAACAAGTCTGAACCAGGCCGAAACGTAGACGGGGGCGGTACCGATGTCGGTACCGCCCCCGTCTCGTTCGTACAGGGCTGAATGCGATCAGGAAGCAGGGGCCGTCGTGGCGGTCGGAGCAGCCGGAGCCGTGGTCGGGCTGTCGGTTGCACCAGGCTGCGTGGGCTCAGTCGGGTTGGCGCCCGGCTCTGTCGGGTTCGCCGTGGAGCCTTCGGTCGCGGTGCCGGTGGGGTTCGCGCCGGAGGGCGCGTACGGCGCGTAGTACTGCGTGGGCGCCAGGATCGGGGCCTCGACCGCGGTCTGCCCCTCGGCGGAGTCGACGGTCAGCGTGATGTGCCCACCCGGGAGCGAGGGGACCGACGGCAGCGTCATGGCCGTGCCACCGGGCGTGGTCAGCTGCGCGGTTCCGCCTGCGGGCACGGCCAGCGCCGCTCCGGCGGCAGCGCCGTCGACGGACTTGACCTGGACCTGCAGCGGCTGGCTGGTGTTGTTGATCGCCAGTCCGGTGACGTTGCCCGGGGCGCCCTTACCGGCCGAGACCACGACGACGTTGGCGACGTGCAGGCCGCCGACCGTGACAGAGGTTCCGTCGGCAGGCTCGTAGGCCTTGTCGGTCTGGATGGTGGAGGTCCACTGGCAACCGGTCAAGGCGGCAGCGGCGATGAGGGCCACTCCACCGACGCGCAGCGAGCGGCGGGCTGGGACTCGGGTTGATCGCATCACATTTCACAGACTAACGGGCCACGCGGCCCCGATAGGGCTCCCGCCGATGACGATTCCGCCCATGTCTCCCGCGGAGCCGCTGTTCGGGGGTCTACCCACACCCGTGGAACTGCTGGTGAGAGTGCCCGCAAGCGGCCGACCATGGGGTTCAGTGCGATTGCCGCTCTCCGGTCGGGGCCGTGACCAGGGAGAATGCGACCGTTCGGGGAGGAAGCCCCGATGGGCCGTGGTATCCTGGAAGCCGCGAAAGGGGTAATGGGGCTTATGGTCTTCAAGGTCGGCGAGACGGTTGTGTATCCGCACCACGGTGCGGCTCTCATCGAAGAGATCAAGACGCGCACGATCAAGGGCGAGGAGCGACTTTACCTCGTACTCAAGGTTGCTCAGGGCGATTTGACCATTGAGGTTCCGGCGGATAACTGCGACCTTGTAGGTGTGCGTGATGTCGTCGGCCAAGATGGCCTGGATCGTGTGTTCGAGGTTCTCCGCGCTGTTCAGGGCGAAGAACCGACCAACTGGTCGCGTCGTTACAAGGCGAACCTCGAGAAGCTTGCCTCGGGCGATGTGATCCGTGTGGCCGAGGTCGTGCGCGACCTGTGGCGTCGTGAGCGGGGTCGCGGGCTCTCTGCCGGCGAGAAGCGCATGCTGGCCAAGGCCCGTCAGATTCTCGTCTCCGAGCTGGCGCTGGCCGAGAAGACCGACGAGGACCAGGCCGAGGTCATGCTCGACGAGGTTCTCGCTTCCTGACCCTGACGATTCGGGTCTGAGTTCTCATGAGTTCGGCCGTCATCATCGTGGCGGCCGGTCTCGGCACGCGTCTGGGTGCCGACCGGCCTAAGGCTCTCGTCGAACTCGCTGGTCGCCCACTGCTGTCGTGGGCGACCGAACGCGCCTCGCACACGGTGGGTGTCGAGCGCATCGTCGTGGTGGCCCCGCAGGGGCACCTGCCAGAAGCCGAGCGTGCCGCCCGTGACGGGCTGGCCGCTGCTTCTCGTGAGTCATTGCCGCTGGTCGTCGTGCCCGGAGGGGCCGAGCGGCACGACTCCGTCGCGAACGGCCTGGCCGAAGTCGGCGATGTCGATTGCGTGTTGGTGCACGATGCCGCACGATGCCTGGCTCCGGTCGAACTCTTCGATGCGGTCGTCCGCGCCGTCGAGAGCGGTGACGTCGCCGTAGTGCCCGGGCTCGCGGTCGCCGACACGATCAAGCGGGTCGACGCGGAGGGGATCGTCGTCGACACGCCTCCGCGTGCGTTCTTGCGTGCTGTGCAGACTCCGCAGGGTTTTCGGGCCGATGTGCTGCGTCGGGCGCATGCCGGAGATGTGGCCGGGGTGACCGACGACGCCGGCTTGGTCGAGCGGCTGGGGCTGCCGGTGCGTGTGGTGCCCGGCCATGCCGATGCCGAGAAGGTGACGACCCAGGCCGACCTGGTGCGCGCACATCGACTCTTGGAGGAGCGAACATGACCCGGTCTGCGCCGTTTCCGCTGCCGCGCGTGGGGACGGGAATCGACGTACACGCCAACGCGCCCGCCGACAGCGACCGGGTGCTGTGGGTGGCCGGTCTCGAATGGCCGGGCGAACTCGGGCTCGAGGGGCACTCCGACGCTGACGTGGCCTGCCACGCTGCCTGCGACGCCCTGTTCACGGCGGCCGGCATCGGCGATCTCGGTGCGCACTTCGGTACCGGCAGGCCCCAGTGGGCCGGAGCCTCGGGTGTGACGCTGCTGGCGGAGGCGGCGCGGCTCGTGCGCGAGGCGGGCTTCGAGATCGGCAACGTCTCGGTTCAGGTGGTCGGCAACCGCCCCAAGGTGGGTAAGCGCCGCGACGAGGCGCAGGCGGCGATGTCGCAGGCCTGCGGCGCTCCGGTCTCGGTGAGCGGCACGACGACCGACGGTCTCGGGCTCACCGGCCGCGGAGAAGGTGTTGCCGCGATAGCCGTCGCGCTCGTCGTCCCCTCCTGACACTGCCTCCTGACACTAAGGTGAGGGGAGAGCACCTCTCCCGTCCCATCTGTAGGAGGCCCCGTGCCCAGCACAGTCAAGGGCGTCATCGCACGCTCGAAGAATGCCCCCGTAGAACTCGTCGACGTCATCGTGCCCGATCCCGGGCCGGGTGAAGCAGTGGTGAAGGTGCAGGCGTGCGGCGTTTGCCACACCGACCTGCACTATCGCGAGGGCGGCATCAACGACGACTACCCGTTCTTGCTCGGTCACGAGGCCGCCGGTGTGGTCGAGGCCGTTGGCGAGGGTGTCACCGAGGTGGCGCCCGGCGACTTCGTCATCCTCAACTGGCGTGCGGTGTGCGGCCAGTGCCGCGCCTGCCACAAGGGCCAGCCCCAGTACTGCTTCGCGACGCACAACGCGACGCAGAAGATGACGCTCACCGACGGCACCGAGTTGACCCCTGCGCTCGGCATCGGCGCGTTCATCGAGAAGACGCTCGTCGCCGCAGGTCAGTGCACGAAGGTGCCGGAGGCCGACGCGGCCGCCGTCGGTCTGCTCGGCTGCGGCGTGATGGCCGGCTTCGGTGCCGCCGTCAACACCGGTCAGGTCACCCGCGGCGAGTCGATCGCCGTGTTCGGCTGTGGTGGCGTTGGTGACGCGGCCATCGCCGGTGCCGTGGTCGCGGGAGCGACGACGATCATCGCGGTCGACATCGACGATCGCAAGCTCGAAATCGCGAAGAAGTTCGGTGCCACGCACACTGTGAACAGCGCGAACGTCGATCCGGTCGAGGCTATCCGTGAACTCACCGGCGGCTTCGGTGCCGACGTCGTCGTGGAGGCGGTCGGCCGCCCCGAGACGTACGAGCAGGCCTTCTACGCTCGCGATCTCGCGGGCCGTGTCGTGTTGGTCGGTGTGCCGACCCCCGACAAGCAGGTCACGCTGCCGATGATCGAGATCTTCGGCCGCGGCGGCTCGCTCAAGAGCAGTTGGTACGGCGACTGCCTGCCTTCGCGCGACTTCCCGATGCTCGTCGACCTGTACAAGCAGGGCCGGTTCGACCTCGACGCGTTCGTCACCGAGCGCATCGGCATCGGCGACGTCGAGGCGGCGTTCGAGAAGATGCACGCCGGTGACGTGCTGCGTTCGGTGGTGGTCCTGTGACCCGCACGATCGAGACCCCCGGCGCCATCGACGGCCTGAGCGTCGAGGTGGCGGTCACCTCCGGCACGTTCAGCCTCGACGGCGGCACGTGGGAGGTCGACAACAACGTCTACGTCATCGGTGACTCCGAGCGCGTGATCGTCATCGACGCCCCGCACGACGCCGCTCCGATTCTGGAGGCGATCGCCGGCCGCGCCGTCGAAGCGATCGTGCTCACGCACGGGCACGACGACCACCACAGTTGTGTCGACGAGCTGCGGGCGGCAACCGGAGCGCCGGTCTACCTGCATCCCGAAGACGCCTTCTTGTTCGAGCAGTACCACTCGACTCCGGCCGATCACCCGCTCGTCGACGGCACCGCCGTGCCGCTGCCGCTGGCGAACGGCACCACGGTCGAACTGCGCGTGCTGCACACCCCGGGGCACTCGCCGGGCTCGTGCTGTCTGCACGTTCCGGCGCTGGCCACGGTGTTCAGCGGAGACACGTTGTTCAACGGCGGCCCGGGCGCGACGGGCCGCTCGTTCAGCAGCTTCGACGTGATCCTCGAGTCGATCACCGGCCGGCTGCTCACCCTGCCGAGCGAGACGGTGGTGCTGACCGGGCACGGTGACTCGACGACGATCGGCCAGGAGGCCCCGCACCTGGAGGAGTGGCGAGCCCGAGGTCACTGAGACCCGGCAGCCGCGACCTGCGTCTGCGACACGAAGACCCACTGCATTGTGATTTGCGTCACATTGCAGTGGGTCTTCGTCGTCTTGGGCGTGAGGTGCATCCGTGCAGCGAACTGGGGCGACGCCCGTGCGCGAGTGCGATTCGCAACTGTCTTTACGCCGCAAGGTTGACTCTGGCAGCGCGAAATTCGGGGGATGTGGGGGCTGGCTCGTGAGTCGTTCGTGCGGCAGAGTGTGCGCTAGCCGTAGCAATGTCGGCGTACGCGTCGACCGGGTGCGTACATCCATGACCTGTACCGGTGTCGGGGGGCTCCGAAGGTCGTGAGGCGTATGACGCCTGCCCGGTTGTTGCGGTGTACGGGATTCAGGGGGAGATCTATGTCGTTCGCAGTCGGCGTCGACCGACGCATTCAGGTTGTGGGGAGTCTGCCGCCGGGGTGGCACGAGGTGCCGCCGAGTGGTCGCGGTGGTCGCGCATCCGAAGTGCTCTGCATCGTCGGACCCGTGTGGGTCGGCGACCGTCGTCCGCGCATCGCGGTGTCGACCGAGAGCGGGCTGGGCGGGGCCTCCGATCCCGTCGAGATGGCGTGCCACGACCGCTGGCCGCACCCGAGCTGGGGTAACGGAGTCGTACACCAGGGCATGCGCGTCGACGGTGACGTGGCGCTCGCCCACGACGTCTACTTGTTCCACGACGGCCGCACGGGCATCCGTGTCGAGCTCGAGTGCGAGCTGACCTCGCTGTTCGCCGTCGAGGAAGACGTGGCGACCATTCTCGACGCGCTTGCGAGCGGAGGTGCCCGATGAAGCTGACCGAGAGCCGCGCCTCCCGTACCAGTGCGCAGGGTCGACGCCTCGGAGCCGAGTGGGCGCCGCGAGCCTGCACGCCTTCCGTGCCAGGTGGCGCGGCCGTGCGGGCGGAGTCGATGCTGACCGGCGTCGCCGACCAGTACGGCGTGCCCGGCGCTCCGGTGCTGGTCATGGGCGCCGAACGTGTGCGTGAGTTCGCTGCCGAGGCGCTGGCTCCGCAGGCGATCACGGCCTCGGTGCGCATGGAATCGCGTACCGAACAGGGGCGCGTGCTCGGCCTCGTGCTCGTCGCCGGAACCCGCGCGGTGGTGGCGGTCGAGCGGTCTCTGAGTGACCCCGACGATCTCAGCGTCGAGCTCACAGGTGAGGTCGCGGTGGCGAAGCTGCCCACGGCGGCGCTGCCGATGCTGTGGCTGCGCTGGGCCGGGCCCCTGCACACGGCGGAGGGGAAGGCCGGGGTCGTCGAGGACGCGGCGGCGCTCGACCGCCGGGTCGGCGACGCGAGCGAACCCGTGCCCGCCGAAGCGCCGGGGCTCGCCTCCATGTGGGCGGGACCGTGGCGCGAGTGGAGCCTGCGTGACGAATCGCGCGACGCCTGGCTGCGCTACGTGAGCGTGCCGGGCCACGGCGTCTACGTCGAGCGGCCGGTGAAGGGCGCGGGTGCGGTCGAATTCGCGCCGAGGCCGGGCGGACTCGTCTGGGGCGATATCGTTCGCGCCTACTGTGCACTCGAGCCGGTGCGCGCGACGAGCGGTAACGAGGCGCACTGGTGAGCCTTATCGCGGATGCCAAGTAGGCTTCTGGGGTGACCCTGCGCCTCTATGACACCGCTGCGCGTGCCCAGCGCGACTTCACCCCGCTCGAGCCCGGCAAGGTGGGCATCTACATCTGCGGGCTGACGACCCAGGGCACGCCCCACATCGGCCACCTGCGTTTCGCCGTGGCGTTCGACATCCTGCGCCGCTGGCTGGCGTGGGGGCGGGGCTACGAGGTGACGCTGGTGCGCAACGTCACCGACATCGACGACAAGATCCTGCGCAAGTCGGCCGAGAACGACCGGCCGTGGTGGGCGTGGAGCTACCAGCACGAACGCGAGACGAGCGAGGCCCTCGACGTGCTCGGCGTGATCGCTGCGACGTACGAGCCGCGCGCCACCGGCCACGTGCCCGAGATGGTCGAGATGATGGACACGCTCGTCGAGCGAGGCCACGCCTACCCGGCCGCCGACGGCAGTGGCGACGTGTACTTCGACGTGCGCTCGTTTCCCGAGTACGGGGCGCTGACCAGGCAGGCCATCGACGACATGGCCGCCGCCGAAGACGCCGACCCGCGCGGTAAGCGCGACCCTCGCGACTTCGCGCTGTGGAAGGGGCACAAGGACGGCGAGCCGGAGTCGGCGAGCTGGCCCACTCCGTACGGGCGCGGACGCCCGGGCTGGCACCTGGAGTGCTCGGCGATGGCCCGCAAGTACCTCGGCGACGCCTTCGACATCCACGGCGGCGGCGTCGACCTGCGCTTTCCGCACCACGAGAACGAGCAGGCCCAGTCGCGCGCGGCCGGATACGGGTTCGCGCAGTTCTGGATGCACAACGGCTGGCTCACCGCCGGCGGCGAGAAGATGAGCAAGTCGCTCGGCAACGGCATGACGATCGGCGAGATCACCAAGACCGCCTCCGCGCTTGCCGTGCGCTACTACCTCGGTGCCTCGCACTACCGCTCGACCATCGAGTACTTCGAGGGCTCCCTCGCGGAGGCGCAGGCAGCCGTCGACCGGATCACCGGTTTTCTCACGCGCGCGGTCGAGCAACTCTTCGACGGAGACGCGGCCGCGCTGGTGCCCGCCGAGACCGCTGACATCCACGTGCCCGCGACCCTCGCGGTGCCGGAAGCGTTCGCGGCCGCGATGGACGACGACCTCAACGTGGCCGGTGCCCTGGCCGTCGTTCACGACACCGTGCGGGCGGGCAACTCGGCCCTCGACTCCGGTGACGCCGAGGCCGCCCGCGCTGCCGCAGTCGCGGTCGGGGCGATGACGAGCCTGCTCGGCGTCAACCCGTTCGACCCGCACTGGGCCGGAGCCGATTCCGGCGGCGGGCAGACCGCCGACGTGCTCGACGCTCTCGTGCACGCGCAACTCGACGCCCGCGCAGCCGCCCGCAAGGCCAAGGATTTCGCGACGGCAGACGCCATCCGCGACACCCTCACCGGGCTCGGCATCGTGGTCGAAGACACCCCGGCCGGTGCACGCTGGTCGCTGGCGAAGGCAGGGGAGTGATGGCAGGCAACTCGCAGCGCCGCGGAGCGGTGCGCAAGAGCGGAACGAAGAAGGGCATGGTCGTCGGCTCCGGCGGGCAGCGTCGCCGCGGACTCGAAGGCAAGGGACCCACGCCCAAGGCCGAGGACAGGCCGTACCACAAGGCCCACCGCAGGGCTGGTGCAGCCGGCGCTGCCGGCAAGGGCAAGACCTCCGGTGGCGGTGGCTCGCAGTCGCGGCCGCAGTCGCGCTCGACCTCACGCCGTCAGACGAACTCGACGGAGGTCGTGACCGGCCGCAACGCCGTTGTCGAGGCCCTGCGCGAGGGCGTGCCCGTGACGACGCTGTTCATCAGCGGCCGTGTCGACGACGAACGCATCCGTGAGGCCGTGACACTGGCGACCGAGCGAGGCATCCCAGTGCTCGAGGCCCCCAAAGCCGAGATGGACCGGATCACCGACGGGTTGTCGCACCAGGGCATCGCCGCCAAGGTGCCCCCGTACGAATACGCCGACATCAACGACCTGCTGGAGCTGAACTCCACGACGTTCTCGGCTGCCGCCGAGATGCCGCTGGTGGTGGCGCTCGACGGCATCACCGACCCCCGCAACCTCGGCGCGATCATCCGATCGGTGGCCGCGTTCGGCGGGCACGGCGTGGTCGTACCCGAGCGGCGCAGCGCCGGGGTCACGGCCTCGGCGTGGAAGACGTCGGCCGGTGCCGCGGCCCGCATCCCGGTGGCGGCGGCGACCAACCTCACGCGTGCGCTGGAGCAGTTCAGGGCGGCCGGGTACTTCGTCGTCGGCCTCGACATGGGCGCAGATGTGGAGCTGCCGGGCCTGCCTCTGGCGACGGAACCGCTGGTCGTCGTGGTCGGCTCCGAGGGCAAAGGCCTGTCGCGGCTGGTGCGCGAGAACTGCGACCAGATCGTCGGCATCCCGATGGCCGGGCGCATGGAGTCGCTCAACGCCTCCGTGGCCTGCGGAGTCGCCCTGTACGAGGTGGCTCGGATGCGCTCGGAATCCGAGTCGGGGTCGAGCTGACTCCCGCTAGCTGTTCGGCTGCTCGGTCTTCGGTATCGCGATGATCGGCAGCGCGACGGTGTCGACGCCGACGATGCTCTTCTCGTCGGGCTTGGTCGGCAGCACGGCGCTGAGGTAGTCGGCGAACGCCCACTGGATCGTGACGTCGTGCCCGACTCTCTCCGAGAGGTACCAGCGGTGTTCGAGCACCTCGTGGAAGATCTGCGCGGGCTCGAGCTTGCGGGTCATGTTCGAGGGGATGTTCGCGACGATGGGCTCGTAAACGTGCACCAGCCAGTCGTGTGCGGCCATGGGCTCGCTGACGTCGCCGGGCAGTGAGGCGCGGTAGGCGTCGACATCGGAGAGCAGCCGCCGGGCCTGGTTCTCTTGCACATCGAGGCCGGTGAGCCGCATGAGGCGCCGGTGCGAGTAGCCGGCGTCGACGACCTTGGGCGTGATCTGGATCGTGGCCCGGTCGCCGTCGGCGCCCTGTGTCATCGCCAGTTCGTCGACGTTGTAGCCGAGCATGTTGAGGCGACGGATCCGCTCTTCCATGCGCCACGTCTCGCCGGGGACGAGCTTCTCGGTGGCGGTCAGCTCGTGCCAGAGCTGGTGGTAGCGCGAGACGACCTGCTCGGAGGTCTCGATCGGGTCGAGGCCCTGCTCCAGCAGGTCGCCGGCCATGAGGTCCATGAGTTCGCCCGCGATGTTGACGTGGGCGATGTCGAGATCGTGCTGCCGCTGCCCGTCACTGAGCGAGGGGAACAGTTGCCCGGTCTCGGCGTCGACGAGGTAGGCGCTGAAATCGTCTGCGTCACGCCGGAACAGCGTGTTGGACAGCGACACGTCGCCCCACCAGAACCCCGCCAGGTGCAGCCGCACGAGCAGCACCGTGAGCGCGTCGACGAGGCGGCGGGCGGTGCCGGGCATGAGCTTGCGGCTGAACAGAGCGCGGTAGGGCAGCGAGAACTGTAGGTGTTCGGTGACGAGGCAGGCGTCGAGCGGCTCGCCCTCGGGAGTCTCGCGGCCGTCGACCACACCGACCGGCACGACGCAGGGCTGTTCGAGCCGGCCCAGTTCACGCAGGGCCTTGTACTCGCCGCGGGCCAGCTCGGCTTTGATCTCTTTGACCGCCATGATGCGGTCACCGACGTTGACGAACCGCACCACATGCCGCGAGATACCGCGGGGGAGGGCTGCGAGCCGCTCCGCTGGCCACTCGGCCAGCGGCTCCGACCAGGGGAGGTCGAGCAGCGCGGGAGTCGGGTCGGTCGTGGTGATCGTCAGGGCCACGGCTCTACTCTGGCATCGAACGGACCGCAGGCGCACATGCGCTTCAGTGAAGTCGCAGCCCGGTGTCGGCGTGGAAGAAGTGCAGCCGCTGCAGGTCGGGGGCCACGAGCACCGTGTCGCCCTCGCGCACCTCGACTCCGTCGGGCACCCTGGCCACGATCATGAGGTCGGAATCGTCGTCGGCATCGGGCACGCCCGGTTCGGCCTCGGCGGCGTCGGTTCGGGCCGCCTCCAGCGCCTCGGCCGGTGCCGGGGTGACGGAGGCGGGGATGGCGTAGGCGTACGTGCCGCCTTGGTCGGACTCGACGGTTTCGAGCAGCACCGTGATGCCCGCGCCGCCGCTGCTGCCTTCTGGGCGCACCGTGAGGTCTTCGGGGCGCACACCGATGATCACCGTGTCGCCCGCGGCCTCGCGCACTCCCGCGTCGAGCGGAATCTCGAGTTCGCCCAGCTTCGCGCCCGTTTCGGTGACGCGGACCGGGAACGTGTTCATCGTCGGCGAGCCGATGTAGCCGGCCACGAAGACGTTGGCCGGGCGGTCGTAGAGAGTGCCCGGGTCGTCGCACTGCTGCAGCACGCCGTGGTTGAGCACCGCCACCCGGTCGCCGATCGACATCGCCTCGAGCTGGTCGCACGTGGCGTACACGGTCGTGATGCCGAGCTGGCGCTGCAGGGCCGCGATCTGGTCGCGGGTCTGTTCACGCAGTTCGGGCTCCAGGTTGTTCAGCGGCTCGTCCATGAGAAAGACCTTGGGCTCGCGCACGATCGCACGCCCCATCGCCACGCGCTGCCGCTGACCACCCGAGAGGTCTTGCGGGCGGGCCTCGAGCTTCTCCTCCAGGCCGAGGATCGCGGCCGCGCGACGCACTCGCTCGCTGATCTCCTCGGGCGGAACTCCCGCGATGCGGAGCGCGAATCCCATGTTGTCGGCGACCGTCATGTGCGGGTAGAGCGCGTAGTTCTGAAAGACCATGGCCACGTCACGGTCTTTCGGAGGCAGCTCGGTCACGTCCATACCGTCGATGGAGATGCGGCCTTCGGTCACCTCTTCGAGGCCTGCCAGCATGCGCAGCGTCGTGGACTTGCCGCACCCCGGGGGGCCCACCAGCACGAGGAATTCACCGTCACCGATGTCGATCGAGAGGGCATCGACCGATGCGTGGTCGCTACCCGGGTACGTCCGGGTAGCGGCTTCGAACCTCACGGTAGCCATCAGTGGTCGCTGCCTTCCCAGTCGCCAGGCGGGCACTGGCGCTCTCGTGACCCGCACTCCGTTGCACGGGCCGCTTCCATTCTGTCCTGACGCGCCCCGTAAGTTCCGCGCAATCGACGCATCGATCTCGGAACCGTCCGGGACCATCACGCCGCCGTCACCGGGCACGGAGTACGACCATAGCGCCCGCGTCAAGCGCGGTCGGTGGCAACCCTGCGCCGCATCTGCACCAGGTCGACGAGCACAGACACGGCCTCGTCGGGCCCTGCGACGCGGGTCGTCGCGGCCGTATTGCCAGTTCCGACCTTCACCATGAGGGCCTCTGCGTCTCCGGCGAATTCGGTGAATACCGTCTCATCGGTGACGTCGTCGCCGAGGTAGACGACGGCATCGGCCGACAGCGCGCGGGCCAGTGACCGCAGGGCCTGGCCTTTGGAGGCGTCGAGCACGGCGCACTCGACGACGTTCTTGCCGAGCATCGGTTCGATGCCGCAGCGCTCCAGCGCCCACTCCGCAGCCGTCGCCATGGAACGGGCGTTCTCCGGCTCGGGCAGGCCGCGCGTGTGCCAGACGACCGCGGCCGCCTTGCGCTCGATGCGCGCCTGCGGGTACCGCTGCTGCAGCTCGGCGAAGACCTCGGCGAGCTGGTCGAGCTTCTCGCGGTGGTGCACGGAGAGGGCGTCGGCGCCCGCCACGGCCGGGTGCGTGCTCTCGCCTCCGTGGCTGCCGATGAGGGCCACCGACTCCGGAGCGCTCGACAACGACGCCAGCGTGGCAAGGTCTCGGCCGGAGACGAGGGCCGCGGTCGTGTCGGGCAGGCCCGCCGCCTCCGTCAGCGCCTCCACGGCTCCGGACAGGGGGCGTACGGCGCTCGGGTCGTCCATGAGCGGAGCGATCGTGCCGTCGAAATCGGTGGCGATGAGCAGAACCCGGGCCTCCGCGGCCCGTTCGAGGTCGGAAGTCACGGGATTCTCGATGCGGCTCATGCCTGGACTCCCTGATCCGCGGGCGCCTGTGCCGCGTCGCCGAGCCTGCGACGGGGCGGACGGCCTGGACGCTCGGGGGCCGCGGCGAGCGCCGAGAGGAAGTCGTCGGCCCACTTGCGCACGTTGTTCTCGCGCACCTTGCGCCGCAACAGCCTCATGCGGCGGCGCTGCTCCTCCTCCGGAGCGTGGGCGGCGCGGGTGATCGTGTCTTTGAGCCCCTGGATGTCGTGCGGGTTGTGGATATACGCGGCACTCAACTCGATCGCCGCTCCCGTGAACTCCGAGAGCACCAGGGCACCGCGATGGTCGGGGCGGCATGTGACGTATTCCTTGGCCACGAGGTTCATGCCGTCGCGCAGCGGCGTGACCAGCATGATGTCGGCGGCGCGGTACATCGCGGCGAGTTCTTCGCGATCCATCGACTGGTGCAGGTACTGCACCGCGCTGGAGGTGACGGTGCCGTAGTCGCCGTTGATCTGGCCGACCGTCGTCTCGATCTCGGTGCGCAGGCTCTGGTACGCCTCGACGCGCTCGCGCGAGGGCACCGCCACCTGGATGAGTACGGTGCCGGGCACGCTGATCCGCTCGTCGTTGAGCAGCTCGTGGTACGCCTTCAGCCGGTGGCGGATGCCCTTGGTGTAGTCGAGCCGGTCGACTCCGAGCAGGATCGTGCGGGGGTTGCCGAGTTCTTCGCGAATCTCCTTGGCCCGGGCGACGACGCTGGGCTTGCGCGCGAGTGCGTCGAAGTCGGAGTAGTCGATCGAGATCGGCAGGGAGGCGGCGCGCGCCGTGTGCCCGGCGTGCAGGGCCCCCTCCGGCTGGGTCACGGTGTCGCCCTTGAGAGCCATGCCCGCGAGCCGCTTGGCCGCGTGGAGGAAGTTGCTCGCGTCGGCGGGGCGCTGGAAGCCGAGGAAGTCGGCCGAGGCCAGCCCCTCGATGATCTTCGACCGCCACGGCAGCTGCGCGAACAGCTCGAGCGGAGGGAAGGGGATGTGGTTGAACCAGCCGATACGCACATCGGGTCGCAGGCTGCGCAACATGCCCGGCACGAGCTGCAGCTGGTAGTCGTGTACCCAGACCACGGCCCCCTCGGCGGCGACCTTGGCGAGTTCGTCGGCGAAGCGCCGGTTCACGCGCTGGTAGGCGTGCCACCAGCTGCGGTGGAACGTGGCCGGCACGATCACGTCGTGGTAGATCGGCCACAGCGTGTCGTTGGAGAAGCCCTCGTAGTAATCGGCGACCTCTTCGGCCGACAGGCTGATCGGGTGCAGGTACATGCCCTGGTCGGTGAACGGCTCGGGGGCCTCGCCGGGGTCACCGGCCCAGCCGACCCAGGCTCCCTCTTTGTCGCGCATGACACTGTCCATGGCCGTGACCAGGCCGCCGGGCGACCTGCGCCAGGTGCTCGACCCGTCGTCGTTGACCACCCGGTCTACGGGCAGTCGGTTTGCGGCGATCACGAAATCGAAGGTGGGCGATGGGTCTGACATGCGTCTCTCCTGCGGCCCGGTTCACCGGCTTCTCGTGCGCCACGCAGACTCCGCCGCGAACGGGCCGAACGGGCTGCGACGGGGAGGCGGACGGGAAGGATCGTGAACTCATCCTAGAATCGAAGAACCGGAGCGGCGCTCCGGGCGGCCGACGAACAACCGGCAGCAACAGCGAGAGCCGGGGCACTGCGCGGGGAGCGCAGACGTTGGGCCAAGTAGGCCACTCGACTTTTCACCGAGACAACAGGAGGCGAGATGCGCGGCAGTTCCACAGGCTCGACGTGGGCGACCCAGCCCGTTCCCGCCCCTGGATCGCCCGACAGACTCGACAGGCTCGGCGGCTACGTGCTGCGGCAGCAGCTCGGAGCAGGGGGCATGGGTGTAGTCCACCTGGCCACCGATCGGGCGGGCCGCGCGGTCGCGATCAAAGAACTGCCCGCCCACATCGCCGGAGACGACGCGGCGCGGGCACGGCTGCGCCGCGAGTTCACCTCGCTGCAGCGGGTCGACCACCCGCGTGTCGCGCCGGTGCTCGACGCCGACCTCGACGGGGCGCGGCCGTACATCGTGACCCGGTACATCCCGGGCCGCTCGCTCGAACAGCGGATCATCGACGCCGGGCCGCTGGAGCGACACCAGCTCGCGCACCTGGCTACCGGGCTGTCCGAGGCACTCGACGCGATCCACTCCGCGGGTGTCGTACACCGCGACCTCAAGCCCACGAACGTGCTCATGCTCGACGACGACCCGGTCGTGATCGACTTCGGTATCGCTCAGGCCGCCGACGACCTGCGGCTCACCCGCGTCGGCGTGGTGATGGGCACTCCCGGTTTTCTCGCGCCCGAGGTGCTCGACGGCGCCGCCGCGACCCCGGCGGTCGACTGGTGGGCGTGGGCCGCGACGCTGGCGTACGCGGCGACGGGGCGGCCTCCGTTCGGCCGCGGCCCCCTCGATGCGGTGCTCGCTCGGGTGCACCGGGGCGAACCCGACCTCGCTGGGGTCGACCTCGGCCTGGCGGCCGTGCTGCGTGCGGCGCTGTCTGCCCAGCCTGCGCGTCGGCCCGCACCGGCGGAGTTGACCGCGGCCGTCGTCGACTGGGCCGCCGGGCGCGCCGTGACTGTCTCTTCTCCCGCGGGCTCGTCTGCGGACGAGGCGCCCACGGAGTACGTACCCGCGGTCGGGCACGCTGCGCCGCGCACCGAGCGGATCCCGGCACCCGACCGGCCCGCCGCCCCGCCGACGATGGCGCAGCCGAAGCTGTCGACGCGCGTCATGCCTGCCGTGCTCCGCGACCGTGGCCGCCGCGCCGACGCCGCAGCAGCCGCCGCGCGTGAGCCTCGCGTGCAGTACGCCGCGTTCGGGGCCGCGCCCCAGCGCGTGGCCGAGTCCGTGGCCCCAGCCGCTCACACTGCTCACACTGCTCCGGTCTCTGTGCCTCCTCCGGTGGCCCAGCCGCAGTCGTGGCAGCCCGAGACGGTGCCTCCGGTTCGCAGGCCCAGCGTCGCGTTTCCCCTGTTCGGCGTACTCGCGTTGTTCGTGGCGCTCGGCGCCTCGTTGCCCGTGCTCACGGTGGTGGCCGGCATCCTCTGGTCGGCGCTCGCGCGCACCGTCTACGCCTCCATGCGGGGGATGCAGGAGCGGCGCATCGACCGTGGCCCGCGCAAGGCCGACGTTTTTCTCGCCGTGCTCGCCTCCCCGCTCCGGTTCGTGCCGGCGACTCTCACCGCGGCTCTTGCGGCGCTCGGGTGTGTCGTCGTCGCGGTGGCGGGCATGTTCGGCACCGCGGCCCTCGTCTCCGTGACCGGGGGCCTGCGCGCTGACCCGTTCAGTGAGATATCTCTGGCCGCCGGAATGACGATCGGGGCGCTCGTCGCGTGGTGGGGCATCGGTGGCACGCCGTTGCGTCGCGGATCGCGAGTGTTGGTGCGGGCCGTGTCACCTGGCCGTTTCGGGCCGACGCTGGTCGGCGTCCTGCTCCTCGCGGTCGCCGCTTGGCTCGCGATTCGGCTCCAGGGCACCGGTGTGGGCCCCGATTGGGCACCACTCGCCGATGTGATCTCGGGCACATTGATCAGCTGGTTCTGACGAACCCGACGCTCCGGCCAGCGGTTTGCCCAACGTTCGAGATGGGCGGCCCGACCTGGACACTCAGGCGTGATCGTTCCGTGTCGATGAGGAGACCAGTTGGGCACGAAATCGTCACCAAATCGATGCGCAAACGTAGCTGATTCTTGCTCAGGTGAATGACGGTGCCCTAGAGTCACAACTGTCGCCTCGCGGAACAGTGCGGTTCGAGCCGGTCGACATCATCAAATGCATATGACCATTACGCATGCATGTCCACAGCGCTGAGCTTCGTCGGTGGACATTACGACCGGATCGACCGGGCAGACGAAGGTGGGGGAACCACGGGCCTACAGGCCCGGCCGCTGAGAAGCGGCCTTGGGGTTAAGTCGAGCAACATCCGACCGGGCACCTGACAGCCCGAACCCGACAGCTAACCTCGCAAGCGCTCCGTCAGGAGAGGAATCACCACTTCATGTCGTACGTTCCGAAGCACGCTGCTGCCCGCAAGCCCTCCATCGGAGTCCGGATCGCGGGAGTGTGCGCTGTCGCAGGTGCCGCCGTCGCCGGTAGCATCGCGACCTCGTCCTCCGCCTCCGCTGCCTCCAACGTGTGGGACCGCGTGGCGGCCTGCGAGAGCGGCGGCAACTGGAAGATCAGCACCGGTAACGGCTACTACGGTGGCCTGCAGTTCTCCGCGAGCAGCTGGCGCGCCGCGGGTGGCGCGAAGTACGCGAAGCTTCCCCACCACGCCACGAAGGCTCAGCAGATCGCCACGGCGCAGAACCTGCTTCGCATCCAAGGCCCGGGCGCTTGGCCGACCTGCGGCCGCAAGGCCGGTCTGACCCGCGCCAACGGTCTCGCCTCCGGCGGTGGCGTCGCGGCGGCTGCGAAGAAGTCGGCTCCGAAGGCCGTCAACTACGCCCCCCGCGCGTTCCTCAACCGCGAGCAGAACCGCGACCTCAACCAGTGGCTCGGTCTCGAGCGCAGCCCGTTCATGACGAAGACCAGCGTCGCGGCCCTGCAGAAGAAGGTCGGCGTCAAGGCTGACGGTGTCGTGGGTCGCGCCACGGTGCGCGCGGTCGAGCGCCACGTCGGCGCCAAGCTCACGGGTGCCCCGCACTTCACTAAGGCGACGATGAACAAGCTCGCTGCCCACGTGGCGGCCAACTGACGCTCCGGCGTTCGGGGGTTGCCCGCCCCCTCTATGGCTAGATGGTGCCCTCGTGGTGCCGCTGCCCCTCACAGACACGAGAGCCGGCTACTCAGGGGAGTGGCCGGCTCTCGTCCTACCCGGCACCGGCCGCGCCGCAGCACAGGGGGCTGCGGGCGGGCCGGTGACACAACCCTGTTCGGGATGGGCGGGCGAGGCCGGTATCATCGCAGGGTGCCCGCTGAGGCGGGCGCATCGCTGGCGTGGCGCAATCGGTAGCGCACTTGTCTTGTAAACAAGGGGTTAGGGGTTCGAGTCCCCTCGCCAGCTCTCTACCAGGTAGTTCGTGCAATCCGCCACTGTTGTTCAGGGTGGACAGTTCCATCTAGTGTCCACTTACTGCCAGGGCGGGAACACCGCACCGCTTCCGTGAAGAGCGGTTCGATCGTGTATGTGTAGAGGCGTGTTCGTCATCGACCCGAAGTCCGCTGTCGCGCCGTTCGAGCAGCTTCGTTCTCAGGTGATCGCCCAGGTGAAGAGTGGGCACCTCGTGCCCGGTACTCGGCTCCCCGCGGTGCGTAAGCTCGCGACGGAGTTGGGCCTCGCCGCGAATACGGTCGCGCGCGCCTATCGCGAGCTCGAAGCTGCCGGATACGTGCACACGGCGGGGCGTAACGGCACGATCGTCGCTGCCCAGACCGACTCCGACGACGTGTCGGGCGAGGCTACGCGGCTGGCTCGGGAGTACGTGCTCGGGATGCGTGGGCTCGGTCTCGACGCGGAGGCGATGACGACGTACCTGCATCGAGCCGCCGCCGACACCACCGACACCGCGTGAACGGCGCGGACGCGAAGCGCGAGAGGCGTCGCCGGCGGTTGCGTCGATCGCTCGCGGTCGTCGCGGTTCTGGCTGTGGCTGTGTGGCTGCTCAACACGTCTCTGTTCGCCTCGAAGTCCACTGAGGTCAAGGTGCTCGCGCATAGAGGCGTCACGCAGACGACCTCCGTCGAACTCGACAACGACGACTGCTTCGCCGCTGTCATCGACCCACCGCGCCACGAGTACGTCGAGAACACGCTCGCCTCGATGAAGGCGGCCTTCGACCTCGGCGCCGATGGCATCGAACTCGACGTACACCCCACTACCGACGGCGAATTTGTCGTCTTCCACGACTGGACCCTCGACTGCGCCACCGACGGCACAGGCGTCACGCGCGAGCAGACGAGCACGTATATCCGCGGCCTCGACCCGGCCTACCGGTACACGGCCGACACGGGCCGTACTTTCCCGCTGCGGGGAAAATGGAAGGGCCAGATCCCGCTGCTCTCGGAGGTGCTCGCGGCCTTTCCCGACAAGGTCCTGTTCATCAACGTCAAGAGCGACGACCCCGCGGAGGGCGATGCTCTCGCGCGGTACCTGGCCGACCGGGGCGAGGCCACGGGCCGGATCATGGTCTACGGCGGGGATCAGCCCGTGGCCCGTCTCCGGGAGGTCGCGCCGCAGGTCAGGGCGATGGGCAAGGAAACTGCAGTGCGTGACCTGGTCGCGTACGAGGCCGTCGGGTGGACCGGATTCGTCCCGGGAGCGCTGCGCGGCGGCATCCTCACCGTGCCGCTCGAGCAGGCCAGGTTCGTGTGGGGCTGGCCGGCGCGCTTCTCCGACCGCATGGCCGGATCGGACACGGCCGTGGTGCTGCTCAAGACAGCCTCGCGGGGCGACCGGTACTTCGATACTGCGGAAGACCTGACGCTGATCCCGCCGGGCTTCCGCGGCTACGTCATGACCGACGAGGTGGAGGCGATCACGCGCGCGCTCGGGCGCTGAACGCGTACGCACCTGCCTCGGTCACGGACCGGATGATCGCCGCGACATCGTCCGGGTATGAGTGGTGCGCCCGGTGGCCTCCTTCGACGCAGACGACTCGCACGTCCGGGTGCGGGCTACGGCGGCGCTCCGCCTCGTCGGCGGAGACGACTCGCACACCCTCCGGCTGGGCGAAGCTCATCGGGTTGTCGGCACTCGGTGCGACCGTGTCGAGCGCGACGACCGCGGAGACGAGGTCGGGGCGCTCGGTCGCGACCGTCAGGGCGATGGTCGCGCCGGAGTTGTGTCCCACGAGCACAGGGCGCTCGAGGAACATCGACTCGATGACGTGTACGGCATCGCGCCACGCAGCCCAGTCCTCGAGCACGGGTGCGTCGATGCTCTGTGCCACTCCGCGACGGTCGAGCGCGACCACGTGCAGTTCGGCGAGCTGATCGAACACGGGCGCCCACGTGCCGGCCGAGGTGCCGGCTCCGGGAAGGAACAGCACGTCGGGCCCGTCGGCCTGGTTGGCGATTCCGCCGATGTAGCCGCCTGTGACGGGCAGGTGCCATGCCGGGTAAGTCATTTCGCTCCTCGAAGGCATCGATGTCGATGTCGCCGAGGCGACGCTTCACCACCACCATCGTCACGACGGCGCCGAGGGTGAGCGGAACGCAAGCGGTCGACCGACCGCGACGCCCCCTAGCCGGTCATCGGCTGCGTTGAGGTTCTTTCGTGGCAATGCGACTGCAGGCGCTCGTGTCCCATTGTGATTCAGCGAGACGGTAGGCACACCCAGTCGGTGCTGTCGTGGAGCGCCGGGCCACCGAGTTCGAGGGCGCGAGCCTTGTCAGCCTTCCAGTGGCCGTTGAGGACTTCGAACCCCTCCGGCCCCAACACCTCTCGTGTTGCACGTGCGCGTCGGGTGGCGTCGACTTGCTGAGACAGGCTCTCGATCGTGTGGCGCTTTATGAGGACGCCCGGATGCCTCCTGAACAACTCACACAGACGGGCGTCGCCGCCGCGATGAGCCAGAATCGCGTCGCGGTCTGTGCTGTCCATGTGGAGAAGAAAGTTGTTCGGGAGCGGGCTGCCCGGCCTGCAGAGCCATTCGATCTCCCCACGCGCGTCCTTGCGGATGGTCCGCTTCTGATCCTTGTTGGCGCCGGGATTGAGCAGGTCGGATTGTATGCGTAGGAGCCCGGCGCAAAACGTGGACTTTGCATCATCAGCATGGAGGAGGAGACAGATGATGCCCTCGGCCTCCGTCGGAATGGACCACTGCCACATGTTTTTCGTCCACTTGCAGTCGACGTCGATACCGGCGATCTCGTAGTCCGGGGCCTTTCTCCGGGCCGGAGCCAGCTCGAAGCGTCCGCGGACTACATTCTCGATCTTGACACCCAGGTATGCCTTCTCCTGATCGCCGCACTGTTCGAGTTCCCAACGGCCGGTACGCGCGGTGTCGATGATCTCGTCCAATGCTGTGCGTATGCAGGCGCCGAGGATCTCCACAAGGTTGCCGTGAGTCCTCAATTCCATTGCGACATGCGCAATGTCCGGGTCAGAGGTGAATCGCGCGACGGAAGATCCCGAGTTGTCGGCCGGATCGAAGAGGGTGTCCACTCACTGACGGTAACCCTGCGAGAGCAGCATCGAGCGTCGACGCCGCACGTATCCACAGGGTCAGGCTGCCTCGCGCTGCTCAATCGCCATCGTGATCTGCCTCGCGACGGCTGCAGCCAGGCCGGGCGGGACTGCGTTGCCGATCTGTCGTGCGATCTGAGTCTTCGTGCCGCACCACTGGAACCACGAGGGAAAGTCCTGGATTCGGGCCGCTTCCATGTGAGTGATCACTCGGTTCACGCGCCGTGACGGATCGTCCGCGTCCCACTGTGGATGAAGGTAGGCACCCTTCTCCGGCTTGAAGAACTCTGTGCGAATGGTCAGTGACGGGGCGTCCCACCTCATCCGCCCCATCACGTCGGTTGTGCCGGTCTTCTTCTCGCGCCAGCAACGAGGCAGCAGCTCATCGGGGAGGTCGAAGCGACCGCCTCCGGGCGGGACGTGGTCATAGCGCGCAAGCGACAATGGGCGCGGGTTGCGTCCGAAGTGGAGTTCGGCCTCCGTGAACGGTCCCGCGATGGACTCGTCGAAAACCGAAGTCGTCCGCGCGGGGAGCTCCGTGGTCTCGGGCTTCTCCGGCAGTCCCGCGATCCGTTCGCGCAGGGTCACCCAGGGCCGAGTGCCCACCACGGAGGCGTCTTTGCTGTGAGTCGGTTCGGGCAATTCGATGGCACCCACCCGTGAGCCGATGAGGATCGTCCGCGGCCTTCGCTGCGGGACGCCGTAGTCGGCCGCGAGCATCACGCGCCAACGGATCTCGTACTCCTCGAGCAGCCCACCCGGACGAGCCTCGGCGAGAAGCAATTCGAACTCGGTGCTCCGAGAGAAGCGTTCGACGTTTTCCAAGACGAAGACCTTGGGGCGCGCGGTTCTGACGACCCGGATGTACTCCTTCCAGAGCTTGTTGCGCGGATCGTTCACGTCTTTGCTGCCCAGGTTCGAGAAGCCCTGACACGGAGGGCCACCGATCACGACATCGGCCATCGGGATGTCGTTGGAGTCGAGGTCTTGAATGTCGCCGTAGAACGTGTGGTCTTCACCGAAGTTCATCGCGTACGTCGACGCGGCAGCCCGGTCGAACTCGACCGCGAGCACGGGGGTGAACCCCTCCTGCATGAAGCCGACAGTCATGCCGCCGCAACCTGCGAACAGGTCGATCAGGGTGTGGCGTGGACTCATGTATCCATCCTAGAGTCGAATCGGTGGATCGGAAGAGAGGCGCGCTGGTCGAACACATGAGCGACTTGGGGTCGTGGGCGGCTTCGCCGGGTGTTCGGCGCAGCATGCAGAGTAACCGTGGAAGGGACACTCGGCTCGAGTTGGCCGTACGTCGAGAAGTGCACCGTCGGGGTCTGCGCTACTACGTCGATCGCGCGCCCGTTCCGGGGCTTCGTCGCCGTGCCGACCTGGTCTTTCCGCGGTTGCGTGTGGCCGTGTTCCTCGACGGTTGCTTCTGGCACGGCTGCCCGGATCATCACACCGCGTCGAAGACCAACGCCTCCTTCTGGGAGCAGAAGGTTCGCGAGAACCGCGCCCGTGACATCGAGACGACCCAGTGGCTGACCGAGGCGGGGTGGACGGTGTTGCGATTCTGGGAGCACGAAGATGTCGCACTCGTCGCCGACCGGATCGAGCGGAGTGTCGTTTCGCAGCGCGGTTCTGGTGGAACGAAGCCGACCGCGACGCCCCCTAGCCGGCCATCTGGCGGATGCGTCGGTTGAGGAAGCGTTGCAGGGCCAGAGTCGTGTTCGACTTGTCGCCGTTGGTGCGGGGCCAGTCGCCGTCGATGCGTGCGCCGACCTTGCGTTGGATCGCGCGAATGTCGTGCACGTCGAGCACGCCGTTGCGGGGGCGGGCGGCCCAGGTCTCGATGTCGCGCACGTTGTCGCGGGTCAGGCCCCTGCCACGGTCACCGCGGGTGTACCAGACGAGGGCGTCGAAGGTCGCGGGCCCGGCCACTCCGTCCTCCCGCAGCAGCGCGGGCACCCCCGCCGGCCGGGGAGGTCGTGCCGCACTCGTGCGCGTCGGGTTCGCGATCGTCGCGCGGTCGCGGGCGCGGGCGGCGCCGAGCAGGGTCGTGCCGGGGCAGGAGGTCGACGACCAGTCGCGGTGTCCCCACACGCGCGGCCCGGCGCCGGAGGCGCGCAGCGCGATGATCCACCAGTCGAGCGCCGCGTAGGCGTCTTGGCTCGGGGTGTCGCCCTCGCCTCCGATGAAGGCCACGGCGTACGAGCGCAAGTTGCCCTCGTTCGAGCCCTGAGCGGCGGTGCGCACGCCCGATCCGCGCCCGGCCAGGGCGTATCCGTGCTGGCAGAACGCGCCCGTGTAGGCGATGTCGGCCCAGCCGCGGGTGTTCATGTGAAAGACCTGCCAGTCACGCCACACCTGCTCGCAGCGCGAATGCGGCGAGGCGGGGGTGATGCCGACGCGGCCGCCTCCGTAATGGATCGTCACGCCGCCGTTGCTCCCGCCGGGAGAGATGTTGCGGCTCACCGACTTCTGGCGCCGCAGCCCCACCTGCGCGCGGGTGCGCAGGCCTCGGTACGTGCCCGCCATCAGTCGTGTCCCCTCGTGCACTCGCCGCCGGCGTCGGCGGGCTCGGCGTCGTCTCGTACCTCGATGCCCTCGAGGGCGGGTGTCACGGCGGCCACGTCTTCACCGTGGAACACGTCGAGTTGGTTGTCGCTCATCGCTTCTCCTCCCCTGATGCGAATTGCGGCGCGCTACATCGTAGGGGAGCGGATTGGTCGAGTGTCCAGTTGGAGACCGATTGCCGGGCAATCCCTTTGATGCGGTCTTGTTGCTGCCGAGGATGAGAAGGCGAGACAAGCCGGGAAGAATCAGGCATGATTGGTGGTTGAACCGTCAACAAGCCCCTCGCCTCGGGGCGCCCAGGCCAACTCCGATAGAACGAGGAATTCTGATGAGCTTCATCTCTGCCCCTGCCCGTCTCGCCGCCGGACTGTTCATCCTGAACGCCGGTCTCGGCAAGCGGAACCTGCCAGTCGAGGCCTACGCCGGCATGCGCGACGCCGGCGCCGTGGGTGTGCCCGCGCTCGCCGACGTGCCGGCCGAGCAGTTCGGCAAGGCGATTTCCTACGGCGAGATGGCGCTCGGTGCCGCTCTGCTCGCCCCGCTCGTGCCGGGCTGGCTCGCCGGTGCCGGCCTCGCCGCGTTCAGTGGCGGCCTGCTCAACATGTACCGCAAGACCCCGGGCATGACCGTCGACGGCATCCGCCCCACCCAGGAGGGCACGGCTGTCGCCAAGGACGTGTTCATGCTCGGCATTGCCGGCACGATCATCCTCGACTCGCTGCGCAAGTGATCTGACGCCAGTCGCGCCGAAGGCCAGGACCCCCGGAGGGGAGTGCCTGGCCTTCGTGCTGTGCGGGATCGGTCAGGGGGCCTCGACCACGCCGCAGAGCGCGCGGGCTCCGGCGTCGCCTGCCTTCTTGGTCTCGTCATCCGCCCCGCCGGCCGCGTACCGGGTGGGGATGTTGGCGTAGTTGTCGTCGCTCTCGTGCACGATCACCGACGACCCGTCGGCATCGAGCAGCAGCTCCTTCGTCAGACGGTCGGTGTGAGCATCGAGCTTGGCCTCGCCGTTCGCGCCGACCTGCAGCATGGGCAGGTCGCCGACGTGGTCGGGGTGGCCCGCGCCCTCCTGTCCGGCGAGGTGGCCGCCGGAGGAGAGGAAGTTGCCGGTCTTGCTCGCATCGGCCGGGTCCGGGGAGTTGGGCTCGCACTTGCCGACGGCGTGTACGTGCAGCCCGTGGAAGCCGGGGGAGAGGTCGGAGGCCTCAACTGCGACATCCAGGCCTCCCGCTGCTTCCGTGAAGGTGACGGTGCCCTTCTCCGCTCCCGAAGGATCGACGAGCTTCGCCTGGGCGACCACTGTCGCTGCCGTGTCGGTGGCAGTGTCGGTCGTGACGTCGACCGTCTGTGTGGTCGCGGCGTTCGTGGCTGCGGGTGCGGCGTTGTCGTCGGAGCCGCAGGCGCTGAGGGCCGTCACCATTGCCACGGCGGCGAGTGTCGAGACGGCTGCTCTGCGAAGGATCATGGGCACTCCCTGAGTCGTCCGGTGGTGCCCTACAGCGTTGCCGAGATGTGTGACCTGCGCTACCTGAATCGCCGAATCGCCCTGATTTCGTGCGGAATCGGCTCAGTGCTCGGCCTCGCTCCACCGGTGCACGACCGACGTATCGGAGACGAAGCGCACCGGCGCGCCCCCGGACCAACGACGTGCAGCGTCGGTGAGCGCACGCCCCACCGCCTGCGCCGTGGCGTCGGCGTGACGCTCGGGAGTGTGCACGAGCAGCTCGTCGTGCAGACACAGGACGATCTCGGCCCCGTGCTCGCGCGTCGCGGCCCGAACGGTGGCGGCCCAGGCTTTGAACAGCTCCGCAGCGGCGCCTTGGATGATCGCGTTGCGGGCGAATCTGCCTCGCGCGGCGATGAACCCGGGGTCGGAGGTGCGCGGGTCTGGCTGCGTCTGCGGTTGGGTGGGGAGACGGCTGGTGACGATGAGCCGACCTCCGTAGGTGCGCAGCGAATCCCCGCGGGTTCCGGCGGCGTAGGCCTCGTCGAGGTGCCGCATCGCCACGGGGTAGGCGCGCTCCAGGCCCTTGAGTGCCTGGCCCGCGGCGCCACTCCGCTGTCCGTACATCGCCGCGAGCACAGCGATCTTCGCAGTGGCACGGTCGACGCCGAGGCGTTCGGCGACGGGCGCGTAGAGGTCGTCGGACTGCGTCGCCGCGGCGAGCGCCCTGTCTCCGGAGACGACTGCGAGCACGCGCGGCTCGATCTGCCCGAGGTCGGCGCGCACGAACACGTGCCCGTCATGGGCGGCGATCCCGGGGCGCAACGCCGCGGGCAGGTTGTGCAGCCCGGCCTCGGCCGTCATCCGCCCGGCGGCGCCGTCGCTGGCGCGCCACCCTCCGCGGAGGCGATCGTCGTCGCCGATGTGCTCCTGCATCCAGCGCAGCCCGTACGTGGTGGCGATGCGTTCGTGCTTGCGCCATTCGAGCAGCGCGGGCACGACGGGGTGTACGTCGCGAAACGCTTGAAGGGTGTACTTGCGCGTGTTCGGCACGTCGATGCCGACCGACCCGAGCATGTCGCGCACCTGCGCGGGATTGCGCAGGTCGGTGTGCTCGTGGCCGGGCACGAGGGCCAGAACGGGGGCGTCGCGGGTGGCGGGCGGGCCGCACATCGGCTCGACGATGGCGGTGAGCGTGGGGCGGTCGACGGGCAGCCCGTCGCGGCGCAGCTCTTCGCACAGCACCGCGGCGGCGGATTCGGCGTGGATCGTGGCGACGAGCCTGGGTGAGATGCGTTGCGCAGTCTCGTGTTGGGCCGTGGCGCAGGCGATGAGCGTGTCGGCCCAGGCGAGGAGGCGCTCGTCGGTGATCTGCCATGTTCCGGCCGCGGCATCGGGCCGGAGGTGGCCGTCAGGTCGGACCGTGGGCTCCGGGTTGTCGGCCGCGTCGGCTTCGCCCATACCGTGGGTCGACGGCGGCGAATCTCCACTGTCACCAGCGAGAACGTCGAACAGATCATCGCTGGGCGCAGCAGGTACGGAGTCGAGTGGCAGGCCGTGCGCGGCAGCCCACGCGACTCCGGGGTCGGCGTGCCAGCCGCCGGTGATGAGGCGATGGGCTTCGGTGATGTCCCAGGCGCGCGCGAACGTGAGTCCGGCGGACACGAACGGCCGCGCGGTCCCTTCGGCCGACCACCACACCCAACGAGGGTGGCGCTGCGCTTCGATCCAGGCGACGAGGTCGAGGGCACCAGCCGGATCGACGCGTTCGCGAACCCCGTTTCCCACCACGGCGACCCGCGGAGTGGGCGGCGCGCCCCAGGCGTGGGCGGCGGTGGGCCCGATGACGACCGCGACGAGCTCGGCGCCTACGCGCGGAGCCGCCGCTGTGCCTTCGCCGTCATCGACCACCGCTCCAGTGTGGCCCCTCGCCTCGGTGGCTCACGACCATGACCAGGCGGAGCGCGGTGTCGGTTCGAAGTCGACCCAGTGGGTGTGCAGGGTGTCGCCGGAGGGGCCGTCGTACCGCGTGCGGTCAGGGTTGGCTGAGGGGGAGTCGGGTTCGGGTGCTGGCGGGGGTTCGAATGTGAGCGGGAAGTCGGCGTGGGTGTAGAACCGCAGCGCTCGCGGATCCGTTTCGGGTAGATCTGCGTTGCCGCGCATCGTGAATTCGCCGCGGTGGTGGGCGTCGTGGTGGAACGGACAGAGCGAGACGAGGTCGGGCGTGTCGGTGCGTCCTCCGTCGGCCCAGTGCTGGATGTGGTGGATGTCGACGTGTGCGGTGGAGGCGCATCCGGGGAATCGGCAGCCGCGGTCGCGGTCGTGGATGAGGCGCCGGGTGCGTGTGGGCACTATCCGCATCGCCCGTCCGACGGAGACCGGCACGCCCTCCTTCTCCCAGAGTGGCTGGATGATCCCGTCGCAGGTCAGCCGCTGTACCAGGTGAGCCGGTAGAAGTTCGTGGCCGTTGAGCCAGGCATTCGTGCCGGGGTGGTCGACGCTGCCGTCGCGCATGTCGAGGTGGAGGTAGATGCGGTAGTTGTCGCGCCGCGACCCGGCGGTCACCGTGTCGAGGGAGCGACGCGCCACCTCGATGAGGCCGTCGGCCAGCGTGGGGAGCGTGCCCGGCGGTGTGCGGCGGATCGTGTTGGCCGCGTCGGCAGTCGCGGGCTTGCCGAAGACGCCGAGCACGGGCTCAGCCTGAGCCGAGGGGTTGCCGTTGGTGTTGCCGCGCGTGATGGCGTGGAACAGAGCGTCTTTGGCTTCGCGCACGGCGGATTCGACGAGTGCGCCCAGGTGAGCGGGAGCATCGAGGTGCAGCACGAACCGTCCGTTGGGCGTGTACCGCATCGACAGCGACGGGGCGGCGTTGGTGGGGTCGAACGGGTTCACGGCCGACTTGGGGGTCGCCGCAGCCGGCTCCGGCTGGGCGCTGTCCTCGACGTCATGCCCGGTCGCGGTCGTCGCGCCTTCGTCGGGCTTCTCGGCATCTGACGCCGTTGCTGTCGGGGCAGGCGCCCAGGTGTAGTGGCGGGTGGCGCGTTGGATCTGGGGCACAGTGGCGTGCCGGGCGAGGTTGAGTACCTCGGCTTCGTAGTGGTCGGGTACGTTGCGTGCGATGACGCCGACCTGCTCCATCGACAGGTCGCCGTCGCTGAACAGGCCCATCGTGGCGGTGAGGGCGTGGTGTCGTTTCGCGATCTCGAGAACGGAGTTCGCGCGCCCGGCCGACAGACCGACACGGAGGGTCAGCCAGTGCGCGGGGGACTTGATGCCCGCCTCCGCCCACACTCCGGTGGTGAGCGCGTCGGCCACGAGCGTGACGAGCTCGGCGTGAGCGCGGTTCAGCACTCCGGCGACTTCGCGCACCTGCTGTAGGACATCGGCCTGATGCGCGTAGAAGTCGTCGTTACTCAAGCGAACGCGTGGGTGCGCGGAGATCGACCCGGCCAGGCGAGCACGCCGGGTTGTCGCGGCATCGGCTGAGCCAGGGCCCGGAGCCACGACGCGATCACTGTCTGCCACTGCCACTGCCACCGCCGTAGCGGCAGCCGGAGCAGTTGCCGAAGTTCGGAGTTCAGTCACCTGCGCCGCGTCTGGGGCAGAGGCACCGATGGGGGCGCGGTAATACCGCGTCGCGTATGCAGCAGCCTCGGCCCAGTCGTCCACTTCGGAGTCGGCGTAGCCGGAGCCTTGGGAGGCACCCGGAAGAGGCGCAGCCGTGATCGTCTCGGGGTATTCGTCCCAACGTACGGGGCTCTCGGCGATCGACATGATTCATCGTACTGACGATCTGTTTCTCTGCGCCAGAGTGCAGTTACATACTGATCGTCAATACGTCCGGAATGCGAACGTATATACTATTTCTGTGGAGTGAACAGTAAAAATACTGTGACAGTCTCTCACGGTTCTGATGTATGTTCGGAACTCTCACTGTGAACGGCCATGAGTGAGCCGATCTTCCCAAGGTGCGATTCCCTCGCGCTGCGCGACGTCGGTTTCGCGGCCACGATGGGGTGCATGGGTGACGCGAGGCGACGGATTCTCATCACAGGTGCGACCGGCGGTATCGGGCTGCGGCTCAGCGAGCGTCTCGGGGGTGATTACGACATCGTCCAACAGGGCCGCACCCCGGCGAACGATGCGCAGGCGAAGGTTCTCCGCAAGGCCGACCTCGAGGATTACGACGAGGTCAGGGGGCTCATGGACGACATCGACACCGTGGTGCACCTCGCCGGGTCGGCGTCACCCGAATCGACCTGGGACGACGTGCTCACGGCGAACATCGTCGGCACCCGCAACGTCTTCGAGGCCGCCCGCGAGGCGGGGGTGCGCCGCATTGTCTACGCCTCCTCGAATCACGTTGTCGGCATGTACGACCGGCTCGAGCAGTGGCCGGTGTGCTCGCACCAACTGCCTCGACCCGACTCCCTGTACGGGGTGTCGAAGGCGTTCGGTGAGGTGCTGGGCCGCTTCTACCACGACGAGTTCGGAGTCGACTTCATCGCGCTGCGTATCGGCTGGTCGGTGGAGAATCCCCTCGAGTCTGACGAGGACATCATGCGCGCGCTCTGGCTCAGCCCGGACGACACCGAGCAGATCTTCCGCCGCGCCATCGAGGCCGAGGTGCGGTACGGCATCTATTACGTGGTGTCCGACAATCCGAACCGTCGCTGGGACATCACCAACACGATGCTCGAACTCGGCTACCGCCCCGAGGATTCGTGGACCGGTTTTCCGACGGAGGTCGAAAAGGTCGTCGAGGGCGGAGCCGACGTGCGCGACGACTGGCCCGAAGGGTCGTAGCCGACAGCTACTGGCCCGCGAGGCCCTGCGTGGACGTGTCGTGATGCACCCGTTCGGCGCCTCATGCGACGCGGGCGAGTGTGCTCGTCAGCGCCGCGACCTCGCCCGGCTCCGAGGCTGTGGCGGCGATGTACCGGTCGGGGCGCACCAGCACGGCGACCGCCCCGAGAGTCGAGAGCCACTCCACCTGGCTCTGCGAGACAGCGTCGACCACTGTGACCTGGGTGGACGCCGCGGCGGCAGCAGCCTCCGCGAGTTCTCGATGCTCTGGAGCGACGAGCAGGCAGTAGTGGTACCCGACGAGGTCGTCGGTGCGCCGTCCGTCTGGCAGCCACGGCTGGTCGCCGATGTCGCCCGCCGGAGCTGCGCCGGCGTGTGCCCCCGGGCCGAGCAGCGGGCGCGGGGTGCGGAACGCCTCCGGCTCGCGGCGCATGCGAGCATTGCGGGCCTCGGCCAGGTCGGGATCGGTGGTCTGGATGACCCGCCCGAGTCGCACTGCGGTCTCGATGAACTCGCGCACGTGCGGCGACCGCTCGGATTCGTAGGTGTCGAGCAGGGATTCGTCGGCCCGGCCGGCCACCACGTCGGCGAGCTTCCAGGCCAGGTTGGAGGCGTCGCGGATACCCGCGCACATGCCCTGGCCCATGAACGGCGGGGTCTGGTGGCACGCGTCTCCGGCGAGCAGTAGCCGCCCCTGCCGCCAGCCACGGGCGACGACGGAGTGGAACGTATACGCGGCCGGCCGCTCGATCCGGCCGTCCTCCGGAGTGACCCACGGGCTCAGCAGCCGCCAGACCGCCTCCGAGGTCGACATGTCGGCCGGGTCTTCGCCGGGCAGAAGCATGAGCTCCCAGCGTCGCCGGTTGTGCGGAGCGGGGACGTACGTCGCCGGTCGGGCCGGGTCGCAGTACTGGATGCTGTCGGTGTCGAGATCGGGGCGCTCGCGGTCGAGCAGCACGTCGACCACGAGCCAGCGCTCGTGCGACTGCAGGTCGTCGAGCGTCGTGCCCATCACGCGGCGCACGGTGGAGCGGGCGCCGTCGCAACCGACCACGTAGCGGGCCTTGCGGTGCACGAGCTGGTCGCTGTCGCCGTCGTGAATCTGCAGGTCGACGTGGGTGCCCTGATCTTCGATCGTGAGCAGCTCGGCTCCGAGCAGCACCTCGGCGTTCGGCTGTGAGGCGAGACGGTCACGCAGATGGCCTTCGAGGGTGGGCTGGTGGAAGCGGTAGCTGCTGTGCCAACCGATCGGCCCGACGTCGTGGGGCCGCTGCCAGTCGATGATCACGTGGCCCTCGGTGTCGACGAATCGCATCCGCCTCGCGACCGAGAGGTCGGGCATGAGCAGGTCGGCGATGCCGATGGTCTGGAACACCCGCAGCACCTCGCCGTCGAACTGGATCGCGCGGGGGAGGGAGTAGATCTCGCGCTCCTTCTCGATAACAAGCGTTCTGACTCCGCGCAGGGTCAGGAGGTTGGCGAGGGTGGCGCCGACGGGGCCGAGCCCGATCACGGCGACGTCGACGGTCTCGGTGGTGGGAGTGGTGGGGGTGTGCGTCATGTGCAACTCCATCCGCAGAAGCGAGAAAATCTCAACTATTGCGATAACCGTAGGTTGGGCGTACGGTTGTCGTCAACACCTCGTCGCACCCGAATTCGGGGCGACACCAACGAGAAGAGGGAGGCCCGCATGGCGGCACCCACGCGGCCCGGGCTGACGTTCAGCCACATGGGCATGTTCGTGACCGATCCAGCCACGATGGAGGACTTCTACACGCGCCTGCTCGAGTTCACGGTCACCGACCGGGGCACGCTGCACCCGCCCACCGGCCCCGTCGACCTGGTCTTTCTCAGCCGCGACCCCGACGAGCACCACCAGATCGTGCTGGCCAGCGGCCGGCCGGCCGACGTGCCGTTCAACGTCATCAACCAGATCTCGCTCAAGGCCGACAGCCTCACGACCCTCAAGTCGCTCTACACGCTGCTCGAAGCCGACCCGCTCGCCTCCGGCCTCGACCCCGCCACCCACGGAAACGCGCTGTCGCTGTACGTGCGTGACCCCGAAGGCAACCGCCTCGAGCTTTTCATCGACCTGCCCTGGTACGTCGACCAGCCGTTCAAGGTGCCGGTCGACCTCACTGCGAGCGAAGGCGACATCATGGCCGCAGCCGAGGCGCACGCCCGCTCGCTGCCCGGGTTCAAGCCGCGCTCGCAGTGGCGTGCCGAGATGGCCGCGCGCATGGGTGTGGAGTAGCTTCAGCCACCATGACCAGCCCAGCGCGCGCCCTCGCGATCCTCGACCTCTTCGGCGAGGACCATCCGGTGTGGCACCCCGACGACATCAACGAGATGCTCGGGTACACGCGCGCAACCGGCTACCGCTACGTGCGCGACCTCGTGGAGAGCGGGTTTCTCGCCAAAGTCGGAGCGGGGCTGTACGCGCTCGGCCCGCGCATCATCGAGCTCGACCACGTGCTGCGGCACACCGACCCGATGTTGGCCGCCGCGATCCCCGCGATGGCGCGCCTCACCGCCGAATACGACGCGCCGGCCGTGCTCACGTCGGTGTACGGGAGCCGGCTCATCGACATCCACCGCACGGCCACTGAGCGGCTGCCCGACCTCAGCTACGGCCGTGGCCGTCTGCGGCCGTTCGCCGTGGGCGCCGCGCCCAAGGTGGTGCTCTCGTGGGTGCCTCCGAAGGAGTTGAAGCGCCTCTACTCCGAGAATGCGGAGGCGATGCGCGCGGCCGGTCTCGGGACGACGCTCGACGAGGTCAGTGCCGCACTGCGCGCGATCCGGGCGCGCGACCATTACGTCTCCGTCGGAGAACTGGAGGCCGAGATCTCCGCCGTCGCCGTGGCGGTTCGCGGCCCTGACGGCACGCGCAGTCATGCACTCGCCCTCGTCGGAGCCAGCGAGGAGTTTCCGATCACCGACATCGACGCCGCCGTCGTCGCACTACACCAGTGCCGGGCCGAGATCGAGGCGGCCCTGTCTCCCGACGAGGCCGAGTAGTCCGGCCCGCGTTCTCTCCCTCCCTGTCACCACCGGTACGACCCAACACGATTCGCCATGCCCGAAAACCCACGAAAGGCACCATTCATGAAGTTCGTCTCGTTCACCCACGCCGGAAATTCCTCCTGGGGCGTCAGCGACAACGGAGCCGTGTACGACCTCGGGCCCTCCGGGGCCGGCCTCGCCCCCTCCCTGCGCGAGGCCATCGCCGCCGGGCTGCTCGCCGGAGTCTCGATCGACGGCCTCCCCTCTGTGCCGGAGGCGGAGGTGCAGTTCGACCCCGTGATCCGCGACTCCGCCAAGATCATCTGCATCGGCGCCAATTACCGGGCCCACCAGAAGGAGGCCGGCCGCAGCGACGTGACGGCGCCCACCGTCTTCTTCCGGTACGCCGACTCCCAGATGGGGCACGGGCAACCTGCCGTGTTCCCGGCGAGCAGCACACAATTCGACTACGAGGGCGAGATGGCACTCGTCATCGGATCACCCGCCTGGCGCGTCCCGGCAGCAGAGGCCTATGACCACGTCGCCGGATACGCCTGCTACAACGACTTCTCCGTGCGCGACTGGCAGCTGGCTGCTGGGCAGTGGGGGCCGGGCAAGAACTTTCCGGCCACCGGCGGTTTCGGGCCGTACTTCGTGCCCGCCTCCGAGGTCGGCGACGTCGCTGCGTTGACGCTCGAGACCCGCGTGAACGGCGAGGTGCGCCAGCACACCTCCGTGGGCGACCTCACGTTCGACAT
The DNA here is from genome assembly GCA_030538115.1 of Dermatophilus congolensis. GTDB lineage: Bacteria > Actinomycetota > Actinomycetes > Actinomycetales > Dermatophilaceae > Dermatophilus > Dermatophilus congolensis_B. The sequence continues at coordinate 42,184 of JAUNUP010000006.1, read as the reverse complement.
CCCCGCGATCATCGAACACGTCACCGCGTTCACGCCGCTGTCTCCGGGAGACGTTATCGTCACCGGCACCCCGGGCGGGGTCGGCCTGTTCATGGAGCCGTCGGGGCTGCTCTCGCCCGGCGACGTGGTCGAGGTCGAGATCACGGGCCTGGGCGTGCTCCGCAACGAAGTGGTCGCGGAGTAGGCGCGGCTGGTCGGGCATCTCCCACTGTGACCTCGGGAGATGCCCGGTGCGCCTACTCGCCCGCGAGGCCGCCGAGGTCGTAGACGCGGAAGGTCGCCGCGTATTCCGTGCCCGTCGCCGCGCCGCCTTCACGCAGGATTTCGGGGATGAAGTCGGCGGGCTTCGGGTGGTTGGGCAGGTCGGCGAGGTAGGCCTCGTGGCATTCGAGTGACTTCACGCTGGCGGCCACGTCGTCGGCGTTCACCGGCACCGCGTGCGTCGGGCGCGAGCTGCCTGCGATGAGCAGGCACTTCGTGTGCCACTTGCCGAGCCCCTCCTCGAGCAGATCGCGGAAGACCCAGTTGTTGTCGGCGTCGCGCACGGCATCGATGGTGGCCAGGCCCGCGACGCGGTGGTCGGCCTGGTTGAGGCCGCCGTACGCCTCCACCTCGTACTCCGTCGTGATGACGGCGTCGGGGCGGAATTCACGTACCGCGCGGGCGATGTCGCGGCGCAGATCGAGGCCGTAGACGAGCATGCCGTCGGGGTGGTTCAGGATCGTCAGGTTGCTCACGCCCACGGCCTCGCAGGCGCGGGCCTGCTCGTCGGCGCGCAGCGGCCCGACCTCCTCCGGCGGGGTCTGCATGCCGGCCTCACCGGAGGTGAGCAGCAGGTACGCGACCTCGACGCCGCGTCGGGTCCAGGCAGAGACGGCGGCGGAGGCGCCGTATTCCATGTCGTCGGGGTGCGCCACCACGCACATCACGCGGGAGAAGTCGTCGGGCAGCAACGGCAGAGTCTCGGTCACCCCTCAACCGTAGGCGAGGGCGGGTCCCGCAGCCGGGATCTTCGGCTCAGCCCTCGCTGTCGACGGGGCCGCGCGTCACGCGCCCCACGGCCAGTTCCTCTCGAGTCCCGGAGCGGTCGGGCAGGTCGCTGGTGAGCAGGAACGGGCGACGCACGAGTTCGTCGAGCACGACGACCGTCTTCACCGCCCGCACCGACGGCATGGTGGCCAATACACCCGCGACGAGTACGTGGATGTCCTGCACGGTGACCGATCGCACGAGCATCATCACGTCGAAATCCCCCGTCGCGATGCACGCGTACTCGACCTCGGGCACCGTCGCGATCGCCTCCCGGAACTCCGCCCAGGCGTTCGCGCGCACGTTGAGCAGTACGAACGCGGAGGCGTTGAGCCCCACGTGGGCGGCGTCGACCTGGGTGTGGAAACCGAGGATCACCCCGCGCTCGATGAGCGACTCCACGCGCGCGTAGGCGTTCGACCGCGAGATGCCCACAGCCTTCGCCAGCTCCGACATCGAGATCCGGCTGTCAGCTCGAAAGATGCCGAGAATGCGCTCCTCGATCTCGGTCAGCGGCGACCGGCCTGTCTCCGAACCGACCGATTCTTCGGACAATCTGGGCTCCTTTTCGGCATCGCAAGGGACGAATAGCCCGAAACCTATATGACGTCGAACACAACATGGATACTCTGGGCGCCTTGAACCCGTTTCACCGGTGCCGATTCCGATGCGGACGAGCCCGGTGCTCAGGAAAGGCCCGGGCATGGCGTCTCGCAGAACCAGTGTCGCAGTTGTGGGATTCATGGCGGCAACGTCCCTGTTGCTCACCGCCTGCGGGGGAGGGGAGTCCGGGGGAGGCGCCACGGGCGGATCCGGGGGAGGCAAGACCCTCGTCATCGACCGGGCCTTCGACCTCAAGAGCGCCGACCCGGCCCGCTCGTACGAGCACACGGGTAACACCGTCGCGCACGCGCTCTACGACACGTTGCTCACGTTCAAGGGCGACGACGTCACCAAGCCCGAGCCCGACCTGGCGACCGTCGAGAACAACGCCGAGTTCACCGAGTTCACCGTGAAGCTGCAGGGCCAGCGCCACTTCTCCGACGGAGCGCCGATCACCGCCGACGACGTCACGTTCAGCCTCCAGCGCGTGCAGGGCGTCAAGGGCAGCCCTTCGTTCCTGCTCGACGGCGTCAAGATCGAGAAGGTCGACGACACCACGGTCAAGCTCACCACCGACAAGCCCACCCCGGCGCTGCCGTACATCCTGCCCAACCCGGCCCTCGGCATCGTCAACAAGAAGGTCGTCGAGTCCAACGGCGGCAGCACGACGCCGCAGGACGGCGCCGAGGCATTCCTCAACGCGACCTCGGCGGGTTCGGGGCCGTACACGATCGAATCGCTCGACCTGAAGTCGCAGGTCGTCTTCACCGCGAACCCCAACTATGACGGGCCGAAGAAGCCGGCTCTCTCCCGCATCGTCATGCGCAATGTGGAGACGGCGAGCCAGGCCGTCAACATCAAGTCGGGCGACTCGATGCTCGCCCTCGACCTCACAGGCGACCAGGTCAAGGGCATGCCCGACAACATCAAGGTGACGAGCGGCCCGAGCGCCAACGTGATCTTCCTGCTGCTCAACCAGAGCCCGTCGGTGAATAAGTGGACCTCGAACCCCGACTTCGTCAAGGCCGTGAAGGCCGCGATCGACTACGACGCCCTTCTCGAGGTCGCCGGTGAGGGTTCGGTGCAGGCCGCGGGTGTCATCCCGTCGATGTTCCTCGGCGCGCTCGACAAGGGCGATGCCCTCACGTACGACGCTGCTGCCGCGGCGACCGCGTTGGCGGCGAGCGGTTACAACGGCGACAAGGTTCCGCTCAACTACCCCAACGACATCACGCTCAACGGTGTGCAGTTCACCAGCGTTGCCGAGCGCATCCAGGCGCAGTTGAGCAAGGCGGGCATCAACGTCGAGCTCGCCCCGGCGCCGGTCGCCACCGAACTCGACGCCTACCGCACCGGCAAGGAGAACATCGGGCTCTGGTACTGGGGCCCCGACTACCCCGACCCGGCCGACTACCTCGTGTTCACCCCCGGTGACCTCGTCGGCAAGCGTGCCATGTGGGAGGCGGGGGCCGACCCGACCCTCGCCCCGCTCGTCGACAAGGCGCGCGCGGGCGGTTCCGACGAGGAGCGCAAGGCGGCCTTCCAGGCTGTCGGCAAGCGGCTCAACGAGGCGGGCCCGTTCGTGCCGCTGCTGCAGCCCGCTGTGAACCTGGCCGCTGCGTCCACGCTGACGAACGTGGTGTACAACCCGGTCTGGACCATCGACTTCGCCGACATCGGCACCGATGGCTGAGCAGACGGTCGCGACGGCGCCTGCGGAGGAGTCGCAGAAGGCCACCCGCAGGCGCCGCCCGTTCCTGCGCTACCTCGCGGTCAGGTTCGGGGTGTCGTGCCTGCTCCTCGTGGGCGTCACACTCGTGACGTTCACGTTGACGAACCTCGTGCCCGGCGACCCGGTGGCCTCGGCCCTGGGACAGCGGGCCGCGGAGGACGAGGCGACGGTCGCAGCGTTCCGCGAGCGCTACGGACTCGACGAGCCGCTGTACGTGCAGTACGGCATCTACCTGAGCAACCTCGCCCGCGGTGACCTGGGCATCTCGCAGCAGACGCACCGCCCAGTGCTTCAGGATCTGCGGGCAGCCGTGCCCGCAACGCTGGAGCTGGCGCTGTGGGCGGTCTTCTTCAGCCTGCTCATCGGCGTGTTGTTCGGTGTGTGGTCGGCGTACAAGCGCGGCAAGGTCACCGACCAGGTCCTCCGCGTCGTCTCGCTCACGGGCCTGAGCGTGCCGACGTTCTGGATGGCGATGGTGCTGTTCTACGTCTTCTCGTACCGGCTGCGTGTCGTGCCCGGATCGGGTCGGCTCAGCCCGCTCATCACGCCACCGCCGCGGCGCACGGGGCTGATGACCGTCGACTCGCTGCTCGCTGGCAGGTTCGACGCGTTCCTCGACGCCTCGGCGCACCTCATCCTCCCCGTCGCAGTACTGACGATGTACACGGTGGGGTTGCTCACCCGGTTCGTCCGTTCGGCGGTGCTCGAGGTGCTCGACCAGGACTACGTGCGCGCTGCCCAGGCCAAGGGACTGAGCCGCCCGCGGGTCCTGTTCAGCTACGTGCTGCGCGGTGCGGCGCTACCGATCCTCACGGTGGTGGGTCTCGCGTTCGGCACGCTCCTGTCGGGCACGGTGCTCGTGGAGAGCGTCTTCTCGTGGCAGGGCCTGGGCAGTTACGCGTTCAAGTCGGCGACGAGCCTCGACCTCCCAGGAGTGATGGGGGTCGGTCTGGTCGTCGGCCTCATCTACCTCGTCACCAACTTCGTCGTCGACATCCTCTACGGGGTGCTGGATCCGAGAGTGCGGGTGTCTTGACATGTCTGGTGAACCTCGCCTGCCCAAGCTGCCACCGGAAGAGCGCGACGACATCCACGCCCTGTCGGAGGCGAGCTACCCCGGCCCCGTGCTGACGCCAGGCGACGTGGCCGGCGGCGCCCCACTCGAGGAGGCGGCGGCGATCCTCGACCCCGGGCACGGAGTGCCGCTGCCCGGCCGACGGTTCCGCCTCGGCCCCGCCTGGCGCGCCCCGCTCGGCATCATCGGTGCGGTCATCGCGATCGCGTGGATCACGGTCGCCGTGCTCGCGCCGGTGGTGGCCCCGGCCGATCCGCTCGCCGAGGCGTTCGCGCGCCTCCAGCCGCCCGGCCCCGACAACTGGTTGGGCACCGACGCCAATGGCCGTGACGTGTTCTCCCGCCTCATCTTCGGTGCCCGCACGACGATCCCGCTCTCACTGCTGCTCGTGGGCATGTCGCTCGTCATCGGCAGCGTGCTCGGCGCGATCGCCGGGTTCTTCGGCAAGTGGGTCGACGAGGCGATCATGCGCATCACCGACCTGGTGATGGCGTTCCCCACCACGGTTCTCGCCATGGTCGTCGCCGCCTCACTCGGCGCGAGCCTCCTCAACGCCGTGTTCGCCGCCCTCGTCGTGTCGTGGCCGTCGTACGCACGTGTCACGCGCTCGCTCGTCGTCGGACTGCGCACGAGCAACTACGTCACGGCCGGCCGCCTGCTCGGCGTCTCGCCGTGGACCTCGCTGGCACGCGACATCGCCCCCAACGTCATCGGGCCGGTGCTCGTGCTCGCGAGTCTCGACGTGGGCACGGCCACCCTGCTGCTCTCCGGTCTGAGCTTCCTCGGCCTCGGCGCCAAACCGCCCACCCCCGAATGGGGTTCGATGATCTCGGCCTCCATCGGCCAGTTCGACTACTGGTGGCTGGGCGTGTTCCCGGGCCTGGCGATCCTGTCGGTCGTGCTCGCCTTCAACTTCATGGGTGACACGCTGCGTGATGCCTTCGACCCGAGATCGTCGGGCATCGTCACGAAGGGCAACCCGACATGAGCCCGGTTCTCTCGATCCGCGACCTCCGGCTCGAGTTCGGGTCGAAGCAGCGGCCGGTGCAGATCCTGCGCGGCGTGAGCCTCGACCTGGAGGCCGGTCGCATTCAGGGGCTGGCAGGCGAATCGGGCTCCGGAAAATCGATGACGGCGTTCACCGTGCTGGGCCTGGCGCCCTCGAACGCCCGGATCGCGGGCAGCATCCGCCTGCACGACACCGAGCTCGTGGGCGCCTCCCGCAAGGTGCTCGAGAGCGTCCGCGGGCGGCGCATCGCGATGGTCTTCCAAGACCCGTCGATGAGCCTGCACCCGCAGATGAGCGTCGGCGCGCAGCTCACCGACCACGTGCGCGCACACTTCAAGATGAACCGGTCGCAGGCCCGCGATCGGGCCGTCGAACTGCTCACCCAGGTGCACGTGCCGCGCCCGGAGAACGCGCTCACCCGGTATCCGCATCAGTTCTCCGGTGGGCAGCGGCAGCGCATCGCGATCGCGGTGGCCCTGGCCTGTGACCCGGAGGTGCTGCTCGCCGACGAACCGACCACCGCCCTCGACGTCACCGTGCAGGCGGGGGTGCTGCACCTTCTCCGGGAACTGGCTGCGGAGCGGCAGCTCGCCGTACTACTCGTGACCCACGATCTGGGCGTGATGAGCGCTGTCGCCGACCGGGTCGCGGTGATGCGCCACGGGGAGATCCTCGAAGAGGGCGAACGGCGGGCGATCTTCACCGATCCACAGAACCCCTACACGCGGTCGCTGCTCGACGCGCTGCCGCAGGCGCACATGGCCGAGCGGTTCGCGGGCTCGGCAGGGCACGAGCTCCGGGAGGGCGAGCATGGCTGAGCTGCTGTCGGTGCAGAACCTGAGGGTCGTGTATCCGGGCCACCCGCCTCTGGTCGCGGTGAACGACGTCTCCCTCACGATCGAGGCGGGGGAGACGGTCGCCCTCGTCGGCGAATCCGGTTGCGGTAAGTCGACGCTAGCGCGTGCGGTGGCCGGCATGGAGGCGATAGCCGGAGGCGAGGTGCACTTCCGCGGGAAAGCCGTGCCCAAGCTGGGGTTCCGGCGGCGCACACCGGAGTTCACGGCGATCCAGATGGTCTTCCAAGACCCGAACTCGTCGCTCAACCCCCGGCGCACGGTGCGCAGCCAGATCTTCGACGGCATCCGCGCCGCGAAGGCACGCGGCGACGAAGGCTCGGAACCGGCCGAGTGGCTCGAGCGCGTCGGCCTGGGGGCGGGCGCGGCCTCCGGGTACACGCACGAATTCTCGGGTGGGCAGCGGCAGCGCATCGCCATCGCGCGGGCGTTGGCGTCGCGCCCCAACCTGCTCATAGCCGACGAGCCCATCTCCGCCCTCGACGCCTCCACCCAGGCGGCGGTCGCCGAGCTCATGCGCAGCCTGTGCCGTTCGCAGAACGCCGGGATGCTGTTCATCTCGCACGACCTGTCGGTGGTTCGGCTCATCGCCGATCGGCTCTTCGTCATGTACCGCGGCCAGGTGGTCGAATCGGGTGACACCGAGACGATCTGGAACGATCCGCTGCACCCGTACACGAAAGCGCTGCTCGGGGCGATCCCACAGCCCGACGGTTCGGGCACGCTGCCGGCCGCCCCCGCGCAGGAGGCGCCGCCCGAGTGGTCGATGCGCATGCCCGAGGCGATGGGACGGACCGCCGGGGTGGCCTCCTGACCGATCACACCGCTACCCTGGTGCGGTGCTGAGCCACTGACCTGTCGTTCCCCGCGCCCGAGGCGCGAACCCGTCACTCCGCGTGATGTGTGCGTTCGCCTATGCCCGGCGGGGAGACTCAGACCCAGGTCAGGATGTCTCACTTGCCCATCGATCACCTCGCTCTCGACGGCGTCTCCGTTTCGTTCACCGACACCCGCGTGCTCACCGACGTGTCGCTCACCGCGCCGCCGGGGGAGCGGGTCGGTGTCGTCGGCGAGAACGGCGCCGGTAAATCCACGCTCCTGCGCGTCGCCGCTGGTGACCTCACGCCCTCTGCAGGGGGCGTCACGTCACCCGAGCGAGTGGGGCTGCTGCATCAGGAGCTGCCACACCCCGCCTCCGACACGGTCGGCGACGTGCTGGAGGCGGCCGTCGCCCCTGTCCGGTGGCTCGCCGAGCGGGGCGAGCAGCTCGGCGCCGCCCTCGCCGAGCGGCCCGACGACCGCCGCGCTGCGGCCGAATTCGCCCACTCCCTGCACGAGGCGGAACTGGCCCATGCCTGGTCGCTCGACGCCCGCATCCACGAGGTCGTCGCGGGTCTCGGGATCGCCGACGTGCCCCGCTCCCGACGCCTCGCCGAAATCTCCGGAGGGCAGCGCCGTCGCCTCGCGCTCGCGGCCCTGCTGCTCGGGCACCCCACGCTGCTCGTGCTCGACGAGCCCACCAACCACCTCGACGACGCCGGGCTCGACTTTCTTGCCGCACATCTCGACTCGTGGGGCGGTCCGGTGCTCTTCGCGAGCCACGACCGCGCCTTTCTCGACCGCGTGGCCACGCGCATCGTCGATCTCGACCCCACGCCGGGGCCCGACGGCGACCTGCATCAGGGTGCGGTCTATACGGGCGCCTACTCCGACTACCTGCGCACCCGCGTCGACGACCGTCGCCGATGGCAGGAGCGGTACGACAGCGAGCAACACGAACTCGCGCGCCTCCGCCACACCGTCGATGTCGCGGCCCGAGACGTCTTCCATCGCACCACCGCCAAGTCGGAGGCGCGGATCGCGGCGAAGTTCTACGGAGACCGCGCCGCCACCACCATCGGCCGGCGCGTCCGCTCCGCCCGTACTCAGCTCGATCGTCTGGAGGCCGCACAGGTCGCGCCCCCGCCACAGCCGTTGGCGTTCACCGGCTTCCGGGCCGACGAACGGGCCGTCGAACGGCGCGCCGGAGGTGACGAACGCACCCCGAGGGGCACCGGCGACGAGCCCGCACCTCCGCCCCTCACGCTCCGAGGTGCGGCCGTCGCTGGCCGCCTCGCGCCGCTCGACCTGACCCTCGCGGAGAACGAACGCCTGCTCGTCACCGGCCCAAACGGGTGCGGAAAGTCGACGCTGCTCGCAGTGCTCGCGGGCACGCTCGCCCCGACCTGCGGTGACCGCGCGGCAGGAGAGGGTGTGCGCATCGGTCTGCTGGCGCAAGACGTGACGGCCGCCGTCGCAGGCGCGACCACCACGGCAGCCGACCTGTTCGAACACCACGGGCTCACGCCTCCGCGAGGGCTGTTGTACGCCCGCGACATCCGCCGCCCCCTGCGGGAGCTGTCACTGGGCACCCAACGCAGGGTCGAGCTGGCGCTCCTCGTCGCAGATCCACCCGACGTGCTGCTGCTCGACGAGCCCACCAACCACCTGGCGCTCAGCCTCGTGGAGGAGCTCGAGGCGGCCCTGCCCGAATACCCCGGCGCGGTCGTGGTCGCCAGCCACGACCCCTGGTTGCGGGCGCGTTGGCGGGGGCGAGAACTCCGCCTCCCGGTGAACCTCTGAACCTTGCGACTCTGCGGCCAAGAACGCTCAGGTTCGGGCGAACTCGTCCGTATGTGCAGGCATGGACAGGTTGCGTCAAGACATCGCCGAGGCCGAGGCCCGTATGCGGGTCACGTTCGGCACGCGCACGGCGATCCGCGACCTCCACGAGTCTCTCGAGGAGGGTGAGACGGTCGTCGACATGGTGGCGTGCCAGTTCGCCGCCGGAGACGGGGTGCTCGTTCTCACCGACAAGCGCGTCATCGCGCTGCGTGACGACTTCTCGATGTTCCGCCTGCGCGCCGTATACCTGCCCGACATCAAGGCCGTCGACTACGCACCGCGCATCCACGACGGCCTGGGTGTTCTCACCGCCGAAGGCCGCATCGCCGTGCGTCGCATGCAGCGCGAAGACGCCGACCGTGTCGTCGACGGCATCCTTATCCGCGTACCCGACGCAGTGCTCGGTGTGAGCCGTCCGTCGAACAACGGGGCGAGGCCGTCGTTCGAGGTCACCCGCCCCTCCGCCACGGAAGCCGCAGCGGCGGAGGCTCCGGCCGAGGGTGCCGAGAGCGCTGGTGCGGGGGCGGCCGACGCAGGCGCGACGGCTCCGATGCTCGCAGAGTCGGCCAACGCGACGCACGAGTCCGGGGTGCATGGCACGTCGACCCCGCCGCCGGGGGCGCCGTCTGCGCCGAGCGACGGAGACCTGGCCGCCGGTGCGGAGGCCGATGCAGCCGTTCTCATGGGCGTGCTCGCCGACCTGCACGCGAAGGGCCTGCTCACCGAAGACGAACTCGCCGCCAAGATCGCCCAGCTCACGGGCCGCGGCTGAGAGACGAATCCGCGCTACCGGTCACGGTGTGTTGCCCCCGAACTGCGGGTTTGCGCGCTGCCAGTGAGGCAGGATAACGGCAAGGTACCCAGCGGAGGGGAACGACCATGCCGACAGACGCACGCGATCCGAACGTGTTGCCGAGCTGGCTGATCGGCGACCCGTTCGCAGACGACGACCCGAGATTGGTGCCGGTGACCCCACCGCAGCGAGAGGACGACGCCGACCCCCTCGACCTGCCCCCGTTCCTCCGCGAAGACGCCGGAGCCACGTACGACACCGATGACGTTCCCGACGTAGGCGCCGCCGACGACGTCGCCTACGCCGTGGGGGAGTGGGATGCGCACGAAGGCGACGCCCTCCCTCCCGATCTCGTCGAGACCGAGATCGACACCTCTCCGGTGTCGCCGGACGAGATGACCGGCATCTGGCTCACCACCGAATACGGCACCGAGTCGCCGGTGTGGCTCGACGGGGAGCCCATCGAGCCCGAAGACCTCGACGTCGCACCCGAACTCGCCGACCGCCTCCGCGACTGGGCGGACATGTGGAACGCCCAGTGGCACCCCGACTCCGGGTGGCAGCCCCGCGCCCGCATCGTCGACTACGAAGGTCTGGGGGAGTGGCTTGCGCGGCGCGTCAAAGACGCCTCCGGGGCGGTCAAAGTCACCTTGCAGCCGGGGCACCTCGGCCGCTCCGGGATTCACGAAATCGCAGGTCCCAGTGAGCGCGAGCCGATCGTCGTGAAGTTGATGAACGACTTCGGTCGCTCCCTGCCCGTGTGGGTCGCCGACGACGCCGTGTTCGTCACCGAGTTCGGAGTCGGCAGCTTCAGCTCCGAGGTCAACGCCCGGCTCGAGGCCTGGGCGGAGGAGTTCTTCGCGTTCATGGACCCGCAGGCCGGCTGGCAATCACCCGACCACGCCTACGCGCACGCATTCGAGGGCCGCGCGCTCGCCCGTGACATGCAAGAAGAACTCGGATCCGATTACCGGGTCGAACTCGAATTGTGGGAGCTGGGGGAGCAAGCCCCCGAGACGCCCGAGACGCCTGCGGAGTAGCTGCTCAGGCCACCGGCAGACCGTTGGCCAGCCACGCCCCGAACCCGCCGCGCAGCGCGCTCACTTCGGGCAGGCCGAGCGAGTGCAGGTGCTGTGAGAGGCGAAGCGCGTGCGACCCGTCGGAGGTGACAAGCACGATCGGAGCGGTCGTCGCGAGGTTCACGAGGTCGGCATAACCGGACGGCGAACTCGGGTCGAGGATCTCGACCGAGACGTCAGCCGCGAACGCCCCCTGGTGCGTTCGCGTGAAACTGGTGCGCAGGTCGACGAGGACACTGCGGTCGTAGAGCGCGTCTTGGTAGGCGGCAGCCGGGCTGGTCAGCACCGCGGTAACGGCGGCGGCCAGCGTCGAGTCGGCGAACAGGCGCGTGATCCAGAGGTCGTCGCGGGTGGTCGTGACTGCGGGAGCCTGTGTGGTGAGCGTGGTGGTCATGGTCCTCGGAGTTCCTCGAAGTTTGGTTCAGATGGGTCGGAGTCGGCTGAGATCAACAGCAGCGACAACACATCTGCCTGCGCATTCGCCCGTAGAGGGCCGCGCGGATCGAGGACTTCGTACTCACGTGTTCTATGAAAGCAGGCCGAGCCTATCCATGTCTAGAAGTTATGGAAACTAATTGGTCGCGTTATGTCTTGCTGCCCCGCCCGGAAGGAGAAATCAGAACGGCCGCCCCCTTTCGGGAGCGGCCGTTCTGGTTGATCTGTGTCAGCCCTGTTCTCGCCAGGTCGCCAGTTTCGGGTCGGAGGCGAAGGCCGCGAGGACCTTCTCCGTGCCCTCGACCGCGCTGATGCGGCCGGCAGCGACGTCGGCTTCGACCTCCGCGCGGATCGCCTTGACAGCGGCGCCGGTGCGCAGGAGCGACGTGATCTCTTCGTCGGCCATCGTCCACATCCAGTCGCGCTGCTGCGTGGCCCGGCGTTCTTCGAGCCGTCCGAGTTTGATGAGCCGCTCGCGGTGCTTCAACACTGCGGCCCACACCTCGTCCAACCCGATGCCGTGCAGACCCGAACACGTCAGCACGAGCGGAGGCGGAATCTCGTCTCCGCTGCGCATCAACCGCAACGCACCCGACAGCTCACGAGCGGCCTGCAGTGCAACGGTGGTCTGCTCGCCGCCGTCGGCCTTGTTCATCGCGATGACGTCGGCCAGTTCGAGGATGCCGCGCTTGATGCCCTGCAACTGGTCGCCGGTGCGGGCCAGGTACAGCATGAGGAACGTGTCGACCATGTCGGCGACCGCGACCTCCGACTGTCCGACACCCACCGTCTCGACGATGATCACCTCGTAGCCGGCAGCCTCGAGCAGCAGCATCGACTCGCGCGTCGCCCGCGCCACACCACCCAGGTGCCCCCCGGAGGGGGAGGGGCGGATGAACGCCTCGTCGCGCATCGACAGCTTCGCCATGCGCGTGCGGTCACCGAGGATCGAACCCCCGGTGCGCTGCGACGACGGGTCGACCGCCACGACACCGACTTTGTAGCCCTGGTCGATGAGGTAGCAGCCCATCGAGTCGATGAACGTCGACTTGCCGACACCCGGCACACCGGAGATGCCCACCCGGATCGCGTTGCCCGTGTACGGACGCAGCACCGAGAGCAGTTCGCGCGCCTTGGCGTGATGGTCGGGTCGATTGGACTCCACGAGAGTGATCGCGCGGGCCAGCAAGGTGCGCTGGCCCGCGCGTACGCCCTCCGCGAGTTCTTCGACGGTGGGGGCAGAGCGTCGCACTACTGCGCGGCCCCCTCACTCGCGTTGGCCTTGAGCTTCTCGAGCACGTCGATCGCGGCGTCGGGAATCACGGTGCCGGGCGGGAAGATCGCCTCGGCGCCGGCTGCCCGGAGCTCGTCGAAGTCCTGCTCGGGAATGACGCCACCGACCACGATCATGAGGTCCTGGCGACCGGCCTTGTCGAGCTCGGCGCGCAGCGCCGGCACGAGCGTGAGGTGACCGGCTGCGAGCGAGCTGGCACCCACCACGTGGACGTCGGCTTCGACCGCCTGGCGGGCGACCTCTTCCGGCGTCTGGAACAGCGGGCCGACGTCGACGTCGAAGCCGAGGTCGGCGAAGGCCGTCGAGATGACCTTCTGGCCTCGGTCGTGACCGTCCTGGCCCATCTTGGCGACGAGGATGCGCGGGCGGCGACCCTCGAGCTCTTCGAATTCTTCGACGAGCTTGCGGGCGCGTTCGGTGTTCTCTCCGGATCCGACTTCTTCGCGGTACACGCCGCTGATCGTACGGATCTCGGCGGTGTAGCGGCCGAACTTGCTCTCGAGAGCGTCGGAGATCTCACCCAGCGACGCCTTCGCGCGCGCCGCGTCGATCGACAGGGCGAGCAGGTTGGTGTCGGGGCCCGCGGGCGAAGCAGCGGCCTCGGCCAGCTTCTTCAGCGCGGCCTGGGTCTCCTCCTCGTTGCGGATCTCGCGCAGCTTGGCCAGCTTCTCGGTCTGCTCGCGGCGAACCGCGGCGTTGTCGACCTTGAGAACCTCGATCTTCTCGTCGTCGGCGATCTTGTACTTGTTGACGCCCACGACCGGCTGACGGCCGGAGTCGATGCGCGCCTGAGTACGAGCCGCGGCCTCCTCGATGCGCATCTTCGGGATGCCGGCTTCGATGGCCTTGGTCATGCCGCCGTAGCTCTCGATCTCCTGGATGTGCGCCCACGCGCGACCCGCGAGGTCCTTCGTGAGGGCCTCGACGTACGCGGAGCCGGCCCACGGGTCGACGACGCGGCAGGTGCTCGACTCCTGCTGGATGAACAGCTGGGTGTTGCGAGCGATGCGGGCCGAGAAGTCGGTCGGCAGCGCGATGGCCTCGTCGAGGGCGTTGGTGTGCAGCGACTGGGTGTGACCCTGAGTCGCGGCCATCGCCTCGACACACGTGCGGATGACGTTGTTGTACACGTCTTGCGCCGTGAGCGACCAACCCGACGTCTGGCTGTGCGTGCGCAGCGACATCGACTTCGGGTTCTTGGCGCCGAAGTCCTTCAGGAGCTTGGCCCAGAGCAGGCGCGCGGCCCGCATCTTGGCTACCTCCATGTAGAAGTTCATGCCGATGGCCCAGAAGAACGACAGGCGAGGCGCGAACGCGTCGACGTCGAGGCCCGCCTCCTTGCCGGCGCGGATGTACTCCATGCCGTCGGCGAGGGTGTACGCCATCTCGATGTCGGCCGTCGCTCCGGCCTCCTGCATGTGGTAACCCGAGATCGAGATCGAGTTGAACCGCGGCATGTTCTGGCTGGTGAACGCGAAGATGTCGGAGATGATCCGCATCGACGGCGTCGGCGGGTAGATGTAGGTGTTACGAACCATGAACTCCTTGAGGATGTCGTTCTGGATCGTGCCGGCCAACTGCTCCGGCTTCACACCCTGCTCTTCTGCGGCGACCACGTAGAACGCGAGCACCGGCAGAACAGCACCGTTCATCGTCATCGACACAGACATCTGGTCGAGCGGGATGCCCTCGAACAGCTGCCTCATGTCGAGGATCGAGTCGACGGCCACACCGGCCATGCCCACGTCACCGGCCACACGCGGGTGGTCGGAGTCGTAGCCGCGGTGCGTGGCCAGGTCGAACGCGATCGACAGACCCTTCTGACCGGCCGCGAGGTTGCGGCGGTAGAAGGCGTTCGACTCGGCGGCGGTGGAGAACCCGGCGTACTGACGGATCGTCCACGGCTGGTTGGTGTACATCGTGGCGTAGGGGCCGCGAAGGAACGGCGGTGCGCCCGGGTACGTGTGCAGGAAGTCGACGCCCTCGAGGTCCTTCTCGGTGTACAGAGGCGGAACGTCGATGCGCTCGGGGGTCTCCCAGGGGCCCTTGTAGCCCTCTGCGCCCTCGGCCAGCGCCGCCCAGCGGGCCTGCGCGTCGGCGGCCGGTGCCCCGTCGCCGAGAGGCGTGGTGTCGAACCGGGGTATGGCGGTCATGCGCCCTCTCCTTGCGTGTTGTCGGCGGTCTGCGGGACTCCGAGCTGATCGAGCATCGTCGTGAGAATCTCGACGGCGTTGACACCGACGGCCACATTTCCGTCGATGGCCCCGGCGTCGTCGCCCAGCTCCTTCGGGTTACCCGCGAGGTAGATGTTGGCCACGCCGGCCTCGCGCAGCGCCTTGATCACGGAGCCGGACAGCTCTCCGTTGACCTTGGGCGAGCTGCAGACCACGGCCACCTTCGCGGGGTTGTTCGCGAGGGCCGCGGCGACCTGGTCGGCGGAGGTGACCTCGACCAGCTTCGTGCGGATGCCGCCCGCGTTGAGCAACGGGGCCGCGAAGCCCTCGCGCCCACCGAAGTCGCGGCGGGTGCCCACGCCCACGAGCACGGCGGTGGCGTCGGCGCCGGCCTGTGCCCGGTCGCGCAGCTTCTCGTAGATTTCGGCGTTGCGACGGCGCGGCAGCGCGGTGACCTCGCCCGACAGGGCCGGGAGGGTTGTGCGCGCCGTGCGCGGCAGCGGCGTCTCGTCGAGGTTCGGGAACATGCTCACGCCGGTCAGCGGCGAGCTGCGGTCGGCGAGGCGCTTGTCGAGCTCCTCGCGGTCGGCGGCGGCGCGCTTGGCGATGTCACCGGAGACAAGTGCCTGGCGGAAGCCGCCGGCCTTCTCGATCTCCTGGAACACGGTCCAGGCGGCCTCGGCGAAGTCGTCGGTGAGCGCCTCGACGTAGTACGACCCGCCACCCGGGTCGATGACGCGGCCCAGGTGCGATTCTTCGGCGAGGATCACCTGCGTGTTGCGGGCGATGCGGCGCGAGAACGCATCCGGCAGGCCTTGCACGCTGTCGAAGGGCAGCACGGTGACGGAGTCGGCACCGCCGGCGGCGGAGGCGAAGCACGTCATCGTGGCGCGCAGCATGTTGACGTACGGGTCGTCACGGCTGAGCATGCGCCAACTGGTGACCGCGTGCTGACGTGCGCCGCGGATCTCTTCGGGCACCTCGAGCACCTCGCCCACGCGGGCCCACATGCGGCGCAGCGCGCGCATCTTGCAGATGGTCGAGAACTGGTCGTCGTGCGCGTCGATGCGGAACTCGATGCGGTCGAACGACTTGGCGGGCTCGACTCCGGCCTCGGCCAGAACGCGCAGGTACTCGACGCCCGTGGCGACGGCGAAGGCGAGCTGGTTGGTCTCACCGGCACCGGCGTCGGCGTAGGGACGCACGTCGACGACTACCGGCACGACGCCGGGATAGTCGGCGGTGGCCTTGGTCCACTCGACGAGGGCGCTCGTGTCGATGTCGCCACCGCGGCGGGCGGCGAAGCCGAACGGGTCGATGCCGAGCGAGCCGCTCACCTTGTCGGCGGCGACACCCTTTGCGTCCCAGACGGCCTTGAGCGCAGCGGCAGCGGCACCCTGGTCGTCGTCGGAGGAGACGGCGACGGGCGCGAGGTCGAGCATCACTCCGTCGAGCACCTCACCGAGCTTGTCGGCGGCAACTCCGTTGGCGCCGACCTTGATCCACACGGAGGTCGCTCCGCGCTCGAGGTCGGCCAGGATCTGCGCCTTGGTCACGGCGACGTCGGGGTCGTCGTGCAGCTGGCGGATGTCCCAGTCGGAGGTCTCCTTCACCGCGCTGCGACCGCGGGTGAACGGCATGACGCCGGGAGCTCCGGTTGCGGGCGGTTCTTCGACGTCGTCGGGCAGCGCGTAGAGCGGCTCGACTGTCACGCCTTCGAGGCTGTGGATGCGGAGGCGGTCGACCGACTGCTCCGGCGACAGCTGCTTGCCCTCGGGACGGCCTCGGTTCATCACCTTGGCGACGAGGACCTCCCACTGATCGTGGGACACCTTCGGGAAGTCACTCGCCAGCGGCGGGACTTCGATCGGCTGCTCGTTGGGCACCGATTCGGTCTGCGTCACGACTCGTTCCCCTTCCATGGCCTTCGCGGCCATTCGATGAACCCCGCGCGAGGGCGAGCCGTGCCAATCGTGTCGGCGTGGCCAGCCCGGGGTGGGGCGGTGGGTGGGTTCCAGGGTCGCGCCGGGTGTGGCGCGTCGTGCGGACCCCATCGCCCACACGACCTCCACCCGCCCAGGCCCTGGATTCCGACACTTTTCAACGTTTCGACGGGAAATCCAGTGATTTTCGCAGGTCAGGCGAGAGGAAGACCTCGGAACCCACAGTAGTCGCGGGCCTCCGCCCGTTTGGGGGAATGCGCCGAAGGGGGACCTTGGTCGCTTCTGTGCGCACAACGCTGCCGGTGGCGGCCTGCCGGGCTGGTAGGTAGGTCATCCAATGAAGCCCTTGCATCTTGTTGCCGCAAGGACTGTCACGCGAGGTCGCTGGGGCGGCGGCGGTAGATTGCTATGTGCCCGTTCTGCCGATGGGTTTTGCAAACCGTACCCACGCGGTAACCAGCGATGGGGTGATTGTTCTCCCACAGTTGATCGACGATGCTTGCAAGATTTTGCAAAGATGGTTGACAGGTTCTTGCGGAAGGTGCACGATTCTCGGCATAGGGCATCGCCGCCGAGTTCGGATCGTGAAAGCGAAGGCGTCGAGGCCACGGCCGGACGCGATTCCCGCGCCCTCGCATCACCGGGAGTTCACCTATGACCAAGCGCGCCCTCAGCGTCGCAGCCGCCGCCTCCGCGACGGCCATGTTCCTCGCCGCCTGCGGTGGCGGCCAGCCCTCCAGCACCGGCACCTCGGCAGACGCCGGTGCCGCCACCCCGGCCGAGACCCCGGCCGCTGTGAGCACCGAGTCGCCCGAGCGTGACGGTGCCGCCGACCTGGTGATCTGGAGCGATGGCGACCGCGCGCCCGCCCTCGCCGAGTACGGCAAGAAGTTCGGCGAGGAGAACGGCGTCAAGGTCGCCGTGCAGGTCGCCACCGAGACCCGTCAGCAGTTCAAGGACGCCACGAAGGTCGGCAAGGGCCCCGACGTGGTCGTCGGCGCGCACGACTGGGTCGGCGAGCTGGTGCAGAACGGCACGGTCGCTCCGGTGCAGCTCGACGCCGCGACCTCCGCGAAGTTCCTGCCCGACGCCGCCAAGGCCGCCCAGTTCGACGGCCAGAACTACGGCGTGCCGTACGCGGTCGAGAACCTCGGCCTCATCCGCAACACCGACCTCGCACCCGAGGCCCCCAAGACGCTCGACGAGCTCGTCGCCACCGGTAACCAGCTGGTCAAGGACGGTAAGACCAAGCAGGTCCTCGTTCAGAACATCGGCAAGAAGGGCAACGCGTACTTCACGTTCCCCTACTTCTCCGCGTTCGGCGGCAACATCTTCGCGGCCAAGGCCAACGGCGACTTCGACGCCACCAAGCTCGTTGTCAACAGCCCCGAGAACGTCAAGGCCGGCGAGCTCATCGCCAAGCTGGGCAAGGACAAGGTGCTCTCCACCAACATGGACGACACCAACATGGACGCGATCTTCGACGCCGGCGACGCCCCGTACCTCATCTCCGGCCCGTGGAGCATCGCCCCCGCCAAGAAGGCCGGCATCAACTACGCCATCTCGCCGATGCCCTCGGTGGCCGGCGGCCAGGCGATGAAGCCGTTCCTCGGTGTGCAGATGTTCTACGTCTCCGCAAAGGCCAAGAACGCCGCCATGGCGCAGGAATTCGTCACCAACTACGTGCCGCGCAAGGACCTGCAGATGGCCCTCTTCGAGGCCGGGCAGCGCCCGCCGGCGCTCAAGGAGGCGTACGACGAGGTCGCGGCGAGCAACCCCGACATGAAGGCCTGGTTCGAGGCCGGCCAGGGCGGCCCGCTCATGCCGAACATCCCGGCGATGAACGCCGTGTGGGAGCCCTTCGGCATCGCCACCGCCGACATCATCTCGGGCAAGGCCGCTCCGAAGGCGCGTCTCGACGCGGCCCAGAAGGAGATCGAAGCCAACATCGCCAAGGGCTGACCACCCTTCGCCAAGACGCACGTGACCGCGTCTTGCTCTTGCGGCGGCCACCGGAAACCTGTTTCGGTGGCCGCCGCCTCTACACCCGGCCCCACGGCCGATGAAGTCCGGTGAAGGAACCCGATGAAGAGTCCTACCCGTCCCCTCCCGCTGGCAGCGAAGTGGATCGCTATCGCTGCCGCTGTGGCACTCGTCTTCTGGATCGCGACGCAGCTCGCTCAGCAGGGCTACTGGCTGGCCGTGAGCGTCGCCGCGTTCGTCGGCATGTGCATCCTGGCCATCTACGGCACCAAGAAGGCCGTGCCGATGAAGTACCTCTTCCCGGGGCTTCTGGCGATGCTCGCGCTGCAGGTGTGGCCGATGCTGTTCACCGTCGCGATGGCGTTCACCAACTACGGTGACGGCCACCTCGGCACCAAGGAGGAGGCGGCGAGCCAGATCGTCGCGAACTCCGTGATCGAGGTGCCCGGTTCGCAGCGCTACCGGGCCTCCGTGGCGGTGCCCGAGGGCGCCGACATCCGCACCGGCGACCTCAACCTGCTACTCGTGGCTCCCGACGGCACGAACTTCGTCGGAACGAAGGACGGGCTGGCGCCTCTGGAAACCCCCGTGCAGATCGGCGGCTCCGGAAAGATCGACGCCGCCGAGGGATTCACCGTGCTCAAGGCCGGAGAGGCCAACGCCCGCTCCAAGGATCTCGGCGAATTCGCGGTGCCGACCGCCGACGGCGGCGGTATCAAGATGCAGGGCCTCTCGGCCGCATTCGAGGGCAAGGCCGCCGTCACGTACGACGCCGCGGCCGATCAGCTCACCGACACCCGCACCGGCAAGACGTTCGCGCCGCAGGACGGCCGCTACGTCGCCACCGACGGCAGCGGCGAGGCGTTCTCACAGGGCTGGATGGAGTACGTGGGGCTGCGCAACTTCACGACGATCCTCACCGACCCCACGCTGCGCACCCAGTTCCTCGGCATGTTCGTCTGGAACGTGCTGTTCGCCCTGGCCACCGTGGTTCTCACGTTCGTCCTCGGCATGCTCATCGCGCTGCTGTTCAACACCCCGAACCTGCGCTTCAAGGGCCTGTACCGATCGCTGTTGATCCTGCCGTACGCCATCCCGATGTTCGTCACGGCGCTGCTGTGGAAGAGCATGTTCAACCAGGACTACGGCCTCATCAACACGTTCACCGGCCTCGGAGTCGACTGGCTCGGCGACACCTGCGCGGCCCGCTTCGCCGTAATCCTGACCAACCTGTGGCTCGGCTTTCCGTACATGTTCATCGTGTGCACCGGTGCCCTCCAGGCGATTCCCGGTGACGTGAAAGAGGCCGCCCGCATCGACGGCGCCAACGGACTGCAGATGCTGCTCAAGATCACGATGCCGCTGCTGCTCGTGGCCGTCGGGCCGCTGCTCATCGCCTCCTACGGCTTCAACTTCAACAACTTCTCGCTCATCTGGCTGCTCACCGAGGGCGGACCGTTCCTCTCCGGCGGCATGGTGGGCGGCACCGACCTGCTCATCACGTTCGCGTACCGGCTCGCCTTCGCCGGCGCGGCCCCGAACTACGGCATGGCCGCCGCGGTCTCGATCCTCATCTTCGCGCTCGTCGCGATCATGAGCCTGCCCGGATTCCGCGCCACGAAGAGGCTGGAGGAGATCAACTGATGTCCATCGAGAATCCCGCGAACCCGGCCGGCTCCGTGAATCCAGCCAAGAGTGCCAAGACTCCCAAGCAGCGCGCCCCTCGTGAGGGTGGCGTCGGCGACGGCAGCCACTGGTGGCGGCACCTGCTCGGCATCCTCGCGCTGACCTGGGCCCTGTTTCCGATCGTCTTCCTCGTCTCGGCGGCGCTGAACCCCTCTGGGCAGCTCTCGACCGCGACCCTGCTGCCGTCGAGCTTCTCGATGCAGAACATCCTCGACCTGGCCAACGACCCGAGCCGGCCCTACTGGACCTGGTACAAGAACTCGCTGATCATCTGCACCGTCGGCGCGTTCTTGGCCGTGTTCATGGGTGCGTGCGCGGCGTATGCGTTCTCGCGGCTCCGTTTCGCAGGCCGTCGAGTCGGGCTGCTGGCGCTGCTGTTGCTGCAGCTCTTCCCGGCCGTGCTCGCCCTCGTGGCCATGTACATCACGTTCGCGAAGATCGGCGACATCATCCCCGCGTTCGGGCTCAACACCACGTGGGGCCTGATCCTCGCCTACATGGGCGGCGCGATGGGTAGCAACGTCTGGCTGCTCAAGGGCTACTTCGACACGATCCCGCGGGAGATGGACGAGGCCGCGATCATGGACGGTGCCAGCCACGCCCGCATCTTCTTCACGATGACGCTGCGACTCGTGGGCCCGATTCTCGTGACCGTGTTCATGATCGCGTTCGTCGGCCTCTACGGCGAGTTCATGCTGGCCAGCATCTTCCTGCGCGACGTCGACAGCCAGACCCTCGGTGTCGGGCTGTGGAGCCTTACCCGCGGCACCACCGCGAACGAGCTGTTCGGTATGTTCGCCGCAGGTTCGCTGCTGTGCTCGCTGCCCGTGATGCTGCTCTACCTGGCCTTCCAGAAGCAGCTCGTCGGCGGTCTCACGCAAGGCTCGGTCAAGTAGACCCTCAGGGCTCGATGAATGCCCGATCGGTGGGTTCGACGAAAGGAGGCTGGCGATGTCACGTCCCGCTCGACTCGCGGATGTCGCAGCCCAGGCCGGGGTCAGCGAAGCCACGGTCAGTCGCGTCTTCAACGACAAGCCCGGCGTGGCCGCCTCCACACGCACCGCAGTGCTGGAGGCCCTCGACCTGCTGGGCTACGACCGGCCGAGCAAGCTGCGCGCTCGCCAGGCCGGCCTCGTCGGGCTCATCGTGCCCGAGCTGAGCAACCCCATCTTTCCTGCGTTGGCGCAGGCCATCGAGGGTGAGCTGACCGCAGCCGGGTACACGTCGATCCTGTGCACCCAGGCTCCCGGCGGCGTACACGAGGACGAGTACGTACAGATGCTGCTCGAACGCGGAGTCGCGGGCATCGTCTACGTCTCGGGCCACCATGCGAACCTGACCAGCGAGATCGACCGCTATAACGAACTGCTGGCCAAAGACCTGCCGATCGTGCTGATCAACGGATTCCGTATGGGGATCGACGCGCCGTTCGTCTCCACCGACGACCGCGTCGGCGTGTACCTCGCCGTCTCGCACCTCGCCTCCCTCGGGCACACGCGCATCGGTCTCGTCGTGGGGCCCGACCGGTTCGTGCCAGTGACCCGGAAGGTCGCCGCGTTCCGGCAAGCCATCGAGGAGACCTTCGGAGACGAGGTCCTCACCGGCCAGCAACACGAACTGATCGAATCGTCGCTGTTCACAGTGGACGGCGGTCGTCTGGCGGCCACCGAATTGCTCGACCGGGGCTGCACCGCGATCGTCGCCGCCTCCGACCTCATGGCCCTCGGTGCGATCCGGGCCGTGGCCGACGCAGGCCTGCGGGTGCCGCAGGACGTGTCGGTGGTCGGCTCGGACGACTCGCTGCTCATGGCGTTCACAGACCCGCCGCTGACGACGGTGCGCCAGAACGTGAGTGCCGTCGCGGAAGCGGCGGTCGCGGCGCTGCTCGCGGGTGTGCGACACGAGCCGCCGACGGTGGCCGAATACCTCATCCGTCCTGACCTGGTAGTACGCGGCTCGACCGGGCCGGCTCCGGTCTCGTCCCGAGAACCCGCGCGAGGTGACAGGCTGGGGGCATGACGAGCATCGCGGATTTTCTGGGCGGCGGGCGACCCGAAGAGAACGTCGGTGGCGGGCAGAAACACGACCCTGACGTGCGGATGTTCGGCAGCGACAACATGGCCGGCGTGCACCCCGAGGTGATGGAGGCGATCGCGGCCGCCAACGGCGGGCACGTCAGCGCGTACGGCGACGACCCGTACACGAAGGCGCTGCAGCGATCGATGCAGTCCGTGTTCGGGCCGAGCGCCATGACCGTGCCAGTGTTCAACGGCACCGGCGCGAACGTCGTCGCCCTCGAGGTGCTCACCCAGCGCTGGGAGGCAGTCGTGTGCGCGCGGTCGGCGCACATCAACACCGACGAATGCGGTGCGCCCGAACGGATCTCGGGTATCAAGCTGCTGCCCGTCGACACCTCCGACGGCAAGCTCACCCCCGACCTGGCGGGCACGGTGCTGGGTGCGCTGCACGGCGAACACAACGCGACCCCCTCCGTCGTGAGCGTGTCGCAATCGACCGAGTACGGCACGGTCTACTCCATCGACGAGATGAGCGCCCTGATCGAGCATGCCCACGCCCACGGGCTGCGCGTGCACGTCGACGGGGCGCGACTCGCGAACGCCGCTGTCGCGCTGGGGGTCTCGCTCAAGGAGATGACCGCCGACCTCGGTGTCGACGTCATCTCGCTGGGCGGCACGAAGAACGGACTCATGGGAGCCGAAGCGCTCGTCATCCTCGACCCCGTGGTGTCGGCGAGCGTGCGGTTCGTGCGTAAGTACACGGCGCAGCTCGCCTCGAAGATGCGGTTCACCTCGGCGCAGCTGCTCGCGCTCTACGGCACCGACCTGTGGGAGCGCAACGCCCGCAACGCCAACGACATGGCTGCGCTGCTCACGTCACTGGTTCGTGACGTGCCGGGCGTGACGATCACGCAAGAACCGCAGGCCAACGCCGTATTCGCCACCCTCCCACGCCTGGCCACGGTGCGCCTGCGCCGCCGCTGGGGCTTTCACGAATGGGACGCGGCCACGGGTGAAGTTCGCTGGATGACGAGCTGGGACACGACCAAGGCCGACGTGGAGGCGTTCGCGCAGGCCATCCGCGAGGCGGTCGCCTGATCCGGCCTGCGCCTGCCTACCGTGGAAGGCGCGAGGCCGAAAGGAGCGTGAGCGACGTGAGTGAGCGTCCGAGGCGATTTCCGAAGTCCGTTTACGGCCGCGGTGAAGACCCCGACCCTCGGTTCAGCCTGGCGAACGAGCGGACCTTTCTCACTTGGATCACCGCCGGGCTTGCCCTGCTCTCCGCCGGGATGGCCTTGAACGCCCTGCTGCCGCATCTCGATTCGGTGTACCTGCGACCCGCGGAGTTGCTGCTCATCGTCTCCGGCATCGCCTGCCCGGTGCAGGCGTGGGTCGGCTGGGTGCGGGTCGAGGCGGCGCTGCGGGAGAATCGTCCGCTGCCGTCTCCCTTCTTCGCCCCATGGCTGGCGATCTCGCTGACCGCGGTCGGGCTCCTCCTCCTGGCGGCGGTGTGGGGCCAGTGAGCGAGCTGTGGGATTACGGCGCGCAGCCGGAGCGCACGTGGCTCGCGTGGCGGCGACTCGGCCTCGTGATGCTCGGCACCGGTTTGGTCGTGGCGCGCCTCGGCTTTCGTGACCTCGGGATCTGGGTCTTTCCGGGCGCCCTCGCCACCGTCGCGTGCGCAGTGCTGCTCATGGCGCTCGGCCACCGGAGGTACGCCGGTTTCCAGTCCTCCCTCACGGCCACCGACGCGCTGACCAGCGGAGGTCGACTGCCGCTTGTCGTCTCCGTCGTGACCCTCGGACTTGCGCTGACCGGGGCCGCGGCCGTCTTGTGAACCGGCCTACAGCGGTTCGAGGTTCGGGCGCTTCGGGCCGCGATTGTCGCCACTGCTGACGCCCTTGAGGCGGCGCTGCACCCACGGGCCCAGGTGAGCGCGGGCCCACTCGCGGTCGCCCTCCCAGCGCTCGCGGCGGCTCGGCTCGTCCCGCGGAGGCAGCGGGGTCGACCAGTCGGGGGCGATCGATGTCATCGCCTCCGTGATGTCGCAGCCCAGAGCGTTGAGGGCGGCACCGGCGACGCGGGCGTGACCCTCGCTCGTCATGTGAATGCGGTCTTCGGCCCACATCCGCCAGTCACGCAGGGCGGTCATGCCGAACTGGTCGATGACGGCGCAGCCGTGGCGGCGCGCGATGGTCCAGATGTGCGCCGTATAGATCGCGTGGCGTGAGCGCACGAGGCTGATGACCGGCGCGTCCTTCGGGTCGGTCGGGGTCGCGAGCAGCACGTCGGCGCCGGTGGCGCGGATGCGGGCCACGGCGCGCTCCAGCCTCCGGGCGATCGCGTCGATGTCGGCCTTCGGGCGCAGGATGTCGTTGCCGCCCGCGACCATGCTCACGAGGTCGGGGCCGAGGGCGAGGGCCTCGTCGAGCTGCCGCCCGGTGATGTCGTCGATGAGCTTGCCCCTGATCGCCAGGTTCGCGTAGCGGAACGGTTGAGCGCCGCTCTCGCCTGCGGCGGGCACGAGCGTGGCCAGGGCGGCGGCGAGCCGGTCGGTCCAGCCGACGAACCTGTCGGCCACGTTCGGGTCGGCGTCGCACATGCCCTCGCTCATCGAGTCGCCGATCGCCACGTACCGGCGCCACGGCCGGTTGCGGGAGTCGCTCGGGTGCACGGGGCGGTCGGGGTGCCCGGGCAGCCTGTACCCGTCAGCAACACGGGAGGTCGTGGAGGAGTCCTCACCGGACGGGTCGGCGTCGGACGGGCGCGCGTTTGCGCCCTGCGATGGCTGCGCGGATCCGTCGAACTCGGCGTCGGTCACGGAAGGCTCCAATCGATCGGGTCTGCGCCCTGTTTCACCAGGAGGTCGTTGGCGCGGCTGAACGGCCGCGAGCCGAAGAACCCGCTGCGGGCCGACAGGGGAGAGGGGTGGGCGCTCTCGATGCGCGGCACCGACTTGAGTGCCGGTGCGAGGTTTCGGGCGTCGCGGCCCCAGAGGATCGCGACGAGTGCGCCTCCGTACTCGTGGTAGTCGGCCAGCGCTGCGATAGCGCAGTCGGTGACCGCCTCCCAGCCCTTGCCGCGGTGGCTGGCGGAGGCGCCCGGCCGCACGGTGAGGACCCTGTTGAGCAGCATGATCCCGTTGTCGGCCCAAGGAGTCAGGTCGCCGTTGCTCGGCATCGGCACACCCAGGTCGTCTACGAGTTCGGCGTAGATGTTGACCAGGCTACGGGGGATGGGCCGCACATCGGCCGCGACGGAGAACGACAGCCCGACCGCGTGCCCGGGCGTGGGGTAGGGATCTTGCCCGACGATCAGCACCTTCACCTCGGGCAGCGGCCGCTCGAAGACCCGCAGGACGTGTGGACCGGCAGGCAGGTATCCGTGCCCGGCCGCGACCTCCTCGCGAAGGAACGCCCCGAGCCGCGCGACATCCTCGGCGACGGGCTCCAACGCCTCCGCCCAGGTCGGGTGCACGATCTCGGAAAGAGGCGCGGGCGGCATACCTCTGTTCCTAATGCACGACCGGCCCACCGGGCAACCGGGTGGCTCACACGAGAAACGGCGCGGCCGGGGTTAATGACAGCGGTGTGAGTTTCCGGCAAGATGTGAGTCGTCGCTGGTGGGCGACTCTGTCACCGCCTGGTGGTGGAGTTAGCACATGAGCGTTGCACTGCAAAGTCGTGCCGGTTGTTCCAGCCGGGTTGGAGGTCACGTGGAAGCGTTCGAGCGCCCGCTGGAGGTGCAAGGTCTGGGGGAGGCCGAGCGTGCCCTGCTCGCGTTCGAACGCCAGTGGTGGCGGTACGAGGGCAGCAAGGAGGCCTCGATCCGCGAGCAGTTCGGCATCAACTCCACGCGCTATTACCAGCGCCTCAACCAGCTTCTCGATCTGCCCGAGGCGATGGAGTTCGATCCGCTCCTCGTCAAGCGCTTGCGTCGGCAGCGCGAATCGCGTGCCCGCGCCCGCTCGGCCCGCCGCCTAGGCACGAGCACGTCCGCTCGCTGAACGCTCGTCGTACATCCCGGCGCACATCACGACGCCCGTCGCTGCGGCGGAGCGTGAAGCCGTGCACGTCAACCGGCTGATTTCGGTCTGATAAGCGAGCCGGCCGTCCGGGTGGATCATTTGCACTCACCAGGGTCGAGTGCTAATCATTGGATTAGCACTCTCGTGCGCCGAGTGACAACGCGCGCGGGTAGTGATGTGAAGCAAGGACCGGTCCGGTGAGGCACGGCTCGGGGCTCGCGAACGGCGCGGGTACCGGCGGTGTCGTCCGTCGCGGGCACCGCCCGGTCTCCCAGATCCGCTCGTGTGGGAGGAAACCACCGACAATGGCCAAGATGATCGCCTACGACGAGGAGGCCCGTCGCGGTCTCGAGCGCGGTATGAACCAGCTCGCAGACGCCGTGAAGGTCACCCTCGGCCCGAAGGGCCGCAACGTCGTTCTGGAGAAGAAGTGGGGCGCCCCCACGATCACCAACGATGGTGTGTCCATCGCCAAGGAGATCGAGCTCGAAGACCCGTACGAGAAGATCGGCGCCGAGCTGGTCAAGGAAGTCGCCAAGAAGACGGATGACGTCGCCGGCGACGGCACCACCACCGCCACCGTTCTCGCCCAGGCGCTCGTGCGCGAGGGCCTGCGCAACGTGGCTGCGGGTGCGAACCCGATGGCTCTCAAGCGCGGCATCGAGAAGGCCGCGGCTGCGGTCAACGACGAGCTGCTCGCCATCGCCAAGGACGTGGAGACGAAGGAGCAGATCGCTGCGACGGCCTCCATCTCCGCCGCCGACTCCGAGATCGGCGAGATGATCGCCGAGGCCATGGACAAGGTCGGCAAGGAAGGCGTCATCACCGTCGAGGAGTCCAACACCTTCGGGCTCGAGCTCGAGCTCACCGAGGGTATGCGCTTCGACAAGGGCTACATCTCCGCGTACTTCGTCACCGACGCCGAGCGCATGGAGTCGGTGCTCGAAGACCCGTACGTGCTCATCGTCAACAGCAAGATCGGTTCGATCAAGGACCTGATCCCGCTGCTCGACAAGACCAAGCAGGCCGGCAAGCCGCTGCTGATCATCGCCGAAGACGTCGAGGGCGAGGCCCTGGCGACCCTGGTGCTCAACCAGATCCGCCGCATCATCTCGGTCGTGGCCGTCAAGGCTCCCGGCTTCGGTGAGCGCCGCAAGGCCATGCTGGCCGACATCGCGATCCTCACGGGTGGCCAGGTCATCTCGGAGGAGGTCGGCCTCAAGCTCGAGTCGACCGAGCTCGACATGCTCGGCCGCGCCCGCAAGGTCGTCGTCACCAAGGACGAGACGACGATCGTCGAGGGCGCCGGCGACGCCGACCAGATCGCGGGCCGCGTCAAGCAGATCCGCAACGAGATCGAGGCGTCCGACTCCGACTACGACCGCGAGAAGCTGCAGGAGCGCCTCGCCAAGCTCGCCGGCGGCGTGGCCGTCATCAAGGCGGGCGCGGCCACCGAGGTCGAGCTCAAAGAGCGCAAGCACCGCATCGAAGACGCCGTTCGCAACGCGAAGGCGGCCGTCGAAGAGGGCATCGTCGCCGGTGGTGGCGTGGCCCTGCTGCAGGCCACCGACTCGGCGTTCGGCAAGCTCGAGCTGGAGGGTGACGAGGCGACGGGCGCGAACATCGTGCGCGTGGCCGCCGAGGCTCCGCTCAAGCAGATCGCCGTGAACGCTGGCCTCGAGGGTGGCGTCGTGGCGGAGAAGGTGCGCAACCTTCCCGTCAACGAGGGCCTCAACGCGGCCACGGGCGAGTACGTCGACCTCATCAAGGCCGGCATCATCGACCCGGCCAAGGTGACCCGCTCGGCGCTGGCCAACGCTGCGTCGATCGCGGCCCTGTTCCTCACCACCGAGGCCGTCGTGGCCGACAAGCCCGAGAAGGCTGCGCCCGCGATGCCGGGTGGCGACGACATGGGTGGCATGGGCGGCATGGGCTTCTGATCCCGCCCCGCTGACACCAGCACAACGGGCCGCATCCCCTCCGGGAGATGCGGCCCGTTCGTTTTCTCGGCCGGGTTCGATGGAGGGCGATACCGGTGAGGCGGTGTGGTGCTCGTGGGCGGCGGGCCCCGATCATGCCGGGAGGGTTGTTACCCCGGCCAGATCGCATGCCTTCCTGAGTCGGTCGTCGAGGGTCGCGAGCGCGAGGCCCCGCGAGGCGGCCAGCCACAGATAGGTGGCGTCATATGACGAGAGGCCGTGGCTGCGGGCAACGGCGAGGAGTGCCGATGGGGACGGCCACTCCGGTGCAACACTGATCGGCAACTGCGAGAGCAGACCCGTGAAGCGCGTTGACTGGGCCTCGCTCACCCGGCCTCGACGCTCGGCCACGGCCAGCACATTCGCGACCTCTGTGGTCCACAGAACCGGGACGACGCCGCCGTCGCTGACCACCCGATCAAGGAGCGCTTCGGTCTCCGCGGTGGCCTCGTCCTCGAAACACCAGGCCATGGCCACCGATGTGTCGAGCACGATCGGACTCACCGGCGGCCCTCGTCCTTCATCGCAGCCACCGCATCATCGCCACGAGTGACCCCGCGGCGGGCTTCACGCAGAGCCGCCGCAACATCCTGCGCCGTGCCGGCGGGCGCATCCACCGGCACGAGATGCGCCACCTCGACACCATGCCTGGTGATCGTCACCGTCGCTCCGGCCACGACCTCGTCAAGCAATCGGGCAAGGTGGGTCTTCGCCTCATACGCACCGATCGTCGTCATGCGAACAGACTAGTTGCCGACTAGTTGGATCGCGAGGGGTGTCGTCGACGGTCCACCGCCGTCCGCCCCCTGTCTCATGACACTTTTGCTGGTAGGCGGGGTGCTTGAGACACATGTGCCACGGGACGCCTGACCGGGTGGGTGCCACGGCACATGTCGGTCCGCATCGCACCCCGATCCGACGGTGCCGTGGCACAGGGGGGTGGGGCGACGGTGCCGTGGCACGCAGAGAGGGCACGGGCGTGGGGTCGGCCCGTCAGCTGCGGGAGAGGTCTGCCTCTTCCAGGCGCACCGGCTTGCTGCCCGTGATCACCTTGTGGCCGAACCACAGGGCCAGGAAGACCGGGAGGCCGATGTAGCTGGCCAGCAGGGTGCCCAGGTCGGTGTCGCCGACGAGGGCCTCGTAATTCTGGCCGACGATGACGATGCCGCACATGACGAGGGCGACGATGGGGCCGAGCGGGAACCACGGGGCCTTGAACGGCAGGTCGCGCACGTCGTGGCCTTGCAGCACGTAGGCGCGGCGGAAGTTGTAGTGGCTCCACGCGATACCCATCCACGTGATGAACCCCGCCAGGCCGGAGGTGTTGACCAGCCACACGTACGCTCCGCCGTCGCCGATGAGGCTGGTGAGGAAGCACGCGGCACCGACGGCGGCCGTGGCGAACAGGGCCGGCATAGGAACTCCACGGGCGTTGGTGTGGGCGAAGATCCGGGGCGCCTTCCCCTCCTTTGCCAGGGCGTACAGCATGCGGGTCGAGGCGTACATGCCCGAGTTACCCGCCGACAGGATCGACGTGAGGATCACCGCGTTCATCAGCGACGCGGCGGCGAGCACGCCCGCGCGTTCGAAGACGAGCGTGAACGGCGAGACCGCGATGTCGGTGATGTCGTTCGCGAGCAGGTTGGGGTGCGTGTACGGGATGAGGAACCCGACGATCGCGATCGCGCCGACGTAGAAGAGCATGATCCGGATGAAGACCGCCCGGATCGCCTTGGGCACGTTCTTCTCCGGATCCTCGGCCTCGCCGGCCGCGACGCCGATGAGCTCGGTGCCCTGAAACGAGAACCCGGCGATCATGAAGATCGCGAGGATGCCGAGCATGCCGCCGGGGAACGGGGCATCACCGATGGTCCAGTTCGAGAACCCCGGCGACGGCCCCGAGAGCAGGCCGAAGATCATCGCCACACCCGCGATGAGAAAGATGATCACCGTGATCACCTTGATGGAGGCGAACCAGAATTCGCTCTCCCCGAACGCTTTCGACGACAGCGAGTTGAGCGCGACGAGCAGGGAGAGGAAGATCGCCGACCACACCCAGGCAGGCACGTCGGGCAGCCAGTACTTCATCACGATGGCGGCCGCCACCAGCTCCGCAGCCACGGTTATCGACCAGTTGTACCAGTAGTTCCAGCCCGTAGCGAAGCCGAACGAGGGCGACACGAACCGGGCGCCGTACGACCCGAACGAGCCCGCCACCGGCATGTACGAGGCCATCTCGCCGAGCGATTGCATGAGCAGGAAGACCATGAATCCGATGGCGGCGTAGGCGACGAGCGCGCCACCGGGGCCCGCGGTGCTGATCGTGCCACCGGAGGCGACGAACAAGCCGGTGCCGATCGCCCCGCCGATGGCGATCATGTTGATGTGACGTGCGGAGAGGCCGCGATGTAGCTGATCGGGCTCCGTATCCGGATCCGGAGGGGCGAGCGTCATGGCAATCCTTGCGCGTGTGAGGGTGACCCGAAGTCGTGGACCCCACACAGTGAACCGGACCCACGCGCTCGATGTCTTCGATTGCGTAGGTCCGGTTCAGATGGGTTCAGGAGTTAGCCGTCCTGCGGCCGCCCCGCGAGGGTGACCTGCACGTCGCTGCGCTGGCCGCTCCGCACGATCGTGACCTTGACCTGCTGATCGACCTGGCGGTCGCGCACCTGGGCGACGAGAGACGCGCTGCCGTCGATGACGTCGCCGTCGAGGGCCACGATGGCGTCTCCACGGCGGATACCGGCCTGGGCGGCCGGGGCACCGGGAGTGACATCGGCGACGAGGGCGGCCGCACGCTGGGCGCTGCCGTCGGGCACGTTGCCGGTCTCGGTGCTCACGCCGAGAAAAGCGTGGCGCACCTTGCCGTTCTGCATGAGCTGGTCGGCGATGTTCTTCGCCGCGTTCACGGGGATCGCGAAGCCGATGCCGATGTTGCCGCCGTCCTGGCTTGTCTGCGCGATCGAGGAGTTGATGCCGATCAACTGCCCGGAGGCGTTGACGAGCGCGCCACCGGAGTTGCCGGGGTTGATGGCGGCCGAGGTCTGGATCGCATTGGTGACGACGTCGTCGCTGATCGCCCCGAAATCGCTGCCGCGGCCACCGCCGCGGGTGATGAGCGGCCGGTCGAGGGCGCTGACGATGCCGGTGGTGACGGTGCCGGAGAGACCGAGCGGGTTACCGATCGCCATCACGGGCACGCCGACCTTGAGGGCGTCGCTGTCGCCGAGCGTGACCGGACGCAGGTCGTCGGGAGCGTTCTGCATCTCGAGCACGGCGAGGTCGGTCGAGGGGTCGCTGCCCAGCACGGTGGCGACGTACGTGCGCTTGTCGTTGAGCGTGACCGCGATCTGGCCCCGCCCGGCGACGGCGTCGGCGACGACGTGGTGGTTGGTGATGACGTGCCCGGTGGCGTCGAGGATCACGCCCGAGCCCTGGGCCGTGCCCTGGTACGCGTCGACGGTGATCGATACGACGGAGGGGGCTACGGCCTCGGCGGTGGCCGTCCAGTCGGGGGTCGTGCCGGAGGCCTGCTGCACCGGGCCCGGAGCCGCCTGGATGCGCTGGGGCGCGGCCTGCTCCGAACGCTGCATCGTCGTGGGGTTGTTCGAGGTGAGCCCACCCGACATGAGCGCCGCGCTCGCCGCGAGCGCCACCACGAGCACGGCCAGCGCTGCGACGATGCCCGAGCGTCGACGGTTACGGGCCTTGGGTGCACGCTGCGGCGGCACCGGCGGGTACTGCGCGGTGGTCTGCTCGCCCGCGCGCTCCCACGGCGCGGGAGGCTCGTCGGAGCCGTGCCACGTGGTCTGGCCATGCTGGGACTGCGGGTCGGGGCCTCCCGAGGACGACCGGTAGGGAGGTAGCGAGTTGTCAGCCATCCGAGCCTCCAGTTGAGTCCTTCCGGCTGGGGATCAGCCAGATCGGAGAACGCTTCTTGTCTTCTGCGGCCTCGCCGCGTTTGGTGTCGTGCCGCTTGAGGAGGGCGACCGCGCGCCTCGGCGCCGACCGCACGCCTACTGCGTGCCTGGTCTCGCCCGCAGCGGCGTCGACTGTGGCCGAGGCGCCGTCGTCGGTCTCGTCGGTGCCGCCGGCGTCGTCATCCGCGTCATCGGCAACGGGCGCGAGGGCGAACTCGACCACGAACGTCGCCCCGCCGCCGGGGGTGGTGGCGACGCCGACACGACCTCCGTGGGATTCGACGATCGCGGCGACGATGGCCAGGCCGAGGCCGTATCCGCCGGACGGTTTGCGACCGCGCGCCGGGTCGTCGCGGTAGAACCGCTCGAACACCTTGGTCGCGGTCTCGGGCGGAATGCCGGGGCCGTGGTCGCGCACCTCGAGGCGGGCGCGCTCGGCGTCGTGACCGACGGCGACCTCGATGGCCGTGCCCGCGGGGGTGTGGCTCAGCGCGTTGGCGACGAGGTTCGTGACCACCTGGCGCAGGCGCGCCTCGTCTCCGACGACGTCGGTCGGACGCAACCCTGACGGGCCGATGCCGAGTAGCCGGATGTCGCGTTGCGGTTCGCGCACCCGCGCGTCTTGCACCGCATCGGCCGCGAGCACGGTGAGGTCGATCGTGGCCAAACGCATCGGCCGCTCGTCGTCGAGGCGGGCCAGGGTGAGCAGGTCGTCGACCAGCCCGGCCATGCGGGTGGCCTCGTTCTCGATGCGCGACATCGCCGCAGCCGTCTGCTCAGGCGACGAAGCCGCGCCCTGTCGGTACAGCTCGGCGTAGCCGCGAACCGTGGCCAGGGGAGTGCGAAGTTCGTGGGAGGCGTCGGTGACGAACCGGCGCATGCGTTGCTGGCTCGCCTCGCGCACCCTGAACGACTGCTCGATCTGGGCGAGCATCGCGTTGAGCGAGCGCGACAGGCTGGCCACCTCGTCGTGGGCGGCGTGCTCGGGCACGCGGCGGGTGAGGTCGCCCGCGGCGATGGCGGAGGCCGTGTCTTCGATGGAGCGAAGTGGCCGGAAGGCTCTGCGGAAGCCGAGCCACCCGACCGTCACACACACTGCGACCAGCAACAACCCGAGGCTGAACGACGCCGCGATGGTCTTGTTGATCGTCTTCTCCACGCCCGCGAGCGAGGTGGCGACCGCGTAGGTGCCGGAGTCGTTGCCGAGCTCGCCCGCGATGGCGATCCACGCCGGGCCCGCACCCGCGGAGGAGACGGCGAACGGTTCGTGACTGATCACCCGGGCGTCGGTCAACGGCAGGGAGGGGAGCGCAGGTATGTCGGCCGCGTCGACTCCGGGAGGCGCCATCGTCGCCATGCGGTTACCCGCGCTGTCCATGAAGAACACGACGTACGAGCTGGGCAGGTCGCTGGTCTGCTGACGGTTGAGGTACTGCGGCAGCACCCGCTCCGCGACCGGAGCGGCGGCCGTCTGCAGGTCTTCGACAGCGCGGTCGACGAGGTACCGGCGCATGATCGCGCTGGTCGCGAGATTGCTCATCGTCAACGCCAGCAACAAGAGCACGACGAGCACCGCGACGAGCCGCCATGTCAGCGACTTGTTGCGAAAGCTGTCGGCCAGCCTCTCCTTGGCCTGTGAGAGCTGCGGTGACCCCGGGGCCTGAAAGCTCATGTCGTCTCGGGAGGTAGCCGCAGCACGTAACCCACGCCGCGGCGCGTGTGGATGAGGTGCGGCTCTTCGGTGTCGATCTTGCGGCGCAGGTACGAGATGTACGACTCGACGATGCCTGCCTCGCCACGGAAGTCGTAGTCCCACACGTGGTCGAGGATCTGCTGCTTGCTCAGCACCCGGTTCGGGTTGAGCAGCAGGTAGCGCAGCAGCTTGAACTCGGTGGGGGAGACGTCGATCACGCGGCGGCCGCGGCGCACCTCGTGCGAGTCGTCGTTCAGTTCGAGGTCGTGGAATCGCAGCACCGCGTCTTCGGAGACCTCGCCACGCGTGCGCCGCAGAACGGCACGGATGCGGGCAACGACCTCTTCGAGGCTGAACGGCTTGGTGACGTAGTCGTCGCCACCGACGGTGAGGCCGGCGACCTTGTCGTCGACGGAGTCGCGGGCCGTGACGAACACGATCGGCATGAGCCGGCCACGGTCGCGCAGTCTCTTCGTGACCGCGAATCCGTCCATGTCAGGCAGCATCACGTCGAGAACCACCAGGTCGGGCTGCTCGCGCTCGGCGACCTCGATCGCTTCGCCTCCGTCGGCCGCCGTGAAGACCTCGAACCCCGCGAACTTCAGCGACGTCGCGAGCAGTTCGCGAATGCTGGGCTCGTCTTCGACGACGAGCAGGCGGGCCTCAGGCGTGGTGGCAGCAGTCACGCCCCAAGAATGCTCGGATTCCCTGTATGTTCGCTGGACACGGCGCCCAAATGCCCTGATCGGCACGGGTGTCAGCGCCGACGCACACACGCGTGTCGTGCGTCTCACACGCGGCGAGGCCGCCTCCTTGAGGGGGTGCGGCCTCGCCGGTACAGCGCGTACGAAAGGGCGCGTCAGCGCACCGCCACCGGGAAGACCTTGGTGTCGTTCGGCAGCGGCGTGCCCTTGCAGGTGAGGTCGCGCGCAGGCAGCGTGCCCTTGGCCAGGAACGTGCTCACGGCCTTGTCGACGCAGGAGCCGGCGGCGCTGCTGAGCACACCACCGTGGTCACCCTTGTCGTCGACCGTGATCATGCGCGTGGCCGAGTGGGCGGCGTGAGCGAGGCGGGCGCCCTCGATGGGAGTGGCCGGGTCGAGCTCGGTCTGCACCATGAGCATCGTCGGTACACCCTTGCCGTCGATCTTCGGCACGTTCTTCGGCTTGTACGGCCAGTAGGCGCACGGCCCGGTGATGACGCCGAGGTTCGCGCCCTGCAGCGGGTACGCCTTCTGGGCGCGCAGGTATTCGGCCTCAAGCGACTCGCGGCTGCGGTCGAAATTGGTGTCGTTGCAGATGATCGCCGTGCGCACGGTGATCATCGCGAGGGTCTCGGTGTCGAGCTCGGGCATCATGCCGGGCGGCATCGGCATGTCGACGACGCCCTTGCTGCTCTTCAGCGCGGCGTTGACGTCGCCGAGGATGCCGCCGAGCATCGGCAGCATCGCGTCGTCGTAGATCATCAGCATCACGGTGGAGTCGAGCGTCGCCGGCGTGATGTCGCGGATGCGCTTCTTGCCCGCCTCGGCGCGGATGCGCTCGTAGCTGGCCCGCACCGCCTTGGTGGTGGTGCCGAGCTTGTAGTCGGCGTTGTGGCGCGCGAGCCACGGGATCACTTGCGAGTCCCAGCGACGCTGGAAGCCCTTGGGCATGTGCGAGAAGCTCGTTCGCCAGTCGGAGGTGAACTGCGTGTTGGCGTCGATGACGATGCGGCCGGCGGTGGCGGGGTGCAATTGGGCGTACCAGGAGCCCATCCACGAGCCGCCCGAGAGACCGAAGAAGTCGAGCTTGTTGTAGCCCATGACGCGGCGGACCAGGTCGTGGTCTTTCACCGTGTTCTCGGTGGTGATGTACGGCAGAATCGCGCCCTGCTTGTCGGTGCAGCTCTTCACCCAGGCCTTGTAGCCGCGCCACGTGGCGTCACGCACGGCCTTGGTGGTGACGCGCTGGTCGACGGCCTGCCCCCCCGGCATGGTGCAGGGCAGCGGAGTCGACAGGCCGGTGCCGCGCGGGTCGACGCCGACGATGTCGTGCGTGCTGCGGAAGGCAGGCTTCACGACGGCGACGACCGGCACCAATCCACCCGCGGCGCCACCGGGGCCGCCGGGGTTGAGAAACAGGCCGCGGGCCGTGGTGCCCTTCTTCGCGGTGCTCTTGATGCGGCTGACGTTCAGCACGATCGAGCCCTTGCTCAGGTCGTTCCAGTCGAGCGGAGTGCGGAAGCGGGCGCACTCCAGCCCCAGCGACTTGCCTTCCGTCACCTGCTCCGCGGTGGCGGTGGCGTTCGGCGAGCAGTTGCGGGCGCTCCACGTGGGCTTCTGGGCCATGTACTGCGCCCAGCGCCAACGCGGCAGCGGCTTGGCGCCTCCGCTGGGCGCCTTGGCGGCGAACGCCGACTGGGCGTTGACGACCACCGGGTCGGGCGGCACCGGCACCGGGGCGGGGGTCGCGGACGCGCTGACCGCCGTGCCCAATCCGGTGGGCAGCGCCACCAGGAGCCCTACCGCTACTCGAGTACGCAATGACATGTGAATCCCCTGCACGTTGCGGGCCTGGCGGCCGTGGTCTGTCGTCCACCAGACTGCCAGGCCCACGCGGTCTCCGGGGCGGTGCTCCGCGAACAATCCGTGGCCACTCGGGGTCGACTGGACGTCGGCAGCGCACACGCGACCCGCCGGCCTGCGCCGGTGATGTTGCAGGTCAACGGCTTTCGCCTGCTGCCAGAGCTACTCCGCGTGCGCGGACTGCCCCCGGAACGGCCTGCTCGGCATGGGTGCCAGCGCAACCACGGCGAGCACCGCCACCGCGGCGAAGAAGTAGAACCCCCAGGGGTGCGCCGCGCCCCGGGCGACGAGAACGCCCGTGAACGCGGGGCCGACGACGGCGCCGAGCCGGCCCACTCCGGAGGCGAATCCGAGCGCCGTACCGCGCAGGTGGGCCGGAAACAGGTGAGCCAGCAGTGCGTAGACGAGACCCTGGGCGCTGAACACGAACAGGCCGGTGACGAACACGACCACGTGCAGCAGCAGGTCGCTCTCCATACGGATCGACAGGAGGGCGAGAAACGCGGCCGAGGCCACGAACCACGAGGTCGCCGCTGCCTTGATGCCGCGCATGTCGCCGACCATGCCCGCGAGCACGAGGCCGAGGATCGCTCCCGCGTTCATGATGAGCAGCAGACTCAGCGACGACGCGAGCGAGTAGCCCGCCGACCGCATGATCTGCGGCAGCCACGTGTTGAGGCCGTACACGAGCAGCAGGCCCATGAACGAGGTCACCCAGGCCGCGAGGGTGGTGAAGCGGTACGGGTGGCGGAGCACGGCGCTCGCCGAGGCGGCCTGCTCCGTGGCCGCCGGGCCGTCGGTCGGTTCTGTGACCGGCTCTGTCACCGCGAGTTCGGGTACCCCGAACCACACCAGCGGCAGCAGGAGCAGACCGAACCCTCCGCCCAGGTAGAAGAGGATGTGCCAGTCGGGAACGAGCGCGATGGCCAGCAGCGACATGGCCACGGCACCGACGTGGTAGCCGGTCATCGTGATCGTCGTGGCCGATGCCCGGCGGGTAGCCGGGGCGATCTCGCTCATGATCGTGATCGCCGTCGGCATGCACGCGCCGAGGCCGAGTCCGGCGACGAAGCGTGCCGCGGCCATGAGCATGACCGAGGGCGCCAGCGGCACGAGGATCGTGAACACCGAGAACACGAGCACCGATCCGAAAAGGGCGACACGGCGGCCGTAGCGGTCGGTGATGTGCCCGCCGGCCGCAGCTCCGATACCGACGCCGATCAACGAGACGGTCGCGACGAACGTGGCGTCGGCGGGGGTCATGCCGAGGTGTTTCGTCTCCAGGAGGGTGGGGATCACGGCTCCGAGAGCGACAAGGTCGAAGCCCTCCAGCGCCACCGTCAACCAGCACAACACCGCGGCCCAGACGTTGCCGCCCCGTGCGGTGTTCGGTGCCGCCGCGCGGCTCGTTCGAGTCGTTGTACTCACAATTCCCCCTCAACCCCAGATCGCTACGGCTGTACCTTCGCGACCCTTCGCGACCATCCCCCCGGAGGCCGCGGCGCGCCGTGCGCGATGCTCACGATAGGCCGCACCGCCGACCCACCGTCGTGCGATCGGCGGCCTCGCGCAACGGAACTGTGCCGGGCTGCTGTGCCGGGCCGATCGAGACGGGTGCGGGCGCGTGGAGCGGGGTGCCGGGGGTCGCGCGAGCTAGCGTGCGTCGATGTCGCTCGCGTCGAGGATCGTGTACGCGTAGCCCTGTTCGGCCAGGAAGCGCTGGCGGTGGGCGGCGAACTCGGCGTCGACGGTGTCCCGCGCGACGATCGTGTAGAAGTGCGCGGTGCGACCGTCTCCCTTGGGGCGCAGCAGGCGGCCGAGTCGCTGGGCTTCCTCCTGGCGGGAGCCGAAGGTGCCGCTGACCTGGATCGCGACGCTCGCCTCCGGGAGGTCGACGCTGAAGTTCGCGACCTTGCTCACGACGAGCCGCCCGACTTCGCCGGCCTTGAATGCGGCGAAGAGGCGCTGGCGCTCCTTGACCGGGGTCTGGCCGGTGACCAGGGGTGCGTCGAGGCGATCGGCGAGGGCCTCGAGCTGGTCGAGGTATTGCCCGATGACGAGGGTCGGTTCGCCCTGGTGCTTGGCGACGAGGCGTTCGACCACCCGCTCCTTGGAGTGGTGGCACGAGGCGAACCGGTACCGCTCGTCGGCCTCGGCGGTGGCGTAGGCGATGCGGTCGGAGTCGGGCAGCGCGACCCGCACCTCTACGCAGTCGGCGGGGGCGATGTAGCCCTGGGCCTCGATGTCCTTCCACGGAGCATCGAAGCGCTTGGGGCCGATGAGGCTGAACACGTCGGATTCGCGGCCGTCCTCGCGCACGAGGGTGGCTGTGAGGCCGAGGCGGCGGCGGGCCTGCAGGTCGGCGGTCATGCGAAAGACCGGGGCGGGCAGCAGGTGCACCTCGTCGTAGACGATGAGCCCCCAGTCGCGGGCGTCGAGGAGGCCGAGGTGCGTGTACTCGCCTTTACGGCGGGTCGTGAGCACCTGGTAGGTCGCGATCGTCACCGGCCTGATCTCTTTGACCGCGCCCGAGTACTCGCCGATCTCGTTCTCGGTGAGGCTCGTTCGGGCCAGCAGTTCGTCGCGCCACTGTCGGGCCGCGACGGTGTTGGTGGCGAGGATGAGGGTCGTGGCGCTCGCCTCCGCCATCGCCCCGGCGCCCACGATCGTCTTGCCGGCGCCGCACGGCAGCACCACGACTCCGGAGCCGCCCGCGATGAACCCCTCCACCGCCTGACGCTGGTACGGGCGCAGCGACCAGCCGTCTTCGGTGAGCGCGATGGGGTGGGCCTCGCCGTCGACGTATCCGGCGCGGTCTTCGGCGGGCCAGCCGACCTTGAGCAGTTCTTGCTTGAGGCGGCCGCGTTCGCTCGCGTGCACGGTGACGTGCGCGTCGTCGAGGCGAGCGCCGAGTAGGGGCGCGATGCGCTTGTGCCGCAGCACCTCCTCCAGCACCGCCTGATCGAGGGCTTCGAGCACAAGGGCCTCGTCGTGTTTGACAAGACGGAGGTGGCCGTAGCGGTCCATCGTGTCGGCCACGTCGACCAGCAGCGCGTGCGGTACGGGATATCGACTGTGCTCGACGAGGGCATGCACCACCTGTTCGGCGTCGTACCCGGCGGAACGCGCATTCCACAGGCCCAGCGGCGTGACCCGATAGGTGTGCATGTGCTCGGGGGAGCGCTCCAGCTCGGCGAACGGGGCGATGGCCGCGCGGGCCGCTGCGGCCGCGGGGTGCGCGACCTCCAGCAGAAGGGTCTTGTCGCTTTGGACGATGAGTGCGCCGTCAGTCATGGTGCCTGGGTGAACGCCGATGGGACGCCAGAGCTTCCGTTGCCCGTCGGCCGGTCGTTGCCGGTGTGTGTCGGTGCTGGCGGATACGGTTGGCTCTGGCCGGGGGAGGGCGTGCTCAACGAGCGCGCAGCCGCTCGAAAGTGTTTGCGCCGCAACCAGTTTCAAGCACGGTTTGCGTACTCGTGTCGCCTGCCGGTGTGCCGTCGTGCGATCGCCGACGGTGGGTACGAATACAGGGATGTGAGAAGCAATGGCGCAGAGCAGCCGCCGGTCGGGCATCGACATCGACGGCATGGATCGCGAGGTCCGGCCCCAGGACGACCTGTTCGCTTACGTCAACGGCGCCTGGGTCGCCGGCACCGAGATACCCGCCGACCGTGGACGGTTCGGCACCTTCGACCTGCTGCGCGACAAGGCGCAAGAACACATGGTGGCGCTGCTAGACGCGGCTGCGGGTGACTCTGGCGACGGCTCTCCGGCATCGGGTGACGGGGCGGGCGACGCAGAGCTGGCTCGCCTGCGCGCCCAGGTCGGCGCGCTGTACCGCTCGTTCGTCGACACCGCCTCCGTCGAGGCGCACGGAGCCGGGCCGCTCGCCGAGCCGCTGCGCGCGATCACCGACGCCGCGAGCCCCGCCGAGCTGTGGCGCGTGATCGGCGAATTGCAGCGCGGAGGCGTGGGCGGCCCGCTGGCGCTGTTCATCGACACCGACAAGCGCGCCTCCGACACGTACATCGCGTACCTCTACCAGGCGGGCATCGGCCTGCCCGACGAGTCGTACTACCGCGCAGACGAGCACGCCCAGGTGCGTGAGCAGTACCGGGCGCACATCGAGCGCATGTTCGGCCTCGTCGCCGAGGTGTTGCCGCAGGCCGTGGCGCCGCTGGGCACACCCGCTGAGATCGCGGAGGCCGTGTTCGCGCACGAGACGGCGCTGGCCGCTTCGCACTGGGACCGGGTCGCTGCCCGCGATGCCGTGGCCACGTACACGAAGGTGTCGTGGCAAGAGCTGCACGACCTCGCTCCCGCGGTGCCGTGGGGCGAGTGGCTCACCGCGCTCGGGGCGCCGGGTGGTCGGCTGGAAGAGGCCGTCGTCGCGATGCCGAGCTACGTGACCGGGCTGGGCGAGCTGGTCGCCTCCGCAGAGCAGCTCACGTGGCAGCGCTGGGCGGCCTGGACCCTCGTGCGTTCGTGGGCCCCCTACCTGGCGTCGGCGTTCGATGCCGAGAACTTCGACTTCTACGGCCGCACGCTCAGCGGTACCACCGAGCAGCGTGAGCACTGGCGGCGCGGAGTGGCCCTGGTCGACGGGTTGATGGGCGAGGGCGCGGGGCGTCTGTACGTGGCAGAGCACTTCAAGCCCGAGAGCAAGGCCCGCGCGCAGGAGCTGGTGGCGAACCTCATCGAGGCGTACCGCCGCGACATCTCGGCGCTGGACTGGATGGGTGAGGAGACCAAGGCGAAGGCCCTGGCCAAGCTCGAGGCGTTCACCCCGAAGATCGGCTACCCCGACACGTGGCGCGACTATTCCGGCCTGGTGATCGAGGCCGACGACCTGGTCGGCAACCTGCGCCGCGGTGTGGCCTTCGAGACCGACCGCGAGTGGGCCAAGCTCGGCTCGCCCATCGACCGCGGCGAATGGTTCATGGGCCCGCAGACCGTCAACGCCTACTACAACCCAGGCATGAACGAGATCGTCTTTCCGGCCGCGATCCTGCAGCCCCCGTTCTTCGACGCGGAGGCCGACGACGCGGTCAATTACGGCG
The DNA here is from genome assembly GCA_030538115.1 of Dermatophilus congolensis. Taxonomy (GTDB): domain Bacteria; phylum Actinomycetota; class Actinomycetes; order Actinomycetales; family Dermatophilaceae; genus Dermatophilus; species Dermatophilus congolensis_B. The sequence continues at coordinate 565 of JAUNUP010000006.1, read as the reverse complement.
CGATCGGCTCCGTCATCGGGCACGAGATCGGGCACGGCTTCGACGACCAGGGCTCGCGCTACGACGGCGCGGGCAACCTCGTCGACTGGTGGACCGAAGACGACCGCGAGCGGTTCGACGAGCGTGCCCAGGCGCTCATCGAGCAGTACAACGGCCTGTCGACCCGCGACCTGCCTGGCGTATACGTCAACGGCGCCCTCACGGTGGGTGAGAACATCGGCGACCTGGGCGGCGTGACGATCGCGCACCTGGCGTACCTCATCTCGCTCGACGGAGCCGAGGCGCCCGAGATCGACGGGCTCACCGGGCCGCAGCGGTTCTTCGTCGGCTGGGCTCAGGCCTGGCGCGGCAAGGCCCGCCCGCAGGAGGCGAAGCGCCTGCTCACGATCGACCCCCACTCCCCGGTAGACCTGCGGGCCAACATCGTCGGCAACCTCGACGAGTTCGTCGACGCCTTCGGGGTGAGCGAAGGTGACGGCATGTGGCTGGCGCCGCAGAAGCGCGTGCGCATCTGGTAGGTCAACACCACCCCGTACCCCGTGCCGTGGCACTGCTGCCGGTAGGC
>JAUNUP010000022.1:49981-51563 GCA_030538115.1 Dermatophilus congolensis | reverse complement strand
CCCGGGGGGGGGGGGCGGGTGGGCCGCGGCTCCGGTGTCCGACATTCGAATTGTGTCGGTTACGGTTCGGCAACGACTCTGGCACCCCCGTTCTTGTCTCCGACGGCGTCGTAGCGCCGAAAAGTGCTCACCGCCTTTCGAGACACTTCCGTTCCTATGGCGGACGTCACGCGTGAAATTCATTGGAATTCATCAGGAAACGCACATTCTTGACACTCGACCCAACAATTCATGGACGCTTGTCCGACCTGGACGAATGACCATGCAAACCTGCTCTCACCTGCGACGATTCGCTTGCGAAAGATACTTCCGGGGCGCTACCGTCGGTTTCGGCGACGACAGTCTCGGGGTCCCTGTCACGCTTGAGGGGATCAACGAATGTATGCCCGATGAGCATTGAGGGGAACGGGCAGAAAGTGGAGGGAGGGACATGTCGCGTCCGATGTCGGCAACAGAACGCGCCTATAACGTGACGCGCGGCAAGATCCTCGATGGGGCTCTTGCCGGGGGGGATGTGATCACCGAAGGTGCGGTTTCCACCGAACTCGGGATCAGTAGAACCCCCGTGCGCGAAGCATTCTTGAGACTGCAGGCCGAAGGCTTGCTGCAGCTGTACCCGAAACGCGGCGCCGTGGTCGTACCTGTTACCGCCGAAGAGGCCGCCTCCGTGGGAGAGGCGCGCGAGATCATCGAATCCTTCGCGGTCACCAAACTTCTCACCGAGCACGCAGACCCGCCGCGCGAGCTTCTCGACGGAATGTGGGAGCGGCTCAACGACCAGCAGCGCGCCATCCGTCACGGCGACGCGTCGGCCTATATCGACGCGGACACCGGATTTCATCTCGCGATCGTCGAGGCGAGCGACAACGGCTTTCTCGTCGACCTGTACCGCAGCCTCCGTGACCATCAGCGCCGTTTGAGCGTCGTGGCCGGCACCCTCACTCCGGCGAACATGAAGGCCTCGTACGACGAGCACGTGAAGCTCGCGAGCTTTCTCGCCGAGGGCGCCCTCGACGATTACCTCGCCTTTCTCCGCAAGCACCTCCGTGAGGGGCGTAAGCGGATGGGGATAGACCTGTCCTGATCCGGGGATGGACTGGACACGGAGAACCGCCTCGCACCGGGCAATTCGGTGCGAGGCGGTTTCGTGTTGTTCGGGAGGCGTCATGAGGAGCCCTGGGCCTTCAGGGACGTCTGACACGCCCTACTGGGGCTGTTGCGTGCGCTCCGCCGGAGGGAGGTAGCCGCTGTCCTCCGGCACCCGATAATTGTCGCCGAGCATTTCGGCGGTCACGTGGTCGATGGTCGTCGCCTCAACGGTCGTCTCGTTGCTCTCACGAAACGACTTGGCCACCCCGTACACGAGGTTCACGAGTGCCCATGAAACGACGAGGGCAAGCAGATAGCGCAGGATCATCGCGTCGAACGGCATCGAGCCGTCGGTGTAGTTGACGATTGTCGGGATGCTCAGCACCGTCGCGAAAAGCACGCTGATGCCGAAGGGCGGCACGTCGGGCTTCTCTTCGATGATGATCGTGGTGACGTTGGCGTCCTTCTTGCCGCGTCGGCCCTTTTTGCCCTT
>JAUNUP010000022.1:0-49971 GCA_030538115.1 Dermatophilus congolensis | reverse complement strand
TGCTGCGATTTGCGGGACATTCACCACTCCTGAAGTGACAAGGGTCAACTGCCCGCCGAGTTCGGCGTAGGACAGCACGGGTACGCGGGGCGCGATCTGTTCGAGAAGGCGCCGGATGGGCAGCCGCAGCGGCTGCGCGCAGACGAGCACGGGCGGGTCGCCGGCCGCCTCCGCCTTGGCCGCGGTGGCAGCCACCTCGGTAGCTACGGCCTCGGCGACCATCGGGTCGATCATCAGCGTCGCTCCGGCATCGGTCATGCGCAGGTTCTCGAGCAGTCGCTGCTCCAGGAGGGGGTCGAACGTGACGACCGACAGGCGACCGTCGACGGCGTGACTGGCCGCGATGGCCGGGCCGAGCGCGGAGCGGGCCGACTCGGTGAGCCCGTCGGGGTCGGTGCTCACCTTGGCCCGCATCGACATGGCCTCGAAGATGCGCACGAGGTCGCGGATGCAGACCCGTTCGGCCAGAAGCGACTGCAGGGTGCGCTGAATCTCCCCCAGCGACAGCGGCGCGGGCGTGAGCTCTTCGATGACCACCGGGTTCGACTGGCGGATCATGTCGACGAGCATCTTGACGTCTTCGCGGCCGAGCAGCTCGGCGGCGTGTACGCGCACGACCTCCGCCATGTGCGTGGTGACGACGGAGCTGCGGTCGACGACGGTGGCGCTGGCGAGCGCGACGTGTTCGCGCAGCTCGGCGGGTACCCACTTGGCGGCGAGCCCGAACACCGGCTCCTGCGTGGGGGTACCGGGCAGCTGGTCGAGGTCGTCGCCGATGGCCAGCACCATGCCGGGCGGAGCCTGGCCCCGAGCGACCTCGACGCCGTGCACGCGGATGGCGTAGTGGCGAGGCGGCAGGTCGAGGTTGTCGCGGGTACGCACGAGCGGAACGACGATGCCGATCTCGCTGGCGAGCTTGCGGCGCAGGGCGCGCACGCGGTCGAGCAGGTCGCCTCCGCTGGCGGCGTCGACGAGGTCGATGAGGTCGTAGGCGAGCTCGAGTTCGAGTGGTTCGACGCGCATGTCCTGCGCGATCGCCATGGGCGAGTCCTTCTGCGGCGAGGTCGGCGCGACCTCCTCCGGAGTGGGCTCGACCGGCTCGTCGCTCTTCTTGCCGACCTGGAACGAGAAGAACAGCAGCGTGCCACCGACGATGAAGAACGGCAGCTTCGGCATACCGGGCATGAGGCCGAGGCCGACGATGGCGCCACCGGCGATCTGCAGCGTCGTGCGCTGGGCCCCGAACTGCGCGATGAGGTCGGTGCCCATGTCGTTGTCGGTGGTGGCGCGCGTGACGATGACACCGGTCGCGACAGAGATGAGCAGGGCGGGAATCTGGGAGACGAGTCCGTCACCGACCGACAGCAGCGAGTACCGCTGGATGGCCTCTTCGAAGCTCATCCCCTTGTCGACCATCCCCATGACGAATCCGCCGATGAGGTTGATGATCGTGATGATCACCGAGGCGATGGCGTCGCCCTTGACGAACTTGCTGGCACCGTCCATGGAGCCGTAGAAGTCGGCCTCCGCAGAGATTTCTTTGCGACGGTCGCGGGCCTGGTCTTCGTCGATGAGACCCGAGTTGAGGTCGGCGTCGATGGCCATCTGCTTACCGGGCATCGCGTCGAGGGTGAATCGCGCAGAGACCTCGGCGACGCGGCCGGCACCGTTGGTGATGACGATGAACTGGATGATCATCAGGATGATGAAGATGACCAGACCGACGACGATCGAGCCACCGACGACGATGCCGCCGAATGCGTCGATCACGGCACCGGCATCACCGTCGAGAAGCACCAGACGGGTCGAGCTGATGTTGAGCGCCAACCGAAAGAGTGTGGCGATGAGAATGACCACGGGGAAGAGCGAGAATTCGAGCGGCTTCTTGACCCGCATGGCCATGAGCAGAATCAGCACCGACAGGCCCATGTTGAAGGCGAGAAGCAGATCCAACAACTGCTTGGGCATCGGTACCACCATCATGATGACGACGGCGATAACGAGCGCCGGCACACCGATGGTGGCGATGTTGTTGGATTTCACGGCACCTCACGCGAGCAGGAGGAAGGGGGTCTGACCAGCTACGACCCCCAATCGGCAGCCTGGTTAGCGACCTGAGGCGGCGAATCTGGCGGCGTAGGCCTCCGCCGGGTCGTCGCTGTACGAGGCTCCCTGCGGCGCGGCGAATTTGGTGATTCCGAGGGCGTCGTCGGTGAGATCCTCAGGCAGGTCTGTGCCGTTGAATCCCGGGTGTTTCAGGGGCGTCTTGTGTTCGCCGCCGCCGCGGCGCAGGTCTGACATCTTCATGACGAATGCCAGCACCTGCGCAATGGCGTCGTACAGCTCGAACGGGATATAGGAGTCGATCTCGCACAGCTTGTACAGGGTTCGGGCCATGATCACGTCGCGCACGATCGGCACTCCGTGCGCTGCGGCCTCGTCTTTGATGCGACCGGCCAGCAGGCCCGCTCCCTTGGCGACGACCTGCGGTGCGCCCTCTCCGGAGATGTAGCGCAAGGCCACCGCGACGTGGGCCGGGTTGGTGAGCACGACGGTGCTCTCCCCCACCGCGGCCATCATGCGGCGCTGCCCCATCTCACGCTGCTTGGCGCGGCGCTGGCCTTTGACGTGCGGGTCACCTTCTTGCTGCTTGTTCTCGCGCTTGATCTCGTCTTTGCTCATGCGCAGCGACTTTTCGACCCGGTACTTCTCGACCGCGTAGTCGAATATCGCAATGAGCAGGCCGACGATGCAGATGAGCAGGATCACGCGCATCGAGGCGGAGGTGACCACGTCGAGAATGTTGCCGACGGAGCGGGTGCCAGTGCCCGTGACCAGCGAGATCGTGTCTTTCACCGTGAGGTAGGCGATAAGCCCGAAGACGACGAACTTGATCATCGTCTTCGTGAACGTCCAGGCGGCCTGGATGCCGAAGAGGTTCTTGATTCCCGTGATCGGGTTGAGCTTCTTCCATTTCGGCTTGAACCGCTTGGCGTAGATCTTCACACCACCCTGCACCACGTGTCCGAGGGTGCCGACCAGCATGCACAGCAACGTGACTGGGGCGATGATCACGAGATAGCCGACGAGGTTGTCGCCGAGAATCCCCAGCGCCTCCCCTTGCGACGGATTCGCGATCAGTTTGGCGATCGCCTTGAGCGTGAGCACGGTGCGGTCGAAGAGCGCCGCGATGGCCGCAGGCCCCATCACGTAGAAGGCGAGAACGGTGAGCCACATCGACACGTCCTGCGTGCGCGGGACGTTGCCCTCCTCCTTGGCCTTCTTCTTCTGTTGCGGAGTGGCCTTCTCGGTTTTCGACGACTTGTCCTCCGACATCAGGCCCCACCTCCCAACATGTCGATGAAGGCGGGAAACTGCCGTGCCGCCATGTCAACCATTTCGGCCACGGTGCCCGGCAACACAAGGATGAACACCGAACAGAGCGCCAGCGTGAGGATGAGCTTGACCGGAAAGCTGAGCTGAAACACGTTCATACTCGGCACGGCCCGGCTCACGAGCCCGAGCGCGAGGTCGGCGAGAAAGAGCACCGCGAGCACGGGGGCCGCGATCTGCAGCGCGGAGCCGATCATCACCCCGAAGTCGTGAATCAGCGCCCGCGCCATCGCGCCGAAGTCGGGGGCCTTCGTCATCTCGATATCGAACGAGCTGAGCAGTCCCCGCAGCATCAGCAGATGTCCGCCGGAGGTGAACAGCAGTGCGGTCGCGATGAGGTTCGTGATGCGCCCAACCACCGAGCTGTTCGTGCCGGAGACCGGGTCGAACATGCTCGCCATCGCGAAACCACCGGTCATGTCGATGTAGTTACCGGCCGCCTGGAACGAGGCGAACAGCAACTGCGCGACGAAACCGAGCGTGGCTCCCGCGAGCACTTGAAATCCGATGGCCGCGATGAACGGCCCGAGCTCGTTCCAGTACTGCTCCGTCACCTTCGGCTGCACCAAAGGGCACACCGCCACCGCAATCGCGAACGAGAGAGCCGTGCGCGAGCGCACGTTGAAATTTCGGCCCGCGAACGGTGGCGCGACGACGAAGAACACCGAGAGCCTCGTGAACACGAGAAGCACCGCGATGAGCAGGTCGAAGGCGATAGCCGCATTCATAGGACGGAATCACTTCTGGAGGTAGCGCGGGATGTTCGTGATCAGGTGCTCCGCGAACGTCACCGACTCGTGCATCATCCAGTTGCCGAAGAAGAGCAGGATCAGGGCGACGGCGATGAGCTTGGGCACGAACGTCAGCGTCATCTCTTGCACCTGCGTCACCGACTGCAGCAGCGAAATGAGAAAACCCATCACGAGGCTGACGAGCAGGATGGGGCCGGCGAGCTTGGCTCCGAGAATCATGGCCTGAACGGCCAATTGCATGACGTCGTTATCGCTCACGATTCACCCCCGTCACTGCACATAGGTCGTGACCAGGGCGGTGGTGATGATTCCCCAGCCGTCGACCATGACGAAGAGCAGCAACTTGAACGGCAACGAGATCATGACGGGCGGGAGCATCATCATTCCCATCGACATGAGGATGCTGGCCACGACCAGGTCGATGATGAGAAACGGGATGTAGATGACGAACCCGATGATGAACGCCGACTTCAACTCCGAGATGACGAAAGCCGGGATGAGCGTGGTGAACGTGGTGTCTTCGCGCGTCTGAGGCGCGGGTTCGTTCGACAACTCGACCATCGTGCGCAGTTCGGTGTCGCCGGTGTGGTTGAGCATGAACTCTCTGAACGGCCCACCGGCGGCCTGCAGCGCGGTGACGTTGGTGAGGTCGCCGTCGAGGTACGGCTGCACGCCCGCGTTCCACGACGCCGTCAGCACGGGCGCCATGACGAAGAGGCTGAGAAACAGCGCCAGACCCGCGATCACCTGGTTCGGCGGGATCGTGGGCGTCCCCACCGCCTGCCGCGTGAGCGCGAGCACGACGGCGATCTTGGTGAACGACGTCATCATCAGCAGCAGCGACGGCGCCACCGACAGCACCGTCATCAGCAGGATGATCGTCACCGAGAGGCTGCGCGGCTGCTGCCCGCCACCGATGTCGATGTTGATCGACGGGGTGTCGGGCGGCGTCGGAGGCGTCGGCGGGGTGGGCACCGCGTGGGCCGCGCCCGCTCCGAGAAGCAGGGCCGCACCGACGAACACGGCAGCCAGAAGAAGCGCTGTGACCAGCGCGGGGATCAGGGTTCGTTTGATGAAGGAGGGGCTGACGATCCCGGATCGCGTGAGGCCCGCCCCCGCCTCGCGCGTCAGATCAGTCACGGCTCTCCTTGATGTCGAAGCCGACGAGAAAGCGTTCGACGGGCTCATCGGGCTGCATGTGCTCGACGCGGTCCATTGGCTCGACAGTCTGCGCCGACGCCGGCAGCGGTTCGGCGCCGCGGTGCTTGCCCTGGCGTCGCATGAGGGTCGCGACGATGCCGTCGGTGGCAACCCCCTGAGCCTCGACCTGCTCAGCGATCGCAGCGCTCCGCGGGTGCTCGAAATCGGCCGGCCCGAGATCGGTGAGCACGTTGACCGACGCGTCGGTGACCCCGAGCACGAGCACCTGACCACCCACGCGCACAACCTGAATCGATGACGTACGAGACAGCGCCGTTCGCGACAGCACATCCACTGGGGCCTGCGCATTCGTGCGGTCCCGCTTGGCGCGGTTGGAGTTCTTGTCGAGCCAGCGGATGAAGAAGACGAGCAGCGCGAGCACCACCGCCAACGACACGACGGTGCGCAGTGCGAGGAGCACGCCCTCCGTCATACCGGGAGCCGCCCTTCTCGCCCGACCACCTCCGAGATACGCACGGCGAATTCCTCGTCGACCACAACGACCTCGCCGTGGGCGATGAGGGTGCCGTTGACGAGCACGTCGACGGGGGCGCCGGCGGCGCGGTCGAGCTCGACGATGGAGCCGGGCGTGAGGCCGAGGATCTCCTGCACCGTCAGCTGGGTGCGGCCGAGCTCGACGGAGACGCCCATCACCACGTCGCGCAGCAGCTCGATGCGGCGCGGGTCGGCGGCCATCATCATGCCGCCGTACAGGGGGTGGAACTGAGGTGCGGAGGTCGCGGGCTGGGCCGCGGCGCGGGCGGCGGCAGCCTGCGCGGCGAAGGCAGCAGCCTCCTCCGGCGACATCTGCGGCGGGGCGCCGGGGCCGGGGTAGGCGGGGACGCCGTAGTAGGCGGCGTAGGGATCTGCGACGGCGGGGGCTCCGGGGTAGCCGGGCATCATGCCGGGGGGCATGAATCCGGGCGGGAGGCCTTCGGCGCCAGGCACACCGGGCGCCTGGCCTGCCGCTGCGCCCGCGGCTGCGGGTGCGGCGAGAGGCTCGTCGGCAGCCTCGTCGCCCTCGGTGGCATCGGCGGTCTCGGAGGCGTCCGCGCCGTCGGCGGCGTCCGCCCCCTCGGCTCCTTCGCCCTCGCCTTCGCCGTCGGCGTCTTCGCCCGACTCCGCGGCCTCCGCGGCGGCGATGGCGGCCGCGAGCTCGGCAGCGGCGCCCTGGCCGGTGGAGGTCTTGGGCAGTGCCAGCAGCAGGGCTGCGAGGGTGTCGCCGTTGAACACGCCGACCACGTTGGATTCGTCGGCCTTCTCGAGCGCATCGAAGGCGTCGGCCATGTTGATCTGGCCGTTCTTGAACTCGCCGATCTCGCCGCCGAGAGCCGTGAGGGCCTCGGTGAGGGCGGCGGTCCACAGGGAACGTGCCTCGGTGCGGTCGAAGACCTCACCCTTCGAGTGGTCGACGAGGCCGGTCACGACCATGACGACGCTGCCGATGTTGCCGGCGTTCTGCAGGTTGGTTTCGACGGCGATGGCGCCGCCGGGCAGCGACATCGTGGTCGCCTGGATCGCGTCGAGTGTCTCGAGCCGCAGGTCGTCGGTGTCCGCGAAATGCGCAGGCAAGACGCCGGCCGCCGCGAGCAGCGCGGAGTCGACGTCTGTGGTGTTCTCGGACATTCGTGTTCCTTCGGCGGTCAGAGGGAGACGATCTGGCAGGCCAGGCGGTGGCCGTGGCTGCCGGGTACGGCCTTGGCGACGGCCACTCCATCGGCTGTCAGGGTGAGGGGCTCGTTGGTGGGGTGTCGTAGCGGCAGCACGTCACCGACCTCCAGGTCGAGGATTTCGCCGCTGCGCAGCGAGATCTCGTCGAAGGCGATGCGCACCACCTGGTGAACGGAGTCGAGGTTGCCGCGCAGCTGTTCGGCCGCGGCGGCCTGCGGGCCGGTGAGCTCGAGGGTCGGCTTCTGGCCGATCTGATCGAGCGCGGGCTGCAGCGTCGAGACGGGCAGCGCCAGCGATGCCTGTGCCGTGCGGTTGCCGAGCTTCAGTTCGAAATCCGACACCACCATCGGGTCCGACGGGGGCACGAGCTGCAAGAACTGTGCGTCGGCCTCCAGCGAACCCACCATCGGGTTGATGCGACCGAGGGCCTCGAAGGCGTAGGCGAGTTCGTGAACCATGCGTTTGAGCAGGTTTCCGATGAGGCCCGCCTCCATGTCGGAGAGCGCCCTGTCTGGCTGGTTCTCGGTGCCAGGGCCTCCCAGGAGCCGGTCGATCACGTTCATCACGATGTCGAGCGGCAGGTGGAAGACGCCGGCGCCCGGCCACGGGTCGAGCGTCAGAACGGCCAGCAGCGAAGGGTTCGGCAGCGAGGTGATGTACTCCTCGTACGTCTTCTGCTCGACTTCGCCGAGGTTGCAGTGCGCCACCATCCGGAGGGTCGTCGACAGCACCGTTGCCATCTGCCGTGAGAAGGTCTCGTTCGCCATCTGCAGCGCCCGAATTTGCTCACGACTGAACCGGTTGGGGCTACGGAAGTCGTAGACGATCGGCTCAGCACTCACGATCAATCAGATCGGCCGCCTAGGCAGGCACCTGAGGTGAATACTGCGGGGACAGTTGACGATGCGGCTCGTGAGCGTGGCCACGATGTCGCCCGGCTCACTGCATCACGAACTCGGTGAAGTACACCGAGATGACGCCGCCGTCGTAGCGCTCGTTGATCGCCTTGCTCAGCGTCTTCTGGGCCTCGTCGCGCTTCTCGGGCTTGAGCAGGTCGTCGTACTTGTACTTCGACAGCACGGAGATGGTGGCGTCGCGTGCGGCGCTCATGTCGGGGCCGGTCTCGGCCTTGCCTGCCTCGGCGAGGGCTTCGTCGCCGGCCTTGCTCATCTGCATGGCGACGCCAGTCTTGAGAAACTTGCCGTCGGCGAGGTTGAGCGTCATCGGTTCTTCCATGGCGTAGACAGCGCCGGGGACGACCGACGGATCCGGTTCGGCGGCAGCCTTGTTGCCGTTGAGCAGCGTCATCACCACGAAGCCGCCTGCGATCAGCACGACCGCGAGCGAGGCGGCCAGGATCATGACGAGCTTCTTGTTGCCAGACTTCTTGTCGTCTTCGTTGTCACTCATGGTGGTACTCCGGGTTCTCCCTGTGTGAAGGGGTGGATGGGGGTGTGTCGGGAGCCGGTCAGCCGGCCTTGTTCGAGGGCGTGCCCGCGGAGGCTGCTGCGGGACCCGGTACGGGCTGCTGCACGGCGTTGGCGGCAGCCGCGGAGTTGGACAGCGGCACCGTCGGCAGCACCACCACGGCGACGCGACGGTTCTTCGAGCGGCCCGCGTCGTTCTTGTTGCTGGCGATCGGGCGCTGGTCTGCGTACCCGGAGGCCGAGACCTTGCTCATCGGGATGCCTTCGGTCACGAGGGTGCGCAGCACGGCGGAGGCGCGGTCGGTGGAGAGCTCCCAGTTCGACCTGACTCCGTTGAGCGGCACGTCGTCGGTGTGGCCCTCGATGCTCATGTAGTTGGGGATGCCCTTGAGGATCGGGGCGACCGCGTCGATGACCTTGCGGCCCTCGGGGCGCAGGGAGTGCTGGCCGGTGTCGAACAGCACCTTGTCGGTGACGATGTTGACGACGAGGCCGCGCTCGTTGAGTTCGAACTGGGCAGCATCGGCCAGGCCCACGGCCTTGAGCTGGGTCTGGATCTGCTGGCGCACCTTCTCGAGGTTGGCCCGCTCGTTGGCTGCGGCCTGCTCTGCGGCCTGCTGGCGTTGAAGCGCCGTCTGCATGGGCAGCGACTGCTCTTGAGCGGCGTCGTTCTCGGGGATCTCAGTGGTCTCGGCCGGCCTGGTGTCGGGCGTGCCGGGGGCCTGGTTGGTGAGCACCCCGTCTCCGCCGGAGAGCATGCCCTCGCGGCCGGCGACCATGACCATGCCGTAGGCGCGGCCAGCGCCCTGGGCGAACAGCTCGACCTTCTGCCGGTCGAGCGCGGCCATGGCGAACATGACGATGAACAGGGCCAGCAGGAGCGTGAGGATGTCGGCGTAGGCCACCATCCACCGCTCGTGATTGACGTGGCCCTCTGGCTCTTCGGGCTTCTTCTTGCGGGCCATCAGGCAGCCTTCGCTTCCTTAGCGCCACCCTTGGGGGCGGCGCTCGACGGGAGCGCGCTGCGCAGCTTCTGCTCGACGACACGCGGCGATGTACCGGCCTGAACAGCGAGAACGCCTTCGACGATCATCTCCATGTTCTTGACCTCGAGCTGCGACATACGCTTCAACTTGCCTGCGATGGGCAGCCACGCGGCGTTGGCGATGAGAACACCCCACATGGTGGCGACGAACGCGGAGGCGATGAGGTAGCCGAGCTTGCCGACGTCTTCGAGGTTGCCGAGCGCGGTGATGAGGCCGAGCACGGCGCCGACGACACCGATGGTGGGGGCGTAACCGCCCATGTTCTCGAAGAAGCCGATGGCGACCTTGTCGACGTCTTTCTTGGAGGCGATGCGCGCGTCGAGCATTTCGGCGATCTCGTCGGCGTCGGAGCCGTCGACGGTCATCTGGATGCCCTCTTTGAGCAGCGGGTCATTGATGTCTTTGGCCATGTCTTCGAGGGCGAGAAGACCCTCGCGGCGGGCGCGGTCGGCCATCTGCACGATGACGTCGACGAGGCCGGATGCGTCGGGCTTCTTGCTGGCGAAGGCCTTCTTGAATCCACCGAAGGCGAGCTTGTACTCCTCCATGAGGAGGCTGGCGCCGGCGGCACCGAACGTGCCGACGAAGATGAGGACGAGTGCGGCGGGGTTGAGGAGCGTCATGAAATTGACGCCCTTCAATGTCGCGGTGACTGCGACGGCGATGAACGCGATCGCAACACCGAGGATGGTTCCCTTATCCATGATCAGTTCTCCGGGGTCGAGACGGACCGCAAGCGCACGGGATGCGTGACATCCGGCGGGGGTGCGGCGGTGGCGATCAGGACGGCGGCGCGGAAGTTCCGCACCTCCTCGACAAGTTCCTCGACCGTTTCAGCGACGACGTATTTGGTGCCGCTGACGAGGGTGATCACGGTGTCGGGGGTTGCCTCGATACGCTCGATGAGGTCGGGGTTGAGGGCAAAGCTCGTCCCGTTCCGTCTCGTGCAGGTGATCATGCGGTTTCCCGTCCCTGGTAGGTGTTACGCCGGACCGGTCCTTGGCCGGCAACACTCATATCGGCGGACCTACCGGCCAGTTGAGCGGGTGTGCTATAAGCCTTTGCGCGCATCCCCGCAGGTGGGGGCCCTCTGATACGCCCGACATGGACGCGACGCGACTGAGGCCCAACGCCTTTGGCGAGTTCCCCGCCGTCCTACCCGATGCCCTGTGCCACGGCGCCGATCACCAAAGGCGACAAGCAGCTCCGACATGCGCCGTGGCACCCACCTGAGAACCCTCACGCGCCACCCCAGAACATGTGCCACGGCGCCGACAAGCCAAGGCGACCAGCGGCTCCGACATGCGCTGCGGCACCCACCTGAGAACCCTCACGCGCCACCCCAGAACATGTGCCACGGCGCCGACAAGCCAAGGCGACCAGCGACATCGAACATGCGCCGTGGCGCCAACCCGACGAGGGCGCGCGCTCCGAGAAATCTGCAAGGTCAGTACCGAGAAATCTTCAAGTTGAGGCCGCTCTTTCTATAAGTTCCCAGGTGAGAGCCATGGAGGACACGCCGCAGCAGCGTTCCATGGCACGGCAAGCGCAAGCCGCAGCCGACGCGGTAGCAGCGCGCCTTGGAACCGCGCTCGAAGAGCGCGAGGAATCCACAACCCCGCGCAATTGCTGCATCTGTCAAGACTCCTGTGGACTACCGCGGATGACGTGCGCGACGATGAACCATGCTCGATCACCGAGAGGAGGCACCGATGACCACAGCCACTGTGAACGCAGTCCTGCCGCTGGTCGATCTGGCCGAGTGGGATGCCGACTGGTCACAGCGCGAAGAAGACTACGAACTGGTCGCCGGCATACCCGCGTTGGCCCCTGGTGAGATCTACGACAACCGCAACGCCGCGCTCGAGTTGGCGGTCGCCCTACGGCGGATTACTCCAGCTCCGGCGAGGGTTCTGATCGACTTCGACGTGCAGCTGAGCGCGGTTCCCGCCACGGTTCGCCGCCCAGACGTGCTGGTGCTGGCCAGCCCATTGCCCAATGCAAGACGCGCCATGCCTGAAGACGTTCTGTTCGTCGCCGAGGTCGTCTCGCCGAGCTCGACGGTGACGGACTGGCGCTACAAACGCCAGGAGTACGCCCAGGCGGGCATCCCTGTGTACCTGGTGGCCGATATCCGCGAAGGCTCTCAGAGGCTCACCCTGTTCAAAGACCCCACGGATGGCGTCTACCCCGACCCTCCGCCGACGGATGGCACGTCGGTGACCATCGCAATCGGCGCCTCCCAGATCACGGTGCGGCTTTCGGATCTGCTCGCGTAGAACCCACCACGAATTGATGCCCGCCGGTCAAATAACCGGCGGGCATCTTTCGTCAGCGGTTGTAGGCGATTCCGTCCAGGGCTACCTGGGTGCGGCGGCCGGTGGAGTCGTTGACGATCTTCACCGTGTGACGTCCCCATGTCGTGGGGATCGAGACGGTCTGGCGGTTCTTCGTCGTGCGCGAGAACGAACCGATCCAGCCTCGGTGCTTGCCGTCGATGTAGACCTTGGCCTTGCCACCCATGGGACCGGCCGAGTACCAGATGGTGACGCGATCCGTCGCCGGGGTCGTCGTGGTCCAGGTGGCTCCCTTGCGGGTCGAGGTGACCAGGGTGCCCGACACGGACTGCTTGTCAGCGGTGCGCTTCCAGTGCGGGCGCGGCCCGGTCGTGATATCGAGGGGCACGACCACGCGGGTACCTCGACTCCAGGCGGAGGCTTTGCCCGTCGAGTCGATCGAGCGGGACCGAACCTCGTACACGCCACCCGGCTGACCGCGGAAGGTGCCCTGTTTGACAGGTGTGTCGACCGCCCAGTTCTTCCAGGGGGTAAACACGCGACGGGTGCCCTTGAGGGCGACGGTTCGGTACTGCACGTCGTAGGTGAAGTCGCCGACCACTCCGAACGGCACGGACCAGCGAACTCCGGCGCGCCCGTTGGGGGTTCCGGCGAGGCCTGGGGGGCCGCTCATGACGGGCACAGTCGAGGCGCGAGAAGGGGCTGCCCCTACGGTCCAGCTCGTGGTGCCGCCAAGCTTGTACAGAGCGGCGTCGGAACTGGTCGCCTCCACCACGACGCTGAGCTTGTCGTCGACCTTCACCTCGACCTTGGGGGTCTTGTCGGTCGTCTTCGTCGGCTTACCGTCAACCACCCAGGTCACGCCCGGCACGTGGTGCACGATCACGACGTTCGGCTCGGTTTCGGTTGTGGTCTTGCCGTTGACCGTCTTCGTGACCTTGGCGCCGCGACGGAAGGTCGGCGCCTTGTCCTCGGGGATCTCGAACGAGGCAGAGGCGTCGAAGGTATGCGACCACGTGGTCTGCGACGGGTTCAAGGGTGTGCCGTCCCGGTTCGCGAGGCGGAAGCCCGCTTCGGCGGTGGCCGACACCGTGACGGTGCCCTTCGCCGCAGTGGTACCTGCCTTGCCGCTGTACTTCACGCCGTACACCTGCGGGATCGTCACGGTGTCGTTGGCGAAACCCGCGCGGTCGTCGAACGTGGGGGCAATCGGAGTGGCACAGTCCTCGTTCGTGAAGAGGAAGCCTTCGGTTCCTCGGGCTCCGTCGCCCGTCGTGATCGGGACGTACCTGTCCTGCGAGTCCATGATCTTGATCGGTAGGCCCTTGGTCGCCTTCTGATCGAAGTCGGTGTTGGTGCGGGCCCAAGACGCCTTGTTCCCAGAGCTGAATATCGTGACTTCAGCGGGCACCTGCGGCACCTTGCTGACAGTGGGCGTCGGTACGAACTTCGGGTCCGCCATTGTCAGACCTGGGAAATAGATCGTGTACGAGTCGGACGCGGTTCCGGTTATTTCCAGACTGTCGACACGCCCGCAGCCGTCGACGACTCGAGCAAGGGCGCTGGACGGCTGCGACGCGGCGTTGGCGATCGTGCCGACGGGCACCATCGCCAGACCTGCCGCGAGGGCCGCCGCCGAAGCTGCGGCCCCTGCGCGCCGAGTTGTTGAAGGGGTGTTGCCCATGAGATCCATCTCCTTGGTTTCATCCTTGGACGCAGCCGCTGGGCAGCGGGCATGCGTCAGTTCACTCGCGTCACTGCATCTGGTTGATGCGCTCCGCGAGCTGGTCGCTGGTCGACAGCACGCGTGAGTTCGCCTGGTAGCCGCGCTGAGCCATGATCAGGTTGGTGAACTCGGTGGCCAGGTCGACGTTGCTCATCTCGGTGACGCCCGAGATCACTTCGCCCAAACCGTTCGTCAGCGGCAGGCCCTCAATCGGTGCGCCGGAGCCGGCGGTCTCACGGAACTCGGTGTTGCCGACGCGCTCGAGCATGTTCTGCTGCGGGAATCGCGCGAGTTTGAGCTGCGCGACCACGATCGGGTTGTTGCCCTCGTCACGCGTCACGATTTCGCCGCGTGAGTTGAGGGAGAACGCCCGGTTCTGCAGTTCGGCAGGCACCTGCATGGGCTGATTGTCGATACCGAGCACACGCTTGCCGTCACCGGCCACCAGGGTGCCCGTTGCGTCGAAGTTGAAGTTGCCGTTACGCGTGTACACAGGGCCGTCTGCACCCTGCAGCACGAAATAGCCCTCGCCCTGGATACCCAGGTCGGTGGCGATGTTGGTGGCCTTGAAGGCACCCTGCGCGAAGTTGCCAGGGATCTGACGCATCGCGACACCCAGGCCGGCCATGGCGGCATTGATCGCGCCGTTGGGCTGCGGGAACGGCGGCGCCATTCCCGTGCCTACAGTGAGTTGGTTCAACACCTCGTCGAACAGGTACGCGCTCCCCTTGAAGCCGTCGCTGTTGACGTTGGCGATGTTGTTACCGACGACGTCCATGTACTGCTGGTGCGTGCGCAGCCCGCCGGCCGCGACATCGAAAGAACGGAACATGAATGGCCTCTCGCCTTCTCCGTGAAACGCTGACACGGCGGGCCCGAAAGCCCGAGCCCGCCGCGCGACGATTCAGATCAGTTGGTCAGGATCAGCGCTTCATGTTGATGAGGTCCTGAAGAACCTCATCGGAGGCGGTGACGACCTTGGAGTTCGACTGGAAGCCACGCTGAGCCATGATCAGGTTCGTGAACTCGCCGGCCAGGTCGACGTTCGAGAGCTCCAACGTTCCGGAGGTCACGAGGCCCATGTTCGCGTCCCTGTTCGCGGGGTTGGACACGAATGGGTTCCCGGAGTTGAGCGTCACAGCGAACATGGTGCCCCCCACTCGATCAAGGCCCGGGGGGTTGTTGAACTTTGCGAGTGCGATCTGCCCAATGGTGCGAAGCGTCCCTGAGGTATCGCCAACCGCCACGCCGCTGATAGTTCCGTCGGGGGCGATCTGGAATGACTGCCACTGATCCACGGAGATGTTGATCTTGCCGGACTCGGTGGTGATCTCACCCGTGTCGCCATCTTGGTCCATGGCTACGGGAGCGCCCGCAGGGTCCACGGGCAGGCTGGCCATGGCGATTGCAGCAGGGTCGTAGGGATCGGCCGCGCGGTTGGTGTTCATGAAACCTTGAACGTACGAGCCGTCGGAGGTGACCAGGTCACCGTTCTTATCGAGGCTGAAGGCACCGTTGCGGGTGTAGAACTTCTCGCCGCCCTTGTCGATGATGAAGAAGCCGTCGCCCTGGATGGCGATGTCGGTGGCGACGTTCGTCACCTGCAGACCACCCTGCGTGAAGTTTCCGAGGATCTGGCCAAGCTTGACGCCCAGGCCGATCTGCGTCGGGTTCATACCACCCACGCCGTTAATGCCATTAGGAGCGGAGGCGTTGCGGACGACCTGCGAGAGGCTGTCTTCGAACACCGCGCGGGTCGACTTGTAGCCGTGGGTGTTGACGTTGGCGATGTTGTTGCCGGTGACGTCGAGGTAGATCTGGTGGTTGCGAAGGCCGGAGACGGCGGACCACATGGAACGAATCATGAGTGGGGAATCCTCCTGCTCACCGTGGGGGTTCGGTGCGCTTGGTTCAAATATTCAGCGGAACTGGACGGGATCGCCGTCGGTGTCATGTCGCTCGGCGGGATCGCCGCCGTGCCTTCGGCCCCTGGAGGGAGGAGGGTCGGGCAATCGTTGGGGTCATCCGTGACCGGGAGGTTCCGCATCATCCGTGATTGCGGAGTAGAGCTGGGGTCAGGCAGTGGGTTCGGCACCGTCGCCGCTAGCGGCAGGTGCCTCGGGAGCAGGCTCCTCAGTGGCGGCCGGCTCCGTCGTCGGTGCCGCCGTGCGAGACACACCCGTCACATCGTCGACGGACACGTCCTTGCCGTTCACCTGCAGAATCGGCCCGGAATCGCCGAGCTTGACCGATTCCACGACACCAGTCTTGGACACAGATGCATCACCCGCGCCCTCGTCGTACGTGACGGTCTGGCCGATGAGCCCGATCGACGCCGCCAGGCTTTGCTGAGCGAGCAGCGCGCCGAGGTGCTGGGTCATCGACTGGTTCGAAGCCGCAAGCGCCTCACTGGACTTCGTCATCGACTCCGCCGCACCGGCGAGCTCGTTGACGCGCTCGACCATCGCCATCGACGCGGTCTGCTGCATCATCGCGGCCGTGTCGGCCGGCTTGCTCGGGTCCTGGTAGCGCAGTTGCGCAACCAGCAGGTTCATGAAGTCGTCCGCGTCGAGCTGCATGCCGTACTTGCGGTTCTGCACCTTCGCGAAGTCCGTCATGCCCGGCGCGGGGGTCGAGCTCCACGTCGCGTTGCCCTGTGAGTCCGTCGAGCCCTGCGTGGTGGGGATGACGTAGTCGAACGAGCTGCCATCTGGCTGCTTGATCTTCACGACGATCGCGTCTTTGGTCTCCTGCACCGACGCACTCTGCACACCCGAACCGCTCGAGCCCGAGGTGCTGCCCGTGTTGTTGGCGGTGGTCTGCGTCTGAGGCGCAGTGTTGCTGGTGACGCCACTGACGTCAGTCATGTGTTCTCCTCCGGGAGGCGATGGCTAGGGGGGAAAGATCAGAGTCGGATGTCGAGGGCCGAGTCACCCGAGGCAACAGCAGGCGCAGGGACGTCGCCGTCGCCGCTACCTGCAGCAGCACCGTCGCCCGAACCCTGCCCGGAGGCCGTGCCTCGCTGCGATCCGGCATCGTCACCCATGAGTGCCGCGAAGGCGGCCTGGTCGCCGGGGCCCTGCGAGTCGACGTCGACGTCACCGGCCTGCAGACCCATCTCTTGGATCATGCTGCGCAGGTCACCGACGTTGTCGCGCAGCAGGTCACGGGTGGAGCCGTCGACGGCCCGCACTTGAATCGAGACCTCGCCGTTCTTCAACGCCACCTGCACCCGCACGTTGCCGAGGTGCACCGGGGTGAGCTGCAGCATCAGCGCGTACGTGCCGTCTGCACCACGAAGGAGCGGGCTGATGCCCTGCACGATCTGCTGGTGCACCGGCATGACGGGCGCGTTGCTCACGTTCGGAGGCGGTGTCGGCGCCGCAGCCGGAGCCGGTGCCGTCACCGGAGCCGTGGCGACGGGCGGAGCCACCTGAGCGGCCGGCGCTGCTGCGGCGGGTGCGGGCTGCGCAGCCGGAGCCATCGCGGCTTCGGCGGGCGATTCGTTCACCCGCGCGCCCGTGAGGTCGAACGTGCGCGAAGTCGCATCACTGCTCACCTCGTGCGGACGCAGTGCGTGCAGAGCTGCCGCGCGGCGCTGGTCATCAGGCGGGGCCTGCTGGTCCCCCGCCGATGCCGAGGCGGCAGCGGTGGAGGCGGTCGCGGTCACCGAGACGCCGGGCACCGCACGCACGGCGGCAGGCTCACCTTCAGCCGACTCGGTCTCGGGCAGCTCAGCGGCGGCACCGGCGGCCGCAGCCGCTGCAGCCGCGGCGCTCTGGTCACCGGTCGCACCCGCACCGGCCTGCGTCGCAGTCACGATCGTGGGCGCGGCGCTGCTGGTGGCGCGCAGCTTGACGTGCTCGGCCGCAGCGGCCACGTCGGTGCTCTGGTTCGCGGCAACGGTGGCGGCCACCACCTGCTCCGCCTCTTCGGCGGTGCGCGGGATCGTCGGGACCGCAGTGGGCACAGGGAGCTCGGTCTCGGCGTGGGCCGAGTGCGACACCGGAGCAGCGGAGGTCGCGCCTACGGTCTGCTCGGCCGACGCAACCGAACCGGTGAGGGCTGCGGTCACAGCGAAGGCGGGCTGGTCAGTACCACCGGCTACCTGGGCATGGCCAGTGAGTTGCGCGCCGAAGGTCGCCGGCTTGGCGGTGTCGGCAGTGACGGCTGCGGCCGGGGTGGCGGCTGCGGGGGTAACTCCCACGCCGAGCTGCTCCGCCGCCTCCGCCGAGGCGGGAACAGCCGACACGGCTCCGGCGGGCACGGTCGGCACGCCGAGCTGAGCCGCGGATGACTGAGCAGACACGTTGGCCGTCACATTGCTGGCGGCAGCACCTGGACCTGCGGCGATGGACGCTTCGGCCGTCGTGGCACCGAGTCCCGTTCCGATACCGGCTGCCACGGGTGCCGCGTGCGTCGAGCGGGGCAGGTTGTCCGCGGTCGGCGACCCGACCGGAGAGATGACCGACGCGGTCGCCGTTGCCGAAACAGCGGTGGCGACCGGAGTCGAAACCTCGGCGCCACTCACTGTGAGCTGGTCATTCGCACCCGGGACCGTGGCGGTCGAACCAGCCACGGCAGTGGCCGAAGATTGCGCGGAGGCGACAGCGCCCGAAGACACCGCGTCGGTGGACGTCGGAGCAGCGAGCTGAGTGGTAAATACAGCCCCGACAGTCTGGCCTGCAACATTCGCATCTGCAGGAGTGGAGACACCCGCGACCACTGTCACCTGAGCGTTCACAGCCGAAGCCGCAACGGACGAGGCCATCACCGCGTCGGTCGCGACGACGGCGGCGGCAGGAGCGGCTTGAGCGGCAGCGCCGGACTGAGCGCTGGCTGCGGCAGCGACGACTCCCCCGGCCGCAGCGGCACCGGCGAGCGACAGGTCGAATCCGTCGGTGACGCCAGCAACAGTAGAACCGGCAGGAGCCGCAGCAGCGTCGCCCAGCGCAAGACCGGAGTCGACGACCGGCGCACCGGCCGTACCGACACTGCCGGCGGTCACACCGGTTCCGGCACCCGCGCCGGCCACGCCGGTGTCGGCGATGTCGGCAGCGACGACCACGTCGGTCGTGAGCACCTCGGCCGGCGCTGTCTCGTTGGCAGTAGCGACGGCGCCCTCGCCGGCAACGCCGGCACCCGCGCCCGTCTCGAGTCCGAGCGTGCGGCGCGCCATCGCGGCAACGCGGCTGCCCGTGTCCCGCACGGCGGCCGCGAGATCGCGGGCGGTGTTGGCGCCCTCGGCAGCGGCGGCGCGGCTGAACGCCGCGCTCTCGCGTGAGGTCTTCGCACCCTTGGCACCGTTGTCGGCGGCACGCGCGTCGCGAGCGGAGCCGCCGTTGCGGGCCTGGTCGAGAGCACGGTCGAAGGCCCCGGGAGCTCCGGCGGCACGCGCCGCGACAGAGCTGCGCGACGAGCGCGAGGCACCCGCTACCGCGTCGTTCGCGGTGCCGAGGGGGGCGAGGTCGAGCTTGGTCATGCGGCCCTCATTCCGAGGTTGCGGGTGATCTTGGCGACGTAGTTCTGGGTTTCGGTGTACGGCGGGATGCCGTTGTGCTTGCGCACCGCACCGGGCCCGGCGTTGTAGGCGGCGAGCGCCAGGTCGACGGAGCCGAACGTGGCGAGGTGGTCGCGCAGCAGGCGGGCGGCACCGTCGACGGCCTGGGCCGGGTTGAACGAGTCGGAGACCCCGAGCTGGCGGGCAGTACCGGGCATGAGCTGCATGAGGCCGCGAGCCCCGGCGCGCGAGACGGCGCGCGGGTTGTAGTTGCTCTCCTGCTTGGCAACCGCGGCGAGCAGGTCGGCGGGCACGCCGTACTTCTGCTCGGCGGCGACGAAGAGCTTCTGGTACGCGGCCGGCGCCTTGGTCAGCGGCGAGTTCAGGCCGGCCGGAATCCCGGAGACGGCCCCGGTCAGACCCGCGCCGCCGGTCGCACCGCCCAGGGCAGCGAGCGAGTTGGTGAGCGTGTCGGGCACGTTCACGCTCTGCGATCCTGCGCCACCGCCACGGGTGATGGCCGGAGTCCACGCATCGTCGGGCAGTACTCGGCGGATGGCCGAGAGGTTCTTGTGCAGCGGCGACACCTTGACGACGTCGCCGGTGCGCGGCGCGTGGATCATCTTGCCGTCGCCCACGTAGATACCGATGTGGGTGGCCGGGTTGCCGAAGGTGACGAGGTCGCCGGGGCGTGCGTTCTCGATGCCGTCGACCTTGCGGCCGGCGTGCATCTGGTCTTGCGAGACGCGCGGCAGGGTGACGCCGTGCTGCTTGTAGACGAGTTGCACGAAGCCGGAGCAGTCGAGGCCCACGTTCGGGTCGGTGCCGCCCCACTTGTAGGGCACGCCGAGGTACTTGTAGGCGGTCTGCAGCACCTTGTCGGCCTCGGTGCCGCCGATGCCGTCGGCCGAAACACCCGAAGTGCCGGCAACGCCCGTGCTCGCAGCAGAGCTTGAGGAGCCCGAGACGCCCGAGAGGCTCGTCGGAGCGGGGCCAGCACCGGCCCGGGCGGCGAGCGCCTCCCGGCTGGCCGTGTCCGTGGCGGCCTTGAGCAGCACGGCGGCCGCGCCGTCCTTGGCCTGCACGTTGCCGCCGTGCGACATCGGATCCCAGACGAACGGCCGCTCGACGCTGGCAGGGGCGTCGTTCACCGTGGCGAGCGCCCGGTTGAGCGAGTCGTTGAAGGCCGCCGTGTTCTGGCTGCCCTGCGAGGTCGCCGTGGCCGTCGCGGTGCCGTCACTGAACATCGCGCGCAACTGAGACACTCGTGCCTGTGCTGCGGCGTAGCCACTGACTTCGACGGTCATCGGGCTCCCTTCCTTCGTGCTTTACGGCTGGCCGAGGCGCGGGCTAGCCGGCCCGCACTGCTCTCTTCGGCTACTTGCTGGTCTGCGGCGAGGATTTGTTGCATCCGCTCCTCGCGGGCTCGGTCGACGAGCTTCTCGAGTCCCTGGGTCTTGCGTGAAGCCACTGTGACCTGCTCGATCGCGGCTTGCCTTGCCTCGTCGCGCTTTTCGACTTCGCGTCCAGCTAGGACGACCGACTCCGCGAGCCGTTGCCCGTGCAGCGCGTCGCGCATGAACCCCTCAAGAGACGTCTCGCCATGTGAACGTTCCATCGCGGCGACGTGGGCCTCTCGGGTCGCCTCCAGGTGCGCGACCGCCTCCCGGTGCGCGGCGTTGGCGGACGCGAGCACGCCCTTGGCCTTGTCCTCCTCGATGCGCCGCACCCGCAGGAGCGTGTCGTACGGGGTGGTGAACTTGGCCATCAGCCACTACCACCTGCGGCGATGGCTCCGAGGCGGGCCCAGCTCTCGTCGTAGGGCGTGAGGTCTTCCATGTCTTGGATGAGGAAGTCGTTGATCTGCGGCGCCTGCGTGAGCGCGCGGTCGACGAGGGGGTTCGAGCCCTTCACGTACGCGCCGATGTCGATGAGGTCGCGGGCATCTCGTTGCGCCGCGAGCAGCCGCCGCAGCGTCGTGGCCGCCTCCCGTTGCTCGCGCGAGGTGAGGGCCTTGTTGGCACGGCTGATCGACTCGAGCACGTCGATGGCCGGAAAATGCCCCTGCGTCGCGAGCTTGCGAGAGAGCACGATGTGGCCGTCGAGAATCGAGCGGACGTTGTCGGCGATGGGATCGTTGAGGTCGTCACCGTCGACGAGCACCGTGTAGAGCCCGGTGATCGATCCGGTGGCGGCCATGCCGGCCCGCTCCAGCAGCTTGGGCATGAGGCCGAACACGCTGGGCGGGTACCCGCGGGTGGCGGGCGGTTCGCCGGAGGCGAGCCCCACCTCACGCTGGGCCATCGCCACACGCGTCACGGAGTCCATACACAAGATCACGTCTTGCCCCTGGTCACGGAACCACTCAGCGATTCGGGTCGCAGTCGAGGCCGCGCGCAGGCGCACGAGAGCGGGCTCGTCGGAGGTCGCGACGACCACCACAGACCGAGCAAGACCCTCCGGGCCAAGGTCGCCCTCGACGAATTCGCGCACCTCACGGCCACGCTCACCCACGAGGGCCAGAACGCACACGGGAGCGGTGGAACCGCGCACGATCATCGACAGCAGGCTCGACTTACCCACACCGGAGCCGGCGAAGATGCCCATGCGCTGCCCCTTGCCGCACGGGATGAGCGTGTCCATGGCACGCACGCCCAGGGGCATCGGCGTGCCGATCCGCTCGCGATCCATCGCTGACGGCGGCGACCCCTCGGTCGTGACGAGCGTGACGTCGGAGAGGGCGGGCCCGTTGTCGATCGGCTGCCCGAGCGCGTTGACGACCCGCCCCAGCAGACCGGGCCCGACGGGCACTTCGAGCGCTCCCCCGGTGGCGATCACGGGGTTGCCGGCGCGGATGCCGCGCAGGTCGGAGATGGGCATGCACGACGCGTAGCCCTCGTGCAGGGCGACGACCTCGGCCATGATCGGCCCCTCGTCGCCCATGATCCGCACGGCCTCACCCACTGCGAGCTGCAGGCCTGCCACGTCGATCGACAGACCGACGGCGCTGATCACCTGTCCGCGCGAGACGGGTGCGGTGGCGCGCAGAAACTGGGCGCGCAGGTCGGCGTAGGCGCCGCTGCCGAGCACGTGTGGTCGTTCGGTGTTCACAGACGGGGCGATGTTCACGGAGGGGATCGCGCTCACGGATGCAGGACCTTTCGCACGGCCTCCAGCGCGTCGGCGAGGCACACCTCGACCTCGAGGTTCTCGGCCTCGGCGATAGCGTCACCGCGCTGCACGGTGGGGTCGGCGGTCACTGTGAACAGGCTCGACTCCTCCTGCTCGGCCACGAACTCGCTCACCTGGGCCGCGTCGGCGGGGTTGAGGCGCAGGCGCACCGCGATGTGCTTGGGCACCTGCTCGAGGGCCTTACGCACGGAGTCGACCGCGGCGCACCCGTCGACACGCAGGTGGTGCCCCGCGAGCTCTTCGGCGATGTCCACGGCGAGGGTGGCGACCAGGTCGCGCAGCTCCTCGATCAGCGGCAATTGGTACACGAGCGCGTCGGCGACGGCTCGGATGCTGTTGGCGTGCAGCTCCTCGAACGCGGCGCGGATCTCGGCCCGCTCCTGCTCGGTACGCGCCTTGAGCGCCCGGATCTCGTTGTCCATCAACTCGAGTCCGGCGACACGCCCGTCTTCGTACCCTTCGGCCTGCCCGTCGGCGTAGCCGAGGCGGCGGGCTTCCTCGCGGGCCTCCTCGACCAGTTCGTGCATGCGCGGGTCGGTGAGGCGCGGGTCGGCGTAGGCGACGCCCGCGAACGGTGACATGACGAGGTTCGAGCCCAGCACCGCCTGGCGGGTGCGCTCGGTGGCCTCGTCTCCGCGCAGCACGTAGCCCGCCGGGGCGGCAGGCCGAGCCTGTGCCCCGGCGAGCGGGCGCGTGTTGTGGTTAAGCAACGAACTCGTCCGCTCCGCTGCGTGCGACGACGATCTCGCCCGCCTCTTCCAGCATGCGGATCTGGCGGATGACCACGGCCTGCGCCTCTTCGACCTGCTTGAGGCGCACGGGGCCGAGAATCGAGATCTCGTCGGCGAGGGCGAGCGCGGCGCGCTCCGACATGTTGCGGGTGATCTTCTCGCGCACGTCCTCGCGCACACCCTTGAGGGCGACGGCGAGGTCCTTGGAGTCGACCTTGCGCAGCACGACCTGCACGGCGCGGTCGTCGAGTCCGACGATGTCTTCGAACATGAACATGTGTGCCCGAACCTCTTCGGCGAGTTCGAGATCACGCTTCTCGAGGCCGTCGAGGATCATGCGCTCGGTGGTGCGGTCGGACTGGTTGATGATGTCGACCAGCGGCTTCAGGCCACCCACGGCAGTGGAGTCGGCGGCCTGCACCAACGTCGAGAGGCGCCGCTCGAGGTGCGATTCGACCTGCTTGACGATCTCGGGCGAGGTGCGGTCCATCACCGCGAGGCGGTGCGCGACCTCCGCCTGCGTCTCGGGCAGCAGACCCGAGAGCACGATGGCTGCCTGGTCGGCGGGCATGTACGCGATCACCAGGGCGATCGTCTGCGGGTGCTCGTCGGAGAGGTAGCTGAGCAGCACCTTCGGCTCCACGCGGCGCAGAAACTCGAAGGGCATCTCGACCATGGAGGCCGACAGGCGCGCCATCACCTCGGCGGCCTTGTCCTGCCCCATCGTGGCGACCAGCACCTCTTCGGCGAACGAGACACCGCCCTGCACGTAGTACTGGCGGGCCTTGGCGAGCTGCTGAAACTCCTCCAGCACCTCGTCGAGGGTGTCGACATCCACACTCTCGAGCCTGGCGATCTCGGCCGTGAGGGCCTCGACCTCGCTCTCGCGCAGCGTCTTCATGATCGCTGCCGAGTGTTCTTTGCCGAGCTGCACGAGGAGGATCGCGGCCTTGCGAAGGCCCGACATTTGCGCGGCACTCATCGATTACTTCCGTTCTGCCATCCAGCCACGCAGCAAGCGGGCGACTTCGTCGGGGTTGTCCTCCACGAGCTGACCGATCTCCTGGCGGGCGGTGGAGCGCGCGATCGACTGCGGGTCGACCGGCGTGGCCTCCACCACGGGCAGGGAATCTTCGTAGTCGAGCTCGTAGGCGGCGGGCGAGCCTTCGATCGCGGCCTGTGCGCCTCCACTGCCACCAGGCAGTTCGGGCAGGGTGTCGACCACCTGCTCCTCGATCTCGACCTCGCGGCGGCGGGTCCGCGTCGAGCGGAAGCCGATGAGCAGGGCGAGCAGGAGGAGAAGGGCGAGGCCGATGTTCTTGGCCAGCGTCCACAGGTCGTCGATGCGCTTCTGTTCGGCGGCGGCTGCGTCTGCGGCGGCCCGGGCCGTGGCTGCGGTCGTGTCGAACGGCACCTTGGTCACGGTGACCCGGTCACCTCGGGCGGCATCGGTGCCCGCGGCAGTGGCGACGAGCGCCTCGATCTGGGCCTGGTTGATGGCGCCGGTGGTGCGCTGGTCGAGCATAACCGCGACGTTGAGGTTCGACACGCGGCCGGCGGCCGGAGTCGTCAAGGTGCGCTCGGTGCCGACGGCGTTGACGTTCTTCGCCGTCTCCTTGTTCCAGTTCTGGTTCGTGTTGGCGTTGTTGGCCTGCGGCACCGGGATGTTGTCGGGTCCGAGCACGCCACCCACGGGTGTCTGACCGTTACCGACGAGGGTCTCGGTACTCGTGTCCTCCTGCAGCGGAGGGGTGCCGTTGGGAGGCGCGAGGTACTCGTTGCGCTCGATCGTCGAGTTCGAGAAGTCGAGCTGGGCGTCGACCGTGACGGCGCTGTTGCCCACGCCGACGGCCGTGTCGAGCATCGCCTGAAGCTTGGCCTGCAGGGCGTTGCTCTGCGCGGTCTGCTGCGCGAGGCGTGCCTCGCCCATACCGGCACCGAGGGTGCCCTGGGCCGACAGGAGGCGGCCCGACGAGTCGGTGACGGTCACGTTGCCGGGAGTCATCTTCGGAACCGAGCTCGAGACCAGGTGCACGATCGCCTCTACCTGAGAGGCGGAGACGGTCTGGCCGCTCTTCGGCGTCAGCATCACCGCGGCCGACGGCGCGGCCTGTTCGCGCACGAACACGTCGTCGTTGGGCAGGCCGAGGTTCACGTCGACGGCCTCGACCGTGTCGATCTTCTTGATCGAGTTCGCGAGTTCACCCTCGGTGGCGCGCTGGATGAGCACGCGCTGCTGCTCGTCGGAGGCCGTCATGGGGGCGTTCTCGACAAGACCCCAGCCCTGCTCGGCATCCGTCTTGCTCGGGATGTTCTGGCCGGCGAGGTCGAGCCGCACCTGGGCGACCTGCGAGTCGGGCACCTTGAACGAGGTGCCGTCTTGGCTCAGCTCGAACGGCACACCGGTCTCGGTGAGTTTGCTCTGCACCACCGAGGCGTCGCTCGGGGTGAGCGGCACGGTGTACAGGGCCGTCATGTTGGGCTTGCTGGCCCACATGAAGAACACCACGGCGCCCGCGATCGCCACGAGCGCGGCGACGATCGTGACGGCCCTCTGGCCTCGCGTGAAATCGGTGAACGTCGCCTTCACGCGCGTGACGACGTGCTGGACCTTCTCGTTTTTCACAACTGGATCCGCATGATCTCGTTGAAGGCCTCGACACCCTTGTTACGTACGGCCACTGCAAGCTGCGTCGCGACGCCCGACTCCGCGGCCTGGATCGTGTACTCGTGAATGTCCTGCAGGTCACCGGTGGCGGCCTTGCGGGCCAGCTCGTCGGTGCGCAGGTGCAGCGAGTTGAGCTCGTTGATCTTCTCGGCGAGCATCTGGCCGAACGATTCGCCGACCTGCGGCACGCGGCCCGGAATCTCACTGCTGGTGCGCGGCAGCGTGCCGGCGACACCGTAAGTGGGGTTCAGGCCGAAGCCGGGGGTCACGCCGAAGCCGACCGAGGGAGGGATGGGTGCAATGCTCACTTACCGATTCCAATCGCCGCTTCGTACGTGGTCTTTGCTCGCTCGGCCACACTTGCGTTGGCCTGGTAGGCGCGCTGCGCCATCATCAGTGACGCCATCTGGTCGGAGAGGTTGATGTTGGGCATGCGCACGAGGCCGTTGGCGTCGGCGAGGGGGTGGTCGGGCATCTGCACGAGGCGCCCGTTGGGGTCGCCCCACATGTTGCCTGCGACGTAGGTGCCCTTCGGCTCGCCGTAGGAGGCGGCGCGCGCCACGATGAACCGCTCCTGGAAGGCGGCCTGGTTCGTGGAGGTGATCGTGTTGATGCCGGCGATGTTGTCTGAGACCGCGTCGATCCACTTGCGGTTCGTCGACAGCCCGGAGGCGGCGATGTTCATCGCGTCGAACATGCTCATGAGTTACTCCCTCGCTCCCGTTCCGCCGGTCACTGCGTTCCGATGGCCGTCTTGAGGCCGTTGAACTTGTTGGTGAGCGCAGTTGCGATGAGCTGGGTCTGCAGCACGGTCTCCTGCGCTGCGACGGTCTCTTCGTCGAGGTTCACGTTGCTGCCGTTGTCGCGCGTGGGCTCGAGGCTGCGCGCGGTGGCGAGTTCGGTGAGGCGGGGGTCTTCGCCGGAGGCCAGCGCGAGGCGCAGGCTCGACTCGAAGTCGACCTTGCCGGCGAGAAAGCCGGGGGTGTCGACGTTGGCGAGGTTGTCCGAGATCGTGCGCTGGCGCATCGCCAGGCCCGACATGGCCTGCGACAGGGTGCGCATGGTCACGTCGCTGATGAAATCGGTCATCGGCGCTAATCCCCCCTACGGCGTGCACGCATGCCCACGCCGTGGCGGCCGGGATGCGTCGCGTCGTCGCGTATGTCTTGGTGCCGCTGTTCGCGGCCGGTGATGCGGTGAGATCCGTCTCCGTGCGCTCGCGTTCTGGACGCGTGCCGCCATTCCTTGGCTGCCCTACTGATCGGTCGCCACCGGGTGCGTTCTTAACCTCCCGGCCTGGCATTTCCTCGCCGGAGCCGGGTGTTGTGCCCATCCGACCCGAAACCCGTGCCGTGGCACAGCTGCTGGTAGGCGAGATGGGAAGAGGACATGTGCCACGGCACCTCCATCGGTGGTGGTGCCGTGGCACATGTCCTCGAGTTCCCTCACCTGCCAGCACTTGTGCCACGGCACGGGAGGGGTGGCGGGCCCGGATTCGGCGGGGTCTACGCCTTGGGGCGGTAGACCGTGGCTCGGCCGATGACCTGGCGTTCCCAGCCGTCGTCGACGTTCATCGTCGTCTCCGCGCCGCCGAGAAAGAGGTAGCCGTCGGGCTTGATGACCTTCTTGAGCCCGCGCAGGATCTGCCGCTTCATCTCCACGTCGAAGTAGATGAGCACGTTGCGGAGAAAGACGATGTCCATCTGCGGCAGCGGAGGCAGGGGCTCGGCGAGGTTGAGAAACTTGGTCTCGACCATGGCCCGGAGCCGACTGTCGACCTGGTACTGCATGCCGTGCCGCGCGAAGTAGCGCACGAGCAGCGGGGCGGGCAGACCGCGGTTGACCTCGAACTGGTTGTAGATGCCCTCCTTGGTGCGCTTGAGCATCTGCGTGTCGATGTCGGTGGCGAGCAGGCGCACGCGCCAGCTCGGGTCGGCTCCGATGAGCTCTTGGATGAGCATCGCGATGGTGTACGGCTCCTGCCCTGAGCTGGAGGCGGCACACCAGATGTTCAGCGCCCGCTCCCGGCCACGGCTGACGAGCAGCTCGGGCAGGATCGTCTGCTGCAACGCCATGAACGGGTGACCGTCGCGGAAGAACGAGGTCTCGTTCGTGGTCATCGCCTCGACCACCTCGTCGCGCAGCGGCCCGGTGGGGGCCGTGCGCAGCTTGCGCACGAGGTCTTCGATGGAGGCGTCGCCGCGGGCCCGAGCCAAGGTCTGCAGTCGGGACTCGATGAGGTATTCCTTGCTGCGGTCGAGCACGATCGCAGCACGGTCGCGAACGACCGTCGCTATGAAATCGAGATCGCTACCTGTGAGAGGCATCTGCGTCAGCTCCTTGGCCGTGCGGCAGCGGCGCCGCGGCCCGCGTGAACACGGGTCGTGATCGCCTCGGCCAATTTGTCGAGGGGGAACTGCGTGAGCGGCAGACCCGCGTGCACTGCGGCGCCGGGCATGCCCCAGACCACGGAGGTCGGCTCGTCCTGCACGATGAGCTGGCCGCCGGCCTCGATGATCGGCTCGGCGCCCTTGTAGCCGTCGTGGCCCATGCCGGTCATGATCACGGCGAGCACGTTGCCGCCGTACACCTCCACGACCGAGCGGAACATCGGATCGACGGCGGGGCGGCAGTAGTTCTCGGGCGGGCCCTGGTCGAGTTCGGCCACGGCACCACCTGCGACCTTGTGCAGGCGCATGTGCCAGTCGCCTGGGGCGATCAGTACCTTGCCGGGCTCGACGGATTCGTGCGGCTTCGCCTCCACCACGCGCAGTTGGCTGCGGCTGTTGAGGCGCTGCGCGAACAGCTCGGTGAACACGGGCGGCATGTGCTGGGTGACGACGATCGGCACGGGCAGGTTGCCGGGCAGCGACGAGATCACCTTGGTCAGCGCGTCGGGGCCGCCGGTGGAGACGCCGATGGCGACGATGTCGACGCGGCCCGTCGGCGCGCGGTGGGGCGTGACGACGCTGCCCGTGCCGGCCGCCGGGGCGCTGGCCGAGCCACCGAAGATGCCACGCTGCGGCGTCGTCGGGGAGCCGGGGCGGGCACCGCCGAACGCGGGTCGCGGGCGCGGCGGCAGCTTCGGCGCGTGGCCGGTGAGCGACTTGATCTTGGGGATCAGCTCGCTGCGCACGGCCTCCATCGATTCGGAGATCGAACCGACGTTGGCGGGCTTGGTCACGTAGTCGCTGGCCCCCCGCTCGAGCGCGTCGAGGGTGGCCCCGGCGCCGCGCGCGGTGAGGGTGGAGAACATGATGATCGGGATCTTCTTGTCCCGCTTGCGCAGCTCGACGAGCGTCTGCAGACCGTCCATGACGGGCATCTCGACGTCGAGGGTCATGATGTCGGGCTTGAGCAGCGGGATCTTGTCGAGGGCGTTCTTGCCGTTGACGGCGGTTCCGACGACCTCGATGTCGCTGTCGGCGGCGAGCACATCGGTGATGAGGCGCCGCAGGACCACGGAGTCGTCCGTGACCAGAACCTTGATCTTCGCCATCAGATCAGCCCCAGCATCGTCAGCTTGTCGGCGATGACGTCGGAGGTGAACGGCTTGATGACGTACTCGTGAGCACCGGCGGCGAGGGCGCGCACGATGTTGGCCTGCTCGGCCTCAGTGGTCACCATCATGAGGGTCACGTCGCGCCAGTCGCGGTTCTTGCGTACCTCGACGATGAAGTCGAGGCCGTTCATCACCGGCATGTTCCAGTCGATCAGGCACACGTCTGGCAGCGGGCCACGCACCATGGCGTCGAGGGCCTGCTGACCGTCGCCCACCGCCTCCACCTCGAATCCGAGGTGGTCCATCGTGCGGGTGAGAATTGTCCTCATCGCACGTGAATCGTCGATCACGAGAGCGCGCATAGTGTCCTCAACTGGTCGAGCCGAGCCCCCACACATCGCGGGGGCACATGTCACTCATCGGCCGGTGACGCGGCTTGTGAAGCTCTCCGGCGCGTACAGGCGCCGGATTCGGTTGCGCGGCACCCGCCTTACGGACGGGTGCCGCGAAACCCCTGGTCAGCACTGGGGGGCGTGGGTGCTCCGCTGGTGTTGCGCAGGTATCACGCTCAGACGCGGAAGCGTCCGACGAGGGCGCTCATCTCCGAGGCGCGCTTGCTCAGTTCGCCGGAGGCGTCGGCCACGCTGTGGGCGGCCTTCTCCGATTCGGAGGCGATACCGGCGCTCTCCTGCACCTTGCGGGCGATGTCGGTGGCGCCGGACGCGGCCTCGGCGACGCTGCGGCCCATCTCATTGGTGGTGGCGGTCTGCTCCTCCACCGCCGACGCGATCGTGGTCTGGGTGTCGTTGATCTGGGCGATGATCGCGGAGATCTCGCTGATCGCGGCCACTGCGGCCTCGGTGTCGACCTGAATCGCCTCGACGCGCTGGCCGATGTCTTCGGTGGCCTTGCTCGTCTCCTGGGCCAGGTCCTTGACCTCGTTGGCGACGACGGCGAAGCCCTTGCCGGCTTCTCCGGCGCGGGCGGCCTCGATCGTGGCGTTGAGCGCGAGCAGGTTGGTCTGCTCGGCAATGCTCGTGATGGCCTTGACGACCTGCCCGATCTCCATGCTCGACTCACCGAGCTTGGCGACGGTCTGGTTGGTGCGGTCGGCGACCTGCACCGCCGAGTACGCCACGCCGGCGGCGTCGTTCGCGGAGCGGGAGATCTCGGCGATCGACGAGGTCATCTCCTCGGTACCGGCGGCCACGGTCTCGACGTTGCGGCTCATCGCCTCCGCGTCACCCGTGGAGGAGTTCAGCGCGTTCGCGGAGCGCGCAGACCCGGTGACCAGCTCGTTCGAGATCGCCGAGAGTTCCTCGGCAGAGGCCGCCACCGACGAAGTGACGTTCTCGACCTGCATCAGCACCTCCCGCATGGAGGTGCGCATGCCCTCGGCGGCGTCGGCCATGCGGCCGATCTCGTCGGAGGAGTTCGACTCGACCGGCTTGGTGAAGTCGCCCCGGCCCATGACCTCCAGGCCGTCCACGACGTTGCGGACGTTGCCGAGGATGCGTCGCGACATGCGCAGACCGAACGTGATGAGGCCGATGATCGCGAGCGCAGACACGGCGATCACGGCGAAGGTGGCGTTGCGCCGGTCGGCGTTGCCGTCGGCCTGAGCCTGGTCGGCCACCTGGAGTCCACGCTCGGTGATGGCGTGGATTTGCTCCGAGAACTGCGCGCGCAGCGGCAGCACCTCGGTCATGAACATGGTCTTGGCCGCGAGCGCGCCCTTGCCGTCGGCGCCGACCATCTCGATGGCCTTGTTGTAGCCGGCAAGCTCGGCTTCGAGCGTGGTCGTGAGCTCGGCGTACATCTGCTGGCCCGCGGGGGTGAAGGTGTCGGACTCGATGCCCGCGAGAGCGTCGTGGACGCCCTTGATGGAGGCCTGCACGTTGTCCATCATCATGCGGTATTCGGCCGGGGTGGCCGACAGAACTGAGGCGCCACCGACGTTCAGCTCGGACTCCGCAGCCTCGAGCCGCAGCAGCTGCTCGGCGTTCTTGTGCCGCTGCCCGACATCCGTCGCCGTCGCGCCGGCCCTGAACAGCGCCGTGACGGAGGCGATCGAGACGACCACCAGCGCCACCACGCCGAGCGCGACCAGAATCGAGAACTGGCGCTTCAGCGACCCTTTGCTGCCGCCATCACCTCCCGAGTGGCTCGAGCCCTGCGGGGAGGCACCGGCGGTGCGCTCGGAGGGTACGCGGGCACGCAAAGACTCACGCAGGGACATTCACTCTTCTCCTAGGTGAACGCTGGGCACAGCAATCAGGGGGCTGCACCGTCGCAGCAGGGGTGACGGGGGTGGCGCTGTGGGCGGGACGGAGGGGTGGTGGAGGGGGTGAGCGCGTCAGGCAGCGACGGTCTCGTGGTCGACGGCCTTCTCGGTGTCGAGCACGAGCATGAGCTGCTTGTCGAGCTTGCAGACCTTGGTGACGAGCTCGCGCAGGCGGGCGGGCACCGTGTCCGGCGGGGCCTCGAAGCGGTCGAGGTCGGGCTCGAGCACGTCGCCGATCTTGTCGACGAGCAGGCTGGTCACCGTGTCGTCGGCGGTGCGGACGACCACGTTGGTGGTCTCCTCGCCCGGCTCACGGGCAGGCAGCCCCATGCGTTCGCGCAGGTCGACCGTGATGACGATCTGGCCACGCAGGTTGATGAGCCCAGAGACCTCGCTCGGCGCCATCGGCACCTTGGTGAGGTTCTGCTCGCGCAGCACCTCTTGCACGGTCTCGACCGGTACGCCGAACAGGTGGCCGCCGAGGCGGAAGGTGCAGTACTGGTTAGCCATCAGAAGCCTCCTGCGTACGCGCCGGAGTAGTCGTCGGCGCTCTCGGGCGGGATCATCGCGGCGAGCGCGGTGTCGATGTTGAGCAGCTCGGTGACGTGCTCGTCGACGACGGCCGAGCCGAGGTTGCCACCGGTGTCGAGGTGGGTGCGGATCGACAGTTCGTCTTCGACGATGTCGAGCACCTGCTCCACGACGAAGCCGAAGAGCTGGTCGTGGTACTGGCACACGACGACCTGCAGCGGCTTCTCCGCGTCGATCTGGTCGTAGCTGCCGTAGTCGTCGGCGAGGCGCAGCAGCGGCAGGATGACGCCGCGGTACTGCACGACCTGGTTCTGGCCCACCGTCTCCACGCGGGAGAGCGGGAACTCTTCGAGCCGCTCGACCACCGAGAGGGGCAGGGCGACGCGGCGGCCGGTCGACAGCTTGACGACGAGCAGACTCGTGGCGTCGCTGTGCTCGCGGCGGCGTGCCTCCTCGAGGCGGGCGTTGTTGTCGCCGCCGTCGTTGACCATGCCGGCCTGCGAGGCGAGCGCCATCGTGTCGAGGATCAGCGCAACGCGGCCGTCACCCATGAGGGTGGCGCCCGAGTAAAGATCGATGCCCCGCAGCTGCTTACCGAGCGGCTTGACGACGATCTCCTCGGTGTCTTCGATGTCGTCGACGACCAGGCCGAACTGCTTCTGGTCGGCGCGCAGCACCGCGATGAACGTGGTCTCGCTGTCGCCCGGCTCCACGCCGATCTGCTCGCGCAGGTCGACCAGCGGCAGCAGGTCGCCGCGGAGGCGGTACACCGGCGTGCCCTGAATCGTCTCGAGACGCTCGGCCGCCTGCTGCTTGTCGAGGCGCACCAGCTCCAGCAGGTTGACCTGCGGGATCGCGAACATGTTGTCCTGGCCGCGCACGAGCAGGGCCGGGATGATCGCCAGCGTCAGCGGGATCTTGATGCGGGTCGTGGTGCCCTCACCGAACGTCGAGGTGACGTCGATGGTGCCACCGATCTTCTCGATGTTCGTCTTGACGACGTCCATGCCGACGCCGCGGCCGGAGACGTTGCTCACGGCCTCCGCGGTGGAGAAGCCGGCACGGAAGATGAGGTGGTTGGCGTCGCGGTCGCTCATGCGGTCGGCCTCTTCGCGGGTGAGAACCCCGCGCTCGACGGCCTTGTCCTTCACCTTGGCGGTGTTGACGCCGGCGCCGTCGTCGATGATCTCGATGTTGACCTGGCCGCCCTCGTGGTAGGCGCGCATGAGCAGCACACCCTCGGGCTTCTTGCCCTTGGCGATACGCACGTCGGGCTTCTCGATGCCGTGGTCGCAGCTGTTACGCACGAGGTGCGTCAGCGGGTCCTTGATGGCCTCGAGGATGGTCTTGTCGAGCTCGGTCTCCTTGCCCTCCATCTCGACCCGGATCTGGCGGCCGAGCTGGTTGGCGAGGTCGCGCACGACGCGCGGGATCGAGCGCCACACGTTGTCGATGGGCTGCATGCGCGTCTTCATGACGCCCTCCTGCAGCTCGCTCGCGACGAGCGAGAGCCGGTGCATGCTGCGCACGAGCTCCTGGTTCTCCGACTGGGCGGCGATCTGCACGACCTGGTTGCGGCTGAGCACCAGCTCACCGACGAGGTTCATGAGGTAGTCGAGCAGGTCGACGTCGACGCGGATGCTGCTGTCGGCGATCGACCGCTTCGGGCCGTCGTCCTTCTTCGTCAGCGCGGTACCGGGCGCGGGCGCGGCCGCAGGCGTGGCGGCCGCTGCTGCGACCTCGCTCTGGGCCTCGGCGGCCGACTTCGCGGCGTCGCGGGCGGCCGACTTCGGGTCGCTGCCGTCGGCGGAGTCGCCGTTGTCGTCGTGGCTGCTCTGCTCGTCGTCGTTGCCGTGGTGCTCGGCGACCGCAGTGGCGGGGGCACCGGCAACAGCGCTGGTCGCAGTGGAGGTCGATGCCTCGCCGGCCTGCGACACCGTCGTGACGACAGTGGTTTCGACCGTGACGGGGGCCTGCTCGGACTCCGCGCCGGACGCGGCGTCTGCATCGGCGGACGCGACGACCTCAGTCGCGTCAGCGGCCTCAGTGGCCTCCGCGGGCTCGGCTGTCGTGGAGACGGCGCCGGTCTCGGCGGAGGTCAGTGTGCCTGCCTGCGCGGCGGCGACAACCTCGGCGGCGTCCTGGCCTTCGAGGATGGCGTGCAGCTTGGCTCGCAGAGGAAGGTACTCCTCCACGCCCTCGTTGCCGTCGGCTTCGAGGTTTTCGAGCAGCTTGCGAACCGCGTCCACCATTTCGAGAAGCACGGTGGCCATTGCGGGGTTGAGCGTCATTTCTCCGTCGCGCAGCTTCGAGAGCAGGCTCTCGCCCGCGTGCGCCACCTTCTCAAGGGTGTGGAGGGCGAGAAAGCCACTCGTTCCCTTGATGGTGTGCAGCGTGCGGAAGATGCTGGACAGAAGGTCACGCGACGTAGGGTCACGCTCGAGCGCGAGCAGATCCTGGTCTAGTTGGTCCAGGTTCTCGTGGGATTCGACCAAGAACTCTTGGACGATCTCCTCCATGCCTTCCATCGGCGAACTCCTCGGGGTGGTCAAACGGAACCAGCTAGCTCATCGGCCCAAGCACCCCTGACCTGAGCGGGGTTCATTCGCAACGCCTCGAAGACCCTTCACCTGCAGGTACTTCACATGCTCGCGCGCGCGGGCATGCACCGATCTCAGGCGTGGCCGAGCGCGGCCGATGAGGGATGCGACGACGGAGTCATAGATGTTGTCGCAGAGAAATTCGCACGGAACCGACTCGGTGATTCGTCTGTGAGTGGTTCTCGCGTCGTCGACATGTAGCGGTAGACGCACGAAAAACGCTGTGCCTACGGCCAACAAACGAGGACGCTTCGGCGGCTAACGCTCAAGTCCCTTGCGGGACAGCCGATATTGGCACTGTCCACACAAGGGCACCGAAAGCGCAACGGTTTTCGATTCGCAACCAGCGACATCGAGTCGTAGGCGTGGGGGCCCACACTTTTCGGCGGGCCACCCCCGATACTCACGAAGGACCGAGTATGCAACTGTTGAGCGACGACGTCGCCGCGATCGTCCAAGAGGTCTGGAGCTCGATGCTCGGCCTCGACATCGCTCCCGTAGACGCCCCGGCCAAGGTTGCGGGACCCGCGATCGCGGGCTCCGTGGGTGTCACCGGCGCCAGCGATTGCCTGATCGCCATGGAGATGGGCGTCGACACCGCAAAGCTCGT
This sequence comes from Dermatophilus congolensis, assembly GCA_030538115.1. GTDB lineage: Bacteria > Actinomycetota > Actinomycetes > Actinomycetales > Dermatophilaceae > Dermatophilus > Dermatophilus congolensis_B. The sequence continues at coordinate 14,841 of JAUNUP010000022.1, read as the reverse complement.
GGGCGCAACGATGTTCATGATGGGCGTCGACGAGATCGAGATGGGCGACGTCATCGACGCCGTCGGTGAGATGACCAACATGGTCGGCGGCAACATCAAGTCGCTGCTCCCCGAGCCCAGCACCCTCTCCCTGCCGGTTGTGGCGCAGGGCGAGAGCCCCACGCTCAAGGTCGTCGGTGGCCAGAACCTGCTCTCGCAGACGTTCATGGTCGGCGACGGATTGGTGCTGGTCTCAGTGTGGAACCGCCAGGCCAAGTAGCCACGCGCGTCACTGCGCGCGGCCCGCGCCTGGTGAGACGGGTCGCCCCGCCGAAGACCTGAGCTCCCACTGCCGACCGCCGCCACCGACGCCGGCCTCAATCTTCTTCCTCAATCGCCCCTCGAAACCCGCCGACGGAGGACCGCCCTCCTCCGTCAAAAAAATATTCACTGCCCCCGGCAGTAGAGAGTGAGTAATCGTGAAGGTCGTAGTCGCTGACGACAGCCGCGCCATGCGCATGATCGTCATCCGTACCCTGCGTCAGGCCGGGTACGACAACGCCGAAATCACCGAGTGCGAAGACGGCGCCGAGGGCCTGGCCCAGGTCAAGGCTCTGAGCCCCGACCTGGTGCTCTCGGACTGGAACATGCCCAACATGAACGGCATCGAGTTCCTTCAGGCGCTGCGCGCCGAGGGCAACAACGTGAACTTCGGGTTCGTGACCTCCGAGGGTTCTGACGCGATGCGCGAGCAGGCCTCGGCCCACGGTGCCCTGTTCCTCATCGCCAAGCCGTTCACCCCCGACATGTTCTCCGAGGCGCTCAGCCCCGTCTTCGGCTGATCGCCGGGCAGGCACCGACATGGCGACGGCAATCCCTGACCCGAAGCCGATCAAGGACCTCTTCGAGAGCCTGCTCGGCCGTGACGTGAACATGCTTCCCCTCGACAAACCGGTCGTGCCCTCGGCGCGCCGGGCATGCTGCGTGGGGTTGTACGTCGATGCCAACGTAGACGTGAAGGCGCTGGTCGCAGCGGATCTTCCGCTCGCGGCCCGCTCCGGCGCGGCCCTGGGCCTCGTGCCCAAGACGGGCGCTGACACGGCCATCGAGAACGACGAACTACCGGCCGCGTTGTACGACAACTTCTACGAGGTGATGAACATCTTCTCGTCGCTGTTCAACGTGGGCGACCCAGAAGATCACCTCAAACTCAGCCAGGTCTTCCAGCCGGGAATGGTCATCCCGACGAACGCGGCGAAGATGCTGCGCGGCTTGGGCAAGCGCGCCGACTACACGCTGAGCGTAGACGGCTACGGAGACGGCGCCCTAGGCGTAGTAATCCCGTACTGAGCAAACGAAAGGGAGCCCCCGGCAACAGCCGGGGGCTCCTTCGCATATCCGCGCCGAATACCCGTGCCATGGCACAGCTCCACAAAGGCGAGGCGAACGAAAAACATGTGCCATGGCACCCACCCGGATGAAGGTGCCGTGGCACATGTTCCTACACACGGCACCTCCCATCAGAAGTGCCACGGCACGGTCGAGTCGTCGCTTATCCCGTGCCATGGCACACCACCCGAAAGTGGCGACATCAAGCAGACGGATTCTCCAAATACCAAGCGTAAGTAGAAGCAACCCCGTCCCGAAGCGAGATCCGAGGCTCCCACCCGGTGGCCTTCATCCGAGAAACATCAAGCAACTTCCGAGGAGTCCCATCAGGCTTGGACCGGTCGTACTCGATCGCGCCCTCGTACCCGACGACCTCAGCAACAAGCGCCGCGAGCTCAGCGATGGTCAGATCCTCCCCGGTCCCGATGTTCACGGGAGAGGGATCGTCGTACGCCTCCAGCAGCACGAGACAAGCAGCAGCAAGGTCGTCGACGTGCAAGAACTCCCGCCGAGGAGTCCCACTCCCCCAGATAGTCACGGAGTCAGCCCCAGAAACCTTGGCTTCATGGAACCGCCGAATGAACGCCGGAAGAACGTGCGAGTTCTGCAGATCGAAGTTATCCCCGGGCCCGTACAGATTCGTAGGCATCCCAGAAATCCACTGACGCCCGTACTCGACCCGGTGTGACTGCACAGCGATGATCCCGGCGATCTTCGCGGTCGCGTAGGCGATGTTCGTCTCCTCGAGCGGCCCAGTCAGCAGCGAGTCCTCGACGATGGGCTGAGCAGCCATCTTGGGATAAATGCAACTAGACCCGAGAAAGAGAAACCGAGGAACCTCGCAAGCAGCGGCCGAATCCATGAGGTTGAGCTGGATCCGAAGGTTGTCGGAGAGAAACTCGGCGGGGTAGGTGGAGTTCGCGAGAATCCCCCCGACCTTGGCGGCAGCGTCGATGACGACGGCCGGCCGGATCGCCTCCATGTACTCGGCGGTGGCCCGAGCGTCGCGAAGGTCGACCTCTGACGACGAGGCCCCGACGAGCGAGGTGAACCCTTGGGCTTCGAGGTGCCGCCAGATGGCAGACCCGACGAGCCCTCGATGACCAGCGACGTAAACGGTCTCGTGACGATCAAGGGCAGCGAGCGCCATGGGTTTCCTTCCAAAGGCAGAGGGGCAGCCAAACCCTATCCCCGTGCCGAAGCCCACAGTGGTGCAGCAAGGTGAGGGAACGGCGCCCTCGACCCGTTCAGCTCGCGGATCTCTCCCGTTCCAGCTTTTCGTAGGCGGCCTGGCGTAGCCAGGTGGAGAGCGTGACGTGTGACGTGTCGGCGTGCCGGCGGATCGCGTCGAGCAGGTCCGTCGGGTACCGGGTTGGCACGGGGTTGCTCATGGGCGCCCGCTTGCGCCGCCGGTAGGGCGTAGGGTCGACCGGCACCTGGTGCGCCGGGTCGGCGTAGAACTCGTACTCCTCCTCAGCGGTGGTCATCGATCCCTCCTGTACATGTCCGCGAGAAATGTGCTTGCGATGTAGCAGCCGATGGGTCGGCACTTGTGCGGGTCACCGCTTCGAGACGGTGCCAGCGGAACGAGCCAGACCTGCCCGTCGAGTTCGGCGAGCATGAGCCAATGTGCGGGCGGTTGAGCCTTGTAGAACACAGGATCGGCGTGCCAGACCTCAAGCACCGTATCCATACTCGCGCCCGGGTGTTTGAACAGGTGTGGAGCTTGTGTGTCGAACTCGAACGGGGAGTACTCATCAATCGCTTCGAGGTCGAACAGTTCCACGCAGGAAGTGTATTACAACGAGATACGTGAAGGAAGAGCCTCCCGGGAAACCATCACCCGAGAACCCCCGCGGCAGACCCGAGAGCAGGGCCCACGACCGCGCAAGCCCGTCGGAAAACGCCCGGAGGAGCGTTCCATGGAACTGTAGCGACAAGGCGAGATGCCCGATGAGAGCGTTCCATGGAACCCCGGCGGAGAAGGCGACCTCTACGCCTTAGGCGGCACAGCCAGGTACGAATCGAACCGACGCCGCAACCGAGCGTTAGGCCCGTCGGCGGGCGCAGGCTGGGCATCAAGCCGCTCCAGATCAAGCGACAGCTCAGCCAGGTCATGCATCACAGTCACGGCAGCAACGACATCCCGAAGCAGCAGATCCGAATCGCCCATAGGCACGACGGACGCGCAAGCGTGCCGCTCGCAGGCGGTCTCGAACGACTCGATGATGATCCCAGCGTGCCGAGTCCCAGGCGAAAGGGAGTCGCGGAGCAGCTTGGCGGCGGCAAGATCCCGCTCCCCGGGCGTACCTGGGACAGCGAACACGAGATCCACAGGAGCCTCAGAAGGCACGATCCGTGCGAACGCCTGGAGCAGCAGAAACGGCACGGTGGCGGCGGCCCAGTCGGTGGCGACGACGATCCGAAAGTGTCGAGGCACAGGCTCGTCGCTACGCCGCTCGCGCTTGGTGAGCGCACCGGTCATGCCGCGAAGAAGCGGCCCGAGCACAGCGTCGACCTCACCAGCGAGGTGCTGCTGCTCGGCGGGCAGATGGTCGTAAGACCCCATGCGTGGACTCCCTTCCAGGTCCGGCGAAGCCGGCGGCCGCGTCCGTGCAACCGGTGGTGTGGTGCGTGCCCGATGCGGGGCACGGTTTCCAATCGGCAGTGGCCGCGCCCCTGTGAGGAGCGCGGCCACTGCCGTTGACGTGTGCGGATCAGCGCAGGAAGTCCATGAGGGACGGCTGGATGATCTTCGCGGAGGCCGAGAGGGCGGCTTGGTAGGCGTTGGACTGGATCGAGAGGTCCATGGCGGCCTTGAGGAAGTCGGCGTCCTCGACCTTGCTGAGCGCGATCTTCGAGGCGTCGTCTTGCTTGCCGTTGAGCTCCTCGAGCCCCTTGAGGCGAACGGAGCGGGCACCGACGGTGGACTGCACGTCGAGGATGCGGTCGCGCAGGTTGTCGAGGTTCTGCAGGCCGGTGTTCATGCCTGCCGTGTCGCCGCTCTCGATGGCGGTGGCGAGCAGGTCGAGCTCGCCAGGTGCCGGTGCACCGGGGGTGGCGGTGGGTGTGGCGAGGGCGTTGCCGAACACGGCGCTGCCTTTGACGCCCACGTCGACCTGACCGGCGGCGCCGGGGGCCTGGGTGACGTTGCGGAGCACCGGGAGGCTGTTGCCTTTGAACTCGCCGGTGGCGGGGTCGAAGGCGTTGGTCTCCGGCGTGGTGCCGCCGAACAGCGGCTGGCCAGCGTACTGAGCGTTGGCCTGCTGCAGGATACCGGCGCGCAGTTCGCGGATCTCGGCGGCGACTGCCTTGAGCTCCAGCGGGCCGAGCGTCCCGTTCATGGCCGAGAGCGTCTTGGTGCGGATGGTCTGCACCATCGGCATGGTCTGCGTGAGCGCGTCGTCGGCGGCGGTGAGGCGCGAGAGGCCGTCGGTGACGTTCTCGCCGAACTGCTCTAGCTCTCGCTGTTCTGCGCGGAAGCGCATCGCAGACACGGTGCCGACGGGGTCGTCAGACGGGCGGTTGATTCGCTTGCCCGTTGTGAGCTGCTCCTGCGTGCCCTGCAAACGGTCGAGGCTGGTGTTGAGTCCGGCCATCTGCGTCCGGTTCATCGCGTTCTGGGTGATGCGTAGTGACGACATGCCGTCTCACTCCCCTCAGTGGTAGGTGTTCTCTATTACTTCGATCAGCGCGTCATATTGATGAGGGTTTCCATCGTCTGATCGATGACCCCGATGAATTTGGCTGCTGCGCTGAATGAGTGCTGGAAGCGGATGAGGTTGGTCATTTCTTCGTTGAGCGAAACGCCGGCCACGTTGTCGCGGGCGTCTTCGGCCTGCTTGACGACGTTGCGCTGAACTTCGACGTTGCGGTTGACGGATTGGGTCTCGGTACCCAGCTTCACCACGAGCGAACGGTATTGAGCATCTGCGCCGGCAACGTCGGAGAGGTGCTTCGACATGTCGAGGGCGTTGTCACCGTCGAGTGATTTCGGCTGCTCATCTCCGTTGGCGTCAGTCCAGGTGCCAGTGGGGTTGCCGCGGCTGGTCGCGAGAGATGAGGCGTCGGTGTTGCGAGCGAGTTGGATGTTCGCCGCGTTCATCACCGGGTCGCCGCTGACGCCGTTCGTGTACGAGGCGAACAGGGCGACACCCTTCTGAGCGTTGGTGGGCGCGCCGTCGACCATGTCGAAGGAGTAGCCCTTGGTCTGCTGCGTGTTGACCGTGTCGGCAAACTGCTTCGCAACGTTGTCGAGTTGCTGCAGGTAGGACGGGATCGTCACGTTCATGCCATCCATTTGGCCGGCGATCCGGCCCGAGATGATGGCGGTCTCCACCGCCTTCTGGGGACCCGTGGGATCAGTGGAGTCGACAGGAACGGTCGGGGCTGCCGAGATCATGTGTCCGTCGGTGGCGAATCGGGCCCCCCACGTGACCGACACGGCGGGTGGCTGGGTTCCGTTTGTCGGGTACGAGTAGGTGGGGTCGTAGGGCGGCGTCATCTCGAGCTTGCTGTACGACACGCCGTCGACGAGCTTGTTGCCTCCGATGAAGACGTCCACGGCCTGACTGTTGAAGTCGGCGTTTTGGTCGAGGCTGGCCGGCTTCACGGTTGCGCCGGTGAGGGTGCTGATCCTCTTGATGAGCAGATCGCGCTGGTCGAGCAATTCGTTTGCGGGCACCTTGGCGATGTTGTTCTGGCGGATGGCTTCGTTGAGCCGCGCGACGTCAGCGGCCATGACGTTGATATCGGTAACGTTAGCCGACATTTCGGCGCTGGCGTCTTCCCATTGGGTGTGCACAGCGTTGGCCATCATGTTGAGGTGGTTGGCCACCTCGCCGGCGCGCTCGTAGACGAGAGCCTTGGGTGCCTCACCCTTGGGGTCGTTGGCGACCTTGCCCCAGGCGTTCCAGAAGTCGGCAAGCTTGCTCTGCAGACCGGTGGTGCTGGGTTCGCCGAAGGTGCGCTCGATGGCGGCCATGGTCTTGGCCTGCTCTTCGACGTTTCCGAGCGCGGCGTTCGAGTTTCGTGAGCGGGCCTCGAGAAACTCGTCGTTCATCCGCTTGATGCCGGTGATCTTGACACCTTCACCGACGCCGTCGTAACGCGACCAGAATGCGGGAATGCCGGGGCCGCCGATGGATTCAAGTTCGACCCGCTGGCGGGTGTATCCCTCAGTCGCGGAGTTCGCGATGTTCTGGCCCGTGATGTCCAATCCGCGCTGGGCTGCGTGGATGGCAGAGGTGCCGATGTTGAGGCTTCCGCCGAACGACGCCATGTGAGTTCCTCATCCGTGAGAGCGGCCGAGTGCCGCGGGTGTGTAGCAGTTCACTCGACTGCACGGTTTTCTGTCGTTGCCGTTCTGGTGTCCGTACCTGAACGTGTGTCTACCTATCGGCGGTTCTTACCTGCCCCTGAGAAAGCCGACTCACGAGACGAGGAACGCCCGGCTGTTATCCGGGCGTTTCTCAGGATTGGTGTTCGACACAGTTCGATCACACCGAGGCATCGAGGAACAGGGCGACGGCACGGTTGTGGGTGCCCTTCTGCTGTTCCTGCTTGTGCACGTGCTCGATGTCGGCGTCGATGGCGGTGAGTTGGTACTTCACGAAGGTCGCGAGTACGCCGATGCGCTCGATGAGGTTCTTCACGCGGCCGGCAAGCGCGGGAGGCATGTCGCCTAGGTCGGTGGGCGCCTCCCACTCGGGCACCGTGGTGGTGGATCCGGAGCGCACGGCTTCTTCACTCGCGTCGAGGTCATTTTCTGCCTCGGTGAGAAATGCCTCCCAGGCGGCGAGGGACATGTCAGTTGCCCCCGACCATGCCCGCGGCGACCTGGCGCCACGCGTCGGCGATGGGCTCGAGGACTTCGCGGGCGTTGTGAACGCCTTCGACGGTCTTGGAGAAGTTGGCCTGCATGAGCTGTTCGATGCACCACTCGTAGAGACGCTTGAGCGACTCCCCCTCCTTCCACACCGAGGTGTCGAGGGTGGCGTTCAGCTCGTGAAGGATGTCTTGCGCGTGCACGAGCGCCGCGTGGCTGCCCTGAATGTCGTTGGCCTGGATGGCCCCCTCGGCGACCGTGAGGTCTTTGAGAAGACGGTCGTACAGCATCACGACGAGCTGGGCCGGTGAGGCGGTCGTGACGGCCTCACGCGCGTACCGGTTGCGGAGCTGGGCCTGGGTGCTCATTCGATTCCTTACCTGCGATTCTCACAGCGTGGCGGGGTTTCTCCCCGTGGTGTGAAGACCATGGAGGGCGGCCTTGTTGCCCTTCCCATCGGCCGTCAGTCGGACGACTTGATGAACGACGAACACCGCGGATCCCGATGTGGGGATCCACGGTGTTCGAGGTCGGCAACGTGCCGTTGTCGCTCTAGTTGTTGCTGTTCGGCGTGGGCAGCGAAGCGAGCTGACCCGCGAGCCAGTCACCTTGCGACTTCATCTTGCTGAGCATGGAGTCGAGAGCGTTGTACTGACGCATGAGCGTCTGCTCCTTCATGTCCATGCGCTCGTTGAAGCGGTTGATCTGGTCGGTGTAGTTCTTGACCATCGCGTCTTGACCCTTGATCGCCATGGCGATCGAGCCGTTGGTCGCGTTGGTCGCACCCTTGGCGACCTCTTCAAGGTTCTTCGCAGTTTGGGTGAGGGTCGCCTCGACCTTAGCGGGGTCCTTGCCGAACGCCTCGGTGAACTTCGCCTTGTCGAACGTGATGGAGCCCGACTTGTCGATGCTCACCCCAGCGATGCTGGGAAGGTTCGCCGAAGAGCCGACGAACACGTTGGTGATCTGGTTGGTGACGGCCCGCGTGGTGGCGTCTCCGACGAAGACGCCGTCGGCCTTCTTGTCACCCTTGTTGACGAGGTCGGCCTTCGAGTTGATGCGGATGTTGCTCAGCGCCTCGTTGGCTGCGTCGACCATGGCCTGCACCTTGGCTGCCATGCCATCGATGTCCTGCGTCACCTGCGCGGTGACCGGGGTGCCGCTGTCGGCCTTGAGCACGGTCACGTCCACGCCGGGCAGCACACCGTTGAAGGTGTTGGTGCTCGACTTGAGCGAGTACGCGTTCGCGCCTTCGCCGACCTTGATCGACGCATCGGTGCCGTTGTACAGCGTGTTCATGCTGCCCAGCAGGTTCAACGCACCATTCGGCGCGGTGCCGTCCGTGAGGGTGAGGTTCGACACGGCCCCGGTCTTGTTCGACGTGAGTTGCAGCCGGTAGTCGTTGTCGTTCACCTTGACGACGGTGGCGTTGACGCCCGACTTCTGGTCGTTGATCGCCTTCGCCACGTCTTCGATGGTCGCGCCGCCAGCGATGCTCACCTCGGTGAGCTGCTTACCCTCGCCGTCGGAAATGCCGAACGAGTACGTCTGACCGGCGTCACCGCCAATCGATGTGGTGGGCGACTCGAAGGTCTTACCGCCGATGAGGGCACCGGACGTGGCAGTGGACTCCACGCTGAACGTCAACGAGCCGGCCAAGGCTCCATTGCGCGCCGTAACGGTCGCCGCGCTGGGGTTACTCGAAGTTGCCTTCGCGCTGTTCCAGATGCTCTCGCTGGTGATCTGGCTGGAGACCGCCTTGGCCGCATCACCCATGGACTTCACAACGCCATTGAGTCGCGTGAGGGCTTGCGAAACCGCGCCCGCCTGCGTCTGGCGCGTCTTGATCTTGTTGGCTCCCAGCCGTTCCACGGCCATGAGTTGATCGACGACTGAGGCGGCATCGAAGCCAGTCATCAAACCGCTGATCTGCATGGTTCACTCCTTCCCTGGATTTCGTTCCCGTTGGGTTGCCGGTCATGCCACGAAGGGGCGTGGGCGAGTGTGCCCACGCCCCTCCGGGGTCATGCCTTGTTCATCCCTTGCTGTCAGCCGGATCAGCCGAGCAGCTTGAGAACGCCCTGGCTGGACTGGTTGGCCTGAGCCAGCATCGAGATGCCGGCCTGCTGCAGAATCTGCGAACGGCTGAAGTTCGTCATTTCCTTCGCCATGTCGGTGTCACGGATACGCGACTCCGAAGCGGCCAGGTTCTCCGCCGACACACCGAGGTTGTTGATGGTGTGGTTCAGGCGGTTCTGCAGGGCACCGAGATCGGCGCGCTGGTCGGAAACCCGCTGGATGGCGGCATCAATGGAACCGAGCGAGGCAACCGCGCCGGCCTGCGTGCTCAGATCGATGGCCGAACTCACGCTGAAGGACGTCTGGCCCGAGCCAGCCGTTCCGAAGGTCACGGTGCCATCGATGGTGGCGCCGTCCTTCACAGCGTCGAACGTGGCCTCACCGGCCGCGTCGTCCCAAGTACCAACGGTCAGGCCCTCGGAGTTCTTGACGTCGGTGCCGTCGATCGTGAATGTACCGGTCATGACGTTGCCACCCACGGTGCCGGGCGTGCCATTGGCGGCAAGGCCCTTGGCAGGCCCGGTGATGCCCAGCCCGGTAGCGTCCATGGCCTGGATGTTGACGTCCATGGTCTGGTTCTGGTTGGCGCCGATCTGCAGCGACTTGCCTGTGAAGGTACCGTCCAGGAGGTTCATGCCGTTGAACTGCGTGCGCTCCGTGGTGGAGTCGATCTCCGTGACGAGAGCGTCGACCTCCTTCTGGATCGCCTGGCGGTCCGCAGTCGTGTTGGTGTCCGACGCAGACTGCACGGCCAGCGTACGCATGCGCTGGAGGATGGCGTGCGTCTCGTTGAGTGCACCTTCAGCGGTCTGGATCAGCGAAACGCCGTCCTGAGCGTTGGCCTGAGCCTGGTTGAGACCGTTCACCTGCGAACGCAGCTTCTCGGAGATGGCGAGGCCCGCAGCGTCATCGGCGGCGCGGTTGATGCGCAGACCGGAGGAGAGACGCTCAAGGCTGGTCGTCATGCTGCCCTGCGTGCCCGTGAGGTTGCGGTACGCGTTGAGTGCGTTGACGTTGGTGTTGATCTGAAGACCCATAATAAAGCTCCTTCGTGGAATGGGGTCCGAGCCCTCCATCCGTGGTGGACTCGTTGACTGTTGTGTCGTCCTAACCAGTCATGTCGAGGCATCCTGCCCCGGCTGGTTGCCGGGGGTTTGATCCCGACAGCTCACTCATCGGCGCGCCATCGAGTGACCTGAGCGATCGTCCGAAGAACTTTTCCTCGGTTCGAAAGGAGCCTGTGTCCGCACTCACTTGCGCGTCGAATACCGCTGCCGCCCTGTCGCTTTCGCGGCCCCACTCCTAAGACCAGCGCAAAAGGCTTCTGCCCGCAATGCCTCACTACATCTTCGGCGCGACCGATAGAACACGTAAGTCGGTCAAGGCTCTCGCTGCTCGAGGAGGAAGCATGGTTTTCAGTGTGAAACTGGCCATGATCGCGCGCAACGAGGAGCGTTGCATAGGCAGAGCTCTCGCCAGCGTCATGCCTCATGTCGACGCAGCCTACGTGGCAGACACTGGATCCACTGATGAAACGGTCTCCATCGCACGATCTCACGGGGCGGTTGTCGTGAGCGCGCCGTGGAGAGACGACTTCTCTCACGCTCGAAACCTCGCCCTCGACGCCGCAGACGCGGACTGGACCCTGGTTCTTGATGCCGATGAGTGGCTCACCGAAGGGGCTGCGACACTCGAGCGCCTCCGGGCACTGCCTCCAGAGCGAGCAGGAGTCGTGCAAGTCTGCAGCACTTTCGAGCTTGACGGACGGCTCGAGCAGGAATTCTCCTCAATCGTGCGCATCTCGCCTCGCGGCGTCAGATACCAAGGGCGCATTCACGAGCAGCCAACTCCTGTCGGTGAACGATTCGCTATCCCACTGCTCCTCGCCCACGATGGCTATGAACCGAGCCAACTACTCTCCAAGCGTGGACGAAACGAGCTCCTGCTCCGCGCGGCGCTCCGCGATTCCAACGGTGACCCATACCTGCACTACCAACTGGGCAAGGACCTTGAGCTCCAAGACCGGTTCGCTGAGGCAGTGAACCACTACTCCCGCGCTCTATCTGCCAATCCCGACGAAGCATGGCGCCACGACTTGGACTCCCGAGCTATCTATGTGTTGAAGAAGTCGCATCTCTTCGATGAGGGGATCGCACTGGCCGAGGCGGCGATGGAACGCTGGCCCCAATCACCAGATATCCCGTTCGCTTTGGGAGACCTTCTTCTTGACGCAGCTCTGTCCGCGCCCGAGCGCGCCTCATCGCTCCTCCCTCTAGTCGAAGCAGCTTGGCTTCGATCGCTGGAGATCGGGGACAACAGTCGCTTGGTGGGGTCAGTCGCAGGCAGAGGAAGTCACCTAGCCGCCAGAAACTTAGCAGCCTTCCATCAGGCACTAGGGAACGAAACAGAAGCCGGTCGCTACCAGAAGCTAAGCAGCGCACTCGTTTCGACCCGAGTTGATTCAGGTAGACTCGCTCCCTGAGATTGACCCATTAGGTAGCTCAGTGTATTCCGTGGTCGCAATCTCAACGAAACGGCGATAGGTGGACGAGCGCGATTAAGACCAGAGCGCGACGGCCAAACCTCCTTAAGGAACCGCCGAAACCGTCTGACCGGCAACAGAACGCAAGAATCCGGAACCTCCTGCGTGCCCACCAACTGACTCTGCGAAAAGGGACCACCAATTCCCGTAGCGTTCGAGCAGAGACCTATCCTGACGCACAATGCCCACTATCGGCGGTGCTCTAAACGCTCTTCATGAGCACTCGAACCAGTTTCGTCCAGAAAATTCATCTAGTCTCGATTTTTCGCGCGGTCGGATCGTGGGCTTGGGCGGCGTCGTTGCCGCTTGATTTGAGTGATTGTGGCATCGGGGTGTGACAGGGTGCCGGTCATCGCATCGGTGGGCGTCGTGTTCCACGCACGAGGGGTTCTGCCAGGGGTTGTCGGGACGGTCGGTGCCGGGTGTCAGCCGGGCGCGACGGGTACGGCTGCGAGTCGCTGGTAGGCGGATATGAGCAGGTCAGCCCACGGGGCGGTGTCCTTGACTCTGAGGTGCACTTGTCGGGCGGTATGGGCCAGGGTCGCCGGGATCGAGTAGAGCCGAACGCGAAGTCGTTTGGGTTCCCAGCAGGCGGCTTCGTGCCCGGCGAAGCCGAGGAGCGCTTGCCAGGCGAGCAGGTCGGCGGCCAGTTGCACGATGAGTAGCCAGATCCGGTTCGCGGCGAAGTGTTTCAGCGGGAGGTTGGTCAGGCCGGTGTCCTTGGCGATGCGGATGCGGTCTTCGCAGCGGGCCCGGCGTCGGTGGCGTAGCTCGAGGTGGGCGAGCTGTCCGCGCCGGGTGTTGGTCGCGAACGCGGTCAGCCGGTATCCCTGGACGTCATCGAACCTCAGCTGCGCCCCTGGATGTGGGCGTTCCCGGCGCACGATGATCCGCATCCCGTCGGGCCAGGAGGCCAGGTCGAGCATCCCGGTGATCTCGGCGACATCCGCTCCCTCGCGAGGGTCTTCGGCACTGTTCACGGCCGGGGCCCACGCGTCGGCGGGGATGAGTTTGTACAGGTCAGGCATGGTGTCGGGGAGGGTGTAGCCCACGGAGTATTGCACGCCGCGGGCGTGCAGCCATTCGACGAACGCGTGCGAGCACCCGGCCCCGTCGGTCCGGAACAGCACCTTCTTACCGGGCCGGTAGGCGTTCACCCCGGGCAGGGCCTTCATTGCCTGGCGAGCCACGGTGATGTGGTCGGCGGCCGTGTTCGACCCGGCGTTCCCGGGCCGCAGCAGCATCGCCAACGGTTCGCCGGTGCCGTCGGGGCCATGGTCCACGAACGCGCACAACGGATGAAACCCGAATCCCCGCTTGAACGTCGCGGCCGCGTTCTCCTTCTCGCTATGCGCCGTCACCAAGGTGGCGTCGATATCGATGACCAGCGGACTGCCCGCGTCGAGCCCGAGGTCGGGGGCGTGTTCACCAGCGCGTGACCATACGTGAGCGCGGGCTGCCCGGCGGGCCGCGGCCACCGCGGCCTCGACCCTGCCGGCGTCGGCGGCCAGGGCCGCGATCGTGCGTGAGATCGTCGGATTCGACGCGACCGGCCCGTACACGCCCGGCTCGGCCCGCAGCAGACCGGTGTCGCTGCACGCGTCCCCACCCAACACCAGGGTGATCGCCAGATCCAACAGCACCTTGCCCGGATCATGCACGCTGTTCGATGGTCTCCAAGGCTCCAGCGCAGCGCTCAACGCGCTGTCCAGGCCCGAGGCCCGCACCGTCGACGTCAACAACACGCCACCGGCGTTCCCGACCGCGTTCACACCCGCGGCACCGACTCTGAGAACCGGGTAGAACCCGCTACGCTTCTTCACCTGAAGAGTGCTCCATCGAACTGCAGGGAATTGATCTAGACAATCACCATTCTCGCAGGTCAGGAGCGCTCTTCTTCACGTTCCACGCCACCCCATCACGCCCAGCGCGAAATCACGAGGCTAGTTCGTCGATAGGGAGATCCAGCTGGCCTGTATCCCACCGCTGCGCAGGGCCGTCTCCGTCGGTCGATTCCCTCCGTGCGTGGACAGACTCCCATCGGCCTGCGCACGCAGCTTCTGAGGGGAATTCCGCACGCCTGCAACCAGCCACGCCGACTCATGGATGCTTGATCGCACCGTCGTGATGACGCGTGAGGCTCGCCGCGCTTCTGAGGTAGGCAATAGACACGGCAGACTCGTCCATCCTCGTTTCAAGGGAGTTCTGTGTCCGTCTGCGCGTTCAAGCTCAAGCTCGCTCCCATCATGTCGATCGGAGAGGACAGCGGCCCCTCACCGCTAGACCAGGGATCGGTTTTCTAGCACCGGGCGTGCATTGTCGTGAGGACGTGAAGATGCGCAGGGACGCGGTTGGGCGACACCGCTACGAATACTGGCGGGATGGGCTGCACTTGCGTCGGGCGAAGGTCGCCGCAGCACTGTGTGCCCTCGTGTTCTCCGCCACTGCCGTGCCTGCGTTGGGTGAGCAGAACACCACCGATCCCACCTGGGTGTGGGGCGACCTTGGGCCTGAGACCGATTACGACTGGGGCGCCCAGTCGCCGCAGTCCACCATCGAGGGCGCCTGGCCCATCTCGAAAATCTCCATCGGGCAGGACTTGAACTGTGGCGTGTGGCGCCACGGGGAGACGATGGGGCAGTTCTTCGAGGACTTCGCCTGCGGCACCTGGTTCGTCACCGACGCGTCGACTGACGGCTCGACGGGCGTGCTGCACGGCCCTGGGTACGTGCCTGCCGACGGTCTCGGCTCGCCGGCCGGGGTCGCGAAGCCGCGCAACGTCTGGGTCCCCGTGTCGCAGACGACAACCGGCACCAGCCCCATCACCATCACCACGCAGGCGCGCACCATCGACGGTGCCTTCACGCTTACGCAGCGCGACATCTACGCCCCCGGCGCCGACTCGTACCGCACCACGTTCGCAATCACGAACAACGCCGATCCGGCAGCCACCCCCACTCCCCCGATCGCTGAACCGGTGCGGGTTTCGTGCCGCTTCTATGCTGGTCGCTTCTCGTGTGTGAGG
>JAUNUP010000065.1 GCA_030538115.1 Dermatophilus congolensis | reverse complement strand
AGGATTCGAACCTGCGCTCCCGCCTCCGGAGGGCGGTGCTCTATCCCCTGAGCTACGGGGGCCCTGGGTGCCGACACAGGTTATCAGCCCTCGGGCCGTGCGCCGAACCGGCACGGTCGGCGGCGAGAATCGGTGTGTGCCCCCTTCTGACGCGAGCGTTCTCGGCCCGGCAGGGCTGGCCCGTGGCATTGTCGCGTCGCTCGCGCCTCGGCTCGCCGGCGTGCCCGGCTGGAGCGAGCGGGAGCTGGTCGGTCGGGTCTCGCCACGCCCTGTCGAGGGGATCGCAGTGTGGCGCATACCGGTCGCGGCGCCGCTCGCCTCCGCGACGGGAGACGACCCTGCGGCGTGGGCAGCCCGCGTTCGCGATGCCGCTGGGACGCTCCCCGGAGTCGACAGCGCCTGGCTGCACGGCGGTGCGGTCGATGTGCGCCTGTCCGAGCCCATGGCGGCGCTGCCGCTCACCGCGCACGACTGCCGACTCTGGCACGGGGCGAGCGGAGAGGTGCGGGTGCGGTCGGCTCCGGTGCCCCTGCCGAACGAAACGCACTACGACCAGGGGCGTCACCTGCGGGCGAGTGTTCTCGCGGACGCGATCGTCGCGCTGGCGACCGCCGCCGGAGACACGGCGACGCGGGTGACCGAACCAGAGCCCGGCGGCCACGACGCGGCTGGTCCCGACACGTTCGGGCGCACCGAGCGCACGGAACGCACCGAGCCCACCGATCGCATCGGACGTATCTCGGTCGACGGGCCCGTCGTCTCACGCGACATCAAAGTGGGACCAGTGCGATTCGTCGCGGGTGAGTCCGCCGCCGACCCGGTTGCGGTCGGTGCTCCGAGCACGCCCGTGCGCGCCGCGCTCCTCGCGGCCGCCCCGAACGCCTCCATCGACCTCGACCACCGTGCGCTCCTCGCCAGAGTGCCCGCCAACGCCGGGTTCCTTCTCGTGCACACGGCACTCGCGCTCCGGGCGTCGCCGGCCCGCGACGAGGGGCCCGGCCTCGCGCGAATGCCGGGGGGCGGACCCGATTCCGGTGCGCCCGCCTCCGTGAGGGACGATGGTCGCGAACCGCTGCTCGTCGCCCTCGCCTCCTACCCGTTCGTGGTGGAGAAGGGGGTCGTGGGGGCGGATCCGGGAGTGGTGTTGCGTCACCTGCTCACCGTCGCCGGCCGGAGCGTGGCTCTGTGCGGAGGCGGTGACGAGGCCGATGCGCTGCTGCGGCAGTCGGCCGCAACGGTGCTGGTACACGGCATCGAAGCGCTCGGTATGCGGCTGCCCACCCGGATCTGAACACCCCCACGACGCGAGCGCGACCTGAACTGAACATGTTGAACACGCAGAACCCGCTGATCACGGAGCGAAAGGAAGCGACCGATGCGCGCACACGAGGCCGGCGCACTGCACGCCGACGGTTACGGCGGTCCGCCGCTGTGGCTGCCGACGCCGACCGACGTCAACGAGCTGCTGCCGCAGTTGTGGCCTTCGGGTGTGAGCCGTGACGAGCAGGGGCGACTGACCGTCGCGGGTGTCGACGTCGTCAGCCTCGCGGCCGAATTCGGCACTCCCGCCTACGTTCTCGACGAGGCTGACTTTCGGGAGCGGGCGCGGGCTTACAAGAAGGCGTTCGACGAGGCGTTTCCGGACGAGGGGGCGCTCGTCTACTACGCCGGCAAGGCGTTTTTGTGTACGGCCGTCGCCCGCTGGGTGATGGAGGAGGGGCTCGGCCTCGACGTCTGCTCCGGCGGTGAGCTCGCTGTCGCCATGCGCGTCGGCTTTCCGGGTGAGCGCATCGGCATGCACGGCAACAACAAGTCGGCGGCGGAGATCGAGACGGCGCTGCAGTACGGCGTCGGCCGCATCGTGGTCGACAGCTTCGACGAGATCGAGCGCGTCGACTCCATCGCGGGGCGCCTTGGGGTGAAGGCGCGCGTGATGGTGCGCGCCACGGTCGGTGTCGAGGCCCACACGCACGAGTACATCGCCACCGCTCACGAAGACCAGAAGTTCGGTTTCAGTCTCGCGGGCAAGTCGGCGCACAAGGCGATCGCCGAGATCATGGCGCGCCCGAACATGGAGCTCATCGGTGTGCACAGCCACATCGGTAGCCAGATCTTCGAGACCGACGGTTTCGACGTCGCGGCCAGGCGTCTCATCGGCCTCGTCGCTGAGGCGGGCGCGGCCACCGGCCAGACCCTGCCCGAACTCGACCTAGGCGGCGGCTTCGGTATCGCCTACACGAGCGAGCACCGCCCGATGACCCCGACGCAGATCGCGCAGCGGTTCGCGACCCTGCTCGCGCGCGAGGCCAAGGATTTCGGCATCGCCGTGCCGAAGGTGTCGGTCGAGCCCGGCCGCTCGATCGCCGGCCCGAGCACGTTCACCCTGTACGAGGTCGGCACGGTCAAGGAGGTCGAACTGGCCGGCGGCGCCCGCCGCATGTACGTGGCGGTCGACGGCGGCATGAGCGACAACGTGCGCACGGCCCTGTACGAGGCCGACTACTCCGCGACGACCGCGTCGCGCCGCTCGTCCGCGCGGCCCGCCCTTGCGCGCATCGTCGGAAAGCACTGCGAGAGCGGCGATATCGTGGTGATGGACGAGTACCTGCCCGCAGACATCACGCCGGGTGATCTCGTCGCGGTGCCGGGCACGGGGGCCTACTGCCGGGCGCTGTCGAGCCAGTACAACCACGTGCCGCGCCCGCCGGTGGTCGCGGTGCGCGACGGAGCGGCCAGGGTGATCGTGCGGCGGGAGACCATCGACGACATCCTCGGCCTGGACGTAGACGACACAGCCCCAGCCGGCGGGCGCTGAGTCCGACACGCCGGGTTCGTCATCCGGACCCGGCGCCGCCCCGGTGGCTTTCGACGGCACGATAGAAGGTGGCGCTGTGCCCGCAGCGCTTCGACGAGAGGTGAGCATTCCAGTGAACAACCAGGCCAGCCAGGTATCCCCGGTGCGCGTTGCGCTGCTCGGGTGCGGTGTCGTGGGTTCGTCGGTGGCGCGGGTGCTGCGCAGCGAGGCCGCCGATCTGGCAGCGCGCGTGGGTGCGCCGCTGGAGCTCGTGGGTGTCGCGGTGCGCCGGCTGGGCGTCGACAGGTCCGACACGGGTGTCGACGAGTCGTTGTTCACGACGGATGCGGAGTCGCTGGTCGAGCGCGCCGACATCGTCGTCGAGGTGATCGGCGGCATCGAGCCCGCCCGGTCGCTCATCCTGCGGGCGTTCGAGCACGGTGCGAGCGTCGTGACGGCGAACAAGGCGCTGCTGGCCGAAGATGGGCCCACCCTGTACGCGGCTGCCGAGAAGGCGGGCGTCGACCTGTACTACGAGGCCGCCGTCGCGGGTGCCATCCCGCTGCTGCGTCCCCTGCGCGAGTCGCTCGCGGGTGACTCGGTGAACCGCGTGCTCGGCATCGTCAACGGCACCACCAACTACGTGCTCGACCAGATGGACACGACGGGCATGGGCTTCGGCGAGGCCGTGGAGCGGGCGCAGCAGCTCGGCTACGCAGAGGCCGACCCGACCGCTGACGTCGAGGGTTTCGACGCGGCGGCGAAGGCGTCGATTCTCGCCTCCCTCGCTTTCCACTCCCGCGTGGCCTTGAGCGGAGTCTCGCGCGAGGGCATCACCTCGATCACTTCCGCCGACATGCGCGCGGCCCGCGAAATGGGTTGTGTCGTCAAGCTGCTCGCGATCTGTGAGCGCACCCAGACCGACTCTGGCCAGGGCATTTCGGTGCGTGTACACCCGGCGATGGTTCCCCAGTCGCATCCGCTCGCGGGCGTGCGCGGGGCGTTCAACGCCGTGTTCGTGGAGGCGACCGGTGCGGGCCAACTCATGTTCTACGGCCCGGGCGCGGGCGGCGACCCCACGGCCTCCGCGGTGCTGGGCGACGTGGTGGCGCAGGCGCGTCACCGGGTGGCCGGCGGTCGCGGACCCGTCGAGTCGGCGTACGCCGAGTTGCCGGTGCTCGACCCTGGTGTCGCGCAGACGCGGTACTACATCAGCCTCGACGTGGCCGACAAGCCCGGCGTTCTCGCCTCGGTGGCAGGCGTCTTCGCCGAGCACGGCGTCTCGATTCAGCAGGTCCGCCAGAAGTCGATCGACGACGTGACCGACGCCCTCGACACCGCCGACGGCGAGCCGCAGCGGGCCGAACTGATCGTCGTGACGCACACCGCGAGTGAGGCTGCGCTCTCCGGCACGGTGGAGGCGCTCTCGGCGCTCGACATCGTGGCGGGCGTCAACTCCGTCATGCGTGTCGTCGGCAACTGACCAGCGCCGTGAACATGCCTGATCCGGGCGCCGGCCTCGTCGTGATTCCGGCGGGCACCGCGGTGCGCGTGCACGCGTGCGCCAGCTCTGCCAACCTCGGCCCGGGTTTCGACTCGATCGGGATGGCGCTGGGCGTCTGGGATTCGTACGTGGCCGCAGTCGTGGACGAACCGGGCCTCGTCATCGAGATCGACGGCGACGACCAGGGAGTTCCGCGCAACGAGCGACACCTCGTGTACGCCACGATGAAGCGCGCGTTCACCGAACTCGGCGCCGCGCTCCCGGCCGGTCTCGTGCTCCGCTGCGCCCCGACGATCCGTCAGGGGCGCGGCATGGGGTCCTCGGCCGCCGCGATCGCCGCGGGCGTGGCGATCGCGCACGGCTTGGTGGCGCTCGCGACGCGCGGAGACGATGCGGTCGCCTCCGACGGCACGGTGACGATCGACCTTCTGGCCGTGAACGACCTGGCCGGGCGCCTCGAAGGCCACCCCGACAACGCCTCCGCGAGCGTGCTCGGCGGACTGACGCTCTCGTGGACCCAAGACGGCGGCGATCCCGTGATGCAGCGCCCGCTGCACTACCTCTCGGCCCAGGTGCCGCTGCACCCCGATATCGAGCCGTGCGTCGTCGTACCGGTCACGCAGTTGCCGACCGCCACTGCGCGTGCGGTTCTGCCCGCGCAGGTGCCGCACGTCGAGGCGGCCCGCAACTCCGGCACGGCCGCGCTGCTCGTGCTGGCGCTGTCGCACCGCCCCGATCTGCTCATGCCCGCGACCCGCGAGTGGCTGCACCAAGAGCAACGCCGGTCGTCCCTGGGCGGAGCAATGGAGCTGGTCGACGCCCTGCGAGCCCGAGGCTGCCCGGCGGTCATCTCCGGAGCCGGGCCCAGCGTGCTCGTGCTCGGCACTTATGACATGGCCGGCACAGTCGATGAGGTGGTCGCCGAGGTGCACGCCAGCAGCGAGGCGGGATGGCGAGTTCTTCGGCCTGGAGTACCCGAATCCGGGGTTCGCGTGGAACGTGTTAGTCTGAGATTGCTCTCAGGCGGAGGCCTCTCCATCGCCTGATCTCCATCGTCTCGTTCCATCCGGTCGAGCCCCTGCTTGATTCGTGTGGAGTCGTACGTGGATGCGTGGGCGAATTACACGTACGCGGTGCATGAGTGGCACTGGTACCGAGTCCGCGCGAGAACAATCCCAGGTAATCAGTCAGGCGCCGGCTCGGTCTGCCCTCGTGGTTTCACGCAGGGTCGAATCCGTTCGTCCGGGCGCCGCCCGCCGTTGCGGTGCCCGAGTGCGCCTCCGGTGGACCAAGACCTCGGGTCCGGGTCACATTTCCGGGCCGAAACGAGGGGAAGGAACCTTCGTGACCGACACCACCGAAGCGGGTGTGGGCACCGCCCCCAAGCGTCGCGGGCTCACCACGATGCGTCTGGCCGAGCTGCAGCAGCTGGCTGGCACCCTCGGTATCCCCGGCACCTCACAGATGCGCAAAGGTGACCTGATCACCGCCATCAGGGAGGTCGAAGGCGCGGGTCGTCCCGCCGCTCGCCGGGCCGCGTCCCGCCCCGCCAGCCGCCCCGCGGCAGCACAGGCACCCGCTGAGTCTGCGGGCTCCGACGGGTCCGCCGAGACGCCTCGTGAGAACGCGCAGAGCGGTGGTTCAGCCCGCCGTTCCGACGATGCCCGCGACGGTGGCGACGCCTCGCAGCGCAGCGAGCAGTCACAGCGCCCAGAGCAGGCAGAGCGCAGCGAGCGTACGCGCACCCAGCGCGCGCCTCGCTCCGAGGACACGGCGACCTCCGACGGTGCGTCGAGTTCCGGCTCCGGTCAGTCCGACAGTTCCCACAGCTCTGGTGGCTCCAACGGCTCTGAGCAGGGCGGTCGCGATCAGCGCGAGTCCCGTAGCGACGGCGACTCGGGGCAGCAGCGCGATCACCGCTCCCGCGACAACGGCACCCGCAGCTCCGGCGAGCACCGCGAGGGCCAGGGCACGCGCGATCAGCGCGACGACAACAACCGCTCGCGCGACGGCCGCCCGGCGCGTCGTGACCAGCGTGACAACCGTGACGGCGGCCAGCGTGACCGCCAGAACATGCGGGACAACCGGGATAACAGGTCGAACCGCCGTAACGACGACGACGACCCGCGCGGGCGTCGCCGCAGCCGTAACCGCAGCCGTGACCGTCGCCGTGGCCGTGACGACTTCGGCGGCAACGAGGTCGAGGTCTACACCGAGGACGACGTGCTGGTGCCCGTGGCGGGCATCCTCGACGTGCTCGACAACTACGCGTTCGTGCGCACGAGCGGCTACCTGCCCGGCCCTGGTGACGTGTACGTGCCACTGGGCATGGTCAAGAAGCACGGCCTGCGCAAGGGTGACGCGGTCACCGGTGCGGTCAAGGCGCTGCGTGAGGGCGAGCAGCCCCCGGCACGGCAGAAGTTCAACGCGCTCGTGCGGCTCGACACCGTCAACGGCGGTTCGCCCGACGACGCGAAGAACCGGGTGGAGTTCAACAAGCTCACCCCGCTGTACCCGCAGGAGCGCCTGCGCCTCGAGACCGAGCCGAACATCTACACGACCCGGATCATCGACCTGGTCAGCCCCATCGGCAAGGGCCAGCGCGGTCTCATCGTCTCGCCGCCCAAGGCCGGTAAGACGCTGATCCTGCAGGCGATCGCCAACGCGATCACCAAGAACAACCCCGAGGCCCACCTCATGGTCGTGCTCGTCGACGAGCGCCCCGAGGAGGTCACCGACATGCAGCGCACGGTGAAGGGTGAGGTGATCGCCACGACCTTCGACCGCCCCGCCGACGACCACACCACCGTCG
>JAUNUP010000005.1:73378-211331 GCA_030538115.1 Dermatophilus congolensis | reverse complement strand
CAGCCGAGTACGACTCAGGCGCGCGAACACTCCAGGAAATCGCAGCCTAAAACCCGATCGACAAAAACGGGAACACTCCAATTCTGCTGTCGTTCGCGACCGGGTGTGGTGCAACCGAGGCCCCTGTCGCTCCCCCGCGTCCCCTGGAGACCCAGGTGAGTGCCACGAGTGAGCCGCCTACTGCTGTGCTGTGGGACGGGGCGCCGACGGACGGAGTCTGGGCCGACGAGCATGCGGACGACGTGCCGTATGGAAGCTTGTCTGAGCCGAACCCCCGAGCGGACTACGTCTTCGGCATCAAGACCATGCCGGCGTTGACCACGGAAGACGATGGGATCTCTGCAAAAATCGCTAGTGACCTCGTCGTTCACCGAGTCAGCGAGAAGTGGCCGGGACAGCTACTGCAAGAAGACCTACCCATTTACTGGAGTGCCGGGGAGCTCTTGCCTGAGAATTCGCAAGACGAGACCCACGGGACAAATATTGACATACGATGCCAACCGGCGGAAATCAAGCTCGGCCAAACCGGTGTATGCACCTTGCAGTTCACGGGAGCTGCCGCGGAGATGAAGGACTCCTACTGGAATGTGTGGGGTCAAAGAATAGGCACCTGGCCCTCCCAGAAGTAGATGTCCCAAATCGGGGGTAACAGCCGACTGAGTTCTTCTGCGAAGCCGGAACCAACGGTTGCCGAGACGGCAGCGGGTGCCTCCCCCGCTAAAGGACGGTTCCAGTGCTGGATCTGACGCCTGGTCCGCACGACCTCAGCGTTCTTGGATGGCAGTGTCGGCTTGTAGTGCCTGCAGCGTCTCCAGTTCGCGGTCGATGTCGCGGCGCTTCTCCTGCAGGCGGGAGACTTCCTGGGCTAGCAGGTCCTCGAGTACGCCGGTGCGCTCGTGCACCGGCGCCTCCAGGCAGGGCAAGAGCTCGTTGATGGTGCCGCTGCACAGACCGGCGGCAAACAGGTGCTGGATGAGCACGACCCGTTCGATCATCTCCTCGTCGAAGTCACGCCATCCTCCAGACGTGCGACGTGACCGGATCAGTCCCTGGGTCTCGTAGTAGCGCAACGACCTTGGGCTGACGCCGCTGGCGTCAGCCAGCTCACCGATGCGCATGCTTCACCTGCCTCACGTCATCCATGGTTGCATCTGACACCGGTGTCAGGTCACAGCCTTGAACCGCTGCGGCCGTCCCGTCCGCGGTTCCCCGACGCAGGAGGCACCGCCGTGACCGGCACAGTCCACATCTGGTCTGACTACGTCTGCCCGTTCTGCCTCATCGCAGACGAACTCATCGAGCGGGCGGTGAGCGACCTGCCCGGCGTCGAGGTGGTCCATCACCCGGTCGAGCTGCGCCCGTACCCGACCCCGACGCTGCGGCCGGAGGACGACTACCTGCCTTCCGTGTGGGAGCGCGCGGTCTATCCCATGGCGGGCCGGTACGGCGTGCCGATGACCCTGCCGACCATCTCACCCCAGCCGTACACCGAACTCGCCTTCCGTGGCGCGCAATTCGCACAGGACCAGGGCGCCGGGCAGGCATATCACCGGCGGATGCTGAGGGCCTTCTTCCAGGAGGACCTCGACATCGGCGACCGCGACGTGCTGGTGCGCCTGGCGGCCGAGGTGGGCTTGGACCCAACGGCGTACCTGGCCGCACTGGACGACACGGCGTATTCCGAACGCCACCAGCGGGCGTTGTCTGCGGCCGCACGTCTGGATATCAGCGTGGTGCCGACGATCGTCATCGGAGAACGACGCATCAACGGCGTCGCGACCGAGGGCGTCATCCGGCGCGCCCTGGAGGGCGTGGCGGCATGAGCGGCATGAATGGCATGGAGCGCGACGAGCAGGAGAGTCTGACCAGGCTCATGGCCCAAGCCGTGCTCAAGAGCGTCGAGCATGTGCGTTCCGGCGGGCTGCCCTTCGTCGGCATCGTCGTAGACGGAGAAGGCCGCGTCTCCGCGCCTGGCACCAACATGGTCGCCCGGAGCGGGGACCCCACAGCGCATGCGGAAATCGTCGCCCTCCGCTCCCACCTGGACGCGACAGGGCAGCGCGACCTGACTGGCGCGACGCTGCTGGCCACCGGTGAGCCCTGCTCACTGTGCTACCGCTACGCCGAGGAACTCGGTGTCACCCAGGTGATCTACGCCGTCAGCTCGGATGAAGCCGCCGCCTGGGGTTTCGACTACCGCGACCCGAGGCAGCCTGCGCGTGCACTGCGCACCACAGCCAAGCGTCTACCCGTGCCACGAGCCATGGAGCCCTTCCGCCTCTTCCACGAGTTACACCAGCCCACCTCGACATCGCAGGAGCAACCATGAACTGGATCTACCTGGCCATCGCCGTCGTCTTCGAGATCGCCGTCGGCATCTGCGCGGGCAGGGCACAGGGCTTCACGAACGTGCGGTGGACCATAGCCACCCTCATCTCGGGGGCGGTCGCCACCTTCTTCCTCAGCCTGGCTCTGCTGACGTTCGACGTCGGTGTCGGTTACGCGCTGTGGACCTCCCTGTCCGGGGTCGGCATCGTCATCCTCGGAGCGCTCTTCCTCTCCCAGCGACTCACCTGGCAGAAGCTGCTCGGCATCGCCGTGGTCATCGGCGGTGTCGTGGGACTCAACCTCACCGCCTCCCTCTGACCCACCCCGCACACCCCCGCCCGTAAAGGACCCTGACATGACTCCCACCACCGATACCCAGACGACCGCTCGCTCCTGGCTAGCTCTTCTCCTCGCCGGCGCCTTCGAGGTCGGCTACGCACTGAGCGTCAACGGCAGCGCAGGATTCACGAACCTGACCTGGTCACTCATCGCGGTCGTCTTCTTCCTGTTCACCCTGTACTTCCTCAGCGTCGCGCTGAAGAGGATCGACGTCGGAATCGGCTACGCGGTCTGGGCCGGGATCGGCGCCATCGGCGCAGCCGTCCTCGGGCCGGTCTTCTTCGACGAGACACTCACCCCTACCAAGGCGCTGTGGCTCGCGGTGATCATCGGCGGAGTCGTCTGGCTCAAGCTGGCCGACAGCCCAGCGGAGGACCGGGGCACGGTCTGACTGCGAGGTACACCCTGTCCGCCGAGACCGCTACGGACTGGCCGATGAACTCTGATCGTGGTGCACGCCGGCGCGGATGAGTTTGTAGCTCCGCTCCGTTCCTCGTCGGTGGAGGCAGTGTCCAGCTCAGCTCGGTGTCGGTGGGAAATCACGGATCGCCAGCACGCTGGAGCAGCGACCTCGCGGGGCCATGCAGCTTTAGAAGTTGGTCGCCATGTTGGTGAAGCGGCTGTAGTGGCCTTGGAATGCGACCGTGAGCGTTGCCGTGGGGCCGTTTCGGTGTTTGGCGACGATGATGTCTGCTTCGCCTTCGCGGGGGGAGTCCGGTTCGTAGACCGATTCTCTGTGGAGGAGCATGACCATGTCGGCATCCTGCTCGATGCTGTTGTGCACCGCTATGCCGTTCGCCACGAAGTTGTGGGCACCGAGGACCGTGGCGTCGTAGACGTCTTCGAAGCCGTCGAACTTCACGCCCACCACGACTTCCCAGGCCACGTCGTTGACCGCCGCCAGGTCGAGGTTCTCTCGGTCGAGGACCGCCGCGACCTGGTGTAGCGGGGCCTGCTCCAAGGCAGTCTCAGCTGCGCTGTCGACCTCCGCGTCCAGCTCCGGCAGAGCCGCCGCCGCTGCCGTCGCGCCCAGGGAGGCCACGAACTGGCCCGCCGAGGCCGGGTAGCCCTGCGGCATCGATCCCGCCGCACCGGCGCTGCCCGAACCCTCCGCGCCAGTCACCCCCGTTGCCTCCAGAACCCCCGCGACCTCCTGCCACAGCGGCAGCTGGCCAGGGCCAGGCGTCGAGACCGCCGTGATGTCGCGGACGATCTCCAGGAGGCGGTCGGCGTCGTCCTTGACGATGCCCTCGATGCCGATCTCTTGGAGGAAGCGACGCTGGGAGTCGATGTCGATGATGTCGAGCACCCAGCCGCTCAGGTCGCCCGCCACCGCCGACTCGATACCGAAACGCAGCAGCAGCAACGAGACCCGATCCAGCGGGGCGCGGTCGTCGGCGAAGCAGAAGATCTCGCCGCCGGGGCGGTCGGCGCTCAACGTCACGCCTCCGGCGCGGGTGAAGTACTCGCGCAGGAACAGGGCGATCTGGCGCTTGGGCAGGCTCGACACCGCCGCCGGGATACCCGCTTCCGCGTAGCCCGTCGACAGGGCCGCCGTGTTCAGCACGTCTTCGTCAGACCACGACACGTCGACGACCTCCGGGCCCGGCGTGTGCCGGGGCACCGCGATGCGGTCGCCGGGCATGATCTCGCCCAACGGCATCCAGCCCGAGTACGTGAGGAACGGGTGGTTCTCAGTCGCCCGCACCGTCTTGCCCGAGCTCGTCGTCACCGTGTACACCGCGCGGTTGCCCGTCGGAAACGCATGCGTCAGCGGCCTCGACACGTACCGGCACTTCTCGTCCAGCGCCCACACCGGCACGTCCTTCGCGCCGGAGTCGACCAGCTCCTTGATCGTGACCTCCGCGCCCGTGTCCGCGCGCAGGATGCGGGTCTCCGCCGTCAGGCAGCCCGACTCGCGCAGGTCACTCACCTGCGGCTTCTTGTCGGTCCGCTGTTCCGGGCCACGGTTCAGCTGCGACAACGCCACCACTGGCACCTCGATCTCCTTCGCCAGAAGCTTCAGGGCACGCGAGAACTCCGAGACCTCCTGCTGCCGCGACTCCACACGCTTACCGGAGCTCATCAGTTGCAGATAGTCGATGATCACGAGCTTGAGGTTATGCCGCTGCTTCAACCGCCGGCACTTCGCCCGGATCTCCATGAGCGACATGTTCGGCGAGTCGTCGATGAACAGCGGCGCCTCGCTCACCTCGCCCATCGTGCGGGTCAGCTTCACCCAGTCCTCATCACGCATCGTGCCTTTACGCATGTGCTGCAACTGAATCGACGCCTCCGCCGAAAGCAGACGCATCGTGATCTCGTTACGACTCATCTCCAGCGAGAACACCACAGAGGTGAGCCCGTGCTTGATCGACGCCGCGCGTGCGATGTCCAGCGCGAGGGTCGAGTTGTGCGTCGGAATCATCGACCGACCGGCCAGGTACAAGTGATCGCTCGCAGCCACCTGGATGCACCGCACCGGCACCGACACCACGGGCGTGATCGACATGAAAGAGCGCGTTTCGTCCACGGAGAGCGATTCCCCCCGCCCGAGCGCCTCCGCCAGTTCTCCTGTCGTCTGCGTCTCCACCCCGACCACCGGCCACTGGTGCTGTTCGTCTGCCACCAGTTTCGAGCCGTCGGAGAACGTGAGTTCGTAGCAGGGGCGGTTTTCCATTATCTCGGTCACGGCCACGACCTCGGTCGGGCGGCCGTCGGCGCCCAGAACGAAGTCGCCCACCGCGACCTCGCCCATCGTGGTCCAACCGTGCGGGGTGGGGAGGGCCGTGTCGAGCGCGAGCGCTTTACCCATCGCGGGCCTCGCCGCTATGACGATCATCTGGCCTGGGTGGAGGCCGTTCGTGAGGTCGTCGAGGTCTGCGAAGCCTGTTGGCACTCCCACCATTTCGCCGGAGCGGCCGGAGTTGTTGTCGATCTCGTCTGCCGCTGCCTCGAGGAGGTCGCCGAGCACGTGGTAGTCCTCGCCGCCGCGCTTGTCGGCGACCGCGTACACCTCGGCCTGGGCCGCGTTGACGATCTCCTCCACATCGCCGCCACCCTGGCCGTAGCCGAGCTGCACGATCTTCGTACCCGCATCGACCAGGCGGCGCAGCACCGCCCGCTCCGCGACGATCTGGGCGTAGTACGACGCGTTCGCCGCCGTCGGCACCTGGGAGATCAACTGGTGCAGATACGACTGCCCGCCGACACGCGCGAGGTCGCCGCGCTTCGTCAGCTCGTCGGCGACCGTGATCGCGTCGGCTGGCTCGCCGCGGCCGTACAGGTCGAGGATCGCGTCGTAGATCAGCTCGTGGGAGGGGCGGTAGAAGTCGACGCCCCGCGTGACCTCGATACAGTCGGCGATCGCGTCTTTGCTCAGCATCATCGAGCCGAGAACACTGGCCTCTGCGTGCACGTCCTGCGGCGGGAGACGGTCGGCAGCGTCGTCGCCAGCCGGCCCCTCGGGCCCCCGGAAGTCAACCGGGTCCAATCTCGCAAGAGACACGCCAACCTCCGCAGCCGCCTGATCACCGACACCAGAACCGAGTGCCGGCACCGACCAGCGACGCAAACCCGTCACCGCTCGACAACACGCACTCTTGCACCGACCACCGACAGAGTCGCCGCCGCCGAACGCGAGGTGCTCCGTCGACGATCGCCAACCCTGCCCGAACCCCCTGGGGACAGGCGCGCCCGCCAGTCATCGAACAGCCGGGCTCCGCCAACCTACGGCGATTTCGACCGGTCCTTCAAGCCGCAAATCGACCCCCAAGCCCACATCTGTGGATAAACCTGTGGAGAGAATGTGGAGGGTCGGGGGACGATTGCGAAGTAGCTGTGGACCGCGAGCACGTTGACAACTGTTCATAACTGGCGATGAAGTCCTGACCAGCAAAAATGCACGAAAATGCCTGTGGGGAACTGGGGATTTTCACTCACTGTTCACTCGCGCCGCTATGCCGGAGTGGCCTGAATCACCATCATGGCGGGATATCACGGTGGGGGTTTTCCACACTTCATGTGGATAGATTTCGGACACGAAGACGACTACTCGGTAGGTTGCGCGAAGCGCGGCAAGGCCCGGCAAATGTTCGGTCAGGGAAGAGTAAACCCCGGCGCGTGCGTGCGCCGTATACACCCGCTTCACCGTCATCGCCCTCTCCCTGCGCTATTGCCCGACTTCTCCCACGCTCACCCGCGGTGGCGGAAACCCGCCGACCGCTGCAACTGACACCTGCGCGACACCTCACACACCCCCACTCGACCGCGGGCGCCTATGGTGGCCGCGTGTCGAACGGCCCCAACACTCCACCTTCGCCCGGCCCCGAGGGCGTCCAACCTCCCTCGAGCGCCCTCGCTCGCGAAGTGTGGCACCTCGCCTTTCCGGCATTCCTCACCCTCCTCGCCGAGCCCCTCTTCCTCCTCGCCGACTCGGCGATCATCGGGCACCTCGGCACCACACCCCTCGCCGGGCTCGGCGTCGCCAGCTCGATCCTCGCCACCGCGACCGGCGTCTATGTCTTTCTCGCCTACGCCACCACAGCAGTCGTCGCCCGACGTCTCGGCGCGGGGCAGCGAGCGGAGGCGATCAGCGGCGGCATCGACGGCCTCTGGCTCGCGATCCTGCTCGGCATCGTCACAGGCATCGGCATCGCAGCCGCCGCAGACCCCCTGATCGCCGCCTTCGGAGCCTCCCCAGCGGCCACGGCCCAAGGCGTCATCTACCTGCGCATCTCCGCCGCCGGCATCCCGGCCATGCTCATCGTGCTCGCCCTCACCGGCCTGCTGCGCGGCATGCAAGACACCCGCACGCCCCTCATCTCCTCGACCCTCGCGTTCGGCGGCAACATCGTGCTCAACGTCCTGTTCGTCTACGGAATGGGTATGGGCATCGGAGGCGCAGCCCTCGGCACCGTCATCGCCCAGACCGGTCTCGCGCTCGGCCTCGGCACCGTCGTCCTGCGCAATGCCCGCAAGGCCCACGCCTCACTCCGCCCAGCCCCGGCGGGCATCCTCTCCGCCGCCATCGCGGGCGCACCGCTGCTCGTGCGCACCCTGGCCCTGCGCGCGACGCTGCTGCTCACCACCTGGGTCGCCGCCCGTCTCGGCGACGTGCCCGTCGCCGCCTACCAGGTCTCGATGACGATCTGGACCTTTCTCGCCTTCGCCCTCGACGCCCTGGCCATCGCCGGTCAAGCGCTGGTCGGCCAGGCGCTCGGCTCCGGAGACCGCACCGCCACCCGCGCCCTCACGCGCCTGCTCACCCGCTGGTCACTCGGTCTCGGCATCATCACCGGCCTCATCACGGCGGCGGTCGCACCGTTCGTGCCGGCGCTGTTCACCTCCGACCCCGCTGTGCGGGCCGCCCTCACGGCCGGCCTGCTCGTCATCGCACTCGCCCAACCCGTCGCCGCCTACGCGTTCCTGCTCGACGGCGTACTCATCGGCGCCGGAGACGGACGCTGGCTCGCCGCCACCCAGGTCGGGTTGTTCGTCGCCTACCTACCCGTCGCCCTCATCGTCTACACCTCACGCTCCCAACTGCAGGAGTGGGGCGCTCCGGCTGCCCTCGCAGCGCTCTGGGTCGGATTCGCTCTCTTCATGTCCGCCCGCGCTCTCATGCTGGGCATTCGTGCCCGCGGCGATGCCTGGATGGTCACCGGAGCCTGACCCGTATTCCCCAACCTGAGCGAACACGCGCATCTTGCGAAACAGAGAACCGCGACTCGACCTATTTTGTTGAATCCACTACTATCGAGGTGTCGGATCAGACAGACCGACACGAATTCGCTCCTTGAGAGCTCACGATGGCCGTGCAGGTACGGTCATCGACCCGTCTCCTGCCGGCGGAAAGCAGGAATCATGAACGCCAACATCCTTCGCGGCCGCGTCAGCACGCTGTTCGCGCTCGTCTTCTTCGTGCTCGCCATGACCCTCGGTGACAACATCTACACGTTCGGCACGATCCTCTTCACCCTTCTGACCGGCTGGTTCATGGCCGCCGGCGTCAGCGAGATGACCACCGACAAGCAGATCACCGCAGAAGCCGCCGTCTGATGCGCGGCATGCGGCGCAGCGTCGCGCGGCAGCATGAATAAAGGCCCGGTCGATCCGATCGGGCCTTTATTCATGCTGCCGCGCAGTGCGGAGTCCCCACCCGAGCGAGAAATTCATGTCAGAATGTTCAGACATTAGTAATCGAGTCGTCGTGTCAGTGTCGACAGGAGCTCTGCATGAAGATCGCCACCGCCCCCTGCAACTGGAACAACGGCGATATCCCCGACTTCCGCCCCTACACCTCGCCCGGCCAGATGATGGACGAGATGGTGGAGGCGGGCTACTCCGCCACCGAGTGGGGCCCCGGCATGCCCGACGACCCGGAGGTCGTCCGCGCCGAGACCGAAGCCCGCGGCCTGGCCATGGTCGGCGCGTTCGTGCGTCTCGGCTACCGCGACCGCGACAAGTGGGACGAGGCCGACGCCGCAGCTCTCGCCGTCGCCGAGCGGGTCAAAGCCGCAGGCGGATCCATCCTCGTGGCCGCCGAACTCGGTGACGAGCGGCGCGACGCAGAAGCCGGGCACGTCAACGAGGCCGCAGGTCTGACCGACGAGCAGTGGCGCAACCTCGCCGACGGCCTGGCCCACCTCGCCGACCTGCTCGCACCGATGGACATGAAGGTCGTGCTGCACAACCACGTCGGCACCTACGTCGAGACCGCGGCCGAGACCAAGCGTTTCCTCGACGAGACGGACCCGGCCAAGGTCGGCTGGTGCCTCGACGTAGGCCACCTCACATACGGCGGAGGCGACGCCCTCGACTTCTTGCCCGAATACGGCCACCGCGTCGCCCACGTGCACCTCAAAGACGTCGACCCCGAGGTGCTCCGCCGCGCCAAGCAGGAAGAGTGGAGCTTCGGCGACGCCCTGCGCGGCATCATCTTTCCCGAGCTCGGAACGGGCCTCGTCGACATCCCCGCAATCGTCGCGTGGCTCCAGGCGAACGAATACGACGGCTGGGTCGTGCTCGAACAAGACACCACTCACAAGCACCCCAAAGACGCCGCCCGCATCAACCTGCAGTACGTGCAGAGTCTGCTCTGATCGCAGTCACGAGCTGTCACCAGCGCTAACGCCCCCGACCCCTTCGAAGGGCGGGGGCGTTCCACGTGAAACCCGACCGGTCACGGGCGGCGACCATCACTCGTGGATCGGGAGGCGGGAGTCGACCTGCTGGTTGTCCCACATACCGCGCACCCAGCCGTGCGAGGGATCGTCGCAGATGAGCCACGCCCGCTCGTCTCCCGGGCCGGCCATGACGTTGAGGTAGTACATGTCGTATCCGGGTGGTGCCATCGAGGGGCCGTGCCAGCCGTGCGGCACGAGCACGGTGTCGCCGCTGCGCACCTCCTCGGTCACGCTGATCGGCCGCTCATCGGTGCCGTACACCCGCTGGTAGCCGATCGGAGCTGGGGTCGCTCCGTCCACACCGCCAAGGTCGTGGCCCGGCTCGGTGCGCATCTCGAAGTAGTAGATCTCTTCGAGGGCCGCCTCCTCGCCCGGCCGCTCGGTGTCGTGTTTGTGCGGCGGGTAGCTGCTCCAGTTACCCGCGGGCGTGATGACCTCGCACGCGATGATCGAATCCGCGGGCACAGTGGCCGGGGTGCCGAAGTTCTGCACCTGCCGCGAAGCCTGCCCGGCACCCCGCATCTCCACGGGGACCTGCGCTTTCTCCACGTACGCCGCCTGGTACGGCCGCTTCGCGGGCGCGAACGGAAATGCGTACCGACCACCATCGGTGCTGGTCACAGTGAATTTTCCGTCCCGGGGCACGTACACGCAGTCGGTCGGTCCGGAGAACACGTCGGCGCGGCCCTCGAGCGTGAACTCGAGCGTGCTCACCAGGTCGTCGCCCGCTTCACCCGTGTCCACGGTGACCTGCACCGTTGCGCCTCCGGACAGGGGCAGCACGAAGTACTCGCAGCCACCGGTGATCACCGTGCGTGATTCGCCCGCGGTGAGATCGGTGACGAGAAGACCGGTGTGCTCCCAACCGGGCATCCCGGGCCGGATGACCACGTCGTACTCGTCGTCGGCCGTAGACCCCGCGGGCTTGAACCACTCGCTCATTTGCTGCCTCCTAAGTCCCTCGATTGCACGCGGAGCGTCACAGGTAGTGCCGCTGACCGGCTCGCCCGGCCTGATACTCCTCGAATGCTGTGCGCGTACTGGGCAGTTCGCTGACCTGGGAGACCGGTACGTCCCACCATGCAGTGCCGGGCGGGTTCGGGCCAGTCAGGTCGGTCTCGATGTAGAGCACGGTCGTGCGGTCGCTCGCTGCGGCCTTCGCGTAGTTCTCGCGGAACTCGGCGATCCCGTCGCAACGCAACACCTCGGCGCCCCAGCTCGCGGCGTTGGCTGCGAGGTCGAACGGCACGGTCTCGCCGTCGAGGCGGCCCGTCGCCGAGTTGCGCATGCGGTACCTCGTGCCGAACCGCTGGCTGCCCCGCGACTCCGAGAGCGCGCCTATCGAGGCGAACCCGTGGTTCTGCAGCAGCACCACGATCACCTTGAGCCTCTCGGAGACGATCGTCGCCAGCTCCATCGGCAGCATCTGGTAGGTACCGTCGCCGACGATCGCGATGACCTGCCCCTCCTCGCCTTTGGCCATCCGCACACCAAGCGCAGCCGGGATCTCGTAACCCATGGTTGAGTACGCGTACTCGACGTGGTACTGCTGCGGAGTGCTCGCCCGCCAGAGCGCCTGCAGGTCACCCGGCATCGAGCCCGCGGCGTTGATGAGCACGTCGTCGTCGCCCATGAGTTCGTTGAGCGCGCCGAAAACCTCGGTCTGCGCGGGCAAGGGCCCGTGGCCGCGGTGGTAACAGTCGTCGATCACCTTCTGCCAGTCGGCGTCGAGCTCCGCGACCCGCTGGGCATACGCCTCGTCGACCCGGTACCCGGCGAGCTCGCGCTGCAGTGCGGTCAGGGCCTCCCGCGCGTCGGCGATCAGCATCGTCGCGCTGTGCTTGGCCGCGTCGAAGGCCAACACGTTGACGTTGACGAACCGCACCTCGGGGTTCGCGAAGATCGTGTGCGAGGCCGTGGTGAAGTCGCTGTACCTCGTACCGATGCCGATGACGAGGTCGGCCTCGTCGGCGATCGCGTTGGCGGCAGCGCTACCGGTCGAGCCGACGCCACCGACCGCGCTCGGGTGATCGAAGTTGATCGCACCCTTGCCAGCCTGGGTGTCGGCCACGGGTATGCCCGTCGCCGTGGCGAACTCGCGCAGCGCCTCGCTCGCCTCCGAGTAGATAACGCCGCCACCCGCCACGATCAGCGGCCGCTTGGCGCCCCGAATCGCCTCGACCACGCGCGCCAGCACCGCTGGCTCCGGCACCGGCCGGGCCACATGCCACACCCGCTCACGGAAGAACTCGACAGGCCAGTCGTACGCCTCCGCCTGCACGTCCTGCGGCAGGCAGATCGTCACAGCGCCGGTCTCGGCCGGGTCGGTGAGTACCCGCATGGCCGCGAGCAGGCTCGGGATGAGTTGCTCAGGCCGGTTGATCCGGTCCCAGAACCGCGACACGGGCTTGAGCGAGTCGTTCACCGACACGTCGAGGCTGCGCGGGTCTTCGAGCTGCTGCAACACCGGGTCGGGTCGACGGTTCGCGAAGATGTCGGAGGGAAACAGCAGAACAGGCAGGCGGTTCGTCGTGGCCAGGGCCGCGCCCGTCACCATGTTGGTCGCGCCCGGCCCGATGGAGGTCGTCACGGCCAACGTCTGCAACCGATCGGTCGTCTTCGCGAACGCCGCCGCCGCATTCACCGCTCCCTGCTCGTTGCGGGCGAGGTAGTACGGCAACTCTCCTTCGGCCGGGTCGGTGAGGGGCCGCTCGATGACGCTGCGTCCGCCTCCGGCCTCCTCGGCCTGCACCTGCGCCTGCAGCAGCGCCTGTCCGACCCCGGCCACGTTGCCGTGTCCGAAGATGCCGAACATGCCCGGAATGAGCCGCCGGATCACGCCGTCACGCTCGCTGTACTGCGCCGCCACAAACCGCACGACCGCCTGGCCTGTGGTCAGTCGAACCGTCTGAGCCGAAGACATGTGACTTCTCCTTGCTGAATGCGCAGGTCAGGGAGCCGGAACGATGACATCGATGACGAGCTGGTCGAGCTCGGCGTCGGCGCCGAGGAACTGGCGAAGCGTTGTGCGGGTGGGCCCGTAGGAGTCGAACTCCTCCGGGGTCATCGAGTCGGCCTCCCACCCCTTGGTGAACTCGGGCATCGACTCAAGCGCCGCGATGATTTCGGGCCGCACCGGCACGTCCATCTGGTTGTCGGCAGGAGTGTAGCCGCCCTCTTGAAACCTCTTCTGCCACTTGAACGGAGGCGACACCACCACAGCCCCGCCCGCGAACTCGCTGATCTGCAGCGTGTTTCGGTATCCCGCCGCGAGCAGCCGCGCACGCAGGCCCCGCTCCTGGAAGATGCGGTACGCCTTCTTCACGGAGGCGATGCCGGCCCACTCGAGGTAGCCAGGGTCGAACACGAGGCCGTCGCGCTCATGGACCACCTTGAGCCAGTCGTCGAGGCGGCCGACCATGATCGTCACGACCGGGCCCATGTCGTCGACCGGCAGCCCCTCGGCCTCGCGTCGTGTGAGGCCGCGCTCGATCGCCTCGGCCGTCTGTACGGCCTGAGCAACCGTGAACGACACGGTGACGTTCACGCAGACCCCGCGGTACGTCGCCTCCTCGATCGCTTTGATACCGACGCTGGTGGCCGGCATCTTCACGATAATGTTCGGCGCGAGGGAGGCGAAGTGCTCGGCCTGCGCGACCAGCGCGTCCACGTCGCGGTGCAGGCGCGGGTCGGTCTGCATCGACAGCCGACCGTTGACCCCCTTGTACTTCTCGAAGGCGGGCATGAGCAGCCGCGCCGCGTCGACCGACAGCTCCTCGACGACCTGCCAGCCGATGTCTGCCGCCGACATGCTCGGGTGCTCCTGCGCGATCTCGGCGATGCGCACCTTCCACCGCTCCCAGTCCTGCTTCACACAGGTCACCGCGATGACCGGGTTGCACGTCGCACCCACCGCACCGAACGTGATCGATTCCTCCAGCTCGGCCGGATTGGCCGAGTCGTTCCACAGACACGTGTCGGTCGCCTGCGTGATGTGCCCCAGCGGAGTGGACGTGTCGATCGCGACAGCGGGAACTGACATGAGGTGCCTCCACGGTGAGCGTGTACAGGGCCTGAAGCGGCGGGGGTTGTTGCCATTCAAACCCCGTAGACCAGAGACTGTCAACAAATGTTCTAACATTTGAATGTATGTCACTGGCGTGACGAGCGTCGGGTTCCGGACGCATGCCGAAGGCCCGCCTCCCTCGTGGGGAGACGGGCCTTCGGTTATGCCTTGTGATCAGGCTACGACGTTGAGCTTCACCGTTGCCTTGACCTCCGGGTGGAGGGCCACGGTCGCGGAGTGCGAACCGAGCGTCTTCACCGGAGTGGAGAACTCGACGCGACGCTTGTCGACCTTGAGCCCGGCAGCCTCGGCAGCCTCGGCCACGTCGCCCTGGCTCACGGCGCCGAAGAGACGACCGTCCTTGGCAGCGCGCACCTTGATCGTGAGGGTCTGGGCCTCGAGCTGCCCCTTGACACCCTTCGCCTCGTCGAGCGACTTGATCTCGCGAGCCTCACGGCCCGCGCGGATCTGCTCGACCTGCTTCTCGCCACCCTTGGTCCAGGCGACAGCCAGACCGCGGGGCAGCAGGTAGTTACGGCCGTAGCCGTCTTTGACCGTGACCACGTCACCGGCCGTACCGAGGCCGGAGACCTCGTGCGTGAGAATGAGTTTCACTGTGGTTTCTCCCTCTATGCTGCTCAGCGAGCCGAGCTGGAGTAGGGAAGGAGTGCCATCTCGCGGGCGTTCTTCACGGCCTTGGCGATGAGGCGCTGCTCCTGAACGGACACACCGGTGACGCGGCGGGCACGGATCTTGCCGCGGTCGGAGATGAACTTGCGCAGCAGCGCCGTGTCCTTGTAATCGATGTTCTCGACCTTCGCCGCCTTGAGCGGGTTGGCCTTGCGCTTGGGCTTACGCACTACGGGCTTAGCCATCGTGGTGCTCTCCCTTCTGGGTGAGCCCGGACATCGGTCCGGGATGGGTTGTACGGAAAGAAGTGTGTGTTGCTCGATCAGAACGGGGGCTCGTCGTAGCTCGGGCCGCTGCCCCAGCCACCACCGCGGTTACCGCCACCGGCCGCCGGCGCAGCCTGCTGGCCGCCCCCGCCGCCGCCGGTCGACCACGGGTCGTCGTTTGCACGACCACCCTGCTGGCCACCGCCGCCACCACCGAAACCGCCCTGCTGGCCGCCGCCACCGAAGCCGCCGCCACCACCGGAGCCACCGCCGCGCTGCGTGCGGTTGACCTTGGCCGTGGCGTACTTCAGCGACGGGCCGACCTCGTCGACCTGCATCTCCATGACGCTGCGACGCTGACCGGTCTCTTTGTCGTCCCACGAACGGGAGACGAGGCGGCCGGAGACGATGACCCGCATGCCCTTCTCCAGTGACTCGGCAGCGTTCTCAGCTGCTTCGCGCCAGACGGAGCACCGCATGAAGAGGGTCTCGCCGTCACGCCATTCGTTGCTCTGGCGATCGAACTGGCGCGGCGTCGACGCCACCGTGAAGCTCGCGACCGCGGCCCCGGAAGGCGTGAAGCGCAGCTCCGGGTCGGCAGTCAGGTTGCCGATGATCGTGATGACGGTTTCGCCGGCCATGGCGGTTCCTTTCGGATCGAATCAGGCTGCGTCGTGACGCAGGAGCTTGGTCCGCAGAATCGACTCGCTCAAGCCGAGCTGACGGTCCATCTCCTTGGCTGCCGCGGACTCCGCAGTGAAGTCGACGACGACGTAGATGCCCTCGGAGCGCTTCTTGATGTCGTAGGCGAGACGACGGCGGCCCCAGACATCGACGTTGTCGACAGTGCCCTTGGCGGCCGTGATGACGTTCAGGTAGCGCTCCAGAGACTGGGCGACCTGACGCTCGTCGATCTCGGGGTCGACGATGATCATGATCTCGTACTTACGCATGCTCGTTAACCCACCTCCTTCGGTCTTATTCGGTCACGGTCTCTCCGTGACAGGAGGGTTGGCGTGCGAGCCCGCCGATGAATGTGCAGATGCTCACCCCGGCGGACGGTCTCCAGGTTACCTGCGACTAACGTCCCTCACCGAATCGCCAGGATGGGGCTGTGGATAAAACCGACCCCGGTGCGAGGTTGTGGAAATCCGGGTCAGAAGGTCACGAGAAGCCGGTCACGGCCACCCGCCACCGGACCTGCACCGTCGTCAGGCTCGGAGGCGAGCACCGCCTCCGCCGATGCCCGCGGTGCCGGAGGCCGAGCCGCAGCTTGGCGGTAGCAGCTCCAGGCGAGCCAGGCGAGGGCCGCCAGCCGCACCACGAGCAAGAACGCGTACCAGCCGGCCGGTAGCGACCGGGAGGGCGCACTCTCGCCGGGGATGTGCATCCACACAGCCACGAAATAGACGAGTTCGGCGGCCATCCACGACATGTACACGCGACGAGGCAGCTTCGCGAGCGCCACCAGCGGCAGCAGCCACAGCGCCCACTGAGGCGGCACCGCCTTGGCGAGCAGTATGACGATCACGAGCATCACGACGGCGGTTTCGGCGATGCGCGGCCGACGCTTCACTCCGAGCGCCATGAGCGAGCCTGCGAGGATCGCGAAGACCCACCCGCCCAAGGCCACGATCGTCGACAGGTTCACCGACAGCGGCTGCCCGGCAAGGCTCAGCAGATACTGCGCAGAGCCGAATTCGGCCGAGCCGGCAAGCCAGGCGGTGTAGGCCGCTCCGACCTCCAGGCCGACGGCGCGCAGAGCCAGCAACACGAACAGCGAGCCGAGTACCGCGGTGCCCGCCGTGCGCGCCGCCACCCGGTAGCGGCCGGCGCGCAGAGCCACGAGCACGACCGCGAGCAGCACGACCAGCGCATACGTGCGCGACAGGATCGCGAGCGCGAACACGGCCCCCGCAGCCCACTCCCGCTCGCGGCTCCACAGCAGCAGCGCCAACGACACGAGCACCACGCCAACGAGATCGGCCCCCACCAGCGTCAGTGTGACGAGCAGCGGGCTGAACGCGACGACCCCGGCCACCCACGGATCGCGCCGCGACGTGAGCACCGTGGCGACCACCAGCCCCATCACCAGCAGCGCAGCCGTCACAGCCCACACTCCGACGAAGACGGCGGCACCCGCTTCACCGTCCGGGGTGAAGAACGAGAGCAGCCACAACGCGAACCCGGTACCGATCGGCTGGGTCAACGCATCGGTCGAATACGGCAGCTGCCCCGAGCTCAGGCCACTGGAGACGTACATGTTCGGCAGATCGGAGTAGCACGCCCGCCAGAACACTGAGTCGCCGCCCCAGCCGTTCTCGAAGCAGTACGACTTCTGCACGACGCCCAACGCCACCATCACAGAGGCGGCCAGCGAGAGAATCGCGGCCACCGGCTGCCAGGCCGGCACCAGAATGCCCGCCCAGCGCCCACGACCGACCGACTGTGCGGGCACCTTGGCGAAACGCCCCAGCGGACCACCGATCGCGGTCTCTCGGTACCCGTCGGCGACCGGGTCGGTGTCTTCCGACCCTTCCACGGCGGAGCGGCTAGCGGT
This sequence comes from Dermatophilus congolensis, assembly GCA_030538115.1. GTDB lineage: Bacteria > Actinomycetota > Actinomycetes > Actinomycetales > Dermatophilaceae > Dermatophilus > Dermatophilus congolensis_B. The sequence continues at coordinate 193,955 of JAUNUP010000005.1, read as the reverse complement.
CATGAGACGAGACTACTTCTCGGCCAAGCCGACTCGTCGCACGCAGGTCACGGGCCTCAGCCGGCTGTGTTGGCCGGAGCCGGGGTCCTGCCGAACACGTTCGGCGCTCCGCCAGAACGGGGTGAGCTGCCAGCGGCGTTGTTGTCGCCGTCGTCGTCTCCGCTGTTCCTCTCGTCGTCCCTGTTGTTGTCCCGCGAGTCGTCCCTGTTGTCTCGGTTGTTCCTGTCGTCTCTGTTGTTTCTGTCCGAGTCGTCGCCGTTCGAATCCCTCGGGACGTCGGTGGGCTCCCACGTCGACGAACCCGAATCGGACGACTGGGAGGACTCCGACGTGCTCGACCGGCTGGGCTCCGGACGCCACGTACGGGTCGGCTTGGGCTCGGGGTTCACCCAGATGCGGGCGCGCGAGTCGCCGATGCCGACACGGTCGGGAAACGAGATCCGCTCCTGGCCGTCCATGTACCGGCGCATGTACCCGGTCCAGATGGCCAGCGGGTAGGTGCCACCGGTGAGCTCGGAGCGGCCACCGATGCCACGCAACGGAATCGGCGAGCCGGTCTCGTCGGGCATGTACAGCGCGACGGCCGTGGACGCCTGAGGCGTAAACCCGTCGAACCAGACGGCCTTGTTCTCGTCGGTCGTACCGGTCTTGCCCGCGGCCGGGTAGCCGATGTTCTGCGCCCGAGTACCGGTGCCCTGCGTGACCACCCGACGCATCGCCTCGGTCGTGTCGGCCGCGACATCGGCCTCCATCACCCGCCGGGTCTGCGGAGTCGCGTTGTACGCAGGGATGCGGTCGTCTGCGGCGGTGACGCTCTTGACCACGTACGGCTCGGCGCGAATGCCCTGCGCCGCGATGGTCGCGTAGGCGTTGGCCATGTCGATCACTCGCACCGAGGCGGTACCGAACACGTTGGCGAGGTTGCCTTCGAGACCAGGCGTGTTCTCGGGCAGGCCGAGGTCGATCGCGACCTGCTTGGTCTTGTCGGGCCCGACCTCGAGGTTCAGTTCGGCGAATGCCGTGTTCACCGACTTGGCGAGCGCGTCACGCACCGAGACGTAGCCGTAGTCGGCGCCCGCGAAGTTCGAGACCTCCCACGAGCCACCGCCCTTGGTTTCGGAGTTGGAGAAGGTCTTGGGGCTGTTGCCCTGGTAGGTCTGCTTGGTGCTGATGCCCTCTTCGAGCGCTGCGGCCACCGCGAAGACCTTGAACGTCGAGCCGGCCTGCAACTGCGCCTGGGTGGCCGACGACCAGGGGTTCTTCGCGTAGTCGGAGCCGCCGTACAGCGCGAGAACCGCACCGTCGCCGGGCTTGATCGAGGCCAGACCGACTCGGATGCCGTCGACGCCTCCGGGCCGGTTGTTGTTGACGGAGTCGATCGCGTGCTGCTGGTTCTGGCGACTGATCGTCGTCACCACGCGCAGCCCACCGCGCTCGATGTCTTGCTCGGAGATGCCGGCCTTGTAGATGAGCTCCTCACGCGCCAGGGCCACGACGTACCCGTTGGGGCCGGAGAGGGCGACCTTGGGCTTGGGCGCGATCGTGTCGGGCAGCGTGACCTTGGCGGCCTGCGCCTCGGTGAGCCACCCCTCCGAGACCATGCCCTCGCGCACGTACTTCATGCGATTGATGGCGTTGGTGCGCTGGTCGGGGCCCGAGGCGGGGTCGTACATGCCGGGCGCCTGCAAGATCGAGGCGAGGAACATGCCCTGCTCGAGGTCGAGCTGCTCGACGTTCTTACCGAAATAGGCCAGGCTCGCGGCCTGCACGCCGTAAGCGCCACGACCGAAGTAGATGGTGTTGAGGTAGTTCTCCAGGATCTGGTCTTTCGACATGTCCTGTTCGACCTTGATGCTGATGATCAACTCGCGGCCCTTACGGGCGAGGGTCTGGTCGTGGGTGAGGAAGTAGTTCTTCACGTACTGCTGCGTGATCGTCGAACCACCCTGCGTGGGGCCGCCGGAGACGGCTGCCCAGACCGCGCGGCCCAGACCCATGATCGAGACGCCCGGGTTCTCGTAGAAGCCGCGGTCTTCGGCCGCGAGCACGGCCTTCTGGAGGTGGTCGGGCACCTGGGAGAGCGGAACCGATACGCGGTTGACGTTGCTTTGCCGCGCCATTTCGGTCTTGCCGTCGGAGAAGTAGTAGATCGAGGTCTCCGCCTGCGCCACCTCGTTCGGCGACGGAACCCTGATCACTGTGTAGGCGATGGCGAACGCCGCGACTCCGGCGAGCACGAGACCCACCAGGAGCGCAAGAGCGCCCTGCCAACTCAACAGACGCCGCCAACCCCTTCGGACCTTGCCGCTTCTGCTGATGACGACGCGTGAACCCACGTCACTCCCCTTCCGGACCCGCATGTCGCGAATCCCAGTCCCAACCGGCCCAGTATGCCTGCCCACACCTACCAACGCACCGGGTGGGGAATACAACTCCCAGTAAACGATCACCAATTGCAGAAGATTGCCCAAGAGTCTGCCCTAATCCTCGCGCGTCGAATTGCGCGAGCCACGCCGCAGGGTTGGACATTCTTCGCGCGGCGGTCAGACTCACGTACATGACTGTGGAGATCGCCTCGGACCTGGTTGCCAACGTCGCAACGGTCGGCGTGAGCGTCGGACAGAAGGTCAAGCCCGGAGACGAGGTCGCTCTTCTGGAGTCGATGAAGATGGAGATTCCGGTGCTCGCCGAGGACTCGGGCACCGTCACGGCCGTGAAGGTTGTGCCGGGCGATGTGATTCAGGAAGGCGACGTCATCGTCGTGCTCGACTGATTTTCCCTAGCTTTCCGGCTGGTCCTTCCACCACGCGAGCAGCCGCTCTGCCACGGCCTCCTTGCCGATGGGGCCCTCGTCCATGCGGATCTCGAGCGCCTGCTTGTACGCCTTGCCCAGTACCGGCCCGGGTGTGATGCCGAGGAGTTCGGCGATCTCGTTGCCGTTGAGTTCGGGCCGTACCGCTTTGAGTTCTTCTTCGGCCGTGAGCCGGTCGATACGGGCTTCGAGGGCGTCGTAAGCGGTGCGCAGGCGTGCGGCCTTGCGGGCGTTGCGGGTGGTGCAGTCGGCGCGAGTGAGTCGGTGCAAGCGCTGCAGGAGAGGGCCGGCGTCGGTGACGTAGCGGCGTACGGCCGAGTCGGTCCACTCCCCGTCGGCGTAACCGTGAAAGCGCAGGTGCAGTTCGACGAGCCGCGAGACGGCCTTGGTCGTGTCTTTGTCGAAGCGCAGGGCGCGCATGCGCTTGCTCGTCATCTTTGCGCCGACCATCTCGTGGTGGTGAAAGCTGACGCCGCCGCCCGGCTCGAAGCGACGGGTCGGGGGCTTGCCGATGTCGTGCAGGATCGCGGCGAGACGTAGCACGAGATCGGGGCTCGGCACGGCGCCGGACCCGTCCGATCCGGTGGTGTCGTCGGCCGCCTCGTCGAGCGGGGCGTCTTCGAGGTCGATCGCCTGCTCGAGCACCGTCAGGGTGTGTTCGTAGACGTCTTTGTGGCGGCGGTGCTCGTCGACGGTCTCGCGCAGGGTCGCGAACTCCGGCAACATGCGATCGGCCAGGCCCGTGTCGACGAGAACCCGCAGGCCGGCGACGGGGTTGGCACCGAGGACGAGCTTGACGAATTCGTCGCGCACCCTCTCGGCCGAGACGATGTCGAGCGACGCTGCGGCTTCGCGCATCGCTGTCTCGACCTCGGGGTCGAGGGCAAAGCCGAGCTGCGAGACGAACCGGGCCGCGCGCATCATGCGCAGCGGATCGTCGGAGAACGACACCTCCGGCGCAGAGGGCGTGCGAAGCCTCCGCGCGACGAGATCGTCGAGGCCGCCGTGCGGGTCGACGAATTCGAGCGACGGCAGACGCAGGGCCATGGCGTTGACGGTGAAGTCGCGCCGCACGAGGTCGTCGACGAGGTTGTCACCGAAAGCGACGACGGGCTTGCGAGTGGTGCCGTCGTAGGCGTCGGCACGATAGGTGGTGATCTCGATCGTCCAGTCGTGGCGACGAGCCGCGATCGTGCCGAATTCGCGCCCGACATCCCAGGTCGAGTCGGCCCACGGCTCCAGCAGCGCCTCGGTCTGTGCCGGGCTCGCGGAGGTCGTCAGGTCGAGATCGGGCGCCGAGCGACCGAGAAACGCGTCGCGCACGGGGCCGCCGACGAGGGCCAGCTCGTGCCCCGCTCCGGAGAAGAGTTCGCCGAGCTCGAGCAGGGTCGCCAGGCTCGGCGCCAGGTGGCGCACGGCGTCTCTCAGCAGCGAATCCATCACGTCCGAAGGCACGACACACGACTCTAGGGGATGCGCGCCTACCCTCGGGTCACGAGGTCGCGAAGTGGGCACATGCTGTGTATTCGGCCTCCGTACCGTGAACGGGAACCCCGCGGAGCACCTGCCGCAACCCGGCTGGCGGCGAACGCCTGGATATCATCGGAAGATGACGACAGCACCGCGCCCCAGCCGCCCCGTGCGGCGGGTCCCAGCGGTGCTCGAAAGATCTGCGGGCGGCATCGTCGTCGACGTGCAAGACGGGCAGGCACACATCGCCGTCATCGCCCGCCGCAACCGTGCAGGTCGGGTCGAATGGTGCCTCCCAAAAGGTCACCAAGAGGGCGACGAGACCCTCGAGCAGACCGCCGAGCGTGAGGTCGCCGAGGAGACGGGTATCCAGGGGCGCGTGTTGACGACCTTGGGCACGATCGACTACTGGTTCTCGACTCATGACAAGCGCGTGCACAAGGTCGTTCACCATTACCTTCTCGAAGCGACCGGCGGGCACCTCACCGTCGAGAACGACCCCGACAAGGAGGCGTTCGCCGTCGGCTGGTTCCCGTTGCACCGCGTGCAGGAGCAGTTGACCTTTCCCAACGAGCGACGCATCGCCCAGTTGGCGTGGGAACGCCTTTCCGGCTCGCGATGAGACGTGGCTGGTCAGCGCGACAGGCCCGCGGATGGTGGTCGCGCGGCCTGGCCCTGCTGACCTCGCTCACCCTGGTGGCTGCTGTCGCGCTGAGCGGCTTGCACCTGCTCGCCTCGGCGCCCCACGTCACTGCCGCCACCCGGGCATCGCTCGGGCTCGCCCTCGCTCGGGTCACACCCTCGGTGGCGACGCCCGACGTGCCAGTCACTGTGCAGGTCGCCGTGACCAACAGCGGCAGCACACCCGTGACCGAAGTGGAACTGCGTGCTCGGCTCGGCACGTCGACGCTCGGCACGCGCCGCGCCGTTCGCGAATTCGGTGCGGGGCAGGGCGCGCCCGCGACCCGGGAGGTCGCCACGGCCGTTCTCCCCACGGCGATACCGGCGGGGAGGTCGCAGACCGTCGCGCTCATGATCGCCCCCGAAGACATCACCGCGGTCCGCGCGTACGGCGTACTCCCGCTGATCATCGAGGCGGAGGCCGACGGGGTCACGACCCGGCAGCGCACGTACCTGCCCGTGCATACGCGCAAAGAGTACGAGCCCATGCAGCTCGCTTTCGCGCTGCCGCTCACGCTCGACGCCGACCCTGCGCTGGTCACGGCGGCCGGAGCCGAACTCGACGCGTCCTGGACCAAGCTCGCCGGGCCGGGGGGACGCATCGACCGCATCCTGGCCGGCACTGCCGGGTCGCCCGTGACGTTCGCGCTCGACCCCACCTTGGTCGGGTACATCGACGAAGGCTCGGCACACGCCTCCGGACCCCGCGACCGCCCGCAGGCGCCGGCGAAGAGCGCCACAGTCACCGCGCTGACCAGCAGCATCGCCGAGCGCCTCCGCGCCACCACGACGCGCGTGTGGGAGGTGCCGCCCGGCGATCCCGACCTCGTGGCCCTTGCCGCCCCCGGAGTCGACCACCGGCTGCTCGAATCCATCGCGAGCCTCACCACCGACCTGCCCGCACTGCTCGGCATCCAGCAGCCGCGAGGCGCCTCGGCCACGATTCCGCGTATCGCCTGGCCCGTCGGCGAACCCCTCGGCGACGACGCCCGGCTCGCCGTTGACGCCGCCTTCTCGGCACGGCCCGGCGGGCAGCAGGCGGCGTTCGTGACCAACTCGGCAAGCGTCGACCACGACCCCGACATCACCGGACCGGCGGCCCGGCGCACCCCCGGCGGCTCGCCGCTGCTCGTCTCCGACGACAGGCTCAGCGCAGCCCTCGCAGGCACCACACGCGGCGCCGATGCCGGAGCCGACACGCAACTCTTCCTCGCCGAGAGCCTCACCCTGCTGGCCGAGTCACCAGGCCGGGCACGAACGGTGCTGGCCACGGCCCCGCGCTCGTTCTCTCCCGACCCCGGGGCGCTGCGGGCGCTGCTGGAGGCGGCGCGCACCGCTCCGTGGATGACCGTCGTCCCCACCGACACGCTGGTCACGGCCGCGTCATCCGAGCAGGCCCCCGTTGCAGACCCCCGCACGACCTCCAACCAGGCGAGCGAGTCGAGCCAGGAGACCGGCACGGATCCGGGCCCGCTCAGTGCCGGCGTCATCACGCGGCTCATCTCGACGGGGCAGCACATCGCCGGCATCTCGTCGGTGCTCTCCGCCACCGACACGTCGGGGCGCATCCCGCGCGCCTCCACCATCCAGGCCCTGGCCTCGGCCCGCTGGCGCGGCCATGCGGGCACCTTCGACGCGACCCTCAAGGCGGTCACCGACCGCGTCGACGACCTCACCACCGGCGTCACGGTGATGCCCAGCACGGTCAACTTTCTCGCCGAACACGGGATCCTGCAGGTCACAGTGGTCAACAACCTCGACGTGGCCGTACACAACGTCAAACTGGTGCTCGAGCCGCAGGGCCGGCCGCCGCGCCTGCGCGTCACCGATCCCGAGCCTCTCTCGATCGCTCCGGGAAGCCGTACGACAGTGCGGGTTTCGGTCGATGCGGTCGCAGCGGGCGTCGTGCCCGTGTCCACGTACCTGACGACGGCGACGGGGACTAGGCTCGGCACAGACGCAACGGTCAACGTGAGAGTCCAGCCCACCGGAGGCTGGGTCGTCACCGTGGGCGGAGTACTCGTCGGCCTGATCTTCGTCGTCGGCCTTTATCGAACCTTCCGCCGTGGCCGTCCCCGTGTCACCGAAGCCGACCTCGAGGGGATCGACCTGGAATGAGCAGCACCACCGGCACCCGTGGTCTCGCCCGCGCGAGTGCCCTGATGGCCTCCGGGAGCTTCGTCTCCCGCATCCTCGGGGTCGTCCGCTCGTCCATGATCATGGCCGTCTTCGGCATGACCATCGCCGGTGACGCCTGGTCGGTCGCGAACATGCTGCCGAACACGATCTATGCACTGCTCGCCGGCGGCGTGCTCAACGCGGTGCTCGTTCCGCAGATCACCAAGGCGCAGAACAACCCCGACGGCGGACGCGAATACCTCGACAAGCTCATCACCCTGTCGATCCTCGTGCTCGCAGGCATCACGGCCGCGTGTATCCCGCTCACACCGGTGCTGGTCAGAATCTTCATCAGCGGAAATTTCACCGACGAGGCCTACAGCCTCGCGGTCGCGTTCAGCTACATCGTCATGCCGGCGATCTTCTTCTACGGCCTCTACGCGATCCTCGGCCAGGTGCTCAATGCACGCGAGAAGTTCGGCTGGTTCATGTGGAGCCCGGTGCTCTGCAACATCGTCTGGATCGCGGGCCTGGCCTGGTTCATGAACGAGTACGGGCGCGGCATCGGCGACCCGACGGCCTTCGACGAGCGCATGGTTATGGTTCTCGGCGGATCGCTGACGATCGGTGTCGCCCTGCAGGCCCTCGTTCTCATCGTTCCGCTGATGATCTCGGGCTTCCGCTATCGGCCGCGGTTCGGGTTCCGCGGAGTCGGGCTCCGCGCCGTCGGCAAGATCGCCGGCTGGACCTTCGCCGCGCTCGTGGTGGCGCAGGCCGGGCTCATCGTGCAATCCCGCGTGCTCACCTCGGTCACCGGCGGCTACCCCGGCAAGATCCCCTACGACCAGGCCTTTCTGCTGTTCATGACCCCGCACGGGCTAATCACTGTCTCGCTGGTCACGGCCCTGTTCACGTCGATGTCGAAAGCCGCGGCAGCGAAAGACCAGACGGCGCTGAAGTCCGACTTCCGGCGCGGATCGGCTCTCATCGGAGTAGCCACCATCCCGGTCTTCTTCGGCACCATGGCGCTGGGCACCGCGCTCACCGGCGTCATCTACGCCGGCAACTCGCGCCCTGCGACCGATGCCATCGGCTACCTCATGATGGGGATGATGGTCGGCCTGCCCGCCTACGGCATCTACTACCTGGCGACTCGCGCGTACTTGGCTCAGGAAGACGCGAAGACGCCGTTCTTCATGCAGCTCGTCAACACGGGTATCGGCGTCGGCCTCACGGTGGCCGCCCTGGCCCTCACCGACGAGTGGCGTGCTGTCGCGGTCGCCTCCTCGCAGGCCGTCGCCAACATCGTCAGCGCCCTCATCGCACTCGTCTGGCTGCGTCGCCGCCTGGGCAGCCTCGACCTGTCGCGCACCGTGCGCACCTGGGTTCGGGTCACGGTCGCCTCGCTTCCGGCCGCGGTGCTCACGTGGGGCGTTTTCATCGCCTGCCAAGAGATCATCGGAGGTCGGGTGGCCGCACTCGCGGCGCTCGCCATCGGCGGCCCTGTCTTCGTCGCGATGTACGTAGCGGCCTGCCACCGGATGCGTGTCGACGAGATCCGTTCTCTCACCTCAGTGGTCACGACGCGTTTCGGTAAGCGCGGGGTCGGGGCACCAACTGCCTAGACTGGGCGAGAACTTCGGCGAGCAGCCGAGCAGCCGAACAGCACAGGGCGAAGACGAAGGCGGTGGCCGTGCAAGGCGTAGGAGCAGGGCAGATCGTCGCCGGTCGTTACACGCTCAACCACAGGCGTGCGCGGATCGGTGAGATCGACGTCTGGTCCGCGACCGATGACACGCTGGGCCGAGAGGTCGAGGTCACCGTCTTTCCCACTGCCATGTCGAACGCCGCCGACATCGTCCACGCCGCGCGACGCAGTGCCGCCATCGCCGATCATCGGTTCGTTCGGGTGCTCGACGTCGGCTCCGACATCTCCATGAGCTGGCTCGTCGAGGAATCGCTGACCGAAACCAAGACTCTCGCACAACTGATCGAAACAGGCCCTTTGCCACCGGAGGAAGCACGTCGTATCGCCGGTGAAGTCGCCACGGCCCTCGACACGGCCGCCGGGCGCAACGTGCACCACCTGCACCTGACGCCGCACGCCGTGCGCCTCTCCGAGACCGGGGTCATCAAGATCGCGGGCCTCGCGATCGCCTCCGTGATCGAGGGCACCGACGAAGACGTCTCGCCCGCCGAGGCCGAGAAGCGCGACGCGCGCTCGGTGGTGGCGCTCATGTACGCCGTCATGACGACACGTTGGCCGCTGACCACTCCGGTGCGCGGGTTCGCCTCCGCGCCCCGCGTCGGCGCCGGGGTCGCCGCGCCCTCCGAGCTCGTCGTCGCGGTACCGCCCGAGCTCGACGCGATCTGCCGAAGCACCCTCAACCAAGGCACCGGTCCGGCCACGCCCGGTGAACTCGCCCGCCAGCTTCGCCCCTGGTCGACCACCCGCGTCACCAAGGTCGCCCATCGCGCCGGGACGGGCGGCGACACGATGGCCGAGACGAGCGTCATCCCCGCCGTCGGAGCCGCAACCGCCGCGGCGTCGGCTGCGTCGGCTGCCGCTCCCACTGCGACCATGTCGTTCTCGCAACGCCGTGCCGAGAAGCGTGCGGCCCGCCTCGCCGCCGAACGTCGGGACCTCGAAGAGCGACGCGCTGACCCCGACTTTCTCGACCTGCCTGAAGCCCTCGACGCCCGTCTCGGAGCCGAAGCGCCCGAGAGCCGTATCGCGCCCGGCGTTCCGTCGATCGCCTCGAAAGACGGGCGCTACGGAAAGGTGATCCTCGGAGTCGTCTCGGCCGGGCTGCTCATCGCTACCGCCGCTGCCGTGCCGGTGCTGTGGAACTCGATCCCTGACTCGACCTCGGCCGCCCCGGCCCGCACGCCGACCGCGGCTCCCACCCGTCGCACGCCGAGCGTCGCACCGACCTCCGCGGCTCCGGTCCCGACTGAGACTGGCGGGCCGCTGACGTTCACTGGCATCACGGGTTTCGACCCCGACGGTGACGGCAAAGAGAACGAGAGTCACGCGGCCCGCGCCATCGACGGCAACGCAACCTCCGCGTGGCGCTCGGAGGGGTACCGCAACGCCAATGCTGTCGGCAGCGGCGGCAAGTCGGGTGTCGGCCTCGTCGCCCAACTCGAGTCGCCCTCCATCGTTCGGGGAGTGCGGGTCACCACGCTGAACGCGGGCCACGACCTCACCGTCTACACCAACTCGAAGGCCTCGCTCGACGGTGCCACCGAGATCGGCAGCCTCAGCAACGCGCCCGCCGGCGAGAACGACATCGCTGCAGCGAGCCCGGTCGCCGACGCTGCATACGTCATCGTGTTCGTCACGAAACTGCCCGAAGAGAACGACGGCAGGTACCGCGCCAGCATCGCGGAGATCAGCGCGTACTGACGATTTCGCTCGTCGTCGACATCACCCCGGGTGCCCACACGGACATGCGGGAACCTGAGCCGATGCCGGAACGTCATGACGGGCAGGGTGTCACAGGCAGCGGTAGGAGGTGGAGTCGATGAGATCGCACGATCCGGACTCTCCGCCGCAGCCGCAACCGATCGATCCCCCCGAGCGCCCAGACCGCCCAGACGGGCCAGCCCGTGGCCGAGACGACGCTGAACACGATGCGCGCCGTCCCGATGCCCATCCCGACCCCCAGGCGGATACCGAAGCCGACGACACCGGCATCCGGTCGCTGTTGTCGGGCCTGAACACCCCTGAGCTGCCGAGCCGCAACCTCACTGATCGCTTGCGCCGGTCACTCTCCCAGCAGCCTGATATGTCCTTCGAGAGCAGGCAACTGCCTCCGCTCGACGCCACGCCGTTCTCACGCCCGCGGCCCTCGCAGCGCACCCTTCTACTGCTCGCCGGCGCCACGCTCGCCGCGGGGCTCGTCGGCGCGGCCAGCCTGTCGGTGATCAGTCTGCCTGACGTGCCTATCAGTGATGTGCTCGCGACCAACACCCTGCGCGGGGCGGGCATCCCGGTGAGCACGTCGGGGACCACATACGGCGCAGAGACGCTCCCGCGCCAGTCGAGTTGGCTTCTCGGCACTCACACGCCCCTGCAGGGGGGCACCTCCGGCGCGACCCACGGATTCGCTCGGCTCACCGGTGATGCAACGACGCAGGGCAACCTCGCCGTCGCTTCCGCGCCCGCCTCCGCAGGCAACGACGACACCGAGCGCGCGGAGCGTGACGTTCTCGCGTGTCTGCGACACCTGCGCATCCAGGAGCGCACTGTGGTCGCGGTAGACCTGGCCACGTTCGAGGGGCGGCCCGCGGCTGTGGTCGTCACCACCTCCACAGACACCGAACCGGTCACGTACACCGTTCGCGTCATCGACCCGGCCTGTCCTGCGCTCGGCGACCCGGTGCTGGCCGGACCCACCGTTCTGCCCTCGCATCCGTAGTCCGCCTCGATCCCACGACACGACGTGCCGAACTGGACATCGGAATAGCCGGTACCCCGGGCCTGGTTGACTGTGCTGGGCGCACTCGCGGTGTCGACACGACTCCACCGCGGCGCAACGACAAGCACACCTTTTCGGAAGGAACGGCATGGGCGACGACGTCCGCGACCTCATCATCATCGGATCCGGACCGGCCGGGTACACCGCGGCCGTCTACGCGGCGCGCGCGAACCTCGCTCCCGTGGTCATCACGGGCTCGGTGACCGCTGGCGGCGCACTGATGAACACGACCGATGTCGAGAACTTTCCGGGCTTTCCCGAGGGCATCATGGGCCCCGATCTCATGGAGAACATGCGGGCCCAGGCAGCCCGCTTCGGTGCCGAGCTGATCGCCGACGACGTCGTCTCCGTCGATCTCGCCGGCGATGTCAAGACCGTCACCGACGGAAGCGGTCGCACCTACCGCAGCCGCGCCGTGATCCTCGCCATGGGTTCGGCCTACCGCGAGCTGGGGCTGCCCGACGAGAAGCGCCTCTCCGGCCACGGTGTCTCGTGGTGTGCCACGTGCGACGGTTTCTTCTTCCGCAACCAGAACATCGTCGTCGTCGGCGGTGGAGACTCCGCTGTGGAGGAGGCCACCTTCCTCACCAAATTCGCCGAGACCGTCACGATCGTGCACCGGCGCGACCAGCTTCGGGCCAGCGCGATCATGGCCCAGCGCGCCCACGACAACCCGAAGATCCGCTTCGAGTGGAACTCGCAGGTGACGGGGATCCACGGAGACACCAAGGTCGAGGGCATCACGCTGACCGACACGATCACCGGCGAGACCCGCGAACTCGCGACCAACGCCGTGTTCGTCGCCATCGGCCACGAGCCCCGCAACGAGCTCGTCAAGGGCGTCGTCGAGCTCGACGACGCCGGCTACGTCGTGGCCGAGGGGCGCAGCACGCGCACCAACGTCCCCGGGGTCTTCGCCTGCGGCGACCTCGTCGACCACACCTACCGGCAGGCAATCACAGCCGCCGGATCCGGTTGCGCGGCCGCCCTCGACGCCGAGCGCTACCTCACTTCGCTGGAGGCGGGCACTGCGGTGCCGGCCATGGCGGCTGCGTCTTCCGTGTCCTCTCAAGCTCCGACCGCCTGACACGCGAAACTGACTACGTACCAGACCATCCACAGGAGGATTCATGGCTGAAATCAAGGCGACCACCGACGCGACCTTCGACGCCGACGTGCTCGACAGCGACAAGCCCGTGCTCGTCGACTTCTGGGCACCGTGGTGCGGTCCGTGCCGCGCGGTCGCTCCGATCCTCGAGGAGATCGCGGGGTCGCACGGTGACAAGATCACGATCGTCAAGCTGAACACCGACGAGAACCCGGCGATCACGGCCAAGTACGGCATCACGAGCATTCCGACGCTCAACGTCTTCGTCGGCGGCGACGTTGCCAAGTCGATCGTGGGCGCTCACCCCAAGCCGAAGCTGCTGCGCGAGCTCGAGGACTTCGTCGGCTGACGCTCCAGCAACTGCCGAAAGGGCCCGTCGAACCGAATCGGTTCGACGGGCCCTTTCGTTGTTTCACGTGAAACACGAGCGTTCACAGCGTGCTCACACAGTGTCGACCGGTCAGCCTGCTTCGCGCGTATCGGCCCCGAATTCGGGGGCGTCACGGATGACCGTGAGGATGCGGTCGAGGTCTTCGCGTGAGGCGAACTCGACCGTGAGCTTGCCCTTGCTGCGGCCCATGTTGATGCTGACCCGCGTGTCGAGGCGATCGGTGAGCAGAGCGGCCAGGGCGTCGAACTCAGGGTTGGCCGGCCGGGTGCGCGGGCGGCGGGGCGTGGGTACCGCCTCGTCCGCGGCGATTGCGACGATCTCTTCGACACTCCGCACCGACAGGCCTTCGGCCACGATCCGCTGTGCCAAACGCTCCATCGCCGCAGCGTCTGCCAGGCCTAGCAGAGCGCGCGCGTGCCCTGCGGTGAGCACACCCGCGGCTACGCGCCGAGCGACGACCGGAGGCAGGCGCAACAGACGCAGCGTGTTGCTGATCTGGGGGCGCGAGCGGCTCAAGCGTGTGGCGAGCTCGTCGTGCGTGCAACCGAAGTCGTCGAGCAGCTGCTGGTACGCGGCAGCCTCTTCGAGCGGGTTGAGCTGAGCGCGCTGCAGGTTCTCGAGCAGAGCGTCCCGGAGCATCGCATCGTCGGGCGTGCTCTTGATGATCGCGGGGATCGTAGTGAGGCCCGCCTGGCGGCTGGCCCGCCACCGACGTTCGCCCATGATGAGCTCGTAGGCCTGTTCGGTGGATTCGCTATCGGCAGTCTCGACCACCCGGCGCACGACGATCGGCTGCAGAACGCCGATCTCCTGGATGCTCGCGGCCAGCTCCTCGAGCTCCTGCTCGTCGAAGACGGTGCGCGGCTGGCGCGCGTTCGGGCGGATGTGGTCGAGCGCGATCTCCGCGAACTGCGCTCCGGGCACGGCCTTGAGTTCGGCGTCGCGGGTCTCATCGTCTGTCGGCTGCACCGTCGTCGATGCACCGGAGACGGGGACTGAACCGATGCGGTGGTGCTCCTGAGTCTCGGGCTGGGCCAGCGGCGCCGGTGACGCCGGTGCGGTTTGTGCGGTCTCAGCCCTGCGCGTCAGTCCGGCGAACGCCTTGCTGAACGCAACCGCGCTCTCCGGTCGCACACCGTCGCGAGGCGACTCCGGCGCCTGCGTCGGCGGAAGGTCGCGCGGTACCGACCGAGGCCCGTCGAAGAACACGTCCGACGGACGGGAGACGACCGACTCCCGAGGAACATCTGTCGGGATCAGTGCGCCCAGACCCCTGCCCAGACCACGCTGACGCTCACTACGCATGTGACCACTCCTCACCTTCCTGGTGAAGCGAGCCTAGTAACGAGTCGGCAAAGTCCCGCGCAGACGCACCGGCCGCGGCGCGGATGTTTCACGTGAAACCACGCACCTCGACTCGGCGGAGGTGGATCGGGTCGGATGATGGCGCGCCAGAAGTCGGGTCACGACCCAGGGAGGCTCAGCCCTGAGCGGCGCCGCGGGTGGCGAATTCCTTCGCCGCATCGAGGTACGCGAGAGACCCCGTGCTCATCGGGTCGTAGGTCAGCACGGTCTCACCGTGACTCGGCGCCTCCGACACCCGCACGGATCGCGGAACCATCGCCTTGAGCACCTGCCCGGAGAAGTGGGCGCGCACCTCGTCAGCGACCTGCGACGACAGGCGCGTGCGGGCGTCGTACATCGTGAGCAGGATCGTCGAGATGTGCAGCCTCGGGTTGAGGTGCCGCTGGATCATGTCGATGTTGCGGATGAGCATCGAGAGCCCCTCCAGCGCGTAGTACTCACACTGGATGGGGATCAGCACCTCTTCGCCGGCCACGAACGCGTTGATCGTCAGCAGTCCGAGGCTGGGCGGGCAGTCGATGATGACGTAGTCGAGGTATTCGCCACGCGCCTCCAGATCCGCGAGGTACGCGGCGATCGCGCGCTGGAGCCGCGTCTCGCGGGCGACGAACGAGACGAGTTCGATCTCGGCCCCTGCGAGCTCGATGGTGGCGGGTACACACAGGAGGCCGGGGAGCAGGGGACACTCCTGCACGACATCACCGAGCGGCACGTCTTCGACCAGCACGTCGTAGATGCTCGCGACATCGGCAGTGTGGTCGATGCCGAGCGCCGTGCTGGCGTTGCCCTGGGGGTCGGTGTCGATGACGAGCACACGCTGTCCGCCGAGGGAGAGGGACGCCGCGAGGTTGACCGCGGTCGTCGTCTTGCCGACCCCACCCTTTTGGTTCGCGATCGTCACCACGCGCGTGCGCGGAGGGCGGGGCCACGGCGAGCCCTTCGGACGGATGAGGCGCCGACCCGCGGGCGCACTCGGTTCAGGTACCACCGGCTGCTCGGGCGACTCAGAGGGTTCAGAGGGTGCAGAGGGTGCAGCAGCTTCAGAGGGCACAGGCTCGGAGGGTTGAGCAAGCTCAGAGGGCTCGGTCTCAGACGACTCGGGGACCTCGTGCGCGTTCGGCTCCGTCACTGTGGTCGATCCACCTTTCTCGGGCTCGGCCACGTGATCGTCGATGACTTCAGGTTCGACAGCTTCAGCTTCTTCGACAACCGATGTTTCACGTGAAACGGTCGGGATCTTTTCAGACGGCCAGCCGACGGCCACAGGCACACCGGGGCCGCCGGATGCGTTGGCGATACCCGAACGTGCTGTCTCCGAAGGCCATCCGAGACCGCTCCCGGAACCCCCACCTGTGCTCACGTCATCACCCGCATCCTCGACACACCGACTCCCAACGCTATCGGCAATCAGGCACCTGGCTCAGCGCGACACAGCGCCCTGACCGATCCGTTCATGAACGTCGCTTCGGCCCGCCACGCTGGGGCCTCGACGCGCGACCACCCTGCCTTTTCGTGCTTCGACGGCTGGCCGCGGCGGCGCCCCCCACGACACGCTCGACAGGAAACGCGATCCGCACCACCGTCGTCGGCACCTCGAGTTCACCGTCTCCAAGGATCTCGACGCTAGGGTCGACGCCGCCGGCGCGTCGGATCGTGTCGAAGTCTTCGGCAATCTCCTGCTCGGCAGACGATCCCTTGAGGGCGATCAGCTCGCCGCCCGCACGAAGGATCGGGGCAGACCAGGCGGCCAACTTGTCGAGCCTGGCCACGGCGCGGGCGGTGACTACGTCGAAACGCTCGACACCGGCGAGGCTGTCGGCGCGACCACGGTGCACCGTCACGTTCTCGAGCCCCAGCTCATCGACCGCAGCCTCCAGCCACACGGTGCGGCGCGCAAGCGGTTCGATGAGGTGCATCCGGAGGTCGGGGCGCGCAATC
The DNA here is from genome assembly GCA_030538115.1 of Dermatophilus congolensis. GTDB lineage: Bacteria > Actinomycetota > Actinomycetes > Actinomycetales > Dermatophilaceae > Dermatophilus > Dermatophilus congolensis_B. The sequence goes on along the minus strand of JAUNUP010000005.1, from coordinate 177,588 downwards.
GCCACAGCCAGCCCGGGCAGTCCGGCACCAGAACCGATGTCTCCGACCGAGATACCTGGGTCTAGCAGCCGCGCCAGCACCGCACAGTTGAGGATGTGGCGCTCCCAGAGGCGGGGCACCTCGCGTGGCCCGATCAGGCCGTGGTCCACTCCGGTGGTCGCGAGCAGTCGGGCGTAACCGAGAGCCCCGCCGAGGTGCTCACCGAAGAGGTCTTCGGCGAGCGCAGGCGGGGCCGTCAGGTCTGGAGAGGGGGTCTCCACGTCTCAGGAGCGCGGCAGAACGACCACGAACCGGTTGGGCTCGCTGCCTTCGGACTCGGAGCCGAGCCCCGAGCGCAGCACCTCGTCGTGTACGACCTTGCGCTCGAAGGCCGACATCGGCGACAGCGAACGGGCCTCGCCCGACGCCTGCACGTCTTCGATGACCTCGCGAGCAAGAGCGACGACGGCTGCGCGGCGCTCGGCGCGGTGGCCGGCGATGTCGAGCATGAGCCTGCTGCGGTCGCCGGTGCTGGCCTGCACGGCCATGCGCGTCAGCTCTTGCAGCGCCTCGAGAACCCGCCCGTCTTGACCGACGAGCCGCCGGGGCACGCGGCCCTCTTCGGAGTCGACGATCGCGACGATCGCGCGGTCACCGTCGACATCCACGTCGATGTCGCCGTCGACGTCGGCGATGTCGAGAAGCTTCTCGAGAAAGTCGGCCGCGACCTCTCCCTCACGCTCGAGGTCGTCGGTACGACGGCGGTCGTCGCCTCGTGAGCTCTGTGCGGTGGTCTGCTCGTCGACGACGGGCTCGGCAACTGCCTCGCTCATGGTTACTCCTCATCAGAAGTGCTGGGTGCGGCTCGCGTTCGACCGCACCGGTCAGGTCTGTGGTGCTCGGCTACTTGCGTTTGCCGCGCGGTTGGCGACGCGGCTGTTGCCGCTGCCCGCCCTTGCGCACTCCGGGGGGCGAGTCCGCTGCGGAGCCGTCACCGTCGTCATCGCCGGACGAGACCGGCTGGGCGGCCGCGAGTTCGGGCTTGCCACGACGGCGCCGGCGCTCGTTGACCGCCTTCTCCGCCTCCGAACCAGGCGTGGGCATGCGACGGATGACGAAGAACTGCTGTCCCATCGACCACAGGTTGGTGACGAACCAGTAGATCAGAACGCCGACGGGGAAGTTCACGCCCGACACCGCGAAGATGATCGGGAACAGGTAGAGCATCATCTTCTGCTGGCGCGCCATCGGGTTGTCGAGCGCCGATGCCGGCATGTTCTTCATCGTCAGCTGGTGCTGCGTGATGAACGTCGTGGCCGACATGAGGATGATGAGCACGACGGTGACGATCTTGGCTTCGATCGAATCGGCCCGAAGGAAGATGTCGGAGAGCTGGGCACCGAAGATGCTGGATTTGTCGGCCTGGGCGGCGAGGTCTTGCGTGAGCGGACCCGCGGCGGGCCGAGTGCCGGCCGCCACCGCGCCGAGGCCGTTGAGCACGCGGAAAAGCGCGAAGAAGATCGGCATCTGAAGAAGGATCGGCATACACGACGCGAAGGGGTTGGTACCCGTGCGCCGATACAGATCCATCGTTTCTTCCGACATCTTCTGCCGGGATTCGGGATCGTTCTTGCCCTTGTACTTCTTCTGGATCTTCTGCATCTCGGGCTGGATGAGCTGCATCCGCCGCGACGACTGGATCTGTTTGACGAAGAGGGGGATCAAGACGACGCGGATGACCACGACGAGCCCGACGATCGACAACGACCAGTTCCAGCCGGAGGCCGGATTCATCCCGAGAGTGGAGAAGAGGCTGTGGAAGGCCACCAGCACCCACTCGACGAACCACTCCAGCGGCCAGAGCAGCGTCTCGAAAAAGGATCTCTCCATGATCTCCCTGTCACCTAGGCCGCTTCGTCAATCGGCGGCTGCGCCTCTTCATTGTTACGTATCGGTCGTCCGTCAGGCCCTCGAGGAGGAACGTGGTCGACTCCGCCCGGGTTCCACGGGTGGCAGCGCCCGAGCCGACGCGCTGCCATCAAGCCGCCACGCAAGGGCCCGTAGCGTCGGATCGCCTCGGCCGCGTAGGCGGAACAGCTCGGGTAGAACCGGCAGCTCTGCGGCAAGATCGGCGAGATGAGCAGCTGATAGGCCTTGATCAGCACGAGGAACGGCCAGGAGGCGATACGCCTGATGGTCTCCACGTTCATCCCTTCGCCGATGTGCCCGACGAACCCGACTGTGGTCGATGTGACCGACTTGCCCGAGGTGCCTGCCCGTCGAGTCGTGCCAGCACTCGGGCGAGGAGGCGGTCGTACTCCGTTGCGAGCTCCGCGTACTCCGCCTGCGCCGCAGGCGGATTCGCTCGCACCAGCACGTCGACGCCGTCGGGCAGGTCACCGAGGGTGCCTGCCACGTGGCCCCGCAGCCTGCGCTTGACGAGGTTGCGCGTCACCGCGCCGCCCACGGCCCGCGAGACGACGAACCCCACGCGCGGCGGCAGTTCACGACGCGTGCCGACGCGAACCGCGTGCACAACGACAAGATGCCCCCCGGCGCGGCGACCACGGAGCGCTCGACGTATATCGGTCGAGTCCCGAAGCCGATGCCGCGCGGAGAGCATTCCGTCTGGCGTCGTAGCGCTTATGCCGACAGGCTGGCGCGGCCCTTACGGCGGCGACCCGCCAGGATGGCGCGACCGGCACGGGTGGCCATGCGGTGGCGGAAGCCGTGCTTCTTGGCGCGGCGACGGTTGTTGGGCTGGAAGGTGCGCTTGCTCACGTTGCTCTCCGATGGGTTTCGTCGACGAAAGGCGTTCGAGCCGGTTCGACCATGACGAAGCCTTCGCATCTGCGACGCTGGATTCGTGGTCGTTCGTCGTCGACGAGGCGGAATCGAAGGACCGTCTCCGTAGGCCCGCTAGGCGGACCGGCAACGGAGGCGGGCATACGAAGCCGCCCGTCGAAACCGACTGACTGATCAAAGGTACGCGAGCGCCTCCGACGTGGTCAAACCTGCAGCCTCCCGCAACAGGCGCACGATTCGGTGGAGCGAAACCACCGATTTCATCTTTTCCACAACTGTGGATCCCCTCTGTGGAACTGATATGCGCCTCGTGGTTTCATTGGCAGACCCCGCCCCGGCTCACCGCCTCGCTCCCAGCGCGCGGCCGCTGCGTGGATTCGGTTGTCGAGCAACGGTTCACGCTGGTCATGCCAGGCGGGGACCGACTGATCGAAGGGCAGGATCGCGTACCGTGTCAGACGTGCAGGACGACTCGGCCCGAATCTGGGCAGCGACACTCCGTTCGCTTCAGGAGGCGGGCATTCCCGCACCTCAGCGGGCTTTCCTCGCGCAGTGTGTGCTGGTCGATGTGCTGGATTCGATCGCGATCATCGCGGTGCCCGACGAGTTCACCAAGGAGATCGTCGAGACGCGGGTGCGAGCATCCCTCATCGAGTCGTTGTCGGCTCAGACCGGCACCGAGATGCGGCTCGCGGTGACGGTGGACTCCTCGATCCGCACGGCGCTCGACGAATCGAGCCAGCCGATGCTCGAGGGGTACGACGGTTCGACGACCTGGACATCGCCGCAGGCTGGTGCCACGAGCTCCGCGACGGCACCGGCAGACCCGACGGGTGGGCAGCATGCCCCGGTCGACACCGACCGCAACGCCCCGGCGCTGAACGAACGGTTCGGCTCCGGCGACCGGCCCGCGGACCCCGCCGCCGAGCAGACGCCCGCCGGTGACTCGATGCCCCGGTCGGCCGCACGCGTCACCGCGGCGACCCCCGCCTCCGTCGAGCATGCGAACAACCCGACAGCCCCTCAATCGCACGACCACCTCAACCCGAAATACACGTTTGACACGTTCGTCATCGGGTCGAGCAACCGCTTCGCCCATGCGGCTGCGGTCGCCGTGGCTGAAGCCCCGGCCCGCGCGTACAACCCGCTGTTCATCTACGGCGATTCCGGGCTGGGTAAGACTCACCTGCTGCACGCCATCGGGCATTACGCCCAGAACCTCTACCCGCAGGTTCGTGTGAAGTACGTGAATTCGGAGGAGTTCACGAACGACTTCATCAACAGCATCCGCGACGACCGCGCCTCGGGTTTTCAGCGGCGGTACCGCGAGACCGACATCCTGCTCATCGACGACATCCAGTTCCTCTCCGGAAAGATGCAGACGCAGGAAGAGTTCTTCCACACCTTCAACACCCTGCACAACGCCAACAAGCAGGTCGTCATCACCTCGGACGTGCCGCCCAAGCAACTCGTCGGATTCGAGGAGCGGATGCGGTCGCGGTTCGAGTGGGGTCTTCTCACCGATGTGCAGCCGCCCGACCTCGAGACGCGTATCGCGATTCTGTCGAAGAAGGCCGTGCAGGAGCGTCTGACGATTCCGTACGACGTTCTCGAGTTCATCGCGAGCCGCATCTCCAGCAATATTCGCGAGCTCGAGGGTGCGCTCATCCGCGTCACCGCTTTCGCGAGCCTCAACCGCCAGGAGGTCGACCTGGGTCTGGCCGAGATCGTGCTGCGCGATCTCATGCCCGACCAGCAGGCGAGCCAGATCACGGCGGCGACGATCATGGCCCAGACAGCGAACTATTTCGGGCTGACGATCGACGACCTGTCTTCGGCCTCCCGCTCGCGCACGCTCGTCAATGCGCGCCAGATCGCCATGTACCTGTGTCGCGAGCTAACAGAACTGTCGCTGCCGAAGATCGGGCAGCAGTTCGGCGGCCGCGACCACACGACGGTGATGCACGCCGACAAGAAGATTCGGCAGCTCATGGCTGAGAAGCGCTCTGTGTACAACCAGGTCACCGAGCTCACGACGCGCATCCGCTCGCAGCAGGGCAACTGAGCCTCCTCCGTTCTGCACCACCTGTGCCTCGAGCCGTAACCGCCTGAACCACAAAGGTGTTCAGGACGTTCGTCCACACACTTGTGCACACCTGGGGACAACTGTGCCGTCGTGAAAATCGAAACTTGTGAGTAACCCCACGACCAGGCAAAACGAATCCACATCTGGGGAGAAGTTTGTGGATAAGCGGATTTTCGACGGTTTCGGGGGCCTGGGTACAACCCGTGGAAGACCGGTGTACAACCCTGTTGGCAGGTGAGGATGACGGGACGTTGGTCTGTGGTGGTGGTGTGGATGCCGCCTGGCGCTCCACAGGTGGCCCCCATTCGTTCACGTTCGGTCCACATTCGAACCCCACACGCATTTCAAGCCTCTGACCTGCGCAGATGAGCGCAATCCACAGGATCCACAGGACCTATGACGATGATGAATCCCTCTACCTGGATCTCAAGGGGCTGCGTACGAAGGCTGTGACGAGCGCTCCGAGGCTCGAAACCTCTCTGTGTGATCTGAGGGCGCTGTGCAAGCGCTCTGTGGATCACCCGTTGTCACCTCGGCTGCGCCGAGACTCCCTTCAACACGGCCCGCTATCTGTCCGACGTTGTCGGTGCGGGTGGATAGCATCGGTGCCTGATACGCCTTCGCGGCGCGGCAGATGCGCCGCAGTTGCATGGCGCAGTACGGCCGTCGATGCAGCCAACGAATTTGAGGAGCGGTGGAACGTGAGATTCCGAGTGGATCGCGACGTCTTGGCCGAGGCCGTCACCTGGGTGGCGCGCGGTCTGCCCAGCCGCCCTCCCGCGCCTGTGCTCGCAGGTGTGTTGATCGAGGCGGAAGACGACGGGTCGCTGACTCTCTCGGCGTTCGACTACGAGGTGTCGGCGCGCGTCACGGTCGCCGCCGACGTGAGCGAATCCGGGCGCGTGCTCGTGCTGGGTCGCCTGCTGGCCGACATCTCGCGCAACCTGCCCTCGCGACCGGTCGACGTGGTGACCGAGGGCAACAAGGTCGCTGTGACGTGTGGTTCGAGCCGCTTCTCGCTGCTGCGTATGCCTGTGGAGGACTACCCGAGCCTGCCCGTGAGCCCCGAGCCGAGCGGCACGATCGCCGGCGACGTCTTCACCCAGGCGGTGGCACAGGTGAGCGTGGCGGCCGACAGGTCGGACACCCTGCCGATCCTCACTGGTGTGCGGATGGAGATCGACGGCAACAAGGTGACCCTGCTGGCCACCGACCGATACCGCCTCGCCACGCGTGAGGTGGCCTGGGAGCCTGCCGACGACTCCGTGAACGCCGTCGTGCTCGTGCCCGCGCGCACGCTCGCCGACACAGCCAAGGCGCTCGGCCCGTCGGGGTCGGTGGGTATCGCGCTCGCCGATGCTGCCGGCGGAGAAGGGCTGATCGGCTTCGAGGCCGGCCAACGGCGTTCGACCACACGGCTTCTCGACGGTGACTACCCCAAGGTCTCGTCGATCTTCCCGACCAGCGTCGAGAGCGAGGCGGTGATCGACACGCACGTGCTCATCGAGGCGGTCAAGCGCGTCTCCCTCGTCGCCGAACGCAACACACCGGTGCGGCTGAGGTTCGTCGAGGGCCAGGTGGGCATCGACGCCGGGGCCGGCGAAGACGCGCAGGCCAGCGAAGCGGTCGAGTGCACCCTGACCGGACCTGACATCGAGATCGCGTTCAACCCGCACTACCTGCTCGACGGGCTGCACGCGGTGTCGGCCCCGTTCACGCGCCTGTCGTTCACGCAGCCCGGCAAGCCTGCGGTGATGTCGGGGCAGAAAGAGGCCGACGGCGAGGCCGACACGTCGTACCGCTACGTGCTCATGCCGGTTCGGTTTGCCAGCTGACGCGAGGGGCCTCCGCCCGCGCCCGCGGGTGTGGCGAGGGGGTGATCGAGCGTGCGTGTAAGCCATCTGTGGGTGGCCGATTTTCGTAACTACGAGCAGGCCGACGTCGCGTTCACCCCAGGGGTGACGTTTCTCGTCGGTCGTAACGGCGAGGGCAAGACGAACCTCGTGGAGGCGATCGGGTACCTCGCGACACTCGGGTCGCACCGGGTCGCCTCCGATGCTCCGCTGGTGCGCATGGGCGCTGAGCGGGCGATCGTGCGCGGAGCCGTCGAGCGCGAGGGGCGCACAACGACCCTGGAGATCGAGATCAACCTGAGCCGCGCGAATCGCGCGGGCATCAACCGCACCAACGTGACGCGGGTGCGCGACGTGCTGGGCACGCTGCGCACGGTGCTGTTTGCGCCCGAAGACCTGTCGCTCGTCAAGGGCGACCCGGCCGCGCGGCGGGACTTTCTCGACGGGTTGCTCGTCGCGCGGCAGCCTCGGTGGGCGGCTGTGCGGGCCGACTACGACAGGGCGCTCAAGCAACGGAATGCCTTGCTGCGTAACGCTGCTGCCCGTGGGGGCGGTGGGGGTGGGCGCGGGCGCCGCAGGAGCGAGCCCGAGCCGCCCGACGCGACCCTCGCCTCCACCCTCGACGTGTGGGACGACCAGCTCGCTGGCCTCGGCGGGCGGTTGCTGTACGCGCGGCTGCGGCTGCTGCACGACCTCGTGCCCAGGCTCACCGAGGCGTATTCGACCGTGAGCGAATCACGTTCGCACGCGCATGCCGCGTACCGCGCGGGGCTGGGTGAGCACATCGCGGCCCAGATCCTCGAGGGCGAGGTGCCGGAGATGGAGGCGCTGCAGTACGCCCTGCTGGAGTCGCTCACGGCCGGGCGCGAGCAAGAACTGATCAGGGGCACGACGTTGTCGGGGCCGCACCGCGACGAGTTGGTGCTGACCCTCTCCGGGATGCCGGCCAAGGGGTACGCCTCGCACGGGGAGTCGTGGTCGCTCGCGCTGGCGGCCAAGCTCGCCTCGCATGATCTGCTGCGTCACGACCTCGGTGAGGATCCGGTTCTCGTGCTCGACGACGTATTCGCCGAGCTCGACCAGCGGCGTCGCGAGCGTCTGGCCGAGCTCGTCGCCGACGCGGAGCAGGTGATCGTGACTGCTGCGGTCGAGGAGGATCTGCCGGCCTCGCTCACGGGGCGGCGGTTGCGGGTGAGCTCCGGGCACGTCGAGGCTGATGATGGGTGACGTGCCCCCCTCTGAGCCGACTGAGCCGACCGGGCGCCCGGAACTGCCCGAGCCCAGCGGCCCCACCCGCGGCGACGACGCGGCCCGCGAAGCGCTGGCGCGTGCGGTCGCGGCCGCGCGGGATGCGGGGTTGCGGCCTGGCGTGCTCCCCCGGCGACGTCGTCCGCGGGCCGACCGAGCGGCCGGAGCGCCAGGGCCGGACGGCAGAGATCCGCAGCTCATCAGCTCGGGAGTCGAGCGGCTCATGCGCGAGCGCGGCTGGGACCAAGACGTATCAGCGGCCTCGGTGATGGGGCGGTGGGCGCAGTTCGTCGGCACCGACATCGCCGAGAAGGCGTCGCCCGTGAGCTTCGAAGACGGGGTGTTGCACGTGCGCGCGGTCTCGACCGCTTGGGCCACGCAGCTCACCTACATGGTGCCGAGCCTGCTCGGGGCCATCGAGGAAGCGGTCGGCGCTGGGGTTGTGGCCTCGATCCGGGTCTCAGGCCCGAGCGCGCCGTCGTGGAAGAAGGGCCCTCGTCGGGCCAGTGGCCGCGGCCCTCGCGACACCTACGGCTGAGCCGCCCGCGCGCCCTTGAGGCGCCGGGCAGAGGGTCCGGAGTGTGAGCGTCCGCCGGAGGCGCTGTGCCGTCGTGAGGCGGGTGGGGGCGTACCCACCCACGCAAACGCGGCGTTTCGTTCGGCTCCGGCGTTGCGGGAGGGGCCTATGCGGTCTTTCCGCAGGGCGGACGGTAGACTGAACACCTTGGCAGCGGTCTTCGGTGCCGGCGCATGACCAACCGCGTTAGCCGCGCTGACCGCCTCCGGCTGACCGTACGTTCTCGTTCTCGTCGCCTCGGCGGCCGTCAACTCAAGGAGTCCCGTGACCGACTCGCGCCCTGATTCTCGACCTGGCGACGCGGAGCACGAGCCTTCTACTCCTCCCCTCTCCGCGACCGTCGGTGCCGATGTGGCCTACGACGCGAGTGCGATCACGGTGCTCGAGGGCCTGGAGGCTGTTCGCAAGCGTCCCGGTATGTATATCGGGTCGACGGGTGAGCGGGGCCTGCACCACCTGGTCTGGGAGATCGTCGACAACTCCGTCGACGAGGCGCTCGCGGGCTACGCCGACCGTGTCGATGTGACGCTTCTCGACGACGGTGGCGTGCGGGTGGCCGACAACGGCCGCGGTATCCCCACCGACATCCACCCTGTCGAGGGCGTCTCCGCGGTCGAACTGGTGCTCACGCAGCTTCACGCCGGCGGCAAGTTCGGTGGCGGCGGCTACAAGGTTTCCGGTGGTCTGCACGGTGTGGGCTCCTCCGTAGTGAACGCGCTGTCGACCCGCATGGATGTCGAGGTGCGGCAGAAGAGCCACGTCTTCCGCATGTCGTTCTTGCACGGCGTGCCGACCGGGCCGCTGCAGAAGATGGAGGAGATTCCGGAGTCGGAGACCGGCACGACCGTCACGTTCTGGGCCGACGACCAGATCTTCGAGACCACGAATTACGACTTCGAGACGATCCGTGCCCGGTTCCAGCAAATGGCCTTTCTCAACAAGGGCCTGACCATCACGCTGACCGACGAGCGGACGCCGGAGGTGGAGGACGACGACGAATCGGTCGACCCCGACGCGATCATCGATGACGACTCCATCGAGGCGATCGAGGCCGAGGAGGCGGCAGCAGCGGGAGAGCCGGCTCCGCCGTCGAAGGCGCCCACGAAGGTGACCTACCGCTACGACGGCGGCCTTGTCGACTACGTGAAGCACCTGGTCGGCAGCAAGAAGTCGGAGCCGGTGCACGGCGAGGTCATCGACTTCGCGCGCGAAGACGACGAGCGTTCGCTCTCGCTCGAGATCGCGATGCAGTGGACGAGCGCCTACTCCGAGTCGGTGCACACGTACGCGAACACGATCAACACGCACGAGGGCGGTACTCACGAGGAGGGCTTCAGGGCCTCGCTGACCAACCTGCTCAACCGGTTCGCGCGCGCCCAGAACCTGCTCAAGGAGAAGGACGACAACCTCACGGGCGAAGACGTGCGCGAGGGGCTCACCGCCGTCGTGTCGGTGAAGCTCGGCGACCCGCAGTTCGAGGGGCAGACGAAGACGAAGCTGGGCAACTCCGAGGTGCGCGGGTTCGTGCAGAGTACCGTCACCGACGGGCTCGGCGACTGGCTCGAGCGGCACCCCACCGAGGGGCGCGAGATCGTTCGCAAGGCCATCAACGCAGCTCACGCCCGCCTCGCGGCGCGCAAGGCGCGGGAGGCGACGCGGCGCAAGGGCCTCATGGAGTCGGGCGGCCTGCCCGGCAAGCTGCGCGACTGCCAGAGCAAGGACCCCTCGGTCTCCGAGATCTACATCGTCGAGGGCGACTCGGCCGGCGGCTCCGCCAAAGACGGGCGCGACCCGTTCAACCAGGCGATCCTGCCGATCCGAGGCAAGATCCTCAACGTCGAGAAGGCCCGCATCGACCGGATCATGAGCAACCTCGAGGTGCAGGCGCTCATCTCCGCGTTCGGTACGGGCATCGGTGAAGATTTCGACCTGAGCAAGGCCCGGTATCACAAGATCGTGCTGATGGCCGACGCCGACGTCGACGGCATGCACATCCGGACTCTGCTGCTCACACTGCTGTTCCGGTTCATGCGGCCGCTCATCGAGGCCGGGTACGTGTACCTCGCGCAGCCGCCGCTGTACCGGCTCAAGTGGAGCAACCACCCTCACGAGTACGTCTTTTCCGACAGAGAACGCGACGAGAAGCTCGACGCAGGCCAGTCGGCCGGGTGGCGTCTGCCCAAGGAAGGCGGAATCCAGCGGTACAAGGGTCTCGGCGAGATGAACGCCGAAGAGCTGTGGGACACGACCATGGATCCGGCCCACCGCGAGTTGTTGCGGGTCAACCTCGACGACGCTGCCGCGGCGGACGAAATTTTCTCCGTACTCATGGGCGAGGACGTGGAATCCCGCCGCGACTTCATCCAACGAAACGCCCGCGATGTCCGCTTCTTGGACGCATGACGATGCGGCGAGGACACGAGCTTGCGAGGCCCGGAACCGCAAGGAATGCGGACCAGAAGGCATGTTGCGTGCTGATGCGTGATTCGGAACTGAAGGAAACTCTGTGACCGACCAGACCCCTCCCGTGGAGTTCGACCGTGTAGCACCGGTGGACCTCAACACCGAGATGCAGCGCAGCTACATCGAGTACGCGATGAGCGTGATCGTGAGCCGTGCGCTGCCGGATGTGCGCGATGGTTTCAAGCCGGTGCACCGCCGCATCGTGTACGCGATGTTCGACGGCGGCTACCGCCCCGACCGTGGCTACAACAAGTGTCAGCGCATCGTCGGCGAGGTGATGGGTCAGTATCACCCGCACGGTGACTCGGCGATCTACGACGCCCTTGCGCGTCTGGCGCAGTCGTGGGTGATGCGGTATCCGCTCATCGACGGGCAGGGCAACTTCGGTAACGCCGGCAACGACGGCCCGGCGGCGGCCCGGTACACCGAGGCCCGCATGCAGCCGCTGGCGATGGAGTTGGTGCGCGACATCGACCAGGAGACGGTCGACTTCTCGCCGAACTACGACGGCAAGAACATGGAGCCCGACATCCTCCCGGCGAGGTTCCCGAACCTGCTGGTCAACGGCTCCAGCGGTATCGCCGTGGGTATGGCGACGATGATCCCGCCGCACAACCTGCGCGAGGTCGCCGAGGCGGCGCAGTGGGTGCTCGACCACCCCGACGCGACGAAGGAAGAGCGCCTCGAGGCGTGTATCCGACTCATCAAGGGCCCCGACTTTCCGACCCACGGCCTCATCATGGGGCGGCAGGGCATCGAAGACGCCTACCGCACCGGTCGCGGTTCGATCATCATGCGCGCGAAGGTGCTGGTCGAGGAGATCGACAACCGCACGTGCCTCGTCGTCACCGAGCTGCCGTACATGGCGAACCCCGACACGCTCGCCTCGAAGATGGCCGACCTCGTCAAGGACGGGCGCATCACCGGTATCGCCGACATCCGTGACGAGTCGAGCAAGCGCACCGGTCAGCGCCTCGTCATCGTGCTCAAGCGCGACGCCGTGGCCAAGGTCGTGCTCAACAACCTGTACAAGCACACGCAGCTGCAGACGACCTTCGGTGCCAACATGCTGGCGCTGGTGGACGGGGTGCCACGTACGCTGCCGATCTCGGCTTTCGTGCGGCACTGGGTCGATCACCAGATCGAGGTCATCGTCCGGCGTACCGAGTACCGGCTTCGCATGGCGCAGGAGCGTATGCATATCCTGCGCGGTTACCTCAAGGCGCTCGACGCGCTCGACGAGGTCATCGCCCTCATCAGGCGTTCGCCCACGGCCGACGAGGCCAGGGAGGGCCTCATGGCCCTGCTCGACGTCGACGAGATTCAGGCCAACGCGATTCTCAACCTGCAGTTGCGTCGCCTGGCGGCCCTGGAGCGGCAGAAGATCGTCGACGAGCACGACGAGCTCGCGGCCATGATCCTCGACTACGAGGACATCATCGCCAGACCCGAGCGGCAGCGCGCGATCGTCAGCGAAGAGCTGGCCGAGATCGTCGAGAAGTACGGCGATGACCGGCGCTCCCAGATCATGCCCTACGACGGCGACGTCTCGATGGAAGACCTCATCCCCGAAGAGAACGTCGTCGTCTCGATCACGCGCGGCGGTTACGCGAAGCGCACTCGTGTCGACGAGTACCGCTCGCAGCGGCGCGGCGGCAAGGGCGTGCGGGGTGCGAACCTGCGCGGCGACGACATCGTCGAGCATTTCTTCATCACGACCACGCACTCGTGGTTGTTGTTCTTCACCAACCTCGGTCGCGTCTATCGCACGAAGGCGTACGAGTTGCCGGAGGGGGCGCGTGACGCCCGCGGGCAGCACGTCGCCAATCTGCTCGAATTCCAGCCCGAGGAGCGGATCGCGGCGGTGCTCGCGATCCCCGACTACGAGGTCGCGCCGTATCTCGTGGTGGCGACGAAGCGGGGGCTCATCAAGAAGACGCGTCTGTCGGAGTACGACTCGCCCCGCTCCGGCGGTCTCATCGCAGTGAACTTGCGTGACGGCGACGAGCTGGTCGGTGTCACCGGGCTGGCTGAGGAGGACGGGCTGTTGCTCGTCTCCCGCAAGGGGCAGTCGCTGCGAATCTCGGGTGACAACGACACGTTGCGGCCCATGGGTCGGGCGACGAGCGGTGTCACGGGCATGAAGTTCCGCAACGGCGACGAACTGCTGGCGATGTGCCTCATCCCGAGCTGGGTCGACCCCGACGTGTTCGTGGTCTTCGAGAACGGACTGGCCAAGCGCACTCCGGCCTCCGATTACCCGATCAAGGGCCGCGCCGGCCTCGGTGTGCGGGTGGCGGCGATCAGTGACCGCGGCGGTGACCTCGTCGGTGCTCTCACGGTGGGTGAGAACGAAGAGGTCATGGTCGTGATGGAGAAGGGCAAGGTCGTCCGCTCCCGCGTCGACGAGGTGCGCCGCACCGGCCGTAACACGATGGGCGTGCAGTTCGCGAAGCCGGATCGTGGAGACGCGATCGTGGCGTTGGCGCGTAATCCTGAGCCGGACCCCGAGAATGACACTGAGAACGACGACGAGAACGGCGCCGGTGGGGGCGACGGGCCCTCGGATGGGGCGCCGGCGGGTGGCATCGAGGCTGAGGTCGTGACGTCTGATCCGCAGGTCGGGTCTGACGTGGATGGTGCGGCTCTCGACTCCGATGCCGATGCTGCGGTCGCCGACGACGGTGAGGGAGACGAGGCGTGAGTACTGCTGGAGGCAGGGGCTCGAGCTCGACACGAACGATGACGGCAGCGCGTGCGAGCGCCCGCCCGGTGCAGCGGGGCGGCCCCACGGCGGCCCCGGGTGACGGTGACCCGCGCCGGGTGAAGCTGACCCTCTCCCGGCTCGACCCGTTCTCGGTGATGAAGATTTCGTTTCTGCTGTCGGTGGCGTTCGGGATCGCGCTGGTCATCGTGGTCGCGGCCCTGTGGCTGATGCTGAACAGCATGGGCGTCTTCTCGACGATCCAGGACTCGCTCGCGAGCCTGCAGAACGCCTCGAACTCGGAGAGCCGCTTCAGCGTGATCGAGTTTCTCAGCTTCGGCCGGGTGATCTCGCTGGCCATCGTGTTCGGCGTGATCGACGTGATCCTCGTGACCGCGATCGCCACGGTGACGGCTTACATCTACAACATGTGCTCGGCCCTGGTGGGCGGCGCACAGATGACCCTGACCGACGACTGACCCAGCCCTTCTCCCAGCACGCGAAACGGTGACCTGCCGCCCCGTGTGAGGGGCGGGAGGTCACCGCTTCCCATGCGGGCGGGTGGGGGCGGAGCCGTTTTGGTGCTGGGGGCTCCCCTCAGGTAACGTGAGTGGTCGCAGCGGGCCTATAGCTCAGACGGTTAGAGCGCTTCCCTGATAAGGAAGAGGCCACAGGTTCAAGTCCTGTTAGGCCCACGGTGACTACGGGGCGACCTCCTTGGGAGGTGGCCCCGTAGGTGTTTCCAGCAGTCCTCGGATGCGTGTCAATCAGGAGGCGGAGCGGTGAAGCGATACATTCTCATGGGTGTGGCTCTCGTGAGCGCGGCTGTCGCATGGCGCCGCTCGCAGGCACAGAACGCCGAACGCGAACTCTGGGAGCAGGTCACCGACGACATCCCGGCAGGCCGGGGAGTCGCGAAAACGGACTGATCCACCAACGGATTGCGGGGCCTTGGCGCAATTGGTAGCGCACCTGCTTTGCAAGCAGGGGGTTAGGGGTTCGAGTCCCCTAGGCTCCACCACCTCCCACCAGGGGTTTTCCAAGCCGATCCCTGGCGAAACCTGCTGCAGCGACACCGTTTTCCAGGCACAACGCCAACAACAAGCCCCGACTCATGCTCAAACCCTACGGCAGCGCGGAGCCGGGCAGCAGTCTCGCCTTCGGAGCCGCCGACCCGATCTGTGCAGGTCTACTACTCGAACGACGGGTTCCGCAGGTGCTTCTAGAGGGGTCCTGCAAGCGTGCTAGGACGGATCTTGCAGGTGTCCTAGGCCGGATCCTGCAGGCCTTCTGAATCGGCGTCGTAGCTCACGCGACGTGACGGAACTCCATCCGGAGGCCTAGTGCCTGAGTCACTTTCAGGACAGTCAAGAAGCTCGGATTCCCCTCCTCCGAGAGAGCTTTGTAGAGGCCCTCCCGGCTCATCCCCGTGCGGCGCGCGAGCTCGCTGAGGTTGCCTGAGCGTGCGATGGCTCCGAGTGCTCGCAGTATCGCTGCGGGATCGTCGCCGGACTCTTCGATCGTCGCCTCCAGATAGGCCGCAGCGGTTTCTGGCGAAGTCAGGTAGTCGGCTGCGTCGTACGGTGTGAATTGCTCAGGGGAGCTACCCATCGTCTTTCCAATCCCTCGCAAGTAGTCGGGCGCGTCGGATATCTCGTTGCTGAGTGGCCTTGTCCCCTCCACACAACAAGACGACCAGCGTTGCTCCACGTCTGGTGAAGTAGATGCGATATCCAGGCCCGTGGTCGATTCGCAGTTCCGAGACTCCCCCGCCGACCGACTTGGCATCACCGGTGTGGCCCGCGGCGAGGCGGTCGATACGGCTCAGGAGACGGGCGACGGCGAGATGGTCCTTGAGGTTTGAGAGCCACAGGTCGAAGACGCCCGTCTTCGCGATCCTAGGTGTCAACTGTAGTTCACACTCCGCTCCAGTGTCACCGCCTTCGGGTGAGGCGTTTCATGTGACAGGCTGGCGCGTGAGCGCAGAGGCATGCGGAGGAAAACCGGACCTGTGGATAAGTGTGTGTGCGTGAGGTGATTCGTGTCAGGCCTGCGCCGATGAGACTAGGCCCCGCGGTTGCGGTTTATCGCGTCTGCTGCCCTTACGTAGCCGAGGTGGCTGAAGGCTTGGGGATAGTTGCCCGCCAGGCGGCCCGAGACGGGGTCGTATTCCTCTGCCAACAGGCCGAGTTCGCTGGCGCAGTCGTCGAGCAGGTCGAGAATCCGTTCGGCGTCGTCGAGGCGGCCGCAGTCGGCGTACTGCTCGGCCAGCCAGCCCATGCAGATGAGGAACGGGTATTCGTCGCCGTCGAGACCGTCCATGCCCGAGGCCGTGCGGTACCGGTGGATGAAGCCCGCCTCGTCCACGAGGTCTTTCTCGATCCTGGCGAGGGTGCCGAGCATGCGCGGATCGTCGGCGGCGATGAACTTCGTGTGCGGTAGTTGCAGGAGGGAGGCGTCGACCTCCCAGAATCCCGGGCTCGGGGCGTAGGTCTGCACGAACGACCCCAGTTCCTCGTTCCAGCCCGACTCATGGATCTCGTCGTACAAGCGATCGCGGAGGCGAGTCCACAGCTCGATCTCCTCGTCGGTCGCCGTGACACAGTCGCCGCCGTGCTCGGCGACGGCGCGGAGGCCCTCGTTGAACGCGGCCCACATCATCACGCGGCCGTGCGTGAAGTAGGCGAGGTCGCCGCGCATCTCCCAGATTCCGTGGTCCTGGCGGTCGACGTTCTCGGCGTAGAACCGCAGCAAGTGACGCTGCAGGCCCCACGACCACTGGTCTTCGGGCTCGCCCGCGTCACGCAGGTCGGCGAGCGCGATCATCACCTCGCCGGCGACGTCGGCCTGGTACTGGTCGACGGCGCCGTTGCCGATGCGTACCGGGCGAGAGTTCTCGTATCCGGCGAGGTGCGGCAGTTCGGCCTCCGGCAGGTGGCGGCGGCCGTCGATGCCGTACATGATCTGCAGCCTGCCCGGGTCGCCGGCCACCGCGCGGAGCAGCCAGTCGCGCCAGGTCTTGGCTCCGTCGGTGTAGCCGTGCAGCACCATCGCCTCGATCGTCAGGGCCGCGTCCCGTAGCCACGTGTAGCGGTAGTCCCAGTTGCGAGAGCCGCCGAACTCCTCCGGCAGCGATGCTGTCGGTGCCGCGACGATGCCGCCCGTGCCCGCGTGCGTGAGCGCCCGCAGCACGAGAAGCGAGCGTTTCACCATCGCGTCGCGGCCGTTCTCGATCTCCAACTGGTCGCCCCAGTCGCGCCAGAACTTCTCGGTGTCGGCGATCGCGGCCACAGGGTCGATCGCCTGGGGCGGCGTTTGCCACGACTTGCACCAGGTCAGAGTCCAGGTCATCGACTCGCCCGCGGATAGCGGATGCTCGCCCTCCAGCCGATCACAGACCTCTCCGCACGAGTCGGCCTCGTGCCGGTCTCCGTTGGCCGACACGAGGAGCGGGCCGCGGAGCACGAGCATCTCGGGTCCGGCGATCGCGATCATCGCGTCACTACCGTCGTCGAGCGTTTCGCGGCGAATCCACGCGCCGGACCGGTTGTAGTCGGGCCGGATGCGCACATCGTTCTCGATCACGACCGATCCCTCGGTGCACTCGACGTGCCGGATGAGCTTGGCGTATACGTTTCCGGCGGGCAGCAGGTCGGTGACGACCGCCACGCCGGAGGCGGTGCGCCACGTCGTCTGCAGCACGAACGTGCCCGGCCGGTATGCGCGCGACTCGACCTCCGCGTCGCGCGCACGCAGTCGCCAACGCCCGTCGTTCGCGTCGCCGAGGATCGCGGAGAACACCGCAGGCGAGTCGAAATCGGGAAAGCAGAGCCAGTCGATGCTGCCGTCGCGGCTCACGAGGGGGCCGGTGCGCAGATCGGAGAGGAGCGCGTACTCCTCCAGCGGGGTGGAGGAGGCTTTTCCGGTCTCGTCGATCGTGGCCACCCCTCCAGGCCATCACGTCCGTCGCTGGTCTGCATCTTCGGAGCCGTGGATGACCTGTCTCGGCGCGCCCGGCGCCCGACGTTCACTGACCTCGGTTGGAGAACCTGCGCCATGTTACGGACCGTGGCTGTGATCCGGAAGTGCGCGGCTGTTCCCGAAGCGAGGTCAGTGGCCGTCGGTGGGCCCTGCGGCGGCATCCTCGCCTCGTCGGTGTCACCCGACCCGCCTAGGCTCGGGGCATGAAGTGGCTCGTACTCGTTGTCATCGTGGTGCTGGTCGTCGTGTTGGCTCGGATGGCGAAGCGGACCGGGCCGCACGTGTCATGGGAGCAGGCGCAGCAGGATCTCGCCGCCGGTAAGGCCGTCGTGTTGTGGAAGCCCGGGTGCGTCTTCTGCGAGCGGCTTCTCGTTCAGCTCCGTAAGAACGAGCGCGTGACCTGGGTGAACGTGTGGAAGGACCAGGCCGCGAACGAAGCGGTGCGCGCGGTGAACGACGGCAACGAACTCACCCCGACGGTGTTCGTCGGAGACCAGGTTCTCCGCAACCCGGGCTCAGGCCAGGTACTGGAGGCCCTGGGGGCCAGGTGAGTCGCTGAGTCGGTGACCCTGCAATACCCATAGACGCGCGGCTCAGTCCCGTTGTCGCTTGGTCGATGTGGGGGTGATGGACGCCTCCGACCCTCGTAGCTTCTCCTCTCGCACCGCGTTGACGCGGCGTGCGTTTCTGCGTGCCGGTGTCGGGGTCGGGATTGCCGGGGCGCTCGCCGCGTGTTCACCTGCGGGGCCGGGAGGCGAACAGGCTCGTTCGTGGGCTCCCGCGGCTCGTGACGTGGCCGGACGCAAGCAACTCGCTACTGCGGAGGGGCAGAAGCTGCTGCTGCACACCGCCGGCGGCGATGTCGAGTACTGGGCCGGCGTCAACCTCGGCAGCACGATTCCCGGCCATTCGCCCGGCGAGCTGGCGATCACCCGCGAGCACTACCGGCGCTGGTTCGCGCAGATGGGCGAACTCGGTGTGCGGGTGGTGCGTCCGTACACGATCCACCCGCCGCACATGTACGAGGAGCTGCGCGCTTACAACCTCGCCCACCCTGATGCGCCCTTGTACCTGGTGATGGGCATCTACCTGCCCGACGAGTCGTACCTCGAAACCCACGACCTGTTCTCCGACGCGTCGACGGAGGCGATGAAGGCCGAGGTCCGCGACGCGTCGGCCGCCGTGCACGGCCAGCTCACGCGCCCGCCGACGCCCGGCCGCGCCTCCGGAACCTGGACCGCGGACGTCTCCGACTGGGTCGCCGCCTGGATCGTCGGAGTCGAGTGGGACCCGGAGGCGACCGTCGCCTCCGACGCGAAGAACGCCGACCGCCCGGCACATGAGGGCCGCTACTTCGTCTCCACGGCCGACGCCACGCCCACCGAGCGGTGGATCGCCGCCCGCATGGACGAACTCGCAGGCTACGAAGCCGGCAGCGGCCGGTGTATGCCGATCGCGCTCGCGAACTGGCCCACCGCCGACCCGCTGCGCCACCCCGAGGAACCGCTCGAACGCGAGGACATCCTCTCCGTCGACGCCAACAACGTCGTTCCGCAATCGGATTGGACTGCCGGCACGTTCGCGTCGTACCACGCCTATCCGTACTACCCCGACTTTCAGCTGCTCCAGCCCTCGTACCAGGGCGACGACCCCTACCGCGCGTACCTGCTCGACCTCGCAGCGCACCACACCAACATCCCGACGATGATCAGCGAGTTCGGCGTACCCAGCTCGCTCGGCTCCGCCCACCGCGGCAGCCTCGGCCGTGACCAGGGCGAGCACAGCGAGCGCGACGCGATGAAGATGAACGCCGACATGCTTCGGCTGTTCAAAGACGCCGGTCTCGCGGGCGGCCTTGTCTTCCAGTGGAGCGACGAATGGTTCAAGTTCACCTGGAACACGCTTCCCCGCCAGGCACCCTCGCACTCCGAGCGCCGGGCCCTCTGGCACGATGCGCTCACCAACGAGCAGTGGTTCGGGCTGCTTGCGCAGGACCCGGTACGGGTCGGGCCGCGCGTCGTGCACGAAGCGACCGCGGGCCTACGCAACGTCACCCTCGACCACGACGCGGGTTGGGTCTACCTCACCCTGACCTGGGATGACGCGCCGACCGGTCACATCGAGCTCGGCTTCGACATCGTGCCCGGCGCCGGCCTGCCGCTGCCCATCGCAGGCGGGGAGGCCGTCAACGACGCCCTCGTCACCGTCGACCTCGCGGGCGAAAGCGCGACTGCGTACATCCGCGGCGCGATAGATCCGGTGCTGCTCGACGGCCTCCCTCCCGAGTCGGTGCCGCAGCCGGAGACGAACGGCTGGTCACTGCAGCGCCTCACCCTCAACCGGCCGATCACCACGCCGACGCAGCAGATCCCCGCCGACCTGCTCGACGTCGGGCGGCTCGTGCGCGGCTCGTGGGATCCCTCGGCCGGCACGTACGACTCTCTCGCCACCTGGGAGATGGGCGCCGACACGGCCTCGTCGGGGTGGTCGCTACGCCTCCGCCTGCCGTGGGGGCTGCTCGCGATGGCCGATCCGTCGAGCAAACTCGCGCTCGTGCCCGAGGGCAACCGACCGACCGGAGTCGAGATCGACCAGATCGGTGTCTCCGTCGCTGCCGCCGGTGGCATCACACGGTTCGCGATCCGTTGGGAGGCGTGGAACAAGGCCGAGGCGACCGAGCGCCTCAAGGCCGGGGTGGAGGAGTTCGCCGCCGCCCTCCGGGAGACGTCCGGATAGTCGGTGGTCACCGGTACCGCGGCATCGTCACAGGTCGACGCGCCTTCGTGCGAGTGAGCCGCGGTACATAGGCGTGGGGCTCGTCGCGGCCTGAGCGGAGACCGGCCGGCATGGTGCGACACTGGGGCTCATGCGTCGTTGGGTCCAGTCGAAGAAGCTTCAGTCCGTGCGGTATGACGTGCGGGGTCCGATCCTCGTCGAGGCACAGCGGCTGGAGGCCGAGGGGCACAAGGTGCTCAAGCTCAACATCGGCAACACGGCTCCGTTCGGGTTCGAGGCGCCGCCGGCGATCCTGGCCGACATGGTGCACCACCTGCCGCACGCGCAGGGGTACAGCGACAGTCAGGGCATCTACTCCGCGCGCACCGCGGTCGCGCAGTATTACCAGTCGCACGGCCTGCGCGACACCACGGTCGACGACATCTTCATCGGCAACGGTGTCTCCGAGCTCATTTCGATGGTGTTGCAGGCGTTCGTCGATGACGGCAACGAGATTCTCGTGCCCGCACCCGATTACCCCCTGTGGACGGGCGCGGTCAGCCTCGCCGGCGGCACCCCGGTGCACTACCGCTGTGACGAGAGCAACGGCTGGAATCCGGATCTGGAAGACATCGAGTCGAAGATCACCGAGAACACGTATGCCCTGGTGATCATCAACCCCAACAACCCCACGGGCGCGGTGTACAGCGAGGAGACGGTGCGCGGCCTCGTCGACATCGCCCGCCGCCACGGCCTCGCGCTCATGAGCGACGAGATCTACGAGAAGATCATCTACGACGACGCCGTGCACCATCACGCGGCCACGTTCGGCGGAGACGACGTGCTCGTGTTCACGTTCTCGGGCCTGTCGAAGGCGTACCGGGTGTGCGGCTACCGCGCCGGGTGGGTGATGATCTCGGGCCCGAAGCACCTCGCGGAGGACTATTTCGAGGGCCTGACGCTGCTCGCGAACATGCGCATGTGCGCCAACGTGCCCGGTCAGCACGCCATCCAGACCGCGCTCGGCGGGTACCAGTCGATCACCGAGCTCATCAAGCCGGGCGGCCGTTTCTACGAGCAGACCAAGCTGGCCTCGCGACTGCTCAACGAGATCCCGGGGGTCTCGTGCGTGGAGCCGCAGGGCGCGCTGTACTGCTTCCCGCGTCTCGACCCCGAGGTGTATCCGATCGAAGACGACCAGGCCTTCGTCATCGACCTGCTGCGCTCGAAGAAGCTGCTGGTCACGCACGGAACCGGGTTCAACTGGTTCGAGCCCGATCACTTCAGGCTCGTGATCTTGCCCGACGAAGAGGTGCTCACCGAGGCCATCGGCCGCATCTCCGATTACCTCGCCGAGTTGCGCGCCTGACCAGCCTCGCTGTCAGGCGAATCGACCGATTCGGGACTTTGGTCCTATGCCTGGCGGTATAGAGCGATAACCCGGCGACGGCTGCCGCGGGAGAGGTATTCTCTCGGGCAGTGTCGTTCTAATTCATCGCCGCCACCTGCACAACGTCCGAGGAGGTCGATTCGTGAGTCCGTCGCAACCGGAGCATGCGGCCTCGACCGTCGGCTCCCGGTTACGGATCTGGTGGCAGGGCGAGTCGAACTCCGAAGCATGGCTCCGCCGCCTCACGATCGTCGGCGTGGTGCTGCCGGTCGCGTTCATCGTCTGCCTGCAGCTCGTGCGCGAGCCGCTGTTCGACCGCTGGTGGCCGCAAGCGGGCGATGTGCTGGTCAGCCTGCTGACAGCGCTGGCCGCCGTCGGATTCGGTGTCGTGATGTTCGCGATCATCGGCCGCGGTCACCGTCAGATGGTGCGGCGTAACCGCGAACTCGCGGCAATGAACGACCTGCTCGTGCTCATGGCCGGCGACAGTGCCGGTAGCCGGGTGCGTACCGCTGCCGTCGACGACGTGCGTGGACTCCTCCGGGCCGACGAGGCCGGATGCTCGACCCGCGACGCCGTTCCGGCACCTGGGCAGCCCTGGGCCCACGTCATGTCGTCGCGTAAGAGCACGGGCGGCTCCGAGGTCTTGTGGGTGGCACGCGACGCCGCGGGAGGTCCGTTCGACGACGCCGACCAGCGGTCGCTCGACCGCCTCACCGAGCTCGTGTCCGTGGCGCACGAGCGCGACAGGCTGCGCGACACCGAACGTCACGGGGCCATCGTCACCGAACGGCTCCGCATCTCGAGGGAGATGCACGACAGCCTCGCCCAGGTGCTCGCGGTGACGCACCTGCGGCTGCGATCGCTCGCCTCTCGCTCGGATGTGCCGGAGCCGGTGATCGAGCAGATCACCGACATCGCCGACACCAGCGAAGAGGCGTACAAGGATGTCCGCGAGACGATCCACGGCCTCCGCGAGACGGCTCGCGACGACCGCGACTACCTGGAGACGATGCGTGACTACGTCGAGTGGTTCGCGCGGCAGTCAGGCATCGAGGCGCGTTTCGCAGCCGAACCCTGCGCGGTGGGGCTGAGCGGCAACGTCGCCATGCACACCCTACGGGTGATGCAGGAGGCGCTGACCAACGTTCGCAAGCACTCCGGGGCCACGGCCGTCACAGTGACGGTCGGTGAGGCGGCTCCCGAGGTGAGCCTCGACGACGTCACCGACGTGGCGCGGTTGACCGTGGCAGACGACGGGCAAGGCTTCGACCCGGCCGCCGTGGCGCCGAGCGAGCACTACGGCCTGCGGTCGATGAGTGAGCGTGCCGAGGCGATCGGTGGCAAGCTCGTGTTGGAGTCCAGGCGAGGCCGCGGCACCAAGGTGACCATGTATATCCCCTGCCCGCAGGCCACAGAGGTCGCCGACTCGGCCCAGCGCAGCGACGCGGGCGATCACGTAGACGGAGGGACCGACGGTCCCATGCCCGGCACCGAGCCGGCAGGAAGGGTGCGAGCATGAGCGAGGCGACTGCCATCCGGGTGCTTCTCGTCGATGACCAGCCGCTGTTCCGTCGGGCGATCGCGGCTCTGCTGGCCGAGCAAGAGGATTTCGAGGTCGTCGGTCAGGCCGACAACGGGCTCGCCGGCGTCGAACTCGCCCGCGAACTCGACCCCGACGTGGTCGTCATGGACGTGGAGATGCCCGTGATGAACGGGGTCGAGGCGGCCAAGATGATCCTCACGCAGATGCCTCACCAACGGGTCGTGATGCTCACGGTCTCGGAGGTCGACGAGCACCTCATGCCTGCAGTCGAGGCCGGCGTTCACGGTTACCTGCTCAAAGACCTACGTCCCGAGCAGCTCTACGACATGCTCCGCTCCGTGATGAAGGGGCAGACACCCGTGGCGCCGTCGCTCGTGGGCCGCCTGCTCGCCGAGTTGCGCAACAGCGGAGCCGCGGCAGCGCCGGCCAGGGCCGCGATGCGCACGGGGGTCTCACCGGCCTCCGACAACCCCGGGCCCGAACTCTCGCTCAGTCAGCGTGAGCTCGAAATCCTGCGACTCGTCGCCGACGGGCTGACGAACAAGGAGATCGGCAAAGAGTTGGTCATCACCGAGGGCACGGTCAAGAACCACGTGCACAACGCGCTGCGCAAGCTGGGCATGGAGAACCGCATCCAGGCGGCGGCGTACATCGTGCGGCAGGGCCTCGGCCGTCCGCAGCGCGACTGACTCCGTCACAGCTGCCACCGTTCCTGCCACCGTCCTCGCCGCTGAACCGCGCGGACGTGTGACCCAGGCCACCGCACAACCGTTTTACATGCCGACTGAGGTAACCCTCATGTGCCTTTAGCCCCTGTTCAGGGGCAAAGATGTACCCGATCTCTACCCCTCGGCGGATTACCTGAGAGCAACCTGTGCGAGAGGGTGGGTGCAACGATCGGCCCGAGCACCCGCCGGGTCGCGGTACCCACAGGTCGCGCATCATGAACACGAAGCAACACTCTGGCCTCCGTCAGTACCTGACGGCTAAGTGGCTGTTG
Organism: Dermatophilus congolensis; assembly: GCA_030538115.1. Classification (GTDB taxonomy): domain Bacteria; phylum Actinomycetota; class Actinomycetes; order Actinomycetales; family Dermatophilaceae; genus Dermatophilus; species Dermatophilus congolensis_B. The sequence continues at coordinate 153,241 of JAUNUP010000005.1, read as the reverse complement.
AGCGCCGCTGCGATCTTCGTCGTGGGCTCACTGCTGGGCGTCGGGCTATTCACCTTCGGCTATGCGAAGGGTTACGCATACCTCTTCAACGATCCGGCTGCGTGCGCCAACTGCCACGTGATGAATGATCAGTACAACTCGTGGACCAAGGGCAGCCACTCCAACGTGGCCACCTGCAACGACTGCCACACGCCGCACAACAACATCGTGGCCAAGTACGCCAACAAGGGCTACAACGGGTTCTTCCACGGGCTGGGCATGACGACGGGTAATCACCCCGACAACATCCAGATCAAGCCGATCAACCTCAAGATCACCGAAGAGGCGTGCCTGTACTGCCACGCCGATCTCACTGCGGACATGAGGTCGACCCGCATCGGCGGCACCCCCCACAACACGACTCAGTCGTGTCTCCACTGCCACTCCAATATCGGCCACTTGTAGGTGAGAGGTATGAGTACTAGCACGCAACAAGAGCAATCAGGCCGCCAGCGCGGAGGCCGCAGGTGGCTGCTCGTAGCTGCCATCGGCCTCGTCGCCTTGGTGACCATGGGAATGACGGCACTGCTCGTCAACATCCTCGAGCGTCAGAGCGAGGGTGAGCAGTACGCGTACACGAAGGTTCAGCTCGACGAGAAGTCGTACGACCCGGCGGTGTGGGGTCAGAACTTCCCCCTGCAGTACGAGGGTTGGAAGGCGACCAGCGAGATGACCCCGACCGAGCACGGCGGTTCGAAGCCGGTCGAGATCAAGACGGCAGACGGCAAGACCCACACGGGTACTGCCAGCCGTATTGAGCACGACCCGCGCCTGACCACCATGTGGCTCGGCTACGCGTTCGCGGTCGACTACCGCGAGGCACGCGGCCACGCGTACATGCTCGAAGACCAGCGGCTCACCCGCCGCGTCACCGAGTTCGCGCAGCCCGGCACCTGCCTCAACTGCCACGCGTCCACGGTTCCGATCATGGACGAGCTGGGCAACGGAGACCGTAACGCGGGCTTCGTGGCGATGAACAAGATGACGTACTCCGAGGCGACCGCTTACGCCGAGCACCCCGTCGGCTGCATCGACTGCCACGACCCGAAGACGATGGCGCTGCGCGTCACGCGTCCCGCGTTCGTCACGGGTATGAAGGAGCTCAAGGCTTCGCAGGGCGTCAAGGACTACGACGTCAACGCCGACGCCACGCCGGCCGAGATGCGTACGTTCGTCTGCGGTCAGTGCCACGTCGAGTACTACTTCGACGGCCCCGACAAGACGCTGCGCTTCCCGTGGGCCAAGGGCATCAAGATCGACCAGATCATGGCCGACTCCGCCGACCACATCGACTTCACGCACACGACCACCGGTACGAAGATCCTCAAGGCTCAGCACCCCGAGTTCGACCTGTCGTACAACGGTATTCACGGCCAGGCAGGCGTGAGCTGTGCAGACTGCCACATGCCGTACAAGCGTGAAGGCTCCGCGAAGATCAGCGACCACCAGATCCAGAGCCCGATGCTCGCGGTCAACAACTCCTGCCAGACGTGCCACAACGTGCCCGAGGCAGAGCTCAAGACCCGCGTCGCGAACATCCAGAACACGTTCATCCAGACTCGTGACGAGTCCATGGACGCGCTCATGGCCCTGATCGCCGACCTGGAGAAGGCGCAGACGGATGGCACCCCGGCAGACCGGATCGTCCTGGCTCGCCAGTACCACCGCGTCGCGAACTTCTACAACGACTACCTGTACTCCGAGAACGGCTACGGCTTCCACGCTCCCGCGTACAGCCAGCAGATCTTCGCTCAGGCGATCGATGCGGCTCGCAAGGGCCAGCTCGCCCTCAAGGGTGCAGTGACCACGCCTCCGACCCAGCCCGGCCCCGACCAGGCCGGCCCGGCTCCGAGCCCGATGCCGAAGGGCCAGACGTCGACCCCGACGATCCCGCCGCTCGGCCAGGCCGGAACGCTGGCTCCGAAGGCTCCGGCTCCGGCTTCGGCCCCGGCTGCTACCGCCACGCCGGGTACCACCCCGACGCCGACGGCCACGGCCACCGCAGCTGCCACCACACCCTGAGTGAGGTAGCGACGGCGACGTACAGGCTGAGTCGAGCGACAGGAGTGGAGCCCGACTGACAGCGATAGAGCAATCGGCCCCCGACCAACACGGTCGGGGGCCGATTGCTGTGCCTGCACAGCCCCGACTGGTCTACCCGGTCTACCTGGTGCCTACGCCTAGCCGCAGCAGTCACAGGGGCGGGGCGCGCACGGGCAGCGTGGCCGACGACAGAAGCCCAGGTCATGCCCGGAACCGGCCGTGAAATATGGGGCGAAGGCACAGTCGGGGTATATCGAACGGGGCATATGTACCCAGCGGAGAGGGGTACAGCGGGGCATATGCCTAGGCCTGTGCCTTTCGGTGTTTCCGCAGATCAGCTCTATCTCAAACGTGCCGTGCGACGGATGGATCGGGAACGGCCGGGACGACAGGGTTGAGATAGGCCCGAAGTGGGTCGACCGAACCGAGTAGCGATCAGGAGGAGGCGCCGTGAACAGTGAGCGCCCCGGATCCCCCAGCAGCACCGACGAGACGCACCAGGATCAGGTGCTCGCTTGGCTCGGGCTGCCCTCCGGTGCCTCGACCGAAGACATCGAGGCGACTCACGAACGGCTGGTCAGTTTTCTCGGCAGCGCTCCTCTCGTGTTGCAGCCGTGGGCGCGTCGGCAGGCGGATGCCGCCGACACGGCGAAGGCCGCGCTCCTCGACCCTGACGTAGACGCGCAGGAGGCGCTCGCCTCGGCCCGCGCTGCCGATGTGCCTCGCGCAGCGGCCGAGGCCGCGCCCGTGAGTGCCGCAGCGACGACCTCCGGCGCCGGCTCTGCTGCCGCTGCCGGCTCTGCCGCTTCGATGGGGCTCGCGGACGACCGCATGGCGGCACAGCACTTCGACGACGACGTCATCGACACTGCGCCCCCCGCGCGCGCAGCCGCCCCCGCGGCGCCGGTCGTCACGGGCAAGCAGGGCAAGAACCCCACGACTGTTCTTCTGCTCGCGCTGCTGGCCGTGGCTGTCGTCATCGGCGTCTACTTCATGGGCGGAGGCGGCGACGAGTCGACGCAGGCCGGTTCGTCTCCCACTGCTTCGGCCGATGCAGCGGCGGCGATGGGGGCGACCCCGATCCCCGTCGACCCGGCCAAGATCAAGGAGTTCACGGCGAAGGTCGAGGCGAACCCGAAGGACACCGCCTCGATGCGTGAGCTGGCGAACATGTACTTCGGTGCCGCCGACTTCACGAACGCCGCCGTCTGGCAGTCCAAGGTCATCGAGATCACGCCCAAGGACACCGAGGCTCGCCTCGCGCTCGGCGCCGCCAAGTTCAACAGCGGTGACATGGCCGAGGCCGAGAAGCAGTGGCGCGAGGTGCAGAAGATCGACCCGAAGAACGCCGAGTCGCACTACAACATGGGCTTCCTGTACCTCTCCAAGACCCCGCCGCAGCTCGACCAGGCCGAGGCGGAGTGGGCCAAGGTCGCCGAACTGGCACCGAACACCGAACTCGCGAAGACCGCGACCGCTCACCTCGACCGGCTCAAGAACGCCCCGACCATGGGCACCACCGCAGGCACCAACACGGGTACCGCCACGCCGGGCACCCCCGCACCCGCGCAGAGCACACCATGACCGGCCTGACCATCCCGATCGCGCTCGTCGCCGGCATCCTGTCGTTCGCGTCGCCATGCTTCTTGCCCGTCGTGCCCGTTTTCGTGGCCTACCTGCTCGGTGACCAGGCACCGCAGGGCAAGGTGACCCGCGAACAGCGGCTCACGGCCGCATCCCACGCGTTCGTGTTCGTCGTCGGCTTCTCGGCCGTGTTCGTCACCCTCTGGGCGTCCATCGGTCTCATCGGCTACGCCATCGGCGACTACCGCAACACCCTGCGGATCGTCGGCGGTGCCCTGCTCATCGTCATGGGCCTGCACGTGGCCGGCCTCATCGAGATCCCGTTCCTCCAGCGCCAGAAGAGCATCTCGCTGCAGAGCGTCGTTGCGGCCTCCGGTGGAGGCGCGGGTCGTGGATCCGGTGGGCAGACCGCGGCGGCCGGGGGCAGCAGCTCCGGTGCCGCCACCGCGACCAAGGAGCGGGCAGCTGCTCCGCCTCCGCCCAGCCAGCTCGCGCCCAGCTACCGCCGGTCGGTGCTGCTCGGCCTGGCCTTCGGCGCCGGCTGGACTCCGTGCATCGGCCCGATCCTCGGAGGCGTCATCGGCCTGGCCTCCGTCGGCGACAGCGTCGCACAGGGCACCGTGCTGCTCCTCGCGTTCTGCCTGGGGCTCGGCATCCCGTTCGTGCTCGTCGCGGTCGGCGCCACCGATGTGGCCCGCCACCTCGGCAAGCTGCGCAACCACCAGGCCATCGTCTCGTTCGTCGCCGGATCGTTCCTCATCCTCACCGGCTTCCTCATGATCACCGACCTCTTCGGCCGCTTCACCGGCCTGCTACCCGTGCCGCCCGGCGTGTGAGGAGCTCTCCATGACTTCAGTGAAACCTGACGCCCCCCAGGCACCACAGGCCCAATCACGGTCGGACTTCGACGAGTTCGCCCCCGACAACGGTGCCCCGGTGGGCCCGCGCAATACCGGCACCGAGATGTCGATGGGTCGGCTCTTCCACAAGGTCAACGCGTTCTTCTACAACAAGCAGACCGGCCTGGGCATCATCCTCGCGATGGCGTTTCTCTCGCTGCTCGGCGTGTTGCTGCAGCAGGCGCCGGAGCCGGTGCGCGGCGACCCCGACATGTTCGCGCGGTGGCTCGAGACGGTGCGTCCCCGGTACGGCGGCTGGACCAACGTGCTCAACACGCTCGGGCTGTTCAACGTGTTCGGGTCGATCTGGTTCGTCATCACCTCGGTGATGCTGGCTCTGAGCATCACGGCCTGCACCCTGCACCGCCTGCCCCAGATCTGGCAGCGGGCGACCCGCCCGATCGTGCACGCCGGTGAGGGCTTCTTCAACCACGCGACCATCGGTCACGACGTGCAGGTCGACGCAAGCCCCGACGAGGTCTTCACCGCTGCCGCCGACCAGTTGCGGGCCCGCAAGTACCGCATCGTGTCCGACGAGAGAGACCTGAACGGCTCGTTCTACGCCGACAAGTTCCGTTGGGCGCCGTTCGGAACGGCCATCGCCCACCTGAGCTTCATCATCATTCTGCTCGGCGTTCTGGTGACCTCGATGTTCGGCTTCCGTGTCTCGAACTTCCCGGTCACCGTCGGCGACACCGCCCCGATCGGGCACGAGACCGGTATGACCGTGCGGGTCAACTCGTTCGCCGACAAGTACTACCCCGATGGCCGGCCCAGCGATTACGTCGCCGACATCACCCTGTTCGAGAACGGAACCGAGGTCGCGGCCAAGCAGATCCGCGTCAACGAGCCCCTGCGGTACAAGGGCGTGGCGTTTTACCAGGCGTCGTTCGGTGTCGCCGCGTCGATGCGCATCGCCGACTCGACGGGCAAGGTCATCTACGAGGGCGGCGTTCCGCTGCAGTACACGACCGACAGCGGCATGAACGTGTTCGGCAAACTGCCTCTGCCCGATCAGAACCTCGAGGTCTTCGTCGTGGGTGCCGCCTCCGGGCGTGCCGACTCGCAGATCGGCCCGGGCCAGATGCAGGTCGACGTGTACCCGGCCGACCAGGAGCTCTCGATCGACTCCAAGCTCATCGACCAGGGTGTTCCGGCGCAGGTCGCGGGCATGACCGTCACGTTCGAGCGCGAGAAGCAGTACACCGGCATGATGGTCGCCCGCGACCGGGGTGCCATCTTCATCTGGATCGGTTCGGCGCTGCTCTGCCTCGGCACCTTCATCACGATGGGCCTCAAGCACCGGCGCATCTGGGTGCGGGTCACGCCCTCAGGCGCCGGATCGCGGCTCCGTCTGGCCTCGGCCGACCGCCACGACTACATCTTCGCCCGCACCGTCGACGAGATCGTCGACGACATTCACACCACGGCGGCACAGCCGTCAGACTCCCAGCCCGCCGTCGGCGGCAACGTTAAGTAGGTAGGTCGACATGAACGACATGTGGTACGACGTCTCACAGTTACTCGTCATCGCGACGACGATCCTGGTCGCGGCCGCCCTGGTGTGCTACATCGTGGCGTCGCTGACCAGCCGCAACCAGGTGGAGTCCGTGCAGCGGCAGAAGGTCGCCTCCGGCCGCGCCGGTGGTGTGGCGACGCTCGACCGGGACCCCGTGAACCCCGCCGCGACGGCACGTCGCGCGCACGGCGTCATGTGGTACGCGGAGAAGCTCAACCAGCTCGGCCTCATCGCCCTGACGATCTCGCTCATCGCACGCAGCATCGTCACCGGGCACGGCCCGTTCACGAACCAGTACGAGTTCGCCGTCTCGTTCGCGTGGGGCATCATCGCCGCCTACGCCTACTTCGAGTGGCGCTACAAGGTGCGCCTGCTCGCCATTGTCACGCTGCCGGTCGCGCTCGCCCTGCTGCTCTACGCCGACACCCTCGACGCGTCGGTGAAGCCGCTGATCCCGGCGCTGCAGAACAACTTCCTGCTCACCCTGCACGTCGCAACCGCGATGATCGCCTACGGTGCTGCGGCCGTGTCGTTCGGCGCCGCCGTGCTGTACCTGCTGCAGCCCCGCCTCGCGAACTCCCCGCTGGCCCGCCTCACTCCGCGCCGTGAGCTGTTCGACGAGCTCGGCTACCGCGCAGCGGTGTTCTCGTACCCGTTCCTCACCGTGATGATTGTGCTCGGCGCCATCTGGGCCGACATCGCCTGGGGCCGGTACTGGAGCTGGGACCCGAAGGAGACCGCGGCCCTGGTCACGTGGCTCATCTACGGCGCGTACCTGCACGCCCGCGTCTCGCGCGGCTGGCGTGGAGACCGCTCTGCGTGGCTGCTCATCGTCGCGTTCATCGCCGTGATGCTCACGTACTTCGGCAACCTGTTCTTCGGCGGACTGCACGCGTACGCCTGATGAGCAGCGACCAGACCACGCAAGCGCCCCCGCAGGCGCAGACGCCCTCTGATTGGCGTTCGAAGCTGAGGAACAGCAGGTTCGGCACGTTCGGTGTGCTGGCCGCGACGCTGGCCCTCGTCATCATCGGCGCGTACTTCGTGCAGCAGTCGCAAAGCGGCGGCAGCGAAGACATGCAGGCCGAGTCAGCCGGTGTGACGGCCGTCGAACTGTCGGGCGCTCAGACCGGCCCGCCTCCTGAGGTCGGAGCGGCGGCGCAGGACTTCTCGGCGCACACCGTCGATGGCACGCCCGTCACCCTGAGCAAGTTGCGCGGCAAGCCCGTGTGGCTGACCTTCGGAGCGTCGTGGTGTTCGGCCTGCCGCGTCGAATTCCCTGACATCCAGACGACGTACGAGAAGGAGAAGGCGAACGGCCTGCAGGTCGTGGGCCTCTACCTCTCCGAGGATTCGACCCGGGTGACCGAGTTCAACAACCGGCTGGGCCTGAACTTTCCGAGCATCCCCGATCCGCAGACGACCGTGGCCTCCGCCTACCGGGTCATGGGCATCCCTGCGCACTTCTTCATCGACCGTGAAGGAAACATCCAGGACATGAAGGTCGGCATCCTCAACGAAGAGGCGATCGCCGATTCCCTCGGCAAGATCATGTGACCTCGACCAGCGCACGAAGGCCGGGCCCGGAATCGATTCCGGGCCCGGCCTTCGGCATGTCGTGAGCTGTCGTGAGCTTCTCGTCGGCGACGCCTCAGAGCTTGAACGACCCCACGAGTCGGCCGAGCGAGGCACCGACCGATTCGAGCCTGGTCGCCGAACCGCGGGTCTCGGAGGCGATCGCCGTGGTCGACTTCGCCGACATGGCCACCGTGTCGATCGAGTCGGTGATACCGCCGGAGGCGCGCATCGCCTCGTCGATGCTGCGGCTCATCTCCGCGGTGGTGCTGCTCTGCTCCTCCACCGCTGCCGAGACGATGCTCTGGTAATTGTCGATGCGGCGGATGACCTCGGCGATCTGCTGAATCGCGGAGGTCGACTCGGCGGCGTCGCGTTGGATCTGCTCGATCCGGTGCGTGATGTCTTCGGTCGCGGTGCTGGTCTCGTTGGCGAGCTCTTTGACCTCGCCCGCGACGACCGCGAAGCCCTTGCCGGCCTCACCGGCGCGAGCGGCCTCGATGGTCGCGTTGAGAGCCAGCAGGTTGGTCTGCTCGGCGATGCTCGTGATCGACTTGATGACCTCACTGATCTCGGCGGAGCTCGTACGGAGCCGCTCGACGCTGTCGGTGGTGTTCTCGGTCATCGTCACGGCCTCGGCCGCGATACGCGCAGCCTCGCGGGCGTTCTCGGCGATCTGCCGGATGGAGGCGTCCATCTCCACGGCCCCAGCGGCGACGGTCTCGACATTGCGGGTGACCTCCGACGACGCCGTGGCCGCGGTGGCTGCCTGACGGGCGGCGTTGCCGGCGCTGTCATCGATGTCGGTGCTGATCCGCACGAGCGAGCGGGCCTCGTCGGTCATCTCGCGCGAGGAGGTCGCGACTTCTCCGAGCGTCGTGCGCAGCGACGTGACGACGTGGCCGACCTGGTCGGCGATCGTGCCGATCTCGTCGGCGCGATCGAGCTTCTCCACCTCACGCAGGTCACCGGAGGCGGCGCGCTCGAGGTCGGCCAGCACCTTCTGCGTACCGCCGCGCACCGAGCGGCGGATCGAGAGAACGAGCAAACCGGCGGCCGCGAGGGCCAGCAGGGTGACGCCGACGATGGCGATGCGGCTCGATGCCGCGGTGCCGGCGAAATCCGCGGAGGAGGCCAGGTGCTCCTCCACCGAGGTGATCAGCGCGGAGAACGAGTCCTCGTAGGTCTTGCGGAGCTTGCGGTTCGTCTCCAGCGCAGCTTCGGTCGCCGCGGGCCGGTCGGTGGCGAAAAGCGCGAACTCGGCGTCGAGGGCCTTGTTCCAGGCGTGGATCTCACCGCGCAGCTTCTCGATCTGCTCACGGTGCTCTGCCGTAGGGACGCCCTGCGCCGCAGTGTCGAGCAGTGCGTCGACTTTGACACGGCGCTCAGCGATCTCGTCAGTGAATTCCTTGTCACCGGTGAGCAAGAAGCCGCGCTCATCGTTCGCGATCGCCTTGGCCGTCACTGCCGCGTCTTCGATGCTGATGAGCGCCGACATCCCGGTCTGGATGCGCTCACCGACACTCGCGACATCGCCGAGTCGCACGATCGCGAGCCCGCCGATGATGAGGGTCGCGATCGCCATGGCGACGACGGGGGCGACCACCTTCTGCGTCAGAGTGAGCCGACCTGCGGCGGAACGGAGAAGACCCGACGGACGCTGAGGTTCCGTTGAGTTACTTGTAGCGGACTCGCTCGAGATCGTTGTTGCTGTTGGCATCGGTGCCTGCGGCTTTCAGGTGGCTTCATACCCGTGAATAGGATTGACGTCCAGAAAGGTCCAGACAACTGGACATCGATCCTGTAATCGGCGGCGATCGGCCCGCCATGAGCGGACCCTGTGAAACGCCGGTGAAGCCCCTCAGGCGCGCCGCGACGCAGACCTAGCGAGACCAAGCGAAATCCACCGCGGCATACGAAGGGCGGGCCCGCAGTTTCGTTCTGCGGGCCCGCCCTTCGCGTGCTGGTTGTCAGTCGCGCTTGTCGTTCTCGGTGACGACCTGGCCCTCCGGCGGCGAGATGACGTCTTCGGTCACGGCGTCGGGGTCGGCCGGGGCGGTGCTGTCGCCGGGGGCTTCGGAGGCGGTCGAGACCGCCGCGCCCAGGCTGGAGTCACGCCCGCTGGTCGGGGCAGCGTACGGGTCGGTCAGCGGGCGGGCCCACGGGTCGTCGGCCTCCTCCTGCTTCTGCTTGAACCACAGACCGGCAGCACCGGCGGTGGCCAGCACCAGCGCCGCGATGCCGAGCGACTTCACGATGCCGCGGCCCTTCTTCTTGCGGCGGATGTCGGCTTCGCCGCGCAGCACGAGGGCCGCGTCGGAGCTGCGACGGGCCGCCTCCTGGCTCGCGCCCGCACCGGTCGCGATAGCCGCGGCGATGGCCTCGGAGAGCTTGGGCATGGTCTCGGTGAAGCGGTCACGCAGCTCACCGGTCTTGTCATTCGCCACCGCGAACACGGGCTGAGCGCTGGCCTTGCCCTGCTCCAGACGGGGCTTGGCCCATTCGCCGGCCTCGTGAGCAGCGGCGGAGCCCCACTCACCGGCCTTGTGCGCGGCCTCGGATGCGCGGTGCGCAGCCTCGGAGATGACGGGTGCGGCAGCCTTCTTCAGACCGGCCACGGTGGGAATGGTCACCTGCGTCGTCTCCACCGTGGGAACGGTGATCTTCTGCTCGTTCTTGCTCACCATGCCTCCTGCAAAGTTTGTCGTGGTCGGCGGTACTGAATCCTGACCTGGTTCAATCCTGCCTTGTCGGGCTCAGGTACGCGCATCGAAGGGGGGCGTTTCCGGCGACGAAACCTTAGACATCCTTCCTGAGTGCGGGCTGCGTGGGTGGTGCGCCGCTCAGGTTGCGTCCCACCTCCGTGAAGAATCGAAGGTGGCATGCATGGAAGGATGAGCGCATGAACGTCACCTTGCACACGAACTACGGCGACATCAACATCGAGCTCTTCGAGAACGATGCCCCCAAGACGGTCGAGAATTTCGTCGGTCTGGCCAAGGGCACCAAGGAGTACAAGGCCGACGGCGGCCGCACGAGCCCCGAGCCCTACTTCGACGGCCTCGTCTTTCACCGCGTCATCGCCGGCTTCATGATCCAGGGCGGCTGCCCCCTCGGCTCCGGCACCGGTGGCCCGGGCTACATGTTCGACGACGAGATCGCGCCCGACAAGAACTTCTCCAAGCCCTACATGCTCGCCATGGCCAACGCCGGCAAGCGCATGGGTCGCGGCACCAACGGGTCGCAGTTCTTCATCACCGTCGGCCCCACCACGTGGCTGCAGGGCAAGCACGCGATCTTCGGTGAGGTGGCCGACCAGCCCAGCCGCGACGTGGTCGACAAGATCGCGGCTGCTCCGACCGGTGCGATGGACCGCCCGGTCGAGGACATCGTCATCGAATCGGTGACCGTCAACGAGTAATCGGTGACCGACTCGCACGATCCTCGGCAGTCCCCCGACCCGCAGGGGCAGCACGAGATGCACAGGCCGCCGGAGGGTGATTCTCCGGCGGCCGTGCCCACGTGCCCCAGGCATCCCGACCGCGAATCGCGCATCCGGTGCCAGCGTTGCGGCCGGCCGGTGTGCCCCGATTGCCAACGCCCCGCAGCAGTGGGTGTGCACTGCGTCGACTGTGTCGCCCAGGCCGAGAAGGCCCGCCCGGTGGTACGCACCCTGTTCGGAGGTGTGGCGCGCCCCGGTCCGCCCGTGGTGACGTATTCGCTGGTCGCGATATGCGTCGCCGTGTGGCTGCTGCAGATGGCTCAGCCGTGGATCACCCGTGCGGGTGCCTTCGCGCCGGTCGCGGGCTACGAGCAGCCGTGGCGGTTCATCACCGCCGCGTTCCTGCACTCCCCGGGGCAGCCGATGCACATCATCTTCAACATGCTGTGCCTGTGGCAGCTCGGGCAGTTTCTCGAACCTGCGCTGGGGCGGGCCCGCTTCTTCGCCGCGTACATGCTTGCGGCTCTAGGCGGCTCGGTCGGGTTCATGTGGATCTCGTCGGGAGTTCTCGACCAATCGAGCACGTGGTACGTCTCCACGGTCGGTGCCTCTGGAGCCGTGTTCGGGCTGTTCGGCATGGTGCTGCTCATCATCAAGCACCTCGGCGGATCGGCAGGCAGCCTCGTGGCATTGCTGGCGATCAACGCCGCGCTACCGATCTTCGTGCCGGGCATCGCCTGGCAGGCGCACCTCGGCGGATTCGTCACGGGTGCGCTCGTCGCCGCAGCTCTCATCGGGACCCGCAAGAGCCGCTCTCCGCTGTTGCAGTGGGGCGCGCTCGCCGGCATCGGCGTGCTCGTCGTCGGTCTGGCAGCACTCAAGTACGGGCTGGTGATCGCGGAGTTCGGTCTGAACGGCTGAACCGCTGCCAGGGCCGACCTTCGCGCACCGCAACTCTCCACAGTTTCCACATTCGGACCAAGAGGCCGATGTCCACCGCCGGTGGACATCGGCCTCAGCTGTGGACGAACATGCGTGCGAAACGACTATTTCCGCAGGTCAACCTGGTATCCACAAACTCTTCCACACTTGTGATTACACGGATGTCATTCATCCCCAGATGTGAATATCCCTGTGGATGACCGGATCGGGATGTGGATGGAGTGGGGGCTACTTCCACTGGGTCGTCATGACGAACCCGGCGAGGATGAACCCGAACCCGACAGCGAGGTTCCAGTTGCCGAGCGCTGCCACCGGCCAGGCGCCCGCGCTGAGGTAGTAGACCACCGTCCACACGAGGCCGAAAAGCATGAGCCCGAGCATGGTCGGCACGAACCACGGCTTGTTGCCGCCCATCGCCGCGCGGGTGACGCGGCGGTTCTCCTTGGCCGCATCGCGCTGTGCCCTCTTCTCGGCACGGAACTCCTTGGCCGCCTCCGCCGGGGTCAACCGTTCGGTCGACTCCATCGCGTCGTCCGGCTCCGGGCTCGATGCCTTGGCCATGTGAGTTCTCCTCGGTTCGTAGATGATCGGCGCGCCGAACAAGGCTTGCCCACGTTTCGGCTCCGCTCACCAGACTAAGGGGTTGACCTGGGGGGCCGATTGGTCCGGCACGCGAGGCGGAGCGAATACGGGGGTCGTGAGCGGTTGTGACAGCACACCTGGGGCAGGACGGTTCGACGCCTGCCCAGACGCAGATAACGCCGCAGACGCCGGAGCGTCCTTCGCGTCCTTCGCGACGGAAGCGCTCGCCGGGCGGCGGAATGCGGCGCAGTGTTCGCCTGGTGGGCGCGCTGCTCGTCGTGCTCGGCGTCGCTGTCGGAGGCCGTCTGGCCTGGCAGATGTGGGGCACCGACCTGCAGGTGGCGCGCGAACAGGCGCAGGTGGTCGAAGAATTGGAGGGGTCGTTCTCCCCCGCCACGAACGGTGCCGGCGGCGAGCAGTCCGGTGTCGCGAAGCGGGCGAAGGCGGGTGGCCCGTTCGCTGTGATCCGGATCCCGGCTTTCGGCAGCGACTATGCGCGGCCCGTGTACGAAGGGACCGACGCGCCGGAGCTGGCCAAGGGCATCGGCTACGTGCCCGACACGGCGGCCCCCGGCGGCATCGGCAATTTCGTCACGGCCGGCCACCGGGTCACGTACGGAAAGCCGTACAACCGCATCCACGAACTGCGCCCCGGCGACCGGATCGTCGTTGAGACCGACGACGGCACGTACACGTACAGTTTCGTGAAGTTTCGCATCACCACCGCTGATGACCTGGGGGTTCTCGCTCCGGTGCCCGACAAGGTGGGCGTGGAGGCGACCGCGGAGACCGGACGCTGGATCACCCTCATCGCCTGCCACCCGCAGTTCAGCGCCCGCGAGCGGTACGTGGCGTTCGCCGAGATGACCGACTTCGCGCCCCGCGCAGCGGGCGTACCCTCGACCTGACCGAAAAGACACCCCGGCGCGCGACGCCGGGCGGTGAGGAGAGACGGATGACCGACAACCCGTGTGCCCGCGTGCTCGTCGTCGACAACTTTGACAGCTTCGTCTACACGATCGTCGGGTACCTGGGGCAGTTGGGCGCCGAGTGCGAGGTTGTGCGTAACGACGTGGTCGATGTCGCCTCGGTCGGCTCGTACGACGGAGTCGTCGTGTCGCCCGGGCCGGGCACGCCTGCACAGGCTGGCCGCTCGGTCGACGTCATCCGCGAATGCGCTCGTACCGGCACCCCAATGCTGGGTGTTTGTCTCGGGCATCAGGCGCTGGCAGTGGCGTTCGGCGCCACCGTTTCTCAGGCGCCTGAGCTGCTGCACGGCAAGACCAGCGACATGTTCCACGACGGATCCGGGCTTTTCGAAGGCATCGACTCGCCGTTCACGGCGACCCGGTACCACTCACTCGCCGTCGAGGAGTCGACCGTGCCGGATGCGTTGGTCGTCAACGCGCGCACCGCGAACGACATCGTCATGGGCCTGCGTCACACCGAGCTGCCGCTGCACTCCGTGCAATTCCACCCCGAGAGCGTCATGACAGCCAACGGGCACCGGCTACTGGCGAACTGGCTGACCCTCTGCGGCGCCGAGGGCGTCATCGACGCGAGCGCTGGGATGAGCCCGCTCATCCACTCCTGAGCTGCCTGGGGCTACCCGCACCCGCCTCGACAGAATCGCGAATCAGCCGTGACTCCGCCTGGCTACTGCTCTTCGGCCGGCGGCTCGGTGGTGTCTTCGGGTGAGGGCACGTCGGTCGGCGTCGGTTCGGCCGTCGGCGTCGGAGTGGGTGTGGGCGTCGGCGACAGGGTCACCGTGCGGGTCGGGATCGGCTCGTCCACCACGGTGAGCTCGATCATCGTGCCGACCGGCACCTTCTCGCCCTCCTTGTACGACTGCGACAGGATCGTGCCGGGCTTCTTGGTGCCGGGCACGGGGATGAACTGACGGTTGAGACCGACCGCGCTGAGCTTCTCCATGGCGGCCTCGCGCGAGAGCCCGATGACGTTGGGCACGACGACACGGCCTGTGCTGATGTTGAGGGTGACGGCCGTGCCTTCCTTCACCTCGGCGCCGGCCTTGGGTTCGGTCGAGACGACATTGCCGGCCTGCACGTCTTTGGTGTCGACGGCGTTGACCTTGCCGATGCCGAGGTCGTTGTCGGCGAGCATCTGGCGGGCGGTGGCCTGGTCGAAGTTGCGCAGGTCGGGCATCTTCTTGACGCCGGGGCCCGACGAGACGACGTAGGTGACGGTGCTGCCGACCGGGGCCTGCGCGCCCTGCGTGGGTTCTTGGGAGACGACGGTTCCGGCCTTCGCGGCGTTCTTCGCGGTCTGCTTGCCCGGCAGCAGTTGAGCTTGGGCGAGCAGTTGCTCGGCCTCCTGGTCGGTCTTGTCGACGAGGCTGGGCACGGCCACCTGCGCGGGAGCTCGGTCGAAGACGCCCTGCGAGTAGAGCGCACCCACCAGCGTCGCGATCACGGCCAGCGCCACGAGCAACGGAAGCAACCAGCCGCGCTTGCGTCGTTGCGGCTCCTCCGTCACTGTCACGACCTGGGAGTGGTTCGACGTCTCAGGCAGGCGGGATTTCGGCACCGCGATCACGCCCGCCGCGAGGGCCGCGCTCTCGGCGAGAGTCGCCTCCTCGCGCACGACGGCCTCGAGGTCGGAGGCGAACTCGGCTGCGGTCTGGTAGCGCTTCTCCGGCTCTTTGGCGAGGGAGTGCAGCACGACCGTGTCGAGCTTGCCGGGCACGTCTGGGTTGAACACCGACGGCGGCTGCGGAGGCTCGCCGACGTGCTGGTACGCGATCGCCACAGGCGACTCACCGATGAACGGCGCACGGCCCGTGATGAGTTCGTAGAGCAGGCAGCCGGCTGAGTAGATGTCGGAGCGGGCGTCGATCTCGCGGCCCTGAGCCTGCTCAGGCGAAAGGTACTGGGCGGTGCCGATGACGACGCTCGTGTTG
This sequence comes from Dermatophilus congolensis, assembly GCA_030538115.1. GTDB lineage: Bacteria > Actinomycetota > Actinomycetes > Actinomycetales > Dermatophilaceae > Dermatophilus > Dermatophilus congolensis_B. The sequence goes on along the minus strand of JAUNUP010000005.1, from coordinate 137,696 downwards.
GTCATCGTGGCGGCCGAGTCGGCGATGGCTCGGGCGATGCCGAAATCCATCACCTTGGCCACGCCAGTCGGCGTGACCATGACGTTGCCGGGCTTGATGTCGCGGTGCACAATGCCGTGCCGGTGGCTGTACTCGAGGGCGTGCAGCACCTGCGCCATCACCTCGCACGCCTCGGCCGCGGGCAGCACGCCGTCGGCGGAGAGGCGTTCGCGCAGTGTGGTGCCGTGCACGTACTCCATGACGATGAACGGCTGCACCGTGACGGTGCCGTGTACGTCGGTGTGCGAATCCTCTCCGGAGTCGAACACGGCCACGATCGACGGGTGGTTCAGGCCGGCAGCCGCCTGCGCCTCGCGCCTGAAGCGCTGGAGGAACGAGGGGTCGCGCGCCAGTTCGGACCGCAGGATCTTGATCGCGACCTCGCGCCCCAGCCGGGTGTCGAACCCGGCATGGACATCGGCCATGCCGCCGCGGCCGATGAGGTTACGCACCTCGTATCGGTTCGCCAGCATGCGGGGGTGCTGCGTCACGGGATCTGTACCGTCCAGTCGATTCGTGTGGGTCGCATCGAGTCACCGGTAGCGGAGGCGGAGCCTGCCCCACTTCGGTAAGTCTGAGCCGAATGGCCTCCATTGTGGGTGTTTTCGGTCGCCCCGGCGGAATCGCCGAGCGGCTTTGCCGAATCGTCACCAGCGGCAGGGGCAGGTACCGGACCGACCCGCCCGGCGGCCGCCTCAGCATCGGAGCCACCGACCCCGGGCGCGGGAGCTGCTCCACCCTGTGTGGCCGGCGCGGTCGGCTCGGCCGCAGGGGTGTCCTGGGTCGCGGGCTGTTGTGCGGGCTCGTCGAGCGGGGTCGAGGGCTGCTGCGCCGGAGTCTCTTGCTGTGCAGGCTCGCTCGGCTCCTGCGGGGCGTCCGTAGTGGGGGGCACCGTCGGAGGAGTCGAGGTCGGGGTGCTCGGACCCTGTGAGACCTCGAGCGAGAGCACGTCGTTGCGCTTGTACGGGCCCGGAGTGGTGATGCGTAGCACGGTGCCCGCAGGCAGATCACTGGCTACCTCAGTGACGTTGGTGAGCAGCCCGAGCTGGGCCAGAGCCGGATTGACCTCGGAGATCGGGCGACCGATGTAGTCGCTCGGGTTGATCGAGATTTCGGAGCCGGTCGACACGGTGCCGGTGCCAGGCGTGGCCGGAGTCGTGGGCTCGCCGCTGCCGTCGAACAGGCCGGAGGCGACCGCGGCCCAGATGCCGCCGCCGATGAGCAGGGCGGCGATGAGTACCCAGATCCACGCCTTGCTGCTGGGGCGCTCGTCGTCGTCGGGATCGAGGCGGCGCACGTCGCGGGGGTCGGCGGCGGGCGCGACCGGGCGGGCCTTGGGCTGCGGGGCGGTGCTCGCCATGCGCCGGGTCGCCATCGGGTTGGTGAGCTTCTGCGTGGTGAGCAGGTTCGCCGCGCTGGCGCCACCGGTGAGGATGCGCGCGACCTCGCCCGCTGAGGCAGGCCGGTCGCCGGGCTCCTTCTTGAGCGAGGCCATGATCACGGTCGAGAGCGGTTTCGGCACATCGCGGGGCAGCGGCGGGGGCGGATCCTGCACGTGTGCCATCGCGGTGGCGACCGGTGTCGACTCGTCGAACGGACGGCGGCCGGTGACCATCTCGTACGCGACGACGCCGAGAGCGTAGACGTCGCTCGCCGGGCCGACGGACTGGCCCGTGGCCTGCTCGGGCGAGATGTACTGGGCGGTGCCCATCACCTCTCCGGTGCGGGTGATCGGCACCGCGTCGGTCGCCCGCGAGATGCCGAAGTCGGTGAGCTTCACGACTCCGTCGGGGCGGATGATGATGTTCGCCGGCTTCACGTCGCGGTGGATGACCCCGCCGTCGTGAGCGGCCTGCAGGGCGAGGGCGGCCTGCGAGATGATCGACGAGGCCTGCTGCGGGGCGATGGTGCCCTGGTCGCGGATGATCTGGGCCAGGTTCTCACCCTCGACCAGCTCCATGACCAGCCAGTTCGCGCCCGCATCTTCGCCGTAGTCGTAAACGCCGGCGATGTTGGGGTGCCCGAGGGCAGCACTGTTGCGCGCCTCCTCTCGGAACCGCTGCGCGAAGCCGGGTTGGCCGGCCAGGGTGGGGCTGAGCAGCTTGATCGCCACAGGGCGGGCCAGCACCTTGTCGCGGGCACGCCACACTTCGCCCATGCCGCCCACCGCGATGCGGTCGGTGAGGCTGTAGCGGCCGCCGAACTCGACTCCGGACTCGTACCTCATCGCTTGATCACTGCTTCCATCACCTCGCGTGCGATCGGTGCGGAGACCTGGCCTCCGCCGCCCTCACTGCCGGCCACGCCGCCGTCCTCGACCACCACCGCGACCGCGACCTTGGGGTCGTCGGCCGGGGCGAAGCTCGTGAACCATGCGTGTGCGGCGCGACCCTCGCCGTGTTCTGCCGTGCCTGTCTTGCCCGCCACCGAGACACCGGAGATGCGCGCGCGCGACCCGGTACCCCCCTCGACAACGGTGGTCATCATCTGTGTCAGTGCGTCTGCGTTGCCGCGGCTCATCGCGTTGCCGAGCCGGTCGGGTCGGGTTTCGTCTATGACTTCAAGATCGGCGCCTCGGGTCTTGGCGATGAGGTAGGGCTTCATCACTGTTCCCTTGTTCGCGATCGCGGCGGCGACCATCGCCATCTGCATCGGAGTGGCGCGCACGTCGAACTGGCCGATAGCCACCTGCGTTGCCTGCGCCTGGTCGGTGCCGCCGGGCACCGTGCTCGGGGTGACCGGAATCGGGATCTCGAGTTTGCTGTCAAAGCCGAACTTGTCGGCCTGCGCCTTGAGCGCGTCGCCGCCGAGCTGCTGGCCGAGCCACCCGAAGGCGGTGTTGCACGACATCTGCAGGGCCCTCTGCAGCGTGACCTCGCCGCCGTCGCAGGCCTGCCCGGAGGCGTTCGGCAGGGTCGCGTCGCTGTTGGGCAGGGGCAGGCGGGCCGGGCCCGGCAGCGTGCTGTCGGCCTCGTAGTTGCCCGATTCGAGAGCCGCCGCCGCCGTGACGAGCTTGAACGTGGAGCCGGGCGGGTACAGGTCTCCGGCGATCGCCCGGTTCAGGCTCGACTTGCCGGAGTCGGACGTCAACCGCTTCCACGCCGCCGCGACCTTGGCCGTGTCGTGCGTCGAGAGCGTGTTCGGGTCGTAGTTGGGGTGGCTCACCATCGCCAGGATCGCGCCCGTCTTCGGGTCGAGCGCTACCACCGCGCCGCTCCGGTCGCCGAGAGCACGGTCGGCGGCACGCTGCGCGAGCGGGTCGATCGTGAGCTCGAGCGTGGCACCGCTGGGCTTCTGCCCCGTCACCAGGTCACCGAGGCGACGGTAGAAGAGCTGCCCGGCCTCGCCGGTGAGCAGGTCGTTGGCCGCCGACTCGAGCCCGCCTCCGGCGCCGTAGAGCAGGGAGAAGTAGCCGGTCGTGTGCGCGTACAGGCGGCCCTGCATGTAGACGCGCTGGTACTTGTACTGGTCTTCGACCGGTCGCGACGAGGCGATCTCTTCGCCTCCGACGAGGATCGACCCTCGGGCCTGGGCGTACGTAGCCAGCAGGGTGCGGGTGTTGCCGGGGCGATTGCGCAGGCTGTCGGCCTGGAAGAACTGGATGATCGACGTGCTGACCAGCAGCACAGCGAACATCGTGGCCGCCAGCAGGGCGAGGCGGCGGATGGGGTTGTTCATGCGCTCACCCCCGCCGGTGTCGGGGCCGGGGTCGGCTCGGGCGGAAGGGGGCGGCGGGCGTGGTCGCTGATGCGCAGCAAGAGGGCAACGATCACCCAGTTGGCCAGCAGCGACGACCCGCCTGCGGAGAGGAACGGCGAGGTCAGGCCCGTGAGCGGGATGACGCGCGTGACGCCTCCGACGACGACGAAGATCTGCAGCGTCACCGAGAAGGCGAGGCCGGCGGCAAGGAGCTTGCCGAAGCCGTCACGGGTGCCGAGGGCCGTGCGCAGACCCCGCTCCACGAACAGGCCGTACAGCACGAGGATCGCGAAGACACCGAACAGGCCCAGCTCCTCGGCGAAGCTCGGAATGATGAAGTCGCTCTCGGCGAAGTAGGTGATCTGCGGATTACCGCGGCCCAGGCCCGTGCCGAAAAGACCGCCCGCGCCCATGCCCATGAGGCCGCGCACGAGTTGGTCGCTCACGTCGAGAGCCTCGCGCGACCAGGGGTCGAGCCAGAACATCACACGCTGCTGCACGTGGCTGAAGAGCATGTACGCCACGGTCGCGCCGGCGGCGAACATCAGCAGGCCGATGATGATCCAGCTCACCCGCTCGGTCGCTACGTACAGCAGCGCGACGAACAGGCCGAAGAAGAGCAGCGACGAACCCAGGTCGCGCTGGCCGACGAGCACGAGAAGGCTTGCCACCCAGGCGAGCAGGATCGGCCCGAAGACGCGGCCGTGGGGCAGCGTCAGGCCGAGGATGCGGCGGCCCGTCAGCGCGAGGGCGTCGCGCGTCTGTACGAGGTACGCGGCGAAGAAGACCGTGAGGATCACCTTGGCGACCTCGCCGGGCTGGAACGAGAGGGGGCCGATGCCGATCCAGATCTGGGCGCCGTTGATCTCGCGGCCGAGGCCGGGAGTCATCGGGAGCAGCAGAAAGCCGAGGCCGACGACCATCGTCAGGTACGTGTACCGGCGCAGCACCCGATGGTCTTTGAGCAGCACAACCACGGCGATGGCGATGGCGATGGCCAGGCCGGTCCACATGATCTGCCGCGGCGCCATCGCGGTGTCGGTGCGGCCGTTCGCCAGGTCGAGGCGATGGATCATCACGATGCCCAGGCCGTTGAGCAGCGTCACTATCGGCAGAATCAGCGGATCGGCGTACGACGCCCGCCAGCGCAGCACGATGTGGAACGCGACCGCGAAGCCGAGCAGCCACCCTCCCTGCGTGAGCAGGTCGAGGGGCACCTGCTCGTTCACGCCCAGGCCCACCGCGAGGTAGGCCAGCATGACGATGCCGACGGCGAGGAGGAGAAGGAACAGTTCGACGTTGCGTCGGGTGCGCGGCTTGAACGAGGTCACGGTGCTCATGGCGCCACCTCCACCACAGACGGGGTCGCCTGGAGCGGCCCGGGGGGCGTTGTCGCGGTGGATTCGGGAGCTTGCGTCTCGGTGCTCCCGGGCACCTCGGCCGGAGTCGTGGTGGGCTCGGTCGACGTGCCCGAGCCGCACGGGGCGCCGGCACTGATGCGCGAGAGGCATTCGGCCTGCTGAACCCGGAGGGTGGCGATCTGGTTCTCGACGTCGGCCTCGCTGGCCGCCGGGATGGTCTGGCGCAGGCGGTTGCGGTAGAAGTCGGGCAGGTTGCCGACCGAGATGTCGTCGACCGTGCGCTCGAGCGACGACAACTGCACCGGCCCGAACGACTGCGGCACGCCCCGGAAAACGGCGACCTTGCCGTCGTATTCGCTGACGTAGTGCTGCTGCTGGCTCCACCGGTAGGCGCCGAAGACACCCGCGAGCAGGGTCGCGACCACGAGCAGGGCCACACCCATGCTGCGCATGTTGACGCGGCGCTCGTTGTCGGCCAGGCCGGCGAGCACGGAGGCGTCAGGGTCGTCGTCGGTCTCGGCCGCACCGCCTCCTGCTGCGGTCTTCACTTCGTTGGCCAGGGCGGCGGCCTTCTGGGCCGGGGTCAGGGCCTGGGTCGGTTCGCTGCTCGCCGCCGCGACCCGCTCGGCAGCGGCGCCGACGACGACGGGGTGGGTGGGGGCGTTCGAGTCACTGTCGACGATGTCGGCGACGACTGCGGTGACGTTGTCGGGGGCGCCCGCCTTGAGCGAGAGGTCGACGAGGCGGCGCAGGGCGGCCGCGGGGGTGTCGCCGGCGCGTACGACCTCCTCGATCGTCTCGCGTCCCACGTAGTCGGAGAGCCCGTCGGAGCAGATGAGGTACCTGTCGCCGATGCGGGCTTGGCGCACGGAGAGATCGGGCTCGTCCTCTTTCGCGCCGGTGAGCACGCGCGTGACGAGAGAGCGCTGGGGGTGGTTCTCGGCATCTTCGGGCGAGATGCGGCCGGCCTCGACGAGCGATTGCACGAACGAGTGGTCGGTGGTGATCTGGCTGAAGTTGCCGTCGCGCAGCATGTAGGCGCGGCTGTCGCCGATGTGTACGAGAACGAGGTTGGTGTTTCCGCAGCGCATGAGGCCCGTGAGGGTGGTGCCCATGCCGCGGAGCTGGTCGTCTTCCTCGACCGCGCGGCTGATCGCGGCGTTGGCTTCAGCGACCGTGTCGGCGAGCAGTTCGAGGGCGTCGTCACAACCGTGGCTGTCGCCATCGAGAGGGGCGAGGCGTGCGATGACCAGCGACGACGCGACGTTGCCGCCTGCGTGCCCGCCCATGCCGTCGGCGATGGCGAGTAGGTGGGGGCCGGCGTAGCCCGAATCCTCGTTGCGGCTGCGGACTAGGCCGATATCGGTGCGCGCCGCGTACTGCCAGGCGATCGACATCGAGTCAGCGCCTCAGTTCGAGCACCGTGGTGCCGATGCGCAGTTGGCTTCCGTCATGCAGCCTTTCGGGCGCGCCGATGGCGTTGCCGTCGACGAGGGTGCCGTTGGTCGAGCCGAGGTCTTCGACGTACCAGTACTTTCCGTCGCTGTAGACGCGGGCATGACGGCCGGAGGCGTAGTCGTCGTCGAGCACGAGCGTGCACTCGGGGTTGCGGCCGAGCAGCACCCCGGACTCCTTGAGCGGCACCGTGACCCCCCGCAGCGGACCTTCGGTGACGGCGAGGGTCGTGAACGACTTACGCGACCGGGCCGGGGCGCTCGGGGCCGGGCGCACGGTGGCTCGACCTCCGGCGACGCGCTGCACGATACGGGTGCCGTACAGGTCGGTGCGCAGCACACCCACGATGGCGAAGATGAACAGCCACAGTGAGATGAGGAGGCCGAATCGCACGACGGTCAGCGTGAACTCACCCAGGGCCGGTCACCTCCTCCTTGTGTGCAGCACGAAGCTGATGCGCCCGATGGTGATTCTGTCGCCGTTGTCGAGGCGAGCAGTGTTGACACGCTCACCGTTGACGAACGTTCCGTTGGTGGAGCCCAGGTCGCGCAGCCCGATCACGAGGTGCGGGCCGTCGTGCGTGACCCGGATTTCGCAGTGGCGACGGCTGATGCCGCCGTCGTCGAGGGTGATCTCGGCGTTCGGGTCGCGGCCGATCACGGTGATCGCCCCGAGCAGTGGGTAGGCGTCGCCGGCCACGTCGATCCAGGGTCGGCTGGCCGGGTCGGGGCGCATGTGCTCGGGGATGTCCGGAGTGGCCGGAGGCGAGTGGTGCGCGGAGGGGGCCGCCCACGTGTCCCCTCCGACGGGGGCCACGTCGCGGTCGCTGTGGTGGGCAGGGGTGCCGGGGTCGGCCGGGATGCCGGACGCGGCGCCGGGGGTGCCCGTGGCCTGACCTGGGTGCCCGGTGCCCGCAGGCGCGGACCAGGAGCCCGAGTCTCTGCCTCGAGAGGGTGCCGGAGTCGACCAGGGGGCGCCTTCCGCGGGCTCGAATTCGGCTCCGTGGTCTGCGGCATTGCCGTGTGTGCCCGAGGACGGCTGGGGTTCGGCGTCGTTCCAGGCGGAGAGGTCGTGGCGGCGCTGTTCGGCGCGCTCGGCCTCGGTGAGTTCGGGCTGGTCGTTGCGCGCCTTCTCCCACATGTCGCGGGCGGCAGCGGTGCCCGCAGCGGCACCGGCGGCGGCGCTGGCGGCGTTGCTGGCGATGCCGATCTCGTTCTCAGCGGGCGCGGTGGCCTCGGGCGGGAAGGCCTGGTTGCGGGGGACGCGCCGCGCGGGGTCGTCGCCGGTGCGGTGGGTTTCGATGACCTCGCCGGCTCGGCGGGGGCGGCGGCCGTGGTCGTGGCTGCCCGACTGTGCGGGGTTGCGTTCGCTGGTAGACCGCACGCGGAAGACACCGGTCTCGAGGCTGTCGACTTCGTCGAACGTGACGGTGAGGGGTCCGGCGGGGCGGTAGTGCTGGCTGGTGATGTGCTCTTCGGCGCTCGCGATGAGTTCTTCGGTGAGCAGGTCGACGTAGGCGGTGAGTCGCTCGTGGTCGCTGGGGCTGAGCTCGATGACGAAGACGTTGGGCACGATGGCCCGGTCGACGTCGAGGATGGCAGCCTTGTCGTCCATGGCTTTCCGCATGGCAGCGGCGACTTCGACGGGCTGAACCTCGGCTTTGAAGGCGCGCGCGAAGGCACCGTTGATGGTGGCGGCGAGTTTGGCCTCGACGCGGTCGAAGAGCCCCACGGCGCCTCCTCTCGTTCGTCGCTGCTCATGGCCGGTGCGACCCGACCGGGAGGCCGTGCCGGATACCGAACGTCGACACGCGAGGCGTACCGACGTGACCCACGCGACAAGTGTGGAGACTCCAGGTTATCGGCTCACCCTGTGATCAACGGAGTCGGCGTGCCGACCAGCCACAACGCGTCGCCTTCGGTGCACCCCGCCTGCGACGTGAACCCCGCACCCATCGAGCGGCGAGTGGAGCCTCAGGGGCATGGAGGGGACGGCGTGGCACCTACGGGAGGCGGGTTTGGAGACTCGGCGGGGTGCGTGGCAACATTGGTGACTGCGCGCGCGAGTGGCGGAACAGGCAGACGCGCACGGTTCAGGTCCGTGTGCCCGAAAGGGCGTGGGGGTTCAACTCCCCCCTCGCGCACCAGGAGGAGTTCAACAAGCTCCGAGCATGAAGTTCACAAACCCGCACCGGGTTTGAGCAGGCGTTTCGCGGGTTGTCCAGCCAGAAGGCGGGGCAGCCCGCGAAGTCGTTTCCGGTGCGATTCCGGGTGTGTCGACCGAAGGGCGGCCAGGTATGCCCCGGAGATCCTGCATGTACTCGAAGCACCGATGTCTTGTTCGCCTGATCTGGTGACGTTACCCAGAGTCGGAGGTGACGTTCCGTGAGGTGGCGTAGCGCGGGCCGCTGTTCGTCGTGTTGACCGCGACGTAGGCGGCCACCGTGCGACGGTCAGTGAGTTCTTGCGACAGACACTCACGGATAGGACACGAAGCACGATGGCCTTGGACAACTCTGCACCACTTGAGGTGGTCGAAGCTATGCAGGTCGCTGACGTCGAGGACCGAGTTCGGGACACGGTCCTATCTGACATTTGGACGCGGTTCTGTCACGCAAATGGACAAGTAGGTACTCGTGGTCGTCGGGCCTGCGACTCGTGTGAGAGTTGCCGAACGCCCGGTCCTCCTACGCCTCGCGGACCTCACCTCTTGTGCCGTCTACCGTGATCTGTTGGTCGTCGTGCAGGGTTGTCGTGGCGGAGCCGACTCCTAGGACTGCCGGGATGCCGTATTCGCGGGCCACGATTGCGGCGTGAGCCAGGCGGCCTCCGGTGTCTGCGATGACAGCGGAGGCGATGCCGAACAGTGGTGTCCACGCGGGGTCGGTGAAGCGGGTGACCAGCACGTCGCCGGGTTGCAGCCGGCCGAACTCCTCCGGGCCGTTGATGATTCGGGCTGGCCCGGTCGCGATGCCCGGGCTTCCGGCGGCGCCGCTGAGCAGCACCTCTTCCTGCCCCTCGCCCTGGTCCCGGAGCGGCCGTCGCGGGACAAGGCCGGAGAGGGTTCTGCGCACTGCCGTCACGCGCGACTCCCGAGGCTGCCTGTCAGGTCGTCGTTGGGAGTGCAGCCACGCGGCCTCCGCCCGTGGGCGGGCGGACTCTCGGCGGGCGACGAGTGACAGGACATCCGGGTGCTCGTCGCCCCGCAGCCGCGCGACGAGTTCGCCCGCGGTGAGGTACTTGATCTCGCCCGGTTCGGTCAGCTCGCCGGTGGTGACCAGTCGCCGGCCCGCCTCCAGGGCGACCTGGCGGGCCAGCAGCGCGAGCCGCTCCAACTGTTGCACCGAGGCCTCGCGCATCACGTGCCCTGCGCGGTAGTCCTCGACCAGCCGCCCGAAGCTCGCCCGCAGGGGTCGCGGGAGGCGTGCCTCGACCTCCGCCACGAGGTCGACATTGCGTATGCGCCGCGCGGGCGGGGCCTCGTCGGCTCGCACCAGCGCGTGCAGCGTCATGAGGAAGCCGGGCAGATTCTCGCGCCACGAGACGTTCGAGAAGGGCTGGTACATGCCGGGCGTGCGCGCGCCGTGCAGATCGAGAAAAGCACTCACCTGGGCCCACCACGCGAGGTCCGCCTTGCGGACGGCATCGGAGTCGAGAGCCTGGGCGGCTAGTGCGGCTCGCACCGCGGGTGACCGCCGTGCCGAGTCGGCCAGAGCGCGCAGCTCACGGTCAACGACGACGGTGGCGAAGTCGAGGTCGGTGAGAAAGTCGTATTGGCTGAGGTCAGCGCGACGGGCGAGCCGCAGCATCGCCTCGAGCCTTATCCCGCGCACACTGTGGAACGAGAGGTAGTCGAAGAATCGCGCCTCCAGCAGCTCGCGGGTCGTGTCCAGGATGGCGTCGAAACGGTCGGCCAGCTGCGGCTCCGTCAATACCATCGGATCGTCGTTGAGGAGGGTGTCGATGGCGGCGTCTGCGCGGCCCCCGGGACCGGAGTCCCACGTGCGGGGGTCGGTCGGCCGCGTTCGGATGACGTTCACGATCGCCCTCGGCAGGCGCCGTCACCGGTCGCGCCTGCAGGAGCCAGATGCGCTCCCCCTCGACCGCCCACTCGACATCCATGTCACGCCCGTAGTGCGCGCGCACGCGGGAGCCGAATTCGGCCAAGGCGACCACAGATTCGTCGCTGAGGCATGCGCGCTCGCGGTCGGCCGGGGGCACCTCGGAGAGCGTTGTGCCGCCCGTGGAGTCGAGGTCGATGCGGGTCGCCTAGGTGCCCACCGCGCGATGCTCGATGCGTCCATCACGCACGGTGAACGTATCGGGCGTCACGGCTCCCGAAACGACGCTCTCACCGACCCCCCCACGAGCCCTCGATCACGGTGTCGCCGGCTCGGCCGGTCACGGGATCACACGTGAACAGCACGCCCGCCGCCGACGCCGGCACCATCCGCTGCACGACGACTGCCACGTCGACGTCGGCGTGCCCGAAGCCGTGCCGGTCTCGGTAGGCGACGGCCCGCTCCGACCACATCGACGCCCAGCAACGGCGCGCGGCGTCCAGCACCGCCTTCGTGCCGCGCATGCCGAGGAAGGTCTCTTGCTGACCCGCGAACGACGCCTCCGCCAGGTCTTCGGCGGTCGCCGACGACCGCACCGCCACAGGCACGCCGCCGAGCTCCGCGAGCGCAGCCGCCACCTGTTCGCCCAGCGAGCTCGGTACAGGAGCCGCAGTGACGAGTCGCGACGCGTCTTCCGGGCGGCCCTCGCGCACGGCGTCGTCGATCGCCGACGCCATCGGAGTGATCGCCTCGCGGTAGGCAGCGGTCGTGACGCAAACCCGGGCGGCACCGGCAGCCCCGCCGCGATGAGCTCGCTGAGGTTGGCGGCCTTACCGCCGACGAGGGCGACATCGGCGCTGGTCACAGTGGAAAGGGCAACGATCATCCCGACCTCCGCTGAGAGTGGGTCGCGGGAGTTCATCGCAGCCCGTTCAGCACGATGTCGAGCATGCCGCGGAGGCGCTCGCGCAGCGATGGCCCGGAGGGGTCGAGCGCCCACCCGAGCACCGACACGAAGTACCCCGCCAACAGCACGTACGCCGCGGCCGTGGCGGAGGCGGAGTCGCGCAGCTCCCCCGTATCGACGCCGGCGGTGATGATGCCCGCAAAGACGGCGACCACCCGCTGTTGGCTGGGTGAGCCGGCGTCTGTGGCAAGGTTGAACGCTCTCGCCTGCACCATCTGGGTGAGGAACTGCGGATGCCCCTCGCACCACTCCGCGGCGGCATCGAGGGCGGAGGCGAGGCGCTCCGGCGCTGGTCGCCCCTCGGACGCCTCCGCAGCCGCGGCAACCGCCGCGGTCACCTCCTCACCGACGAACCGAAAGACGTCGCCCTTGGTCGGAAAGTGCGTGAAGAAGGTGCCCTTGCCGACATCGGCCGCCTCGGCGATCTCGGCGACCGTGACGGAGTCGAATCCCCGCTCCACGAACAACCGCATGGCCTCGGCGACGATCCGCTCCCGAGTCTCCATCCGCCGACGCTGCACCCTGCTCATGGTGAAAGACTAGCGGAATATGACTGAGGTCAAGAATGACTATGGTCATTTTAGCCGAATGACGACCTGTTCTGCGGCCGACTCAGGGTGAGTGGGTCTCGGTCGGGTCGAGGCAGGGAGCGTCCCGGCCGGCGCGACACATGTCCGCGGCGGGAACGTATTCGCTTCAGCATCAGGCGCGCACAATGGCCGCTATCTGAGTTCGGCGTGTGTTCAGGAGGTTGCCGTGGCCAAGAAGGCAGACAAGGTGCAGGGCGGCTCGTCTGTGGTGTGGCTGGATGCGCCCGAGGAGCACGACTTTCTCGCAGCCGCCGCGTACCTGGCTCTGGTCGCGCCGCCCGACATCGTCGCCGGGCTCGTCGGCGCGCTGCGCACAGCCCCGACTACGCACCAGAAGGCCAAGGACATCCTGCGGGCGAGCGAGTTGCCGCTGCTCGGTCAAGACAATGCCCACGTCGCCAGTGACCTGCGCAAAGTAGTCAAAGGCACGCCGCTCTCGCCCGTGTTGGTGGTGCGCGGCGACCTCGCCACCGGGCGCGCCGCCGCCATTGCCGACGGCTACCACCGCGTCTGCGCGAGTTACCACACCGACGAGAACACCGACATCCCCGTGCGGCTCGTGGCCCCTCCGAATCCCACGAGCGCGCCGTGAGCTTCGCCGTTCTGGCACTCATCTGCGCCGTCGCGCTGCTGGGGCCGCTGTTCTCACTGCAGAAGCTCGTGCGGATGCCGGTGGTGATTCCCGAGCTGCTCGTCGGGGTCGCGCTCGGTGCAACGGGGTTCGGGCTGCTCGACGCCCGCGACCCCACCTTCACATTTCTCGCCGACGACATCGGGTTCGCGCTCGTCATGTTCGTGGCCGGGTCGCACGTGCCGCTCCGTTCGGAGGGGTTGCGTCGAGGCATGCGCAGCGGCCTCCTTCGGGCCGCCGCCGTGGGAGTTCTGGCCGTGCCCGCCGGATTCGGGGTCGCGCACCTGTTCGGCACCGGCAATGGGGCGCTCTATGCCGTCATCATCGCCTCGTCGTCGGCGTCCATCGTCATGCCGAGCCTGGAGGGGATCCCGTTGCAGGCCCCTCCGGTCGTGTCGATGCTCGTGCAGCTCGCTGTGGCCGACGCCGCCTGCATTGTGCTGCTCCCGCTCGCCATCGCTCCCGGGGAGGCGGCGAGTCGCGCCCTCGGAGCCGCGGTCGTGCTGGCCTGCGCGTATCTCGTGTATCTGTTTCTCGCCTGGGCCGAGCGCTCGGGCCGCAGGCGCCGGGTGCACGTCGTCTCCGAGGAGCGGGGTCTTGCGCTCGAACTGCGGACATCGCTCGTCATCCTGTTCACCCTCTCCGCCATCGCCCATGCGCTCGGGGTGTCGGTGATGCTCGCAGGGTTCGCAGCGGGCCTGGCCGTGGCCGCGATGGGCGAGCCACGCCGACTCGCCAAGCAGCTCTTCGCGCTCACTGAGGGGTTCTTCGGGCCGCTGTTCTTCGTCTGGCTCGGGGCGTCGATCGACCTCAACGCGGTGCTGCGCAGCCCGTCGTTGCTGGTGCTGGGCGTGGTGCTCGGGCTCACGGCCGCGACCGTGCACGGAGTCATGGCCCTCACCGGACAGCCGCTGTCGCTCGCTCTGTCGACGTGCGCGCAGCTCGGCGTGCCCGTGGCAGCGGCCTCGCTGGGGCGGGGCGCCGGGGTTCTCGCCCCGGGAGAGGACGCGTCGATGCTGGTGGGAGCCCTCGTCACGGTGTTCGTGACAGCGGCTGTGAGTAGCGCCGTGGAGCGGGTCGCGCGCGCGGGAGCTCGACCGGAGGTCGCAGCGGCACCAGGCGCTGCGACCTCCTGACCGTCGTGCCCAGTGGTGCGGCTCCTGTGGGCCGCCCGCCCGTCCGGAGATTGTCAGATTCCTGACAGTGGCATGGTTGTTTTACGGGACGTGAGTGCGTGGGAAAGTTACCGCACGTGCGGATGAAGTCCGTGCCTCCCTCCGCCACAAGGAGATGTACATGCCTACGATCACCGCCGATCGGGTCGTCGACTTCGCGATGCGCCCCGTCTACCGCACCGTCGAATGGCCGCGTGTGTACGCGGAGGCCATCACGATGCCGCTGAGCCTGCCGTGGCTGGCGAAGCTCCGCACCGACGATGGCCGGCCTGTGCTCGTGGTGCCCCCGATCGGGATGGCGTCGTGGGCTCTCGAGATGCGGCTCGCGCTGAAGTACCTCGGCCACAAGGTCCACTGCATGCCCGAGCTGACGATGGTCACCAAGTCGTCACGCAAAGTGCGCGAGCAGGTCATCGCCGAGACGGTGCGCCTCTCGGAGCTGTACGGCGAGCCGATCACGCTGCTCGGCTGGTGCTACGGCGGCGCCTTCACCCGCATGGCCGCGCAGGTGGTGCCCGAGCATGTGCGGCAGGTCATCAACATGGGCACGGCGCTGGATGCCTGGTACTACCCCAAGGAGTTCAAGCACCACGGTCGCGACGCTCTGCCGGTGCCCTCGACCTCCATCTACTCGCGCAGCGACACGATGTTCGACCATCACAAACTCCGCGAGCCCGAGGGGCGGCCGCGTACCGAGAACATCCGGATCCACGCCAGCCACTTCGGTATGGGCAACAACCCGTTCGCGCTCTACGTCATCGCCGACCGCCTGGCCCAGCCCGACGGAGAGTGGGCGCCGTTCGCAGGCTTCACTGCCCAACCTGAGGCGCAGGAAGCGCGGGAGTTGGTCGCCGCCTGACGCTGTCGCAAACCTTCAGCTGTGTGGGTGCGTCGATCTTCGATATATGCCGACATCGACGCACCTACGTAAATGTAGGAAGCGCACCCGTCGTTTCTGGGTGTGTCGTCACGATCCCCAGTCGCCGAGTGCGCCCTCCAGGGCGCCCAGCGCTGCGTCGATGAGGGGGTTTCGCTCATTCGCGGGACAGCCCTGCTCGACCCAGCGCAAGCAGGCCGTGTCGACGAAACCGAAGTAGCCCCAGATCGCGTACTCGTGACGTGCCCAGTCGGAGGTGCCGAGCAAATCGCGGAGCATGCTCACGTAGGCGGCCCGTGCGTCGCGGCGGATCTGCTGCCCCTCGGCCGGTTCGTCGCCGCCGGTGAACCCTGAGGCCCAGTTCGCCGGGTGCGCGGCGATCCGGTCGAGGTACACCTCGAGCGACGTGCGTACCCGGTCGCGCGCCGAATTCCCCTGTGGCAGTGCGGCGTCGGCGGCTTTTTGCGCCTCGACCATGCTGTCGACCGCTCGGGTCATCAGCGCCGCGTACAGGCCGGCCTTGCTGCCGAAGTAATGGAAGATCAGCGCCTGCGAACTGCCCGCCTCGGCAGCGATCTGAGCCGCCGACACCTGGGAGTACGACGCGTCCGCGAACAAGCGGGCCGCAGCCTGCAGGATCGCCTCGCGTCGCTCCTCCGCGTCGAGGCGGCGACGGACAGGCTGGTCGGGGGTCATGTCGCACATCCTACCGTTGTTGAGTTACAGTCAATAGAGTTGTTGACCGTCACTCAATAAGGGGCTTCCGATGTCGTTGATCGACACGATCTGGTGGCATGTCTACCCGCTCGGAGCGGCTGGGGCGCCGATCCGCGACCACGACGGCGGACTCGAGCACCGGCTCGGGCGGCTCGAGCCGTGGCTCGACTACGCCTCCGAGATGGGCTGCACCGGGCTACTGCTCGGGCCTGTGTTCGCCTCCGCCACACACGGATACGACACCCTCGACCACTTCCGCCTCGACCCCCGCCTCGGTGACGAGGGCGACTGGGAGCGGTTCGTCGCCGCCGCCCGCGAGCGGGGGCTAGCGATCATGCTCGACGGCGTCTTCAACCACGTCGGTGTCGGCCACCCTGCGGTGCACGAGTCGCTGCAGGCCGGAGGCGGTCTCGTGCGCGTCCGGGATGGGCATACCTTCGCGTGGGAGGGCTTCGGTGACCTCGCTGAACTCGACCACGACAACCCCGCCGTCGCCGACCTCGTCTACTCCGTGATGTGCCACTGGCTGGAGCGAGGCGCCTCCGGGTGGCGGCTCGACGTCGCCTACGCGGTGCCGACGTGGTTCTGGGCGAACGTGATCGGGCGGGTGCGCGAACGTTTCCCGGAGGCGGTGTTCGTGGGTGAGGTGATCCACGGCGACTACCCCGCGTTCGTGCAGTCCAGCGCCGTCGACTCGGTCACGCAGTACCAGTTGTGGAAGGCGATCTGGAGCAGCATCAACGACACCAACTTCTGGGAACTGTCGGCCGCGCTCGAACGCCACGACCGGTTCATGCCCGCCTTCGTGCCGCTCACGTTCGTCGGCAACCACGACGTCACGCGGATCGCGAACCAGATCGGTGACACCGGGGCGGCGCTCGCGGCGATCACGCTGCTCACGCTGCCGGGCATGCCGAGCATCTACTACGGCGACGAGCAGGCCTTCCGCGGTGTGAAGCGTACCGACGGGCCGTGGGCTGACGACGACCTCCGGCCCCGGCTCCCCGATATCCCGGCAGAACTGGCGCCGTTCGGCTGGTGGCTGTACGACCTGCACCGCGACCTGATCCGTCTGCGCAAGGCCAACCCGTGGATCACCCGCGGCCAGGTCACGGTGACCGGCAAGGACACAACGTGGATCACCTACGAGGTCTCGGGCGAGGGGCACCGGCTGGCGGCCGAGCTTCGCCTCACTCCTACTCCCTCAGCACGGGTGACCGTCGACGGTGGAGAGGTCTTCACTTGGGCATCGACGCACGCCTCGGATGCGGGTGAGCCAGTCTTAACGACATGAGGGATGCACTTCAGGCGGCCGTGCGCGCATCGACCGAGGTAAACGTGCGCGGGCCCCGACGAAATGCATCCTTGAGGTCGTGACGCCCAGAGCACCGCCTCCTGACAGGCCCTGGCGGTGCTCTGATCCACTGGATAGACTGTCAATATTCAGTTGACGCCCTGGGGGGTGAGGGGTAGCTTCCACGTGTGGAAACTCGTCCGTCTGCCTTCAAACACGGCGTGAGTCTGGCGGACATCGAGCACGCATGGAGGCACGCCGTGCGACTTGTGGAGTACGAGTACCAAGGGGACGAGCGGCTTCTCGTCATCGGACCTGATCGACATGGTCGATGCTCGAACTGGTTGCAGTGCCAGCCGGTTCCCCGACGCGGATCATCCACGCGGACAGGCTTCGACCAAAGTTCTACGAGTTCCTGAGGTGAGGTGAAGAAGATGACAATTCACAAGAGCGACGTCGACGAAGTAGCAGGCCTGGAAGACCTAGATCCGGCTGTGCACCGCGCCCGCGACGCGAGCGGGTTCCGCGGCATCGTGACAGCCCGGCACGAGTTGGCGGCCGCAGAACAGGGGCTCCGCGATGCCGTAGCGGAGGCGCGGGTGGCAGGGGACTCATGGACGATCATCGGTGCTGCCCTCGACATCTCCCGGCAGGCGGCCCAGCAGCGCTTCGGTCGCTCCTGACGAGACGCGAAGGGGGACGGTCATACGCCAAGGAGGCCGTTCAAAGGCCGTTCATAGGCCGGTTACAGGCCGTTCGATGCGGCCGGAGCCTGCGTCTTGGCGCTCGCTACGACCCGGCGCTCGCGGGGTTCTGTGAGGGGGTGCGGCGGTCAGGGGCGTTGGAGGGCCTTCGCCAGACGGACTCGGAGGGTGAGGTTTCGGTGCGGGGCTCCCGTCGGGTGCCGGAACTCGTCGAGAGCGCCGGCGACGACGCGCACAAGGCTCCAGGCTCGGGCCCTTTCAGGGTCGAGCTCGCCTGGGGCACACAGGATCTCGATGCGGTTGCTCAGGTCCCAGGCGAGGGCACCGCCGGCGTCGGCGGGGTCGATACGGTTCCACAGCGCGGGAGCGAGGCACGCCTCCGGTTCGCCGAGCAGCGGATCGGGGTCGATGGCGAGCCAGCCGGGCTGCCCCTCGCGACGTGAAGCGAGCACGTTGCGATAGTGCAGGTCGGCGTGCACGAGGGTGTCGTCGCCGCAGTCGGAGGCGAGATCGGCTGCCAGTGATGCCGCTTGGAGCCGGAACCTCTGCGGGAACGCCGCATCCATCGGGGTCGCCTCGCGCAGCTCACGTGCCCACCGGCGGGCCTCGTCCGAGAGCGTCACGAACGGTGGCCGCGCGGGCGCCCGCAGGTGAGCCAGCTTCTCCCCGATCACGGCGCAGGCCGCCTCCACATCGAGCGAGTACAGGTCGTCGGGTCCGGCGCGCTCAAGGAGCTGCGCGTTCCGGCCGGGGTCGGCGCGCAGCAGTCGCACGGCGTGCGACTCGCCCCAGAGTCGAAGCGCCAAGTGCTCGTGCGCCGTAGCGGGATTCGGCCACGCGACCTTGAGCACGGCCTCCTCCCCCTCGGCGGTCGTCACGCGGAGAGCAAGTGACAGCGAGCCGGCAGCTGCGTCTCCGTCGGGCCGCAGCTCCCACTCCTGCCCGAGGTCGCTGACCAGTCGCGGCAACCGCGCGAGCCATGTGTCGCCGTCCACGGCTCCACCCAGAGCCCGAGGATCGCCGCCCCGTCCGCTCACCGTCGCGATCAACCCCGCGGGCACTCCACCGACGAACGAGTCGTCGAATCCCGAGCGGCCTGCCACCCGACGAGCATCCCACTCCCGACCTCCGCTGCCCGAGCGAGCGGCGGGGGGCGATTTGCTTCAGCTCCGTGGGTGCGTCGGGAGGCACATATGTGAGCCTCCCGACGCACCCACGTAGCTGAAGCGGAAAAGGCGCGAGTCGGAAAGTGCGAGGGCCCTCAGCTCGCCGCCTAAGTCGTCTAACCGGACCCCGACTTCGCGCGTTCCCCGAAGCGCGCTGGCTGAATCCCCTGGCGTGACAACCGCAGTAGCAGTCAGGGCGCCGGTTGAGGGGCTCGGGTCGGGGCGGTTGTGTTGGCGATGTAGACGCCGACCATGATCACGGCTCCGCCCGCGAGCTGCAGTGGCGTGAGGCGCTCGCCGAGCACGACCGCTGCCGTCGCGACCGTGGTGAGGGTGGCGAGGCCGATGAAGGTGGAGTAGCGGTTCGAGCCCAGGCGACGGATGGCGACGGCCTGCAGGAAGAACGCCGCGATCGAGGAGGCGAGGGCCAGGTATCCGATGCTGACGAGAACCCCGGGGTGCCGCACGGGGAGAGTGACCAGCTCGGTGAGCTCCCCCGCCGCGAGCGCCTCGGCCACTGCGACCACCGTGAACACCACGGCTCCGACGGCGACCATCGCGAAGGTCTTGTCGAGGCCGGTGGTGGCGGTGTCGCGCTCCGCGAACACGGTGTATAGCGAGTACGCGGCGAGGGCACCGAGCAGAAAGAGGTAGCCGACGGGGTCGAATCCGGCAGCCACGCCTCCGGCGATGACGGTGGCCACTACTCCGGTGATCGTGATGAGGATGCCGACCGCCTGCCTCCTCGACGGGGGCTTGCCGAGCACGAGCCACGAGGCCAGCACGATTCCGACGGGGATCATCGCCATCGCGATACCGCTCTCGGAGGCGGTGGTGAGCTGCACCCCGATCGTCTCCGCGGAGTAGTACAGCAGCGGCTGACAGACCGCGAGCGCGAGCAGCGGCTTCCAGGTCGCCCGGGTGAGGGTGAGCCGCACGACCCGCGTCGCCACCAGCGCCCCGAGCGCCACGAACGCGAGCAGAAACCGCCAGGCCAGCAACGCCGACGGCGAGACGACGTCCACGGCTCCCTTGGTGAACACGAAGCTGACCCCGTAGATCACCTCGGTCACGACCGCGGCGACAACCCCGATGGTGATGGGCGATAAGCCCGCGATCCGTGACACGCGCTCGACCATATCCGCGCCCTCGGCCAGTCTTCGTCGCGCCTTGCATGAGGGGGCGGGATTCACAGAGTTTCGCGGTGCCTGGGACGGGAGGGATGCGAGGGACGTGCGGGATGCGAGGGACGCGACGGACGCGCTGGAGCCCGTTGCGCGGATGCCCGGCCGTCCGAGTGACGCCATCACGGCGCCTGCCTCGGCTGTTGGCTCGGCAGGCGTCTCACGGAGGCTGTCGCATGACTCGTCTCACGGCTTCAGTGACCACAACAGATAGGGGCAGCGCGTCAGCGCCGCGCAACATGCTGGGGCCGTCGGTCCGATTTCGAGTCATGCGGCAGCCTCCGCGGCGCGCGTGCCCCCGCCCCCTCCTCCGTTCGTGAGATCGCGAGTCGGAAGCTCGCTGCTCACGTGCTCGAACCCCGGGATAGCCCGCGACTTCGCGTGCCGTGCCGGGTATTCCGGGGCGGCCCGAGTGCCTTGGGCAACACTCGTGTCAGCCCGCCCCCGACGCTGCCGATGTCAGGGATGGGTGCCGTCGAAGAGCATCGGCGGCGACGGAGTGCGGGGAGAGATCGGATGTCCGAGCGCGAGAAGCGTATTGCTGTACCTGGTGGACACCTGGCGGTGGTCGACCACGGAGGAGACGGCCACGACGTCCTCCTCGTGCATTCGGTGTGTCACTCGTCTGCGGTCTGGGAGCCGGTCGCGCAGGTGCTCGCCACGGACGCGCACGTCGTCGCGCTCGACATGCGCGGCCACGGCCAGAGCACCGCCGAGACGACCGAGATCGCCCAGATCCCCGCAGACATCGCGCACGTCATCGAGACCCTCGGGCTCGACCGTCCCGTTCTCGTGGGGCACGACGTGGCCGGCGGGTTCGTCACCGCTGTGGCGGCCGCGCGCCCCGACCTCGTCGGTGGGGTCGTCGTGATCGACAGCCCCGTCGTCGAGCCGCAGGAGGCCGTGCGCGAGATGGTGCGCACCGTCGGAGCCGAGACCATCGTGGCCATGCTCACCGAACGGTTCGAGCTGGGCGCCACCGGCCCCGACCAGGCCTCCGCGCAGGCGTTCATCGACAGGCACGCCAGCGCCAACATCGACGACTGGCTCTCTCCCTCACGCGACGCGGCCGCCGGGCGCAAGTTTCTGGAGCGGGCGCTGCTTTTCTCCGAAGACGGATCGTGGGTCTACCGGCCCACCCCGCAGGCAGTGCGCGCGCTCACGGCCGACCCCGACGAGTCGACGTTCCAGCCCGGCCTCGAACTGCTGGCCCAGGTCGATGCGCCGGTCACGGTGGTCACGGTGGCGCGCGGCCGCAACGGCTCCGGAGGCGAGGCACTGGAGGCCGTGGCAGCCACTAAGCCGAACATGCGAATCACCTGGATCGACACAGACTCGTACGTATTGGATGCGGAACCGCAGGCAGTGGCCAGAGACATCCGCGAAACGATCACCGCTATCGAACAGGCCTGACCGCGGGAGCTCCACTGAGCGCGGACCGACGCGGTACCGACGGGGGTGACGGGCCTCTGCGCAGCGAGGGCACGAGCGAGCCTCGCGCTGATTCGCTTCGGCTCGTACCCAGGGCTGAGGTTGTCTTGGGGCCTGGCGCCTACCGTTGGGGCATGCGTGGTGGAGGCGGTGGGCTCGACTCGGTCATCGGGTGGGCTCAGAGGCACCCGTTGGTCGTCGATGCCTCGTGGGCGCTGTTGTGGGCGGCGGTGGGGCTCGCGGGCATGCCGTCCTCGTGGATCACCGTCGAGCAGGAGCCCGTTTGGCTCGCGGTCGTCGCGGCGAACACCGTCGCTGTGCTCCTTCGTCGGGCCAGGCCGCGGCTTGCCATCGGCATCCTCGCTGTCGCCTGCGTGGCCCACGTGCTGCTGCTCGATACCCACACCGTGGCCGCAGCGATCGCGGTCTTCGCAGCCGCGCACACCGCGAACGCCCAGCTCGGCCGACGCGACCGCACCGTCGTCAACGTGCTGCTCCTCGCCGGAACTGCCTGGGCCGCCTTCGATTACAGCCGCGACGTCGTCGATCTGCCCGCCTCCGAGCGATGGCCGGTCGTGATCGTGCAGTGGGTGCTCGTCGGGTTCTTCGCCCTGCTCGGCGCCCTCTCCCGCAAACGACGGGAGGAGTTGGAGCGGGCCGTCGAGCACTCGCGCATGTTGGAGCGGCAGCAGGCGCAGGAGATCCGGCTCGCCACCCTCGACGAGCGCGCCCACATCGCCCGCGAGATGCACGACATCGTCGCCCACTCCCTGGGCGTGATCATCGCCCAGGCCGACGGAGGTCGATACGCCGCCGCCACCGACCCGCAGGCCGCCATCCGCGCCCTCGAGACGAACGCGCAGGTCGGCCGCGACTCCCTCGCCGAGATGCGGCAACTACTCAACGTGCTGCGAAGCGACGACACCCGCGACCTGGCCCCCGCCCCGAACCTCGACGCCATCCCCGCGCTCGCCGACGACTTCCGCAAGGCCGGCCTCGACGTCCGCCTCGCGACCACCGGTGAGCCGCAAGCCGTTTCGGGCACGCTCGCCCTCACCGGGTACCGCGTCGTGCAGGAGTCGCTCAGCAACGCCCTCAAACACGGAGGCGGCACCCACGTGAAGGTCGAACTCACCTGGGAGCCGGGGCGCCTCGTCATCGACGTCCGCAATCGCCTCCCCGAGTCCGCCGCGGGCGGCGCACGCGTCGACCCAGCAGGTCACGGCCTCGTCGGCATGAGAGAGCGAGTGAGCACACATGGCGGAACCCTCGCCGCAGGCCCGGAGGGGGGCCTGTGGCGAGTCCGCGCCGAGCTGCCTCTGCCCCGCGCAGCGACGAACACCCAGACCATCCCGAGCAGTGAGGGAGCACCATGATTCGAGTCGGGCTGGCTGATGACCAGCAGTTGTTCACCTCCGGTATCGCGATGGTGGTCGGATCGCAGGCCGACCTGGAGGTCGCGTGGCAGGCCTCGAACGGCCGGGAGGCCCTCGACCGCAACGCCGCCGACCCCGCCGACGTGATCCTCATGGACGTGCAGATGCCGGTCATGGACGGCATCACCGCCACCCGCGACCTCACCGCCTCGGGAGCGGCGACCAAGGTCGTCATCCTCACGACCTTCGACACGCAGCAGTACGTCATCGACGGCCTCGGAGCGGGCGCGTCGGGGTTTCTGCTGAAAGACACCCCTCCGGAGGAGCTGCTCGCGGCAATCCGCACCGTGCATTCCGGGGAGGCGGTCATCTCGCCGAAGTCCACGAAGCAACTGCTCGAACAGGTGCGTCCCGTGCTGGGCGGACCGCCCCAGGCCCAAGCTCCTCTCGCGCGTGAACAGCAACGCATCATCGCCGAGCTCACCCCGCGCGAGCAGGAAGTGTTGATCGCGATGGCGAAGGGCTGGAGCAACACCGAGATCTGCGAGCGCATGTTCGTCTCGATGCCGACCGTCAAGACACACGTCTCGCACGTGCTCGCCAAGACGGGCTCCCGCGACCGTGTTCAGGCGGTCCTGTTCGCCTTCCGCACAGGCCTCGTCTCGGCGACCGACCTCCTCGAGGCCTGACCTCAGCCCTTCGCTCACACGCCTCATACCCCGGGATGACGCAACGAACCGCGTTGAACCATGCCGGAGCCCGATGCCCGGATGACGCCCCGGAGGCGAGAGTCGAGTCATGGACATCGTCACCACCAGGGGCCTCACCAAGACGTTCGGTCGCGGCCGCACACGCGCCACCGTCGTCGACGGACTCGACCTTCGCGTGCCGGAGGGGGTCGTGTACGGCTTTCTCGGCCCGAACGGCTCGGGCAAGTCGACCACGATGAAGATGCTGCTCGGCCTCCTCACGCCGACGAGCGGCGAGATCGAGGTGTTCGGGCAGCCGATGCACCGGGGCACGCGCCGTGAGCTGCTCGCGCACATCGGCTCCCTCATCGAGGCGCCGTCGGTCTACGGCCACCTCACGGGTGCGGAGAACATGCGGATCGTGCAGCGTCTCCTCGGCCTGACCGACTCCCAGGTGACGAACGCCCTGGCCACGGTGCGCCTCGACAACCACGCGAACAAGCTGGTCCGTAACTACTCCCTCGGCATGAAGCAGCGGCTCGGTATCGCGATGGCGCTGGCCCGCTCCCCGAAGCTGCTCATCCTCGACGAGCCCACCAACGGCCTCGACCCGGCCGGCATCGAGGAGATCCGTGAGCTGCTCGTCTCCCTCGCCGCTGACGGTGTCACCGTGATGGTCTCGTCGCACCTGCTCGCCGAGATGGAGAAGATGGCGCAGGTGCTCGCGATCATCGACCACGGCCGGCTCGTCTTTCAGGGCACCCGCGCCGAGCTGTTCGAGCGCGCCCTGCCCGACCTCATCATCGACACCCCCGACCCCGATCTGGCGGCCCAGGTTCTGGCCCGCCACACTCCGCGGTACCTCGACCAGGGCATCTGCCTAACCAACATCAACGCCGACGACACGGCCGCCGGCATCCGCGAACTCGTCGGCGCCGGCGTCGCCATTCACGGCGTGCGCCGCGAACAGCAGAGCCTCGAAGACGTCTTCATCGAGATCACCGGCCGCGGAGGTGACCTCTGATGGCCCTGCTCGTGGAGTTCGCCAAGATGCGGCGCCTCAAGGTGTGGCTCGTGGCCGCGATCATCTCGGCGGGCACTCTCCTGTTCGCCTCGATGCAGCTGTTCAGCAGCAACTACGTCGCCCAGATCAACGACCCCGCAACCACGCACTGGCAGAGCGCCTTGCTCTTCTACGCCATGGTCGAGGCCATGACGGCTCCCATCCTCGTGGCGGTGATCGCCTCCCGGTTGGTGGAGGTCGAACACGTCGGCAACGGCTGGACCTCCGCCGAGACCCTGGGCCAGTCACGTGCGCGGTTGTGTGTCGCCAAAGTCGCGGCGCTCACCCCCGTCGTGGCTGCGACCACCCTGTTCGAGCTGGTCGGCCTCGTGATCGGAGGCCGTCTCGCCGGCGCCACCGCTCCGCTGCCGATGACTACCTGGACCTGGTACGCCGCAGCCTCCTTCGCTGTGACCATCGCCCTTCTCGCCGCCCACGTGTGGCTCTCGGCCCGCGTCGAGCAGCAACTCGTGTCCCTCGGCATCGGGGTACTCGGCGCCTTCGCGGGTGTCTTCGCGATGCTCATGCCGTCGTGGCTGGCCCGCGGACTGCCGTGGGGCTACTACGCCGTCGCCTCCCCGTACGGCATGACCGAGACCGGAGGCGCAGCCGCCGTCCCCCTCGAGTGGCTCTCGGTCGTCGTCTTCCTCGCCCTCGCCACCGTCCTGCTCGCGGCCGCGTTCCGGTCGCTCGATCGAGAGAACTGAACCGATGAACCTCGCCAACGCCCTCGCCGCCGAACTCCTCAAGCTCCGCAGATCCGCGGTCTGGGTGGTCGTGCTGATCCTGCCGCTTCTGTCGGTCATCACCGGCACCGTCAACTATGTGATGAATGCCGGTGTGCTCGACTCCGACTGGGACTCTTACTGGAGCCAGGTCACCCTCTTCTACGGCCTCATCTTCGGCTCGGTCGGCATCGCCGTGCTGTGCTCGGCGATGTGGCGGATGGAGCACCTGGGCAACTGGCCGCGCCTCATGTCGGGCCCGACCGCCACCTGGCAGGTGGTCGCTGCCAAACTCGGCGGTCTCGCTCTGCTCGTCGCGGCGATGCAGGCCGCGCTCTTCTTCTTCGCGTGGATCGCGGGCGTGGCCTTCGCGGGCATGTCGCTCGCCATCCCGGGCCGCTTCGCCGTCGGAGCCTTCGTCGCCGCCCTGGCGGGCCTGTCAGTGGCAGCGCTCCACTCGCTTGTTTCGATGCTCGTGCGCTCGTTCGCGGCGCCCGTCGCGGTGGCGGTGTTCGGCTGCGTCGTGGCAGTGGGTCTGCTCTTGTCGGGCACGTCATCGGTGTTGTCGTCGTTGGTGCCGTACGCCCTGCTCACGCAGTCGCTCAGCCTCGGCAGTTCAGCCTTCTCCGACTCCGTGGCGCTGAGCTGGGCGGAGGTCGCCAAGGTCGCCGCCCCATCGCTGGCCCTGGCGTTGGTGCTCACCGCCCTGGCCGCGGCCATCCTCGACCGGCGCGAGATCTGGGCCTGAATCCCCCGTCGGTCGGTCGGAGCATGTCGCCTTTTCCGCCGGGTCCCGCGGTACACGATTTCGCCCGACGCACCTACCAGCAGGAGTACCGCGGGACATGGTTCCGGGCGTGCCGGTGCGTTCGGCGGAGTCGACGTTTTGTTCGGTCGGGTGCAGCTCGGCGGACGCGTCGTTCTACCCGGGCAGGCGCGGTTCGGGTAGAGGGGCGTTGTTCCGTGGGGTCGGGTGCAGCTCTCTGGTGTTGGAGGGTCACGTCACAGCGTCGGCGAGGCGGGCTACCGCTTCTGCCACCTGGGGGCCGAACATGATCGGGTCGTTGTGGCCGGCGCCGGGGAAGTTGAGGAGTTCGTGCAGCACCCCTGCATCGCGGGCCGCCTGGGCGACCTTGGTGCTGAGTTCGGCGGGCACGATGTCGTCGGCGTCGCCCTGGATCACCGTGACCTTGGCACCCGACTTCGTGATGCGCATGCTCACGTCGAAGCGCTCGCGCATGAGGCTCTGCACCGGCAGCCACGGATACAGCAGCGACGCCGCATCGGGGATCGACGTGAACGGCGACCGCAGCGCGATACCTGCGGGCGGATCGGTCACCGCCAGGCCGGTCACGACTCCGGTGCCGAGGGATTCACCCAGGTAGATGGTGTGCTCAGCGTCGAACCCCTCCGCGCGCAGCAGCGTGACGGCCGCACGGGCGTCTGAGGCGAGACCCTTCTCGCTCGGCCTGCCCGGATTGCCCCCGTAGCCCCGGTAGTCGAGCGCGAGCACCGTGAACCCGCGAGCCGTCAGCTCGTGATGCAGCGGCGTGCGCCCGGCCCGGTTGCCCCCGTTGCCCGGCGCGTACAGCACCGCAACCCCTCGATCCCCGGAGGTCGGAGACAGCAGCCACGCCTCCAGCGCGAGCCCGTCGTCGGTGTGCAAGACCACGTCGCGGCCGCCGGGCGACCAGTCCGACGCGGATCCCGGGTCGGTCGGGTCGGGAAAGAAGATGAACGACCTCTCGATGCCGCTGGGGCCACCCATGAACACGAACATCACTCCGATCCCTGCGAGTATCGCCAGCACCCCTACGGCCGCCCCCCGCACCAACGCCTTGCGGCGATTCGGGCGATCAGCGGAGCGGGGCATGCTCCCAGTCTCCCCGCACGTGGGCCTGAGCAGCGGGTAACGCCGAGGATCATCACCCCCGCCCGATGTGCCAGCCGAGCTCGTCGTCCTCGTCGTCCTCGTTGTCCTCCGCGTCCTCCGTGGATTCAGCAGGCCCCGCGGTTTCAGCGACCTCTGCGGGTTCAGCGGGTTCGGCAGCAACGGCGGGCGCTGCGGCCTCGGCGAACTCAGCAGCCTCAGCGGCCTGCGCAGCCTCGCCGTCCGCAGCCTCGTCGCTGCCGCCGAGCCGCGACACGGCCGCGTGCTGCTGCGCGAGCCTGCGCAGCGAGCGGAGCACGGGGTCGATGAGCACGGTCCCGAGAACGACCTGGCGCACCGCTGCCCGCGGGTCGCTCGGTACGGAGTCGAGGTCGACGAGCGCGATCGCCTCCACCGCGTCGGCGTACGCGTCGAGGCTCGCCTCGTCGAACACGATCCCGGCGTCCTCGCACGCGCTCCACGCCCGGTCGAGCTCGGCGATCGGCGGGTCGTCGGGATGCACCTGCCAGCCGCGCTTCTCCAGCCACGCATGTACCCGCGACTGATGCGCAGGCGATCCCGCGGTCCTCGTCTCGGTGGACGCCGGCTCGTTCGGGGACACTTCGGCCGCACTTGACCCGTCTGCTGGCACCTCACCGCGCCCCGTCGAGTGATCGCCGGTTGCGGGCGCCGCGGTGTCGAAAGCCCCGACGAGCGCCATCTGCGACACGGCCATGAGCCCGAGCCGGTCGGCAGGCGTCTCGTCCAGAGCTGCGAGCACGCGGCGCACGTTGTCGAGGCTGAGCTCGCCGACCTCCGTGAGGCTTCGGATCAGCCGCACCCGCTCGACATGCCGGGAGTCGTATTCGGCCTGCGTGCGTGAGACCGCCTGCCCGGGTGGCAGCAGCCCTTCGCGCAGGTAGAACTTCAGCGTGGCGCGCGAAACACCGGTCGCCTCTTCGAGTTCAGAAATCCTCATCGTTTCACCTCTTGACTCTGGATAGTAATGCTATCCAATATTAGATAGCGACGGTATCCAATGAGGAGCCGCGGCGGCAGAGAGAGGCACGTCCATGTACCCGACCCTGACCCACGCACATGACGGCGAGATCGTCGTCTTCAACATCGGCATGACGATCCGTAAGCCGCACCGCCCCGATCTGTGGCTCCCTGTGCTCCGGGCGATGGCGCCCATGCTCAGGGAGTTGTACGCCAACAAGGAGGCCGCCGAGCGCGGCGAGGCCGAGCACCTCGGCTTCCTGGGCGCACAGACCCTCATGTCCGCGAAAGGCCCCTGGGTCGTGCAGTACTGGCGCAGCAGCGAAGACCTGTACAACTACGCGCACCTGAACGACCGCGAGCACCTACCCGCGTGGCGAGCCTTCAACAAGGCCGCGCGCGCCAACCCGGGCGCGGCGGGCATCTGGCACGAGACCTACGTCATCCCGGCCGGTGGCATCGAGTCGGTGTACGCCAACGGAGCCGAGATCGGCCTCGGAAAAGCGCTCGGCACCGTGCCCGTGAACAGGCGCGGTGCCGAGGCGAGGCAACGCCTGGGCAGCAAGCTGTCGGCGTGACCTGAGACCGAATCAGACCTTCGCAGGTTCCTGGGCGCGGGAGGCCTCGCCAGCCTCGGCGGCTTCCATGTCCTGGGCCAGCTCGACGAGCGGAGTGTTCTGCTCGACGGGCACATCGGCGCCGAGGCGGCCGCCCGTGAGAGCGAGCGCGGCTGCCGCGAGCACCCACAGACCGAAGGTCGCGGCGAACAGGTTGTGCAGCGGCTCCCCCGAGATGATCGGCGCGGCGATGAGTGCCCAGTTGATGCCGGTGTAGGCCAGGATCGGGAACAGCAGGCTGCCGTGAGCCAGGTTGCGCAGCGCGCAGAACACGATCGAGGCGGCGACGAGGAACAGCGCGTACACGCCGATGTCGGTGAACGTGTGGTACGGCTTGTCCCACGCCCACGTGACCATCAGGGGCAATTCGTACAAGAAGACGAACAGGCCCAACAGGACCGCGGCAACGGCCGGGTGCATGATCTTCTGCATCCGCGGCAGTGCGAAACCTCGGAACCCGACCTCCTCTTGCACCGGCCCGAACGCGAACGACGCGATGAACAACAGCACCACGGAGGCGATGGTCCACGAGGCGCTCGGGGTGCCGGGCGTGCCGACGATGCCCACGTAACCGGCGCCGACCGCGACCGGCACGGCGAACAGGGCGACCACGTACCAGAGCGGGTTCTCGCGCCACTGGAACATGCGGCTCACGAGCGCCAGCGGGGCACCCGGGCCGTCGACGATGCGGCTGACCACGAGTGCAGCGAGGAACGGGCCGGCGAAGAGGCCGATCACGTGCGTGAAGGCCAGCACGGTCGGGGAGGCGTTCGCCTTGATGAACCCCATGCCCTCGTAGCTGAGGTACCAGATCGACCAGACGAGCCACGACCCGGCGAGCGTTATCGCGAAGAATGTGATCAACGGATTGTCACGCACGAACTTGGTCATTGCCGTCCTCCGATGCCGCGTGCCGGTTATGCCTCTTCACCAGGGTATTCCGGTTATCGGGCGCGGTCACGGGGGCAAACGAGGAACAGGCGTGACCCGCCTCACGATCTGACGCGGAGGCGAGCCCGGTGGGCCCGTCGAGCCCGGTTCAGTCTTTACCGGCCATACGGTCGCGCATCACCTCGCGCATCCGCGAGAACGTGAACGATACGTACGTCTGCGCGGTGAGGGCGATGAGTACGAGGTTCGCGAACCCGATGCCCAGAGCCCCGGCGTACAGGCCGAAGACGAGCCCGACGAGCCCGAACAGGCCGCTGAACCCGAGGTACAGGAGAAACAGGATCGACCTGAATGTCGGCAACCCGGCGTTGACCGACCGGTGCGAGCCAGACATCGCGAACCACAGCATCACCGCAGGCAGGAGCGACGTGAGCAGCGCGTTGGTCGACGACACCGACGAGATCACGCCGAGCGCGATGAACGAGACCATGGCGAGCACGAACACGGCGCCGCGCAGTCGAGAAGCGGCCGAGCCGCCCAGCCAGACCTCGTTCATCGAGAGCTTGCGCGGTTCGCGGAAGATGTCGCTGGGGCCAAACGTGCCGGGGCCGAATGCGCCCGGGCCGAACGGTCCTCGTTCGAACACGATGCGCGGCTGGCCCGGCCCGCCCATGCCTCCGGGCACACCGAAGCCGGGGTTCGCGGAGCCGCGGGGTGCGCCGTAAGGGGTGCCGCGGCCGGCGCCGGCACGACCTCCGGCCTGTGCCTGCGCGCGGGCCTGGGCGAGCAGCACCTCGGCGAGCAGGTCCCACATCTCGGGCGGGATCGTGCCGGTGCCGGTGCTCTGCCGCGGCTGGGCCATGTGCGGTGCGTCGACGTTGATGCCGCGCCGCTGCATGTCGAGGCGACGGTCGTAGGCCGCGCGTGCCTCGGGGGTGCCGAGTGCCTCGTACGCGGAGTTGATGCGCTGGGCATCGGCCTGGCTGCCGCCCCGGTCGGGGTGCGCCTGGCGCAGCTTGCGCCGGTAGGCGGTGCGGATCTCGTCGGCGGTCGCGGATTGCTCCACGCCCAACGTCTCGTAATGCGTCATCTGGCTCCCCGGGCGGCCACCGCCGCCCGGTCGGGCCGCGGGTGGTGAGTGTTCACCTCCAGTAACGCATCGCGGGCCCCGGTTGTTCGCGCGTGCGCGAAACGGATGGTCGGCGCAGGCGTCGTGGCTCGGGTACTGACGGCTGAGTGGTTGCACACATCGGGGGCGCGGCGGTTGCGTAACACACGCGCCGCGAGAGATGCCGTCGATACAGTTACTTAACGGTCATCTCGCCTTTCGTGGTGACCCGACCACCCGGTTCGACCGGCCGCAGAGCACCGAAAAGGCACCACATGCTTGGCACAGAACGCGCCCTTGAGATCGATGGCAGGCACATCAGCGTGCTCGACTACGGCGGTAATGGCGTCGATGTGCTGCTGGTGCACACTCCGGGGTATTGCGCGCCGTCGTGGGATGTCGTGGCACGCGAACTCGGCGGCCGGGTGCACGCCTATGCGATGGACCTTCCCGGTCACGGGCACAGCCTCGGAGACATCGCCGACGCCTCCGACATGCGCTGCCTGGTCGTGAAGGTGGCCGAGGCACTCGGTCTGGATCGGCCGGTGCTCGTCGGCGTCGACTTCGCCGGGTACTACGTGCTCGCCATCGCAGCCGAACGCCCCGACCTGCCGCGCGCCGTGGTGTCGGTCGGCGGGTTCGCGCTGCGTGACCGCGAGTCCTCCCAGGGCGTGCTCGAATTCGCGGGGTCCGAGGGTATGGCAGACGACATGCGCACCCGCTTCCATTTCGGCGTCACTGGCAACGACCCGGTGGCACGCGAGTCCGTCATCGATGACCTCGTGGCCAGGGCGCACGACGACTGGCTCATCTCCGACATGGAGGAGGGCATGCGCAACGAGGTCGAGTGGTCGATTCGCGACCTGCCCGACGGGTCGTGGATCCACTTGCCCAAGCCCTCGACCGTGCAGGCCGGGTACAAGGTCGACCCGGCCGACCCGTTCTTTCCCGAGTCGGGACTGTTCGCCTCGATCACCGTGCCGACCTGGCAGGTCATCTCGATGGGTGGTCAGGACGACGACCTGTTCGATGCCGCCCGCGTGGTCTCGCAGGCGAACCCGCAGGTGACGTTCGCGAGTATCGAGGGCGGCTTCGGCCCCCATTACAAGGCCCCGGCCGCGATGGCCGAACTCATCGTCGAGGCAGCCCAGACGCCCTGAGCGCGGTGCCCGAGGGCGTGTCACCGCGAGGGTGACGCTCCCGAGGCTGCCGAGACGGTTGCCGCACCCCTGAGGGGAAACGGGGTGCCGTCCACCTGCACGAACTCGTAGCCCATGCGCTTGTAGGCCTGGATAACGGGTCGCAGCGAGGCGACCGT
Source organism: Dermatophilus congolensis (assembly GCA_030538115.1). Classification (GTDB taxonomy): domain Bacteria; phylum Actinomycetota; class Actinomycetes; order Actinomycetales; family Dermatophilaceae; genus Dermatophilus; species Dermatophilus congolensis_B. The sequence continues at coordinate 105,690 of JAUNUP010000005.1, read as the reverse complement.
CGAGGTCAACGGCGCGTCGCTGCCGTCCGGTGTCTCGGGCAGGGAGGCGTGCATGAGCACGGTGACCGGGGTCGTGTCGATGACCCGGGTCGCGTCCTGCGTGATCGTTCCTGTGCCCGGTTTCACCCAGTCGCGGGAGTCGATGTTCCACAGCACCTGCGAGAAGCCCTGGGCGTAGATCTCGTTGCGTACGGCAGCGTTGGTCGCTCCGTAGGGCGGCCGTGCGAAGCACACGGGCGCTCCCGTGTTGCGGATGATCTCTCGCGCCGTGCGTTCCATCTCGCTGCGGGCCTGTTCCGGGCTCACCGTCGTCAGGTCGGTGTGGTCGTACGCGTGCACCCCGATGGTGTGGCCCGCCTCCCAGGTCGCGCGCTGCAGGTCGGGGTACTCGCGCGAGAACAGTCCGAGGTCGAAGAAGGTGGCCTTGACCCCCTCCTCCGCCAGGATCGCCAGAATCTGCTCGGTCGTGCCCGGAGTCGGCCCGTCGTCGAACGTCAGCGCTACCTTGCGTGTCGTGCCCGGCGGCCGCGTGAACGTCTGTGGTGCCGGGCAACCGGAGGCGGGAGCTTGGAGCAGCCGCGCATCCACGGCCGCGTCACGCCTGGCGTCGTCGACGTACCGGGGTACCCCGCATCCGCTCACGGCGAAAAGCCCGGTCAGCGCGATCAGAGTGGCGGCGGTCCGTACGGTCCGGCCTCGTCGCGCCCTCGCGGCGATGTGTCGTGTACGCATGTCTCCCCCTTCGTGTGTCGCCGTCGTCAGACGGTGACGAACGCCCGCTCGTCGGTCTCGTCGGAGTTGCCGGAGTTGCCGGACTCTGCGGAGTGGACGGCACGGCGGGTCGGGCTGGTCCAGCGGCCCGTGGAGCGCTCGGTCCACATGCGCACGAACGCGGCGACGGCGATGCCCGCGTCGAGGATGCGGGTGGGCACGAACGCGAGGCCGTACACGAGGTAGCGCCAGTCACGCTCCGCGATCGCGGTGATGATGCTCAGCCCGTAGTCGGCGATCAGCACGGTGACGAGCAGCATCGTCCACGTGACCTCGCCGACGACGATCTGGTGACCCAACGCCGCCGCCGGTGCGGCGAACAGACCGGGGAATGCCGCAGCGAGCGCCATCGTGCCCACGAGTACCGGCAGAAAGAGCAGGAACAGGCTCGCGGTGAGCAGTTCGGTGAGCAGAAAGCCTGCCGTGAACGAGGCACCTCGCGCCCGGAGGCCGTGCCGGCGGGCGGTCTGCCACAGCCCCAGCGACCAGCGGCGAAGCTGGCGCACGTAGTCGCGCAGCGAATCCGGGTCTTGCGTGTACGCCTTGGCATCGAGGCTGAACCCGACGCGGCCCAGGCGCTTGCGGTAGATCTCGAACGTCATGTTGAAGTCTTCGATCACCAGGCCCGGCGGGTTCATGTCGATCTGAGGCAGCACCCGCGTGCGGTAGAGCGACGCGAACCCCGGCACGATGTGCGTGGCGTTGACGCGCCGGCCGGTCTGCCCGTATTTGAGCAGCCGCTGGGTCAGCGAATACACGCGCCCGCGGTGGGCCAGCAGCAGGCGACCGACCAGCCCCGACGCGCGCCCACGCCGGTCGGAGTGGGCGCACCCGGCGACCGCGACGATCTCGGGATCGTCGAACACGGGTAGAGCGGCCTCGAAGTAGCCGGAGTCGAGGCGGGTGTCGGCGTCGAGAAAGAGCACGGTCTCGAACCGCTCGACCAGCCCGAACTCCGCGATGCCGTGCTCCAGCGCGCCGGCCTTGCCGACGTTCTCGGGTGTCTCGGTGACGTTGACGCCCGCCGCCTCCGCGATGCGCACGGTGGCGTCGGTCGATCCGTCGGAGACGACGAACACCTGCTCACGCGGCACGAGGGCCGTGATGGCGGCGAGTGAGTCGGCGAGCACGACCTGCTCGTTGTGCGCCGCCATGAGCACGGCCACGTCGCTCAGGGCCACGCGCCGGCTCGCCTCCGGGAGCCAGTCGGGGCGCTCCATCGGCCGGTTGAACGGGTCGATCGGAGCTGTGACGCTGCCGATCGCCTGACGACGGCGCTCCCGATAGGCGCGGGAGGCCGTGTCCTGCGGCTCCGTGCGCACGGCGTCGAGCTGCGCCCCGATCGCCCTGATCACACCCAGGCCACCCCAGATGGCGAAGTTGACACCGAATGCCAGCGCCACGACGAGCCACAACGGAATCACATCGGTCATCTCACACGCCTCTCACGCCGTCGGGCACGGCTCAGCCGAGCGCGACTGGCTCGACGGGCAGGATCTCGAGCGCCTCCCGCTGCTGGGCAGCGGCGACGTCGCGGATGATCGTGTCGAGATCACGCGTGGCCGCGTGGCCCACCTGGGCAGCGGCGCGCGAGCAGTCGGGCACGCGACGCTCCATGTCTTCGAACCCGCTCGGGTACGCGTCTTCGTACGGGATGTGCGTGATGACGCTGGACGAGCCGGTCAGCTCGATCACCCGCTCCGCGAGCTGCCCGATCGACACCTGCTGGCTGCTGCCGACGTTGAAGACCTTGCCGACGGCGTCGGGGTCGGCCATGAGCTTGCGCAGGGTCGGGATGACGTCGGCGACGTGGCAGAAGCAACGCACCTGCTCGCCCGTGCCGTAGACCGTGACCGGCTCACCGGCGAGGGCCTGGCGCACGAAGCGCGGGATGACCATGCCGTACATGCCGGTCTGGCGCGGGCCGACGGTATTGAAGAGCCGAACGATCACGGTGTCGAGGCCGAGTTCGGCGTGGTAGACGTACGCGAGCGTCTCGTCGATGGCCTTGGCCTCGGCGTACGACCAGCGGCTCTTCAGCGGCGAGCCGATCACGCGGTCGTCGTCTTCACGCAGGCCGATGGTCGTGTTCTTGCCGTAGACCTCGGAGGTCGAGGCGACCAAGACCTTGGCGCCCGCCTGCAGTGCGGCGTCGACGACGTTCTCGGTGCCGTGCAGGTTGGTGCGCAGGCTCGTGAGCGTCTTGTCGAGAATCGTGAATGTGCCGACGGCGGCCGCGAGGTGATACACGGTGTCGGCGCGCGCGGTGAGTGTATTGAGGAGTTCGCGGTCGAGAATCGACCCCTCGACGAAGGTGAATCCCGGGCGATATTTCACCGATTCGAGATTCGCCAAAGTTCCTGTCGAAAGATCGTCGAGCACGATCACGTTCTCGCCGTCGTCGAGCAGGCTTTCGATCAGGTGCGAGCCGATGAATCCGGCCCCACCCGTCACCAGAGTGGTCATGAAATTCTCCCCCAATTTGTTTGCGAGCGTCCCCCTCCGGCCGTCCCCAACGGTCGAAGCACCCGTGTGAGCAGGATAGAAGCCGAGGTCTTCGCGGCTCTCGACCACAGAAGAGCTGTTGTATGCATGAGTGAATGTCACTGTCGGGTGGTCGAATAGATGTCTTGTCGCATTCATCCCCGACCCACAACGGCGCTTGGTGTTCTACTGAATCGCAATCGAACGAATCAGGCATTCGCGGGGGGCGAATGTCGGGTGCGCGATACGGCCGCGGTCATGTGAGTCACAGCCGGGTCTGGCGCAGCCCGTTCGAATTGGGGGGAGAATCATGAGCATTGTCACGACCGATCAATTTCCGCCGGGCATTTCTGGGGTACTCGATGTCGCGATGCATCCGGATGTCGCGACACCGACCCCGGCGACCGACCGCACCATCGCGATCGTCGGCCTCGGCTATGTCGGGTTGCCGACGGCGTTGTCGTTCGCGCACGCGGGCCACAAGGTCATCGGCATCGACGTGAGCGAAGACCGGATCGCCCGCATCAGGGCAGGCGAAGTCGACCTGACTCCCGATGACCACCTGCGTCTGGCGGCGGCGAACGTCGATCCCGACTTTCAGATAACCAGTGCCTCCGGGGTCGTCTCGGAGGCGGATGTCGTCATCGTCTGCGTGCCGACACCCATCGACTCGCACCAGCTGCCCGACCTGACGCCGCTGAAGGCGGCATGCGACCTGGTCGTCGATCGCGCCGTGCCGGGCCAGCTCATCGTGCTGACCTCGACGACGTATGCAGGAACGACGTACGACCTGCTCGTCGGCCCGCTGGCCGAACGCGGCCTGACGGTCGGCACCGACGTCCACGTGGCGTTCAGCCCCGAGCGCATCAACCCGGGCGTCACGACGCACGCGCACGACGCGGTGCCGCGCGTCGTCGGAGGCGTCACCCCGGCGTGCTCGCAGAGGGCCGCCGAGGTTCTCGGCCGCATCACCAGCCGCGTACACGTCGTTTCGACCACCGGTGCCGCGGAGTTGACCAAGCTCTTCGAGAACACCTTCCGCGCGGTGAACATCTCGCTTGCCAACGAGTTCGCGACCGTGTGCTCCGAGCTGGGCGTCGACGTCACCGAGGTGCTCGACGCCGCCGACTCCAAGCCGTTCGGGTTCATGCGTTTCGACCCCGGCCCCGGAGTGGGCGGGCACTGCATCCCGTGCGACCCGCACTACCTGCTGTGGCAGTTGCGCGAGCACCGTATGCACATGCCCGTCGTGGAGGCGGCGATGAACGGCATCGAGAACCGCCCGCTGCAGGTGAGCGATCGGGTGCTGCGGCTGCTCGCCGACCAGGGCATCGCTCCGCGCGACGCCCGCGTGCTGGTGGTCGGTGTGGCCTACAAGCCCGATGTCGAGGACGTGCGCGAGTCGCCGGCCATCGAGATCGTGTCGCGGCTCGTGCGCGCGGGAGTCGTTGTGGCAGCCACAGATCCGTACGTGCGCAGCATGCCGCTCACCGACGGCACGGTGCTCACGTGCAGCCGCCTCGGCGACCTAGAGGTGTCGGAGTTCGACGTGGTTCTCGTGCACACGTTGCACCAGGCCGACGACCTGACTCCGCTCGAAGACGCCGCAGTCGTGCTCGACGCGACCTACCGCCTGCCCGACCTACCAGGCCGCGTGATCCTCTAGAGCCCGAGCCGCCTGATCAACCCGAGCAACCCGAGAACAGACGAGTGCCGGGGCGGTCTGCGTGACCGCCCCGGCACTCGCGCGTCGCCGCTGCTGAAACAGGCAGTGTCCCATGTGACCCCGGCCGGGTGGGCGAGGTCCCATGGGAGCTGAATCAGCTTCCGCTGCCGACCATCTGGTGTCCGGTCTCCAGGTAGGTCTTGAGGCCGGCGAGGATCCACGGCCAGCCGCCGCCACCCTGCTCGGCGTCGCCGGTGCCTTCGACGTCGCTGGCGGTCTTCGGGGCGCCCGTGCAGTCGTGCGTGAGGGTCAGGCCAGTGAGTGGACCGGGGTACTCGCGCAGCTCCCAGGTGAGAGTCGTCTCCTCCTGCTGCCACTCGGCCATCCACGTGTGTACGAGGCGGCGCGGCGGGTCGGACTCGATGACACGGCCGGTCACCGCGACATCGCCCATGCCCATCTGCTTCATCTCGTCGGTGGTGAGGCTGCGGTAGGTGCCGCCGGGCGTCAGGTCGTACTCGACCTCGCCGCCGTAGCCGTACTTCACGCTGAACTCGGGGCTCGTGATGCCGTCCCACACCTGCTGCGCAGTGGCTTCGATGTAGACGCGGAAGACCTGCACCTCGGGGGCGGTGCGGCCGGAGTCGTCGTGCATGGTCTGGGTCTGGTTGTCGCTCATGGTTGCTCCAGTTGTCGTTTCAGGTCGGTCAGTGCCGTCACGTGGTGGTCGGTGAACTTGTCGATCCAGCGGTCGTGGATCAACCGGATGGGGACGGGATTGAGGTAGTGCAGCTTCTCCCGCCCCGATTTGCGCGTGACCACGAGCCCGGCCTCTTCGAGGAGGCGGAGGTGCTTGGCCACGCCGAAACGGGTCATCTGGGTGTGCTCTGCGACGACGGCCTCGAGGTCACCGAGGTTGCGACCTCCCTGCGCGAACAGCGCGTCAAGGAGAAGCCGCCGCGTCGGGTCGGCCAGCGCCTTGAACACCAGGTCGTCGTCCACATCTCGACAATAGGTGACCAAAAGGTCACATGTCAACGGTGGAATCGAGGAAATTCGGAGGCGTCCGAGTGCGTTCGACGCAGCGACGGGCGCCACGCCGGGGAAGCCTGCGGGGCAGTCACTGACCACGGAGAACGACCGCTGACCATGTTCCAGCGCGGTGAGTGGCTGCCGAATCTGGTCAACAGCCACTCACCGTGGCACGCCTCCCTGCTCAGTGCCAGGGGAGAACGGCAGTCGGCGGTCAGCTCGCAGTCGCCGGTGGTTCGCCCGCGACGGACTCAGGGAGCGGGCGTGGAGTCACCATCGGGCGCGCCTGAATCGTCGTCCGAAGGTGCGGCCACGTCGGCGGGCTTGATCTCGACGGAGTAGTAGACCTCAGGATCTGCCCAGCCGTTGCCGACTCGGCCGGCAAACCTGATCCCGTACGTGCCCGGGGTCGTGCCCGCAGGCGCGGAAATGCGGATTCGGTTGTCGTCGCCATCGACGGTCACAACCGGGGGCGTAGCGTCGCCGTTGTCGTTGAAGCGGGCGTGAATGTTCGCCCGCCACTCAGACAGGGCGAGATCGTCCGGGCTAGTGATCGTCAGCTCGGTGTCGTCTTTGGTGAGCGGCTCGGTGCTGTCACCCACGGTGATCGGATCCAGCACCGTCGGCGCTCCCCCGGTGCCGCCGGTGACACTGAATCGCAGCTCGAAGTCTCCCACTGTGACCGGGACAGGTGGGCTGCTCTTGGCGTTGTAGCCGGCGTTCGTGTAGCGAGCGGTGATGGGGCGCGCCGTGGAGGCCCGATGCATCGGTGTCCACCGAATGGTCCAGGCGCCGTCGGCGTACGTGCCGGTGCCAACGTAAGAGAAGCCTTCGTAGAAGGTGATCGTGCCAGCTGACACGACCGAACCTCCTCCGGAAACCGTGGCCCGAAGCGTGGTGGGCTTGCCTGCGGTCACGTTTGCATCAGCCGATACTTGGACGGATGAAACCGAGGCGAGGTCCGAATCCGACGCCTCCAGCACGGTGAATATGCGGCTCGGCTCCTGTTCGACATCTTTCACGTTTGCCACGTCGCCGGAAAGGAACTCATACCCAAGCTTGTAGGCTCCTGCTGTTGGCGCGTGGATCGTGCCCTTATATACAGCCACGTCACCCTCTGACGAATCGAGGCTGAGCCCCCAGCCGGTCCAGCCGTCGAAGCCGTCTCGCGTCACTGTGGCCATGACCCGGTGAGCAGGAAGGGAGCCGCCGTTCGTGACGGTGAGTGTCACGGGAACAGCCTGCTCCCAGTAGCCGCCCGGAGTGTTCGGAAGTGTTGTGGTGTCGGGCGCCTCCAGCGCGAACGTCGGCTCCACGGACGGGCTGACGATCTTCACCGTGGTGGTTGCGCTCGTGTAGGTTCGACCTCCGACCGTCGCCACAATTCGGTACTGGTCGCCATCCTGGCTACCTCCGCTATAGACGACGGTTTGGAATGTTCGCGCGCTGTAGGTGTAGTTGCCCCATGCCTGCCACTTGGTCGAGCCAGCAGCCTTGTGGAAGACCTCGAACTTGGTTGCATCTGTCTTGAGTTCAATTTTCAGCTCACCGTGACCCCGATAGCGCGTCTCGTTGTCTGAGATTCGATACTCGCCTCGAGATACGAGCGTCTCTGCGGGAAGATTCTTCGTGAACTCCACCGCAGCGCTCGTCCCACCGCCTCCTCCATCGGTGTTGGCGGGCGGGTTGGCCACGGTCGATGTCGGGCTCGGTGTGGGGGTTGCGGTCGGAGCGGGGCGCGGCCCGGCGACGTCGGTGGCCACGGCCGTGGTGACGGTGGCGGGGATGGTCTTCTCGCCTCCGAGAACGATCACTTCGGGTTTGGTCTCCGCGAGGTAGGCCTTGGTCTGCGGGGAGAGCGCCGCGGAGCCGGTGAGCACCATCGGCGACCCGGTGAGAGCGGCGAGGGCCGCGCCGGAGAGGCTGTCGGCGTATGTCTCGCCGCTGGTGAGAACCACGTTGGTGGGGTTGGGGAAGAACTCCTTGGCGAGCTTGGCGGCCGTGTCGTAGCGGTCGGTGCCTTGGATGACACGACCGTCGACCTCCGCAGTCGCCATAGCCCGGGCGGCGGGGCCGCCGATGGCGACGACCTCCTTGGCCTTCGGTGAGCGCATGAACGCTGCGGTGGCGGGGTCGACGTGGTCACCCTGGGAGAGCAGCACGATCGCTCCCTGCTGTGCGGCGGCCGCTCCGGCGGCGAGGGCGTCGGCGAAGTTGGTGCCGGTGGCCAGGAACACGGGCACCGAGTCGGTGCCCTTCACCTCCATCACCTTCTCGGCGACCTTGAGTGCCGTCTCGTAGCGGCTTTCCCCCGCGATGCGCTCGGCGCCCAGCCCCGCGCCCGTGAGGGCTGCCATGGCGGCCGGCGAGATGGCCTTCTCCCCACCGATGACGACGACGTTCTTGATCCCCTGCGCCTTGAGACTCTCGAGCACACGCGGATCGAGCCCGTCAGGGCCGGTGGTCAACACCGGCGCCTTGAGCGCAGCGGCGAGCGGAGTCGCGGTGAGCGAGTCGGCGTAGTCGTTCGACCGCGTGAGAATCACGGTGTCACTGGTGAACACCTGCCGGTTCTTCTCGAACACCTGAATGCTGGTGGCGACGCGGTCACTTCCGGAGATCCGATCGACCTCGGCCGCAGAAGCCATAGGCGCGAGAGCGAGCGAACCGGCCGTAAGCGCAGCCGCCATAGCGATGGAGAACGAACGAGAGAACGATTGAGGACGAGACATGGGGGCTCCCAGGGTGGGTTGAAGGTGATGAATAGAAGCTCGACCGAGGGAGCGGAGGGGTGCCGAGTTGAGAATGAGCCGCGGGCAACGAGCGCGCAGCCGATGCGGCGCCCCGCACTCCTCCGTCAAGAAACGAAGGAGCCAGGGTGCCGCATGTATTCAGTTGTGGGGGTTACGTCACGTCGTGGCGGCGACGACCTTGAAGGTGGCGGACTGCACGACAGCGTCGCCGTTCTTGAGCGTGACCGTGTAGTCATCGGCGGCGGTGGCCTCATGCGTGGCCGGGTGGCGGTGGCGGCGGCGGAACGACGCAGGCTGCGGCGGGGGGGGGGTACGCCAGCCTTGTTCGTGCGGACTTCAGTCACAGGAATTCCTACCTTCTTACAGCCCGCATCGTCACGGGCACTGTCGGAGGCCGCCAGCGCATGGGGGTACGAGGGCAGCACATTCGAAACTGCACAATCCCGGTCGGCCCTGTCGGTGAAACCTGAAACACGCAGGCAGCGCTTTGTGGCCCTTTTCACAATTGGTTACTTTCGGGTCACCAAAGAATCTTCGCCGGAATCCATATGGGGCACTGCGACACTCGGCGCCACCTGCGACCCGCCACCAACCGCCGGGGGTTCACTGAAATTCACCTGAATCGTCCACATGACGGATGTCGACAACCTGAAGATCGACTCGAAAGGCCCTTGATAACCCCTCCCCTCCGCGCTGCCCAATTGGCATTCCCCCCAAATTCTCCGGAGGATTTCGGCAAATAGGTGCATGCTGGAAATGGGCCGAAAGAACGCACATGCGCCGAGCCCGCCAGGCCGAAACGGTGATGGTGATCGGCTCCCGAGCGTGACCGAACGCCCTCTCCATAGGGCGTCCGGTGACCGAAAGGCGCCTCGGCGAACGGGCGCGGCGCACGGGGGTCGACCATCAACATGCCTTGAAAACCATATAGCGTTGATGCCATAATCGGTATGTGCTCCTGGACTGGCCCGTCTCCTTCGACCGTTGGCTCGATGCGCTTGAGAGCCGGGCGAGCGAGGGGGATTCTCGCGCTGTCAGGCAGCTTGATCTCGTGATGGCGGAACTGAAACGGCTCGCAGACCTCGATTCGGCCCCGACGCAGGATTCGGCAGACCTGAAGCGTGTCAGGCAGCGCGGGAGGTACGAGATTTGGCGGGTGTCGCATCCGTATGTGCCCGGACATGCGATGCGCGTCATCTGCTGGTTTCTGCCGGACGGCGAGCGCGTCGTGGTCGTGGCATTCGCGGGCGACAAAGCGAAATCCGGCGACGTGTTCTACGACAACATCAGCATCAAGGCAGACGCGTGTATCGACCAGTACATCAGGGAGAGGAGCCAGCAGTGACTCACCGCACACCACGGGGTTTCGTGTCCGGAAACGATCGCATCGCGCGGTACATGAGCGACCCCGATCGCAAGGCTGCCGTGGACGCCATCCGCGAGGGGATGGCGCGCATGAACGCCGTGTACGCCGAGGGCCTGGCCGACATCCGAAAGGCAAGCACGCTGACTCAGCAGGCGGTGGCCGAGCGCCTCGGCACGGATCAGGGCAGCGTCTCCCGCATCGAGAACCGGGAAGACCTGCTCCTGTCGACGCTGGCCCAATACCTACGCTCGGTCGGAGCGGAGAACACGACGTTGGTCACCTCCATCAACGGCATGGTGGTCGAACTGTCGCTCGACCAGTTCGCCAAGACCGAGGCCCCCTGGTCAGCAGCCCCAGCCGAAACATCCGCGGCCACGACGCCTGCAACGGCCAGCGCGATGGTGAAAGCGGAACCACCTAGGCGGGGCAACCTGTAGCGGGAGGAAGGGGCGGCCGAGTTCAGGCGGAGGGCAGTCATGGAAATCCCTGCCTCGAACACGGCGATCGCTCAGATGGTCGGGGACGCGACGGTCGCCAAGGCGTGGGGAGAGTACGGGGTGCAGCCGTGGCGCAGTGAGACGTTCAAGTACTCCACCGACCCGGCGCTGATGGCCAAGGTCACCCAACTGGTCGGGCTGTACACGGCTCCGCCGGAGAGCGCGACTCGTGTGCGCTGCCGGAGGCAAGAACGTTGTCGCGCGGGTGTCACCGGCAGCCCGTAAGCTCGGGCGCACTCGACAGCGGTGTCCTGCACTCGAGGCCATGTCCCGCTCGCGCGGGCAGGAAGGCGAACACCGAATGATCCGGTTCGACAACGTGACCAAGACTTTTCCGGGCGGCACGACCGCGGTGGGAGGGCTCACCCTGGAGGCCCCGACCGGGAGGATCACGGTGTTCGTGGGTCCCTCCGGATGCGGCAAGACGACGTCTTTACGCATGATCAACCGGATGATCGAGCCCACGAGCGGAACGATCTCGATCGACGGGCGCGATACGGCCTCCATGAACCCGAACGAACTGCGGCGCGGTATCGGGTATGTCATCCAGAGCGGGGGGCTCTTTCCGCATCGCACGATCGTCGACAACATCGCGACAGTCCCGCTGCTGCTCGGTTGGGACAAGAAAAAGGCCCGCACCACCGCGATGGAGCTGCTCGAGCGCGTGGGATTGTCAACGGAATTGGCGAAGCGTTACCCAAACCAACTCTCCGGCGGCCAGCAGCAGCGAGTAGGCGTGGCCAGGGCGCTCGCAGCCGACCCGCCCGTGATGCTCATGGACGAGCCGTTCAGCGCCGTCGACCCGGTCGTGCGCGACCAGCTCCAAGACGAGTTTCTGCGGCTACAAGACGAAATCGGCAAGACCATCGTCTTCGTCACGCACGACATCGACGAGGCCGTGAAGCTCGGCGATCAGATCGCCGTACTGCGCGTGGGCGGCACGTTGGCGCAGCTCAGCTCACCGGAGAAGCTGCTCGCCGACCCGCACGACGACTTCGTCGCCGGCTTTCTCGGTCGTGACCGCGGCTACCGGGGCCTGGCATTTCAGGCGGCGCCGCCATTGCCCATCGCTGCGGAGCCGACGGTGCTCATCGGCGATCCGCAGGACGTGGCGCTCGAGGTCGCTGCGGGCTCCAGGTGGCTGCTCGTGGTCGACGAGCAGGGGGCGCCCCTCGGCTGGGTCGAGCCGCACAAGCTGACCAAACCCGTCGCCCGCGACTTCCTGCACCGCGGCGGAACCGTTGCGCGCGTGGGCGGTTCGCTGCGGGCGGCTCTCGATGCGGCCCTCTCCTCACCCAGTCGGCGCGGGGTCCTCGTCGACGAACAAGGCCGGCTCGTCGGCACCGTTCGGGCGCAAGACGTGCTCGCCGCCGTCGAGAAGGGCGAGAAGCCGTGACCTGGCTTCTGGCCAACATCGGGGAGGTCGTCGCGCTCACGTTCACGCACGTGCGGCTGGCGCTGATCCCGCTGGTGGTCGGCCTGCTCGTGGCGTTGCCGCTCGGCTGGCTGGCTCGCCGGTACCCGGTGATCTACGCGCCTCTCGTCGCGGGGGCGGGGCTGCTCTACACGATCCCGTCGCTGGCGCTGTTCATCCTCATGCCGCTGATTCTCGGCACGCCGATCCTCTCCGACCTCAACGTCGTCGTCGCGTTGACGCTCTACACGGTGGCGCTGCTGGTGCGCACGGTTGCCGACGGACTCGGGGCGGTGCCCGCCGAGGTGACGGCTTCGGCGACGGCGATGGGGATCGGGCGGATCCGGCGCCTCTTCACCGTCGAGCTGCCGCTCGCCGTGCCGGTCATCTCCGCAGGCCTGCGAGTGGCGGCGGTGAGTAACGTGTCGATCGTCAGCGTGGCCGCTCTGATCGGCATCTCGCAGCTCGGCTCCCTGTTCACCGACGGCTTCGCACGCAGTTACCTCGACCCGATCGTCGTCGGCATCCTCGCGTGCGTGCTGCTGGCAGTGCTCTTCGACGTGGCGATTCTGGCCCTGACCTGGCTGGCGACGCCGTGGCTTCGGCGCAGAGGGGCGGTGAAGGCATGAACGGCATGATCGAGTGGCTCACCGACCCGGCCAACTGGTCGGGGTCAGACGGGATCTGGGCGCGCATCGCCGAACACCTGCAGTATTCGCTGGTCACGTTGGTGATCGCGTGCGCCGTCGCCATCCCCCTCGGGCTCTGGATCGGTCACACCGGCAAGGGCCGCGTGCTCGTGGTGAACCTGGTCAACGGCATGCGTTCGCTGCCGACGCTAGGACTGTTGTTCGCCGCGGTGCTCGTCGTCGGCCCGATGATCCGAGGGGATCTCGCGTTCGTCGTTCCGTCGATCTTCGTGCTGGTCATCCTGGCGATACCGCCCGTGCTCGCGGGCACGTATTCGGGAGTGGACGAGGTCGACCCCGCGGCGCGCGACGCGGCCAAAGGCATGGGAATGAAGCGGGTCCAGGTGCTGCGCGACGTAGAGATCCCGTGCGCGATGCCGCTCATCTTCAGCGGAGTGCGCTCGGCTGCGCTGCAGGTCATCGCCACCGCCACCGTCGCGGCCTCCGTGAGCGTCGGCGGACTGGGCCGCTTTCTCATCGACGGCCTCGCGTTTCGCGACTACAGCATGATGGCCGGCGGTGCCGTGATCGTCGGCCTGCTCGCGCTGGCCGTCGACCTCGTCTTCGCGACGATCCAGCGGTTCGTCGTGTCACCCGGCCTGGTGGCTCCCCGAAACCGACGCCGCATTCGCCGGCGCGAAACCCCAACGGCACCCGACTCCCAAGACCAGACAACGTCCCCCGACATCGACATCAAGGCACCGGCCTAGGAGATCCCATGAAGCGCACGAAACTCACCCTGGCTGCGACGGCCGCGGCGTCCCTGCTGGCGCTCGCCGCGTGCGGAGGCGGCAGCGACCCGCTGGCGGAGGGCACGACGCCCGCCGGTACGGGCGCGGCCTCGGGTTCGATCGTCGTCGGCTCCGCGAACTTCCCGGAGAACGAGCTGCTTGCCGAGATCTACGCGGGCGCGTTGACATCGAAGGGCGTCAACGTCACGACCAAGCTGAACATCGCCTCGCGCGAGACGTACGTGCCGGCGCTGAAGGCGGGCGAGATCGACCTGATCCCCGAGTACACGGGCAATTTCGCTAAGTACCTCAACAAGGACGCGCAGATCACCGACGAGCAGACCGCCGAAGCGGCTCTGAAAGCGGCCCTGCCCGAGAACCTCACGGCGCTCACACCGTCGGCCGCGCAGAACAAGGACTCGGTCGTCGTCACGAAGGCGACGGCAGATCAGTACTCGCTCACGGCGATCCCCGACCTCAAACCGCACGCCGCCCAGATGGTGCTCGGCGGCCCAGCGGAGTGGAAGCAGCGGACCGACGGCATCCCCGGCCTGGAGCGGGTGTACGGGCTGACGTTCAAGGAGTTCAAGCCCCTCGACTCCGCCGGCGCGCTGACCGTGCAGGCGCTCAAGAACGGCCAGGTGCAGGCGGCCAACCTGTTCAGCACCGACCCGAACATCGCGGCCAACGACTTCGTCGTACTCGACGACCCCGAAAACCTCTTCGGCGCGCAGAACATCGTGCCGGTGATGACGAAGTCCAAGGCCACACCCGAGGTCACGGCGGCACTCGACGCGGTCTCGGCGAAACTCGACACCGACTCCCTCACCGACTTGGTGAAGCAGGTCGTCATCGACAAGAAGGACGCCGCCACGGTCGCCGACGAGTGGCTCAAGGCCAACCCGGTCTGATCCGGTCCCGGGCGACCTAACCGACGTGGGGTTCTAGCCCCTTCGGGGCAATGGCTCGATGCCGGGCGCGAATGGCAGGGTGCCCGTCAACTCGACCTCTTCGGCGATCTCGCGCAGCTTGCGGTTGAGGTCTTGGCTGGCGCGTCGGAGCAGCTCGAAGGCGGCGTCAGCCGTGATGAGACGGTTGGCCATGAGGATGCCCATCGCAGTGCCGATCTGGCGGCTGCTCTGCAGCGCGACCTCGAGATTGTCGGCCCTGCGGTGCTCCAGCGCGTTCTGTACCGACATCGCGACGAACGGGGCGAACATCGATGCCACGCCGAGGTCGATGTCGCTGAACGAGCCGACCTGTTCGGTGTAGAAGTTCATCGCGGCGCGGTCGTCGGTGCCCAGCCGCAGCCGCACCCCGAGCATCGCGCGCACCGGCGTCTCGGCGACGCAGCGGCGGGAGAAAACGGGCCAGCGCTCATCCGTGGTCAGGTCGTTGACGAGAACCAATTCGTCGGAGTCGAGAGCCTCGAGACAGGGCCCCTGCCGCGTCTCGTATTGGATCGTGTCGACGATCACACCGATCTGTGCGCTCGAGGCCAGTGTGCGCGGGCGGCCCTGCGCACTCGCGATGGTGAGCGCGCAGCCGCTGACGTGCGGCAGGGCACGTGCCGCCAAGTGCACGAGCCGCTTCGGGGTCAAGCCTGAGGCGGACTCTCCATTGACCATGTGCGAGAACGAGACGAATTCTGGCGTGAGCTTCTTGAGTTGGGACTCTTCGAACGGGGGCGTGTCCATGGTGCCCTCATTTCATTCCGGCCTGCTCGCCACGTTTTAACGGCCTGCCTGTCGAGTGATCCTATCCGGCGTGTAGTGGCCAGTACGAGGCCTGACCATCTGGCGCGAGACGTATCGTCCCGCACCGCTCCGGTCGCAACTCAGTGACCTGGGTGTTTACCACCGTGGCTGTCTGGGTAGGTAACGAGTCCGTGGCAGCCGCGACCCAGGGACGCGAGCGATGCAGCAGCCAGAGGAGATGCTGATCTTGCTCGCGAAGGCGTTGGTCCAAGGCGCCAGTGTTGGCGAGCTACCGAAATATGCGTGTTCGGCAGCGGCGGAGGTGCTCGAATGTACCGGTGCCGCGATCGCCCTCGGCGACTTCGAGTCGGGGCGAATTCTGCTGTGTGCCTCGGAGTCGATCGCGAGAGCCGTGGAGGAAGTCCAGGAGATCGCCGCCCAAGGGCCGTCCATTCACGCATACGGTTCGGGCAGAAGCGTCTCCCTCGCTATCGACGGCGACGACGACCTCACGGATCCGAGGTGGCCCCTGCTGTCGTTGACGACGCTGCGGGAGTACCGGCCGCTCACGGTGCTCGCGACGCCGTTGAAGGCGTCGAACGAAGTCATCGGGACCCTCACCTTGGTGAAGCGTGGCGTCGCCGATTGTATCGATGAAGAGGCGGCGCTCGACGTCGCGCGGCTCGTGACGGCCGTGGTGCTCGCCTCGGCGCCGAGTGATCTCAACGAACTCTTCAGCGCGCCGTGGAACGAGCGAGCAGAAATCTTTCAAGCCACGGGCATGGTGATGGCCCAATTGCGCTTGGGAGAGCAAGACGCGTTGGCCTTGTTGAAGGCCCACTCTTTCGCTGCAGGAGTGAGTTTGACAGACACGGCCCGAGACGTACTCGCGCGTCGGTTGATCCTGGGTGGCGATGCCGGAGACGAGGCGCAGGGGTGAGTACGGGAGTCGGGAGCATTGCACTGAGCCTGCGAAAATGTGCCCAGAGTGAACGAATCAATGCTCAGGTGGGCTCCGGGTGATCGGATCTGTCATCCAAAGATTCCTCTCTGCGGAACTTCAGGTTCGGTTCTTCCGCTTCCCTAGTCGCCTACGAGTCAACGTGATTGACTTCGAGTCACCAGGTGGCAGTCCAATCTCGGGGCTTGACCTGACCGAGAAGGGGCCATCATGTCCTCTCGTCATCTGCCGTCCGCCCGCTCCGACGCTTCGCCGTCGGCGGAGTCGCTGCTCGTCGAGTTGCGGCACGCTCCCTCGCCTGAGGCGGCGGCATCGTTGTGTGAACGCATCGTCGATCTCACCCTGGCTCTCGCCGACATGGTCGCGAGGTCTTTCCAGTACCGCGGTATCGAAACCGACGACCTCATTCAGGTGGCACGTCTCGGGCTGATGAAGGCCATCCGCGGCTACGACCCCGCCTGGAAATGCAGCTTCGCCGCCTACGCTGCACCTACGATCTCCGGCGAGATCAAGCGGCACTTCCGCGATCAGGGCTGGCTGGTCAAGCCGCCCCGGTCGGTGCAAGAACTGCGTGGCCGGATGGCCACCGAGGAACAAGGCCTGGTGAATCGCCTGCACCGGCACCCCACCACCCAGGAATTCGCCACCCATCTCGGTGTCGACGTGGCAGCCGTCACCGATGCGAAGATCGCCACCCGCGGATTCGCCGCCGAGTCGCTCACCGAATTCGACGAGAGCCAAAGCCTTGTCGAGGCGGCGATGAGCGGGCACTCAGACCAGGGCATCGTCGACCGCATAGCGCTGCGGATCGCTCTGCAACGCCTCACCGAGGCTCAGCGACGCCTACTGCGGTGGAGGTTCGCCGACGACCTCACCCAGACCGAGATCGCCGTGCTTATCGGCGCCAGCCAGATGCAGGTCTCGCGGCTGCTGCGCAAGTGCGTGACCGACCTACGTGCCCTGATGGACACGGAACGTGAGCTCGACGGCGACTCGGGTAGGGGCTCGAGCATGGAGTCGGCCGCAGGCTCGACCCCAGACTCGCGCCGGTGTTCACGAGGTCGCGCGGATGCCCCGAACCGTCATGTCTCCCAACGCAGGCGCCGATTCGTGGAGCTACCGGCCGCGCTTGCCGGGTGAACAGGGGCCGGGCTTGAGGATGCGCAGCAAGTGTGTGGAGGAGAAGCACATGTCGACACAGGTCACGGATGCCGAGTTGTTCTTCGGAGGTGCTGATGAAGCGGCGCGCACTGCCGCCGCGGTCGATTGGGCAGCCGGGCCGCTCGGGCCGGTGGACACGTGGCCCGAATCCCTGCGTCAGACCGCCCGGATAATGATGTCGGCGGGTATGCCGATGCTCCTGGCCTGGGGGCCGGAGCTGATCCAGCTGTACAACGACTCCTACCGACGGTTCATCGGCACTAAACACCCCGGAGCCATGGGATCGCAGGCGGGGCAGACCTGGTCGGAGGCCTGGGAGGTCGTCGGGCCGATGCTCGAGGCCGTGCTCGATGGGCAGGGCTTCGTCAACCGGGTCGACAGCATGCTGCTCCTCGACCGCAACGGCGACCACGAAGAGACGTTCTGGACCTTCTCGTACAACCCGGTGACCGGCCCGGAGGGTGAGGTTCTCGGAGTCTTGGCGGTGGCGCACGAGACGACGGGACATGTGCTTCAGCGCCGTCACATTCACGAACTCGACGAGCATGTGGCCGCCGAGGAGATGCGCGCCGAACGCATCCTGCAACGCGACGCTGCCAAAACCCGCTTCTACCAGAACGCCAGTCACGAATTCCGCACTCCGCTCACGGTGCTGCACATGGCGGTCGAGGTGCTCCGGCCGCCGATCGCGCCCCAGGCCGAGGGGCAACTGGCGACGATCTCACGCGCCGTCGACCAACTCGACCGGTTGGTCGAAGAGCTCCTGACGTTCGTGCGCGAGGAGCGCGATGCGCTCGATCCTCTTCTCAAGCCGGTGAACCTGGCCGAGGCCACGAGGACGGTGACGAGCATGTTCCGCACGCTCGCCTCACGGGCCGGGCTCGAGCTGTTCACCGAGATCGAGCCGATCGGGTGCGTGCTGGTGAATCCGGAGGCGTGGAACCGCATCGTGGCCAACCTGGTTTCGAACGCCGTGAAGTACACGCCCGAAGGCAGCGTCACGGTGAGGTTGTTCAGTGTCGACGACGTAGTGGTGGGGCGCGCAGACCTGCGCACCGGCGGGGGGGGCGCCGCGGAGCTCGCCGGCGACTTCGAGGTGCACCTCGAAGTCGTCGACACGGGCATGGGCATCGCCGAGGACGACGCGTCGGCAGTGTTCTCGCGCTTCGGTCGCGGAGAGGCGGCCCGCAGCATCGACGCGGGCGGTCTCGGGCTCGGACTTTCGATGGTCGACGACCTCGTGCGCGCTCACGACGGCTCGATCCGGGTGCAGAGCCGCGCCGGAGAGGGCAGCACGTTCGCTGTGAGGCTGCCGCGCCGTCCGGTCATGAGTGAGGGCGACGGCGAGGTGGGTCTGACGGTCGAAGCGGTCGCAAGGGTGGCAGAAACGACGGTCGGCACCGACCCTGCCGCCGGCATTTTGGCCCCCGCTCATACCCCCTCCGAACTGCCGGATCTCGAGGAGGCGCCGTCGCAGGGGCGACTGTTGCTGGTGGAAGACGACGAAGACCTGCGCAGGTACCTCACGACGTTTCTGACCTCCGAGGGATGGCAGGTCGACGCCGTAGCCGACGTGCCCGGTGCTCTGGCGTTCTCGCAACCGCCCGACCTCGTGCTCGCCGATGTGATGTTGCCCGGCCCGAGTGGGCTCGATCTGCTGCGGCTTCTACGTACTCAATCCGGCTGGGACAGGCTGCCGATCGTGCTGCTGACGGCACGGGCCGCGCCCCACGAGGTGATCGAGGGGCTCAACGCCGGAGCTGACGATTACATCGTCAAGCCGTTTCGTGCGAGCGAGCTGTCGGCACGTTTGGCAGTGCACGTGGAGATGGCCGGACGCAGGGAGCAGGCACTCATCGAGGGGGAGAACCGGTCCGACAACCTGCACGAGGCATTGAAATCCAACCGCCGTATCGGCCTGAGCCTCGGCATCCTCATGAGCCGCTATCGGGTCACCGACGAAGTCGCCTTCGAGATGCTCCGTCGCGTCAGCAACGACAGCAATCAACGGATTCGCGACATCGCCGAAGAGGTCATCCTCACCGGCAGCCTCGACACCTCGCAGAGGGCCCGCCCCGATCCATCGCTGCGCGAGCAGGAGGTGGGGCGGGGCCGGGTGCCGGACGGGGATCAGTGACGTTCGGCGCGCTCCTCCGGAGGCGGTAGCTGGGACTCGTCGACGATGATCGGCTTGAGCTTGGCCCAGAGGGTGAAGAACGCGCCCACTGCGAGCAGGGCGATGCCGGCGATGAGGTTGGCGTTGACGCCTCCGGTCTTGTCGTAGGCCGGGTCTGCGAAAAGACCCATCGCGCCGAGGATGAGGCCGTAGATGAGCAGCAGCAGGCCGATCATGGTGCGGATGTCGAAGATGCCCGCCGTGTGCTTGGTGTCAGTGGTGGCTGGAGACATGTCGTGCTTCTTTCGTGAGCAATCCAGTAGCAGTGAGTAGCGGTCGATATCCGTCGATCGGGGCGTATCGACCTGTATAGCGGGCGTGCTAGAAGACGAAGTTGAGCACTGTGACCATGACCAGCGCGACTCCGGCGAGCGGCATCGTGCGGCGGTACCAGGGCATGGCGGCCTCGGTCGGGTCGATGAGGTCTTCCTTGGGCGTCTCGGAGTAGACAAGGCCCTTGAGCTGCTCACTCGGCTTCGGTGTGGTCATGAGCGAGACGACGATGCTCACGACGATGTCCATGACGAACCCGACAGAGGCGGCGAGGAATGCGGTGCCCTGGCCCGGCAGTGTGAACACGCCGAGCTGCACGGTCATCCACACGGCGAAGGCCGACAGCGTTCCGGTGACGAGACCCACCCAACCGGCGGTCGGGGTCATGCGCTTCCAGAACATACCGAGGATGAACGTCGCGAAGAGGGGCGCGTTGAAGAACCCGAACAGGGTCTGCAGGTAGTCCATGATGTTCGAGAAGCTGGCCGCGATGAGGGCGGTAAAGATCGCGACGACGGTGGCGAGCACGGTCGCGAACCGGCCGATCTTCACGTAGTACTCGTCGGGGCGGTCTTTCTGGACGTAGTGCTCCCAGATGTCCACGCTGAACACGGTGTTGAAGGCCGAAATGTTGGCGGCCATGCCGGCCATGAACGCGGCGAGCAGGCCCGTGATCGCCAGGCCGATGAGGCCGTTGGGCAGCAGGTCGCGCATCATCAGCAGCAGCGCGTCGTTGTACGTGACGCCGAGGCCCGAGGAGCCTCCTGCGGGCGAGCCGCCGGCCTTGAGGTCGGCGATCTCGATCACGAGAACGCTGGCGATCATGCCGGGCACGATCGTGATGAACGGCACGAACATCTTTGGAAAAGCGCCGATGATCGGCGTCTTACGCGCGGCCGACAGCGATTCCGAGGCCATGGCGCGCTGCACCTCGACGAAGTTGGTGGTCCAGTACCCGAACGAGAGCACGAAGCCGAGGCCGAAGACGATGCCGATGACCGAGACGATGGGGTTGTCGAAGCCGGAGAGGGCCTGGCCGGGCCACGAGTTGAGCTGCTGCGCCGCCTCCGGCACGCCTGCGGAGGCGGGGGCTGAGGCAGCGGCGGCGGTGATCTTCTCGGTGAGGCCCCGCCAGCCGCCGACGCGGTGCAGGCCGAGTAGAACGAGCGGCAGCAGCGACGCGACGATGACGAAGAACTGCAGCACCTCGTTGTAGATCGCGGCCGACAGGCCACCGAAAGTGATGTACGAGAGCACGATCGCGGCCGCGACGATGAGCGCCACCCACAGCGGCCAGCCGAGCAGCGCGTGCACGATGCTGCCGAGCAGGTACAGGTTGATGCCCGCGATGAGCAGCTGGGCCAGCGCGAACGAGATGGCGTTGACGAGGTGGGCGCCGGGGCCGAAGCGGCGGAGCATGAACTCCGGAACCGAACGCACCTTCGAGCCGTAGTAGAACGGCATCATCACGACGCCGAGAAAGATCATGGCCGGGATGGCGCCGATCCAGAAGTAGTGGACGGTCGGCAGGCCGATCTGCGCGCCGGTGGCCGACATGCCCATGATCTCGACGGCGCCGAGGTTGGCCGAGACGAAGGCGAGGCCGGTCACCCAGGCGGGCAGCGAGCGGCCGGACAGGAAGAAGTCGAGGGAGCCGGAGATCTGGCGTCGGGCCAGCACCCCGATTCCGAGAACGAAGGCGAAGTAGATCGCCAGAATGGCGTAGTCGACGACGTTGGCCTGGATGAGGGTCTCGGTGGCCATCACGTCTCCTCTCTTACGGGGGTGTGCGCTTGCGGGTGGCGAGCGACCTCCGGGAGGGAGTGATGTTTGCGTCACCATTGCCGCGTTACCCCGATCTTGACGCTGGTTCAGTCGTGTGTCAACCTCAGAGGGTGATTGAATGATTACGCAAACATTCTGGAGAGTGGGGATTGTCTCGCTCTGTCGCCGGGGCTGAAGCCGTGGTTGTCTGCATTCTGAGCAGGTGGTTCTGCTGTGGAACGCCCAGGGACAGTGAAGATCCGGGATGCTTGAAGTGCCCGCAAGCGTGGACGAAGGAGTCGACATGGGTGAGTGGCAGCAGGCCTGGACCGACGAGGTCGGTGTTCGCGATGCCAAACGGCTCTTCGCCGAGATGTACGGGGCCGATGCGCAGCCCGACGGTGTGTGGGCCTCGCCTGGTCGCGTCAACCTCATCGGCGAGCACACCGACTACAACGGCGGACTGTGCCTCCCCATCGCGCTGCCGCACCGCACGTATGTCGCCGCCCGGCGGCGTGATGACAACCGCGCGCACATCGCGACCAACATGATGATCCGGGGCGCGATTACCTCGTCGTGGTCGGGCCAAGTCGAGGGCATCATGCCGGGCGTCAACATCCCGGGCATGGACGAATGGGAGTCGTACTGCGGAGGACCCGCGTGGGCGCTGCGCGAAGACGGCGTAGACGTGCCGGGGTTCGAACTCGCCATCGCCTCGTGTGTGCCTCTCGGCGCGGGGCTGTCTTCCTCGGCCGCCGTGGAATGCGCGGTCGGGCTGGCGCTGGGTGACCTCGCCGGCACCCCGTTCGACACCGACGACGCGAGCCGTGCCCGCCTCGCCCGCCTGTGCATGCTCGCCGAGAACGAGATCGCCGGCGCCCCGACCGGGGGCATGGACCAGGCCGCCTCGTTGCGCTCGAAGGCCGGCCATGCGCTGTTGCTCGACTGTCTCGACGGCTCGATCGAGCACGTGCCGTTCGACCTGGATGCTGCGGGATTGGAGCTGCTTGTCATCGACACCCGCGCGAGCCACTCCCTCGCCGACGGTCAGTACGGGCAGCGCAGGGCGAGTTGTGAGGCCGCGGCGGCCACCCTCGGCGTGGCCACGCTGCGCGAGATCGCCGACGGCGAAGAACCCCTCGACTCCGTGCTGGGCCGCCTTTCCGACAGGTACGAGCGGCGCCGGGTGAGGCACGTGGTCAACGAGATCCGGCGAGTGCGCGAGTTCGTCGCCGCGGCATCGGCGGGCGACTGGGACGAGGCGGGGCGGTTGATGAACGCCTCGCACGCCTCGCTCAGCTTTGACTACGACGTGAGCTGCATCGAACTCGACACCGTCGTCGCCGCCGCCCAGGCTGCGGGTGCGCTCGGAGCCCGGATGACCGGAGGCGGGTTCGGCGGCAGTGCAATCGCGCTTGTCCGACCCGAGCAGCGCGAAGCGGTGGCGGAGGCGGTGCTGCGGGCTTGTGCCGACGCGGGGCTCGCGACTCCGGTGCTGCACCTCGCGACTCCCTCCGCGCCGGGCGAACGCGTGGCGTGACCGGCCGACCTAACGACGACTTCGAGCGAGCAAGGGAGTACTCGTGAGCGAGCAGGGCCTGGCGAAGGCGCAGGAGAAGATGCGCGCGGCGGGTGTCGAACCCACGGCGATCACCGTGTTCTCGCACTACTACTGGCAGTTGGAGGAGGGAGCGACCGGCCTCATCCTCGAAGCCGACATCGACCCGGTGGTCGACGTGCCGCACCTCGACGACGTGCGGGTGAGCGACGCCGAGGCGGCGGAGGCGCTCGGTAAGACCGTGATGATCCGGCTCAACGGCGGCCTCGGCACCTCGATGGGCATGGATCGCGCGAAGTCGCTGCTACCGGTGCGCGACGGAAAGTCGTTTCTGCAGATCATCATCGAACAGGTGCGCCACGTACGGGCCGCGACCGGTGCGCGACTGCCGCTCATCCTCATGAACTCGTTTCGCACCCGCGAAGACTGCCTGCGCGTGCTCGAGGCCTACCCTGACCTCGCGGTCGGCGACCTCCCGCTCGACTTCGTGCAGAACCAGGAGCCGAAGCTGCTGGCCGACACCCTCGAACCCGCCGAATGGCCGGCCGATCCGTCGCTCGAATGGTGCCCACCGGGTCACGGCGACATCTACACCTCCCTGCTCGGCACGGGCCTGCTGGAGCGGCTGCTGGAGCAGGGGTTCAGGTACGCGTTCTCGGCCAACGGCGACAACCTCGGCGCCACCGCCGACGGTCGGGTCGCGGCCTGGTTCGCGGCCAGCGGAGCGCCGTATGCGGCCGAGGTCAGCCCCCGCACTCCGGCCGACCGCAAGGGCGGCCACCTGGCCGTTCGCAAGAGCGACGGGCAGATGATCCTGCGCGAGACGGCCCAGACCCGGCCCGACGAACTCGTGCATTTCACCGACGAGACCCGCCACCCCTACGCGCACACCAACAATCTGTGGTTCGACCTCGAGGTTCTGCACCGCACGCTGGTCGAACGCGACGGTGTGCTGGGGCTGCCGCTCATGCGAAACGAGAAGACCGTCGACCCCGCCGACCCTTCGTCGCCGCGCGTCTACCAGCTCGAAACCGCGCTTGGGGCGGCCGTCGAGGCCTTCCCTGGAGCGACAGCGCTCGTCGTCGGCCGCGACCGGTTCTTGCCCGTGAAGACCACGAACGACCTGCTCGTCATGCGTTCCGACGCCTACGAGATGGGCGACGACGCGATACCGCGCCTGCGCGGCGGTGTCTCCGCTGCTCCGCTGGTCGACCTCGACGCGCGGTTCTACAAGCGGATCGGCGACTTCGACGCCCGCTTTCCTGCCGGCCCGCCGTCGCTGGCCGCGGCGAGCGAGTTCGCGGTGCACGGCGATTGGACCTTCGGAGCCGACGTCGTGGTGCGCGGCGACGTCTTCCTGTCCGACACCGGCCGGCCGGAGGTCGTGGCCGACGGAGCGGAGCTGGCATGAGATCAGCGGCGCCGCCCACGGGCGTGCAGTACGAGATCCGGCAGGGCGACCAGGTCGCGGTGGTGACCGAGGTCGGCGCCGCGTTGCGCCTCTATCGGGTGGGCGAGCGTCACGTGGTGATGCCGTTCGGGGTGGGCGAGCCGTCTCCGGCCGTGCACGGAGGGGTGCTCGTGCCCTGGCCGAACCGCATCCGCGACGGGCAGTACACCTTCGACGGAGTCGATCACCAGCTCGCACTCACTGAGCCGGAGAGGCACAACGCCAACCACGGCCTCGCCCTGCACGAGCGGTGGGGATGTGTCGCGCGGTCGCCGGACTCGGTGACCCTGCGGCTCGACCTCGTGCCTCAGCCGGGATACCCCTTTCCGCTGCGTATCGACATCCACTACGAACTGGGAGAAGACGGACTCGAGGTCACGGCGACCGCCACGAACACCGGTGAAACGGCTGCTCCGTACGGCATCGGCTTTCATCCGTGGCTCTCTCCCGGCGACCATCGCCTCGACGACTGCACGCTGCAGGTCGACGGATCGGCCTGGGTGCGCACCGACGAACGGCTGCTCCCGGTGGAGGAGACGACCGACATCCCTGCGCACCTGGACTTTCGTGAGTCGCGCCTCATCGGCGCGGCCGAACTGGACGATGCTTTCGTCGGCGTGCCCGACGGGCGATCATGGGTACGTCTGGTCGACCCGGACGGTATCGAGGTCGCCTGTTGGCAGGAGGAGGGGTTGCGATGCTGGCAACTGTGCACCGGCGACGACATGTCCGATGGGCGAGGACGCCGCGGGCTTGCCGCCGAGCCGCTCTCCTGCACTGCAGACGCGTTTCGCACAGGCAAGAGGCTCACGCGCCTCGAACCGGGCCAGACGCACACGGCGCGCTATGGGCTGGTGCTGACGCGAGGCTGACCGAATGTGCAGGGTGCGCGGCGGCCGATTCGTCGCGGACGCCGTCCTTGAGCTGCGCTGGCGCATCGCTGACCGAGGGGATCGCATGAGCACCGGCGAGGCACCCGCGCGCAGGCGGCGCGGAGGCGTGGGCTGGGGCGACCGGGCCACGGCCCGCGATGTGGCGGCGCTGGCGAAGGTGTCGGCGCAGACGGTGTCGCGAGTGGCGAACGGCTCCGACAACGTGCGCCCCGAGACCCGCGAGAAGGTCCTCGCGGCGATGGCGAAGATCGGCTACTCGCCGAATGCCGCTGCGCGAGCGCTGCGTTCGGGCAAGTCCGACACGATCGGCGTGGTCGTACACCACCTTGTGCGCACAGGTGAGGCGCACATCGTCGAGGCTGTGGCGACCACGGCGCGCGACCACGGCTATGCGGTGTCGTTGATGGATGCCCGGTCCGGCTCGGCGCGCGACCTCAATGACGCGATCATGCGGCTGCGTCAGGGCGTGGCGGGGCTCGTGGTGCTGGGTCTGGAGACGGTCGATGTCGACCAGGTGCGGATGCCCGCGAGAACCCCGGTCGTTGTGGCTGACACGCGTGTACTCGCGCACCCGGCGGTCGGTTTCGACCAGCGTGGCGGCGCCCACATGGCGGTCACACACCTGCTCAGCCTCGGCCACAGAACGGTGTACCTGCTGGGTGGACCGACCGATTCGATGCAGGCCGCACAGCGTGAGGAGGCGTGGCGCTCGACCCTCACCGCCGCTGGACGTGAGGTGCCAGAGCCGTGGCACGGCGACTGGTCGCCCGCCTCCGGGTACGAGATCGGCAAGGTCATCGCACAGAAGTCCGAGGTCACGGCCGTGTTCGCGGCGAACGACGAGATGGCTGCGGGCCTGCTGCGCGCCCTGCACGAGGCGGGCCGTCGAGTGCCCGAAGATGTCTCGGTGGTCGGCTTCGACGACCTCATCGCGGAATACCTCTGGCCCCCGCTGACGACGGTGCACCAAGACTTCACGACGGTCGGCGAGAATCTGCTGCGCCTCCTGATCCGCCAGATCGATGGCACAACAGCGGGCGGATCAGGGGAGGTAGCAACGCTGGTACCGGCAACCCTGGTCGTAAGAGCAAGCACAGGCCCCGCTCCAGCCTGAGGAGCGAACGAGAAACTGCCCGTCGCCGCAGGCCAGGGACACCTTAGGGTGACTCAGTGGGAATTGGTCGATCGTTCAGGAGGTGGCCGCGGTGCGCGTTCTGCTGATCGACAACCATGACTCGTTCACGTACAACCTCGCGCACGACATCGCTGTGGTCTCTGGTGCGTGGCCCGACGTGGTGCTCAACGACGCGACGCTCGACTCCGATGTGAACACATGGCTCGACGGGTACGACGCGGTCGTCGTCTCGCCGGGCCCGGGCACTCCTGTCAACCCGGCTGACCTGGGCCACTCCCGCGCCGCGGTGGAGCAGGGAGACGTGCCTGTACTGGGTGTCTGCCTCGGGCACCAGGCCATCGGGCACGCGCACGGGGCCAGAGTCGGACGGGCGCCGAGGCCGGTGCACGGTGAGGTCGCCGATGTGCTGCACCACGGCACCGGCCTGTTCGAGGGCCTGCCGAACCCGCTACGGATGGTGCGCTACCACTCCCTCGTCGTCACAGACCTGCCTCCGCACCTCGTCGCCGACGCGCACCTCGACGACGGCCTGGTCATGGCGCTGCACCACCGCAGCCGCCCGCTCTGGGGTATCCAGACGCATCCGGAGTCGATCTGCTCCGAGCACGGCCGGGCGCTCATCGGCAATTTTCTCGAACTCGCCCGGCAGTGGAACGACACGAGGCGCGTGCGACTCGACGGGTCGGTCCGGGACGAATCGTGGGGCGGGTTCGATTTCTCTGCTTTCGCGGAGGGAGCGGGCAGGCGTGTCGTGCCTGGGCCTGACAGCCGTGTCAGGCATGTGCTCGCCGAGCGGCTCCCCTGGCGAGGAGACACATCCGCCCTGTTCGACGCACTCTTTCGGGGCCACGATCACGCCTGGTGGCTCGACTCGGCCCTCTCCGCCGAGAACGGCACCAAGGGAGGCGGCCGGTTCTCGTACCTGGGCTCGGCCGCCGGCCCGCTCGCCCGTGTGGCGACCTGCGACGAGGGCGCGACGGAGGTCGTGGTGCGCGACGCCTCCGGCGGCCAGCGGCAACCCGGGACGATGTTCGACTTGGTGCAACGCGACCTGGCATCCGTGCACGTCACAGTGGAGAACACGGCCGGCGAACAGGTCGAGGCCCCGATGGACTTCCGCCTCGGCTGGGCCGGCTACCTCGGCTACGAACTCGGCCTGCGGGAGCTGCTCGGCGCACCATTCGATGCCACGACATCAGGCCTCGCAGCGGCGAGCTCGAGCGAAACACCGGACGCCGTTCTCGTTTTTGCCGACAGAGCCGTCGCCGTGGATCACCGTGACGGTGCGGCCTGGGCCCTGGCGCTGCTGCCCGAGGACGAGTCCGACGCGGCGGCCACGACCGCGGCCCAGCAGCGCGAGTGGGTGCGTGAAACCGCGGAGACGTTGGGGCAGCTAGGGCGGCTACCCGAGCTAGGCCAGCTAGGCCAGCTAGACGAACTAGCCGAGCCAGCGAGCACGAATGTGTCTCGGGCGGCGACCGAGTCCACACCACCGCAGGTGGAAAGTCTCGAACTCCGGCATGACCACGACACCTACCTCGCCCTCGTGGATGCCTGCCGCGAGCACATCGCCGCAGGTGAGAGCTACGAACTGTGCCTCACCAACCAGATCACCGTGCATGCGCAGACCGACCCGTGGCAGCTCTACCGGCGACTCCGCACCACCTCGCCGCGACCGTTCGCCGCGTACTTGGCGTTCGACGGGGCACAGGTGCTCTCCGCCTCCCCAGAGCGGTTCGTGCGGGTCGGTGGTGGGGAGGTCGAGGCGAAACCGATCAAGGGCACCCGTCCGCGCGGCAGCACCCCGGAGGAGGACGAGGCGCTGGCAGCCGAACTCGCCTCCGACCCGAAAGAACTGGCCGAGAACCTCATGATCGTCGACCTGCTCCGCAACGACCTCGGCCGTGTCGCCCGAACGGGCAGCGTGCACGTGCCGATGCTGTTCGACGTGGAGACGTACGAGGGCGTACACCAGCTGGTCAGCACGATCAGGGCGAGGCTGGCGAAGGGCTGGACCAGCGTCGATGCCGTGCGAGAGGCCTTCCCTGGCGGCTCGATGACGGGGGCGCCGAAGGAGCGGTCGGTGAGTATCCTCCGCGACCTGGAGGCGGGCCCGCGTGGCGTCTACTCAGGTGCGATCGGATACTTCTCGCTGAGCGGCGAGGCGGATTGGTCGATCGTCATCCGCTCGATCATCTGGCACCCCGATCACCTCACGTACGGCATCGGCGGCGCGGTGACCGCCCGCTCCACACCGGAGGCGGAGTGGCACGAAACCCTGGTCAAGGCCCGAACCCTGGGCACGGCCCTCGGCATCGACCTCGACGAGCACTTCACCCCCGGTTCTGCCTGACGGCGACGATCCCCGCGAGCGCCTCCCCTCGGGTGCTCCGGCTGCGTAGCATCTGGGCATGGCAGCCATCGGCTTCGTCGAACATCAGGTCACCGCCCGCGTTCCCGAGCTCGGTAACGCCTCCAACACCGTCGAGTCGCAGCTCACCGTGCGTGTCGATCCGCTGACCGGGCACACCAGCCGGATTCTGCACGGCGAACGACTCGCCCCCACGGTTCGGCCCGACCTCTCGGCCCTGACCGCCCCGCCTCCGTTCTGCCCGTTCTGTGAAGACAAGATCGAGCTGGCCACCGGCACGTTCGACGCGAGCATCACCTCCGAGGGGCGCATCAGGCGCGGCGTGAGCGCCGTGGTGCCGAACGTGATGGCCTACTCCGAGTTCTCGTCTGTCGGTCTGTACGACACGACCCGGCACTTCGTCGATCTCGACGGGTTGAGCCCCTCCCTCGTCGGCGACCTGCTCACCGGCCTCGTGGCCTATTCGCGCGGAGTCGGCGGCCTGCGCCCCATGTGGCACTCCATCAACGCCAACTACCTTCCACCCGCGGGCAGTTCGCTGGTGCACCCGCACGCCCAGTCAGCTCACGACGACTTCGGCACCACCGCGCAAAGGCGCCTCATCGAGGCGTCGCAGGCCTGGGAGGCCGAGCACGGCACCTCGTTCTGGGCCACCCTCGTCGGTCAGGAGAACGGCGGGCCGCGCTGGCTCGGCACGCGCGGCCGCGTATCGGTGCTGACCCCGTGGGCGCCGGTCGGATTCCACGAGGTCTGGGCGGTGCTGCCCGAAGTGCACGACATCGTCGAGCTCACCGACGCCGACTGCGCCGACCTCGGCGCGATCCTCTCCGGGATCATGTCGGGATACCACGCGGCGAATCTCGCTTCGTTCAACTGGGCCCTGTACGGAGGCGGCGCCGAGCCCACGACCGCCTACGGCCTACTGCTGCGGGTCGTAAGCCGCTCGAATCCAGACCCGGTGTACCGCAGCGACGCTACCTACTTCGAGCGTCTACACAGTGAGGCGATGATCGATTCCTCACCCGAACAGGTGTGTGAAAAACTCACACCGCATCTGTCGCCGCTGCTCGACGGATAACGCCCGCTCACCTCTGATCTCGTTCACTCCTCCGGATGCGCGTCGCTCGGGGCGCTGTTAGCGTCGCCGCACCGGGCACGGCGACGTGCGTGTCACCCACGTGGCGTCGCCGTGCCTTCCGCAGCGATACAAGGAGTGGCAGAACATGACTCTCGACATCGACAGGCTGCAGGACCTGGATGTGTTCGACCGCCACGGCGACAAGATCGGTGCCGTCGGACAGATCTACGTGGACGACAACACGGGTGAGCCAACATTCGTGACCGTGAAGACAGGGCTGTTCGGCACCAAGGAGACCTTTGTGCCGGTACGCGATGCCGAGCAGGTGAACGACGGTCTGCGCGTTCCGTTCGACAAAGCCTTCGTCAAGGACGCCCCCAACATCGACTCCGACGGACACCTCAGCGAATCGGAGCAGGACAACCTCTACACCTACTACGGCATCGGCAACGAAGACCTCGATCCGCACCAGGGCCGCTCCAACTATCCCGGCGAGGAAGGACTGCGCGGCTCTCCGGGGGTGGGCACGGCCGGTTACGGTGACGCACGCCAGGAGGCCTACGACCGCGGCGAGCGCAGCGGCGACGCCCGGTACACGCAGAACTTCGGCCGTGACGAAGTGTCACGCGACAACCTGCGTGACGACCAGCGTGTCTACGCCGACGACGACCTCGGCCGCGACGATCTCGCACGTGACGGGCTCATCGACGAGAACCGCGGTCGCCGTGACGACATCGACGCCGCGCGCCACGAGCGCAGTGACTCAGGGGGCATGGGCGATGCCGGGGCTGCCGGAGTCGCCGGTGCGGCCGGTGCCGCGGCAGCCGCGCGTCAGCGTGCCGACGACCGTGACGTCGACGTCGACCGCCGCGACGACGTGAACCGCGTCGACCTCACCGACCGAGACGACCGGGACTTCGATCGTGACCGTGACGACCGGGACGGGGCGGGGCTTACGCACGACGACCGCGACCGGCCCGACGAGCGCGACCGAGACCGCGACGAGCGGGGCGCAGGGCGAGGTATGCGGCTGCGCAAGTACAAGGTCACCGAAATGAAGACCGTCCAGGTACCGGTGGAGCGTGAGGTGGTCGAGCTCGAGGACGACAGCCGCGGTGACCGAGGCACCCGTGAGGGCGTACGTGAGGGCGATGTCCGCGACACCCTCGAACGTGACCGTGATCAGGAGTTGCGTCGCGACTGACGGCTCGCTCGTGCCCGCCTCGGTGTTGAGCGGGGACGACGAGGGCGTGTGACGAAGGCCCGCTCCGGGGAGGCACTCCCGGGAGCGGGCCTTCGTGTGTCGAGGGAGGTCACCGCACGACGGCAATCTGGCTGGTGGGGCCGAGAATCCGGCTAGTAGTGACGAGCAGGATTCGGTCGGTCACTGAACGGCAGCGATGCGGGTGCTCGTCCCAAGGACCCGGCAGAGCCAGCAGATCACGGCTCCCGCGGCTGCGGGGATGGCCACGAGCGACAGCGCGACGAGTGCGAGTGATCCGTTGTCGGGTATCGGCACCTGGGAGATCGCGAAGTACAAGGCGCCGTACAGCGCGCCCCCGACGGCAGGTACCCATAGGGCGCTCGTGAGTTCGTACGCCAGTGAAGCCACGACGACGCTGAACACGACTTGGCCGATCTGAGTCGGCTGAACCAGGCCGGTCAGTGAGAGCACGACCACCTGCGCGGCGACGCCGGCGGCGAGGGCGACCCAGCGGCCGACGATGCCGAACAGGCAGTCACGTATGCCTCGATGGATGAGCCCGAGGCTCACGAACTCCGTTGCCACCGCGACGACCGCGACGGCGGCGAGCATGAGGCCGAACCTCACTCCGCTCGAACCGGCAGGGCCGGTGATCTGCGCGAATGCGATGTCGACGAGGGGAAAGTCGCCGGGTGCGATGACGGCCTGGAGCGCATGACCCCCCACGGCGATCGCCAGAACCCAACACCCGCTCACCAGCCACGGCACCGGCGAGCAGAGGCCTAGATCGCGGCCCGACCCGCGGATGATGAGGCGGTACGCGGCCGCGGCGATCGCGATGGCGCCCACCGAGACCAGGCTCCACGCGGCTGCGCCGAAGAACGCGGATCGTTGAATTACCAGGAGTAGGGCGGCGCCCGTCGCGGCCAAGAGGAGCAGGCGTCGCCGCCGCACGACCCACCGTTCGAGGCGACGCGTGGTCGTTGGAGCAGACGGCCAAGCGTTCACGTTCAGAACTTTGCCCAATTTCTTCACAGTTCGGCGTCACCAATACGTCCGTTGTGTAACAAGCCACACAACATACGAGGTCGAGACCCGGGGCCCCCTGTTCGCCCCGGGTCTCGACCTCCCCCTCCTCCACCCGGCCCCCCAGCCGGTGGGGGGGGTGCAGGGCGACATCCTGGCGGC
>JAUNUP010000005.1:0-73368 GCA_030538115.1 Dermatophilus congolensis | reverse complement strand
TTTTTAAAACACCCCCAACAAAAACGTGGGGACCGCCCCGGGCCCCCCGTGACCCCCGGGGCCCCCACCTCCCCCTCCTCCTCCCGTCCCCCATGCGTCTGGGGGTGGTGCAGGCCTACTTCATGTCTGCCCGGAGCACCCGGACGATGCCGATCGCCATCGGCAGCACCACCCAGATCGCCGCTGCAGTGGCGAGGTGCGCCCAGTCGGTGGCAGTGGCTGTGCCGGCCGCGAAAGGGGTTCCGGTGGCGCCGATGTCGAACCAGGCGGCGCGCTCGCCCAACCAGGTCGACAGGGTGGTGGCAACGGTGATGACGGTCGGTAGTGCGAAGAACGAGACGATCGCGGCGGCGGTGTTGAGGGTCGCGAAGCCGAAGGCGCCGGCCTGCAGCATGGTCAGCACGACCACGAGCGCCGACCCGGCGATGCGGGGGCCGCTCATGGCCCAGGAGGCGGGTGCGTCACCGAGCAGGGCCGACACGCCCAGGCCGCCGTAGACGAGGGCGAGGATCCCCGCGACGGCCAGCAGGCCCGCTCCGCAGGCGACGACGACCTTGGCGGCTACGACGCGGAGCCTGCGCGGCTCGAGCGCGAACGTGACGAGGCCGGTGCGCTGCGACCACTCGGCGGTCGCGGCCAGGATCGCGATGACCGGCACGAGAAAGGCCGCGGGCAGCAGCGCGATGTCGTACACGAAGCTCGGGGCGGTCTCGACATCGAGGTCGGGCATCCACACGATCGCTCCCCACGCGCTCAGGGCCGTAATGGCGGCGCAGATGCCGAGCAGCCAGCGGCCGGCGCGGGTGTCGACGAGTTTGCGGGCCTCCACGCGCAGCAACCGCGCGAAGGAGACGGACCTTACTGCGGTGCGGGCGGTACCGCTGACGCGGGTGTCGGCGCTGGTGCCGTCGATCTTGGTGGTGTCGTTGGTGTCGATGCTCATCGTGGGTCCTTCAGGTCGTGCGGAGGCGGTCGGCGGGCGGTGCAGGTCACGCGGTGGCACGGTGGTCGCCTCCCGTGAGGGTGAAGAAGACGTCTTCGAGGCTGCGCGCCCCGTCGCCGGTGAAGTCGGCGACCTCGCCGGTGGCGACGATGCGGCCGGAGTCGATCACCACCACGTCGTCGGCGACCAGTTGCACCTCGTGCAGTAGGTGCGAGGAGAGCAGCACGGTGCCGCCGCCGTCGGCGAAGTCGCGCAGCAACGTGCGCATCCAGCGGATCCCGGCCGGGTCGAGGCCGTTGGCGGGCTCGTCGAGCACGAGCACCTGCGGGTCACCGAGCAGCGCCGCAGCGATGCCGAGCCGCTGCCGCATGCCCAGCGAGTAGGCGCCGACGCGCTTGCGGGCCGCGCGGGTGTCGAGGTGTACCAGGTCGAGCACCTCGGCCACCCGAGACTTCGGCACGCCCATGAGGATCGCGGCGAGAGTGAGGGATTCGCGGCCCGTGCGCCCGGAGTGCTGGGCGGCGGCGTCGAGCAGCACACCCACCTGACGGCCGGGGTTAGTCAGGCTCGCGTACGGCTGCCCGAGCACGGTGGCGGTACCGGAGGTGATGGGCGTCATCCCGGTGAGCATTTTCAGCGTGGTCGACTTGCCCGCTCCGTTGGCGCCGAGAAAGCCGGTGATGCGGCCGGCTCGGGCGGTGAACGTGACGTCGTCGACGACCGTGACGGAGCCGTAGCGCTTGGTGAGGTTGGTTGCGGTGATCATGGTTCAACCATCCCGGCGCGGCAGGGGGCGCCGAATCGGCCGAGCGGCTCGAATGCCGGTGTCGAACGGTGCGAGCACACCCCCGACTTTGGTAGGGGGTCGCACCGGCCCGTCGGCCGATTCCGCAGGCCGCTATGCCTTCTACGCTGGAGACGTGTTCACGAAAATCCAGGTAGCCGAAGGGCCGCCGCCTCCACTGCCACGCCCCGTGCCCTGGTGGCAGCGCGTGTGGGGCGAGATCTGGCGGGTCGGTCTGGCCCTGGTGATGGGCATGATGTTCTTCGCCTTCCGGCTCATCGACGCCGAGGAGGCGAGCCCGACAGGCCCCGAAGACGTGCTGATCGGCTCCGGCCACCCCATCGCGGTGCTTCTCGTGGCCGACTTCGTGCTCGGGCTCATCGCAGTGGTATTGGTGCTCTTCCGCAGGCGGTGGCCGCTGCCGGTGGCGGTGGTGACAGCGGCGTCGACCGCCCTGTCGATGGGGGCCGCCCCAGCAAGCCTTTTGTGCCTCGCGTCGCTGGCGACCCGACGGCGACGCAGCGATCTCTACGTCATCGCCCCCCTGTTCGTGGCGGCGGCGCTTCTGGCGGAGTGGATCTGGCCGACCGCAGACATGCCGTGGCGATTCGCCGTGGCTGCGGGCGTCACCCTGCTCGTGTTCACGGCGACCTGGTACATCGGGGCCTACACGGGTACGCGCCGCGAACTGGTGACCACGCTGCACGAGCGTGCCGTGGCCCAAGAGAGCGAGCAGGCCGCGCGCATCGACGCCGCCCGCTCCGGTGAGCGCGCCCGCATCGCCCAGGAGATGCACGACGTTCTCGCGCACCGCATTTCGCTCATCGCCGTGCATGCCAACGTGCTCGCCTACCGCGACGACCTCACCCGAGACCAGGTGGCCGAGCACGCCGGCATCGTGCGCGACAACGCCGACCGGGCCGTCTCCGAGCTGGCCGGGGTGCTGGGCGTGCTGCGCGGGGGCGCGGGTGCCGACAACGCCGCACCGCCGCAGCCGACCCTCGACGGCCTCACCGACCTGCTGCAAGACGCCACACGTAGCGGCACTCCCGTCGCGATCGTCGGCGCGATGCCCGACCTCGACGACCTGCCGGTCAAGACCAGCCGCACGGCCTACCGCATCGTGCAGGAATGCCTCACCAACGCCCGAAAGCACGCCACGGGCCTGCCCGTCACCGTGTCGATCGGTGGCGAAGAGGGTGTGGCGCTCGACATCGCGGTCTCGAACCCGCTCGCCGCCCCAGCCGGCCCAGGCGCTGCCGGAGCCGCAGGCGGACCGAGTGATGGCCCAAGTGCTGCCGCCGAACCGGCCATCGGCGGAACGGGGATGGGCCTCATCGGCCTCGCCGAGCGCGCCGCATTGGCCGGTGGCAGCCTCGAACACGGGCTCAGCGACGGCTTCTACGTGGTGCGCGCCCGACTGCCGTGGGGCACGCCGTGAGCGGAACCCGAACGACCCTGCCCATGAACCTGAGGAGCCCCCGATGACCGACCGACCCGTGCGAGTTCTGCTCGTCGACGACGATGCGCTCGTGCGCGCGGGCCTGCGGGCGATTCTCGGAGGTGCCCGCGAACTCGAGGTCGTCGGCGAGGCGGGCGACGGAGCCGAAGGGGTGCGCCAGGTCGCGGCTCTGTCTCCGGACGTCGTGCTCATGGACCTGCGCATGCCCGTGCTCGACGGAGTGGCGGCCACCCACCGCATCCGCGCCGGCCGCACCCCCGCCGACGGTCCGCACGTCGTCGTGCTCACGACCTTCGACGGAGACGACTCGGTGGCCCGCGCCATCCGTGCGGGAGCCCTCGGTTACCTGCTCAAGACCACTCCGCCCGACAAGCTCGTGAGCTCGATCGTCGCCGCTGCTGCGGGCGAACCGACCCTCTCTCCGAGCGTGACGGCTCGCCTCATGGCCGGGGTCGCCGTCGCCGCTGATGGTCCCCGCGACCAGGCCCGCGCTCGCCTCACGGTGCTCACGGAGAGGGAACTCGATGTGGCCCGGGCCGTGGCTCGCGGTGAGAGCAACACCGACATCGCGGCGGCCCTCTTTCTCAGCCTGGCGACGGTGAAAGCGCACGTCAGCCGCAGCCTCACCAAGCTTGACCTGGAGAACCGCGTGCAGTTGGCCATTCTCGTGCGCGACGCGGCCCTCGAGGACTGAGCCCGCGACGGCAGCGCCTGGGCCCGCCCGGGGTTCTCGGGCACTCCCGGGTGCTCCCCGCGTTCCCGTCGCGGCTGTGCCGGAGAGCGGAACCAGGTTCTCCTGAGAGGATGGGGCAAACCCTCGACGGAGAAAGGCGCCATGTCGTCGCTTGCCACGAACCCCGCCCGCTTGTTCACGACGCTCGCTCGCGCCGAGATGGTGACGTGGACCCTGCTGATTCTCGGCATGATCGGCAAGTACGTGTTGAATCTCGGCGGGCTAGGCGTCAGCCTCGCGGGCCCTGTGCACGGTTTCGTGTTCTTGTCGTACGCCCTGGTCACGGTGCTGGTGGGCGTCGACCAGAAGTGGCGGTTGCGTGACATCGCCGTCGGCCTGGGCTCCGCGGTGATCCCGTACATGACCGTGCCGTTCAAGCGCGCAGCCCGCCGCCGTGGCCTGCTCGGTGAGAGCTGGCGCCTCCGCCACGACGACGGCACCGGCCCGATCGACTCGCTCGTGCGCACGGTGGTGCGGCGCCCGATCCCATCGGCACTGGTCAGCCTGGTAGCGATCGCTCTGGTCTTCTCGGGCCTTCTCGCTGCGGGTCCGCCCACCCAGTGGTTCGCCTGATCGACGTCTTCCGCGCCTGTTACCGAACGTCTGACCAGGTGTGTTGCGTACGTCCCGCCCTGCGGTGAGCGTGCTCGCTGAGTCACACTCGCGACTGTGACCGAACCTGCCCAGGCCGCCCGCGCGGATCTGCGCAGTCGCGGTGACGTCGAGGCGAGACCGACGGCGCGGTCCGTCTCGACGTCGCCCGCGGGACGACATCCGTCACGATGCCGTCGGTAGGCTTGTCTTGAGCTTTCTACGCTGAACCCTAGATTAATGGATACGGCAAAATCGACGAATCGGCGCGTGCGGGCTCATCCCCGCGGAGGCGGGCGGCAAGGCCTCAGCCGAAGAGCTTCTTGAAGAAGCCACCCGTCGATCCGCCGCCGACCGGAGTGGCACCCGCCGGGTGATTGCCGTCGCACCACTGGCCCGCGGGAACCCGCGATTTCACGCTGTCGATGTGCTGGCCGCAGCCCGCCCAGGTGGTTTTGTTGCAGGTCTTGCACGTAACGGGACGGCACATGTGAATCTCCTTGATCGATAATCGTGGTGTCATCTCGGCTCGCAGGGCTCCGTTGGACCGGTGTCGGTCGCAGGGTGTGGTTGCGAGACGATTCGAGAACACAATACCCCCGGGGGTATATTCCAGTCATGCAGATCGTCATCATCGGTGGGGTCGCGGGCGGAATGAGCGCCGCCACGCGTATGCGGCGTCTCGACGAGAACGCGCAGATCACAGTGCTCGAACGCAGCGGCTACGTGTCGTTCGCCAACTGCGGGCTGCCGTACCACGTCGGCGGGGTCATCGAGGAGCGCTCGAAGCTGCTCTTGCAGACCCCCGAGTCGCTGGGCGCGCGCTTCGGTATCGACGTGCGCGTCGCCTCCGAGGTCGTCAGCATCGACCGCGAGAAGCGCACAGTCCTCGTCCGCAACCTCGCCGCAGACGGCAGCGGCGCGGCCGAGTACGAACTGACCTACGACCGCCTGATCCTGTCGCCGGGTGCGCGGCCGGTGCGCCCGCCGATCCCGGGTATCGAGCGGGCCCTCTCCCTGCGCGATGTCGAAGACACCGACGCGATGGTGGCCGCAACGGCGGGCGCGACATCCGCGGTCGTCATCGGAGGTGGCTTCATCGGAGTCGAGATGGCCGAGAATCTCGTGCACCGCGGCCTGAAGGTCACTCTGGTCGAGGCGATGCCGCAGGTGATGACGCCTATCGACATCGAGATGGCCCACCCGGTGCACGAGGCGCTCCGCAACAACGGTGTCGACCTGCGACTCAACTCGTCGGTCGAGACCATCACCCCGGCGGGCGTCACGCTCGCCGGCGGCGAGGCCGTGCAGGGCGACATCGTGGTGGCCGCGATCGGCGTGCGCCCCGACTCGGCGCTCGCCTCCGCAGCGGGCCTGGAGGTCGGTGAGCGCGGTGGCATCTCGGTCGACGAATTCAACCGCACCAGCGACCCCGCCATCTACGCCGTCGGCGATGCCGCCGAGAAGCGCGACGCCATCGACGGCTCGGCGGTGCTCGTGCCGCTGGCCAACACGGCGAACTTGCAGGGCCGCCGCGTCGCCGACCACATCGCGGGCCTGCCCGGAGCCGGTCGACCGGTGCTCGGCACGGCCATCGTCGGGGTCTTCGGTCTGCAGGTCGCGTCGGTCGGCTGGAACGAGAAGCGACTTCAGGCGCTCGGCCGCCCCTACAAGGCCATCCACACGCACCCCGCGTCGCACGCCACCTACTACCCGGGCGCCGAGCAGATGTCGCTCAAGCTGCTGCTCGACCCCGAGACCGACGCCATCCTCGGCGCGCAGGGCGTGGGCAAGCAAGGTGTCGACCGGCGCATCGACGTCATCGCCACCGCGATGACGGGCGGAATCACGGCAAGCGCCCTCGCCGACCTCGAACTCGCGTACGCGCCCCAGTTCTCGTCTGCGAAAGACCCGGTCAACATGCTCGGCTACATCGCAGACAACATGCGCACCGGCCACGCCGACACGATCCAGTGGCACGAATTGGAGGCCGCCATGACCGACGGTGTCGCACTCATCGACGTGCGTACACCCGGCGAGTTCGCGGCCGGGGCCATCCCCGGGGCTGTGAACATCCAGGTCGATGACCTGCGTGAACGTATGGCCGACGTGCCGGAGGGGCGTGTCGTCGTGCACTGCGCAGTGGGCCTGCGTGGCCACACGGCGGCCCGCATCCTGACCCAGCACGGCCGCGAGGTGCGCAACCTCGACGGCGGCTACCGAACCTGGCTTGCGGGCACGAGCGAAACCGGAGCTTGACCCGATCGCCGGCGTCGCGCCCCCAACAAAAGACCGGAGCTCTCACCCCTCACGGGGGCGGGAGCTCCGGTCTTCGTGCGGTTACGGGTGCGCGCCAGAAAGCACCTCGGCGCGCTGAAGTCACGCGAGCGACAGGAAGAGCTTCTCCATCGCTGCGAGGTCGGTCTCCGATTCCTCCGGCTGGGACATGCATTCGCGTAGGCCCACCGAGATCGTCGCGAAGCCGGCGCGGTCGATCGCCTTCGACACTGCGGCAAGCTGGGTGACGATCTCCTGGCAATCGCGGCCGTCCTCGATCATCTTGACGATGCCGCCGAGCTGACCCTGGGCGCGCTTGAGGCGCTTCACGACATCCGTCATCTTCTCGGGATCAAGCTGCACGCGTCACGCCTTCCGGGAGGTTCTCAGGTCCGCGAACTGCGGATACCCCAACCAGTATGAGGTGTCGACCGTGAATTTGTAAGAGCAGCCTCGCCTAAATTGCAGTACCCCTGAGTCACAAGGGGGTTCGTAGAAGTTCTCGTGAAGAAGTCGTTGATTCGGCCACGGAACGAGGCGTCGACTCATAGGTTGAAAGTTCCGCGCAGCGCTCGTGCAACGGTGTCGCGGGCGCGACAACGGCCAACAGGGAGCCTCAAGATGACCGTTCGAACCAGATACCTCGCCGCGTCCGTGGCGGCCATCGCACTCGCCGGAGCAGGTGTGCTCTCCGGCGCGACTCAAACCGCCGCGCAGCCTGCGCCCGCAGTCAAGGCCGCGCCGGCCGACGGCGCTGCCAAGTGGGGCTACATCGGAGACGTGGGGCCCTCGCACTGGGACGACCTCGGTTTCCCCATGTGCGGTGAGGGCAAGAAGCAGTCGCCGATCGACATCAACGCCTCGCGCAGCCGTGGCATCGCCAACCCGAGGTTCGCGTACGGAACCGTGAAGCTCGAGTTGACCGACAACGGTCACGGCGTGAACACCGGCCCGGTCAAGGGCAGCAAGCCCAACACGGTGAAGCACGGCGGAAAGACGTACACGTTCGCCCAGTTCCACCACCACGCGCCGAGTGAGCACCAGATCGACGGCATCCACTACCCGGCCGAGATGCACTTCGTGAACCAGGCCGAAGACGGATCGCTGGCCGTGTTCGGCGTGATGTTCCGCGGTGGCGGCAAGGAGAACAAGGCATGGAAGCCGGTCATCGACGTCATCACCCAGCCTGACGGAGACAAGAAGGCGACGGCCAAGGCCGACCTCAACGCGCTGCTGCCGAAGGACCGCCGTTCGTTCCGGTACGAGGGCAGCCTCACCACGCCGCCGTGCTCGGAGGGTGTGGCGTGGACGGTGTTCACCACGCCGGTCACTCTCAGCAGCGCCCAGCTCAACGAGGTGATGGAGGCGTACCAGGGCAACGCCCGACCCGTGCAGCCCCTCAACGGCCGCTCGGTGCTGTTCGACCGCACCTCCGGCCGCTGAGGTTCGCCGCCTGAGCAGTGAGTAACCGTTACGCGCCGACGCGACAGGGAAAGCCCGCGTCGGCGCGCAACGGACTCAACTCCTGTAGGCCCCGGTCGATTGTTTTGGCGTTCGTCACAATCGCATCGGGAAGCCGGGGAGTACATGTTCAAGCACAAGACACTGCGCACACCGGCACTCTTCGGTTGTTTCCTCGCCGTTGTCGCGGTCGTCGTGGTGGTCATGCTCGTTCGCAGCTCATCGGATATCGAGCGCGACCTACAGGCCGCGATCGCGGCCACCGGCGGTTCGGGGCAGTTGCACGCCGACCTGCAGGCCATCGCCGAGGCGTCCGACGCGCGTCGCACCCTCGAGTGGGTGCTGATCGTCACCGGTGCCTTGACGATGAGTCTCGTCTTCAGCATGTGCGTCTCGCTCGCCTACGTGATCGTGGGCCCGGTGGTGGCCTACGTCGAGGCGCTGCGCAGCCGTGATCCTGACGACCTCACGTTCCGGCTGCCCGAGCTCGGCCTGGCGGAGGCGAAGGAGCTGGCGATCGCGTACAACGCCTCGACCGAGAAGATGGCCGAGACCATCCGGGCCGTCGATTCGCTGGCGCGCGACGTGAACCGATCCGCCGTGCGTCTCGGTGAGACGACCGATGAGACCGCCGCGGCAGCCGAATCCAACACGGAGGAGGCGAAGCGCACGTCGGGGGCGGCCAGTCACGTGAGCGGCAACATCGACACGGTCGCGGCGGGCACCGAACAGATGAGCGCCTCGATCCACGAGATCGCCTCGGCCGCGTCGAGCGCGACGGAGGTGGCCGGCGAGGCCGTGCAGGCCGCCGACCGAGCCTCCGTCA
Source organism: Dermatophilus congolensis (assembly GCA_030538115.1). GTDB lineage: Bacteria > Actinomycetota > Actinomycetes > Actinomycetales > Dermatophilaceae > Dermatophilus > Dermatophilus congolensis_B. The sequence continues at coordinate 64,291 of JAUNUP010000005.1, read as the reverse complement.
CCGTGGCACAGCTCTCCGACTCCTCCGGCAGCATCGGTCAGGTCATCAAGGTGATCTCGACGATCGCCCAGCAGACCAACCTGCTCGCCCTGAACGCGGCCATCGAGGCCGCCCGCGCGGGCGAGGCCGGTAAGGGCTTCGCCGTGGTTGCCAACGAGGTGAAGGAGCTGGCCCAGGAGTCGGCCGCCGCGACCGAGCAGATCTCGGCGAAGGTCGTCGACATCCAGGCGGACGCCTCGGCCACCACTCGTGCGCTCGCCGACATCGCCGAGATCATCGGCCGCATCAACGAGACGCAGATGACGATCTCGTCTGCTGTCGAGCAGCAGACCGCGACCACCAACGAGATCAGCCGCTCGGTTCAGGAGGCGGCCCAGAACGCCCGCGGCATCGCGGCATCGGCGCAGGCCGTGGCCGACGGCGCCGCCCGCGGAGCCGAGGGCGCGAGCCACACCCGCACCGAAGCAGCCGAACTCGGCCGCCTCGTCGGCACGCTCGAACAAGACATGGCCCGCTTCGCCCTCTAAGCAGCTCGGCGTCAGGCGGTCGCCGGCTCCAGTGCGTGCTCGGGGGCGTCGCTCTCGTTGCGGGCCAGGCGCGCGTCGGCTCCGGCGAAGGTGTTGGAGTTGTAGGTCTCCTCGTCGAGGATGCCCTCGCGTTTGCTGACGATCGTCGGGATGAGTGCCTGGCCGGCCACGTTGGTCGCGGTGCGGATCATGTCGAGGATCGGGTCGATGGCGAGCAGCAGACCCACGCCCTCCAGGGGCAGGCCCAGGGTGGAGAGGGTGAGGGTAAGCATCACGACGGCGCCGGTGAGGCCCGCGGTGGCGGCGGAGCCGACGACGGCGACGAACGCGATGATCAGGTAGTCCTGCAGGCCGAGCTGGATGCCGAAGAGCTGGGCCACGGTGATCGCGGCGAGGGCCGGGTAGATGGCGGCGCAGCCGTCCATCTTGGTGGTGGCGCCGATCGGAGCCGCGAACGAGGCGTATTCGCCGGGCACGCCGAGGTTGCGGGTGAGCACGCGCTGCGTGAGCGGCAGGGTGCCGATGGAGCTACGCGAGACGAACGCGAACTGGATCGCGGGCCAGGCGCCGGCATAGAACCGGCGGATCGACAGGCCGTTGACGCGGGCCACGATCGGGTAGATCACGAGCAGCACGATGAAGCAGCCGATGTAGACGTCGGCGGTGAAGACGGCGAGTGAGCCGATGAGGTCCCAGCCGTAGCTCGCGACGGCGGAGCCGATGAGGGCCGCGGTGCCGACAGGCGAGAGCTTGATGATCCACCACACGAGCTTCGAGAAGACCTCGAGGGCGGCGCGGGTGACGTCGAGGAACGGCTCGGCCTTGCGCCCCACGGCGAGGGCCGCGGCGCCGAGCGCGATACCGATGATGACGAGCTGCATCACGTTGAACGACGCGGATGCCGTGACGGCACCGGTGTCGGCCGCGGTGCGGGCACTCACTTCGAGACCGAGGAAGTTGGCCGGCACGATGCCCTTGATGAAGTCGAGCCACGTGCCCTGACGTGCGGGGGCGCTCGCGGCGGCGCGGTCGACGGAGGCGCTCATGCCGGGATTGGTGAGCACGCCGAGCACGATGCCGACCACGACGGAGGCGAGGGCGGTGATCGCGAACCACACGAACGTCTGCACGGCGAGGCGGGTCGCGTTGGCGACGCGCCCGAGGTTGGCGATCGACACGATGATGGCCGTGAGCACGAGCGGTACGACGATCGCGCGCAGGAGCTGCACGAAGATCGAGCCGACCTCCTTGAGCGTGGCAGCGAGCCAGGTCACGTCGCCGATGCGGGCGACGAACCCGAGAACGATGCCGACGGCGAGGCCGATGAACACCTGGGCCCAGAACGGGACACGGAAGCGAGAGGTCGTGGGCTCGACCTCCGCGGGGGCCGTCGAAGCGGCTGATTCAGAAGCTGGAGGCATGGATGTCATAACGCGAGGTTACGCTCGGAAATTCCGGGGAGAAACCTGGGAGCGGCTCTTGCGAAACTCGCCCCCGGCTGACGGAGGCGATGAGCTGTGGCAGCGTAGATACATGGCAGGCAACCCAGATCTCGTCGTCGCGGACAATCCCTCCGAGAGCAGGTTCGAGGCGCACATCGGTGATGCGCTCGCGGGTATCGCGGAGTACGAACTCGCCGACGGCGTCATCCGATTCACCCATACGCGAGTCTTCGACGATTTCGCGGGCCAAGGGGTCGCAGGCGCCCTCGCGCGAGTCGCGCTCGACTCCGTGCGCGACGAGGGCACCCGCAAGGTCGAGCCAGAGTGCTCGTTCATCGACGGCTGGATCGAAAAACACCCCGACTACCAGTCCCTCGTAGCCGAAGACTACGTACGCCCCGACGACTCAGACGGCCAAGACGACTGAACGAACCCCGGTCGAGTAGCCGCTCCTACAGGAACGGTGCGAGGGGGGCGATGACCGCCTCCGCGAACTGTGCGATGAGGTGCCGGCTCTGCCACTCCTCGCGGGTGAGTACGTGGCAGTTCGTCGCGTCGGTGCGGAAGACGTCTTCCATCGCACGGGCGACATCGGCGTCGACGATCTCGGCGTTCACCTCGTAGTTGAACGAGAGCGAGAGCCTGTCGATGTTCGCGGTGCCGATCGTGGCCCAGCGCCCGTCGACCGTCATCGTCTTCGCGTGAATCATCGCGTGCTCGTACAGCAGCACCGTCACATCCGCGTCGAGCAGCGGCCGCCAGTAGCCGCGCGAGGCGAAGTCGGCCAGCACGTGGTTCGACTCCATCGGCACCATGATCTGCACATCCACGCCCCGCTTCGACGCGCGGATCAGCGCGTCGAGAATCTGCTGGTCGGGGATGAAATACGCGGTCGTGAGGTAGATGTGGTCGTCGGCCTTGTCGATCGCCTCGAGGTACATCGCCCTGATCGGGTACACCCGCCGCGCGGGCAGGTTGTCGACCGAACGCACCCGCGAATCCCAGGCGCCGGCCGCCTCGATGCGGGGCACCTCGGGGTACTTCTTCTGCAGCCGGTTCCACAAGAACACAAACGACTGCCGCAACTCCCACGCCTCCGGTCCGCAGAGCTTGACGTGCGTGTCACGCCACTGCGTCGCGTACAACGAGCCGATGTTGTAGCCGCCCACGAAAGCCGTGTCATCGTCGACCACGAGGATCTTGCGGTGCGTCAACCCCGACGACAGCATCGGGTTGACGAACATGCGAGGCCGCAGAATCGGAAACCGGAAAACCTTCACCTTCGGAGACAGACGGTAGAACTGCGGATTCACGACCAGGTTTCCGAACCCGTCGTAGATGACCCGCACGTCGACGCCCCGCTCGGCCGCGTCTTCGAGAGCCTGTTTGAACCTCTGCCCGACCTCATCGTTCTTCCACAGAAACGTCTCCAGCAGCACCGAAGACTCGGCCGACTCGATCGCCGCGATCATGTCGTCGAACAACGTCGCGCCATACGTGTAGATGGTGACGTCAGTCGAACCGACCCGCGACGAAAACGAGCCCGGCTGCGGAAACCCGCTTCGCCTCTTACGCGTGCGCTTCTTCGCCGCGTCGTAGGCGAAAAGCCCCGCGATCGTGGTCCCCTGCACCGCCGCGAACCCCAGAGCCGTGCCCTTGGCCACCTTCACAACCATCGCGCGTCGATGAGAACGGGTGCCGGAAGCCATGACTCAACCGTAATACCCCAGGCTGCACGGGGCCTGAGCGGGAGGGCTCAGCCTGTGTCGTCTCTCGACGGAGTCGTCAGCCGAGCCATGCCTCGCTGGCTCAGTCGAGCCCAATCGCGAAGGCCGCCTCCAAGTCGTGCTTGCTGTACGCCTGGAACGCGATGTGCGTCTGCGTGGAGACGACGCCCGGGGTCTTGCTCACCTTGTCGGCGATCACGTCGGCGAGCTGGTCGTGCTGGGCCACGCGGACGATCGTGATGAGGTCCCAGTCTCCGGTGGTCGAGTACACCTCGCTGACACCTTCGATGTCGGCGAGCGCCTGCGCCACCTCGGGGATTCGGGCCACGTCTACGGTCACGAGAACGAATGCGGTGATCACCTCAACCACTCTAGTGCGCACCTGTCGAGACCAGGTCGGGTGAACTCCAAGTTCGCGCCCAACCCCTGGGGTTCACCTGCGGCTCACCGGAACATGACATGCTGAGCGGTGATGAAGGTCCTACTCCTCAGCGACTGGTACTCACCTGCGGTCAACGGTGTCGTGAGTTCGGTCAAGACCCTCCGTCGCGGCCTTGAGGCACAGGGCCACGACGTGCGCGTGCTTGCCACGGGCAGCGAGCGGGCGACGACGTTCGACGGCGACGTGTACCGCATCGCCTCCCTCGGCATGGGGGCCCTGTACCCGATGGCCCGCCTGGGCAAGCCCCTCGACCGCGGAGTGTTGGAGAGCATCCTCGGCTGGGCGCCCGACGTCATCCACTCGCACACGGAGTTCGTGGCGTTCGTGTGGGCGCGGCGCATCGCCGACTACCTGGGCGTGCCGCACGTGCACACCTACCACACGGTCTACGAGGACTACACGCACTATTTCTCGCCCAGCCGCAAGGTGGGGCGCGCCGTCGCGGCCAAGCTGACCCGCAAGGTGCTCGGCGGTACCGACCTCGTCATCGTGCCCACCGCCAAGGTCGAGACTCTGCTGCGCCGCTACCGACTGCCCCTGCCGATCCGCGTCATCCCCACGGGCGTCGACCTCGAACGGTTCACGTGCGCACCCGAGCCGACCCGCTCCTCCTCGCGCCCTGACCTGCGCCAACGACTCGGGGTGCCCGACGGCACTCCCGTGATCGTGTTCGTCGGTCGTCTGGCCCACGAGAAGAACCTCGCCGAGACGTTCCGCCATCTCGGCCGTCTCAAGCACCTCGACTGGCGGTTCGTCGTCGTCGGCGACGGCCCGGAGGCGGCGCACGTGCGGCAACTCGGCGCGAGCCACGGCATCGCCGACCGGGTCGTCTTCACCGGAGGCGTCGACCCCGAGGTCGTCAGCGACTTCTACCGCATCGGAGACGTGTTCGTCTGCAGCTCGCGCAGCGAGACGCAGGGCCTCACCTACATCGAGGCGCTCGCCAGCGGCCTGCCAGTGCTGTGCCGGGCCGACCCGGTGCTCGACGGGGTCGTCATCGACGGGGTCAACGGTTACCAGTACCGCACTCCGCACGAGTTCAGCGAGCACATGACCGACCTGCTCGGCGACGTGGCACTCCGCCTCACCCTCGCCGAGGGCGCCAGGGCCAGCGCGCTGCGGTTCTCGGAGCAGGTGTTCGCCGGCTCGGTCTCCGCGGCGTACGACGAGGCCGTCGGCATCGTCGCTGCCCGCAGGCACCATCGCTGGGGTCGCGCCGCCTGAGCCCGAGGCGCGTCGAGGCCCCGCAGGTCAGATGACGACCGGCACGCTCACCGGGCCGCGAAGCACGACACCCTTCTTGGGTTTCGGCTGCCCGGCCGGCCGCAGCGTCGGGGCAGCTTGGGCCAGCATCTCCAAGGCGAGTGTCGCCTCCAGTCGTGCCAGCGGGGCGCCGAGGCAATAGTGGGCGCCCGCCGAGAACGACAGGTGATCGGAGACCTTCTCGCGGGTGATGTCGAATTCGTCGGGCCGGGCGAACACTTCCGGATCGCGGTTCGCGGCGGCGAGAAACACGATGACCGGCTCGTTCTCGCTCAGGGCCTGCCCCGCGATCTCCGTGTCGTGCAGCGGAAACCGCCCGGTGAGGTGCACGGGCGGGGCGAACCGCAGCGTCTCCTCCACGATGGGAGCCGCGAGGCTCGGGTCGCGGGTCAGTTCGTGCCACAGCCCGGGCCGTTCCATGAGCAGCACGACGGCGCTGCCGATGAGGTTGACCGTGGTTTCGAAACCGGCGATGAGCAGCAGCGTCGCGAGCGAGACCATGTCTTCGGGCGCAAGGTCGCCACGGTCGCGGGCCTGCACGAGGTCGCTGATGATGTCGTCTGAAGGCTCGCGCGAGCGCTGTTCGAACAAACGCGTGAAGATATCCGTCGTAGCCCGCTGAGCCACGAGGATCTCGCCCGCATGACGCAATGACGAGACCCCGTCGAGCGAGGCCGCGATGGCGGCGCCGTAGCGACGGAAAGACGGCTGGTCGTAATCCGGGATGCCGAGCATCCGCGTGATGACCTCCATCGGCAGAGGCGAACTCAGCCTCTCCACCAGATCCCAGGGTTCGCCGACCGGCACCTGCGAGAGCAGCCGCTCGGTGATCTGTTCGACATCGCTACGGTAGCGGCGCATCGCCTTGGGGCTGAACGCCGGAGCCACCGTGCGCCGTAGCCGGGCATGGTCGGGCGGATTGATCTGCAGCAGAGACAGATCGACGTTCTTGTCGATGCTCGACTCGATCTTGGGGTCGGTCGGCCGCGCGCCCATGTCACGCGACTTGAGTACGGCGGAACAGGTCGAGTGGCTCGTCGCGTAGCGCAGCTTGGCGGCACTGCGCGGCAGCGGGTTCTCTGCGCCGGTACGTATGCCCTCGTACAACGCGAACGGATCGTCGTACCGGCCCGCGAACAGGCCGATGATCGGGTCTTTGTGCAGACGCGAACCGATGAACAGGCCGCTGTGATGCGCGGCGACCGCAGTACCGAGCTGCAGGCCGCGCCAGACCAGCGGGCGGTCTCGGTGACGCAGTACGTGCTCCGGTGTCGCAGGCGGCTTGGGGCTCGATGAGGGCTTCGGGGAGGAGGTCGTGATGGCGGACATGCGCTCACCTCGGCTGTCGTTACGTGGCGGTGCCTGGGTCATGCGGCTGATCGGTGGCTCTGTATATAGGACGCACGTGGCCAGTCCATTGTTTCCCGCCTTGGCAGCGCCTCGGTTCGGGGCTGTGTGTCTCCCGCGTCACGTACGGCGACGCAACCGGCCCAACTCGCTCGCGAGGTTTGTTCGTGCCGCGTCCTCCCAGCGGCGTCGACCCCCGGAGGTGTGAAAGAGCCGGTCGCGGTCGAGCAGCCGGGCGAGCACGGCACCCCGGCCCTCGCGGAATGCCTCGTCGGGCACCGCCGCGTACTCACGCCGCACCGCCTGCGTGTAGGCGGCGTACCGCTTCGGGGGCGAGGCGAGGATGGCCAGGTCGGCGTCGACCAGCGTTGCCGCAGCGTGGTCGTCGGAGGTGACCGCGTGGTCGATCGTCACCCGCACCAGCCGCGCGGCCTCTTGCACCAGGCCGCCGCTCGCCCCCACCCGCGTCAGTGACGCCTCCGCGAGTTGGGCTGAGGCCTCCTCGTCGTCTCCGGGTCGGCCGTCGTACACGGCGTCGTGGAACCAGGCCGCCAGCACCGCCGCCGGGTCGATGCGCTCGCCGACGTGCGCGAGCGTGTCGAGGTTGAGCAGCACGTCGTGCAGGTGTGCGACGTCGTGGTAGTGCCGGTGGGGCTCTGACCAGCGGCGTAGCAGGTCGGATCCGAGCGAGTGCCAGCCGTCGTCGTGCGGGTTGCGACCGGCGTGGGGCAGCGCCTGGGCGGCGAGCCCGCTCCACCGATGCCACAGGTCGGCGTCGCGGCGCCGCACGCCCTCCGCCTCGCGGTGCGTGCCGCGCACCCGCAGCCCCGACGCGACGAGGCGCGCGAGCAGTTCGCGCGGGCTCACCTGAACGGCGCCCGCGGTCACGAGATCGGGGATCCGCGCCTCCGGCACATCGTAGTGGTCGAGGTCGAATCCCTTGGGCGGCAGGCCGTTCGCCCGGGCGAATTCGTGCAGCTCGTCCAGTGACGTGTCGGAGACGAGATGCGCCCAGACGGTGCCGTGCGCGGGCCAGATGGCGTGGTCGACGAGGATCACGGGCGGCTCACGGCGGCCACGGCATCGGCCGTGCGGTGTCGGCAGGGTCGGTGCGTCATGTGCTCAGTGTGCCGCCCCGATGCGTTCGGTGATCGTGGCCGCGTACAGGTCTTCGAAACGCCGCAGCCGGTCGGCGTAATACTCCGCCCGTTCGGGTACGGGGTACCTCACTTCGGAGAGGGGCACGTCGCTGGCCTTCACGTCGGGAGCCACGGTGGCCAGCGCGTACAGGGCGGTGCCGTGCATGGTCGAGCGCTTGATGTCGACCGGCTCGACCGGGTAGCCCGTGGCGTCGGCGACGATCTGCAGGAGCGCCGGGATGTTGTTCGACACCCGGCCGGAGGCGCGCAGCACCTTGGGCGTGCCCGACACCTGCGTGACCTGCTGGGCGAGTCGCACGTAGCAGAGGGCCACGCCTTCGAGGCAGCCGCGGTACAGCTCGCACGGACCCTCGGAGTAGTTGAGGTCGCGCAGCACCATGCGCGCATTACCCGCCCAGCCGGTGGCGCGCTCGCCGGTAAGGAACGGCAGCACCAGCGGTGTCGACTGTTTGGGGTCCTCGAGTAGCACTTCCGCGCGCCGGTCGTAGTCGGGTAGGCGAAACGCGTTCTCCATCCACGTGACCATGCGGCCCACGTCGTTGAGGGCACCGCCGACGATGCTGCGGTTGCGGTCGAGGCGGTAGCACCACAGGCCCGGCGGCACGTCGGTCGGTGCGCCCTCGACGATCACGCGCATGGCGCCGGAGGTCGAGAAGCTGATCACGGGGCTGCTGGCGCCCTCCGCGCCGGTGCCGAGACTGCTCGCGAACCCGTCGGGGATCACCGGGAACCACGGCACGTGCGCCAGTGTCGGCCAGCGCCGCGGCACGAGATTGCTCACGGGGTACAGCGGCTCGTCGGGGTCGGCGATGCGCGAGAGCTGATCGACCTTGATGGCGGAGAGGTCGAGCATCTGCGCATCCCATTCGCCGGTGTGGCGGTCGAGCAGGCCCGCCCACGCGGCAGTCGAGGTACCCGCGGCCGTGTCGCCGAGCAGTGTGAGCCACACGTACTCACCCAGGCTCATCCACGTCTTCACGGAGCCGAACACGTCGGGATGCGCCGACCGCCACCAGCGCAGCATCGCCGGCAGGTGCGAGGTGTGCAGGCGGGCGCCCGTGCGGCGCTGGATCTCGGCCTCGTCGACCTCTGCGCGCAGCTTGTCGACCTCACCGGAGGAGCGTGAATCGGCGTACGTGAGACAGGGAGTGACGGCATGGCCGGCGGCGTCGACTCCGATGAGGGTGGCCGCGAACGTGTCGAGTGCGACTCCCTTGATGCGGTGTGCGACGTCGTCGATGACGAGTCGGTCGATGATTTCGGTGATCTCGGCGAGCACCTGGTCGGGGTCGATTGTCGAGGTTCCGTCGGATGCGGCCGTGAACGAGTGCGGGATCTTGTCACGGCGCTTTTGCAGCGACCGCCCTGTGGCGTCGTACAGACAGCCCCGGGTGCCGGTCGACCCCACGTCCATGGCCAGCACGAGCGGATCCTGCGCAAGCTCGGGAGGGACGCTGAAATCCTGGTTCGCCATGAACGAACGGTAGTGGCGCAGGCAGGGCGACGTTAAGGGGATGCCGCCAGTTCCCGACGTCTCGCGACGAGTAGGTCCGACTGGTAGGGCCGAAATGTTGGGCCGGACACGCGTGGGGGCCGACCAACCGGTCGGCCCCGACGAAATGCCTAGCCCATGCGAGAGCGCGGAGGTCAGTCCATCGCGATGTGACGCTTGATCTTGTACGTGCAGGTGTCGTCGCCGGCGGCCTGGCACTCGGTCTCCTTGCCGGTCATCGTGTGGCCGATGAGCGAGCCGATGGCGCCGATGAACACGCCGAGCGTGTAGGCGCACATGGCGGTGTCGGTGTTCTGCTCGAAGCTGCAGGCGCCCTCGACCAGCTTGACCACGAACTCGTCGTCGTCGTTCGAGGTGAACTCGGTGACGATGCACAGGCGCGTGCCGTCGGCACCCAGGGCGTCGGCGAGCAGCTTCTTGGCCACGTCGTCGCTGGGCTTGCTGCCCGCGTGGCCGAGGCTCTCGATGAGGCCCGCCCCCCGCATACGGCCCGCTCCGAGAACCGGCCCACGCCCGGCAAGGTCTTCGAAGTGCAGACGCATCTGCTGCAAGCACTCTGCGGCAACGAGCGGACCGAGGGTGGGTCGGGTGTTGACTGCCATGGATACCTCACTTATCGCGATGTCTCGAGGGGCTTGACCTGTTGTCTGCTCTCCAGGGTAAAGGGTCATGTGGTACACACATTCGAGCCGCGAACACCCCTGGTGACCAGCGGATTCCGCGTAGAGAACAGTGTTATGGAATGGGCGTTCGCAGCGCTTGAGGGGGTTGATCGGCCCCCGCGTTCTCGCGCAGTCAGGGCGCCCCATCGCGGTCCCGAGACGCGTTTAGGTGCCCTTGAGGCGCCCGGTTACCATCGGCCTACGGCCGCCTGCAGCGCGGCACGGCCCCCATGCGCGACGTGTCCTTCCGACATGCCTCGCCCGCATGCCGACCTTCTGAGAGCGATGACCTTCGATGACGCAGATCCAGATCTACGACACCACGCTTCGTGACGGCGCGCAGCAGGAGGGGCTCAACCTCTCCATCGCCGAGAAGATCGACATCGCCAAGCTGCTCGACGAGCTGGGCGTGGGCTTCATCGAGGGAGGGTGGCCGGGCGCCAACCCCAAAGACACGGGCTTCTTCGCCGAAGCCTCGAAGATGAACTTCAAGCACGCCACCCTGGCCGCGTTCGGCTCGACCCGTAAGGCGTCGTCGCGGTCGGCCGGTGACGACGCGCAGGTGCGGGCGCTGCTCGACGCGAACGCCCCGATGGTGACGCTGGTGGCGAAGTCGCACGTGAGGCACGTCGACCTGGCTCTGCGCACCGACCTGGCGCAGAACCTGTCGATGATCCGCGACACCGTGTCGTTCCTGGTCGCCGAGGGCCGCCGCGTCGTGCTCGACGCCGAGCACTTCTTCGACGGCTACCTTCTCGACCGTGACTACGCCCTCGAGGCCGTGCGCACCGCTGCGGAGGCCGGCGCCGAGGTCATCACGTTGTGCGACACCAACGGCGGCATGCTGCCCCACACGGTCTTCGACATCGTCTCCGACACGATCGCCACCACCGGCGCCTCGATCGGCATCCACTGCCACAACGACACCGGCTGCGCGGTGGCGAACTCGATCATGGCCGTCAACGCCGGCGCGATGCAGGTGCAGGGCACGATCAACGGCTACGGCGAGCGCACCGGCAACGCCAACCTGCTCACGATCATCGCGAACCTGCAGCTCAAGAAGGGCATCCAGGTACTGCCCGAGGGTCACCTCGAGCACATGACCCGCATAGGCCACGCGATCGCCGAGATCACCAACGTGCCGGCGACCGCCCGCCAGCCCTACATCGGGGCCAGCGCGTTCGCGCACAAGGCCGGGCTGCACGCCTCCGCGATCAAGGTCGACGCCGACCTGTACCAGCACACCGAGCCGGCTCTCGTCGGCAACGAGATGCGGATGCTCGTCTCCGACATGGCGGGCCGCGCGAGCGTCGAGCTCAAGGGCAAAGAGCTCGGCTTCGACCTTGACGACAAGGACCTCATCGGGCGGGTCGTCGAGCGGGTCAAGGGCCTGGAGCAGCGCGGCTACACGTTCGACGCCGCCGATGCGAGCTTCGACCTGTTGCTGCGTGAGGAGGTCGACGGCAAGGCGCTGAAGTACTTCGAGGTCGAGGGCTGGCGGGTCATCAGCGACTCCGCGGGCGACTCCACCGAGGCCGAGGCCACCGTCAAGGTGCGCGCGGCCGGGCAGCGGTTCGTGGCTGTGGGCGAGGGGAACGGCCCTGTCAACGCGCTCGACCACGCGCTGCGCCAGGCCCTCACGGGCGTGTATCCCGAGCTGGCACACATCGACCTCACCGACTTCAGGGTGCGGATTCTCGAGTCCTCGCACGGCACCGACGCGATCACGCGTGTGCTCATCCAGCACAGCAACACCGCGACGAGCTGGACGACGGTGGGCGTCGGCGGCGACGTGGTGAACGCGAGCTGGATCGCCCTGGTGGAGGGCATCACCTACGGCCTCCTGCGCCAAGGAGTCTCCCCGCGCATCTGACGGTTCGCGGGTTTGGCGGCGGGGGCTAGCCTTGGGGTATGCCTGAGCTGCGTTCACGTACCACGACCCACGGCCGCAACATGGCGGGTGCCCGCGCCCTCTGGCGCGCCACCGGCATGGGCGAGAGCGACTTCGGCAAGCCCATCGTCGCCATCGCGAACAGCTTCACCCAGTTCGTGCCCGGCCACGTGCACCTCAAAGACATGGGCTCGCTCGTCGCAGGTGCCATCGCCGAGGCCGGAGGCGTGGGGCGCGAGTTCAACACGATCGCCGTCGACGACGGCATCGCGATGGGCCACGACGGCATGCTCTATTCGCTGCCCAGCCGTGAGGTGATCGCCGACTCCGTCGAGTACATGGTCAACGCGCACGCCGCCGACGCGCTCGTGTGCATCTCCAACTGCGACAAGATCACCCCCGGCATGCTGCTGGCCGCGTTGCGCCTCAACATCCCCACCGTGTTCGTCTCGGGCGGACCGATGGAGGCGGGCAAGGCGATCATCAGCCCCGAAGGCGTCGCCTCCACGAGGCTCGACCTCATCGACGCGATGGTGCAGGCCGTCGACTCCGAGGTCTCCGACGCGCAGATCGAGCAGGTCGAGCGGTCCGCGTGCCCGACCTGCGGCTCGTGCTCGGGCATGTTCACGGCGAACTCGATGAACTGCCTGCTCGAGGTGCTCGGTCTGGCGCTGCCCGGCAACGGATCGACGCTCGCCACCGCCTCCGCGCGTCGTGACCTCTTCTTGGAGGCGGGCCGCCTCGTGGTCGACCTGTGCCGCCGCTACTACGACAACGACGACGACTCGGTGCTGCCGCTCTCGATCGCCACCAAGCCGGCCTTCGAGAACGCGATGCGCGTCGACCTCGCGATGGGTGGCTCCACCAACACCGTGCTGCACCTGCTCGCTGCGGCACAGGAGGCGAAGGTCGACTTCGACCAGAGCGACATCGACCGCCTCTCGCGCATCACCCCGTGCATCTGCAAGGTCGCCCCGAACACGCACGACTTCTACATGGAAGACGTGCACCGCGCCGGCGGCATCCCCGCGATCATGGGCGAGCTCGCCCGCGCCGACATCCTCGACGCCAGCGTGCATGCGGTGCACCACGATTCGCTGCAGTCGTGGCTCGACGACACCGATATCCGCGGCGGCAAGGTCGTGGAGGCGACCCGCCACCTCTTCCACGCTGCCCCCGGAGGCGTGCGCACCACCGAGGCGTTCAGCTCCACCAACACGTGGGCGAGCCTCGACACCGACCCGGTCAACGGCTGTATCCGCTCCGTCGAGAACGCGTACACCGCAGACGGCGGCCTCGCGGTGCTCACCGGCAACCTCGCGCCCGACGGCTGCATCGTCAAGACGGCGGGCGTGCCCGAGCACCAGTGGGTCTTCTCCGGCCCGGCCAGGGTGGCCGAGAGCCAGGAGGAGGCGGTCGAGATGATCCTGAGCAAGAAGGTCGAGGCCGGCGACGTGGTGGTCGTGCGGTACGAAGGCCCCAAGGGCGGCCCCGGTATGCAGGAGATGCTCTACCCGACCGCCTACCTCAAGGGTGTCGGGCTCGGCCCGAAGTGTGCGCTCATCACCGACGGTCGCTTCTCCGGAGGCTCGTCGGGCCTCTCCGTCGGTCACGTCTCGCCCGAGGCGGCCTCAGGCGGCGCGATCGGTCTGGTGCGCGACGGCGATGTCATCGAGTTCTCGATCCCCGACCGTTCGGTCAACCTCAAGGTCGACGACGCCGAGTTGCAGCGCCGCCGCGAGGAGGCCGACAAGGTCGGTTGGCAGCCCGCCAAGCCCCGCGAGCGCAAGGTCAGCACGGCCCTGAAGATCTTCGCGATGCTCGCCCAGTCGGCAGACAAGGGAGCAGCCCGCCGAGCCCTGTGAGCGCGAGAGATGTACGACAGTTCTCGTCGAGCGCCGGTTGAGGAGCCTGAGGAGACGTAGGGTTTCGAAAGGCGCAGAGTGCACCGGGGCCGTCGCTGGCCCTGGCCGCGACTCTGCTTCTTCGTGAAACCGGACGGAGCGTGGTCGTAGTGACAGGTCAGGTCTCGACCAAGTGGACTGCCTGGCACTGGCGAGTGGCCATCGGTGGGCTGCTGGTGATGATCGGTGGCTCGGTCACCCTTTCGGGGGCCTCGTTCTTCCACCCGTATGTCATCAACGACCTGTTCGAGGGCAAGCAGGCCGCGTTCCTGCTCTACTACACGATCACCTTGCTCTCGATCGTGGTGTCGATGATGGTGCTCGGCAAGCCGATGCTGGCGAAGCTGGGCCCGAAGAAGATGATGTACGTCGGTATCGCGATCGTTGCGCTCGCGCTCGTCGGGTTCTCAATGAGCACCGCCAACCCCTTCACGTTCTACCTCGCTGGCGCGCTGCTCGGCCTCGGCTACGGCATCAGTTTCCAGCTCGTACCGGTGATCTGGGTGAACAACTGGTTCGTCGCCCAGAAGGGCACCGCGCTGGGCGTGGTCATGGGCGGTACCGGCATCGGGGGCATGTTCTGGGCTGTTGCGATTCCGGCGGTCAGCGCCTCGATGGGCTGGCGTACCGCCTACCTCATGGCCGCGATCATCGTCGTCGTCTTCCCGGCGATCGGCACGATGTTCTTCGTCAAGAACACCCCCGCCGAGGTCGGGCTGACGGCCCTCGGAGCCGACCCGAACCTGGCCCGCAGTGCCGCCGCCGACCCCGACGAGATCCCCGGCTACACCTACGCTGAGGCGCTGCGCTCGCCGTGGGTGTGGCTGATCCTGGTCGGCATCCTCATGCTCGGCATCACCCATGGTGGTGCCCAGATTCTCGCGATCTACATGCAGAGCACCGAGGCGATCTACACAGACCCGACCCTGCCGCTGCGTTCGCAGCCCGCGTCGGAGACCGCGTTCTTCTCGTCGCTGATGATGACGTGGACCCTGGGCCTGTTGATCTTCAAGCCCTTGCTCGGTGTACTCAACGACAAGCTGGGCATCCTCGGCGCGATGCTGCTGACCCTCATCATGCAGAGCATCGCGTTCTACTACTTCTCCATGTGGAGCGGAGACGGCTTCAACGCTGTCGCGGCCATCATGTTCGGTTCGATGTTCTTCATGGCCGCCGGTATGAGCAACGGCACCGTGCAGCCGCCGCTGCTGGTGGCAGGCGGAGTGGGTAACCGTGCGTTCGGCCAGATCTGGTCGTTCTTCGGCGGCGGCTACCTCATCGGTATGGCGATCGGCACGCCGTTGTGGGGCATGCTCAAAGACGCCACCGGCAGCTACGCGCCCGGCTTCAAGGTGGCTTGGATCGGGCTGTTGGGCTTCGCGCTGCTCTCGTACTGGGCGATGAAGATGGGCCAGAAGGATTACATGAACAAGTTCGAGGCCCGTCGCGGTAAGGCCGAGGTCGACGCCTGAGCGCAGCCGCAAGCCGTTGATTCGGCGGCCGCACAACGACATCGTGGAGCGGGGAGGTGCCTGGACGCCTCCCCGCTCCCTCGTCGTTGCTGGGCACTCGTGGCCTGGCAGGCCTTGATGTGTGAGGCACTGATGTGTGAAGCGGGGCACGGTGGACAGTGGTCTTGTACACATGCCCACATCGAGCGGGTAGGGTCTGGGGCAGCGCTTTGGGGGCGTGGCGGGGGCCGCGTGCGCGTGACACATCTGGGGGACGAAACTGCATTTGGGGGATCTGTACCGATGACACTCACGACTCGATTTGCCGTGCCTGTCAGCGTGGCCGCGCTCGTGGCCGCTTCGCTTCCTGTTCTCTCCGGTAGCGGAGTCGCTGTCGCAGCCGCCCCCTCCGCGGCTGCGGCACCGGCTTCGGTTGCCGCTGCCCTCCCGGCTGCTGCAGCTCCGCAGCGCGAGATGAGGGCACTGTGGGTCAACGGGTTCAACGAAGGGATGCTGTCGAAGGCACAGGTGACAACCCTGGTGTCGACGGCGAAGCAGGCCGGCGTGAACACGTTGATCGTGCAGGCGACGCGTCGCCAGGACTGCCTGTGCAATAAGTCGATCCTGCCTCGCGCCACCGGCACCGGCCCGGCCTCGTACGACCCGCTCGCCGAGGTGATCGCCCAGGCACACCGCAACGGCATCCAGGTGCATGCCTGGGTGACGGTCGGCAAGATGTGGTCGGGCACCAAGGCTCCCGCTGCGCGCGCGCACGTCTACAACACGCACGGCCCCAAGGCGAAGGGCGCTGCTCGGTGGCTCGACCGGCGTCGTGACGGTACGGAGATCGTCGGCGGCACCTCCTTCGTCGACCTCGGCAACCCGGCGGTGCAGTCGCACATCGTGGCGACCGTCGATTCGCTGCAGCGCAACTACAAGATCGACGGCGTCAACCTCGACTACATCCGTTACCCCGACCACACCTCGAGCGACGAGTACAACGACTGGGGTTACTCGGCCACGTCGTTGGCGCGGTTCAGGGCAGCGACGGGTCGCACGGGCACCCCGCTCCCGGACGACCCGCAGTTCAGCCAGTGGCGTCGTGACCAGGTGACTGCAGTGGTTCGCAGGGTGCACACCGCGATGCAGCGGCGAGACAAGAACGACCGCCTCTCGGTGAACGCGATCACCTACGACGCGGGCCCGGGTGCGACCTCCGACTGGTCCAAGACCCGCCCGTACAAGAACGTGCTGCAAGACGTGCCCCGCTGGGCGCGCGCGGGCATCATCGACACGGTCGTGGCGATGAACTACCGCAGCGTGAGCGTGCCGGGCCAGAGCGACTACTACACGCAGTGGCTGCAGGGCCTTCGGGCGGTGGAGCGGACGACCGGACGCCACACGGTCTCCGGCAACGCCCTGTGGATCAACACGCTGCCCCAGTCGGTGGCCCAGATCAACGAGGCCCGCAGGTACGGCATCGACTGGGCGGGCTACGCCTACAACGGCCTCGCCTACGCCGGCATGTACAAGACCAGGGCAGCGGAGCGCTCGGCCTTCATCACGACGATGCGCCAGGGCCCCTTCAAGACCAACGCCCTCATCCCGACAATGCCCTGGAAGGCAGCAACGAAGTAGCGGGCCGGCCATCGATCCGGGGCCAGGGCTCGCGCGCGAGCGAGGTCCGGTGCGCGTCGGGGTGCGCGCCAGTGCCAGTGGCGCTAGGGCGCAACCGACTGCCCGTGCCGTGGCACTTCTCCTTCTGAGGTGACGTGTGCGAGTGCATGTGCCACGGCACCACCACCGATGGGGTGCCGTGGCACATGCACCCCGCCACCTCGCCTTTCAGCAGAAGTGCCACGGCACGGGAGAGGGTGGCCGGGTTTAGACGACGAAGCGCCCCTTCTCCCGCGACGGGAGAGGGGGCGCTTCGGTTGTCAGTGCGTCAGGCGCCCGCGTGGAAGGTGCGCGAGATGACGTCGCGCTGCTGCTCCGGGGTGAGCTTGACGAAGTTCACGGCGTAGCCGGAGACCCGAACGGTGAGGTTGGGGTAGTTCTCCGGGTGGTCCATCGCGTCCGTCAGCGTCGACTCGTCGAGGACGTTGATGTTGGCGTGGTACAGGCCCGCCTCCATGTTGTTCTGCGAGCGGTTCGCCTTCATCGAGGCGAGGCGCTCTTCGTACGTCTTTGCTGCCATGAGTGGTTCTCCTTGTTCTGCTGAGAAGTCGGGGTTAGCGGGTAGGTCAGTTGGCGGAAGGCTCGTTCATGACGAAACCTGCGTCGAGGATGCCGACGAGGTTCTCGACCTGCTCGTCCTTGTTACGGCCGAGCGAGCCGGGGGAGATCGTGTTCGTCAGCGAGATGCCGTCGAGCGCGTCGTTGTAGTCGAGCTTGCCGACCGAGAGCATGGAGGCGACCATGCCGTGCTGGTCCATGCCGTTCTCGGGGTTGGCGCCCGGCGCGAACGGCGTGCCGGCCTTGTGACCCGAGGGGAACGCGCCCGTGTTCTTGCCGTACACCACGTTCGAGGTGATGGTCAGAACCGACTGCGTCGGGATCGCGTCACGGTAGAGCGGCTGCTCCTTGATCTTCTGCATGACCGTGTGCACGATCGTCGCCGCGATGTCGTCGGCGCGGTCGTCGTCGTTGCCGTACATCGGGAACTCGCCCTCGGTGCGGTAGTCGACGATCAGGCCCGTCTCGTCACGGATCGGGTAGACCTTCGCGTACTTGATCGCCGCGAGGGAGTCGGCCACGATCGACAGGCCCGCGATGCCACAGCCGAGGGTGCGCACGATCTCGGAGTCGTGCAGCGCCATCTCGATGGCCTCGTACGCGTGCTGGTCGTGCGAGTAGTGGATGATGTTCAGCGCCTGAACGTACGTGGCGATGACCCAGTCGAGCATGAGCTCGTACCGGTTCCACACGTCGTCGAAGTCGAGCGGGCCGTCACCCTGCACCGGCTCGAAGCCGTGGCGGGCGGCGGTGACCTGCTTGCCGCTCATCTCGTCGCGGCCACCGTTGATGGCGTACAGCAACGTCTTGGCGGCGTTGACGCGGGCGCCGAAGAACTGCATCTGCTTGCCGATGGCCATCGGCGAAACGCAGCAGGCGATGGCGGCGTCGTCGCCCCACTTGTCGCGGATCTGCTTGTCGGACTCGTACTGGATCGCGGAGGTCTCGACCGAGATCGCGGCGCAGAAGTCCTTGTAGCCCTTGGGCAGGCTCGGGTCCCAGAAGATCGTGATGTTCGGCTCCGGGGCCGGGCCCAGGTTGCGCAGCGTCTGCAGCAGACGGAACGAGGTCTTGACCACCTGCGGGCGGCCGTCTTCGGAGAAGCCGGCGTCGGACCAGGTCGCCCAGTACGGGTCCCCCGAGAAGATCTGGTCGTAGTCGATCGTGCGCAGGAAGCGGACGATGCGCAGCTTCATGACCAGGTGGTCGATGAGCTCCTGCGCGCCCTGCTCCGAGATGCGACCAGCAGCCAGGTCACGCTCGAAGTAGATGTCCAGGAACGGGGAGAGGCGGCCGATGCTCATGGCCGCGCCGTCCTGGCTCTTGATGGCGGCGAGGTAACCGAAGTAGGTCCACTGCACGGCCTCCTGCGCCGTGGTCGCGGGCTTGGAGATGTCGAAGCCGTACATCTCACCCATGTGCTTGAGCTTCTTCAGAGCCTTGATCTGGTCGGAGTGCTCCTCGCGGAAGCGCGCCCAGTGCTCGGAGAACGGCTCTTCGGCGTGCGTGTTCATCGAGGCCTGCTTCTCGGCGATGAGCGCGTCGACACCGTACAGGGCGACACGGCGGTAGTCACCGATGATGCGGCCACGGCCGTAGGCGTCGGGCAGGCCCGTGATGATGTGGCTCGAACGAGCCGCACGGATGCGGGGGGTGTAGATGTCGAAGACCGCTTCGTTGTGGGTCTTGCGGTAACGGGTAAAGATCTCGCGGACCTTCGGGTCGGGCTCCTTGCCCGCTTCCTTGATCGCGGTCTCGACCATGCGCCATCCGCCGTACGGCATCATCGCGCGCTTCAGCGGAGTGTCGGTCTGCAGGCCGACCACCACGTCGTCGTCCTTGCTGATGTAACCGGCCGGGAAGGCGTCGATGTCGGAGGGGGTGTGCGTGTCGACGTCGTAGACGCGGCGGCGACGCTCTTCGGCGAGGTACTGCTTCTCGAGCGTCTCCCACAGACCCAGGGTCTTACCCGTGGGGCCAGCCAGGAACGACGCATCGCCGTCGTAAGGCTTGTAGTTGCGCTGGACGAAGTCTCGGACGTCGATTCCGTCCTGCCACGGGCCGGGCTCGAAGCCCTCCCACTGGGTCGCGGTAGATGACTCAACTGTCGCTGTCACGTCGTGCCTCTTCTGTTGCGAATGGAAGCTGGAGTCGCATGGATGGGTGCTTATACCAGACTGCCTGGGCGACCGGTCGGGCCGCATGATGTCTTCTATTCTCGGCAATATCCGAGACATAAGTTGTGAGGTCCGCCTCAGTGCGCAACAACCGCGCGTGACATGGCCTACATCGTGCGATCGGTGCAGACCGGGCGGTTGTCCCCTCGGATCTCGGCGCTAGCGCACGAAAAAGGGGCCCACCCTGGCGGGTGAGCCCCCTTCGCGTGCGGTCACGATCGGCCGATCGTGCCGACCGGATCACGGCTGCACGTATCGCGCTCCTCGTCTTTCGCCCACCAGGCGAAGCCGTCCGGAGTCGACGAGGGCTTTGAGGATGGTGCGTGCCTGGGATGGGGTGGTCTGGCACAACGCAGCCGCCTGAGAACGCGTTATCGACTCGAAGGCCGTGACGTAGTCGAGGATCATGCGCTCTTGCTGGAGAGGGTCGATGCCCTTCACGCGAACGTAGGCGCCTCTGTCCTGGGCTGCGTCGTAGAAGCCAGCCGTCAGGTGGTAGCGGCGGCTTCTGCCGACGCCGCGCTCCTCCAGAATCCCGGCCTCGACAAGTCGCGCCGCGACCGCGCGAACCGTGGCGGGGAGCATTCCCAGCGTGGCCGCCAGTTCGGAGGCTGTGACGGAGCCCGAGGACTTGACCTCATGAACGACACGAAGCTCGTCGAGGCTCAGGCTGCGCTGTCGCTCGCTTTCGTAGGTGCGCAGGAAGCGCACCAGATCCAGGTCGGCGGTTCCGAGAGTGACCGCCACCGTGACCGAGCCTGAGGTGGAGCGCGAGTAATCCGGGGTGTCGCGTCCAGCACGCAGTTGCTGATCGAACATGTCGTTGACGCCCTTGCCCCTGCGTTCCACCAGGCCGGCACGCTTGAATGCACCGGCGAGCGCCGCGCTGCGCGGCCGGGATTCCTCGAGGATGTTGGCAATGGTGACACCCGGCGGGAAGCCGCCGGGGTTGCTCACGGTGAACTCGTTCTCCGTGATCTGAACCGTGGTGGGGCCCAGCATCGAATAGTCACGGTGCACGAGCGCGTTGGCGATGGACTCACGCCGGGTGAGCGCCGGGATCAGCGGGATGTCGACGCGGTGCATGCCGACGAGCAATTCTGTCACGGAGTTGCGGCGGTCGACCTCGTTCCAGAGGCGTTCGGCGGCGGCGAGCAGTGGTTCGACGAACTGGTCGTTGATGCCGAGCTCGCCGGGCCGCAAGTCTTGGAACAGGAACTCCGTTGTCGGGAGCCATCGTCGGAGCGCCTCCTGCGTTCCGAACAGCAGTACCGCCCCCAGGCTCACGGGATGGCCTAAGGGGGCGAACCCCAAGGCCTTGAGGATGTCCTCGTCGGCGAGCTGTGCGATCGAGTCGTCGTTGCCGGTGCACAAGCGTCTGTACCGTTCGAACTCCGACGGATCGAGGTCGTTCATGCTCGCCCCGACCGCCGGTGCCGTCGCGTAGTCCTGGCCGCGGGTGATCATGCCCATGCTCACGACCTCGTGCGGGGACATGGGCACGCAGGCGGGCTCACCTTTGGCGTCAAGGACACGCTTGACGTAGAGGCCCTCTTTGGTCGCGACGGGTGCCGGGTCTGCGACAGGCACGTCCACTCGGACAACCTCGCGCCCAGCCACTACGTCGAGCCGAACCTCGACGCCGAGGGCCGGCACAGTGTTGTTCTGGATGTACGCGGCAAGTCGATCCGGGTACGTGGCATCGCCATGCCGAGGCTGCGCTCCGACCACCTTGCCGGAGTCTTCGACACCGAGAAGAACGACGCCGCCCTGTCCATTGGCCAGGCACGTGACGGCCCTGACCAGCTCGCGATCGTTCAGGTGCCGCTTGAACTCAACGGTGAGGTTCTCGCCGCTGGCGACGAGATCGGCAGTGTCCATGGAATCATGTTATGCATAGTTTTGAAATCGAGATCCTTCAATGCGCCTGGAGTCATAACTTTTAAAAAGTATGAGTCCCTGCGCCGCCCGGCCTCGCTCGGAGGGCGTTCGTCGTGGCGCGCTCCCATCTGGGCCCGAACCTCGACCGTCGCTGCCTTACCTGCTCTTACGTGCCCGCATGTCGCGACCGGGCTGTTCAATGCGCGGCTTCTGCCCATCTGAGACCATGTCGATGCTTGGCAGTGTCCGAGATGAGCCCTAGTACACGCTGTTGCACGGATGAGTGCGCAGGTCAGCCCCGCAGTTGCGGGGATCGAGGGGCTGGAGGAGTTGCGTCACCCGGGTAACCAGTAGATGCACGTGCCTGGAACTAGATAAGTAGTAAACGCTTTTGCTTGACCCGCCTGCGTCTCGCGCGTAACGTATTGACGCGCGAGGCGACTGCCTCGGAAAAAAGGAAGACGCGGGACCGGCTGGCACCGGTCCCGCGTCTCAGGCGCGACGTATGCCACGCGATTTGTCGATCACGAGTGTACGTCGCCAAGAAGCTGGTCGCCAAGATCAGCAGAAAGGCGGTGCATCGTGCCCAACGACCCCTATCAGCCTCCCTTGTTCCGGGTTCGGACTTGGGGCTCGCATCCTGTTCTGGCGAATGTTCGTTCGCGAATCTTCCATTCAGTGAACAGGTGGCATGGCGAGTGTCACCTCGACGTCGCCTGCGTCCTCAGGCTTGACCCGAACTCGCGGGTGTCTAGGGCGCTCGGCTGCCGGCCGTGCAAGCGGTGTTGGCCCGACATCTGGATGCTCGCGTAGTGCCGAGCTTGGGTGGCCTGCCCCTATGGAGGGCAGGCCACCCAAGTGGCGAAGGGCTTGGCCGTCTTGATTGACGTCCGATCCAAGTCCTTCGGGGCT
Source organism: Dermatophilus congolensis (assembly GCA_030538115.1). Classification (GTDB taxonomy): domain Bacteria; phylum Actinomycetota; class Actinomycetes; order Actinomycetales; family Dermatophilaceae; genus Dermatophilus; species Dermatophilus congolensis_B. The sequence continues at coordinate 41,757 of JAUNUP010000005.1, read as the reverse complement.
CGGTAATTCCCTTGAGTTCTGTTTATTGAGAGCAGGCTTCGGTCTTGAGATGGCATGCGTGATGTGATGCTGATGGGTAGTTGGCTGCCGGTTGCGTCGTTCGAGCGCCGGGGCGAGGGGGAGACGGCATGGCGGGGATCGAGTGGTCAGCGATGGCCCGTTCGATTTGGGGGAAGACGGCACCGCTGGAGCACACCTGGTTGCCACTTGTCACTCACCTCGAAGACGCGCAAGCGGTGGCTGAACTGCTGTGGGACTACTGGCTCGCCCAGTCGACGATTGATCGGATTTCGGGCGCTGTCGGTGGAGACGAGGCGGCCGGGCGGGCCTTGCTGGCGTGGGTCGTCGGGGTGCATGACATCGCCAAGGCCGCTCCGGCATTCGCAGACAAGGCAGACCGAGTCGGCATGGGCCTCTTGCTCGACGCGATGCGGCGGGAGGGGCTGGACTGCCCTCCGGTTCCCCGTAGTGAGTACGCCCATCACGGCGTGATGGGGCACGTCAGCGTCAGGCGGTGGCTGATCCACCGATACGGATTGCGGCCGGGCGCCGCCGATTCCATCGCGGTCCTGGTAGGTGGGCATCACGGTATTCCGCCCACGTCCACCGACCTCGGATGGGTGGAGGCCCGGGCAGATCCGCGCCGACGGTCACCAGGTTGGGGCGAAGCACCCTGGCACGCTGTCCGTGACGAGATCCTCGACGTCATGGCCAAGCGCTGCGACCTCGAATCGGTCGTTCAGGCCCTGCCGCCGGCTGGGCTGCCCCTCACGGTGCAGGTCGAGCTCAGCGCCGCGGTCACGGTCGCGGATTGGTTGGCCAGCGACAGTGACCGATTCGGCTACGGCAGGTTGGACGCCCCCGAAGAACGCCGTGCACGCGGGCTTGATGCGATCACGCTGCCGCCGCCGTGGCAACCCGAGGTCATCGACCCGTCCGCCGACCCCGGCGACCTGCTCGCTCGCCGGTTCCCCAGGCTCGCGGGGCGACGGATTCGGCCGTTCCAGCAGGCGATGGTGCGAGCGGCTCTTGCCGCCGATGAGGCTCCGATCATCGTCGGTGAGGCCCCAACCGGAGGCGGCAAGACCGAGGGCGCCCTGCTCGCCGCGGAAATACTGGCGGAACGGTTCGGCTGCGGCGGCACCATGATCGCGCTGCCGACGATGGCCACCAGCGATGGCATGTTCGAGCGCGTCCTGGACTGGTTGCGTGCGTTGCCCGGTGAGGACGACGTCAGCGTCCACCTGGCGCACTCCAAGGCTGGCCTGAACGAGGCGTACACGGGTCTGGTGCGCGATTCGCGGGCTCGGTTCGCAGGTGTATACGACGCTGTCGAGGATGCGGACGAGATCCGTCGTGGTGCACCCGTCGTCGACACGTGGCTACGCGGCCGCAAGCGCGGCCTGCTCGCCGATCACGTCGTCGGCACCATCGATCAGGTCCTCATGGGCGCGCTGCAGACGAAACACCTGGCCCTGCGACATCTCGCCCTGTCGAGCAAGGTCGTCGTGATCGACGAGGTCCACGCAGCCGACGACTATATGCGCAGTTACCTGTGCCGGGCCCTCGATTGGCTCGGTGCCTACGGAACGCCGGTGGTGCTCTTGTCGGCCACGCTCCCCAGCGAGCAGCGGCGCGAACTGGTCGAAGCGTACGTGCGCGGGAGGCGCGGGCGCGCCGGCCGGGGGCGAGAGATCGCGGTCCCCGAGGCGCCCAGCTACCCGTGCTTGACGGTGGGCGCTGCCGAGGTGCGGTCTGTTGCGATCGACCAGCCCCTTTCGACTGTCAACGTGGAGGTGGCGACGTTGCCTGACGACGAGGTCGTCGCCGCGATCCTGCGGGAGGCCGTCGACGGTGGGTGCGTCGGGGTGATCCGCAACACGGTTGGCGAGGCACAACAGACGTACGCGGCCCTCCGCGAGGCGCTCGGTGATGATGTCGTGCTCGTGCACAGCCGGTTCATCGGTCCGGATCGCGCCCGCCTGGAGGGTGACATCCGTTCGCGGCTCGGCCCACCGTCACCGACGAAGCAGCGTCCGAAACGGTTGGTCGTCGTGGGTACGCAGGTGTTGGAGCAGAGCCTCGACATCGACTTCGATCTCATGTTCAGCGACATCGCCCCGATCGATCTGGTTCTGCAGAGGGCCGGTCGGCTGCACCGCCACGAACGCTCCGAAGGCGAGCGGCCCGCACGCATGCGCACCCCGCGGCTCGTGTTGACCGGGGTCACCCTGGGGACCGGAGGTGATGCCTCGCCCGCGTTCGCCTCCGGATGTCTGGCTGTCTATGGGCGCTATCGCTTGCTGCGGTCGGTGGCGGCCCTCGGCCATCACCTGGATGGAGCCCCGATCCGCACGCCGCATGATGTGCCGGGCCTCGTCGAGGCCGGGTACACCGAGCCGGCGGCGCCCCCGGACGGGTGGGCTGAGCAATGGGAGTCTGCCAGAGCCGCACACGAGACCAAGATCGGTGAGGCCCGCCGTAAAGCAGGCGTGTTCCAGATCGACGATCCGCGGAAGCGCAGTTCGATGATCGACTGGCTCGCAACCCCGGTCTCCGCCGAGAGCGACGAACTGGAGCGCATCGGCAAGGCCCAGGTGCGCGACACGGAAGACTCGCTCGAAGTCGTGCTCGTGCGCGTCGGGGCGGACGGATCTGCGCACGTCATGCCTGGTGGGCACGCGCACGCGGATGCCGTACTGCCGAGCCGGCTGGGGCGTGCCGACGCACCCGTGGCGCGGGCGGCAGCGGCCTGTACGGTGCGGCTGCCGCGCACCCTCACTCACCCCGGAGTCATCGAGAAGGTCATCACCGAGATCGAGGGCCTCCGCGGCTTCGAGGGCTGGGGCGACGATCCGTGGCTCGGAGGTCAGCTCGTGCTCCTGCTCGACGACGACCTGACGACCCGGGTGATCGGACACGTCATCACCTACGACCCGCGCTTGGGCCTGCTCGTTACTCAGGCAGCCGGATCACGCAAGGAGGAACTGTGAGCCGCGAAGTCAACCTGTACCGCGACCCGTGGGTGGTGGTGCTCGACGAGAGGGCCGTGGCCCACGAGGTGAGCCTGGCCGACGCCTTCGCTGAAGCCGACCGGTGGCGTGGGCTCGGCGGGGAGATGCCGACGCAGTCCGCCGTGGTGCTGCGACTGATGCTCGCGATCCTGTACCGGGCGCTCCGGCACGACCAGGCAGACGACGAGGCCGCGGAAGAATGGGCGCAGTGGTGGCAGCACGGCCTGCCCATCGACCGGATCGAGTCCTATCTCGCCGAGCACCAGGACCGCTTCGATCTGTTCAGCGAGACCGCGCCGTTCATGCAGGTGGCCGGGCTACACACGGCCAAGGGCACGACGTCGGGTCTCAGCAAGCTGATCGCGGAGATCCCGGACGGGTGGCCGTACTTCACCACCCGGGCGGGGCGGGGGCTGGAGTCGATCGGGGCGGCGGAGGCAGCTCGGTGGGTCGTGCACGCCCATGCTTTCGACCCCTCCGGTATCAAGTCCGGGGCCGACGGCGACCCGCGTGTGAAGGGTGGCAAGGGCTACCCGATCGGGACGGGATGGTGCGGCAACGTCGGCCTCGTCATCCCCGAGGGACGGTCGCTGGCCGAGACACTGCTGCTCAACCTGGTGCACGACCGGCCCAGTCCGGCCGGCGACACCGCGCCGTGGGAACGCGACCCCGCGACCCCTGCCGAGGAGGCCGGCTTGGCCTCGCGCCCGGCCGGGCCGGTTTCGCTGCTGACCTGGCAGTCGCGGCGGCTGCGGTTGATCCGGGAAGACTCCGGTCGGGTCGTGGACGCTTTGGTGTGCAACGGCGACAAGATCGGCGGCCAGAACCGACAGCGGGAGGAGTACCAGACGGCTTGGCGTCGCAGTCCGAACCAGGAGAAGGCTGGCACGCATGGGGCGGTCGTCTACATGCCGGTCAGGCACGCTCCCGAACGAGCTGTCTGGCGCGGGCTGGGCGGGCTGCTCGCCGGAGCCGCCACCGGGCGCGGCACCGTGCAGGACGCGCAGCGGCTGTTGCCTCCCGTCGTGGATTGGCTGGGCAGGCTCGCACGACTCGGTGTCCTCGACCGCAATCACCCGATTCGGTTTCGCACTGTCGGAGCGGAGTACGGCAGTCAGAGCTCCACGATCACTGCGATCACGGACGATGCGATGTCGCTACGCGCCGCAGTGCTCACCGACGACGTCCTGAAAGACACCGTGGTCGAGGCCGTCGATGCGACCGACAAGGCGGTGTGGGCTTTCCGTTCCTTCGCCGCGAACCTTGCTCAGGCTGCTGGAGGCGAGCCCGACGGGCCTCGTGAACGGGCCACAGAACGAGCTTGGAACGTGCTCGACAGGCCGTTCCGCGACTGGGCTCGCGGCCTGAATGCCGAGACGGACGTGCAGCAGGCGCTGACGCAGTGGCACACCTCCGCCGCGACGCAGCTGCGAAGCCTGGCTACCGAACTGGTCAGGGAGGCGGGCGCCAAGGCGTTCAAGGGCCGCGAGGTGCGGTTCGGCTCCGGCGAGCCCACCCTTGTCGACGCCGCGCTGGCCGATGCGTGGTTCCGTGCGGCGCTGGCCAAGGCCCTCGACCGGGCGGTCCGTCCGAGCCACCCTCAGGAGCCGACGCCACCGGAGGTCCGGACATCCGACGCCCCGACAGACCCATCCGACCGGCAGTAGCCGAGCGAGGAGACGGCATGAACAACGAGATTCGTGAGTCGCGCGACGACGTGCTCGTCGATTACGTCCGACGGCGCGTCGTCACACTCCAGCAGCAGTACGCGCGCGGAGGAACCCAACCGACCGCGTTCGCGGCAGGCACGATGGCAGCGCTGCGGCGCGCCGACCCGCGGCTTCCGGGCGACGACCCGGCCCTGTGGGAATTCGTCCTGGGGGAGATTCCCGAGGGGCTCACGAAGCCGGGGTCGCAAACGCCCACACCGTACGAATCAGCGGCGCACGCTGCGCTCTGCCTGTACGCAGTGCACCAGCAGTCGCGGACTGAGCCGATGCACGTCCTGGGCCGTCGGTTCGGGCAGGGCGTGCGGGACCTGGCCCGACAGCGTGCTGGTGAGCGCGAGCCGCTCAGCCCCGGTGTGGTCAAGAAGTTCCAGGTCATCGGCACCGCAGTCACCCCGGCGCGGCGGCTGGGCTCGCTCCGGTCCTTGCTGACACTGATGCGTTCGGCCTCACCCGGTATCGGGCTGGACTACGGCCTGCTCGCCCGTGACCTGCGCCGTCTGTCCGACCCCGCCCTCGCCCCCGGAGTCCGGCTCGCCTGGGGGCGGGACCTGCGCCGCCTCGTGAGCCCTGGCGACGGTGCCGACGCCACCCCCGATACGCCCGCCAACCCCACCGACACCCACTGAGGAGACCCCGTGCCGACATTCATCGACTTCCACATCATCCAGACGCTGCCCCCGAGCAACATCAACCGCGACGACACCGGAGCACCGAAGACGGCGGTCTACGGCGGCGTGCAGCGAGCACGTGTTAGCAGCCAGGCATGGAAGCGCGCTACCCGCCGCGACTTCGACGATCTCGTGGACGTGTCCAGGTTGAGCCGCCGGACCAAGCGTCTGGTCGAACTGATCGGAAACCGCATCCTCGCCCGCCGCGGCAGTGCCGTTGATGATGCGGGAGCGCTCACGGCGGCGTACGCCCGTGCGGAGGAGGTCATCAAGGCGCTGGGAATGAAGGTGGAGAAGCCACGCAAGAAGGCCGATGAGGGTGCGCCCGAGCCTGCGGGACAGAGCGAGTACTTGCTGTTCATCAGCGCCACCCAGGCCGATCGGCTCGCGGATTTGGCCGCCGGAGACGGAGCACTCGACAAGAAGGCCGTCAAGGAGGTCATGAAGGGCGGAAACGGCATCGACCTCGCCCTGTTCGGTCGCATGGTCGCCAACGACGCCGACATCAACGTCGATGCCGCTGTGCAGGTCGCTCACGCCTTGAGCACGCATGCAGCCGATATCGAAGACGACTACTACACGGCCGTCGATGACGAGAACCCCGCCGCAGATACGGGGGCCGGCATGATCGGTACCGTCGAGTTTTCGTCCTCGACTCTCTACCGGTTCGCCAGCATCAACGTCGCGGGGCTGGCGGCGAACCTTGAGAACGCCGAGGCTGCGGGGGAGGCCGCTGCCGCCTTTACCCGGGCATTCGTGACGAGCATGCCGACCGGCAAGCAGAACGCGTTCGGCAACCGGACGCTGCCCGACGGTGTCGTAGTGATGGTCCGCGACATGCAGCCGGTGAGCCTGGTTGGCGCCTTCGAGGAGGCGGTGCCGCCCGGCCCCCAGGGATTCGTGCGCGCCTCCTGCGAACAGCTCGCGGCGCACGCCAAGGCCCAGGGCGAGTTCGTGGCCGCACCACAGGCCACGTGGGTGACGCGCGGAGGACCGGCCGCCTCGGCCCTGGATGCGCTCGGCGAACGAATGACCCTGGACGAACTGGTCGATCGCGTGCGGACAGTCACGGCGGAGAAGGCAGGCGACTGATGTCGGTTCTGCTGCTGCGATTGGCGGGTCCGCTGCAGGCGTGGGGTGATTCGAGCCGATTCACCCGCAGGCACACCCGCACGGAGCCGACCAAGAGCGGTGTGCTCGGACTGCTCGCGGCCGCGCAAGGGCGCAGGCGTACCGACCCGATCGAGGATCTGGTCGCGACCAGATTCGGGGTGCGGGTCGACCAGCCGGGGTGCCTGGTGCGGGACTTCCAGACCGCGCACCGGTGGAACGACGGGGTGTCCATGCCCCTCTCCTACCGGTACTACATCGCGGATGCGGTATTCGTGGCCGCAGTCGAAGGCAACGACGCGTTGATCACCGGCCTGGCGGATGCGGTGCAATCCCCTGCATTTCCGCTGTACCTCGGGCGGAGATCTTGCCCGCCCGAGGGACAGGTTCTCCTCGGGGTCGAACACGCGCCGCTGGAGGATGCCCTGACGACAGTCGAGTGGCAGGCCGCGAAGTGGTACCGCCGCCGGCTCAGTGAGGGGGACGTGTACTTGGAGGCCTTCGTGGATGCGGTCGGACCGAGCGAGGGCCTGCCCGACGTCGTTCGGGACGTTCCGCAGAGCTGGAACCCTGAACGCCGCGAGTACTCGTGGCGCGAGGTGACGTCGCTGGATCCCATCCCGAAGCCGAACCCGAAGGGCCGGAGGCCGCGTCACCCGGAAGGCAGCGGGGATTCCACGAGCGTGGGCATCGTCGTGGCCGATGAGCCCGACTTCATGGCTGAGGCGGGTGGAGTGCCGTGTACTTGAGCAGATTTCAGTTAAATCCCGCCCGGGAGGGCACGAGGCGCCTGCTGGGTTCGCCGCAGCGGATGCATGCGGCGGTGATGGCGGCTTATCCGGCCGGGGTGGATGTGCGGCCGCTGTGGCGGCTCGACTCACCGTCACGGCACGAGTACACGCTCTACATTGTGGGGGCCGCCCGCCCGGACCTGACTCATCTGGTCGAGCAGGCAGGATGGCCGACGACGGCCACGTGGGACACGACCACCTACGGGGAGTTCTTGGGTCGTCTCCAAGCCGAGCAGACGTGGCGATTCCGGTTGACCGCGAATCCCGTCCGGGTGATTCCGGCCGGCGAGGGCGAGCGCGGCAAGGTCGTCCCGTGCTCGACAGAAGCTGACCAGCAGCAATGGTTGCGGGACAAGTCCGCCCGTTGGGGTTTCACCCTCGCCGGTTCCCCGAACGGCGTCCGCGTCACCGGCCGAGTCCGCGACGAGTTCAATCGGCGAGAGGTCGACGGGAGCGCACGGCGCCGCGTGACGATCTCGCGGGCGCGATTCGACGGAGTGCTCACCGTGACCGATCCCGAGGCGCTGCGGGCCGCCATGACCGGCGGCATGGGCCGAGCGAAGGCGTATGGCTGCGGTCTCATGACACTGGCCAGGCCGCGATGAGGCCGATCCCAGGCGCCCGACCGAGCGATATTCGTGAGCTCGGTCGGGTCAGGGACCGGCTCAGCTTTGTCTACATCGAACGCGGCCGTGTACACCGGGACGCCAACGCGATCACGGTTCAGGACGAGCGGGGAACGGTCCACATCCCGTCGGCGATGATCGGCGCGCTGCTCCTCGGCCCGGGCACGACCGTCACCCATCAGGCCATGATGGTGATCGCCGACTCCGGAGCCACCACGGTCTGGGTCGGCGAGCAGGGCGTTCGCTACTACGCGCATGGGCGCACGTTGTCGCGTTCGTCGCGGTGGCTGGAGCGGCAGGCGGCGATGGTTACCAACCGGTCGCGACGGCTGGAGGTGGCTCGCGCCATGTACGAGATGCGGTTCCCAGGTGAGGACGTATCCGGCCTGACTATGCAGGCGCTCCGCGGCAAGGAGGGCGCGCGGGTGCGGAACGCGTACGTGGCGGCCGCGCGCGAGTTCGGAGTCGAGTGGAAGCGCCGCGACTACCGACCGGACGATTTCGAGGCCTCCGACGACATCAACAAGGCCCTGTCGGTCGCGACGACCTGCCTGTACGGCGTGGTGCACGCGGTCGTGGTCGCGCTCGGCTGCTCTCCCGGGCTCGGTGTCGTGCATACCGGGCACGACCGGTCATTCGTGTACGACATCGCTGACCTGTACAAGGCCGAGACGGCCATCCCGGTGGCTTTCGCGGTCACAGCGCAAGCGCCCGAGGACATTGAGCCGGCCGTGCGGCACCGGATGCGCGACACGATCCACGATATGCGCCTGCTCACCCGCTGCGCCCGCGACATCCAAGTGCTGCTCGGCGGAAGCCACGATGAGGATGGCGAGGAAGCAATTCACGAGTGGGATGTCGTCGAACTCTGGGACGGAGGCCTTCGCACCGTTGCGAGCGGCGTCTCATACGGTGATGAGCCTTCCGGCGGTGAGGATGACGTCCCGTGGTAGTCATCGTTCTCACGGCCTGCCCCGCAGGGCTGCGCGGCTTCCTGACCCGCTGGCTCCTGGAGATCAGCGCCGGCGTGTTCGTCGGCAAAGTCAACGCCCGCATCCGCGACGAACTCTGGCTGCGAGTGCTGGAGATGGTCAAGGACGGCAAAGCCGTCATGGTGTTCAGCACCAACGGCGAGCAGGGCCTCGACTTCCGAGTCCACCGTCACGAATGGACCCCCATCGATGTCGATGGAGTGACCCTGATGCTCCGCCCCACCGACGAAACTGACGCCCCCAAACGACGCCCCGGCTGGAGCCACGCCTCCCGCCGCCGACGCGCGAACCAGCGACGAAAGTGATGCAAACAGTACGCATGGCGTACGGTCAACGCAGGTCAACAAGGTCGGCCCCGCACCAGCGGGGATGAGCCCCATTCGCATTGCATGATGTTCTCCATATCTGGGTCGGCCCCGCACCAGCGGGGATGAGCCACAGGCCCCGCCAACCGTCCGCGCTCGTGACCAGGTCGGCCCCGCACCAGCGGGGATGAGCCCCTCGTGGACCAGGCGACTGCGATCACCGCGCAGCGTCGGCCCCGCACCAGCGGGGATGAGCCCGAGACCACCGCGACCCTCGTCGCGAAAGTCGCGTCGGCCCCGCACCAGCGGGGATGAGCCCACAACCTCGACACGCGCCTGTGCGTGAAGGGCGTCGGCCCCGCACCAGCGGGGATGAGCCCACTGTCGACATCGCCACGCCGATCACGACGGCGTCGGCCCCGCACCAGCGGGGATGAGCCCGGCGCGGGCGCAGCCGAGTTGGTGCGCGTGGAGTCGGCCCCGCACCAGCGGGGATGAGCCCGGGCCCACCTGTGGGCTGATCTGGACTGTGTCGTCGGCCCCGCACCAGCGGGGATGAGCCCTTGCCCTGCCCGTCGTACACGGACACCCCGAGGTCGGCCCCGCACCAGCGGGGATGAGCCGGCGCTGCGGGCGTACAACGCGGGGCCCGCCGCGTCGGCCCCGCACCAGCGGGGATGAGCCCGCCGGGACGAGCCCGATGCCTGCACAGACCACGTCGGCCCCGCACCAGCGGGGATGAGCCCCGTCGCCCACTGACCAGACTGCGGACGGCTGCGTCGGCCCCGCACCAGCGGGGATGAGCCCCGTGTCCCTCCCGTGGTCGCGGCCCTGTTGCGGTCGGCCCCGCACCAGCGGGGATGAGCCCGAACGAGGCATCAAGACCGACGCGGCTGTTCTGTCGGCCCCGCACCAGCGGGGATGAGCCGGCGGGTCAGTGACGCTGCTCGGGATGCTCTGCGTCGGCCCCGCACCAGCGGGGATGAGCCCCCGCCACCGGCGGCGACCATCTGCTCGCGCGAGTCGGCCCCGCACCAGCGGGGATGAGCCCGGGCATCAACAGGTGTCGTATTGACGGGCTGAGTCGGCCCCGCACCAGCGGGGATGAGCCCAACCGGGGTGTAGGACGCGAGTCGCACCCACCGTCGGCCCCGCACCAGCGGGGATGAGCCCTTCCCGGTGGGGCGGACGGGCCGGTAGTCGTAGTCGGCCCCGCACCAGCGGGGATGAGCCCTCGCCATCGCACCCTTCGAAGGCGGCAACACCGTCGGCCCCGCACCAGCGGGGATGAGCCCTTGCCCCAGTGCTTGAACTTGAATCCGGGGTAGTCGGCCCCGCACCAGCGGGGATGAGCCCTCTGAGTCTGCCTCGGGGTCACGCCCGCCACCGTCGGCCCCGCACCAGCGGGGATGAGCCCGCGGCAACCCGAACTTGTTGACACCCGAGTAGGTCGGCCCCGCACCAGCGGGGATGAGCCCACGGCGCTCGGGCCGATGACGCAAGGCTCCGCGTCGGCCCCGCACCAGCGGGGATGAGCCCGGAATCGGATCCGTGGGCGCGATGACCTTGCCGTCGGCCCCGCACCAGCGGGGATGAGCCCAAGCGAATCCGCGAAGCAGGAGGCCGAGCATGGTCGGCCCCGCACCAGCGGGGATGAGCCCATCAGCAGGCAGTGCAGCCACCCCGGCAACACGTCGGCCCCGCACCAGCGGGGATGAGCCGGCGGAGTCCTCCGCGAGGAGTCGCGGAACGCCGTCGGCCCCGCACCAGCGGGGATGAGCCCAAGGCCCAAGGGTCCGTGCAGGACGTGTCGCAGTCGGCCCCGCACCAGCGGGGATGAGCCCCAGAGGCTCGGCATGGGGCCGACCTGCAGGCCGTCGGCCCCGCACCAGCGGGGATGAGCCCCCACCGTCGGCGTCCTCGATCTCCACGAGCACGTCGGCCCCGCACCAGCGGGGATGAGCCCTACCGCGACCCTGCCGGCCGGCAGACGTCCGAGTCGGCCCCGCACCAGCGGGGATGAGCCCTCCGCGCCCGTCGCTCCCGTGTTCGCCCGCACGTCGGCCCCGCACCAGCGGGGATGAGCCCGCATGCGGTAAGTCATGTCAACTTGCCGCATGGGTCGGCCCCGCACCAGCGGGGATGAGCCCACGACCGTCACGGCGAGGGTTCCGACCACAACGTCGGCCCCGCACCAGCGGGGATGAGCCCATGTCGTCGGCCAGCGGAGCGGCGGGGATGAGCCCTGGTGGTCGCAATGGCAAGGCAGCCAGGAGATGTCGGCCCCGCACCAGCGGGGATGAGCCCTCTGCCGCAGCCTTCGGCATCATCCCCTCAGCGTCGGCCCCGCACCAGCGGGGATGAGCCGTGGCTCATGCCGCTGCGGCCTGACCTGTTCTCGTCGGCCCCGCACCAGCGGGGATGAGCCCAGGACCGCAAACCTCACGACCGTTTCCCGCCGGTCGGCCCCGCACCAGCGGGGATGAGCCCCAACGCCCGACCCCAGGTTGGGGAAGCGCACTTGGTCGGCCCCGCACCAGCGGGGATGAGCCGTCGTTCCTGTGGCGGCGGTATTGCTCGCATTGGTCGGCCCCGCACCAGCGGGGATGAGCCCGAGGTAGGACCTTGCGCGGGTGCGCTCCCCCGGTCGGCCCCGCACCAGCGGGGATGAGCCCCGGCCCCGTCTGTCGTTGATTGTGACCCGGACGTCGGCCCCGCACCAGCGGGGATGAGCCCGCATCACGATCAGCACGGATCAAGTGCCCATAGTCGGCCCCGCACCAGCGGGGATGAGCCCTCCCTCTTTGGCTGGCCAGGAGACCTCGCGGCGTCGGCCCCGCACCAGCGGGGATGAGCCCTCGGCGAACTCGGCTTGTTTGGCCCATTGACGGTCGGCCCCGCACCAGCGGGGATGAGCCCTCGAGCGCCTCGCCGACGACGAGCTGCAGCGGGTCGGCCCCGCACCAGCGGGGATGAGCCCCTCGTCATCGCCGACTTCGCCCCCGCCGGAGTGTCGGCCCCGCACCAGCGGGGATGAGCCCCGGACGACGCCGACACCGGACACGCGGCCACTGTCGGCCCCGCACCAGCGGGAATGAGCCCACCCCCGCCACGGTCGCGGCTGCTACTGCGCCGTCGGCCCCGCACCAGCGGGGATGAGCCCAGGAGCCGGTCGTCCGGGTCGGCGGGCATGGGGTCGGCCCCGCGCTAGCGGGGATGAGCCCGCGTCACGTACTACGAGCGAGACATCGAGTTCGTCGGCCCCGCGCCAGCGGGGATGAGCCGACACCGGACACCTCCGGGTCGATCACGTGGTGGTCGGCCCCGCGCCCGCGGGGATGAGCCCGAGCGGGCCAAGCGAGACGCAGGCCGTCTCACGTCGGCCCCGCACCAGCGGGGATGAGCCCCCCGGCGACGAACCCGCGTGGCCCACGTGGGTGTCGGCCCCGCACCAGCGGGGATGTGCCCGCTCTACATCGCGGCCCTTGCTTCGGGCATCGGTCAGCCCCACGCCAGCGGAGTCGGCCGGTGACGTCAGCGACCCCTTGCCTCACAGAGGCAAGGGGTCGCTATAGACGGGCAGGAGCGCCGCGTCAGCTGTGTTGATGGGGGTTTTGACTCTGACGCATGTCTTGCGCCTCCGAGTGGAGGGCCGTCGATCGCGAGTCCTGCAGCGAGATCGGGGCCACAATCGGCTCCCAGCCACGGTCAGGCTGGCGCGTCGTGTGCGCCGCCTCGCGGCCGCGGTACACGATGTACGGGCGGGTCGTGTACTGCACCGGCGCCGAGAACACGTGCACGAGGCGCGTGAACGGCAGCGCTGCGAACAGCAAGAACGCGGCGATGACGTGCAACTGGAACGACAGCGGAACGCCGACCATCAACTCCGGCTGAGGCTGGAAAATGAACAGTGACCGCAGCCACGGTGAGATCGTCTCTCGGTAGTCGTACCCGTGCCCGCCGGGGATGATCTGGTTGATGATCACCGCGATGAAGCCGAGGAAGATCGGCACCGCGAGCAGCACGTACATGAGCTTGTCGTTCTTCGTGGTCGCGAGGAACACGCCGCCGGTCGTACGCCGACGGTAGATGAGCAGCAGCATGCCGACCACGGCCATGATGCCGCCGGTCATACCGCCGCCGACAGCGAGCAGGTGGTACATGTTGTCGCTCACGCCCACCGCACCGGTCCACGTCTTCGGGATCATCAGGCCCAGTAGATGACCTGCGAAGACCATGAGAATGCCGACGTGGAACAGCGGCGACGCCCACCGGATCAGGTTGCCGCCCGAGTACATCTGCGAGCTGCGCGAGGTCCAGCCGTACTTGTCGGTCTTGTACCGCCACACGATGCCGACCCAGAAGATCGTGATCGTGATGTACGGAAACACCACCCACAAGAACATGTCGAGGCCCGAGATCGAAGCAGGAGTTGTCATGTCAGCGCCTCTCGTTCACGCGGTCGAAGGGGGCGTGTGAAATGGGGGAATCGTCGATGTCGCCATCTGTGCCGAGTGCCCCGACGAACGGTTCCATCGGGCCCATCGCGTCGACGCCCACCATCTCGGAGGGCGGGCCGGCGGTGATGAGCTGCAAGAACCGGTCTTTGGTGGCACCGGAGATGCGCGGGAGCGTGAGGCACACGGCCTCGACGACCTGCGCGTACGGGCTGCCGATGGAGGTCAGCGCGGCGCGCAGCACCTCGAGACCCTCGCGGTGCGATCCGAGCAGGCCCGCCGCGATCGCGGTGTTGGCGCCCTCACACACGGCCGAGAACTCCAGCACCACCGGCAGGAAGTCGGGCAGTTCGTCACGGTCGACCTCGAAGCCCGCAGCCCGGTACGCCTCCTTGAACCGCACCAGCGCCATGCCCCGCTTACGGGTGTCGCCGGTGAGGAAGTACGAGAGGTACATCGTGCACTTGCGCTTCATGTCGAACGTGTCGACGTAGTGCCGAGCCAGTTCTTGCTCGCCCATCGTCTCGGCGAGGGCACAGAACGAGGCGAGGCGCTCGCGGACATCGCCGGGCAAGCCGGAGATGCCCTCCGCGACCGTCGCGAACTGCTCGAACCGCTCCGGAGAGGGGTAGTCGAGCAGCACCGACGCGGCCATGTGCGTGACGCGGCGCTGGTGATCGTCGACCTTGACCGGGTCGAGGTCGGGCAGCGTCGCCACGTGCAGGTGCGCGGGGCCGGGGATCATGACTTCCTCGTGGTCGGCATACCCAGCCCGACCCTGTTCGAAGCCCCGTCAGGGCCGACCATCATCCCGTTACCGCCGCCGTCGGGCTCACCGCACACCATCTGCTCGAGGCCGCGCGCCACCTCAGCGTGCGCCGCCGGGATGATGTAGCGGTCGTCGTACTTGGCGATGGCGAGCAGGCGGTACATCTCTTCGACGTCGTACGGGTCCATGCCCACCGCTTCGGCGATCTTCGGGTTGGGCTCGTTGCCGAGGTTGATGTCGCGCATGTACGAACGCATCGCCGCGAGGCGACGCAGCGACAGCTCGACCGGGCGCGGGTCACCGGCGGTGAACAACTCCGCCAGGTACTCCAGCGGGATACGCATCTGCGAGAGCGCCGCGAAGAGGGTCTTGTAGTCCTCCGCGTCGGAGTTCGTCCGGGAGACGGCGTCGACCACGGGCGACAGCGGCGGGATGTACCAGACCATCGGCAGCGTGCGGTACTCGGGGTGCAGCGGGAGCGCCACCTCGTACTCGCTGATGAGCTTCCACACCGGCGAACGCTGAGCCGCGTCGATCCAGTCGCGCGGCATGGCCGCACGGTGAGCGGCCGCGATGACCTCGGGGTCGTGCGGGTCGAGCATCGCGGCACGCTGAGCGGCGAGCAGGTCCTGCTCGTTCTCGACAGCGGCCGCCTCAGCGACCTTGTCGGCGTCGTAGAACACGAGGCCGATGTAGCGCAGTCGCCCGACGCACGTCTCGGAGCAGACCGTGGGCAGCCCCTCCTCGATGCGCGGGTAGCAGAACGTGCACTTCTCGGCCTTGCCGCTCTTGTGGTTGAAGTACACCTTCTTGTACGGGCAACCCGAGATGCAGAACCGCCAGCCGCGGCACTGGTGCTGGTCGACCAGCACGATGCCGTCCTCCACACGCTTGTACATCGCGCCGGAGGGGCACGAGGCGACGCACGCCGGGTTGAGGCAGTGGTTGCAGATGCGCGGCAGGTAGAACATGAAGGCGTTCTCGTAGTCGAGCTTCACCTCTTCGTTCATCTTCGCCAGAATCGGGTCGCCGACCGCGATCTCCTGGCTACCGGCGAGGTTGTCGTCCCAGTTCGCCGACCACGAGATCTGCATGTCCTTGCCCGTGATCAGCGACTTCGGTCGCGCCACAGGCACGTGCGGGCTGTCCGCAGGTGCCGCGAGGAGCATGTCGTAGTCGTAGGTCCACGGCTCGTAGTAGTCGTCGATCTGCGGCATGTCGGGGTTGGAGAAGATCGAGAGGAGCTTCTTCCACCGACCGCCGGAGGCGGGGACGAGCTGGCCGTTGGCCTTGCGCTTCCAGCCGCCCTTCCACTTCGCCTGGTCCTCGTACCCGCGCGGGTAACCGAGGCCGGGGCGCGTCTCGACGTTGTTGAACCACACGTATTCGAGACCGGTGCGGTTCGTCCAGGCCTGCTTGCACGTGACCGAACACGTGTGACAGCCGATGCACTTGTCGAGGTTCATCACCATCGACATCTGGGCCATGATCCGCATCAGTACTCGACCTCCTGGCTGCGACGACGGATGACCGTGACCTCGTCGCGCTGGTTTCCGGTGGGACCGACGTAGTTGAAGCCGTACGCGTGCTGTGCGTACCCGCCGGCGAGATGTGTCGGCTTCATCAGCACTCGGGTGAGCGAGTTGTGGATACCGCCGCGGCGCCCGGAGGTCTCCGAACGCGGCACGTCGATGGTCCGCTCAGTGGCGTGGTGCAAGAACACCGTGCCCTTGGGCATGCGGTGCGAGACGACGGCACGGGCGACGACGACACCGTTGCGGTTGTACGCCTCGATCCAGTCGTTGTCCTTGACGCCGATCGACTCGGCGTCCTGCACCGACATCCACAGCGCGGGGCCTCCACGAGAGAGGGCCAGCATGTAGAGGTTGTCCTGGTACTCGGAGTGGATCGACCACTTGTTGTGCGGCGTCAGGTACCGCACGGCCACCTCGAGCTCGCCGTTGCTGCTGCGTTCACCCGGGACCGCAGTGCCGAGCGAGTTCGACAGCTGCGCGTCGCCGAACAGGCGGTGCATGTCCAACGGCGGTTTGTAGATCGGCATCGCTTCACCGAGGTCGATCATCCAGTCGTGGTCGAGGTAGAAGTGCATGCGACCGGAGAGCGTGTGCCACGGCTTGTCGTGGTCGACGTTCTGCGCGAACGCCGTGTACCGACGGCCGTCGGTCTCCGAACCCGACCACTCCGGCGACGTGACCACGGTGACCGGCCGGTGAACCGTGTCGTCGAAGGTGGTGCGGCGCCCCTCCGCCTCGGCGGCGAGGTGGTGCATGTCGGTGCCCGTGCGCTTCTCGAGCTGCTTGAAGCCCTCGGTGGCCAGGCGGCCGTTCGAGGTGCCCGACAGCGCGAGGATCATGTTGCAGGCCTTGATGTCGGTGTCGAGGCGAGGGTTGCCCGCGGCGACGCCGTAGCGTACGCGGCCGTTGCGGTCGCGCAGCTCTTCGATCTCGGGGGCGGCCTGGTAGTTGATGCCCTTGGTGACCAGGCCCAACTTCTCGGTGAGCGGGCCGAGACCGTTGAACTTCTCCGAGACGAGCGTGTAGTCGCGCTCGATCGGGATGAGTTTCGGCATCGTCTTACCCGGGATGAGCGGGGTCTCCGACAGCGGCCCGACAGAGCCGTGCGGAATGGCCAGCGCGTCGGGGGTGTCGTGGTTCAGGGGCGCCGCGATCACGTCGGTACGTGTGTCGAGGTGACCCTTCGCCAGCTCGGAGACACCCTTGGCGAGGCTCTGGAAGATGCGGAAGTCGGTGCGCGCCTCCCACGGCGGCGGGATGGCTGCGTTGAAGGAGTGCAGGAACGGGTGCATGTCGGTGCTGCTCAGGTCGTGCTTCTCGTACCAGGTCGCGGCCGGCAGCACGATGTCGCTGTGCAGGGTCGTCGACGTCATACGGAAGTCGAGCGTGAGGAACAGGTCGACCTTGCCCTCGGCGCCCTCCTCGCGCCACACCATCTCCTTGGGCCGCCGGTCGGGGCCGACCTCGGAGGCGCGGCACGAGTGACCGGAGCCGAGCAGGTGCTTGTGGAAGTACTCCGCACCCTTCGCCGAGCTGCCGAGCAGGTTCGTGCGCCAGTTGGTGATGACGCGCGGGAAGTTGGCCGGGTTGTCGGGGTCGGCGCTCGCCCAGCCGAGGTTGCCCGATTCGAGCTGCTCGACGATGTACGGCCCGATCTCCTTGCCCGCGGCCTTCGCCTCGTCGGAGATGTCGAGCGGGTTGCGGTCGAAGGTCGGGTAGCTCGGCATCCAGCCACGCTTGTTCGCCTCGATCAGGGTGTCGGCAGTGGTGCGGCCGCGCATGTGGTCGGAGGCGAGGGGTGAGAGCAGCGCGTCGGCGGGCAGGCCGTCGTAGCGCCACTGGTCGGTGGCCAGGTACCAGTACGACGCGGTCGTCATCTGGCGGGTCGGCCGCTGCCAGTCGAGGGCCATCGCGTACTGCGACCAGCCGGTGATCGGGCGCACCTTCTCTTGACCCACATAGTGGGCCCAGCCGCCACCGTTCTTGCCTTGGCAGCCCGTCATCATCAGCAGCGCCAGCATGGTGCGGTAGATGGTGTCGGAGTGGAAGTAGTGGTTGGTGCCGGCGCCCATGATGATCATCGAGCGGCCCTCGGAATCCACCGCGTTCTGGGCGAATTCGCGAGCGACGCGGGTGATCGAGGCGGTCGGCACGCCGGTGACGTGCGCGGCCCAGCCCGGGGTACCGGGAGACTCGAGGTCGTTCTCGTCCACCGGCCAATCACCCGGTAGACCGTCACGCTGCACGCCGTACTGCGCGAGCATGAGGTCGTAGACCGTGGTGACGAGCTTGCCGGCGACCATGCGGGCCGGCACTCCCCGGCGCATGATCGCCGTGGAACCGAGGTGCATCTGGTCTTCGTTGCCGGGCTCGGGCAGCGCGTCGAAGCGCGGGATGAGCACCTCGACGTTGCGCTTCTCGGCGCCGCTCGGGTCGTCCGCAACCGACATCAGCGGGTCGACATCACCGAGGGTGAGGTTCCACTTGCCCATGTCGGCCTCGCCGTAGCGGTGGCCGAGCGAGCCGTTGGGCACCCACGGAGTTCCGTTCTGGTCGAGGACGACCGGCTTGAACTCGGCGTTCGCCTCGTTCTCGCCGACGCTCGGGATCGAGGAGGTCTCGTCGGAATCGCGCAGCATCGACGCGGTGATGAACTTGCCGGGAACGTAGGCGCCATCGCGCTCGGTGAGTTCGATGAGCATCGGCGAGTCGGTGTGCTTCTTCATGTAGTCGAAGAAGTACGGCGTGCGCTGCTTCACGTGGAAGTCGCGCAGGATCACGTGACCCATCGCCATGCCCAGCGCTCCGTCGGTGCCGGGAGAGATCGGCATCCACTCGTCCGCGAACTTGGTGTTGTCGGAGTAGTCGGGCGAGACCGTGACGACCTTGGCGCCCTTGTAGCGAACCTCGGTCATGAAGTGCGCGTCGGGAGTACGGGTCACGGGGACGTTCGAGCCCCACATCATGATGTAGCTGGAGTTGAACCAGTCACCCGACTCGGGAACATCGGTCTGGTCACCGAAGACCTGCGGGCTCGCCATCGGCAGGTCGGCGTACCAGTCGTAGAACGACAGGATCGTGCCGCCGAGCAGCGAATAGAACCGGGTACCGGCGCCATAGCTGACCTGCGACATCGCGGGGATGACGGAGAAGCCGGCGAGGCGGTCGGGGCCGTAGGCCTTGATCGTGTAGACGTGAGCCGCGGAGATGAGCTCCTCGACCTCCGCCCAGTCGACGCGCACGAGGCCACCACGGCCACGCTGCTGCTTGTACTGGCGCGCCTTCTCGGGGTTCTCGACGATCGACTCCCACGCGTCGACCGGGTCGGCGTGCTGTGCCCGGGCCTCACGCCACAGATTCACCAGCACCGCGCGCATGTACGGGTAACGCACGCGCGTGGGCGAGTAGGTGTACCAGGAGAACGCCGCACCGCGAGGGCAGCCGCGGGGCTCGTACTCCGGCATGTTCGGGCCGGTCGTCGGGTAGTCGGTCTGCTGCGCCTCCCACGTGATGATGCCGTCTTTGACGTACACCTTCCACGAGCACGAGCCGGTGCAGTTGACGCCGTGCGTCGAGCGAACCACCTTGTCGTGGCTCCACCGGTCGCGGTAGAAGGCATCGCCTTCACGGCCACCCTTGAGGTAGATCTGCCGCAGGTCGTCGCTGGCGATGCCCTTGCGCAGGTATGTGCCGAGCTTGAGCAGGGCACCACCGTCGGCAGGCGGCCTGGCCGTCGCGGTCATCGGAACTCCTTTGTTCTTGCTTCGGACTGCTGATCGGAGGTCGGGCTGGTTACCACTTAACCGGGGAACGGAGCCTTCGGCCTGGCGTACATCACCCAGGTGAGGGCGGTGCAGACAGCGAAGAAGACGCAGCATCCCCAGAAGAAGCCCGCCGCCGGAAGTGCGGAGAGGGCGATGCCGACGATGAACGGCCCGAAGGCCGCGGTCGCGGCGGTGAAGCCGATGACGCCACCGGCCTGGCGTGGCCCCATGATCATCGGCATCTGCTTGAAGGTGCCGGCGTTACCGATGCCTGCGAACAGGAACAGGGTGAGCAGGGCGTAGAGGAACGGCCAGAACTCGTCGGGGCTGCTGGGCGTGAGGTACATCGCACACACGGCGACCGAGATCGTCATGCCGACACCGGAGATGAACGTCCAGATGGCGCCACCGAACTTGTCGCACAGCGGACCGAACACGACGCGGGCCGCGGAGGCGATGAGCGGGCCGAGGAACGCGAACGTGGCTCCCGAGGGCAGATCGGGCATGCCCGCGAACGGGGACTCGGCACCGAAGGTGTTGTTGATGAGCAGCGGGGTCTGGGCGGCGAAGCCGGAGAACGCACCGAAGGTCATCAGGTAGATCGCGGTGAGGAACCACGTGTTCTTGTTGCCGAAGATGTCGATCTGCTGCTTGAAGTTGGCCTTGATCGGCACGTCCTTAAGCATCGTGAACGCGAGGATCGCGGCGATGATCGTCCACGGCACGAGCACGATGCCGACGTTGTGCAGCCACAGCGGGCCGGTACCGGTGGCTTGCGGCGCGAAGCCCGCCATTCCGAGCAGACCGAAGCCGATGATCCAGGGGCCGAGCAGCTGGATGAGGCTGACGCCGAAGTTACCGACGCCCGCCTGGATTCCCAGCGCGGTGCCCGACATCCGCTTGGGGAAGAAGTAGCCGGTCGAGGGCATGTAGCCGGAGAAGACACCGCCACCGATACCGGTGAGGAAGCTGAACAGAAGCAGGAGCCAGTACGGGCTGTTGAGGTCGCGGACCAGCAAGAACCAGCCGACCATCGGGATCACCATGAGCAGTGAGCTCCAGCCCACGAGCTTGCGGGTGCCGACGATGGGCGGCAAGAACATGTAGGCCAAGCGCATGAGACCGCCGGCAAGGCCGGGCATCGAGGTCAGCCAGTAGAGCTGCGACTTGGTGAGGGTGAACCCGATCGCGTTGAGGCGAGGGGCGATCGCCGAGACCAGGTACCAGGTGCAGAACGCCAGCGTGAGGCTGAACGTCGTGATGGCGAGAGTCCGCCATGCTCTGCCGGAATCCCAGTAGTCCGGGTCTTCCGGGTTCCAGTTGGACAGATCGGGTGCGAGTTTGCTGCCGGCGGCCATATGGATCTCTCGGGCGTGAGTGGGCGGAAAAGGGGGCGTGTTCTGGATTATGTCTGGATTCGGACTGGCAAAACAGGTCATTCGCTGTGACGCGCGACGCCACTTGCGTGCCTGCCCGCGGCGACGAAGCCGAATTCGCGCACCCAGGCGCACAATAGGTACGCAGGTGCGACAAAAAATCACAGATGCGTGGTCAGATGCCGAACTTCTGCCAGAGCGGGTCGCGTGAGTCGTGGGTCATGTTCCATGTCGCCCGGTGCAGCCAGGCGAGACAGAAGACGACGAGCACGAGCAGCACCACGAAGGTCGACTGAGGGAACCCGGTCGCAGCCTTGGTGGAGGCGAACAGCGGTGGCAGCAAAGCGCCTCCGAGGCCACCGAACATGCCGATGAGGCCACCTGCGGCGCCGACGTCCTTGGGGAAGTAGTCGGGCACGTACTTGAACACCGAGGCCTTGCCTATGCCCATCGCGCAGCCGAGCACGAACAGGATGAGCGTGAACAGCCAGACGTTGGTGATCATCGGCAGCGACAGCAACGCGGCGCAGGCAGTCATCAGGTAGAACGCGATGTACGTGACCTTGCGGGCGCCGAGTCGGTCGCTCATCGTGCCGCCGACGGGGCGCATGAGCGAAGCCGGAAAGATGAAGGTCGCGGTGAGCAGGGCTGCCGTGCCGGTGGACACCCCGAAGGTGTCGACGTAGTACTTGGGCATCCAGGCGGAGAGGGCGACGTAGGCGCCGAAGACCGCCACGTAGTAGAGGCTGAAGCGCCAGACGCGGGCCGACTTGAGCGGCTGGAGCTGGTCGCCCAGGGAGCGCCCGGAAGCGGGGGTGCGGTCGGGGCTGGGGGTGACGAACCACAGTGTCACTGCGGTGACCAGCAACATGACCGAGTAGATCACCGGCACCAAGCGCCAGCCGCCGGTGACGAGTCCGCCGAGAAACACGGACCCCGCGGTGCCCGCGATGATCGCGGGGCCGATGAACTTGGTGACCGAAGCACCCACGTTGCCGGCGCCGAAGACACCCATCGCGAAGCCGTTGCGCTGCTTGGAGAACCACGAAGACACCCACGTGGTGCCGACGGAGAACGAGTTGCCCGCGAGGCCGACGGCGAACGCGAGGGCCAGCAGCATCGTGTAGTTGGAGGCGAGCGACACCATGTAGCTGAAGATCGCCGACAGCACGAGCAGCACGGTCATGACGATCTTGCCGCCGATGCGGTCGGCGATGATGCCGGCGGGCAGGCGCCACAGCGATCCGTTGAAGATCGCGACCGAGCTGATCAGCGACAGTTGCACGTCGGTGAGCCCGAATTCTTGCTGGATCGGGATACCCAGCACACCGAACATGAGCCACGCGGCGAACATCAGGGTGAACGCGATGGTGGCCATCACCATGACGGAGTAAGCGCCGGGGGCCTCGGATTGGGTGGCCGGGTCTGTACCCGATGGCGGCGCTGCCGCCGGGTCGATCTGGTCGGTCACGGGGGGCTCCTGTCGGACGGCGTTGTGTGCGCAGTTTGAGTCGATGATGCCCGCACATGCTCGGTGAGAGGGGCAATTGCTTGTCTTTTCATCGAGTGATCTGTCGGGATCGCGCTGCTCACGGGCCTGATGTCGGCGGGCACTGAGCAGCCTACGAGGGTGCGTTGCGTGTGTCGCGGGCCTAGACTGTCAGACACGTCACCTCCGGGATGGGGGTCCGTTCCGGTTCGATCCGGCCTCCTTTCGTGAGTGTGTTCGCGGCTCCGGGAGGGCATCATGCGCACTGTCCGATCTGCTGCTGTTGCGGGCAGCTTCTACCCCGCAGAACCCGAGGTGCTCGGGGGCATGGTCGATTGCCTTCTGCGAGATGTGAATTCCTCGCAGCCATCCATGCGGGCGTGGGCCTACGTCGTGCCTCACGCCGGGTACGTCTACTCCGGATCGACGGCCGCGCACGTCTATGCACGGATCGCCGCGGCCGCCCAGGTCGAGGGGCTACCCGCCCGGGTCGTGATTCTCGGGCCCACCCACCGCGTCTATGTCGACGGCGTGGCGCGGGCGGGCACTACGGCGTTCGCCACCCCGTTGGGCGAAGCAGAGGTCGATACCGATGCCGAAAGGCGGCTCGACGCGCTGCCGTTCGTGGTGACGGCTCCCGAGGTGCACGAGCTCGAGCACTCGATCGAGGTGCAGGTTCCGTTCGTGCAGCGTGTGCTGCCGGGGGTGCCGATCGTTCCGCTCGCCGTGGGCGGTGCGCCGCCGGAGCAGGTGGCCGCAGTCATCGAGACCCTGGTCGGCGAGCCGGAGCGGGGCAACACGCTTGTGCTGGTCAGCTCCGACTTGTCGCACTACCTGCCCTACGAGGAGGCGCAGCGGGTCGACGCCGCAACGTTGCGGGCGGTGTGTTCGGTCTCCGACGAAGCGGCGGTGCCCTTCATCACGCACGAGCAGGCCTGCGGCGCGACTCCGCTCAACGGGCTGCTTGCCGTGGCGGCGCGGCGAGGGCTGCGGCCCGAGGTGCTGGCGGCCTGCAATTCCGGCGATACCGCCGGTGATGGTCGACGCGTCGTGGGCTACGCGGCGATCGCCCTGCCCGAGAGTCGGTGAGCGAGTTGAGCGCAGTCTCGGTGCCAGAGAGTGTCGGTCGGCTGCTGCCGGGCCTCGCCCGGGCTGCCATCGCCGCGGAGGTCGGCGCGCCCGCGCCCGCACTCCCGGTGGCGGGCGACGAGGCAACCGAGGCGCGCGAGTGGCTGGCCGCGCCGGGGGCCGTCTTCGTCACCCTGCACACCGACGGCCGCCTGCACGGATGCATCGGCTCGCTCACGCCGCGGCGCTCGCTGGCGGAGGACGTCGAGGGCAACGCGGTGGCGGCGGCGGTGCGCGACAGACGCTTTCCCGAATTGAGGCCGGAGGAGCTCGCGCGCACGGCCATCGAAGTGTCGGTGCTTTCGCCTCCCACGCCGCGCGCCGCCGCCTCCGAGGTCGAAGCAGTGGCCTTGCTGCGGCCGGGGATCGACGGCGTGGTGCTGCGGTGGCGTGACCGCCATGCCACGTTTCTGCCGTCGGTCTGGTCGTCGCTGCCCGATCCGCGCGAGTTCCTCGAGCAACTGCGGCTCAAGGCCGGTATCCCTGAGGGCGTCTGGGACGACGAGATGCGCCTCGAGACCTACACGGTGGGTGTGTTCGAAGGGTTGCCCTGATGGCTGCGATCCAGGGTGAGCCGGCCCGGTTCTGGCATCGGCTCGACGACGGCCGAGTGCAGTGCGATGTCTGCCCGCGCGAGTGCCGCCTGCGCGAGGGGCAGCGCGGATTCTGCTTCGTGCGAGGGCGACCCGAGGCTTCAGAGTCTTCTGAGAGTGAGGGTCTCGTGCTCACGGCGTACGGCCGCAGCACGGGATTCTGCATCGACCCGATCGAGAAGAAGCCCCTGTCACATTTCTTCCCAGGGACTCCGGTGCTCTCATTCGGAACCGCGGGCTGCAACCTCGGCTGCCGCTTCTGCCAGAACTGGGAGATCAGCACGAGTTCACGCGTCGAGGCCCTCTCCGATGCGGCGTCACCGGCCGACATCGCCCGCACCGCGAGCGAATGGCAGTGCACGAGCGTGGCATTCACGTACAACGACCCCGTGATCTTCGCCGAGTACGCCATCGATACGGCGGTGGCCTGCCGTGAGCGGGGGATACGCACTGTGGCCGTGACCGCCGGTTATGTCTTACCCGGGGCGCGCGCCGAGTTGTTCGACGTGGTCGATGCCGCGAACGTCGACCTCAAGGGCTTCTCGGAGACCTTCTATCGCAAGGTCACCGGCAGTCGTTTGTCGACCGTTCTCGATACGCTGGTGTATCTGGTGCATTCGACCTCCGTCTGGGTCGAGATCACAACTCTGTTGATTCCGGGATTCAATGATTCCGATGCTGACATTCGCAGGCTATGCGAGTGGGTGTATACCGAACTCGGCCCGGATGTTCCGCTGCATTTCACCGCATTCCACCCCGATCACAAGTTGCGCGATGTAGCTGCCACTCCCAAGGCCACCGTGGGTCGAGCGCGTCGGATCGGACTCGATTCCGGACTGCACTTTGTATATACGGGGAACGTTTCGGATGTCGAGGGCGCGACCACTTCTTGCGCCTCCTGCAAGCGCAAGATCATCGTCCGCGAGGGATATACGGTGACCGACTACCGTATTGACACTCTGGGTCGGTGTGCCGCTTGCGGTGCACCTGTGCCCGGGAGATTCGGTAACGAGTGCGGAGACTTCGGAACCCGGAGAATTCCGGTGCGCATATCGATAAGATAACGCTCGCGGTTGGGTTGAATGTCCGTATGCATTCTTTCTCCAGGGGGCCCTACACATTCGATGTGGTGGATACCGCGTTACCTGACGGGGGCGGCGAGGTAGTGCTGCTCCTGCATGGCTTTCCGCAGGACTCATCGACGTGGTCGAATCTGTCGCCAATTCTGAATAGTCGCGGATTCCGTTGTGTCGCACCGAATTTGCGCGGCTACTCGCCGGGTGCGCGACCTGTGTCGCGCTTCGACTACCGCATCGAAGAGCTCGTCGCCGACGTGGTGGCGCTCATCGAGGCGACCGGGGCCGAGCGCGTTCACGTGGTCGGGCACGACTGGGGTGGCGCGGTCGCGTGGGTCCTGGCGAGGGTCCGCCCTGATCTCGTCTCGACGCTGACCGTGCTGTCGACCCCTCACCCCGATGCGCTGGCGTGGGCCATGCCCCGCTCGCGGCAGGCCATGCGCAGTTGGTACATGTTCTTCATGCAGCTCCCGGTCATACCGGAGGCGGTGTTCGAGGCGGCCCTGCGGCGCGGCTACACCCGCAAAGTCGGGCTGCCGCTCGAGTTCGCCACCGCCTATGAGCGGCGCCTGGGTGAACCGGATGCGATTCGGGGCGGGATCAACTGGTACAGGGGCATGTTCTTGCCGCAATCCCGAGCGACCAGACAAGCCAGAACAGCGGGCGCGACCGACGGCTCAGGCACGAAGCCGGACCACGGGGCCCGGCGCGGATCGGTCGGCCCGGTCTCGGTGCCGACGACGTACGTGTGGGGGCGCCACGACCCCTATCTCGGGGGCACGGCCGCCCGCCGCACACACACGCTCGTCGATGCCGATTACCGATTCGTCGAACTAGACGCCGGTCACTGGCTGCCCGAATGCCACCCGGAGGAGGTGGCAGAGGCGATCATCGCTCGCGCGACCGGCGCCTGAGCCTCAGGCTGCCGCGGCGGCCTTGACCAGTTCGTCCATGCGGCGCACCTGCTCGCTGAGCGCGTCGTGGTCGTAGCTGTCGGGCAAGAACGCGCAGCGTGCGGCGACCTCGTAGAAGCGGCGCAGCTCATCGAAGCCGGTGGCGCTGTTCGCGGAGAGAGCCTCGACGAACGGCACGAGGGCGGCAGCGGTGTCGCCCTCAGCCGCCTCGGCCTCGCCGCGCCACTTGGTCGCGAACCGCAGGGTGCGGTCGGCGCAACGCACGGCTGCCTCGACCTCGCCGGGTACGCCCGCGATGGCCGTGCGCACCGTGTTGACGGAGGCGTCGAGCTCCGCGGCACCGTCGGCCAGGGCCTGGGCGAGCAGTTCGAGCGAGGCCACTGCGTCGCCGGTGGAGTTGCCGTCGATGAGCTCGGCGCAGAACATGCCGACCATGCGGTTGTGCAGGCGCAGCAGGGCGATGCGCATGCGCAGCCAGCGCACCTCGTGGGCGAGTGAGCTGAGCGTGCCGTCGAGGTTGGCGAGCTTGTCGATGCCGTCGTTCGCGAACTCCGTCATGCGCCCGGTGAACTCGGGGATCATCTCGGGCACGCCCTCGACCTGGGCGCCGTTGCCGGCGGTGTCGACGAGCTGGGCCAGGCGGTCGGAGGCGGGTCCAGCGTCGCGGCTCGATGCTTCGAGCGAGCTGACGAGCGCGTCGTATTCGGCAAGCTGAGCCACGAGCGCGCTGGTGCGCGCGTCGATGGCGTGCATGACGCCGAGCAGGTCTGCGAGCGGGCCGGTGGCGTCGGGGCGCTGCGGGAGGGGAGACGAGGCGCGTTCGTGCTCTGTCACCTCCAGGGGCAGGCAGGTGAGCGCGAGGTCGTCGGCGCTGGTGACGCCCAGCGGCGCCAGCCCCTCGGCCAGCATTCCCAGGCCTAGGGTGGCGGCTTCGTCGCGGGAGGCGCCACTGTCGCTGCGCGCGGCGAGCTCGGCCGGGCGCACCTGCTCGTAGAGCGAGTTCGAGGCATCCTTCAGCGAGGTGACCAGCGGCTTCATGCGCACCGACAGGTACTTGTCGCCGACGGCCATGAGGGTGGCGAAGACCCAGTAGGTACCCCCGTCGGCCGCCATGTTCTTCACGTACGCGCATGCGGGGCGACCGGCCTCGATCTGGTCCCAGACCAGCTTGAACGCGCCACCGGGCATGTCGGGGTGGCGGATGATGTTGTGCGGCGCACCGTGCAACTGGTCGTGTTCGTAGCGCGACAATCGGACGAACACCGAGTTCGCCTCCTCGATGACCCCCTTGCGGTCGGTGGTCGAGAAGAAGTAGTCGTCGACGCCGACTTCGTGCTCGACGTCGATCGGTACCACGGTGTTGTGTGCCATGCCAGACCTTTCCCCAATGTCGTGCCCCCGCTGCTCCCCCCGAGCGACGGCATCGTTCGCGACACGCGAATCCTTACTTCACAGTAGGCGCCAGGAGTAGGTCGGTCGTCCAATGTGGGTGCCCGATGTCGACAACCGGTCTGAATCTCAGCGGATTCGGTTGTGTGTCAGTCGGGTTGAGCGGACCTTAGAGATGCCGCGTCAGGCGGTCAGCGACGTCGGCAGGCGCCGCAGATTTTGGCCGGAGTCGAGGCAGGCGATGTCGATGGTGGCCGTCAGCAGCACTTCGCCGGCCCGCTCGACCCGTTGGTCGAAGACCCCACGGAAGGGCGAGGCGTGCCTGAACGACGTGACGATCTCGATGATGTCGCCGAGCGCCGCCGGCTTCTTGAACTTCGCGGAGACGGCGTGTACGACGAAGAGGTACCCGGCGGCGTTCCAGTCGGCGACGCTACGACCTCCGGACTCGAGGTACTCGGCGCGGCCCCGCTCGAGAAACTTGAAGTAGTTGGCGTAGTACACGATGCCGAGCGCGTCGGTGTCTTCGTAATACACCTTGAACGGAACCCGATGCTCGATCTGAGACTCTTCGGGTTGCGCTGCGACGGAGGGGACACCCATCGCGCCAGACTACGGCTCTCAGCAGGCCACGGGGACCGAGAAGTCAGAGCGGGCACCTGCTTCGAGGGGCAGGATCGCGGTCATCTGGCCGTCGACCTCGCGGATGCAGATCTTCGTGCCGAAGACGTTGCTGAGCAGTTCTTCGTTCATCATCTCGGGTACCTCGCCGAAGGCCATGATCTGCCCGTCGCGCATCGCCATGATGCGGTCGGAGTAGGCGGCGGCGAAGTTGAGGTCGTGCACGACCATCACGACCGTGCGGCCCATCTCGTCGGCGGCGCGACGCACCTGGCGCATCATCTCGACGCTGTGGCGCATGTCGAGGTTGTTGAGCGGCTCGTCGAGCAGCACGTAGTCGGTGTCCTGCGCCAACACGAGCGCCACGAAGGCGCGCTGCCGCTGGCCGCCCGAGAGCTGGTCGAGAAAGCGGTGCTGCAGGTGCTCGAGGTCGAGAAAGCGTAGGGCTGCGTCGACGTGGGCACGGTCGTCAGCGCGCAGTCGGCCTCCACAGTGCGGGTAGCGCCCCAGGCCCACGAGATCGCGCACGGTGAGCCGCGCGGTGAGGTGGTTCTCTTGCCGCAGAATCGCGAGGCGCTTGGCCAGCACGGTCGACTTGGTCGTCGCCACGTCGAGGCCGCCCACCGTGACCTGGCCCGTCGTCGGTTCGAGCAAGCGACCCATGATCGTCAGCAGCGTCGACTTGCCGGCGCCGTTCGGGCCGATGATCGAAGTGACCCCACCTGCCGGGATCGACCCGGTGACCGGGCCGAGCACCTGGGTGCTGCCGTAGCTCTTGGAGACGTCGGTGAAGGTGATCATCGCGCGCGCTTTCGTAGCAAGATGGCCAGGAACAAGAGACCGCCGACGAATTCGATGATGACTGTGAGGAATCCGGCGGCGTGGAAGACGTGCTGCAGAACGAACTGTCCGCCCGCGAGGGCGATGATGCCGAGCAGTACCGCCATCGGCAGCACGTAGGCGTGGCGGTAGGTGCCCGCCAACTCGTAGGCGAGGGTGGCGACGACGAACCCGAAGAACGTCAGCGGCCCCACAAGCGCCGTGGAGAACGAGACGAGCACGGCCACGAGGATCAGCGCCTTCGTCAGCTCGCGCTTGTGGTCGATGCCGATGCTCATCGCCGCCTCGCGGCCGAGCAGCAGCCCGTCGTAGACGTGGCGGTGACGCCACACCATGAGCCCGGTCACCGCGCAGACCCCGAACGCGAGCGGCAGTAGGCCGCGGTCGACATCCGTCATGCGCCCGAACAGCTCGACCGAGAGCATGTCGTAGTCGGTGGGGTGCAGCAGCCGCTCGAGAAATGTGGAGATGGAGTCGAACGCCATCCCGAACACCACGCCGACCAGCAGCAGCACGTAGAGGTTGCGGAACGTGCCCGAGAACAGCCACCGGTACAGCAGGGTCGCGAACAGCACCATCACGGCCGTCTGGGCGAGCAGGCCTGGCACGCCGTCGACGAGGGCGAGCACCGCGCCTCCGAACAGCGTGACCAGCACGGTCTGCATGAGCACGAACATCGAGTCGAAGCCCATGATCGACGGGGTGAGGATGCGGTTGTCGGTGACCGTGTGGAAAACGACGGTGGCGATGCCCTGCGTGAACGCGGCGACGAGCATCGCGCCCGCGGTGGCGCTGCGCAGGGTGAAGGCGAACTCGAACGACCCGCGCACGAACCCGAACAGGTACAGGCCCATGACGAGGGCCGCCACGACAGCGGCGATGACGAGACGCCCTCGCGGCGCGATCGCGGAGGGTGAGAGCCGCGCGACCGTGCTCCCCGGCCGTTCGCTCGACGCGGGAGCGGTGGTGGGCGCGGCACCGGCGGCAGGCGCCTCCTCCGTCGTGGCGACGGGGGCTTTAGCGAACGGGCTCATGCGACCAACTGCTTCTGCTGCCGCAAGATCAGGGTGATGAACGTGGCCGCGCCGACGACGCCGAGGATGACGGAGGCCGGGATCTCCATGGGCGCCACCACAGTTCGACCGATGAGGTCGCAGGCCAGCAGCAGCGCCACGCCCGTGAGGGCCACCCACGGCAGGTTGGCGCGTAGGTCGTCGCCCATGAGCATCGAGATGAGGTTCGGCACGACGAGGCCGAGGAACGGGATGAAACCGACGACCACCGAGGTGATGCCGGTCGCGACGGCTACCAGGCAGGTTCCGAGAAAGACCGTGCGCTCGTAGTGCAGCCCCGCGTTGGTGGCGAGGTCACGGCCGAGGCCGGCGACGGTGAAGCGATCGGCGGCGAACCAGGCAAGCACCGCGATGATCAGCACGGCCCAGAGCGGCTCGTAGAAGCCCTCGACCACGCTGGAGAATCCGCCCGACCTCCACGCCGACATCGACTGCAGCAGGTTGAACTGCCCGGCGAGGAACGTGCTGATCGCCCCGATGACGGCGCCCATCATGATGCCGACCAGCGGCACGACGATCGAGCCGCGCACGGCCACCCGGCGCAGAACCGAGAGGAAAAGGAGGGTGCCGAGGAGGGCGAACGCCGAGGCCACGACCATCTTCACCATCGGAGGCGCGGCGGGCGCGAGCAGCAGCATCGTCAGCACGCCGAGGCCGGCCCACTGGCTGGTGCCCGCGGTGGTCGGTTCGACGAACTTGTTCTGCGTGATCATCTGCATGATCACGCCGGAGACGCTCATCGCGACCGCGGCGAAGATGAGCGCCAGCGTGCGCGGGATGCGGGAGATCGAGAACATCTCGGCCGCTTCGCCTCCGGCGAACAGCGAACCGAGCGTGATGTCGTACCCGCCGATGAACAGGGACGCGGCAGCCAGGGCCGCGACGATGACGACGATCGCGACCCTGGCTGTGCGTGCCTGCATGCTCATCTGCCGGTTACTTCCCTGCTGCCTTCTCGAGGGCGGAGCCGATCGCGTCGTACGCGGCCGTGTAGGCCTGGATGCCCTCGGTGTAGTAGAAGCCGGGGTCGAGGAACACGATCTGGTCGTTCTTGACGAACGTCGTGTTGGCCCAAGCCTTCTGGGCCGCGATGGTCGACTTCGCGGCGGCCGCTGTGGTGCCCTGCGCCTCGGCGGTGGCCGCGTCGCGGTCCATCACGAACATCCAGTCGGGGTTCGCCTGCGCCACGGTCTCGGGAGCGAGGCCGGAATCCTGGTGCACCGAGTCGGAGCCGCCGGTCGACTGCTTGGCGAACACGTCGGTCATGTTCAGTGGCTGCAGCAGCGGAGCGATGCGGCCGGCTCCGTTGTCGATCTTGCCGCCGTTGTGGTTGGCGAGAAACACGGTCTGGCCGTTGGTCAGGCCCGCGGCCTTCGCGACGGAGGCGTCGAGCTTGGCGTTGAGCTGGTTCGCGGCATCGGGCTTGTCGAAGACCTGACCGAGCACCGTGGTCTGGTGCTTGAGCTTGTCGATGTAACCGGTCGCCTCGACGCTCGGGCTCAGGTCGAGCACGGGCGCGATCTGCTTGAGGGTGTCGGTGTGGTCCATGAAGCGCTTGCCGCCGATGATCAGGTCGGGCTTGGCTTCGTTCACCGCCTCCAGCTTCGGCTCGCGGTGCGTGCCGACGTCGATGATGTCGGCGTTGGTCTTCCACTCGGCGACTTCGGCCGGAAGCAACTGCTTCGGAGCCGCGACAGGCGTGATGCCGAATTCCTTGAGGGTTTCGAACGAGGTGTTGTCCAGCGCCACGACGCGCGCCGGATTGACCGGGATCTCCTGCGTGCCGTTGTTGTCGGTCACCGAGACCGTGCCGGAATTGCCGCCCTCTGCGCCGGGGGTTCCCGCCGCACCTTCGGTGCTTTCGCCCCCTCCGCAGGCAGCGAGCGCGAGGGCGGAGACCAGAGCGAGCGGAGCGATGCGGGCAGAGCGAGTCGTGCGGGTGAGGCGGGTGCGAGTCACGAGGTGAGTCCTTGGTGTCTTCGTCGGTGAATGGCCAGGGCAGCTGCCTTCTCGTCGCTGGTCGCCCGGACAGGGGGGCCGGGCGACCAGCGCAAGTAAGGTAACCCTAAGTTACTGGCCCTACCGAGGCAAGGCTGTCCTTACTCGCGTGACTCTATTCACGCATATCCACACGAAAACACGCACATCGGAGCAGTCAGATGTGTCGGGCGTCACATCTGGTGAGTGCGCTCGCCCCTTCGGGTCGACCCGTCAGGAGGATTCTTCTTCTTCCTCCCGCTCGCGCATGCCCGGGAGGCGGGGGATGCGGGGCTGGAGGATCGGGTGGTCGGGTACCGGGTAGACCGACTCGACCTGGGGGCCGACCGGTTCGACGATCTCCGCGACCTCCGGGAGCTTGCGTGTGGCGCGGAATCGGGAGCGGTCGACAGCGAGAACGATGATGAACGCGGCGGCGGCCGCGATGGCCCAGCCCGCCCAGCGCAGGAGGCCCTCGGCGTTGCCGAGCGCGACCACGGCTGGGGCGACGAGCACGGCGACGAGGTTCATCACCTTGATGAGCGGGTTGATGGCCGGGCCCGCGGTGTCCTTGAAGGGGTCGCCGACGGTGTCGCCGATGACGGTGGCTTCGTGGGCGTCGGAGCCCTTGCCCCCGTGCGCGCCGTCTTCGACGATCTTCTTCGCGTTGTCCCAGGTGCCTCCGGAGTTGGCGAGGAACACGGCCATGAGCACGCCCGCTCCGATGGCGCCTGCGAGGAAGCCGGCGAGAGCGCCGTAGCCGAGCGAGAATCCGATGGCGACCGGCGCGAACACGGCGAGCAGGCCCGGGGTCGTGAGTTCTTTGAGGGAGTCGCGGGTGCAGATGTCGACGACGCGACCGTAGTCGGGCTTCTCGGTGCCCTCCATGATGCCGGGGTGGTCGTGGAACTGGCGGCGCACTTCGAGCACGATCGCGCCGGCGGCGCGGGTGACGGCGTCGATCGACAGGCCGGCGAACAAGAACACGACGGCGGCACCGGCGATGAGGCCGACCAGCGTGGGCGGTTCGACGATGGCGTAGGCGGCCAGTCCGGTCTCGTCGGCGCGCGTGCCGAGCGCGGTGGCGACGGCGTCGGTGTAGGAGCCGAACAGTGCGGTCGCCGCGAGAACGGCGGTCGCGATGGCGATGCCCTTGGTGATGGCCTTGGTGGTGTTGCCGACGGCGTCGAGGTCGGTGAGCACCTGCGCGCCCTCTTCGCCCACGTCGCCGCTCATCTCGGCGATGCCCTGGGCGTTGTCGCTGACCGGGCCGAACGTGTCCATCGCGACGATGACGCCCACGGTGGTGAGCAGGCCGCAGCCGGCGATGGCGATGAAGAACAGCGAGACGATGAGCGAGCCGGTGCCCAATAGATAGGCGGCGTACACGGCGATGCCGATGACTGCTGCGGTGTAGACGGCCGACTCGAGGCCGACGCCGATTCCCGCGAGTACGACGGTGGCGGCGCCGGTGGCGGAGGTGCGGGCGACGTTGCGGGTGGGCTCGCTGTCGGTGCCGGTGAAGTGGCCGGTGATCGCGAGGATGACGGCGGCGAGCACGATGCCGAGCACGACCGACAGGAAGGCCATGAGCCGCGGGTCGGTGGTGAGCGCGGCGACGTCGGCGGGCGCGCCGGGCAGATCGGCGAAACTGCCGGGAAGGTAGGCGTAGCTGGCGATAGCGCACAGAACGGCCGAGACGGCTGCCGCGATGGCGAAGCCGCGGTTGATGGCCTTGAGGCCGTTCTCCTCCGGCTTGGCGCGGGTGACGTAGATGCCGAGCACGGCGGTGAGCGCTCCCACGGCGGGGACGATGAGCGGGAAGATCAGCCCCGCCTCTCCGAATGCGGCGCGGCCGAGGATGAGGGCGGCGACCAGGGTGACCGCGTAGCTCTCGAACAGATCGGCGGCCATGCCGGCGCAGTCGCCGACGTTGTCACCGACGTTGTCGGCGATGGTGGCGGCGTTGCGCGGGTCGTCTTCAGGGATACCCTGCTCGACCTTGCCGACGAGGTCGGCGCCCACGTCGGCGGCCTTGGTGAAGATGCCGCCGCCGACGCGCATAAACATGGCGAGCAGTGCGGCGCCGAAGCCGAAGCCTTCGAGCACCACCGGCGCTTGACCTCGGAAGAGCAGGAGGACGAGCACCGCACCCAACAGGCCGAGGCCGACCGTGATCATGCCGACCGCGCCACCGGTGCGCACGGCGAGGCGGAAGCCGGGTGCCCGGTCTCCGAAGCGTGAGGCCGCGGCGACGCGCACGTTGGCCTGCACTGCGAGCGTCATGCCGAGGTAGCCAATGGCAGCGGAGAAGAGGGCGCCGAGCACGAAGAACGCGCTGCGCCCGAGGCGAACGGATCCGTCGGGGGCCGGCAGGAGCATCAGCAGAGCGAACGCAGCGATGACGAACCATACGAGAGTGCGCATCTGGCGCTGCAGGTACGCCCGAGCCCCCTCCTGCACGGCCTTGGCGATCTCGACCATGTTGGGTGTGCCGGTATCGGCGCGCAGCACCTCGGCGCGAAACATCACGCCGACCGCGATCGAGACGAGAGCGACGGCTCCCACGATCCACACGATGGTGATCGAGGCGGAGCCGAGTGTCACGGGTTCGCCGGCCGCGGAGGGCATCGACGCAGGTAGGGCCGCGGCCAGTGCGGCCGCTGTGAAGGTCATGGACATGCTGGGCCTCCTCGACTCGCCCGCGCGTCGTCGAGCGGGCTGCGTCTGTCCGCCGAGCAGTGCGTGCCGTCTCGTGGTGGTGCACGACCCCTCACGGCCCCGCGACTCTCAGGTGGCGGCCAGGTGTCGATGATATTGACACCAGGCGCCCCACGGGGGCTGGACCCGCCGATTTTCCGCACCGATGTATGTGCGATGCAACTCATTGCAACCCCCGTCGCCGCAGGTCGCTCGGCGGTTCACCGCCCTTGTGGGCGCGCGCGATGGCAAACTCACCCGTGAAAACCCCTGACAAGCGTCGGTGAGGTTTCGCCGTCCGATCCGGTTTCTTTTCCACTCCGGATGTACCCCTGCTCACGAACGGAGCCTGAAATGAGCCGTCGTTCCCTGTCTGTCGCCGCATCCGTGGCCGCGGCAGCCCTCGCCCTCTCCGCCTGCGGTGGCAACACCCCCTCCTCGAGTGGTGGCACGTCGGCGGCCGGTGGCGATGCCGACAAGACGTACCAGATCGGCATCACGCAGATCGTCACGCACCCGTCGCTCGACGCGGCTCGTGAGGGCTTCAAGGAGGCCCTGGCGGCCGGTGGCATCAAGGCCACGTTCGACGAGCAGAACGCGCAGGGCGACCAGGCCACCGCCACGTCGATCGCGAACAACTTCAAGACCAAGGACCTGGTGCTCGCCATCGCGACGCCGACGGCCCAGGCCGCAGCCCAGGTCATCACCGACAAGCCGGTGCTGTTCACCGCCGTCACCGACCCGGTCTCCGCCAAGCTCGTCAACACGCTCGAGGCTCCCGGTGCCAACGTGACCGGCACCTCCGACCTCAACCCGGTCAAGGAGCAGATCGACCTGGTCAAGGAGATCAACCCCAACGCCAAGACCGTCGGCATCGTCTACTCCTCGGGAGAGGTGAACTCCGAGGTGCAGGTCAAGCTCGCCGAGGAGGCGGCCAAGGCCATCGGCCTGACCATCGTCACCAAGACCGTCAGCAACTCCGGCGAGGTGGCGCAGGCCGCGAACTCGCTCGACGTCGACGCGTTCTACGTGCCCACCGACAACACGGTCGTCTCGGCCATCGAGTCGGTCATCGGCGCGGCCGAGACGAAGAAGGTGCCGGTCATCGCCGGTGAGGGCGACTCGGTCAAGCGTGGCGCGGCCGCCACCTTCGGCATCGACTACAAGGCCCTCGGCGAGCAGACCGGCGAGATGGCCGTGAAGATCCTCAAGGACGGCGCGAGCCCGGCCACCATGCCTGTCGAGACGCAGAAGGAGCCGAAGCTGGTCGTCAACCCGGCCGCGGCCCTCAAGGCGGGAGTCACGCTGCCCGAGGAGCTCGTCAAGCGTGCCGACGAGGCCATTCAGTAGGCCCGACTGCACTATCACGCCGCGGGCGCTCTCCGAGACGAAACGCCGGAGGGCGCCCGCGGTGCCGTAGTCTGGCTCGGCCCGACGCGGCACACCCTGTTCGACCGACGAAGGACGACCGCCCATGCTCGCGGCCCTCGACCTGGGACTCCTCTACGCCGTCATGGCGCTGGGCGTGTACCTCACGTTTCGCATCCTCGACTTTCCCGATCTGACCGTCGACGGCAGCTTCACCACCGGTGGTGCCACGGCGGCGGTGCTGATCGTGGCGGGCTGGAGTCCGTTGGTCGCCACGCTCGCCGGGTTCGTCGCGGGCTTTCTGGCGGGCGTCATCACAGGGATCCTGCACACGAAGGGCCAGATCAACGGGCTGCTCGCGGGCATCTTGACCCAGATCGGTCTGTACTCGATCAACCTGCGCATCATGGGCGGCGCGAACGAGCCGCTGCTGCGCACCGACACATTGATGACGCCGCTGCGGAGCCAGGGGCTGATGGCCTCCTGGTCGTCGATCGGCATCTTCACCGTGCTGGCCCTTGTCGTCACGGCCGTGCTCGTCTGGTTTCTGCACACCAACATGGGCCTGGGCATGCAGGCCACGGGCGAGAACGAGGGCATGGCCCGCAGCCTCGGCATCAACACCGACGGGCAGAAGGTCTTCGGCCTGGCCCTCTCCAACGGTCTGGTCGGTATGGCCGGAGCCGTGATCGCCCAGTACCAGGGGTACGCCGACATCTCGATGGGCGTCGGCATCATCGTGGCGGGCCTCGCCTCCGTGATCATCGGGCAGGCGCTGCTGGGCACGCGCACGATTCTCGTGGCGGCTGTCGCGGTGGTGGTCGGATCGGTGCTGTACCGGCTCGCGATCCAGGTGGCGATGAACCTGGGCCTCGACCCCAACGACATGAAGCTCATGTCGGCCGTGCTGGTCATCGCGGCGCTCGTGCTGCCGCAATGGGGGCCGCTCAAGAACCTGCGGATGAAGCGCAAGATGCGCGATGCGGTCCCCTCCAACGGGGCGTCCGCCTCGGCGGCGGGGGCCGCGGCGGCCGGATGCGAGACCGAGGACTCGATCGCGGCAGGCACGAGCGGTGCGGCCGCCGGCGCCAGCGTGCAGGACACCGTCAACGACACGACATCCGGAAAGCAGGTGTGAGACATGCTGCGCCTCACCGGTGTCACCAAGACCTTCTTCCCGGGCACGATCAACGAGCGACGCGCGCTCGACGTCGACGACCTCTCGCTCGGGGCAGGCGAATTCGCGACGATCATCGGCTCGAACGGTGCCGGTAAGTCCACGCTGCTCAACCTCGTCTCGGGCGCGTACACCCCCGACCGGGGCGCCATCGAGATCGACGGCAAAGACGTCACCAAGCTGGCCGACCACCGCCGGGCGGGCATGATCGGCCGTGTCTTCCAGGATCCGATGGCCGGCACTGCCCCTCACCTGACGATCGAAGAGAACCTCGCGATCGCGATCACCCGCGGCCAGAAGCGCGGTCTCGGCAAGGGCGTGACCAACGAGCGTCGCGAGCGCTTCGTCAAAGAGCTGACCCTGCTCGAACAGGGGCTGGAGAAGCGCCTGAAGGCAAAGGTCGGGTTGCTCTCGGGCGGTCAGCGGCAGGCGTTGTCGCTGCTCATGGCCACGTTCTCGGAGCCTCGGATCCTGCTGCTCGACGAGCACACGGCCGCGCTCGACCCGCAGCGCGCCGCACTCGTCGTCCGGTTGACCGAATCGTTGGTCGCGCTGCACAAGCCGACGACGTTGATGGTCACCCACAACATGGAGCAGGCGCTGAACCTCGGCAACCGGCTGATCATGATGCACGAGGGCCGCGTCGTCGTCGACATCAGCGGCGAGACGAAGGCGCGCGCCACGGTGCCGGCGCTGCTGTCGGCGTTCGAGAAGGTCAAGGGCGCGGGGCTCTCCGACCGCAGCCTCCTGTCCTGATCCGCTGACGATCAGCTTGTGAAGCGCTACTGATGCGGGTCGTTCGCTGAGTACCCGGACACGGTTCGGTACCAACCTTGTTCGTGGGTGCCGCAGGTGTTGTCGTGGTGGCGGTGGGTCGGTGCACCATGAGGCCATGGCCAAACGTCAGTGGAGGCGCGCGATCTCGGGAGCCTGCGCCATCGGCGCGACAGTGATGCTCTCTGGGGTTGCCGCATGCTCGGGCATCACGGTCACGCCGATGGACCGTACCGATACACAGGGCACCGCCGAGCCAGACGTCACTCACGAGCCCACGGGCGCGTCCGAACCTGCAGGGACGGACGCGCCGCCGCCCTCGACCGACGCTGCTCCAGGCACGTCCGAGAGCGAGCCGCTGGCACCCCCGAACCCGGTGCATCCGAGCTGGAAGCAGGAGGAGGGCACCTGGCGGGTGTACGGGGTTGCCTGGAACGACATGCTCAACGTGCGGTCCGGGGCCGGGGCCGACTACCCGCCCGTCGCCCGTCTTGCGCCCGACAGCACCGGCCTGACCGTCTACACGCCGGTCGCGCGGGTGGGCGACGCCATCTGGCAGCCCGTCGGTGTCGAGGGAGGTACCGGATGGGTGAACTCCCGATTCCTGCGCCCTGACGCGGCGGCCACGCCCGAGATCGTGGGCACGCAGGACGCGGGCCTCGCGGCGGCCACGAAGATCGTGGTCGATGCCCTCGAGAAGCGCGACTACGGGCGGTTGTCGACGCACGTGCACCCGACCAGGGGGCTCATGATCTCTCCCGACGCGTTCGTCGGCGGCGACGAAGTGGTGCTGACCGCCACGGAGGTGGCGGGGGCGGCCTCCGATACGCAGAAGCACCTGTGGGGCTACACCGACGGCGAGGGGCTACCGATCGAGTCGACGATCGCCGACAGGCTGGCCGCGATCGCGGGGTCGCGCGCGCTGACGAGCGTGCGGCGCATCGGGTTCGACAGGGCCGTGCAGAACGGCAACAGCATCGACAACGTCGCAGACAAGTTTCCCGGCACCCGCATCGTCGAGTACAACTACCCCGGGTCGGAGTCGAACAGCGGCTTCGACTGGGCCAGCGTGCGTTTCGTGTTCGACACGACGGGCGGAGGCGACCCGCGCCTCCTCGCGATCGTGCAGGACAACTGGACGATCTGAGGGCGGGCCGCCTGTACCTGTGGGAGTTATGCGGGGGTGCTTACCACCAGCCGGTGAGCGTGCCGGCCCACAGGCCTGCTGCCAGCAGTGCCGGGGTGCCGACCGTGATCAGCACGACGGGGATGAGGCGGCGGCCTTCGAAACGCGGATCGTGCCGGATGGGCTGCTCCACGTAGTAGTAGGAGAGCACTGCCGGGATGGCGCAGAGCACGGCACCCGCGAGCATGGCGGCCTTGCTGCCCGGCCACAGCATCGTGGCGAACACGATGACGGGCCAGTGCCAGAGGTAGAGCGAGTACGACCAGTCGCCGAGCTTCACGGGCCAGTGCATCGCCAGCGTCCGGCTGACGATGTTCTTTGCGCCCTCGGGGTCGGAGCCGGCCGCCATCGCCGCGACGGTACCGAGCACCGGCAGCAGTGTGGCCGGGCCGGGCCAGGGAACCGTGGGGTCGAGGACGAACAGCGACAACACGATCGCGCCGACTCCGAGTCCACCGACGATGGTCGCGACGCGGACGTTCGCCAGTGCGCGGTGAACGGGGAGGAGTGCGAGGATCGCGCCGACCGCGAACTCCCAGGCGCGGCCGAGTGGGCTGTAGAAGCCGATGAGCAGAACGTCAGGGCCGGGAACACCGCGCCCGGTGGAGCCGTACATCGCCCACACGAACGACAGCGCGCCGACGATGCAGACCGCTGTGAGGGCGCGACCCGGTCGCCAGACACGCTGGGCGACCGCCTTGCCATGGTTCCAGCCGGCCCAGGCGATGCCGAGCAGCGCGGGGAAGAACAGGTAGAACTGCTCTTCCACCGACAGTGACCAGGTGTGCAGCAGCGGGTTGACGTCGTCGGAGACGGTGGGGACGGCCGAGATGACCGCGATGACGAAGTTCGCCATGAGGAAGACGGCACCGAGGGCGGTCTGAGCCGCGACCTCACGGGCGCCGGGAGGCGTGAGCAGCAACGCCGAGAGAATCATCGTCACCGAGACGACGAGGGCCAGGGCGGGCGTCAGGCGCTTGAACCGGCGGATGTAGAAGCGCACGAAGCGCACGCGACCGTGCGTGTGCAGTTCTCTGAGCAGCATCGCCGTGATGACGTAACCGGAGATGGCGAAGAAGACGTCGACTCCGACGAACCCGCCCGGTACGGGCAAGCCTGAGTGAGAAAGGATCACCGCGATGACGGCCAGCGCGCGAAGGCCCTGAATATCTCTGCGGTGTGAGCCCCCTGCGCGTCCGCGCCCCTTGGCTTCGGACTCGTGTACTGCCACCCCTGTCATGCGCACCCCTAATACAGTCCCTCTACCCCCCCGGTAGAGCGATCGCCCTGTAACTGTACGTGCGCGGATGCGGACTCCGGGCTCGGTGGTGCCAACTTCGGCGGCCGCGGGCACCTTTGTGCAGTTGGCAACGTTGCGCACATCGGCGCCCGCACAACCTCCAGATACTCCGGAAAAGCCAGATGCCGTCGGGGTACCCGGGGGAGTGGGTGAACCGACGGCATCTGTGGTGTGAGCGAACCGTTCCCCTTTCGCCGCACCGCTCGAAGGAGCGGGCTCCATGCGGACGAACGGTGAGCCGATCGCGTCAACGCCACGATATTGGACAGTCGTCCAACTTGTCAACGGATCGGTAGAGCAGTACTCACACCGCAGCAATTCTGTTGTGACACAACGAAATTGGCAAGGTCGCCGGTCATAGCGGGGTCGTCTCCGGGGTGCTGTGGTACGCGCCACGGCCCGGCCGATCGTGGTGAACGCATTTCGGCACCCCAGCAATGCTGGGGTGCCGAAATGACTGCTATCCGGTCGGGAAAGACCTAGACCTACTCGGTGACGTGCGCGTCGCTGTCACTCTGCTGGGCTACATCCCCTCCGTCACGTACCCGAACGTCTTGCGCCTGTCCGTCCTGCGTGACGATGACGGTCAGTGCCGCGACAACGATGGTCTGGGCGATGGTGAACACGGTGTTCCAGCCGATCTGGCTGGACACGATGTTGTCTGCAGCGGCTGCGATACCGAGCAGAATGCCTATGACGCCGAGGAGAATGAAAACCCCTCGATTCATGGGTCTGCCCACGCCCGCGCGGGCTACATCCTCCTTGGCTCTCTTGCCACCTGTCAGTGGTCTCGCTGCGGCTTGTATCAATCCGTTCTGCCAACTGACACAGCCGAGAATCAGGGCGACACCGACCCACTGCAGAGCCGACGGCCATTCAGCGAAGAGCGGACCGGCAACGATGACCGAGGTGACAGGCGAGAGCAGCAGGATGCCCGCCGAGAGGGTGGGATCCAGCCACACCGAGCCGTACTGAACCATGGTCCACGCAGCAGCCTGGCCCAGGACGATCAGCA
>JAUNUP010000064.1 GCA_030538115.1 Dermatophilus congolensis | reverse complement strand
TTGTTGGCGTGCATCTGGAAGAGCTTGCCGATGCGCTCCTTCTTGCCCTTGGTCGAGTTGACGACCTGGCTACCGGAGGCGACACGGCCCGAGTACACGCGGATGAACGTGAGCGTGCCGAAGAACGGGTGCGCCGCGACCTTGAACGCGAGGGCCGAGAACGGCTCCTTCGCGTCGGGGTGACGCTCGAGTTCGACGGACTCGTCGCCGGGCTTGTGGCCCTTCATGGACTCGACGTCCATCGGCGAAGGCAGGTAGTCGACGACCGCGTCGAGAACCGGCTGGATACCGCGGTTCTTGAAGGCGGAGCCGCACATCACCGGGTACAGCTCGGAGTTGACGGTGAGCTTGCGGATGCCGGCCTTGAGCTCGGCGATCGTCAGCTCCTCGCCACCGAGGTACTTCTCCATGAGGTCGTCGTCGGACTCCGCGACGCGCTCGACGAGCTTCTCGCGGTACTCCTCCGCACGCTCCTGGAGATCGGCGGGGATCTCCTGCTCTTCGTACTTGGCGCCGAGGGTGACGTCACCCTTGGCGTCGCCCTCCCAGACGAAGGCCTTCATGCTCAGCAGGTCGACGACACCGATGAAGGTGTTCTCCGCACCGATCGGGAGCTGAAGCACGAGCGGCTCGGCGCCCAGACGATCGGTGATGGTCTTCACCGTGAAGTAGAAGTCGGCGCCCATCTTGTCCATCTTGTTGACGAAGCAGACACGGGGCACGTTGTACTTGTCGGCCTGGCGCCACACCGTCTCGGACTGGGGCTCGACACCTTCCTTGCCGTCGAACACGGCGACGGCGCCGTCGAGCACGCGGAGCGAACGCTCCACCTCGACCGTGAAGTCGACGTGCCCGGGGGTGTCGATGATGTTGACCTGGTTGCCGTTCCAGAAGGAGGTGACAGCAGCGGAGGTGATCGTGATACCCCGCTCCTTCTCCTGCTCCATCCAGTCGGTCGTCGCGCCACCGTCGTGGGTCTCGCCCATCTTGTGGTTGACGCCCGTGTAGAAGAGGATGCGCTCGGTCGTCGTCGTCTTGCCGGCGTCGATGTGCGCCATGATGCCGATGTTGCGGACCTTGCTCAGGTCGGTGAGGACATCGAGTGCCACGTGATCTCTCGTCTCGTTTCGTGTGTCGAAAGGTGCCTCAGGTCTGCCTGATCCGCGCAGGCCCTCCGCGTTCCGTCCGGTGTCGCCCCGCCTCGTGAGCGGACGCGACACCGAACGAAGTTGCTCTTCTTACCAGCGGTAGTGAGCGAAGGCCCGGTTGGACTCCGCCATCTTGTGCGTGTCTTCGCGGCGCTTGACCGCCGCGCCGAGGCCGTTGCTCGCGTCGAGGATCTCGTTCATGAGGCGCTCGGTCATCGTCTTCTCGCGACGCTGACGCGAGTAGCCGACCAGCCAGCGCAGGCCGAGCGTGGTGGAGCGGGTGGCCCGCACCTCGACCGGAACCTGGTAGGTCGCGCCACCGACGCGGCGGCTGCGGACCTCGAGGGCCGGCTTGACGTTGTCGAGAGCACGCTTGAGCGTGGCGACCGGGTCGGTACCGGTCTTCTCGCGGCATCCCTCGAGCGCGCCGTAGACGATGCGCTCGGCGACGGACTTCTTGCCGTCGAGGAGGATCTTGTTGACCAGCTGCGTCACCAGCGGCGACCCGTAGACGGGGTCGGTGACGATCGGACGCTTGGGGGCGGGACCCTTACGAGGCATTACTTCTTCTCCCTCTTCGCGCCGTAGCGGCTGCGCGCCTGCTGGCGGTTCTTGACACCCTGGGTGTCGAGGGAGCCGCGGATGATCTTGTAGCGAACGCCGGGGAGGTCCTTCACACGGCCGCCGCGGACGAGCACGATCGAGTGCTCCTGCAGGTTGTGGCCGACGCCGGGAATGTAGGCGGTCACCTCGACACCGGAGGTGAGCTTCACGCGCGCGACCTTACGCAGAGCCGAGTTCGGCTTCTTGGGGGTCGTCGTGTAGACGCGGCTGCACACGCCGCGGCGCTGCGGGTTGCCCTTGAGGGCGGGGGACTTGACCTTGCTGGCCTTGTCCTGCCGGCCCTTGCGGACGAGCTGGTTGATGGTTGGCACAAAATCTCCGTTACTGAAGTTGTCATCCGGCCGGGCACGGTGAAATGCCTGACCATCCTTGGTTTTTCCCCTCGAACCGCTGACGCGGCCCGATATGGGGCGCTCTCCCCTGCACTTCCGGCTCAGCCAGATCAGCGGGCGAACCCGACCGACCTGCACCGTCTGCCCGGCGAGAGGACCTGTCATGAGTGAACCGGTAAGGTTCCGGCGCCGGGACGCCGGGCATCCGCACGGCTCAGCAATTCGTCGATAAGACGAACTCGCCGAAACCATCGGTATGGACAGCGGCCCAGGGCACGACGGCAGGGCCGACCCATGACATGCCCTCCCAGATTACCGTTCGGGCCGAATCGGGACCAAATCGTTGCGCCCAAACCGCCTGAGGCCCATTCGCACTGCCTGTGACCAGGGGGTTTGCCGCGACCCGCGAACGGAACGGCGTGGCGGAGATGAGCAGGCGCTCCCCGCAGGGCAGCAACGGGGCCGAGATCGCCACGCCGAGGCCTTGCGAGATGCATAGTCACTTTACGCACAGAGGATTCTCACGTGAACTACAGACGAACTCCCGATGCAGGTAAAGTGCCCCCAAGGTTCCAGGTCGGTCGTCCAGGGGAGGACGGTTCAGCCGCCCTGAGAGACACCAACAGGGGGCTTCATGCACAGACTTCCAGGCACCGCCGACGAACACGTCGGTATCCGCACCTTCGCGTACACATTCATCCCGCCAGTGCTCGTCATGCTCGGCGTGGCACTGACGTACGTCTTCGCCGACATCCCGGTCGAGGTGCTCACCTCCGAACCCACCACGCAGGCCGACGTCCCGCCCTACACGGGCTCGGTCTCCACGCTCGGA
The DNA here is from genome assembly GCA_030538115.1 of Dermatophilus congolensis. GTDB lineage: Bacteria > Actinomycetota > Actinomycetes > Actinomycetales > Dermatophilaceae > Dermatophilus > Dermatophilus congolensis_B. The sequence continues at coordinate 4,878 of JAUNUP010000064.1, read as the reverse complement.
GTCATGGGCTGGTCGGCCGCCATCGGCATCTTCCTGCTCGGAGCAGCCCTGCTCTACGAGAAGCTCGAGCGTCGCGAGGCGGCCTTCCTCGCCTACGGAGCGATCTTCACCGCCTACCTCGCAGTCGACGACGCGTTCGCTCTGCACGAGAGCGTCTTCCCGTCGATCGGCATCCCGGAGGAGGCCGTCTACGCCGGCATCCTGCTGCTCACGATCATCTACGCCTGGCTGTTCAGGCCGCAGATCAAGGCGGCCGCGTGGCTCTTTCTCGCGCTGGCCGTGATGGCGTTGGCCGGCTCGGTCGCGGTAGACGTGATCTGGCAGCTGCTCGACCCCAGCTCGGGCTACGCCCTCCAGATGCTCGTCGAAGACGGCCTCAAGCTCGTGGGCATCGCCGCCTGGGTCGCGTACGCCGCGATGTCGACGCGTGGCCTCGTACGTCACCACTTCGCGCGCGACAGCTCGGCAGTCTCCACCGCTCCCCGGCGCCAGGACCTGACGACCGCGAGCTGACCCCGCAACCGCGACTCGGCACCTCGCGCACAGACGAAGCGGCCCGCCTCCCCTTTCGGGAGGCGGGCCGCTTCGTTCGTCTCTACGCGATCAGTCGCTGAAGCCGAGGCTCGCATCGTCGAGGCGCACGGCCTCGCCGGTGCCCGGGCCGAAGACCGGGTAGTCGAACTGCTGGTAGTCGGGCAGCGAGTACATCGCGGCCTTCGCCTCCTCCGTGGGCTCGACCCGGATGTTGCGGTAGCGGGGCAGACCCGTACCGGCCGGGATGAGCTTTCCGAGGATGACGTTCTCCTTGAGGCCCAGCAGCGGGTCGGACTTGGCGTTGATCGCCGCATCCGTGAGCACCCGAGTGGTCTCCTGGAACGACGCCGCGGACAGCCACGAGTCGGTGGCCAGCGAGGCCTTGGTGATACCCATGAGCTCGGGGCGACCGGAGGCGGGCTTGCCGCCCTCGGAGACGACCCGGCGGTTCTCCTGCTCGAAGTGACCGCGCTCGGCCATCGAGCCGGGCAGCAGGTCGGCGTCGCCGGCCTCGATGATCGTCACGCGGCGCAGCATCTGCCGCACGATGACCTCGATGTGCTTGTCGTGGATAGACACACCCTGCTGGCGGTACACACCCTGGACCTCGTCGACGAGGTGCATCTGCACCGCGCGCGGGCCGAGGATGCGCAGCACCTGCTTCGGGTCGACCGGACCGGACACGAGGCGCGTGCCGATCTCGACGTGCTCGCCGTTGGAGACCTGCAGGCGCGCACGCTTGCTCACCGGGTACGCCTGCTCCTCGGAGCCGTCGTCGGGAGTGAGCAGGATGCGGCGGGCCTTGTCGGTCTCTTCGATCTCGACGCGGCCTGCGGCCTCGACGATCGGGGCGACACCCTTGGGAGTGCGGGCTTCGAAGAGCTCGACCACACGGGGCAGACCCTGCGTGATGTCGTCACCGCCCGACGCGCCACCGGTGTGGAACGTACGCATGGTCAGCTGCGTGCCGGGCTCACCGATCGACTGCGCCGCGATGATACCGACGGCCTCACCGATGTCGACGAGCTTGCCGGTGGCCAGCGAACGGCCGTAGCACAGCGCGCAGGTACCGACGTGGCTGTCGCAGGTGAGCACGGAGCGCACCTTGACCTTCTCGACACCGGCCTTGACGAGCCGCGCGATGAGCACGTCGCCCACGTCGGCGCCGGCTTCGGCGAGAACCTCGCCGTCGACCTCCACCGTCTCGGCGAGCGTGCGGGCGTACACGGCGGACTCGACGTCTTCGTGTACGGCCAGGCTGCCGTCCATGCGCTTCTCCGCGATCGGCAGGGTCAGACCCCGCTCGGTGCCGCAGTCGTGCTCACGGATGATGACGTCCTGGCTGACGTCGACGAGACGACGGGTGAGGTAACCCGAGTCAGCGGTACGAAGTGCCGTGTCGGCCAGACCCTTACGGGCACCGTGCGTCGAGATGAAGAACTCCAGAACCGACAGGCCCTCACGGAAGTTCGACTTGATCGGACGCGGGATGATCTCGCCCTTCGGGTTGGCCATGAGGCCACGCATACCGGCGATCTGACGCAGCTGGAACCAGTTACCACGGGCACCGGAGGAGACCATGCGGTAGATCGGGTTCAGCTTCGGGAAGTTCTCCTGCATGGTCGAGGCGACCTCGTTGGAGCCCTCCGTCCAGATCTCGATGAGCTCCTGACGGCGCTCGTCGTCGGTGAGCAGACCGCGCTCGAACTGGGTCTGCACCTTGTCGGCCTTCGCGTCGTAACGCGCGAGGATCTCTTCCTTGTTGTCAGGCGTGACGACATCGGAGATCGACACGGTCGCACCGGAGCGGGTGGCGTAGTAGTAGCCGAGCTCCTTGAGCGCGTCGAGGCTCGCCGCGACCTGCACCTTGCTGTAGCGCTCGGCGAGGTCGTTGACGATCTGCGAGAGCTTCTTCTTGTCCACCGCGACGTCGACGAACGGGTAGTCCATCGGCAGAGCGGTGTTGAAGATCGCGCGACCGAGGGTGGTCTTGACCGTGACCTCGTCGTAGCTTCCGTCGGCCTGCAGCGTCGCCGTCTCCGGAACCTCGAACCCGGGGTAGGGCACGAAGTCGCGGATGCGGACCGTCACCTCGGAGCCGAGGTGGATCTCCCCCGCGTCGAGCGCCATGATCGCCTCGGCCGGCGAGCTGAAGAACCGTCCCTCGCCCGGAGCGTCGTCGCGCACCGAGGTGAGGTGGAACAGGCCGATGATCATGTCCTGCGTGGGCATGGTCACCGGGCGACCGTCAGCCGGCTTGAGGATGTTGTTGCTGGACAGCATGAGGATGCGGGCCTCGGCCTGCGCCTCTGCAGAGAGCGGCACGTGCACGGCCATCTGGTCACCGTCGAAGTCGGCGTTGAACGCGCCGCAGACGAGCGGGTGAAGCTGAATGGCCTTGCCCTCGACGAGCTGCGGCTCGAACGCCTGGATGCCGAGGCGGTGCAGCGTCGGCGCACGGTTCAGTAGAACCGGGTGCTCGGTGATGACCTCTTCGAGCACGTCCCACACCTGCGGACGCGCACGCTCGACCATGCGCTTGGCGCTCTTGATGTTCTGCGCGTGGTCGAGGTCGACCAGACGCTTCATCACGAACGGCTTGAACAGCTCCAGAGCCATCTGCTTGGGCAGACCGCACTGGTGCAGCTTCAGCGTCGGGCCGACGACGATTACCGAACGGCCCGAGTAGTCGACGCGCTTACCGAGCAGGTTCTGACGGAAACGACCCTGCTTGCCCTTGAGCATGTCGGAAAGCGACTTCAGCGGGCGGTTGCCCGGCCCGGTGACCGGGCGGCCACGGCGGCCGTTGTCGAACAGCGCGTCGACGGCCTCCTGAAGCATGCGCTTCTCGTTGTTGACGATGATCTCGGGCGCACCGAGGTCCAACAGCCGCTTGAGGCGGTTGTTGCGGTTGATGACGCGGCGGTACAGGTCGTTGAGGTCGGAGGTCGCGAAGCGGCCACCGTCGAGCTGAACCATGGGGCGCAGGTCCGGCGGGATGACCGGGACACAGTCGAGCACCATGCCGTTGGGGCTGTTGTTCGTCATCTGGAAGGCGGTGACGACGCGGAGGCGCTTGATGGCGCGGGTCTTCTTCTGGCCCTTGCCGGTCTGGATCGTCTCGCGCAGCTGCTCGGCCTCGGCGTCGAGGTCGAACGTCTCGAGGCGACGCTGCAGCGCAGCGGCACCCATCGAGCCCTCGAAGTACATGCCGAAGCGGTCACGCATCTCGCGGTAGAGGATCTCGTCGCCCTCCAGGTCCTGGACCTTGAGGTTCTTGAACCGGGTCCACACCTGGTCGACGCGCTCGACCTGCTGGTCGGACTTCTTGCGGATCGCGTTCATCTCGCGCTCGGCGGACTCGCGCACCTTGCGGCGCACATCGCCCTTGGCACCCTCGGCCTCGAGCTCGGCGATGTCGGCCTCGAGCTTCTTGGCCCGCTCCTCCACCGCTGCGTCGCGGGCGTTCTCGATGCCCTTCTTCTCGACCTCGATCTGCGCCTCGAGCGAGGGCAGGTCGCGGTGACGAGCGTCGACGTCGACACCCGTGATCATGTAGGCCGCGAAGTAGATGACCTTCTCGAGGTCCTTCGGAGCCAGGTCGAGCAGGTAGCCGAGGCGGCTCGGCACACCCTTGAAGTACCAGATGTGCGTAACGGGCGCGGCCAGCTCGATGTGGCCCATGCGCTCACGGCGCACGCCCGAACGGGTCACCTCGACGCCGCAGCGCTCGCAGATGATGCCCTTGAACCGGACGCGCTTGTACTTACCGCAGTAGCACTCCCAGTCACGGGTCGGGCCGAAGATCTTCTCGCAGAAGAGGCCGTCCTTCTCGGGCTTCAGCGTGCGGTAGTTGATCGTCTCGGGCTTCTTGACCTCACCGTGGCTCCAGTTGCGGATGTCTTCCGCACTGGCCAGGCCGATACGCAGCTCGTCAAAGAAGTTGACGTCGAGCACGTGTGTCCTTCTCTCATCTCATGAGGGTCTATCTCAAGTTCAGGTGGCCGGACGGACCGGCTTCAGGACGCCCGCCATCGAAACGGCATGGGCGATGCGTGCCGTGTCCGGCCGGAGGTCGTGTTGGTCGCCTCCGGCCGGACGACTGCGTCAGACTTCCTCGACCGAGCTGGGCTCGCGACGCGAGAGGTCGATACCGAGCTCGTCGGCGGCCCGGAACACCTCCTGCTCCGGTTCGCGCAGGTCGATCTGGGTGCCGTCGGAGCTGAGGACCTCTACGTTGAGGCAGAGGCTCTGCATTTCCTTGATGAGCACCTTGAAGGATTCGGGGATGCCCGGCTCGGGGATGTTCTCGCCCTTGACGATGGCCTCGTACACCTTCACGCG
>JAUNUP010000021.1:21100-56053 GCA_030538115.1 Dermatophilus congolensis | reverse complement strand
ACCGGCCTGCCCCAGAAATGGCCGCGTCTTCACGGCCGGCGCCCTCTCCATCACCCCTGGGATTCCCCCAGAACTGCACGACACGCTCGACATCATTGTCGCGCAACAGTTTTGGACACCCGTTCAGTCCGGTAGTGTTCATCGGGTTCACGCGCCTGCCACACAGGCTTTCGGCGTGCCCCGAATCGCAACAGGGAGATCGGGATACGCCCCAGATGTGCCCCGATCATCGCCGGGCGCCGTCACCGCCGAGTAATCGACGACATCCGAGAAGGACCCGGACATGAACATCCTGCCCCTCGTCACTGCCGCTGCCGTGGCCACAGGCGCACCGACCGTTTCTATGGCCCCGTCCGCCGTCGCTCCGAGCAGCAACGTCGCGGCGGTCTCCGTCGCGACGGCAGCGACAAAGACCTACCGGGTGCGTTCCGGAGACACGATGTCGCACATCGCGGTTCGCTTCGACGTCTCGCTCTCGTCTCTGCTGCGCGCCAACGGCATGACGATGAGCTCGAAGATCCGCCCCGGCCAGAAGATCACCATCCCGGGCCGTTCCGAGAGCACCGGCCGTTCGGCCTACGACGCCGAGAAGGCGAAATCGCACGAGGCCAAGGCACGCGCCACCGGCAGGCACAAGAACCGCGACATCATCGTCGCCACCGCGCGCCGCTACGGCGTCGACCCGCACCTGGCCCTGGCGATCGGGTGGCAGGAGTCGCGCTGGAACCAGAACGCGCGCTCGCACAAGGGCGCCATCGGTGTCATGCAGTGCCTGCCCGGCACGGGTCAGTGGATGAGCCAGCGCATCGGCCGCACTCTCGACCTCAACGACACCCGCGACAACATCACCTGCGGCGTCGCACTCATCAAGACCCTCAGCAAGAGCGCTAAGAACGACCGCGAGCTCATTGCCGCGTATTACCAGGGCATGGCGTCGGTGCGGAAGATCGGCATGTACGACGACACCAAGCGTTACGTCGCGTCGGTCGTGAAGCACCGCAACGACATGTGACGAAACGCCCTACTGCCCTAGTGAGGTGCCGGGTCGTGCGGCCGGCTCCCCATAGACTGCCGACGTGACCTCCAGCCCCCTCGCGGAGCGGCCGATCGACGGCCGGTACACCGTGCTGCGCCACCTCGCCGACGGCGGGATGGGGTCGGTGTACGTCGCCCGCGACGAGCGGCTCGGCCGTGAGGTGGCGCTCAAGGTGATGCGCCCCGACCTGGCCACCGACCCCGCGTTCGTCGAGCGGTTCAGGGCCGAGGCGCAGTCGGCGGCCCGGCTCACCGATCAGCACGTCGTGGCCGTCTACGACCAGGGACGCGACGGCAACGTCGTGTTTCTCGCGATGGAATTGGTGCACGGCCAGACCCTGCGGCAGCGCCTCGACGAGGTGGGCGCGCTGACTCCGCGCGAGGCCCTCGGGGTCATGGATGCGATCCTCACCGCGCTCGCCGCGGCCCACTCCATCGGGCTCGTGCACCGCGACGTCAAACCCGAGAACGTGCTGATCCGCGACGACGGAGTGGTCAAGGTCGCCGACTTCGGCCTGGCCCGGGCCGTGAGCACCCGAACCTCCACCGCGCTCGGAGGGGGCGTTCTCGGCACGTTCGCGTACGTCTCGCCGGAGCAGGTGCGCGCCGGCGTCGCCGATGCCCGCAGCGACGTCTACTCGGCCGGCCTCGTGCTCTTCGAGATGCTCACCGGCCAGGCGGCGTTCTCGGGAGACTCCCCTATCCACGTGGCGTTCCGGCACGTGCACGAGGCGACACCTCCTCCCTCGCAGGTCGACCCCGGGCTTCCCCAACCTCTCGACCAGGCCGTCCTCGCCGGGGCGGCCACCGACCCCGACGATCGCCCTGCCGACGCGGGCCGGTACCGCGCCTACCTCAGCGACATCCGGCGCGAGCTCGACGCCGCAGTGCTCGACCGCGTGCCTCCGGCGGCCGAGTCGCACACGCCTCCCGAGCGTCCGGCCGGAGCCGCGGCGCCTGCGGCTACAAGCGTGCTGCACACCAACGTGCTCGCCAACCACACCCAGATGCTGCCCTCGACCCGCGCGGCGCAGGAGGCGGCCGCCACCGCCCCGAAGAAGTCCCGCAAACGCTCGGGACGTCGCGGAGGCGTGGCAGGGGCTCTCGCGGCGATCCTCGCCGTGCTGGTCGTGATCGGCGCTGCCTGGACCTTTCTCGCCGGGCCGGGCGCCCTGCGCGACGTGCCCGCCGTCGCCGGAGAAGACCGGCTTCTCGCGCAGGGCGAACTCGAGCAGGCAGGCTTCCGCACCGAGGTGCAGGAGGCGTTCTCCGAGTCCGTGCCGGCGGGCACCGTGATCTCCACCGACCCGTCCGGCGGGCAGGCGCGCGCCATCTCGCCCGTGCAGGTCGTCGTGTCAAAGGGACCGGAGCGCTACGCCGTGCCCGATGTCACCAACCAGACCCTGGGCACCGCCACCGAGATGATCACCGCAGCCAACCTCGCCCTCGGCGCACGCACGGAGGACTGGAGCGAGACCATCGCCGCCGGCAACGTCGTCCGTACCGACCCGAAGGCCGGCACCCAACTCGCGCCCGGCCGTCAGGTCGCGGTCGTAACCAGCAAGGGCCGCGAACCCATCGCAGTCGCCGACTGGACGGGCAAGAGTTTCGCCGACGCCCGCTCCACGCTCGAAGACCGCGGCATCGTCGTCAAGGTCGCCGAGGAGCGCAACGACGACAAGGTCGCCGAGGGACGCGTCATCTCGCAAGAACCGGGCGAGGGCACCCTACACAAGGGCGACACCGTGACGTTCGTCGTCAGCAAGGGCCCTGTCACGGTTGCCGTGCCCCAGGTTCAGGGCAGGCAGGAGGGCGAGGCGACCCGCACCCTCGAGGCCGCAGGCTTCAGGGTGAAGGTCGACCGGATCATGGGCGGCATCTTCGGCACCGTCCGCGACACCGATCCCCCTGCCGGGACGCGTGCCCCCAAGGGCAGCACGGTCGTCATGAAGGTGGTCTGACCCAGGGCGGCTCACGAAGCGGCTCACGAAAAGCTCACGCGGGGCCCGCGAAGGGCTCACGAGAGATTTCGGCTCAGCCGTCGTGTGCGTACCGCTCGCCGTTGGCCACGAGCCCGCGACGGTGATACCCCCGCCCCTCCCAGAATCCGGGCGTCGGCTCGGAGCAGTAGTGGATCTCGAGCAGCCACTTCGGGCTCTTCCACCCGTACAGGTGCGGCAGGAGCAGCCGCAACGGGCCACCGTGCTCGGGCGGTAGAGCCTGCCCGTCGAGCGAGGTCGCGAGCAGGGCATCGGAGTCGAGCAGGTCGACCACCCGCACGGTACTGGAGTACCCGTACGCCGCCGAGACGAGCGCGAACTCGACTCCCTTGTGCGGAGGTACTCGGCGTACGACCTCCGCGACGGGAACCCCGCCCCACACGTGCGACGCTCCGGCACCGGACTCGGCGCACATGATCGGCGCCTCCACCTCGGCCACGGGCAGGGCACACACGTCTTCCCAGGTGAACGCCTGCAGGCAGCCGTCCGCCGTCTCACCGGAGACGGTCAGACGCCATGTCGACATGTCGAGCCGTGGCACCGGCCCGTAGTGGTGCGGTCGGCGTGGCTCGGGCGTGGAACCGAGGTTCGGGTCAACACGTCCCGAACCCGTCGTCTCGTCGCCTGGAGCCATGTCGTCGCCCACCTACCGCGAGCGCCTAGCCCTCGACGCCGGTCCGCGGCTCGCTGCCTTCGGCGCCGCTCGAGAGCATCTCGGCGATGACGAAGGCCAGTTCGAGACTCTGCTGGTGGTTGAGGCGCGGGTCGCACAGCGTCTCGTACCGCTTCTCGAGGTCGAGGTCTTCGATGCTCAGCGAACCGCCGAGACATTCGGTGACGTCGTTGCCCGTCAACTCGACGTGGATGCCGCCGGGCACGGTTCCCTCGGCGCGATGCACGTCGAAGAAGCCGCGCACCTCCTCGACGATGTCGTCGAAGCGACGCGTCTTGAAGCCGTTGGACGACGAGATCGTGTTGCCGTGCATCGGGTCGCAGACCCAGGTCACGGTGATGCCCGCCTGTTTGACGCCCTTGATGACCTCAGGCAGTCGCTCGCGGATCGTCTCCGCGCCCATGCGGGTGATGAGCGTCAGGCGGCCAGGCTCGTCGAGCGGGTTGACCTTCGCCGCGATCTCCACGATCTCCGACGCGTCGGCCTTCGGGCCCACCTTCACACCGACCGGGTTGCTGATGCGCGAGAGGAACGCGATGTGCGCCTCGTCGACCTCGCGCGTGCGCTCGCCGACCCACACGAAGTGGCCGGAGGTCGCGTACGGCAACTGCGTGCGCGAATCGATGCGGGTCAGCGGGCGCTCGTAGTCGAGCACCAGCGCCTCGTGGCTGGCCCACACGTCGACGGCCCGTAGCGCGTCGAAGTCGACACCGCAGGCGGCCATGAACCGCATCGCCTTGTCGATGTCGTTGGCGAGCTTCTCGTAACGACGGTTCGCGGCCGTCTTGACGAAGCCGCGGTTCCATTCGTGCACGTACCGCAGGTCGGCGAACCCGCCCTGCGAGAACGCGCGCACGAGGTTCAGCGTCGCGGCGCTCGCGTGGTACGCGCGAACCAACCGCTGCGGGTCGGGCTTGCGCGCCGACTCCTCGAATGCGAAGTCGTTGACCAGGTCACCGCGGTACGACGGCAGCGTCACGTCGCCGCGCGTCTCGTTGTCGTTGCTGCGCGGCTTGGCGTACTGCCCGGCGATACGACCGATCTTCACGACGGGCATGCTGGCGCCGTAGGTGAGCACGGCCGCCATCTGCAGCAGTGTCTTGACGCGGTCACGGATGTTGTCGGCGGTCGCCGAGGCGAAGGTCTCGGCGCAGTCGCCGCCCATCAGCATGAACGCGTTGCCGCGCGAGGCGTCGGCGATGCGGTGCTTGAGAACATCGGCCTCACCGGCGAACACGAGCGGAGGCAGGGTCGCCAGCGTTGCCGTGGCCGCTGCCAGGGCGTCCGGGTCGGGCCACGCCGGCTGCTGTCGAGCGGGCAGGTCAGGCCAGGAGACGGGAGCAGTCGGAGTCACCAGGCCAGACTACCGACAGGGTCGATGGACGATGAAACCCGTGGTCACGCCCCGGTTCCAGTCTCGCCCGTCTCCGACTCCGCCACATCACGGCCGATTCGCCTGTTGCGGGCCGAGACCCAGGCGTCTTGAGCCTTGGTTGCGGCACCCTGCGCGAGCGCTGCGGCCTCCTGTGCTTTGGCCGCGAGCGCGAGCTTGCGACCGGCAGCGTATTCGTCGACGTACTCCTGACCCGACAGACGCATGAGCGAGTACATGACCTCGTCCGTCATGGCACGGAGGGCACGGCGGTCGTCCTCCAGCCCGGCGTATGCGCTGAAGTCGATCGGCTCCCCGAAACGCACGCCGACCCGGATGATCTTCGGAATCTTCTGACCGGTCGGCTGGGCCTTCTCGGTATCGATCATCGCGACCGGGATGATCGGGCACCCGGCGACCAACGCCATGCGGACTGCGCCGGTCTTGCCCTTGTACAGCCTGCCGTCGGGCGAACGCGTGCCCTCGGGATAGATGCCGAACAAGCCGCCCTCAGCAAGCACCGTCAAGCCCGCATCGATCGCCGACGCTGCTGCAGAGCCCCCCGAGCGGTCGATCGGGATCTGACCGGTGCCCTTCATGAACAGCTTCTTGAAGTACCCGACGACCCCGCTCTGCGTGAAGTACTCGATCTTCGCGGGAAAGGTGATGCGGCGGTCGAGCACGGCGGGTAGAAAAATTGAATCGGAGAACGAGAGATGGTTGCTGGCAAGAATCGCCGGGCCTTCGGCGGGCACGTGGTGCGCCCCCTCCACCCGCGGCCTGAACAGCAGCATCACGATGGGCCCGAGCACCACGCGCTTGAGGATCCAGTAGAGCATCGGGCTACTCCTTCTTGCGACCTTGCGACCGATCAGCGGGGCACACTCTACGTGAACCATGAGTCGGCACGGGGTGACGATTCTGAGACACTGGCTGTCACCGATCAGGCTCGACAGGGATCGCCGGCATCGGCAGAGTTGAGGAAGGCGAGCGGATGAACCGCGACGGTCGCGACGACGCAGCCGAGATCGACCGTGCCTTCGCCGACATCATGTCGCGGTGGGGCGAAACCGCGCACCGCGACGAATCCGGCTCCACGGCACCGGCCGACGCTACGGCCGACGCTATGACCGACGAGCAGCCGCCTCCGGTCGACTCCCAAGCGACCGAACCTCGTACGGCAGAAGCCCGTGCGACAGAGGCCCACGCAGCGGATGCCGAAACAACAGGCTCCGAAGCAACCGAGTCCGACACGGTCGACTCCCCCAACGCGCCGCCACCCGTCGTCGACAACCGTCCTGACCAGCCTCGGCGTCCTCGCACCGTCGAGGAGGTGTTCGGTTCACGCCCCGACGCCCCCGACACGGCATGGCGGGTGCATACGCCACCGGAGGACGTGGACGACGACTTCGTGCCGCCGCGCCCCGCACCTCCGTCGGGCAACGACGTCACGTTCTGGCTAGCGCTCGTCGGCATCGTCGGCGGCCCGCTGTGGATCATCTACCTCGCCGTCGCCGCCCCGTACTCGAGCCGCCTGTGGCTCGCACTCGCGATCACGGCAACGCTGGCCGGTTTCGCCCTCATGGTGATGCGGCTTCCCGCGCGCCGCGACCCGGAATCCGACGACGACGGCGCCGTCGTCTGAGGCTCAGATCGCCGTCGTGCGAGCCAGATCCGCAGCGCCGATCAGTCCGGCGTCGTTGACGAGCGCCGCAGCCTTCACCTCGGCGGTCGGCCGGTAGCCGCGCCCGGTGAGCTTGCGGACGAAGGTGTCGCGCGCAGGCTCGATGAGCAGATCGCCGGCAGCGCTGACGCCGCCGCCGATGACGAACAGGCCCGGATCGAGGGCCGCGGCCAGGTTGGCGATGCCGATACCGAGCCAGTAACCGATCTCGGCGAGGAGTTCACGGGCCGTCGGATCACCGTCACGGGCCGCCTCCGTGATGAGGGGGCCGGTGAGCCTGCCCCCTCCGGCGGCGGCCAGGCGTTCACCGAGATCCACCGCGACCGGCGAACCGGCGTCGATCATGTGCTTGGCCTCGCGCACCAGCGCGTTTCCGCTCGCATACTGCTCCCAGCAGCCGCGGTTACCGCACTCGCAGCGGCGCCCGTCGGGCACGACCTGCATGTGCCCGTACTCGGCGGCAATGCCGAACTTGCCGCGCCGCAGCCTTCCGTCGTCGATGAGCCCCCCGCCGATGCCGGTGCCGAGCGTGATCATCACGACGTGCGATTCACCCTGAGCCACCCCGAACCGCCACTCGGCCCAGCACGCGGCGTTCGCGTCGTTCTCCACGTGGATGGGCATGCCGATGCGTTTGGTCAAGGATTCGCGCAGCGGCTCGTTGCGCCACGACAGGTGCGGGGCGAACACGATCGTCGACCCGTCGGCCGAGACGAAACCGGCCGCACCGATACCGACAGCCTCGCACGAGTCCTCCGTCGCGATGCGTGACCGCAGTTCGTCGACGACGTCGACAATGATGTCCTCGACGATCTCGGCACTCGTGGAGCGGTGCGGCGTTTCGCGCCTGGTCCGGTCGATGATCTCCCCCGATTCGGTGACCACTCCGCCCGACACCTTGGTTCCGCCGATGTCGATGCCGATCGCCAGATTCCGCCCCACGTGTCGCCTCCTCGTTGCGGGCCGTCCCGGCGACCCGTCGAAATGTGCCCAGGAGGCCTGCCGCGTTCAGTCCCGCGCGGACTCCCTGCCGACGGAATCCTCGCACGCGCCCTCGCACCGGCAAGTCGCGGGGACGTTCTCGGCGACCGTATCGGGGGTCTTTTCGAGGCTCGAGTCGGTGGCCCGCTCGCCCGCCGCGTCGGTTTGGAGGCGTGCCAGGTGGGCCGCGAAGGCGCGCAGCCCTACGGCAGCAGACTCCACGACATCGGCCAGTCCTTCGATCGCTGCGGGGTCGACCGTGTCTGCGCGGCCTCGGAGCAGGCACACCGGGCACGGGAGTTGCCTGCCCCTCCGCTCCGCGCCGTCGAACTGCTCGCCGGGCTCGCCTGCATGGCTCTCTCCCGCATCGCTCGAGGACGCCCCGGCAGAATTGTGGTCGTGCTCGGATCTGCCCAAGGCACGCCACAATTCGTCGACGAGGGCCGAAGCCTCGTCGGTAACCTGCGCGGATGGCGTGTAGGCGGACGACATGACCTCAAGCCTACGTTCGCCACCGTAGGGCCGGTACGCAGACGCCTGATACCTCCACACATGCGACACTGACAGCGTGTGACCTGCACCTCACCGCAGGCCGTCACCGTTCAGCGCCACTGCAGCCGACGGCGGAACCACCGGTTCCCGCCACGCACGAGGGGAATCCGATGCGAGAGATCGTCATCCCGCCCATGGGGCGCCTGCCCTTCGACGACATCGGCTCGATCGTGCCCGTGGGCACCTCCGAAGACCCGAACCGAGTGATCTTCGAGGTACGCGACCCGCGAGACGCGCAGGCCGACTGGGTACCGATGACGCACGCCGAGTTCGCGGCCAAGGTCGGTGGGCTCGCCAAGGGGTTCATCGCCTCCGGTGTTCGCCCCGGCGACCGGGTCGGCATCATGAGCCGCACCCGTTTCGAGTGGACCCTCACCGACTTCGCTCTGTGGACTGCGGGCGCCGTGCCCGTGCCGGTGTACGAGACCTCCTCGCCCAACCAGATCGCCTGGATCCTCTCCGACAGCGGCGCCGTCGGCATCGTCGTCGAGTCGAGCGAGCACGCCACCGCCACCGAATCGGTGCGCGGGCAACTGCCCGACCTGCGCGAGGTGTGGCAGATCGACGCCGGCGACCTCGATCGTCTCGCCGAGTCCGGCCGCGAGGTCTCCGACGACGATCTGGCCCGGGCGACGGAGCACATCGACCGCGACACGATCGCGACGATCATCTACACCTCCGGCACCACCGGCCGCCCCAAGGGTTGCGAGATCACCCACGGCAACTTCATCGGCCTCACCGAGAGCATCCTCGGCGGTGTCTCGGAGGTCGTGTACGCCGACGGCGCCGCGCTCGTGCTCTTCCTGCCTCTCGCGCACGTGCTGGCCCGCATCATCGAGGTCGCCGTCGTCGCCGCCCGCGTGCGCGTCGGGCACTCCCCCGACGTCACAAACCTCATGAGCGACCTGCAGTCGTTCAAGCCCACCTTCCTGCTCGGCGTACCGCGCGTTTTCGAAAAGGTCTACAACGCCACCGACGCCAAGACGGCGACCGAGGGCAAGGGACGCATCTTCACGCAGGCCACTCGCGTCGCCATCGCCTACAGCCGCGCCATCGACACCGGCGGCCCCTCGCTCGTGCTGCGCGCCCAGCACGCCCTGTTCGACAAGCTGGTCTACCGCAAGCTCCGCGACGCCATGGGAGGTCGTGTGCAGTGGGCCGTCTGCGGTGGCGCCCCGCTCGGCGAGCGACTCGGCCACTTCTTCCGCGGTATCGGCGTGACGATCATCGAGGGATACGGCCTCACAGAAACCACCGCACCGACCAATGTGTGCACCCCCAAGCTCACCAAGATCGGCACGGTCGGTCGCCCCCTCGGCGGCGTCGGTATCCGCATCGCCGACGACGGCGAGATCCTTGCCAAAGGCGTCGGCATCTTCAAGGGCTACCACGGCAACCCTGAGGCGACGGCCGAGGTCTTCACCGAAGACGGCTGGCTCAAGACCGGTGACCTGGGCTCCCTCGACTCCGACGGGTGCCTCACCATCACCGGTCGCAAGAAGGAGATCCTCGTCACCGCAGGTGGCAAGAACGTCTCGCCGGCCCCGCTCGAAGACAGCATCCGATCGCACCCGCTCGTCTCGCAGTGCCTCGTGGTCGGAGACGGCCGCCCGTTCGTCTCGGCGCTCGTCACTCTCGACACCGAGATGCTGCCAGTGTGGGCCAAGGCGCACCAGCGCGAAGACCTCACGCCCGAGTCGGCGCTCACCGACCCGTTCGTGCGCGAGCGCCTCCAGTTGGCCGTCGACCGCGCGAACCAAGGCGTCAGCCGGGCGGAGTCGGTTCGCAAGTTCGTCATCGTCCCCGGTGATTTCACCGAAGAGAACGGCATGCTCACGCCCTCGATGAAGGTCAAGCGCAACGTCGTGACGCAGGAGCTCGCGAGCAGAATCGACGACATCTACGGCGGACCGATCGACACCGAGTAACCACCTCGGCGGGTGACCGGGGCCCGCTGCCGCGTCGCCTCAGCCGACGCGTCGCGTCAGTTCCAGCGGCTCACGCACGGCGTGAGCCTGGGCTGCCTCGGCACCCGAGATCATGCCCAGGTCTGCGAATAGTTGCACCGCGGCCGCCTCGCGGCGGTCCAGCGGCGCAACCGACGAAGAGTCGATGAACGCAGAGACGATGCAGGAGCCACAGTGGTGCCCCGCGGCGGGGCAGGTAGCGCAGTCGATCAGCATGACGTGTTCCTCCTTCTGGTGTGCCCTGAAGCGTCCTGCTGGGCATCTCGCGACCGGCTGAGGTCGGATACCTCGACAGTCACGCCGTCCCCGTATCGGGTTCGTGTCGCTGACGCTATGCACCCCCACCGACAGCACCGCTCGTGCCGACCCGCACGGCACGGCGTCACGACCTTGTCGGTGGTGCCGCCTAGGGTGCGGCACATGTACGCCATCCAAGGAACCTTCGACGATCACCTCGACCGGCCGAGCACTCCGCTGTCGCAGGTCACGTTCGTCGTCGTCGACCTCGAAACCACGGGTGGCAGCTCCGAGACCTGCAAGATCACCGAGGTCGGCGCGGTCAAGGTACGGGCAGGCGAGGTACTCGGCGAGTTCTCCACGCTCGTCAACCCGGGCGAGCCGATCCCCGCCTTCATCTCGGTGCTCACCGGCATCACCGACGCGATGGTGGCGGGCGCTCCCCGCGAGAACGCGGTGATCCCTTCTTTTCTCGAATTCGCTCACGGCAGTGTGCTGGTGGCACACAACGCACCGTTCGACATCGGCTTTCTCAAGGCCGCGGCCAAGCGGCTCGGGGCTCCGTGGCCCGGTGCCCGAGTCGTCGATACGGTCGCTCTCGCCCGTCGGCTCGTCACCCGCGACGAATCACCGAACAACAAGCTCGCTTCGCTCGCGGCGCTTTTCGGGGCCACGCAAACCCCCGATCACAGGGCGTTGCACGATGCCCGGGCCACGGTCGACGTACTGCACGCGCTGCTCGGCCGGGCGGGCTCGCTGGGTGTCACGACGCTGGAAGAACTGGCCGGGTTCACGACCCGGGTGACAGAGATGCAACGCCGCAAGCGTCACCTGGCCGACAACCTGCCCTCAGCGCCGGGGGTCTACATGTTCAAAGACCACGCCGGAAAGGTGCTCTACGTCGGCACCTCCACCGACATCCGCAGGCGCGTCAAGTCGTACTTCACGGCGGCCGAACAACGCTCGCGCATGAACGACATGATCGCCGCGGCCTCTCACGTGACGCCCGTCGTCTGCGCGACGGTTCTCGAAGCACAGGTCCGAGAACTCCGCCTCATCGCCGAGCACGAACCGCCGTACAACCGACGTTCCCGGCGGCCGTCGCGAGCCCCGTGGATCAAGCTGACGGGGGAGCACTTTCCGCGCATGTCGATCGTGCGCGAGGTGCGCGACGACGGCGCCGACTATGCGGGGCCGTTCGGTTCGCACCTCGCCGCGACCGAGGCGGTCGAGGCCTTGCACGACGTGCTTCCTCTGCGGCGGTGCACGACCCGCATCTCCGTCAGCGGCACAGGGTCTGCATGCGCCCTCGCCGAGATGGGGCGCTGCGGCGCACCCTGTGAAGGGCGGCAGTCTCCGGCCGAATACGCCGAGCTCGCCGCTGCGCGCGCACGCGAGATGCTCGTCGGCAACGGCGCAGACGTCGTGGGGCTACTGCGCGAAAGGATGAACTCGCTCGCCGCCGACGAACGCTACGAAGACGCGGCCGACACCCGAGACCGCGCCCGAACCCTCGTGCTGGCCTGCCGTCGCGCTCAAGACGCGTTCGCGCTCGCCGCACTCCCCGAACTCGTGGCGGCCCGGCGCCGCGCAGTCGGTGGCTGGGAATTCGCGTGCGTCCGGCACGGGCGCGTCGCCGCCACGGGGGTGAGCCCGCGTGGCGCAGACCCGATGCCGTACATCTCGGCGATGACCGTGTCGGCGTCGGTCGAAGAAGCGCCGCGCAACAGAATCGGCGCGGCACTTCCTGAAGAGGTGCGCATCGTCTGCGACTGGCTCACCCAGCCGGGCACCCGGTTGGTACAGGTCGACGGCACGTGGGCCTGCCCTGTGGGAGGGGCGGGCGCTTACGCCGACGTGTTCGCAGAACCGAGGTCGCTCACCGACCGGCGAGCGTAGCGGCCTTCCATTCTTGGAGCTTGGCCGTGGCGGCGCCGGAGTCGATCGCCTGCGCCGCCTGGTCGATACCCGCTCGAAGCGCGGCCTCGAAGCTCGCCTGGTCGGTCACTGTGTCAGGCCCGGCGTTGGCCACCGCAGCCGCGATGCCGGCATTGAGCAGAACAGCCGAACGCACCGGCCACTGCTTACCGGCCAGCAAGTCGAGAACGACGGCAGCATTGTCGGCGGGCTCGCCGCCGCGCAACGTCTCGATCGGTGCGATCTCGAACCCATAGGTGCGCGGGTCCACCACGTACTCGCTGATCTCGCCGCCCTTGACCCACCAGACGTGGGAGGTCGTGGTGATCGTCAACTCGTCGAGCCCGTCGTCTCCGCGGAACACGGCAGCGTCGGTGCCGCGGGCGGCGAACACGCCGGCCACAATCGGAGCCATGCGCGCCGATGCGACTCCGACCACGGAGTAGGTGGGCCGTGCCGGGTTGGTGATCGGGCCGAGCACGTTGAAGATCGTCGGAACTCCCAGATCACGTCGCGTGACCGCAGCGTGCCGCATCGATGGGTGGAAGACCTGGGCGAAACAGAAGGTGATGCCCACTTCGCGCGCCACCTGCCCGACACGCTCCGGCTGCAACGAGAGGTCGAGTCCGAGAGCTTCGAGACAGTCGGCCGTGCCCGACTTGGACGACGCCGCACGGTTGCCGTGCTTGACGATGCTGATGCCGCTCGCCGCGGTGACGATCGATGCCATCGTCGAGATGTTCACCGTGTTGGCCCGGTCACCGCCGGTACCGACGATGTCGAGGCTGGGCACTGGCGCGTCGAGCGGAGTCGCGTGAGCAAGCATCGTGTCGGCGACACCCCGCACCTCGTCGACCGTCTCGCCCTTGGCCGCGAGGGCCATGAGAAAACCGGCGACTTGTGACGGCGAGGCATTGCCCGACATGACCTGTTCCATGGCCCAACTCGCCGAGTCCGCGTCGAGATCGCGGCCGGCGATGAGATGGGTCAATACGTCTGGCCAGGTGTGCGACTCGCTCATGAAGCGGAAACGGACTCGCGCACCACGTCGGCCACTGCGCGCGCGAGCACCAGCGGGTCGAGGGGGTGAGGCACCGCGCGCTCGGCGTACGACCACGCGGCGAGCCAGGCGTCTTGAGGACGCCCGGTGAGCACGACCACGGGCGGGCAGTCGTAGACCTCGAACTTCAGCTGGCGGCACAGACCCATGCCACCCAGCGGTACGGCTTCACCGTCGAAGACGAACAGGTCGTACCCGCCGGCCTTCGCCTCGGCCTCGGCCGCCACCGGCGTGGCGCACTCCTTCCATTCGACGACCTCGACATCGCGCGCCGGGCGCCGCCCGACCGATCGCATCACCTGTTCACGCGTGCTGCGATCGTCGCTGTAGAGGAGGACTCTGACCTGACGCACCTGCGTGGTGGTGCCGGCAGTGGAGGTGCCCGACGCTGTCAAACCGCTCATGCCCTGATCCTAGCGACTGCCGGACCCGCCCGAGGGACCCGGCGCGAGACGGGCAAAAAGAGAAAAAGGCACGATTCGAGCCAGACTCGTGGTGTCCCGAATCACTTTGGGCGTGATGTTCAAGACATAATGGCGGCGTGACGACCGTTTCCTCCTCATCCCATGGCAGCCACAACCCGCGCGCCCACGCGGGTTTCGGACAGGGCCCAGTTACTCGGCCGAACATGGCCGCAGTCGGCACCATCGTCTGGCTGAGCAGCGAATTGATGTTCTTCGCCGGCATGTTCGCGATCTACTTCAGCATCCGTGCGGTGCGCCCCGATCTGTGGGCCGAAGAGACCGCCAAGCTGAACGTGCCGTTCGCCGCCGCCAACACGATGGTCCTCGTGATCTCCTCGATCTGGTGCCAGCTCGGCGTCTTCAAGGCAGAGCAGGGCATCGGCAGCCGTCAGGGCTCGATCTGGCAGATCGGCAAGTGGGGCATGCGCGAGTGGTACGTGCTCACCTACATCTTCGGCGGCGTCTTCGTCGCCGGTCAGGTCTTCGAGTACGCCGAGCTGTGGGCTCACGGCATCGCCTTGAACTCCAACGCCTACGCGTCGGCCTTCTACCTGACCACCGGCTTCCACGCCATCCACGTGATCGGCGGCCTCATCGCGTTCCTGCTCATCATCGGGCGCAGCATGACGGCCAAGCAGTTCACGCACCGCCAGGCCACGGGCGCGATCGTCACCTCCTACTACTGGCACTTCGTCGACGTGGTTTGGATCGCGCTGTTCGCGGCCATCTACCTGCTTCGCTAGTACCCGCCCACACCCACCCTGTAGTTACGAGTGGGCGGCCACGAGATTCGGCCCCGCACTCTGCGATCGCCCCAGACCGCAAAGGACCCCCACGTGAACGCATCAACAGCCCGCAGGCGCCACCCGGCGGTGTTCGCCGTGCTGCTCGTCATCGGCCTGGTTGCCATGGGCACCATCTACGCGCTCGTCGCGCCCGGTAGGGCAGACGCCGGTGCACCGGCGGTCGTCACCGCCACCGGCGACGACGTCACCGCCGGTAAGCAGCTCTTCCAGGCCAACTGCGCCTCCTGTCACGGCATGAACGGCGAAGGCCGCGTCGCTGCCGACGGCACCTCGTTCGGCCCGAGCCTCGTCGGTGTCGGCGCGGCCTCCGTCGACTTCCAGGTCGGCACCGGACGCATGCCTCTGACGGTGCCCGGCGTGCAGGCCAAGCGCGGTCAGCCGAAGTTCGACCAGAACCAGATCAACCAGATGGCTGCCTACGTCAGCACTCTCGGCCCCGGCCCGGGTATCCCCGACGAGCGCTACTCGAGCGGCGAGGGCGCCGACATCGCGCGCGGCGGCGAGATCTTCCGCGTCAACTGCGCCATGTGCCACAACTTCGCCGGCTCCGGCGGTGCACTGACGCGCGGTAAGTACGCCCCTCCGCTGAACGACATCGAGGGCAAGCACATCTACGAGGCGATGGTCACGGGCCCGCAGTCCATGCCGGTCTTCAGCGACACCAACCTCAACCCGCAGGCCAAGGCCGACGTCATCGCCTTCCTGCACGAGCTCGACCGCAACCAGAACTACGGCGGTCACTCCCTCGGCAACATCGGCCCGGTCGGCGACGGCTACTTCCTCTGGGGCCTCGGCGTGCCGATCATGCTCGGCGCCGCTGTCTGGCTCGCCCGCAAGGCCGCCTGAGACCACCCTTCTCCTCACGGACCGACAGGATTGACACGACAATGAACGAACACGGCAGCCCCGGCACCGGGGCCCCCGGTAGCGGTGGCGAGTCCACGGCAGTCTCGTTGGACAACGGCCATGTGGTGGGTACGGGTGGTATCCCGGAGCAGTTCGCGAACCCGGGTCTTCCCCCGCACCAGCCCCGTCACGCCGACGTAGACCCGGCAGCCGCCAAGCGCGCCGAGCGTCAGGTGCTCTTCCTCTTCACGCTCTCGATTCTCGGGACCATCGGCTTCGTCATCGCGTACTTCGCGATCGACAAGGACACGATGATCTTCTTCCCGTTCTTCGGCAACGTGAACCTGCTGCACCTGCTGCTGGGCCTCGGCATGGGCCTGAGCCTGCTCGGCATCGGCCTCGCCGCCGTGCACTGGGCCAAGACCCTCATGCCCGACGAGGAGACCGTCGAAGAGCGTCACCCGATGCGTTCCTCCGACGAGGACCGCGCTGCCGTGGTCGACATCATGAAGGAGGGCGGCCAGGGCGCCCAGCTCGGCCGTCGTCCCATGATCGGTCTGCTCGGTGGCACCGCGCTCGGCATCTTCGCCATCCCGCCGGTGCTGCAGCTCGTCGGTGGCCTCGGCCCGGCACCGGGTGCCGACAAGTCGGAGACGTTCTGGCAGGCCGGCATGCGCCTGGTCCGTGACCCGGAGCTCACCCCGATCCACGCCAGTGACGTGACGATCGGTTCGGCGTTCCACGTGCTGCCCGAGCACATGGACAAGTCGTTGGAAGAGCTCGACGAGCTCGGCTACGTCTCCGCCGAAGAGAAGCGCACCGGCGTCTACCGCTTCGATCAGGAGCTCGGCTACCTCGAGCGCAAGGCGAAGGCCCCGGTTCTGCTCATGCGCCTCAAGCCCGAGGACATCGAGAACCCGAAGATGGCCGAGTGGGGCTACCAGGGCATCGTGGCCTACAACAAGATCTGCACGCACGCCGGTTGCCCGGTCGGCCTGTACGAGCAGCAGACGCACCACCTGCTCTGCCCGTGCCACCAGTCGACCTTCGACCTCAAGCAGGACTGCGCGGTCGTCTTCGGCCCCGCCAAGCGACCGCTGCCGCAGCTGCCCATCACCGTTGACGCCGAGGGGTACCTCGTCGCCGCCCGCGGCTTCGAAGAGCCCGTGGGCCCGAGCTTCTGGGAGCGTGGATGACCGCCACACAGCACAGCGCCCCTTCCGCTGTAGACGAGACGCAGGCTCGCCCGGCCACGGGTAAGGGCGGAGGCGGCCTCGCGGGCTGGTTCGACGACCGCACAGGTCTGGCCAAGCCCATGCGCTACCTGCTCAAGAAGGTCTTCCCCGACCACTGGTCGTTCATGCTCGGTGAAGTCGCGATGTACTCGATGATCGCGTGCCTCATCACCGGCATCTTCCTCACGATGTGGTTCGTGCCGAGCATGACGCACATCACCTACGAGGGTTCGTACGCCCCGCTCAACGGCATCGGCATGTCCGAGGCCTACGCCTCCACCCTCGACATCACGTTCGAGGTCAAGGGCGGTCTGCTCATGCGGCAGATCCACCACTGGGGCGCCCTGTTCTTCGTCGCAGCCGTCGGCCTGCACGCCGCCCGCGTGTTCTTCACCGGCGCGTTCCGCAAGCCGCGCGAGATGAACTGGGTCATCGGTACGGTCCTGCTGCTGCTGGCCATGATCGAGGGCTTCGCCGGCTACTCCCTCCCCGACGACCTGCTCTCGGGCACCGGTCTTCGCGTGATGGAAGGCTTCCTTGTCTCCTCGCCGGTCATCGGCACCTACATGAGCTACTTCTTGTTCGACGGCTCGTTCCCGGGCCTCATGATCATCCCCAGGCTCTTCACGGTGCACGTGCTGCTGATCCCGGCCATCCTGGTCGGCCTGTTCGGCGCTCACATTGTGATGGTCGCGCTGCAGAAGCACACGCAGTACCCCGGCCCCGGCCGCACCAACGACAACGTCGTCGGCTTCCCCGTGATGCCGGTGTACGCGGCCAAGGCCGGTGGCTTCTTCTTCATCGTGTTCGGCATCATCACGCTGATCTCGGCGCTGGTGACGATCAACCCGATCTGGGCCTACGGTCCGTACGACCCGTCGCCGGTCACCGCCGGTGTGCAGCCCGACTGGTACATGTGGTTCTCCGACGGCGCGCTGCGTCTGCTGCCGGGCTGGCTCGAGTTCGAGATCCTCGGCTACACGCTGAGCCTCAACGTGGCCCTCGGATCGATCATCCTGCTGCCGGTCGTGTTCACGATCATGGGCGCCTACCCGTTCCTGGAAGCCTGGGTCACCGGTGACAAGCGCGAGCACCACCTGCTCGACCGTCCCCGCAACCAGCCGACCCGCACGGCCATCGGTGCCGCCGCCATCACGGCGTACCTGGTGCTCTCGCTCGCAACGACGAACGACATCATCGCGATCAAGACCGGCCTGTCGATCAACGACATCACGATCTTCCTGAGGATCTTCTTCTTCCTCGGCCCGATCATCGTCTTCTGGGTCACCAAGCGTCTGTGCCTGTCGCTGCAGCGTCGTGACCGTGAGAAGGCCCTGCACGGCGGGGAGTCCGGTGTCATCGTGCAGACCGAAGAGGGTCGCTTCTACGAGGTCCACGAGCCGCTCTCCGACTACGAGCGCTGGATTCTCGTGCAGCGCGAGGTGCAGCGTCCGCTGGAGGTCGAAACCGGTTCCGACGCGCTCGGGGTGCACGCGCCTCTGGGCCGCAAGAACCGCAGGCGCGCGGCTTGGTCCCGGTTCTTCTTCAGCGACCGGGTCGAGCCCCCGACTCCTGCGGAGATCGCGGCGTCGCACGACGACCACCACGACGACAGCAAGGCCCTCAGTGGTCACTGATCGTCACCGCTGACATAGCGAAAGTCAGGAGGCCGGTACCCGATTCGGGTACCGGCCTCCTCGCTTTGCACGGGGGCACAGGGCACAGTGGTTGAGTGGCAGTCGAGATGAACCGGGAGAAGTTCGAGGAGATCGTGGGCGAGGCACTCGATCAGGTGCCGGAGGAGCTTCTCGACATGTTGGAGAACGTCGTCTTTCTCGTCGAGGACGAGTCCCCCACTCCCGGAGAAGAACTGCTGGGCCTGTACGAGGGCGTGCCCCGCACCGAACGCACCGACTGGGGTGGCCTGTTGCCCGACCGGATCACGATCTATCGGCTACCGACCCTGCGCATCTGCCGCACGGAGAAGGAGGTGCGTGACGAGGTGGCGATCACGGTGGTTCACGAGATCGCACACCACTACGGAATCAGCGAAGAGCGTCTGCACGACCTCGGTTGGGGCTGACCGCTCCACCGTCGTATCGCCGCCCAAGGCGCCGTCTGGGATGCGCAGTCAGGCAGCAGCGTCGTCGCGTCAGCGGAAGGCGGTGGCGACAGGGGCGCTCGACGAGGAAGCGGAGGGCGTCGGAGGCTGCGGGGTGGACGGAGCCTGCGTGGGCGCGGGGGTGCCCTCCTGCGCCGCAGACGCGGCCGTGGAGGCCTTCGCGCGTGCCTTGGCGGCCGCTGCCTTCTTTTCGGCGTCCTTCTTCGCCTTCTCCTTGGCGAGCTTCGCGATCGCGCTGCGGGCCTTCCAGTTGTCGTAGCTGAACAGCCACACCGGGACTCCGTCGCCGATCTTCATCTGGCGACCGGATCCGACGAACTCGGTGACGTCGCCGACGACGGTCGAGTTGAAGAACTCCGCAGCGGCTCTCGGGCTCATGTTCACGCAGCCGTGCGACACGTTCGCCCGTCCCTGCGATCCGACCGACCAGGGGGCGCCGTGGAAGAACTCACCCGTATTCGTCACGCGCATGGCGTGGCGCACGTCGAGCCGGTAGTAGTTCGGGTCGTCTTCGGGTACGCCCAGGGTGGCCGCGTCCATGACGAGGTGGTCTTGCTTCTCGGTGATGATCTTGACGCCTGAGCGCGTCTCCCACGAGGGGGTGCGCTGCCCGGCACTGATCGGGTACGAGGCGGTGACCTTGCCGTTGTCGCGAACCGTCATGTAGTGGTTGGCCAGGTCGACGCGGACGATGCGGGCGCGCTTCGAGATCGTGAAGTCGCCGCCCTTGTTCTCGCGGATCCACTTGCTCTCGCCGGTTTGTACGCCCACGAGCGGAGCATTGACGCTCACCTTGGTGCCGGGCTTCCAGTAGCTCTTGGGGCGCCACATGAGCTGTGTGGAGTCGACCCAGCCCCACGATCCTTCGGTCTTCGGGGTCGTGGTGATCTTCATGCGCTTCTCGACTTCGGCGCGCATCTCCTCGGTCTGCACCGGACTGTCGAAGGTGACCATGACCGGCATGCCGACACCCACCGTCGAACCGTCGGGCAGTACCCGGTATGTCGCGTCGATCTTCGGGCGCAGGGTCGAGAACGTGCGGGTCAGCTGCGTCGCGACGCCGTCGGGGTTGGTGGCGGAAGCGACGATCTTGTACGTGGTGTCGAGGGCCAGTTCGCCCTTGTTGCGCCAGACGCCGTTCTCGTCGAGCTCGCCGGTCAAAGTCTGCTTGCCGTCTGCGCTCTTGACGGTGACGGTGTCCAGTTTGCCGGTGGCTGCGACAGCGGCCACCTCGATCGTGTCACTCGGTTTGAGGCCCTTCGCGGCCTCCTTCACCGAGAACGACACCTCGGCGGGCCCGGCAGGCTCCGGCGCAGCCTCGGGGCCGTTTCCCGAACAGGCCGCCAGAGCCGTCATAGAGACGAGGCTGACGACAGCGACAGCACGACTGCGTCGCGCGGCGCCAAGGCCGCGTGGCATCGATCGAACTGAGAGCATCCCGACCCCTGTTTCGTAGCTCGGCTGCCCCTCGGCAGCCTCTCCCACCCCGATTCCAGAATGCCATCGGTGGCGAAATGTGCAAAGTCTCATGTTCATCTCACCGGCAGCGGCTGGACACAACGCGAGGCGCCCCGCACCTTTCGGTGCGGGGCGCCTCTGAGCATTATGCGAGTCGATCAGAAGATGTCGCCGCGGAAGTACTCGAACGACCATCCGAGCAGCGCCACCGCGCCGAAGACGACGCCGATCGCGAAGATCCACCAGCCGACAGCCAGACCCAAGAAGAGCAGGCTGGCACCCGCAGCCAGGGCGATCGGCCAGCCCGATCCCGGGCTGAAGAAGCCGTAGTCGCCGGCGGAGTCGGCGACGTTGCCGCGCGGGTTGTCGCCGGGGTCGCGGTCGAACTTGCGACGCGTGCTACCGACGTAGAAGGCGATCATCGCCGACATGGCCGCGAGGAAGAAGAGTGCGACCGTTCCGACCATCTCGTTCCAGTCGGTCCACCAGGTGTAGACGACGCCGACAGGGACGAAGAAGATCGCCATCAGCCACATGACTGCCGAAGTTTCCCTCACTTGGCGTCACCCTTTCCGGAAGTAGCCAGACGGTCGAGGACCTCACGGTCCGGTGCAGTGCTCTCGACTTCGGCGACCTGCGGGTGGTGCAAGTCGAACGCGGGACGCTCGGAGCGGATGCGCGGGATCGAGTCGAAGTTGTGCCGCGGGGGCGGGCAGGAGGTCGCCCACTCGAGCGATCCGCCGTAGCCCCACGGGTCGTCGACGGTGACCTTGGGCGCGTACTTCCAGGTCTTCCACACGTTGTAGAAGAACGGGAGCATCGAGACGGCCAGCAGGAACGACGCGAACGTCGAGATCTGGTTGAGCAGCGTGATGTTGTCTTCGACCAGGTAGTCACCGTAGCGGCGCGGCATGTGCTGCATACCCAGGACGTGCTGGATGAGGAACGTGCCGTGGAAGCCAAAGAACAGCAGCCAGAAGTGGATCTTGCCGAGCTTCTCGTCGAGCATCTTGCCGGTGAACTTCGGCCACCAGAAGTAGTAGCCGGCGAACATCGCGAAGACGACCGTGCCGAACACCGTGTAGTGGAAGTGGGCCACGACGAAGTAGGTGTCGGAAAGGTGGAAGTCGAGGGCAGGGCTGGCGAGAACGACGCCGGTGAGACCACCGAAGAGGAAGGTCACGAGGAAGCCGATGGCCCAGACCATCGGGGTCTCGAAGGTGATCGAGCCTCCCCACATCGTGCCGACCCAGTTGAAGAACTTCACGCCGGTCGGAACCGCGATGAGCATCGTCATGATCGAGAAGAACGGCAGGAGGACCTGGCCGGTCACGTACATGTGGTGCGCCCACACCGTCACGGAGAGGGCAGCGATCGCGATCGTCGCGAAGATCAGACCCTTGTAACCGAAGATCGGCTTACGCGAGAAGACCGGGAAGATCTCGGAGACGATGCCGAAGAACGGCAAGGCGATGATGTACACCTCGGGGTGGCCGAAGAACCAGAACAGGTGCTGGTACAGGATCGGGCCGCTGTGCGAGGGGTCGTAGATGTGCATGCCGTAAAGGCGGTCACCGGCCAGTGCAACCCAGGCCGCGGTGAGCACGGGGAAGGCCATCAGCACGAGGATCGACGTGACGAGCACGGTCCAGCTGAAGATCGGCATGCGGAACATCGTCATACCCGGCGCGCGCATGCACACGATCGTGGTGATGAAGTTGACCGCACCCATGATCGTTCCGAAACCGGTGATCGCGAATCCGAGGATCCACAGGTCGCCACCGAGGCTCGGCGAGTACGTGGCGTTCGACAGCGGCGTGTACGCGAACCAGCCGAAGCTCGCCGCGCCCTCGGGAACGAGGAAGCCGGAGCACGCCATGAGGCCACCGAAAAGGTAGAGCCAGTAGGCGAGGGCGTTCAGCCGCGGGAACGCGACGTCGGGGGCACCGATCTGCAGCGGCAGGAGCGCGTTACCGAAGCCCGCGAACAGAGGAGTCGCGAACAGCAGCAGCATGATCGAGCCGTGCATGGTGAACATCTGGTTGAACTGCTCGAGGTTCTGCACGACCTGCAGGCCGGGCGAGAACAGCTCGGAGCGGATGACCAGAGCGAGAAGGCCACCGAAGACGAAGAACGCCATCGAGGTGACGAAGTACATGTTGCCGATCAGCTTGTGATCGGTGGTGGTGAGCAGCTTGGTGATGAGGCTGCCCTTGGGCGCCCGCGGCTGCTGCACACTCTCCGTGCGTTCGAGCATCGAAGTCATGGCGATCACTGACCCGTCTTGACGTCGGAAGGCTGGTTCGGAGCCATGCGCTCACGGTTGAGACCGCTGTCGAGGAAGCCGGTCTTGCCCTCGGCGCGCAGCTTGTTCATGTGTGCGTCGTACTCGGCCTGGGGCACCACCTTGACGTTGAACAGCATCGTCGCGTGGTACGGGCCGCACAGCTCGGCACACTTGCCCTTGAACGTGCCCTCGGTCGTGGTGACGACCTGGAAGCGGTTGACGTTGCCGGGCACCATGTCGAGCTTCTGCTGGAACGCGGGCACCCAGAACGAGTGGATGACATCGCGCGCGGTGAGACGGAACTCGATGCGCTTGTCGACCGGAAGGTACAGCGTCGGCAGCGTGGCCTCGACGCCCTCTTCACCCGTGAGAACGGCCTGCACGCCGGAGTCGTGCACGTTCGAGTCGAGGTAGTTGAAGTCCCAGCTCCACTGCTTGCCGACCACGTTGACCGTGACGTCGGGCTCGTGCGTGGTGACGTCCATGAGGATCGCCTCGTCACGCGCGGTGAAGTAGAAGATGACGCCGACCATCATGACCGGGACGATCGTGTACAGGATCTCGATCGGCACGTTGTAGCGGAGCTGCGGAGGCAGCCCCACGTCGTCCTTGCGGCGACGGAACTTGATCATGCAGTAGATCGTCAGACCCCAGACGAGGCCGCCGACGGCCCAGGCCGCGATCCACATGCCGACCCACAGGTCACTGACCCGCTCGGCTCCGGTTGTCGCCCCGTAGGGGAGCCATCCGTTGGCTGCGTCGCCACCGTCACCGCATGCGGCGAGCGTGGCCGTGAGCACAGCGCCGAGACCGAGCGCAGCGACGACCCGTCGCGTGCGGCTCCGTGTCGGAGTGTGATGTAGCGCGCGCAATGTGCACCTTCCGTCCAGTTCATGGGCGATGCCTGTGAGGCCGTGGCGAGCAACGGGGTGGCTACCGGTAGACCGGCACCGGTTCGCGACTGAGACGCAGCTCACGTAGACACTCGCCTAGCAGCATACGACCGCCGGTACCCGATTGGGCTTGGCGGCCCGTCGATCTGGGATGAAAACCCCTCCGAGACCACTATTCGAGACTCGGCGTGATTTCAGGTCGGCTCCAGCCGTTTCACAGGCTCCCCTTCACCCTAACGGCCCGGCAGGGGCGCGCCACTCCTCACCCCCGGCGGTTCGTCGGCGCGAATCCCCATGGAGGTATGAGTGCGGTCGCGCGGGCGAGCGACGCGAGATAGAAGGAGCGTTCGACCTCGATGACTCCCAGCGACTCCAGGTGGGGCGTCGCCCACTGCACGTCGATGAGCCGGGCCGGGTCGCCGTCGTCGGCGACGATGTCGACAAGTCGCATCAACGCGACCTTGGAGGCATCGCGGGCGCGGTGGAACATCGACTCCCCCGCGAACAGTCCCCCGACGCTGACGCCGTACAGGCCGCCGACGAGTTCGCCCGCCTCCCAGACCTCGACGGAGTGAGCGTGACCCAGGTCGTGCAGCGTCGTGTAGGCGGAGGCGATCTCGTCGGTGATCCAGCGCCCGCTACGTGACGGGTCGGCGCACCCGGCGACCACCTCGGCGAAAGCGGTGTCGACCGTGACCTCGTAGCGTGCGGCCGACTTGCGTAGCGAACGGGAGACGCGGAGGCGACCGGGAGGCAGGATCCCGCGGTAGGCCGGACACCACCACGCCAGCGGCGGCGCACCCTCGGGCCCGACGCCCATCGGGAAGACCCCGATGCTGTACGCGGTCAGCAGGGTGGCCGGCGCGAGGTCGCCTCCGACCCCGACCACGTCTTCACCCGGCCGCAGCACCAGCGGCGGCAGGTTCGGGGCGCCCAGACCTCCCTGCACTCCGATCACGTCCAGCCGCTCATCGCAACGGGTTCACGTGGCTCAACCGCACATCAGCCGCACATCACGCGAACTGGGGCAGGTGCGCGGCGATCTCGGAGGCGGCCTCGGCGCCGTAGGCGTCGGTGAGTCTCTGAACGGCTCCGGTCAGGTCGTTCTCGTACTCCTGGGTGCCGACGCTCTCGACGACGTGCGTGGCGAGCATGGCCCCCACCTGAGCGCAGCGCTCGTGGCTCAGCCCCCAGCCGAGTCCGGCGAGGAAACCGGCCCGGAACGCGTCGCCGACGCCGGTGGGGTCGGCGACTGTGCGCGCCGGCACGACGTCGACGTGCACGGGCTCCTCGCCCTTGGTGTAGACGGTCGCGCCGTCCTTGCCCTTGGTCGTGACCCGCGTCGTCACCCGCTGCGCGATCTCGTCGGCGCTCCAGCCCGTCTTCTGCTCGGTGAGGTGCGCTTCGTATTCGTTGGTGAACAGGTAGGCGGCGCCGTCGATGAGGCGACGGATGTCGGCGCCCTCCATCACGGCGAGCTGCTGACTGGGGTCGGCGGCGAACGGGATTCCGCGGCTGCGGCATTCGTCGGTGTGACGCAGCATGGCCGCCGGGTCGTTCGGGCCGACGAGCACGAGGTCGAACGCGCCGACGCGGTCGGCGACGGGCTGCAGCTCGATGTCGCGGGCTTCGCTCATCGCTCCGGGATAGAAGGTGGCGATCTGGGCGGAGTCGATGTCGGTCGTGCACGAGAAACGTGCCGTGTGGCGTTCGGTCGACACACGCACTCCGGCGCAATCGACGCCGTGCCGCTCCAGCCACGAGCGGTAGTCGGCGAAATCGACACCCGCAGAGGCGATGAGCACCGGCTTCAGACCGAGCACCGCCATGCCGAAGGCGATGTTGCCGCCCACGCCTCCGCGTCGGACCTGCAGGTCGTCGGCGAGAAACGACAGCGAGACATTGTCGAGCTGCTCACGCACGAACGAATCGGCGAAGCGACCCTGAAAGGTCATGAGGTGGTCGTTGGCCAGAGAACCGGTGATCGCGATATGCACAGGTCACAACGGTACCCGACCGTTCCCCTGCCGGGTCGCGCAGCGACGCCGACGGCCGGCCTCCGGGTTGGGTGGCGGCCGGCGGCGGCATGCGGGCTGTACGACCTGTCAGGCGAGGGTCAGCGGCAGCTGTCGCCGCAGGCGCCGGTGCTGCCCGCGTTGGGGTTGTCGATCGTGAAGCCCTGCTTCTCGATCGTGTCGGCGAAGTCGATGGTCGCGCCCTCGAGGTACGGAGCGCTCATGCGGTCGACGACGACCTCCACGCCCTCGAAGTCGACGATCGCGTCACCGTCGAGGGTGCGCTCGTCGAAGTAGAGCTGGTAGATGAGACCGGAGCAGCCGCCGGGCTGCACACCGATGCGAAGGCGCAGGTCGTCGCGGCCCTCCTGCTCGAGCAGGCTCTTCACCTTGGTCGCCGCGACATCGGTCAGGGCGACTCCGTGAGCCGCGGTGGTCTCGTTCTGGACGGTCATATTCGCGTACCTCTCGTTCGCCGGCGTCCGATGTGATTGCCGATCGTGCACCTGCACGGTCGTGCAGAAGTTCAGTCCTGCAGGAGCTCACTCGAGCAGAAGTTCAGCCAAGGCTACCCATAGCGTGTGCCAGGGCATCACCGAGTGCAACCACTGAGATCTCCTGGCTGTTCCCGCGCTTTATCCGCCATTTCGCCGACTCGTAGCCGACTCGTACACGGGCTCTCACACCGACCACGTCGCGGCGAGGCGCGCGGCCCGAGCCTCGAGGGTGCCGACCGGGTCTGCCATGGCGCTCGCGATCTGTTCGGGACGGTCGGCGATCGCGTACGTGCCGCTCAGCCCCGCGGCCATGGTCTCGCGGCGCCCGACCTCCACCTGACCTGCCAGGACGATGGTCGGGATGGCGTGCTGCATCGCCGCCTGTGAGACCTCGACGACCGCCCCGGAGGCGAGCGAACGGGCATCGAGGCGGCCCTCTCCGGTGACGACGAGGTCGTGGCGTGACAGGAGGTCGTCGAAATCCCAGGCATGCATGACGATGTCCACCGCGGACTGGGCCACGGCGCCCAGCGCGAAGAGTCCGTACCCGAGTCCGCCGCCCGCCCCTGCGCCCGGCTGGCGTTCGAGCCGCCGCGGCAGGCCGGTGAGTAGGTCGGGCCGCGAGGGCAGCACCGCCTCCAGCGTGTCGACGAAGACGCCGAGGGCCCGTTCGAGCTGTTGCGAGGTCTCGATGTCTGCGCCCTTGATCGGCGAGGTGGTCGCCGAGCAGCCGCCGAAGCCGAGCAGCGGGATCTGCTCCTGCGAGGCGGCGATGAGCTCGATCTCGGAGAACCGTTCGCGAGCGGCCGTGAGGCCGTACAGATCTCCGGCGTCGAGCCCCGCAAGGGAGAGTCCGCCGGAGGCGAGCTTCTGCGTCTCACCGACGCGGAGGGCGGCGAGCATGCCTGCGCCTCCGTCGTTGGTGCCCGTGCCGCCGAGGGCCACGACCACGCGCGAGGCCCCTTCGACCAGCGCGGCGTCGATGAGCTGGCCGACACCGTAGGTGCTGGTGAACCGCGGGTCGCGCTCGCCGGCTCCGAGAAGGTGCAGGCCAGCAGCCTGTGCGGCCTCGATGTAGGCGGTGCGCACTCCCCCGGCCTCGACCATGAGAACGGTCGCCGGCACGTCTCGCCCGAGCGGGTCGCTCACGGTGACACCGATGGTCGTACCGCCGAGCGCGGCCTCGACCACGTCGACGAACCCGGCGCAGCCCTCGGAGAGAGGGGCCATCGTGATCTCGTCGTGCGGGGCACGCGTGCGCCACCCCTCCGCCATGGCCCGTGCGGCCTGTACGGCGGTCAAGGTGCCGGTGAAGCTGTCGGGACAGAGCAGGACACGCACGGGACTCATGGTGCCTTACCGGCGGACGACCAGTCACCTCTTACCTGGTCGGACAGTGGACATCCCGCGTACCGAGAGCCCGCTGCGCCACCCTCAGGCGCCTGCGACGCCCTGCGCGAGCTTGTGCAGCAGCAGCGCCTCGGCGAGGCAGACGCGCTCGAACTCGCCCAGGTGCAGGCTCTCGTTGGCGCCGTGAGCACGGGTGTCGGGGTCTTCGACTCCCGTGACAAGGATCTGAGCCTGCGGAAACGCCTCGGCGAACTGGGCGATGAACGGGATCGACCCGCCGATGCCGGCGTCCACGGGTGCCATCCCCCAGGCCTCGGTCATCGCGGAGCGGGCGGCGTCGACGGCGGGGCCGGAGGTCGCAGCCTCGAATCCCTCACCGAGACCGACGGGGTCGACCTCGACGCGGGCGCCCCACGGGGTGTGGGCACGCAGGTGCTCGACCAGGAGGTCGTAGGCGCGCTGCACGTCTTGGCCCGGCGCGGTCCGCAGCGACACCACCGCCTTACAAACGGGAGTAAGCACGTTGGGGGCCGTGGAGGTGCTGGGACCGTCGAAACCCGTGATCGTCAGCGCGGGCTTGGTCCACAGCCGCGACGTGAACGACCCGCTTCCGATCAGCTCGACGCCGTCGAGAACGCCTGAATCCGAACGGACCTGCTCTTCGGTGTAGTCCACCACGGTGGTATCGGACGCATCGAGACCAGCGATCGCCACCTCTCCGCGCTCGTCGTGGAGGGTGGCAAGTAGGCGGCACATCGCGCTCACGGCGTCGGGCACGACGCCGCCGAACATGCCCGAGTGGATGCCGTGGTCCAGGGTGCGTAGTTCCACTGCCGCGACGACGTTGCCGCGCAGGGAGGTCGTGAGGGCCGGCGTACCGACCGCCCAGTTTGCGGAGTCGGCGAGAACGATGACGTCGCAGTCGAGCTCGTCGCGGTATTGGCTCAGCAGCTCGGGCAGGCTCTCGGAGCCGGCCTCTTCCTCGCCCTCGACGAACACGATCACGTCGACCGGCGGGCGCCCGTCGAACGCGCGGATCGCGGCGACGTGCGCCATCACACCCGCCTTGTCGTCGGCGACACCTCGGCCGAACAGGCGGTCGCCGCGCAGGGTCGGCTCGAACGGCGGAGAATCCCAGTCGGCTTCGTCTCCCGTCGGCTGCACGTCGTGATGGGCGTAGAAGAGAACGCGCGGGCGCCGCTGCCCCTCTGGCCGCTCACCGGTTCCCTCGACGTGCGCGATCACCGCCGGATGGCCACCCGCGCGCACCACGCGTGTCGTCGCCCCCTCGGCCTCGAGCAGGACCGCAACGGCGTCGGCCGACGCCTGCAGGTCGGAGGCGTGTTCGGCCACCACCGACACGCTGGGAATCCTCGCCAACGAGGTCAGGTCGGCCACGACGCCGGGCATGAGCTGCGCCACCCGGGCGGCAAGCAGGTCGTCGATGTTCTCGCTCGCATCGTTCACGCCGACAGAGTACGCGCGAATGCGCAGGTCGGCAGGCCTCCGCGAGCGCCGCAGCCGCCCGGCACCGCGATGTGTACGCCCTCGCGCAGATAGAGTGGGTCTCGTGTTCAAGTCGAAGAAGCCCGAAACGCCTGCCCAGGGCGCAGCCGCACCCGACGACGCCTCGGCCACCGACGGCTCGCGCACCACCGGCAAGGGCCGCCCGACGCCGACACGACGCGAGGCAGAGGCTGCGCGACGCCAGCCCCTCGTGCCCGCCGACCGCAAAGAGGCTCAGCGCAAGTCGCGCGAGAAGCTGCGCGAAGACCGCTACCGGCACCGTCTTGCGATGGAGGCGGGCGAGGAGTGGGCCCTGCCGGCTAAAGACCGGGGGCCGCAGCGCAAGTTCATCCGCGATTACATCGACGCACGCTGGTCGTTCGCCGAGTTCTTGCTGCCGATCATGATCATCGGC
The DNA here is from genome assembly GCA_030538115.1 of Dermatophilus congolensis. Classification (GTDB taxonomy): domain Bacteria; phylum Actinomycetota; class Actinomycetes; order Actinomycetales; family Dermatophilaceae; genus Dermatophilus; species Dermatophilus congolensis_B. The sequence continues at coordinate 26,681 of JAUNUP010000021.1, read as the reverse complement.
TTGCCGATCAGCCTCATCGGCAACCGCGCGGCCCTGACCATCGGTTACGCGCTCGTCTACGGCGCCATCCTCGTTGCCATCCTCGACACCACGCTTCTGTGGCGCAGGCTGAAGAAGCGCGTGCAGGCCAAGTTCGGTGAAGACCCAGCGCGGGGCTCGCTCTGGTACGTCATCAGCCGCTCGATGCAGATCAGGCCCGGGCGCCTGCCCAAGCCGAAGGTGCGCCGCGGCGAATTCCCGTCGTAAGACGCCGCTTCTCAGACCTCGCGTAACGACATCGGGCCGTACACCACGGCTCCGTCACGCAGCAGCGTCACGCTCTCGGCCCCGGCATCGGCGAGGTCGGGCCAGCTTTCGCCGAGCCACGCCTCCGCATCTGCCTGAGTCGGAAACGGAACCTCGAGATCCGAGACGACCATCGGGGCTCCGGAGGCGTCGGCACACGTCCATGTCCAGGCTTCGCTCATGCCGCACACCCTAGTGCCGACCTCCGACACAGTCGCGGGCTCTACGGCGACGAGATGCGGTCGAGCGCGTCGAACAGCTGGTCACAGGCCGATGGAGGCCGAAGGGCGAAGCGGGCCCAGTCGTTTCCGAGTCCGGGAAAGGTGTCTCCGCGACGCACCGCGATGCCCTCGCTGCGCAGTTCTTCACGGATACGGGCCGCGTGCGGATGCCGGGCCAGCATGAACGGCGCTCGCCCACGGGGCACGACCTGCCAGCCACGCTCCGTCAGTCCCGCCTCTTCGTACGGCCGCCATCGGTCCAGGCGCGCGACAACGCTCGCGACGTACTCCTCCGCCTCGGCGGTCAGGCTCGCACGCACCGCCCCGAGGGCCACGGAGTTCACCGACCACGGCGGCTGCTGCGCGCGCAACCGGCCGATCAACGCGGGCTCACCGACCACGTAACCGGCCCTGATCCCGGCCAGCGCGAACGTCTTGGTGAGGCTGCGCAATACCACCAGCCCCGGCGTTGTCGCGGCTGCGACCTGCAGGGACTCGCTTTCGTCGCCGACGACGTCCATGAACGCCTCGTCCACCACCAACAACGATGTCCCCGTCGCACCCCGCCCACGCAAGGCCGACACCGCGCGAGCCTCGTGCAGCCGCGATGTCGGGTTGGTCGGGTTTCCGACGACGACGAGGTCGGCCCCCTCCAGCACCGGATCGGCAATCGCCGCCGGCGTCAGCGTGAACGCGTCGACGGCGTCGCCCCGATCGGCTGCGTCGCCCCAGTCGGGCGCAGACAGAACGAGCCGCTCGGGAAGGTGGCCCGCGACGCGCAGCGCGGCCTCCGGCTCGGTGAACTGCGGATGCACGACGACCGGCTGCCGCCAGGCCGCGAGCCGGGCGATGAGCGTGAACGCCTCGGCGACGCCGTTGACGAGCAGCACGGCCTCGGGATCGACACCGAGGCGGGCGGCGAGTAGGCGTCGGGTCGGGCCCTCGTCGGGATACGCGGCGACATCGACCAGAGCCACCTGCATCGCCTGCGTTATGAACCACGGTGGCCCGGGTACGACGTTGACCGCGAAATCGAGCTTCGCCCCTCGTGCCTCGACATCGCCGTGATGGTCGAGGTCGGGCTCGCCGGTCACTGCGCTGCGGCGCGGGCGGCCGCTACGAACCGCGCTGCGAGACGCGGGTTACCCGCCCAGTGCGTGTGCAGGTAGGAGGCGTGTACGTTGCCCGCGGCGTTGACACAACCTTCGAGCTCGACATCACCTTGACGGTGTTTCAGGCTCCAGGCGGGGCGCGGCGACTGCCCCTCGATCGGCGTCACCCGGGTGCGATGGAAGACATGGCCGGTGACCACCTCTCCCTGTTCCGCAAGAACGGAGTCAACCATCGCCGTGGCCTGCGGGTACCCGAGTGTGAGTCGGTCGGCCATCTCGCCCCTGATCGGCAGCACCCCGCACATCTCGGCACCGTCGAGACTCTCGGCGAGGTAGAGCAGGCCCGCGCATTCTGCGACGACCGGGCCGCCCGCCTGCGCAAATTCGCGCACCGCGCGCCGCATCGGCTCGTTGGCGGCTAGCTTCGCCGCGTACATCTCCGGAAACCCGCCCGGGATGAGCAGGCCGTCGGTGCCCTCGGGGAGGTTGTCGTCGCGGAGCGGATCGACCGCCACGACCTCAGCCCCGGCCGCCTCGAGCAGCTCGGTTGTTTCGGCGTACGCGAACGTGAAGGCCGGGCCGCTCACGACGGCCACCACCGGGCGTCGAGCATCGCTCGCGGTAGTTCGCGCCGGCGCCACGTCGACCGCTGCCAACGCCTGTGAAGGACACCACGGTTCACCTCCGAGCGGCGACGCCTCTCGCGCAAGCTTCAGCATGAGGTCGAGGTCGAGGTATTTCTCGGCCATGTCGGCGAGCGCTTCGACCGCAGCCACCGCCTCGTCGCTTCGCTCGGAGGCGGGAATGAGCCCGAGATGACGGCTCGGCACCACGATGTCGGGGATGCGAGGGATCGTCCCCACCACCCTAATTCCGGCCCTTTCCACCGCCTGCCGCGCCTCGGCGGCGTGCCCGTCGGAGGCGACATTGTTGAGGATCACCCCGGCGACGCGCACGTGTGGGTCGAAAGTCGCGAAACCGTGCGCCATCGCGCCGACACTGCGGGAGACGGCCGCACAGTTGATCACGAGAACCACCGGCGTCGAGGTCAGCGTCGCCACATGCGCGCTCGACGAGAACCCCTCTCGCCCGAGGGCGCCGTCGAACAGCCCCATGACGCCTTCGATCACGGCGATGTCGGCGGGCACCGGTACTGCTGCTCCGTGCAGCAGAAGCGGCACGATGCGCTCTGGCCCGACCAGATGCACGTCGAGATTGCGCCCTGGCCGACCGCAGGCGGCCGCGTGATAACTCGGGTCGATGTAGTCGGGCCCGACCTTATGCGGCGATACCTGCAGGCCACGTCTGCTCAGCGCGGCGAGCACACCTGTCGTCACCATCGTCTTGCCGCTGCCGGATGTCGGCGCCGCGAGCATCAGCCGCGGCAGCCGGTACACCCCTGGAATCACCATTCGATGCCTCTTTGTCCCATGCGTCCTGCGTCGAACGGGTGCTTCACCTTGCGCATCTCGGTGACGAGATCGGCGATCTGCACGATCCGCTCCGGCGCACCCCTCCCGGTGATCACCACATGCTGCCTGCCCGGTCGGGCCAGCAGTGTCTCGGCGACGTCGTCGACGTCGACCCACCCCCAGGTCATCGGGTACGTGAACTCGTCGAGCACGTACAGGTCGTGCCGTTCGGCGGCCAGACGGCGCTTGACCTCGGCCCACCCCTCGGCGGCATCGGCGGCCTGGGCCTCCTGGGCCCCATCACGCGTACTGCTGCGCAACCAGCTCCAGCCCGACCCCATCGCGTGCCACTCGACCGGGCCACCCACCTGCGGGTCGGAGGCGTGCACCTCGCCGAGCCGCAGCAGCGCCGCCTCCTCGCCCACGCGCCACTTGCCGGACTTGACGAACTGGAACACCGCGATGCTCCAGCCCTGGTTCCAGGCTCGTAGCGCCATGCCGAAGGCCGCAGTCGACTTGCCCTTGCCGTCGCCGGTGTTCACCGCCAGAACGGGCTGCTCACGGCGCTGCTTCGTCGTGAGCCCGTCGTCCGGAACCGCCTCTGGAATTCCCTGAGACATCGCCGGCTCCTGTCGTCGGATGCAGATTCGTACGTGTCCGCAGACGTATGGCGTCACGACGCGCGCCAGTGACATCGGTGGCCCCGGACGACGGCACGATTCCGTCGGCATCGACCGGGTCGGTATCGGTACCGTGCGGGAGCCTACCCTCTGCGACCTGCGCTCTCGTGCGTAAACGCTGCAGACGCATCCGGAGTGTCTCGGTGTCTGCACGCTTGTCGAACGAGACCTCGATGCGCTCGAAGCTCTTGAACCGCACCGCGCCGGCCTTGCGCGTGTAGACCCGCTTGTCGGCCTCCGTCAGGTCTTCGCTGTCGACGAAGATCGCGCCGAGCGAGCGCGGGTAGAGGCCGTCGACGAGAACGACGTTGAATTCAAGCGCGATGACGAGGGTCACGCCCGCGAGGAAGATCCACAGCAGAACACCGAGGAGTGAGCTGAACACACCGTCGGCGATCGTCGAGCGCGAGACGTAGACGGTGACGTACGCGGCACCGGCGGACTGCAGCAGTTGCCACAACACCGCCCCGAGCAGGGCACCCGGCAGCCGCTCGCGAAAGGTCAGCGGGGTTCGCGTCGCCAGGCGTGTGATCAGCCCGAACGTGATGACCGTGACGACGAACGAGGCCAGTACACCCAAGCCGGAGTTGGCAGGGCCGACCCACGCGAAATCGAGTTCTTGAGGGTCGAACCGCGACAAGAACGGGGCGAGCTGCGACAAGGCCGTGCTGAGCAGCACGAACAGCAGCATGACGAACAACAGGGCCAGACTCCGCAACCGCACGATCACCGGGTTCGGCCGCAGGTGTCGCGGCACATTCCAGACCATGTTCGTCGCGTTCTGGATCGCGGTACCCATGCCCAGAGCACCCAGCAGCGCACCGATCGCACCGACCGCCAGCGACACCCCGCTGCCGGTCAACTGCCGACGCACGAAGGTTTCATCGAGCAACGGAACGAAACGCAACGCCGCGTCGATGATCTGCGTCTGCAGGTCAGGGCGGTTGGCGAGCGCAAAGCCGAGCCCGGAGGAGAGCAGCAGCAGAAGCGGGAAGAGCGAGAACATGCCGTAGAACGCGATGATCGCCGCCAGGTACAAGCCCTGGTCTTCGACGAACTTGTACACGACCGCGATGGGGAGGCCCAGGGCCGGATGCCGCCGCTGGGCCCGATCGAACGCGTTGACGGCCACGGGCTGCTCCTCGATCCAGGTGCGATAACCCTATATGGCCAGGGTTTTCGGGTGTCGCGGACGAGTGGGTCAGGCCGTAACCGGCTGTACCCGACCCAGCGCCACCGTCGAACCGCCGGCGCCAGACGCGTCAGGCGCTGTGTGTGCAGGGAGGGCGAGACGCGCACCCGCGACCGCCACCACGACCTCAGCGACCTGCGCGGTGCTCGCCTGGGGAACGTCCGTCGGGGCCGAGTGTCCGTCTCCCGAGTTGTCCCAGACGAAACCCAGCACCGGCACGCCCAGCTCTGCCGAGGCGCCCGCGACGGCGTCGTGCGCGGCGTCCGCCTGGGCACAAGCGAGCGCTACGACCGAGGCCTCCGCAAGCAGGTTCTCGGCGAGCACCGACCTCACGTGCGCGACCAGTTCGACGGCCGTCGTCGCCTCCCCCACCTGCACCCCGACGACGAGGCTCGGGGGCGAGACGACGAGCGTCGGCAGGCCTGGGGTGAACTGCATCGCGACATCCGGCGCCATGTCGGTGACGAGCAGGCGGGCCACGGAGTCGGATCGCGCCGGCTCCGCCGACGGCCCCAGATCGGGCAGCGGCCAGTTGGCGGCGTTGTCGACGTCGACCCCCTTACCGGCGCTCAGAGCGGCCAGCACGCCGTCGACCGAGCCGCTCATCGGCCAGCCCAGCGCGCGCAGGGCACCCTCGGGATCGACGGCGGTCGGCTGCGACTGCTCAGGCTGTTCCGAC
>JAUNUP010000021.1:0-21090 GCA_030538115.1 Dermatophilus congolensis | reverse complement strand
AGGCTGCTCGGGTTGCTGGGGCTGCTCGGGAGATGTCATGTCGTTCATCCTCGGGATCGATGAAGCGCGATTCTGGGCGGTCTGGGTGGTCTACGCGGTCTGTCCTGGCTGGGCGGGTTGCGCGAGTTCGACGGGCAGCAGCGAGTACAGCCCGAGGTCGACCCGACGGTCTCGATGCATCTCGACCGAACGCATCGTGCCCTCGTAGGTGAACCCGCAGGCCCGCGCCACCGACTCCGACGCCTTGTTGCCCGGCTCGATGCGCAGTTCGAGCCGCTCGACTCCTCGCGACCGGATCGCCCATCCAGCCAGTAGCGCAGTCGCCCGCGCGGCCACATGTTCACCGCGGGCCCACGGCGCCACCCAGTAGCCGATCGAGTACACCCGGTTCGGCACGGAGACCAGCCCCAACCCGATCGACCCGAGCAGCCTGCCGGGCGTCGGGTCATCGCGTTCGATGGCGAAGGTCATCTGCACGTCCAGGGCCGCAGGCTCACACCGAGCCTCCGAGATGAACGTGCGCGCGTCGGCGGCCGTGTACGGAGACGGAAGGGGCAGCCAGCGCTTCACCGCTTCGTCGTTGCACGCCTCGTGGATGTCGTCGGCATCGTGGGGAGTCAAGGGGCGGAGCCGGATTCCGGATCCTCGCAACGTCACCCGTTCGACTGCTGGGTTGTGCGCCTCGCCCACGACACGTTCTCCGCTCTCCTGGCCGATAGGGGCGCAGCTCCCACCGCGCCCGGATCCACCCAACCCTAGGCGCCCCATCACGGTCAGCGAACCGCCTAGCGCGCCCCGGACACAAGAAGCGCTGTCATAGTCAAGTGTCCAGGTGGCGGAAGCTGACGAAGTTGGCACACCCTTTACTGAAAAAGCACTGTTCAGAGCCATTTCTGCGGCGCCCGCCCGACTACGGCCTCCGTAGAGTTACTCGTGGTTGCCCGGCCTCCCCCCGGTTGGGCTACCTCCGATGGCCCCGGTCCCCCCCACCGGGGCCATCGCAATTTTCCGGGGCTTTTTCGAGGCTTTCTCCGCCTCGTGCGCGGGCCGTTCATCAGAGCTGGAACGCTCAGCGCACCGTCAGTCCGGCAGCGCGCATCGCATCCTTGACCTCCGCGATGGTCAGATCACCGAAGTGGAAGACGCTCGCCGCGAGCACAGCGTCGGCACCGGCCTGCACGGCAGGCGCAAAGTGCTCGGCCTTACCCGCACCGCCGCTGGCGATGATCGGGATCGACACCTCCGCGCGCACCAGTTTGATGAGCTCGAGGTCGAAACCGTCCTTGGTGCCGTCGGCGTCCATCGAGTTGAGCAGGATCTCCCCCGCGCCGCGGCTCGCGGCCTCCACGCACCAGGCGAGCGCGTCGATGCCCGTGCCGTTACGACCTCCGTGGGTCGTCACCTCGAATCCGGAGTCGGTGCGCTGCCCGTCTGGACGGCATCGGCGCACGTCGGCGGAGAGGACCAGCACCTGAGCGCCGAACCTCTGGGCGACCTCGTTGATGAGCTCGGGGCGACCGATGGCGGCCGTGTTGACCCCGACCTTGTCGGCGCCGGCGCGGAGCAGCTTGTCGACGTCGTCGACCGTGCGCACCCCGCCGCCGACCGTCAGGGGGATGAACACCTCCTCGGCCGTGCGGCGCACCACGTCGTAGGTGGTCTCGCGGTTGCCGCTGCTGGCGGTGACGTCGAGAAAGGTGAGTTCGTCGGCTCCCTGCTCGCCGTACCGGCGGGCCAGCTCGACCGGGTCACCGGCGTCGCGGAGGTTCTCGAAGTTGACGCCCTTGACGACGCGACCGGCGTCGACATCGAGGCACGGGATAACGCGGGTAGCTACAGTCACCCGCCGAGCCTATCGGCAGGCCGGTGGCAGCCCGGTTCCGTGCGGCCTGGGGTGACCGCGCTCACCTCGTCACGAGTGCGAGGTGAGGGCTCAGCGTCCGAGGCGCGTGAACGCCTGCCACGTGGCCGTGTCGACGACGCCGGTGGGCCGCAGGCCGAGGCGCTTCTTCGTGCCGCGCAGCACGGCCGCGGTCCGGTCGCCGAGCACCCCGTCAGCCTTGACGCCGAGAACCCGCTGCAGCGCGGTCACGGCCGGGCCGCGGGAGCCGAGCTGCAGCTTCTGGCCCACGTACGGCAGCCACGGGTAGCGGGTGAGCTCGATACGGTTCCACGTGCGCGCGTCGACGCGCCCCGACTGGGCGATCTTCCAGCGCTTCTGCACCGCGACCACGGCGCGGGTGGTGGCGGCGTCGTAGCGTCCGGTCACCGGCACGCCCAGCGCACGCTGCACCGCGCGAACTCCGGCTCCCGTGCTACCCGGACGCAGGCCGGCACGCTTGTAGGCGGTGAGCGGGGTGGCGACCACCACGGCGGCGATTGTCGGGGGCGCGGAGGTGCGCGGCGCGACCGGAGCTGAGACCGATCCGGGCACAGGCGCGTTCACCGCCGCGCGGCCGGTGAGCTTCACCCAGGTCGCAGCGTCGAGCACGCCCGTGATCGGCAGCTTCGAGGTGCGCTGGTACTTGATCACCGCCGTGCGGGTGCTCGAGCCGAACGAACCGTTGCTCGCGACCCCGAGCAGACGCTGGGCGGTGGCGATCTGTGCGTTCTTCTGGCCCAGGACCCAGGTCTTGTACGCGGTCTTCGGTGCCGCCTTGGGAGCCGGGCAGACGCCCGTGCGGATGCCCGTGTAGATCGGAGCGGGCTGTCCCGCGTACACCGGACACGGACCGAGGTCCTGTGCGGCAACGGCCTTGCCCGTCCACCACGAGGTGCGCTTCATCGCACCGTCCCAGGTGAGCGACAGGTGCACGTGGTCGGTGTGAGGGCTCGCGCCCGTGTAGGCGGTCCACCCGCGCTCGGGAGCGTAGGCGCGCCAGGAGCGCTTGTTCCAGATGATGTACTGCACGCCGAGACGACGGGCATTGGCGCCGTTGTTCGCGACCAGCCAGGCAGTCGCGGCATCACCGGCGGCCTTCTGAGCCGGGTTGTTGACGTTGACCATCCAGTCGACGGCTCGACCGTCGTAGTGCTCGCTCGTGCCCCCTCCGGAGCAGGAACGCGCGTAACCTGCCGTGCCCTGCTTGTAGGTCGTGACGAGCAACTGCCCCAACGCCGACGTACCCGGCCTGGAGACGGGGTCGCACGAGACCTGGGCGTTGTAGCGCGGCTTGGCGTCGAGTGCCTTCGGCAGGCTCACTGCCGCGCGGGGGACGAGAGCATTGGCGATCTCGACGGTCTCGCGCTCTTCGAGAACGGGGCCGTCAAGGATCTCCGCGTCGACACTGTCTCCCCTGTCGAGGTCAGGAGACGCGGCGAGAGCCCCGGACTGCGGGGCGGCGGTGAGAAGACACGAGACGGCCAGGGCGATTGCGGTGGAACGGCGCATGGTTCTCCAGAAGGGGCGGCGAATCGTCGGTCAGGGCCGCTTCTCGGCCACCGACCCCATCGGCTGTTACCACCTCGTGATTAATGCCCCAACGAGTCCCGTGCCCTCCCAGCACCTTTCGGGCGGGCGAATTGAGTGCCAATACAACGAAGCCCCGCCTTCCCTGTGAGCGGGAAGGCGGGGCTTGGTCGTAGCGCGTTCGCGACTACAAGTTGATCGTCGTGCCGGTGCGGGCCGACTCGATGGCCGCCTCGGCGACCTTCACGTTGGTCATGCCCTGCTCGAGCGTGACGATGTCGGCGGGCTTGCCGAGCACCGCGTCACGGAAGTTCTCGTGCTCGACGAGCAGCGGCTCCCGGCGCGGGATCGCGTACCGGACGTAGTCGCCCTCCGAGACGCCGCGGAACTGCGCCAGGTCTTCCCAGGCCGACTGCACGTTGCCGTTGGCGTGGAAAGACAGGTCGGCGGTGAGGGTGTCGGCGATGAGCGCCCCCTTCTCGCCCGTGATGACGGTGAGGCGCTCCTTGAACGGCGAGAGCCAGTTCACCGTGTGCTGGGTGATCGTGCCGTCGGCGAGCACACCGGTCATCACGACCATGTCTTCGTACGCGCGGCCCGAGCGGAACGCCGTGCGGGCGCTGACGGCCGTGAACGGCGACTGACGCACCCAGGCGGTGAGGTCGATGTCGTGCGTACCCAGGTCTTTGACCACGCCCACGTCGGCGATCCGCGCCGGGAACGGCCCTTGCCGGCGGGTCGTGATCTGGTAGACGTCGCCGAGCTCGCCGGCCTCGATGCGCGCCCGGGCCTGCTGCAGCGCCGGGTTGTACCGCTCGATGTGGCCGGTACCCGCGACGAGCCCCTTGGCGTTGAACGCATCGACGAGCTTCTGCGACGACTCCGTGTCTTGTGCCAGCGGCTTCTCGATGAGCGCGCACACGCCCGCCTCGGCGAGCGCAAGGCCGATCTCGAGGTGGTAGATCGTCGGCACGGCCACCATGCAGTAGTCGAGGCCCTCGGCGATGAGCTCTTCGATCGTGGAGTAGAGCGGACGGCCCTTCGCGACACCGTGCGGGTCGCCTCCGGCGTCGGCCACGGCGACGAGGTCGACGCCCGACAGGCTCGCGAGAACCCGGCCGTGGTTACGGCCCATCATTCCGAGGCCGATGAGGCCTGCGCGCAGGTTCGCCATCACGCACCTGCCTTCGCGAGCGAGTTGACGGCTTCGACGATGCGGTCGAGCCCGGCCTGGTCGACGCTCGGGTGCACCGGCAGCGACAGGCACTCGAGGGCGGCCTTCTCGGTCTGCGGCAGGTCCACATCCGCTTGGAAGGGCTTCAGGCGGTGGTTCGGCACCGGGTAGAACATGCCGGAGCCGATGTTGTACTCGCTCTTGAGGGCCGCGGCGAACTCGTCGCGGCCCTCGGGCACGCGGATCGTGTACTGGTGGTACACGTGCACCGCGCCCTCGGCGACCGGAGGCGGCGTGACACCTTGCAGATTCGCCGACAGGAACGCGGCGTTCTCCTGGCGCGTCTTCGTCCAGCCGTCGACCTTGGTGAGCTGCACGCGACCGATGGCAGCGTGGATGTCGGTCATGCGGTAGTTCATGCCGACGACCTCGTTGTGGTACTGCTGCAGCATGCCCTGGTTGCGGTAAAGCCGCAGGTAGTGCTCCACGTCGGCATCGATCGCGCTGACCATGCCGCCCTCGCCCGAGGTCATGTTCTTGGTCGGGTACAGCGAGAACATCGCGAACGTGCCGAACGCACCCACCGGGGTGCCGTTCAGCGAAGCGCCATGCGCCTGGGCCGCGTCTTCGAAGATCTTCAGACCGTGCTTGTCGGCGATCGCCTGCAGCGCGGGCATATCGGCCGGGTGACCGTACAGGTGCACGGGCATGATGCCAACGGTCTTGTCGGTGATCGACGCCTCCACGGAGGCGGGGTCGAGGCAGAACGACTCGGGATCGATGTCGGCGAAGACCGGGGTCGCACCGGTGAGCGCGACAGAGTTCGCGGTGGCGGCGAACGTGAACGACGGCACGATCACCTCCATGCCGGGCCCGACGCCTCCGGCCAGCAAGCCCAGGTGCAGACCCGACGTACCCGAGTTCACGGCCACACAGGGACGGTCGAGACCGAAGTGCGCCGAGAACTCCTCCTCGAACGCCTTCACCTGCGGCCCCTGCGCCAGCATGCCGCTGCGCATCACCGCATCGACGGCGGCCCGCTCCTCATCTCCGATGAGCGGTTTAGCGGGAGGAATGAAATCAGACACTGACTGCCCCTATCTGGTGCGGATTGCCGGCGACGCCCGTCCCCCCGACACGCAGTGCCGTGTTCGGCGGCTGGCGTGCGACACAATGCCTGTGGTCGCCCAAACGCGCGTTGCGTGTTTCGCAACTGCGCTCGGGCGAGCGATGTGTCAGGCAGTGCGCGACCGGTCGTGTTTCAACCTCAGTCAGGGTACCGCGCAGCAGTTTCGAGAAAGGGCACCAACCGTGAAGGTCCTGAGTGTTGTTGGCGCAAGGCCGCAGTTCGTCAAGCTCGCGCCCATGTGCAGGGCCTTCGACACGGCCGGCGACGTCGAACATGTGATCGTTCACACAGGGCAGCATTACGACGCCGTGATGTCGGATGTCTTCTTCGACGACCTGCGCATCCCGGCCCCCGACGTGCACCTCGGAGTCGGCTCCGGCAACCACGGCGCCCAGACCGGGGCCATGCTCGCGGGGCTCGAGCCGGTGTTGCTGGAGCACCGCCCCGACTGGACTCTCGTTTACGGCGACACGAACTCCACCATCGCCGCCGCCCTCGCGGCCGTGAAGCACCACCTGCCGGTCGCCCATCTGGAGGCTGGGCTGCGCTCGTTCAACCGCCGCATGCCGGAGGAGCACAACCGGGTACTCACCGACCACGCCTCCGACCTGCTGCTCGCCCCCACCCAGGTAGCGATGGATCACCTTGCGACCGAGGGACTTTCGGAGCGTTCGGTGCTCGTCGGCGACGTGATGACGGATGTCTGCCTCACCGTCCGCGACGGGCTGGCCGACGCGCCGCTCGAGCTGCCGGCCGATGTCGACGCCGCCTTCGACCCAACTGCTCCGTATCTGCTCGCCACGATCCACCGGCCCGACAACACCGACACGCCCGAGCGTCTCGGCGAGATCGTCGCGGCCATGCGCGACCTGCCCACCCAGGTGCTGCTGCTCGCACACCCCCGCCTCGTCGCGAAGGCCGCCGAACACGGCATTTCGCTCGTCGGCGGCAACCTCCACGGCGCCTCTCCCCTGGCGTACCCGCAGATGGTGCGCGCGGTTCTCGGCTCGGTCGGTGTCCTCACCGACTCCGGTGGCCTGCAGAAGGAGGCGTTCCTGCTCGACACCCCGTGCACGACCATCCGCCCGGAGACCGAATGGGTGGAGACGCTCGAGAACGGCTGGAACATCCTCGACAACGGCCTGACGCAACTGCGCGACGTGGCGGTCCGACCGGTCCCCACGGGCGACAAGGGCACTCCCTACGGCGACGGCCGCGCTGCCGAGCAGGTGACGGAAACCCTGCGCGCCCGCATGCGCTGACCCGCGCGCCAGGTGTGTTCTGCGCCGGGGCAGCGACAGCCGTCGTCGCGGGGTCAGCCGACCAGGCCCACGAGGTTGGCGAGGAAGATCAGCGTGAAGCCACCGAGGAAGACCAGACCCGCGTACGAGAGGTAGCGCAGTACAGGGGAGAGGTCGTGGCGGTCGCGCACGAGCGAGTAGTTCAGCCACGCGAACACCGGGGCCATGATGAACGCCGAGATCATGGCGAAGCGCAGCATGCCGCCCATCTGGTCGCTCATCCACAGGACGATTGCGAGGCCGACGAGGGCGATGCCGATGATCCAGGCGTTGGTGGCACGGCGAGTGAGTGGCTGCGTGTCGCGACGCACGAGGCGCAGCGCCTCGCCTGAGGCTCGGGCGTAGCCGTCGACGACGGTGATCGTAGTCCCGAACATGCAGAAGAACGCGATGAGGGTGACGATCGGGACGGCCCACTGGCCGATCGCCGTGCCGTACATGGAGATGAGCTGCGGGATGTACGCGCCGCCGGCGGTCTCGACCTTCACCCCGGTCCCGAACTGCACGAGAGCACCCAGCGCCACGAAGAAGACCGCGAGTACGGCCGAGGTGACGTAGCCGACGTTGAAGTCGAAGATCACGTCTTTCGCTTTGCTGCGGTGCTGGCGCTGTTTGGCGACGACCCACATGGAGTTGAGGGCCGACACCTCGACAGGAGCCGGCATCCAGCCCATGAGCGCGATGATGAAAGCGAAGTTCGCCCAGGTCCACGGGTTGGGTGCCACGGCCTCGGCTCCGGCTTGGCTGCCGTTGGCCGCAGCCATGAAGACCGCGAACACAGTGGCCACGGCGAGGGTAGCGACGATGAACTTGCTGACCCGGTCGAGCAGTCGGTAATGACCGCCCAGCAGCATGAGCAGCGTGACAGCCATGACGGCGATCGACGTCACCGGCATCGTCAGGCCCCACGACGACGGGAAGGCGTACAACAGGATCGCCGAGCACAGAACGGCCACACCCGCAGTGGAGATGACGGCCGACACAGCACAGAACACGAAGAAGACCCACACGTAGGCACGGCCCTTGGCGGCATACCCCTCCACGAGGTTCATGCCGCTCTCGACCGTGAACTGAGGCCCGAACCGGAAGAACGGGTACTTGAGGATGTTCGCGGCCACCACCAGCCACACGAGCTGCCACTGGAAGATCGCGCCCGCCTGGGTCGAGGAGACCAGGTGGGAACCACCGATCGCGGCGGAGGCGACCAGGATTCCGGGCCCGAGGGCTGCAATCCGTTCACGCATGCGTGACGGCGACGTCGGCTGTTGTTCCTCGCTCACGGCGGCGGTGCTACTCACGGGGGCACGATAAACCCGCACCCATGCCCAGGGCGGAGGCGTTCACATGCTGGGGTGAATGTGAACGTTCGTTCCGTGAGGGATTCAGCCACGCGGGAGCGCGCGCCGAGTCTCGGTACCGATGCTGGTGTCAACACACGCGCTACGGCGTGTCTGTTGACACCAGCATCGGTACGACGACGCAGAGGGTCTCAGCGGGTGAGAGCCCGGCGACTGTGCTGCTTCTGCTGCTTCGGGGGCTTCGGATCGCGCTTGAAGAGGCCCTCCAGGGCGAAGCGGCCCGCCGTGCGCAGGTGCGCGTAGGGGCCGCGCGGCTGTTCCGGGGCCAGGCGGACGAGTTGCGTCGTCGGCTGCCCGACGGTGAACCGGTGGGAGTGGGCTCGGCGCCAGCCGGCCCCCGCGTCGATCTCGAACCCGAACGCAAGTCGGAATGTGCGGGTCTTCGGCATCTTTGTCGACCTCATCGCTGCGCCTCCACTGTGAGCTGCAGAAACGCTGCCAGAACGGGCCGCCACTGGGCCTGGAGGCGAGGTAACGCCTCCTCGACCTCGACCACCGCGCGTTCGAGCGCGTCGGCGCCGCCTGGCTGGGTGGAAGCGTCGGTGAGGTCGCGCCACCAGCCGACGATGCCCGTGGGGAGCTCGGGGTGACATTGCACGCCCCAGGCCCGCTCCCCGAAACGGAGAGCCTGCGGGTAGCCGCGCTGGTCGACGGCGAGCAACTCCGCGCCGGGAGGGGGCTCGGTGACGACGTCGGCGTTCCAGTGCATCGCCTCGGCGGTCTCCGCGTGACGGATCTCGGACCTCGATTCGCGAGCCGCCGCCTCCACGCGGGCACCGCCGGGCAGGTGCCCGAGCAGCAGATCCTTGCGACCGGCGTCGGTCAGCCCCACGGGAAAAATCCCTCGTGTGGGACCGTGCGGGTTCGGCTCGACCTCACCCTCGAGAGCCACCGTGGCGAGTTGGTGCCCGAGGCAGATCGCCAGCGTAGGCAGTCCGCTCGTCACGCCCTCGACGAGGAGGTTCTTCGTATCGGTCAACCACGGAAACTCGTCATCGTCGTAGGCACCCATGCGCCCTCCGAGGACGACGAGGCCCGAGTACCCGTCAAGGTTGCCTGGAAGCCGGTGTTCGCGTCCGTCCGGGCTCGCCCCGCGGTCGCCGCGATCGGGTTCCCACACATGTAGGCGCACACCCATCTCGTGGGCGATGTCACCGAGCAGGCCGGGGGGCGCGGCGTCCTCGTGCTGGATCACGAACACGGGTGCAGTCATGCAGATCACGGTAGCTGTTCGCACAACACCGGGGCAGGTCACCGGCACACGGTGTCGTGACTCCAACGAGGCGACAGAATCAACCGAGAGGTGGATGCCTGCCGTCCTGTGTCTACACGCTCAGGGCGTAATGTCGCGGCGTCGGAAGCCGATGATCCCCACTGCGATCAGCACGATCGCCAACACGACCTCGATCACCCACGGGGTCCAGTTCATCGTCTCCACCGGCACCTTGGGGAGTTGCTCGAACGGGGTGGCCTTGATGACCCAGTCGGGCAGGTTGAGCAGTGCGCCGACCCAGCTCATGACGAGTGACCAGCCGAGCACCGCCCACGGGATCACGGTGAGACGCGGCATCCAGCCGAGCACGGCGACGGTCAGCCCCACCACCAGCCACACGCCGGGCACCAGCGCCACCGCGCCGGCCACCACCGCCTTCACCGCGTCGGACGACCCCTCGGTGACCGCCTGCGTCGCCGCCATTCCGACGGAGGTGAGCACCAACAGCACCGTCGGCACCGCCAACGCGAGGCTCACGTGCGACCAGAGGTATTCAGAGCGTGAGGTCGAGGTCGAGAGCATCAACTCGGTGCGCCCGCCCTCTTCCTCGTGCCGCAGCCGCAGCGTGAGCTGCACGGCGAACATCGCGATCACCACGACCATGATGCCGAGCAGCGCGACGTAGAAGGTGTCGGTGAGGGTTGTGGCGTCGCCGCCCATGCGCCGGAAGATCTCGGCGACCTGCGGGCTCTGCTCGAGCATGTCGTCGAGACCGCCGGAGAGCGAACCGATGACGAGGCCGAACACCGTCAATCCCACGGTCCAGCCGATGACGGAGCCGCGCGCCAGCCTCCACGCGAGAGCGCCAGCGGTGGAGAGCGAGTCGGCGGCTCGCGCCGGACCGAGCGCTGCGGGTCGCAACCCTCCGCCGTGGTCGCGGCGCGCCTCCAACCGGTATGCCAGTGCGACGAGCAGCACGGTCGTCGCGGCGGGCAAGGCCAGCACCCACCAGCGTTCGTCCGCATACGGCCGGGCGAGCGCGGCCCATTCGACGGGCGATGCCCACTGCAGTCGCGCGAGCGGGTTGTCGGGCGTCACGCCGTCGGCCACGGCACGCACCAGGTACGCGCCGCCGAGGATGCCGAGTGCCCAACCGCGGGCGGCGCGCGCCGACTCCGTCACCTGGGCGGTCACCGCACCGACGCCCGCCCACATCGCGCCGGTGAGGGCGATGCCGACGCCGGTGGCCACGGCGCCGGCCGCGGGCGGAGCGGCAGCTGACAGCCCTGCGGCGATGAGGGCACCTAGCACGGTGCATCCGCCGAAGGCGACGAAAAGGGCTCCGGTCAGCGGCGCGAGGCGACTGACCGCCCCGGATCGGAGCAACTCGACCCGGCCCGCCTCCTCCTCGGCCCGCGTGGCGCGGATGACCCCGAGGGCGGCCATCATCGCGGCCGCTGCCGCCGTGAAGGTGCCAACCCGCCACATCGCGAACCCGCCCGCGTCGTAGAGGTTGAACGGTGGGCCCAGCATCGCCCGCATCGTGGCGTTGGCCGACAGGCTCTCGATGAGGATCTGTCCCTGCTCGGGGTTGGGCACGAACGTGGAGTAGGCACCCGCCGTGCCCTGAATCGTCGCCCAGAGCGCGACGATCCACGCGAGCCAGAACCAACGGCTGCGGCGCAGCGCCAAGCGTGCGGCCAGCGCCGTGCCGGCGTACGTGCTGCCTCCCTGACGGTGACTCCCCCGGTGATAATCCCCACTGGCACCAGGGCGTTCACCGCGATGCCTGCCCGATCTCGACTGTGTCGCCCCCGCGGCGGTGGTCATCGCTGCTCGCCACCATCGCGGCTCACGCCACTCCGGTTGCCCCCGGTGAGCTGCGTGGGCTCCGTGGGCTGGTTGGGCTGCGTGTCGTAGTGCTGCAGGAACAGTTCCTCGAGCGTCGGTGGCGTGCTGACCAGGGAGCGCACGCCGAGCCCCGCGAGACGCTCGAGCACGGGCGAGAGGGCGTCGGTGTCGACCTGGCAGACAAGCCGCCGACCGTCGATCTCGGCGTCGTGCACGCCGTGCATCGCCACGACATCGGCCGGTACGGGCGCGGCCAACTCGGCCGTCACCTGGGTGCGACGCAGGTGACGCAGGTCGGCGAGGGTGCCCGATTCCACGACCCGGCCGTCGCGGATGATGCTCACGTGGTCGCAGAGCGCCTCGACCTCGCTCAGGATGTGGCTGCTCAGCAGAACCGTGCGGCCACCTGCGCGTTCGTCACGGATGTAGTCGCGGATGTACTGCGTGAAGACCCTCTCCATGAGCGGGTCGAGGCCGGAGGTCGGTTCGTCGAGCAGCAGCAGTTCGACGTCGCTCGCGAGCGCGGAGATGAGCGCGACCTTCTGCCGGTTGCCTTTGGAATACGAGCGGCCCTTCTTGCGTGGGTCAAGGTCGAACCGCTCGATCAGCTCGTCACGGCGGGCCCGGTTGAGACCCCCGCGGGCGCGGCCGATGAGGTCGATCGCCTCGCCTCCGGTGAGGTTGGGCCACAGGCTCACGTCGCCGGGCACGTAGGCGAGGCGCCGGTGCAGCCGAGCCGCCTCGCTCCAGGGGTCGCCGCCGAGCAGGGTCATGCGCCCGGAGTCGGCGCGCAGCAGCCCGAGCAGCAACCGTATCGTCGTGGACTTACCCGCCCCGTTCGGCCCGAGAAATCCGTGTACCTGGCCCGTGGCGACGCTCATCGTCATCCCGTCGAGCGCAGTGGTGCGACCGAACCGCTTGACGAGTCCCTCGATCTCTATGGCGTTGTCGACCGATCCGGTGACCTTCGGGGCCGTGGAGACGACCTGCCGCTCGGCGCTCTGCCCGGGGGCGTTGATCTCGATGCCGTGCGACGAACGCTCCGAGGGAGAGGGAAACGACGAAGACATGACAACTCGATTCGTAGTCGGTCACGACCGAAGCGGATTCGTCCGTCGAAGGGGTGCACGCCCTCCAGTGAAGGATGTCGCCGCGCCGTCGTTGTTCCAGTGTCCGCCAGCCGGGGCACGGCGTCTACGAAGTGGATACAGCAAGGCTTCAGCCGCCGGACATACGAGGGCAAAAGGAAACCCGGCCTCTAAGAGACCGGGCGCATATGCCTCGCATCGTATGGCTCCGCAGGCTCCTGCGCACGTGTTCTCACCAGGCCGATGGCTTGATGAGCCGCCCGACGACCCCCGGCAACTGGTGCGCGGTGAAGTCACTTGGTCGCAGGCCGCGCGACCAGTGGCGGCCGGACGGGCTGAGCACGCGTTCGCGGGCGTCGGCGCCGCCGCCCCCGATGGGACTTCCGTAGGGGTTGGCCACTCCGGTCGGTCCCCGATCGCGAAGCGCCTTGAGCGGCAGTTTCAGGGCGGAGTCGGTTCCGATCACGACGGCCGCGTCCACGTGGCGGCGCAGCATGTCGAGGAGCATGTGCGTGGCCACGTTGACGTCGCACCCCTTCTCCCGTTGGTGGAGGGTCGAGACGAGGAAGACCCCGTCCTCGGAGACGACTCGCCCGTCGCTCCCCCGCACCGAGACAGGAGGCGCAGGCCGCACCAGCCTTGGAACATGCGTCACCGGATCGCTCACCGCCAACGGACGCGCCACAACACTCGTCACGTACGTGCCCCACTCGACGCGGTCGACACTCCCGGACTCCTGCAGTGCCCGGACGTAGACGTCCTGTTCGTCGGCCCCGGCCGGGTTCACTCTCTCGTCGATGCGGGCAGTGCAGTAGACGATCTTCGCGACGGCCGCACCCGACCAACCACTCTCGGCGACAAGGTCGTCGGCGAGCGAACGGATGTCGAGCCACCGCCACCCGGGGGCGCTACCGAGCTGGTGACGGCCTCCGCGGTAGAGGTCGAAACCGTCGACGTAGACACCCACACGTAGGCGGTTCACCTCGGCGACAGCAGCTTTCGCGGTCTGTGTCACCGGCACGGGAAGATCGAGAGCGAGACGCATGCGACGACGGTAGATCGCGTTCGGACGGCCCCGCTGGGTCGCCGGATTTCGGTGGATAACCCCTGTGGATGCCGGTCAGACGTCGGTGCCGACCGTGTCCGCGATGATCCGCTTCACCGCTTCGGCGTCGTTCGGGACCTCGACGACTCGGCGTTCGCCCGAATCCAGGCCCTCGAAGCGGGCCGGCGTTTCGGGATCCCGGCCGAGGGCCTCTCGGATCGTCTCGGCGAACTTCACCGGCAGCGCCGTCTCGTCGACCACCACCGGAGTCGTGACCGAGCCGTCGGCGATGCGGTCGCGGGCCACCTTGACGCCGTCGGCGGTGTGCGGGTCGATGACCACGCCGTCGCGGCGCGCCACATCCGCAATCGTCGCGACGCGGTCTTCGTGCGTCGACGTGCCGGTGAGGAACGCGAACTCCTCGGCGACACGCGGCCACGCGGCGTCGTCCGAGAGGTCGAACTCGCCCTTCGTGCGCAGGCCCTCACCGAACAGGTCCGCCACAAGGGCGCCGTCGCGGCCGAGCAGGTCGAAGACGAATCGCTCGAAGTTGCTGGCCTTGCTGATGTCCATCGACGGCGAGGAGGTTGCGAGCGTCTGCGCCCCCGACCGCACCCGGTACCGGCCCTTGGTGAAGAACTCGGCGAGCACGTCGTTCTCGTTCGTCGCGAGGATGAGCTTGTCGATCGGCACGCCCATCTGCTTGGTGATGTGCGCGGCCGCGATGTTGCCGAAGTTACCGGTGGGAACGGCGAACGAGATCTGCATCGTGTCGAGCGAGTCACCCGCCGCGCCGGTCTCCTGCGCCGACTGTTCCGTCGCCTGGAGCCAGCCCGCCACGTAGTACACGACCTGCGCCACCAGCCGGGCCCAGTTGATCGAGTTCACCGCTCCGATACGGTATTTCGCCTTGAACTCGGCGTCGGAGTTGACGGCTTTCACGATGTCTTGGCAGTCGTCGAACACGCCCTCCACGGCGATGTTGACGATGCGCGGGTCGGTGATCGAGAACATCTGCGCCTGCTGGAACGGGGTCATGCGGCCCGTAGGGCTCGTCATGAACACCCGCACGCGGTCTTTGCCGAGCATCGCGTACTCGGCCGAGCTGCCGGTGTCGCCGCTGGTCGCGCCGAGGATGTTGATCGACTCGCCACGGCGGCCGAGTTCGTACTCGAAGAGTTCGCCGAGCAGTTGCATCGCCATGTCCTTGAACGCGGCTGTCGGGCCGTTGCTCAGGTGCAGCAGAAACAGGCCCTCGTCGAGGCGCGAGACCGGAGCGATACGCGGGTCACCGAACTTCTCCGTGGTGTAGGCACGCTCGCAGATGCCGAGGAGGTCGTCGCTCGGAATGTCGTCGACGTACAGCGACAGCACGGCATGCGCGAGGGCCGCGTACCCCTTCTCCGCGAGCAGCACCCGCCACTCGGCGAGAGTTTCGGGGGTCACCTGCGGGTACGACTCCGGCAGGTACAGCCCACCGTCGGGCGCGAGGCCCGCGAGAAGGATGTCGCAGAACGACTGGTCGGCAACGCCGCCCGGGTCACGTGTGGAGAGATAGCGCACGACTCCAGGGTACGAAGTTCCAGGGCCTGCACCAGGCACCGGCACCTCACCTGGCCGGATGGGGTGCCGTGGCACATGTGACTCCGTCCGCGCACCTCACAGCGAAGGTGCCACGGCACAAGTCCGGGAACACCCTCGCCGTCCCACGACACAGGTGAGTCCGTCCGCGCACCTCGGGAGCACCTCCCCCGTCCCGTGGCACCTTCGCTGGTCGGTGACGTTGCGCGTACACATGTGCCACGGGACCCCACCCGGGTAAGTGACGCCGCACTGGGCGCGGAGTTTCGTCTACGGGTAACGGGAAAGCCCCGGTGGGGTGCATCGGGGCCTTCCCAGAAGCGTCAGGCCTTGCCTACCGTTACTACCTTCACGTTGTCGAAGCGGGAGGCGTCTACCCAGCGGCGGCCGTCTACCAGGAGCTTCACGCCCGGGAGGTCGCTCGCCGAGAGGTCCTTGTACGAGGCGTGGTCGGCCTGCACGATCGCGACGTCGACCGGCTGCCCCATCTCGTAGGCCTCGAAGCCGTACTTACCCAGCTCGGCGGGGGTGAACATCGGGTCGTGCACGAGCACGTTCGCGCCCTCGGCCTTGAGCGCCTCGACCGTGGCGAAGACGCCCGAGAAGGCCGTCTCCTTCACGCCACCGCGGTACGACGCGCCGAGCACCACGACGGTGGCGCCGGTGAGGTCGCCGTACGCGCCCTTCGCGAGCCCGACCGTGTACGACGGCATGCCGGCGTTCGCCTCGCGGGCGGCGCGCACGACCGTGGCCTCGGGGTCGGTCCACAGGTAGAGGCGCGGGTACACGGGGATGCAGTGGCCACCGACGGCGATGCCTGGGCGGTGGATGTGGCTGTACGGCTGGGAGTTGCTGGCCTCGATGACCTGGTACACGTCGATGCCGTTCGCGGCGGCGAAGCGGCCGAACTGGTTGGCCAGGCCGATGTTGACGTCGCGGTAGGTGGTCTCGGCGAGCTTGGCGAGCTCGGCGGCCTCCGCGGAGCCGAGGTCCCAGACGCCGTTGCCCCGCTCGAGGTCGGGGCGCTCGTCGAAGTCGAGAACCGCGTTGTAGAAGTCGACGGACGCCGCGGCGCCCTCCTCCGAGAGACCACCCACGAGCTTGGGGTACTTGCGCAGGTCGGCGAACACGCGGCCGGTGAGCACCCGCTCGGGCGAGAAGACGAGGTGGAAGTCCTTGCCCTCGGTCAGGCCGGATTCGTTCTCGAGAATCGGCTTCCAGCGGTTGCGGGTGGTGCCGACGGGCAGGGTGGTTTCGTAGATGACGAGGGTGCCGGGCTTGAGGCCGCGGGCGATGTCGTGGGTGGCCGATTCCATCCAACCGAAGTCCGGCACACCCTCGGCGTCGACGAACAGCGGCACGACCACGACGACTGCGTCGGAGTCGGCTACGGCGGCTGCGGTGTCGGTGGTGGCCTTCAGCAGGCCCGCGTTCACGGCCGTCTCGAGCTTCTCCTGCAGGTGCGCCTCACCCGGAAACGGCTCGGCTCCGGCATTCACCGACTTGACGACGGTCGGGTTGGTATCGGCGCCGTGCACCGTGTGCCCCTTGGAGGCGAACTGAACCGCGAGCGGCAACCCGATCTTGCCCAATCCGACGACGGTGATCTTCACGTGATGCCTGCCTAACTCGTGCTGCGATGTCCGAAAGAAACCAGGGCCGGTTGTGTCGACCCACGCGGGTGCCGCGCGGCTGCCGTGAAGATCTCGAGCCCCTGAGCCGTTCAGCCGTTCAGCCCTTGGTCGAGGAGCCTCGAGATCCGGCGCGCCACTGCGCCCACACACGCCCTGTACCGATCTTATTGCCCGTCTCGGCGCTCGCCCCATAAGCACCGCCGATGGCGGGGTCCGCTGCAGGTATGGCGCCGAATCCGCCTCGCGCAAGAACCTTCTCCAGCGCGGCGACCACCTTCGGGTCGTACTCGTAGCCGAGCCCGAGGTAGAGCCGTTCGAGCGCCTCTTCGTGGGCGGCCCGGTCGGCGGTTTCGAGGGCGCCGCCGAGGTAGTCGATGTAGGCGTTGGCGACCTTGAGGATGCGGGCCTGCACGGGGATTCGTGCGCGGCGCTGCACGATGTGGTGGTAGGGCGTGGCCTGCGCGGCGATGGTCTCGGAGACGGCCGAGAGATGCCCGACGTGCGCGACGATCGCGGCCCCCTCTTGGGCGAGGTGCTCCTGGTCTCCGGAGGCGGCCAGCACCGTCGCCCCGCCGGGGATGGGCCGGCGCAGCACCACCTGGCCGAGGTCGTGCAGCAGCGCGGCCGTCTCGAGCACGGCGACGTCGCGGGTCGGCAGCGCGAGTTCTTGCCCCACGGCCACGCCGAGCCGGGCGACGGTGGCGGCGTGTCCGCGCGGCACGAGCCCCGCGACCTCCGGCATGCGGGAGAGGGCACGCACGCTCTGCCGGTGCGCGCGCTGGATCCGCGCCTGGTGCAGTATCGCTACCTGGGTCACGACCAGCGGCACCAGTGCGAACGGCAGCGCGGCCAGGCCGAGCGCCTCCTGTGCGAGGGCGAGAATCGCGCCGCTCGCGACGAGCACCACCGACAGACCGAGGGTCATGCGCAGGTCCTCGTTCGGTTCGACGATGCGGTCACGGCCCCAGACCCTGTGCCGCAGCCACACGCGCACCGGGGTCTCGAGGCTGAGCACGAACCCGATGGCGCTCATCAGCACGATCGCGCGGCGCCATCCCATCCACGTGGTCGAGGCCTCCGACACCGAGACCCCGGAGATGAGAGGCAGGTCGCGCACGATGAGCGAGATCGCCACGACCGTGCCGAGCCGCAGCGCGGAGTCGACGACCAGCTCGAGCCGACGCCTGCGATCACGGCCGATGCGGGTGACCGGATACGCGAAGACCTGCGAGGCCAGCACGACCAGCGCGATCTGCCAGGTCTGCACGTCGATGGCGTCGTGGGGCCCCTTGACCGACACGGCGAGCGCGAACCCGACGGCGAGCGCCGTGGGGGCGGTCTCGATGCGGCCGCGCATGCGGAGCCTGAACGTCTCGGCGACGGTGAGTACGACGAGGTACGCCAGCAGCAGGGTGGAGGCGGTCACGACACGCCCCTTCGCGTGCGGGCACGTGCCGCCAGCACGTCGGACATGGTCGGCAGGGCGTGGCTGCGCCGCGAACGACCTCCGGCGGGTTCGTTGTCAAGCAGGTCGGCGAACAGTCGTTCGCCGCGCGGCGAACGGAGCGCCCGCACGAGGGCCTCGACCACGTCGGGGTCGAGCATGGTGCCCGACTGCTCGCGCAGGGCCTCGATGACCTGGTCCATGCCCTCGCAGTCGCGATCGACCCCGCGGCCGACGGCCTCGGCCACGTCGACGACCGCGAGAACGCGTGACCCGATGGGGATCTCAGCGCCTTTGAGTCCGTCGGGGTACCCGAATCCGTCGAAACGTTCGTGGTGATGCAGCACGGCCTCCGCGGAGCCCTCGAGAAAGTCGATGCCGCGCAGCACCTCGTACGACACGCGCGGGTGTGCCTCGACGCGGTCGAGGTCGGCATCGTCGAGGGAGCCCGGTTCGGCGTCGAGCACGTCCCACGGCACCGAGACGATGCCGACGTCGTGCAAGGCACCCGCTCGCTTGAGCACCTGACGGTCGCGGGTCGGCAGCCCGAGCTCGGCCTCGATCGCCTCGCAGACGTTGCCGATGCGGGCCGACCTGTCGATGTTGCCGCGCCGTAGTTCACCGGCGACGGCCAGCGCACCGAGCAGGCGGCCGTGCGTCTCCCGCTCCTCCACGTACTCCAGGTACGACCACCGCGACATGAGCAGCGGCGCGAGTATCAGCACCAGGGCGAGCGGCCCCACGCCGACCGGGCCCCACAGCACGACGAGGATGAAGGCCGTCACGCCGTAGCCGAGGTAGAGCAGCAGCGAGACCGGAAGCGCGCCGGTGACGAACGAGCGCAGCGTGTGCGCGGAGGTCGCCGCGATGTACGCGCCGACGAGCACGGCGTTGAGCAGCGTGATCGTGAGATCCGCCAGCAGCAGAGGCACCCCGACACTCAGCAGGAGGCGGTCGGGCCCTACCTCGGAGGCGCTCACGCGCATACCGCCGCTGACTCCGTAGACGAACGCCGCCGCCGCCGTGACCAGCGCCAACATCGACGCGTTGACGGCGAACACGAGGGGCGTGCGGTAGGGCAGCGGGTTCGCGCCGCGCGTTCCGTGCACGATGCGCGACACGACCGGGCTGATCACCATGATCAGCGGCCCCAGCAACACAGCTGGCACCGGCCCCGTCAACGGGATCGCACCCAGCAACAGAACGGCAGTGAACGACAGCTCGACCTCGTCCTCGCGCGAGAGCTTGCGCAGCACATCTCCGACGACGCCCAGCACGAGTAGACCGATGAACACCGTCAGCCCCGCCTGGATGTCGCGTATGCCCCCGAGCCGCAGCGTCGCCAGCCATGTCACCAGGGCCGCCGCGAGAATCATCGCGATGGGGCCGAGCCAAGCCACCGGCCCAGAGGGAGCGTCGTCGCCCAAGTCGGTCCCCTGAGCTGCGGTGAGGGCCCGACGGGCTGCCCCCTCGCTCATGGCCGTTGGCCGTTCACGAGGCACGCCGAGCGGGATGTACGACGGAGGCTCGTCGGCAACCGCATGCGGAAGGTCACGAATGTCCGAGGGCGGCGCGGGATCGGCCTCTCGACCGGAGGCGAACCCGTCAGGCCCGGGCTCGCGCTGCGGCTGTTCACGGTGGGGCTGTTCGCTCACGGCTCACCTCCGCCGGGCCGCGTCGCTGCGGCGGGCGTCGCTCCCACCTCGATCCGCCTCACGAGAGCCCATGCTAGCCAGGGCAGTTCGGCACGGCCCCTCACGACGCGGGGAGGAACGGTGGCCTTCGTGCCTCAGGGCGAACGCCGGCGACCTGCCGACCGCCAGCCGACCACCCGCCGGGCACAACTGAGAGCCACCACGATCCGGGTCCACACACGATTCAGGCCCGGAACCGTGGCGGTTCCGGGCCTTGAAGCGGAGACATCGAAGCAAGCCTCGAAGCCGACCTCACTTGTGGTTGGTCTTGGGGCTCCAGTAGATGATGCCACTGGTCCTGTACGCGATACCGAAAGTCATCGGGTTCTCCCACCTAAAGAAGGAACTCACTTGCCTGGAGTGAGCGAATCCCCCCGGATCGACCCTTCTGCAGAAGGCTCCCTTCGCTGCTTCCATCATGGCACTCGTCCGAGACGAAAGGCCAGCAGGTAAACGCAAAGAAAATGGGGAGAACGGGCAATTCAACTCCCGACCTGACATGCAATTGGTCAAGATCGTAAAGCGCGTGTCAAATACGGCCAATAAACGGCGCTAGTCGGACGCCCGACCCGATCACCTGCACAAATAGCGGCGATAGAAGTGAACTATGGCCGCCCGGACTCACGCTGGAGTCACCCTCGGGAGCCGAGGCGCTCGCCGACCGCCCGTGTATTCACGCTTTCGCGCGGCCCGCACCCGACCATTTATTGCGGCACCATCGACGATCTGGTTAACAGGTCGATAACCGCGAGTTCACCATATGCTCACGTTCCAAATCCACCGCGACTATTCTATTCACTCGTCCAAAGTGATCGTCCAATTCGGACGTCCGGCCCAGTCGGTTCGATAGCGCCAGTCACCGCTATACGTGGGCACCCGCAGCGGTGCGCGAACACCGCCCGGCCACCGCCGCGTTCAGAGCGGTACGCGCGATGTGCCAGAATTGACCGCGACGTCCCGCTCGTTCAGTGCGGGGGCCGGCACCGCCAGGTGCGGTCGATTCGATCCGACGAACGGAGCAGCTCATGAGCAAGCGCGCCCGCAAGCGTCGTTCTCGCAAGGGCAACGCGGCCAACCACGGCCGTCGACCCAACGCCTGACGGCATCGCGAATACGCACACGTCGAAGGGGCGCCACCCACAGCGGGTGGCGCCCCTTCGACGTGTGCG
>JAUNUP010000004.1:122897-218682 GCA_030538115.1 Dermatophilus congolensis | reverse complement strand
AGAACATGTGCCACGGCACCGCACCGACCAGGTGACGACGCCACAGGACGAGGCCAGCCCCCCTACCCGTGCCGTGGCACCAACCGACGAAGACCAGACAGAAGAGAACATGTGCCACGGCACCGCACCGACCAGGTGACGACGCCACAGGACGAGGCCGGAAGACCGAGCGGCGTCTCGGCACCGCCGCACAGAACGTGGCGAACACGTTTCCGGGGTACCCCCTGGGGTAGTTGTCGGCTCAAGTACCCTCGTGCTCATGACGACAGCACAGTCTCAGCGCTCGATCGGCGCACTGGTGCTCAGCAACGTGCTGGGCGGGGTCGGCGTGGCCTCCGGAATCGCGGTTGGTTCGCTGCTCGTGGCCAGCATGAGCAGCGACGCCTGGGCAGGAGCGGGCCAGGCGCTCAGCGTCTTGGGCGCCGGGCTCATGGCTGTGCCTCTCGCACGACTCGCGACCAACGCCGGGCGCCGGCGCGCGCTCACGGTCGGGTACGGCATCGCGTTCGCGGGTGCCGCGATCGTGCTGATAGCGGCGGCTTTCGGTGTCTTTCCGCTGCTGCTCGCCGGGCTGTTGCTGTTCGGTGCCGCGCAGGCGACCACCCTCCAGACGCGCTATGCGGCCTCCGAACTCGCGACGCCGGAGCGGCGCGGCACCGTGATGTCGATCGTCATC
Source organism: Dermatophilus congolensis (assembly GCA_030538115.1). Classification (GTDB taxonomy): domain Bacteria; phylum Actinomycetota; class Actinomycetes; order Actinomycetales; family Dermatophilaceae; genus Dermatophilus; species Dermatophilus congolensis_B. Next base: position 218,006 of record JAUNUP010000004.1, on the reverse strand, counting down.
TGGGCGACGACCATCGGCTCGGTCACCGGGCCGAACCTCAGCGCGGCCGGGGCCTCGCTCGGTTCGCGAATCAACCTGCCCGAGTTGTCAGGACCGTACCTGTTCTCGCTCGCCGGGTTTCTGCTCGCGGCGCTCTCGGTGACGCTGCTGTACACACGCCACCCGGCGCGGGACTCGCCCGCGGGGCCTGCTGCTGCTCCGCAGAAGAACGCGATCTCGGCGACGGCCGCTCTCCGTTGGGCCGCCGCTCATCCAGTGGCTCGGTTCGCGGTGGTACTGCTGGTCAGCGCGCATGCGGTGATGGTCGGGATCATGTCGATGACCCCGCTGCACCTCGGGCACACCGGCCACGGACTGTCGGTCGTGGGCATCGTCATCAGCCTGCACATCCTCGGCATGTACGCGCTCAGCCCGCTGTTCGGGTGGATGGCAGACAAGTTCGGCCCCATGGTCACGGCGCTCATCGGGCTCGTCACGCTCGGGCTTTCAGCGGTTGTCGCGTTCATCGCACCCGGCCATCTCACAGCTGTCGTGGTGGCGCTCACGCTGCTGGGGCTCGGCTGGTCGGCCGCGATCATCTCGTCGTCGGTGCTGCTCGCGGGGGTCGACTCCGGAGAGGTACGGGTGCCGCTGCAGGGCGCGACCGACGCGCTGATGAACTACGCAGGAGCGGCTGCGGCACTGGTCGGCGGCCTCATCATCGCGGCCATCGGGTTCGGTGGCCTGGCACTCACCGGCCTACTGATCGTCCTCCCGGCGGCAGGCATCGGCTGGATCGCCCGCAACCACCGCCGAGTAGCAGGAGACCCAGACCCGACCCGCTGAACCTCGCTCGCAGTGACCGGCGCCCCAGACTCGGCCCCGCTGACGCCTCCTCCCTCTCCCGTGCCGTGGCACATGTGCCCCTCCATGTCACCTTCGTCGAGAAGTGCCACGGCACAGACAATGTGCTCGCCACCTCCCTCCCGTGCCGTGGCACAGGCGCTGGAACGAGACGCGCACGAGTACATGTGCCACGGCACCATCCCCGGCGCAGGTGCCGTGGCACATGTGCCCCTCCATGTCACCTTCGTCGAGAAGTGCCACGGCACAGACACGTGCCCCCCAGATGTGACAACTGCACGTTGACGCACGTCACATGCGTCTCGACCTGCGACGTGGGGCGCATATCGGGTCGGATGTCGTGCCTAGGGTGAGACGTACCGTTCACGCGACGTTCTCGCCGCCCGCGCCCACAGAAGCGACACCGATGTCATCCGAGACCCACACCTCAGCGTCAACGCCCCGCCCCGATGCCCTCTCCGAAGGCGACCGTCATCCCGATCGGCTCACGCCGGGGGCGCGCAGGGCGCTCATCGCCTCCACGGTCGGCACGATCATCGAGTGGTTCGACTACGCGCTGTACGGCATGGCGGCGGCTCTCATCATCACGCCGCTGTTCTTCCCTGACAGCCTGAGCGGCGCCGGCGACATGGCGGCGTTCGCGACGTTCGCGGTCGGGTTCATCGCACGGCCCATCGGCGGCGTGATCATCTCGCACATCGGTGACCGCTACGGCCGTCGCCCGGCCCTCGTGCTCACGATCGCGCTGATGGGCCTGGCCACCGTCGGCATCGGCCTGCTGCCCACCGCAGAGACGCTGGGCATCTGGGCGCCCGCGCTGCTCGTGGTGCTGCGGATCCTGCAGGGTTTCGGCGCCGGAGCCGAACTCGCCGGGGCCATGACCGTCGTCGCCGAGTTCGCTCCTCCGAAACGCCGCGGCTTCTACACCTCGATCGTGCTCGCCGCGCCGCCCGCCGGCGGTCTGCTCGCCACCCTCGCGTTCCTCTCCGTCAGTTCGCTGCCCACCGAGACCCTGCTCGGCTGGGCGTGGCGCGTGCCGTTCCTCGCCTCCGGGGTGCTGTTCTTCATCGCCCTGTGGATCAGGGAGAAGATGGGCGAGACCCCCGAATTCCAGGCCGTGCTCGACAAGCAGGAGGAGCGCCGCCACGAGTCCGTGCCGCTGGGTGCGCTGCTGCGTTCGTCGTGGAGGCAGGTGCTCACCGGGTTCTTCGCGATCACCGGCCACAACGTCAACTACTACCTGCTGGCGACGTTCTCGGTGTCGTTCCTCATCCGCAACGCCGGAATGGACCGCACCGAGGCGATCATCCTCGTGAGCATCGGCTCGTTCCTCGGCATGGTCATGACCCCCGCCGGCGGCATGCTCACCGACCGCTACGGCGCCCGCAAGGTGATGATCGTCGGCATGGGCGTCGGCGCCCTGTACGCGTACCCGCTGTTCATGGCGCTCGCCTCCGGCAACGTCGCGGCGATCGTCGCGATGTTCGCGGTCGGGTTCGGGTTCATCCTCATGACGACCTCCGCGCCCCAGGGAGCCCTGCTCACCGGGCTGTTCCCGGCCGAGTACCGCTACTCCGGTGTGGCCGTGGCGCGCGAACTCAACGGCGTCGCCGCCGCCGGCACCGCGCCGATCATCGCCGCCGCTCTCGTCGCTGCGAACGACGGCGGCATCACCTACGCCGCCGGATACATGGTCTTCGCGTTCCTCGTGAGCTTCATCGCCCTGATCGTGGCCCGCAACGCCGACCGGGTGGCGTGATGACCTGTTGTCATCGGCACCGGCCGCGACTCTCACGCTCCCCGAGGGTGACCTCGTGAGCGCCTGGGCCGGCCAAGGCACCGCAGCGCCCTCGCCCCTCACGCCGACGCCCGCCAAGCGCGCACGCCAGACCATCCGATGACAACCCCCAGACCGGCCGACGGCGCGCGATCCCGCTGCTACGCCGCGACGCCAGCCCGCCGATTCGAGGAGGCCAGCTCATGACAACCACCCAATCCGGCAACGTGCCTGCGCGAACCGCCACTCCGACACCCGCCTCCGGGGCCCCCGTACCCGGTCCGCTCTCGCTGCCGCATCTGGTGCGGCAGCGGCCGAAGTGGTCGGAGATGAAGGGGCTGCTCAACGTCACGGCTCCGGCTCTCACGCCCGCGAAGCGCACCACCGCGCGGCTCGCTCGCGCCGCCGATGTCGGCGACGTGCGGCGCATCGCCCGCCGCGTGACTCCGACGGGGCCGTTCCAGTACGTCGACTCGGCCGCCTCCACGGAGGAGGCGCACCGCCGCAACCTCGCCGTCTTCCGTGACGTGGAGTTGCGGCCCAAGGTGCTGCGCGACGTCGGCGATGTCGACCTCTCGGTCGATGTGCTCGGCCGCCGCAGCGCCCTGCCCGTGGGCCTCGCCCCGACCGGGTTCAACCGCATGATGCACGCCGCCGGCGAGTGCGCGGCCGCCCGCGCCGCCGCCTCCCGCGGGGTGCCGTTCGCGCTCTCCACGCTGGGTACGACCTCCATCGAAGACGTCGCCGCCGCAGCTCCCGACGGGCGACGCTGGTTCCAGCTCTACCTGTGGTCGCAGCGCCGCGACGAGTCGCTGGCACTGCTGGAGCGGGCCCGCAACGCCGGGTACGACGCGCTCATCGTCACGGTGGACACCGCCACCGGGGGCCTGCGCAACCGCGACATCCGCAACGGCCTGACCATCCCACCGCAGATCAGTGTCAAGACGGTTCTCGACGCCTCGTACCGGCCTCGTTGGTGGTTCGACTTTCTCACCACCGAGCCGCTCTCGTACGCAACGCTGCAGGAGAGCGCCACGTCGATCAGCGTCATCTCCTCGATGTTCGACCCGACCCTGAACTACGAGGATCTCGAGTGGATCCGCGAGGCCTGGCAGGGGCAGCTCATCGTCAAGGGCGTGCAGACTGTCGACGACGCGCGCCGCTGCGTCGATCGTGGAGTGGATGCGCTGTACGTCTCCAACCACGGAGGCCGCCAGCTCGACCGCGCGCCCGTGCCGCTGCGTGAGCTGCCGGGCATCCGCGAGGCGGTCGGCCCCGACGTGACTCTGTTCCTCGACTCCGGCATCACCAGCGGCGGCGACGTGCTCGCGGCCCTGGCGTTGGGCGCCGACTTCACGCTCATCGGCCGCGCCTACCTCTACGGCCTCATGGCTGGCGCGCAGGAGGGCGTCGAGCGGGTGCTCGACATCCTCGCCAAGGAGATGCGGGTGACGATGCAGCTCATGGGCATTCGCTCGGTAGCCGAGCTCACCCCCGACTGCGTCCGCCTCGACCGCGGAGCCTGAGCCCGCACACACGCCACACACGAACCGGCGGCACCCTCCCGATCTGGGCGGGTGCCGCCGTCGTTACGACCTCAGCGATGCAGTTCACCGGGCCGCGTGCACGTTTACCTAGGTGTTTATGCGCGCGGGCCGACGAAGTGCATCTCTCGTGTCGGCACGCACCGGTCAGCCGGGTGAAGCGCTGGACGAACGATCTACCGGAAACGTGTCCTGGGGACCGGGCGCCTCTCGCCTCAGGAGCGCAGCAACGAACAGGCACACGGCTGCCACCACGAAGAGCACGCCTCGCAGAATGCCCATCAAGGTCGGTGTGTCGTGCGAGCCGTCGATGCCGACGAGCACGAAGAACTCGAACAGAGGAGTGCTCGCGGTCATCGCGAGCACCGCGACGATGACCCAGCCCCAGACACGGTTCAGGGGCGCGATTCGCGTCTCTCCCCAATCGAACATCGGCACGACCGCCAAGCCGACCAACCCGATCGCGAAATACCAGACGAGCGACAGGTACAGCGCCAACTCCAGTCCGCCATCTGGTACAACGTCGGTGATCTCGGACAGCCCGACCGCGAAGGCACCCGCCGCGCCCGCCGCCAGCAACCCGACGGACGCCAAGTGCAGACGACGTACCGCAAACGCCACAACCAGAAACGCGACACCGAGCAACGCCCACGACGAGGCCAGCGCTTCTTCGTGCCAGTCGCTCAGTACGCCTGGGGCCGGCGGGTCGTTCTGCGCCTCGATACACCAGTAGGTGCCCCGGTCCCAGCAGTAGCTCCACCTGTCCCACCCGGCGGCGATGGCTCCGACCGCCGCTCCGATCAAACTCGTCCCTGCGACGAGCAGCGCCCCTCTGCCCGGTTCCACGTTCATGAGCAACCCTCCCCTTGGGTCTCTTCACGTTGTGCCACCAGCGTAGGAGCGTGTGGGTGCCGACTCACCGGCGATGCGGTGAACTCACGTCGACACCGGCACGTCCGGACGCAGCGCCGATGCCGGGGGCGGCGGTGGGCATGAGGTTGGGCCAGCGCGGAGCCAGAGGCTGGCGCGAGACGGGGCCGGCGCGGGGTCAGACGCGGGCGCGCAGGCCGTCGACGATGAGGGCAAGGCCTTCGTCGAAGTCGGAGGCCGGGCGGGGCGCGCGCTTGGCGCCGAGGGCGTCGGCCTGCAATGTCGTCTGTTCCTCGGCGGTGTGGCCGAAGACGTAGTGCAGGAGCGTGCTCGTGCCGACGGCGACCAGGGCGTCGGTGAAACCCGCCTCTTCGAGTACCGCTCGCAGTTCGTCAGCGGGAGCGTCGGCTCCGAACCCGAACGCATAGCCGGTGGCCACGACCTCGGCGCCGTCGCGGCAGGCGAGCATCGACTCCCGCAGGCGGGCGCACGCGGCCGTGACCTGCACGTCCCAGGGGTCGGAGGTGACGGGTCCCGCACTCGGGCCACGCGCGAGGATCTCGTCGGCCATGAGGCCCAGCAGGGTCTGCTTGTTGGCGACGTGGTGATACAGCGCGCTCGGCTGGACGCCCAGTTCGGCTCCGAGTCGGCGCATGGAGAGCGACTCCAGCCCGACCTCGTCGAGCACGTCTACCGCACGCTCGATGACCTCGTGCCGCCGGTAGCTCACAGCCTTCTCCTCAACGTCGCCCCGCCTGCCGGTCACCAGTACCGTGGCGCATGTTCCCCACCACCGCGCCTGCTCCGGCAGCGCCACGGTACACAGATCGGTGCGCCTCTCTCCCTTCACCCGCCGACGGCCCGAGCGGGATCCATGCCCCCGGGCACACCTTCGGCTCGCCGGGCGCCCCGAAGAAGCCCCCACCGAGCGGCGAAGTCATCCGAGCCCGCGGCGCAGGTCAGGCGTAGTCGGCCGTGATCGTTCGGGTTTCGCCGTCGACCGTGACAGTGCCACCGTGCGGGAGGATCCACTGCGGGCGGGTGTGCCCGAACGGCACCCCCACGCAGAGCACCGCCTCGCGGTTGTAGTGCTTGACCACGCGCCTGACCATGTCGCGCTGCTCGGCACGGAGAGCGTCGCGCTCGGCCTCCTCCGGCCGGTGGATGTTGTCGGAGACCAGCGGCCTGGCCAGCAGCACCGCGTCGACGGCGGCGAGCAGCCCGCGCTCCCCCATCGCGCGCACGATGCGGGCGACCTGGTAGGCGGGCATGATCTCTTCGGAGGTCTCGAGCAGCAGCACCGATCCGTCGAGGTCGCGCGGGTCAGGGCCGCGGCCCGCGACCAGCATCAGCGCGACCGACTCCAGGCAGCCGCCCCACGTCGGGCCTGTGACGGAGCGGGCGGGACCGTGCCAGGTCCATGGCTCGGTGGCCTCGCGTTCTCCGAACTCGTGCAGCGCGTCGGGGTCTCCCCAGTCGATGCCGTAGTCCTCCGACTCACCCGGATCGGTGATCTCCACTGTTTCGCCCGTGAGCAGCGCCGCACACAGGGAGCGGGCATGCACCTCGTCGACGTACGGCCCCGGACCCAGATGCACCTGTGACGAGCCGCCGTAGAAACTGGCGATTCCGTTGCCCCACAACCAGTTGTGCAGGTTCGAGTTGTCGCTGTAACCGAGAAACGGCTTCGGATCGGAGCGCGCGGCTTCGGCGTCGAGGTGCGGGATGACGAGGATCTGGTCTTCGCCTCCGATGGTGGCGAGGATCGCGCGGATGCTCGGGTCGGCGAACGCCGCGTTGATGTCGTCCGCGCGGGCTTTCGGCTTCGCACCCACCTCGCGCGTGGTCGGATACTCGACCGGCACGAGGCACGTCACCTCGGCGAGCCGCCGCATCGCCTGTTCGTGCACCTCGGGGAATACGCCGGGGGCTGCAAACGACGGGGAGAGAACCGCGATCCGGTCTCCGGGGCGGGCCTTCGGCGGGTGCACGAGCGCGCGTGTCATGCACCAATCCAAGCACCGGCCCCGTCGCGACTCGCGGGCGTCGGCGAGCAATACACGGCAACCCGACTCGATGTTCGTCTTCGTTCGTCTTCGCCGTCACCTTTGACGGGCCCTATCGCCTCCCCTAAGGTGAACGGTGTTCAGGTGAACGCCGTTCAGTTCTGTCAGGAGTGCTCGATGACGACCGCCCCCATCTCCGTGACCACGTTCGACGACCTTGCGGAGCAGGCACTTTCGGGTTCGCCCGTTACCGCTGAGCAGGCGCTCGCCGTTCTCCGCGCCGACGACTCCGAGCTACTCACCATCGTCGGTGCCGCGTCTCGCCTGCGCCGCGAGCACTTCGGCAACACCGTCAAGGTGAACTACCTGGTCAGCCTCAAATCGGGCCTGTGCCCGGAGGACTGCGGGTACTGCTCGCAGGGCGTCGGCAGCAGCGCCGACATCCTCAAGTACTCGTGGCTCAAGCCCGACGAGGCTCTCGCGCAAGCGACTGCAGGCCTCAAGGGCGGGGCATCGCGGGTGTGCATGGTGTCGAGCGGGCGCGGGCCGAGCGAGCGCGACATCGAGCGCGTGGCGGGCATGGTCGACACGATCAAGACCGAGTACCCGCACGCCGAGGTGTGCGCGTGCCTCGGCCTGCTCAAGGACGGCCAGGCCGAACGCCTCCGCGAAGCCGGCGTCGACGCGTACAACCACAACATCAACACCGCTGAGTCACACCACGATTCGATCGTCACGACGCACACGTACACCGACCGCGTCGACACCATCGACCGCGCCAAGGCCGCCGGGATGTCGTCGTGCAGCGGCCTCATCGCCGGACTCGGCGAAACCGACGAGCAGCTCGTCGAGGCCGTCATCGCACTGCGCACGCTGGGCGCCGACTCGATCCCGATCAACTTCCTCATGCCCTTCGACGGCACGCGCTTCGAGCAGACCTGGGCACTCACGCCCGCGCGGTGCGTGAAGATCCTCGCGATGGCCCGATTCGTGTGCCCCGACAAGGAGATCCGCATCGCAGGCGGCCGCGAGATGCACCTGCGCTCGCTGCAGGGACTCGCGCTGCACGTGGCGAACTCGATCTTCCTCGGCGACTACCTCACCTCCGAAGGCCAGGCCGCCGCCGACGACCTCGCGCTGATCGCCGACAACGGCTTCGTCGTGCTCACCCCGGAGGGGACCACGGCGCCTGTTCCTCCGGCAGCGGCACACGCGGCTCACTCGTCGGCAGGCTGCGGCACGGCTCCTGGCTGCGACTCGAACGGCGGCTGCGGCGGCGCGGGCGGCTGCGGCGGTCACGACGACCGCAGCGAACACGGCGATCACAACCCCGTCTCCCGCAAGCGCGGCGCGGGCACGGCGCAGGCCCCCAACGCCTGACGCGCCACCTCCTCCGCCTCCTCGAACGGAGGCGTACGCCACACATAGCGACACGGTGTCGCCAAAATTGAGTCGGAGGTTTACGCTCGGCACGTGACCGAGCAGCCCTCCCCCTCCTCCGGCTCGACAGCGACGCTCCCGGAGGTCGAACACGCACGTCCCACGGGTAAGCGCCTCGGCGTGATCATGGCGTTGTACCTGTTCGGCATCTTCATGGGTGCGATCGACACGGGTATCGTCACGCCGGCGCGCACGGTCATCCAGAACGATCTGGGTGTCAGTGAGCAGGCGGGCATCTGGCTCATCACGATCTACACGCTCGGGTACGCGGCGAGCATCCCGGTGATGGGCAAGCTCGCCGACCGGATGGGCCGCAAACGCATCTACCTCACGAGCATCGCCCTGTTCGGGTTCGGCTCGATCCTGTGCGGCCTCTCCCAAGACGTCGGCAGTTTCGAGATGCTCATCGTCGCGCGGGCGATCCAGGCGATCGGTGGCGGCGGCATCCTGCCGGTGGCGACGGCGGAGTTCGGCACCGAAGTGCCGCCGGAGAAACGCGGCATGGCGCTGGGCATGGTCGGTGGCGTGTACGGCATCGCCAACGTGTTCGGAGCGTCGGCGGGCAGCGCGATCCTCGACCTCGTCGGCACGCACAACTGGCAGTGGATCTTCTACATCAACGTGCCGATCGCCCTCGGCATCGTCGGGGTCGGACTCTTCGCGCTGCCGAACAACCGCTCCGACGAGCGCAAACCCATCGACGGGCTCGGCATCATGCTGCTCGTCGCGATGATCCTCAGCCTGCTCTACGGGCTGCGCAGCATCGACTTCTTCGACCTCGGCAACAGCCTCACCAGCACCGAGGTGTACCCGTACCTGCTCGGCTTCGTCGTGCTGCTGCCGCTGTTCATCCTCGTGGAGCGGCGCGCCGCCGACCCGGTGATGAACCTCGGCTACTTCAGCGACCGGGGCATCGCGCTGACGCTGATCCTCTCGATGCTCACCGGATTCATCATGATGGGCATCGTCTTCGTGCCTCAGCTCGCTGAGAACGCGGTGCGGATGCCGTCGGGTTCGGGCGGCTATTTCGTCATCATCATGGGGCTCGCGTCGGGAGTGGGGGCACCCCTCTCCGGCAAGCTCAGCGACTCGATCGGCCCGACGAAGGTCCTCACGATGGGCGCCGCGATCTCGGCTCTGGCGGCGGCCGTGACGGTGCTGTGGCTCATCCCCGCGCCGGGCATGGCCAGCGTCGTCGTGGTGCTGATCCTCATGGGCCTCGGCCTGGGCTTCCTCATCGGCGCGCCTCTGAACTACATGATGTTGCAGCGCACCCCGAAGGCGGAGTCGAACTCCGCGCTGGCGACACTGTCGCTCGTGCGCGCCCTGGGCACGACGGTCGCGCCGGCGATCATGGTGGGTTTTCTCGCCCACGCAGGAGCGGGCATGCAAGACCGACTCATGGCCGTTCTGCCCACCACGATCAAGGCGCCCGTGCTGCCCTACCAGGCCGAACTCACCGCCACGCTCAAGGAGTTCAAGGACGACCCGAACTTCACAGAGCAGCTTGACGGCGTGGCCCTGCCCGACCTCGACACCCCTGAGTCGATCGAGATCGACCCTGCGGGAGGCACTGCCGCTGGCGAGGCGCTGCCCGACCACCTCGTCGAGGCACTGCGCACCGCCGACGTCACCAACATCACCGAGCGCACCAAGCTCGTCGCCGACTACATGTTCGAGCGCGAAACCCCGGGCCGTGTGGCCCAGATCCAAGACGGAGTTCAGTCGGGCCTCGACGGCATGAACGACGGCCTCCCCAAGCTGACCGAGGCCTCCGACGACATGCGCTCCGCCCTCACGGAGATGGGCGGCAAGCTCAGCGACATGGAGACGGCCTTGAACCGCATGGACACCGGTCGCTCCGAACTCGACCGCGGCATCTCCGGCCTCGACCGAGGCATCACCGGGATGACCAACGGCGTAGCCGGCCTCACCCGAGCCGTCGCGGGCATGGACCAGGGGCTCACCCAACAGCGCGCCGCGCTGGCCACCGCCGAACGGATGATGGCGCAAGGCGGACCCACCCGGCCCGGGGGCACGCCCCCTCCCGGCATCCCGATGCCGACAGACGTCCCCACCGCCATCCCGACGACGATCCCGCGCGTCGGCGCTGTCGCGTACTACGCACCCGTGCACCGCGACCGTGACGGGCAAGCACAGGACGACGGCTCCGCGAGCGCTCCCGCTCCGGAGGCGACCGCCGCTGCGGTGACGACCGAACCCGGTGATGTGACGCAGGCTCGGGAGGTCACCGACGCTCAGACGTCGCCGGAGCGGCCGACAGCGACGGGAGACGGGTCAGAACAGACCGCAACGGCGGCCGCGACGACGAGCACCCCGACGAGCACGGCGACCGGCCCGACCGATGCGCCCACATCCGAACCGACCTCGGACACCACGACCAGGCCGACCGGAGCCCCGACGACAGCACCGACCTCCGCCCCGACCGGCGCTCCGACGTCGATGCCGACCGGGGACCCCTCCTCGATGCCGACAGGCGCTCCCTCCGGTCCACCTCCGGGGATGCCGACGGCTCGGCCGGGCGGGATGCCGGGCGGCAACCCGCAGGCGCGACTCGCGGGTCTGCGCGCGGCGATCGCACAGACCCAGGCGAAGCGTGACGCAGCGGCGGCCCAACTGGCCACCCTCCGGGGCAAGCTCTCGGAGACGCGGGCCGCTCGCGCACAGATGAACACGGCCCGAGCCGAGCTGACCACAGCTCGGGCGAACCTCGCCACCGGTCACGCCGAGCTCTCGAAGGCCCGCAAGGAACTCGCCGACGGACGCCTCGAGGTCGAGGCCGCGAAGACGAAGCTCCAAGACACGATCACCAAAATGACCGCCCTCAAGGCAGCAGTGCCGGGCGCGTTCGTCCAGTCCCGTGACGAGTACATGGCCGAAATCGACGCCCAAGCCCCCGAGCTGGAGCGGACCTTCCAGGAGGGCATCAACGGCGGCTTCCGCGACCTGTACCTGCTGTACGGCGCCTCCTGCCTACTCACGCTCAGCCTGCTCCCCTTGGTGCCCAAGCCTCCGCGCAACGACGGAGAAGGCGACGACGAAGACATGCCAGACACCGACTGAATCGCCGGTACCGTTTCTCACAAGCTGCACATCCGACTCGCACCAACAAGGAGCCGCCGTGAGCGCCGCACCTGTTCCGTTTCCGCGCACCGGCGCGCCTGCCCTCCGAGCTCTCGAAGCAGCCGGGTACGAGCATCTGCAGCAGCTCGACGGGGTGCCGATGCGGTCGGTGCTCGACCTGCACGGCATGGGCCCCAAGGGGATTCGGGCGCTGCGCGATGCGATGGCCGAGCACGGTTGGGCGTTCGCCGACGACGACCCGAAGGTCGGCGCCGTCAAAGGAGGTCGGGTCAGCCTGACCGAGGGCGCGCAGCCCGATCGCAACGCGAACGCCACCGGCCCCACGGCGGTAGACCCAGTCGAGTGGATCGAATCGCTCCCCAAGCCCCGGCAGCGCGAACAGGGCAGGGCGATGCTCGAGCTGTTCGGAGAGGTCACCGGCGCTCCGCCCGTGATGTGGGGGCCGTCGATCGTCGGCTACGGCGAACTGCACTATGTGTACGAGTCAGGCCGCGAGGGGGACATGCCGCGGATGGCGTTCAGCCCGCGCTCTGCTTCACTGTCGCTCTACGGCGTGCAGGGCTTTCCCGAGGCGCCGGCGCTGCTCGATCGTTTGGGCAAACACAAGGCAGCCGTGAGCTGCGTCTACGTGAACAAACTCGATGACATCGATCTCGATGTTCTTCGCGAACTCGTGCGCCTGGGGTGGGAACAGCCAGGCATGTGCTGACCAGAACCGCTGCACCCCAGTGTGATTCACATTCGTACAGCACTGGGCCGCAACCGAACTGACCCGCTTCATCGTGCTGAAGAAATGAGATCCATTTCACTCACGACACGTTGCATCTTTCCATTGCGCGAGGGTTGGTTGAACGAAAAACAAGTTTGTATAGTGGAATCAGTAAGGCACATTCTGCGGCCGACCCCTTGCCGATCCCCTCGACAAACCGGGCGCGGAACTCCGCACTCCGAAAGGACCCCCGTGTCTACTCCCACTACTGTGAACGAAGCGCGCGTCGAGAACACGTCGGACAACCGTTGGCTCGACCTGGGCCTGTTGCTGCTGCGCATCCTGCCCGGCTTCATCCTTTTCCACGGCCTCAAGAAGGCCGGTGACTTCGAGGGCTTCGTCGCCACCGTCGGCAAGATGCCGATCGGCGAGCTCGCCCCGACATTCTTCGCCTTCCTCGTCGTCGCGGGTGAGATCGTTCTTCCGATCCTCGTCGCCGTCGGCTTCTTCACTCGCATCTCTGCGGCTCTCGAGTCGCTGATGATGCTGTTCATCTGGCTGCTCGTCCCCGTCGCGGGTTCGTTCGCCAAGGGCGGCGGCCTGTTCGGCGAGACCGGTGGCCTGGTCGGCGAGAACGCGATCGCCTTCCTCTTCGCGCTGGCTCCGCTCATCCTCACGGGCCCCGGCCGCCACTCCTTCGACCACAACATCGTCAAGAAGGCCGCCCCCGGCAGCGCCATGGCGAAGTTCAAGAAGTTCGTCTGAGCAACTGCTCGGTAATAAGAAGGCCCGGTGACTTCGGTCACCGGGCCTACTTATGTTTCTTCTCAATCGCGCACGACGAGCAGCATTCCCTTGAATCCACCGAGGGTGACGTTGAAGCCGTTGAGCGCGTCGACGTTGGCGACCTTGCGTCGCGTGGAGAGGTCGAACACCCGCCCCTCTGGAATGTGCGCAGACTGCACCCGCCCGGTCACTGGCTGCTCCGAGAAGTTCAGCACCGTGATCTGCACCTGCCCGTTGACGAGGCGGTTGACCATGATCAGCAGCGACTTGTCGGAGACTTCGGGCACGTCGAGCAGTTCACCCGTCGCGATGCGGTGCCGTTTGCGCAGCTTGAGCACCTTCGACAGGCGGGAGGCGAACGACTCCGGATCCTGTAGCTGCTCCTCCAAGGGCCCGTACAGCGAGCGAGCCTTCGGCATGCCGGAGGACGAGTGCGCAGATTCGCTCGGCTGCAGCAAGTCGTAGGCGCCGCGCTCGATCCAGCGGGTGTCGCCGTCGGCGATGAGCGATTTCACGTCTTTCGGGTCCAGCGGCAGGGCGCCGACGAGATCCCAACCGGAGAGCGCGAACACGCCCGGCTGCCAGGCGTTGTACGCCGCGAGCAGCAAGTGCGCCTGGATGATGCGCTCCTTGTCTTTCGCCGAGATCTCGGTGAGGTCGGTGATGCCGAGCGCGGCCGTGATCACGGAGGCCGTGGTGCACGCGATGCCGTTGGACGTGAAGACGAGGTTGTACGGCCCCGCCTCCCCGGTGATCGTGTCCCGCAGGGTCTGGCGCACGTGCTCGGCGAGGTCGCTGCCCTTCCACTCCTCCCCCGCGTACGTGTACACGTCGTCGCGGTGGCGGGTCTCGAAGTGAACGAGCTCGTACGTCAGCTCGTCGTGGTTCTGCAGCGCGTGCACGAGCGAGGCCTGGTCTACGCCCAACTTGATGGCCTCGTTGAGCATGAGCCTCAGGAATTCGGTGTCGCCGGTCGCCATCGCGAGTTGGTAGGCGGGGCGGGTGATGAAGTCGTAGCTGAGGTCGGGGCCGATGCGGCCCGTGTCGACGATGTCGTCGACGGTGAGGTTGAGCTCTTGGAACGTGAAGCCGCCGACCTTGCGCACCATCGACCCGATGAGGTGGTTGGCGGCGCGCGACAGCGGGTGCCCCTCCGACCAGGCGGGCATGTCGGGGTCGTTCTTCTCGATGCCGAGAAAACCGTTCGCGTCGAGCCGAAGGCCACCGGAGCCGAGGTCGAGCAGGGAGTGCAGCGCGTCGCCCATCACCAGGCGCATGCCGGCGCAAGTGGGGTCGAGCCAGTTGACCGACGGCTGCCCCTCCTTGAAGTAGTGCAGGTAGACCCACCGGCGCGGGTTGCCCTCCTGGTCGAGAACCACGCGGGTCGCCGACCAGTTCGTCTCTTTCACGCCCGGTTCGTAGAAGATGACGCGCTGCAGCGACCCGATGATGAGGCCCGCGTCGGCGAGCTTCTTCTCGGTCTTCGCGTCGAGGTTCACCGAGTCCTTGCCCGCGGGCACGTTGGGCAGCAGGTGCCAGTGCTCCTCGGGGATGTCGACCATGTGGTAGATGCCCGGATAGTCACCGACACCCATCTCGGCGAGGCGGAAGTCCGCCCCCTTGCCGGTGTGACCAGGGATGATGTCGTCGATGATCGTCGCATCGTGGCCGGCCGCCGCGGCGCAGACGGTGCGGAACTCGTCTTCGGTGCCGAACAGCGGGTCGATGGCCATGCTGATGCGGTCGAAGTGACCGTCGATGCTCGGAGTCGGCTCCCACCCGGAGATGCCGCCGGCAAGCTTCACCGGCCCGGTATGCACGGCGTCGATACCGATCGACTGAAACGCCTCCCACAGATCGCTGCGACCGAAGGCACCCAAGAACGACTCGCCACGCCCCGTGACCATCGACAACGGGTAGGCGGTGAACCACACGGAGGCCGATTCGACCGCCGCCCGCGGGTCGGGCTTGGCGAACCGGTTGGTCCACATGACCGACTGGCCGGCCAACTGCCTCGCGACGGTCTTGGCGTCGCCGAGCATCGCCTGCTCCCGCAGCCAGCCCACGTACGCGGGGTTGGTGCCGTCGGTGCCGAACGGCGGCTTGATCAGCTCACTCGCCTGGCGTCGCTTCGCCCGCGGCCTCAGCTTCGCGGGCCGTGCGGGGTACTGGAGGTGCTCGAAAGACTCCTCGGGCAGCTCCTCGATCACTTCGGCCTGGGGCTCGGGGGTGTTCGTCGTCACCCGCCGAATCTATGCGACCAGACCCACTTCTTCGCGTTGCGGGTGACCACACGACGCCATGCCACAGGCAGACCTACCGGCTTGACGGATGCCTCACGCAATAACCGCATGCGATCAGCGCGCACGGTGTGCCGCGACCAGGCGTTTTCTCCGCACGCGGCGGACTTTGTGTGAGGTTCGGGCGCGAACTCTGTCGCCTCACCCCGACCTCCCCGGCTGACGCCGAGTGAGGCCTAGGCTGCTGCGATGGATGCCGCCTCCGCCGATACGACCTTGGCCGCGCTGCTCGAAGCCCGCGAGGAGGTCACTGCTCGAGTTGCCGAGTTCGACTCGGTGGCAAAGGACCTCGCCGAAGCTCGGGGCGATGCCGACTCCGATGACGAACACGACCCCGAGGGTTCGACCATCGCCTGGGACCGCGCCGCGCAGGAGGCGACCGCCGAGGGAGCCCGTGAACACCTCGCCGAGATCGACGCGGCCATCGCGCGGCTCCGCTCCGGATGGGATGGTCGGTGCGCCGACTGCGGCACCCTCATCCCGGCCGAGCGGCTCGCTGCTCGCCCCTCCGCAGACAAGTGCGTGCCCTGCGCCTCCCGCAAAGTCCGCCGCTGAACCCGCCATAGGCTGGCCTCGTGGAACGGATCGTCGACCTCGCGAATGGCACCCGGTTGTGTATCGACGAGATCGGTGACCCGCAGGCGCCTCTCGTGCTGCAGATAGAGGGGCACATGGCGCAGCTCATCTCGACTCCGGAGTCGTACTGCGAGCGCCTCGCAGAACACGGCTTCCGGGTCGTGCGGGTCGACAATCGCGACATCGGCCGCTCCTCGCGCTTTCCGGGCGTCGACTACCGCCTGCGCGACATGGCCGCCGACGTGCACGAACTGCTGCGCGTTCTCGGCTCCCCCGCGGTCGTGTGCGGGAGGTCGATGGGCGGCGCCATCGCGCAGCTCCTCGCCATCGACCACCCCGATGACGTGCTGGGGCTGGGGCTGTTCTACACATACGCGAAATCCCTCGAGGTGCACGGCGATGCCCCGCCCGCGCCGTTCACGCCGGCTCCGTTCAGCGACGCGCGGTCGTTCTTCATCTGGGAGCGGAGTTCGCTGCCCGCCATCGCCGGGTCGCAGCACCCCTACCCTCCGGGCTACATCGAGTGGCTTGCCGACACGATGTGGGCGCGGGGCGTCGACTGGGAGGGGTTCGAGCGTCAGCGCCGCGCGATGGGTTTCGAGGCGCCATGGGCGAAAGGCCTGGCCGCGGTGGACGTGCCGACCGTGATCGTGCACGGCGACGAAGACCCCGTCGTGCCCGTGGAGGCCGGCCGTCGCCTCCACACACTGCTGCCCGGCTCCGACCTGCGGATCATCGAAGGCCTCGGCCATCAGCAGCCGGAGGCGCTCGACGACGTGTTCGTGGAGGCGACCCTCGCCGCAGCGGGGCGCTGACGCATCAGGGTCCGTTGCGCAGATCCTGCGCCGTCCGTGACAAATGTCCTGAGCCAGGCACGAGGCGCACTCGTACATTGGAGTCGACACGTCACGGCACCTCACAGGGGATGGAGAGACACGTGACCGAACAACCGATCGAACCCTACGAGTCAGCGCGGGGCGACATCGACCCCGCGGTGCGATCGATAGCCAAGAAGCGCCTCCAGGCTCGCCGAGAGTTCTCGCAGCATCTGGCGTCGTACGCGGTCATCATGACCATGCTGGTCGTGATCTGGGCAGTCACCGGAGCGAGCTACTTCTGGCCCATGTGGCCGATGCTGGGGTGGGGCATAGGCATCGCATTCCACGCACTCTCGCTGCGAGACAACGGAATCACTGAAGACCAGATCGCCAAGGAAGCAGCCAAGATCGAGGCCCGCCGCGAGCAGCGGCCCACAGCCCCCCGCGAGATGCCACGCCTAGACGGCCCTCAAGACACGGTCTGAGGGGCATCCATCAGACCGTGTAGACCTTCGGTGCCCGTCGGTTCGGAGGCGAGCACCGGAACCACGGCCACGCGCGGGCTCAGCTCACCCACCCGCGCCAGGTGCGGAGCCTCGGCCTGGGCTCGTGCGGTGAGCAGCGGTGATGTCGGGTTCGCGGCGGAAAGCGACTGGTTCACCACCCAAGCCCACGGCGTGATGTCGGCGCGTTCGAGGTCGGACTGCAGCCCCTCCGCCTCCAGCACCGGCGTGGCCTCGGGCAGCGTGACGATGACGAGTTTCGTCAACTCCGGATCCTGCAGGCGCATCAGCGGCGTGACCACGCGTATCCCGGATTCGTTGCGGGTGATCTGGCGGTGGTACGAGCCGGTGGTGTCGAGGAGCAGCAGCGTGTGCCCGGTGGGCGCGGTGTCGATGACGACGAACTGGCGCCGCGCCTGCGAGAGCAGGTGCGAGAACTCGCCGAACACCGCGACCTCTTCGTAGCACGGCGAGCGCAGGTCTTCTTCAAGGGCGATGCGGGCGTCGTCGTCGAGGCCCGCGCCCTTCGTCGCGAGCACGCGCGCCCGGTACGCCTCGGTGGCGGCGTGCGCATCGATGCGGGAGACGGTGAGGCGCTCGGCCGTTGCGCCCGCGAGCACCTCATCGAGGTGGGCAGCCGGGTCGGTGGTCGACAGGTGTACCTTCTTGCCGCGCTCGGCGAGCGCCAGAGCGATGGCCGCGGCGACGGAGGTCTTGCCGACCCCGCCCTTACCCATGCACATGACGAGCCCGTGGTTCTGCGTAGCGAGTTCGTCGACGAGGCTCATGAGAGGCGGCAGTTCGTTCGCGGAGACGGCAGACGCCTCCAGCGCCGGCAGTTCAGCGGGAGTGGGGTCGAGCAGCGAGCGCACCGCCTCCACACCCATCACGGCGGAGGGCCGCAACGGCACCTGTGTCATCGGCAGCGACCGCAACGCCTCCGGGATAGCGGCGAGCGCCCGCTGCTCACGCGCGTACACGGCCGAGGCGAGCGGGTCGGCGCCGCCCAGATCAGGGAGGACCGCGTTGACGACGAGATGTTGCTCCGTGATGCCCAGGTCGGCGAGTTCGCCTGCGGTGCGGGCGGCTTCGGAGAGGGCGGAGGGCTGGGCACGAGAGACGAGTACGAGCCTGGTCAGCGAGGGGTCGGCGAGGCGGTCGAGGGCGGAGGCGTACCGGTCGCGGGCCTTCTCCATGCCGGCCATCGGTCCGAGGCACGAGGCCTCGCGGCCGGAGTCGAGGAAGGTGGTCCACTCCCCCGGCAGTTGGAGCAGCCGGATCGTGTGCCCGGTCGGGGCGGTGTCGAAGACGACGTGCGCGTATACGCCGATGAGGGCGTCGTCGGCGAGCAGGTCGGTGAACTCGTTGAACGAGGCGACCTCGGTGGTGCACGAGCCGGAGAGTGATTCGGTCATCGCGGCGATGTCGGCGGCCGGGGCGACTCCGCGCATGGGGCTGATGACGCGTTCGCGGTAGATGTCGGCGGCCTGCTCGGGATCGATCTCGATGGCGTCGAGACCCGGCACGGCGGGAATCGGGGTGATGCGATTGCCGACGACCTGCCCGAACACCTGGCCCACGTTGGAGGCCGGATCGGTGGAGACGAGCAGCACCCGCTTCCCGGAGTCGGCGAGCCGAGTCGCCGTAGCGCAGGCCAGCGAGGTCTTACCGACGCCGCCCTTGCCGGTGAAGAACACGAACCGCGGGATCGAGGTAAGAAACGAGAACTCGCTGGTCATGCGGGGGCCTTTCACTGCGTCGACTCGACGGCTGCTCGCGGGGCGGGAGAACGCTGCGCGCAGGGTTTGCGCGCCCAGGACTCCGGCCAGGCTAGACACATTGATGATTGTCGATACTATCGCCTCATGGCGACCAGACGACCGGATTCTCCCGAGCCGGCCACTTCTCCGGGCAACGGCCATCCGCCGCACGAGGGGCACACCGGTCACGACCCGGTGGCCGCAAAGATGTCGACGCTCGATCGCTACCTGGCTGTGTGGATCATCGCCGCGATGATGGCGGGGCTCGCGCTCGGCCGGTTCGTGCCCGGCCTCGACTCGTTCCTCTCCGCGATCGAGATCGGCGGCGTCTCGGTGCCGATCGCGCTCGGCCTGCTCGTGATGATGTACCCGGTGCTGGCGAAGGTGCGCTACGACCGCCTCGACACGGTGACGCACGACCGCAGCCTGCTGCTCGGCTCGCTCGTGCTGAACTGGATCATCGGCCCCGCGCTGATGTTCGCTCTGGCCTGGATCTTCCTGCCCGACCTGCCGGAATACCGCACGGGCCTCATCATCGTCGGACTCGCGCGCTGCATCGCGATGGTCATCATCTGGAACGACCTGGCCTGCGGAGACCGCGAAGCCGCCGCCGTGCTCGTGGCACTCAACTCCGCCTTTCAGGTGATCGCGTTCGCGGCACTGGGCTGGTTCTACCTCGAGGTGCTGCCCGGATGGCTGGGCCTGCCGACCGACGGCATCGACATCACCCCGTGGCAGATAGCGAAGTCGGTGCTCATCTTCCTCGGCATCCCGCTGCTGGCCGGATACCTGTCGCGCCGTATCGGCGAGCGCCGGTGGGGGCGCGCCTCGTACGAGTCGACTTTCCTGCCCGCGATCGGCCCGTGGGCGCTGTACGGGCTGTTGTTCACGGTCGTGCTGCTGTTCGCGCTGCAGGGCGAAGAGATCACCTCGCGCCCCCTCGACGTGGCGCGCATCGCGATCCCGCTGCTCGCCTACTTCGCGCTCATGTGGCTCGGCGGCTACGCCCTCGGCCGCGCGCTCGGCATGACCTACGAGCGCACGACGACCATGGCGTTCACCGCAGCGGGCAACAACTTCGAGCTCGCGATCGCCGTGGCCATCGCGACCTTCGGCGTCACCTCGGGCCAGGCCCTGGCCGGAGTCGTGGGGCCGCTCATCGAGGTACCCGTGCTCGTGGGGCTCGTGTACGTCTCGCTCGCTCTACGCAAACGCTTCCCGCACGCCGAATTCGCGCTGTCAACGTCAGGAGATCCCTCATGAGCCGCACCCCGTCCGTTTTGTTCGTCTGCGTGAAGAACGGCGGCAAGTCGCAGATGGCCGCCGCACTCATGCGTCTGCACGCGGGCGACTCGGTCGAAGTCCACTCCGCCGGAACGAAGCCGGGCGGCGCACTCAACGCAGAGTCGGCCGCCAGCGTCGAGGAGGTGGGCGCATCGATGGCGGTCGAGAGCCCGAAGGCCGTCGATCCGGCGCTGCTCGACTCCGTCGACCGGGTCGTGATCATCGGCACGGAGGCGGTGATCGAACACCCCGGCAAGGCCCCGATCGAGGTCTGGGAGACCGACGAACCCTCCACGCGCGGCATCGAGGGTCCGGAGCGGATGCGGCTGGTGCGCGACGACATCGACTCCCGCGTGCGCGCGTTGCTGGCGGAGCTGACGGGCGGCGCCGGCCGATGACCGACCAAACCGCGGTTGCGCACACTCTTGCACCCACTACGACCAGCACCGATACCGACGTTTGCTGCCCCGGCTCGGACTGCCAGCTACTCCCGGCCGACCAGGCCGACCTGCTGGCCGAGACATTCAAGGCACTCGCCGACCCCACGCGGGTGCGACTGCTGCGCTACCTCTCGGAGTCCGACGGCGGCACCGCCTGCGCCTGCCACCTGCCCGAGGCGCTCGGCATCACCCAGCCCACCCTCTCCTTCCACATGCACAAGCTCCACGACGCAGGCCTGGTGACCAGGCACAAGAAAGGCCGCTGGGTGCACTGGACGGTGCGCCCCGAATCCCTCACCGGCGTACGCGCGTTCCTCGACCTCCCCGACGCTGGACCGCCCTGCTGTTGAGATGCCACCCCGGATAAGCGCGGGTCCGGGGCGAACCTAGGGCCAGGTGGCAGCGGCGAACCCCCTTACGGGCGCTTCGGGATGCGGTCGACCAGTTCCTTCGCCTCGCGCAGGCCCATGCCGGTCTGTTCACGGAGGCGCTTGATGGCCTGGATCGCCTGCCCCTCCTCGGCGAGGGCTTTCACGTCTTGCGGAAGCCAATAGTCGGGCGCGATGCCTTCGAGCTCTTCCCGGCTGATCCCTGCCCGCTCGGCGAGCACCTCCACGAGCCTCTCGAGGTTGGCCACGCGCCGCGACAGCGCGACGATCCGGTCTCCACTCCCAAACACCATGCGCTCCAACGTAACAGCGCCTCGCTGCCATCACCCGAGTCGGCTCGCTCCGTCTACCCCGCATACTGGCCCTGAACTCAATCCCACATCAGGAGCCCCGCATGACCCCCGACAAGCTCATCCCGTTTCTCATGTTCCAGAAGGGCGACGCCTACGAGGCAATGACGTTCTACACCGAGCTGTTCGGTGGCGAGATCCTGCTCGAGGAGCGGTTCGGCGAGGGCGAGCCCGGCGCGGGCACGATCCGGCAGGGGATCATCCGCATCGCCGGGCAGCAGATCCAGTGCTTCGACTCCCCCGCGAAGCACGGCTTCGACTTCACCCCGTCGGTGTCGCTGTTCATGCGCTGCGAGAGCACGGAGGAGCAGAAGCGCATCTGGGAGGGCCTTTCGGAGGGCGGCCAGGCGCTCATGCCCCTCGACGACTACGGCTTCGGCCCCTTCGGCTGGTGCAACGACCGTTTCGGGGTCAGCTGGCAGATCAGCCTCGCGTGAGCCCACACGTCAACGCACGTCGATACTCACCTCAGTCAGGGCCGCTCGCAGTGATCGTGCTGCCTCCTCCGCGGTGAGGCTGCCTATGAGTACTCGCATCGTCAGGCCGTCGGAGAGGGCCAGCAGGTTGCGGGCGTGCTCGTCGGGGGCGTCGAGGGCCGGATTCACCTCGCGGAGCAGTCGTGAAACCTCCTGCTCGACGCCCGTTTTCGCGTCGGCCAGGGTCGCTGCGATGACCGGGTCTGCGACCGCCGCCGCGACGAAGGAGTAGAAGACGCTTGTGCCCGCACGGGAGGTCGAGGCGCGCGGGATCGCGTGCGCCAGCACCGCCCAGAGCCGCTCGACAGGCGACGCCGCCTTCGTCGCATCGTCGTGCATAGACTCGGCCGCGTCGATCATGAACGAGACACTGGCGCGAACCAATTCGTCTTTCGTCGCGAAGTAGTGCTGCACACGACCTGCGGAGACGCCCGCCTCGGCCGCCACCGAACGCACCGACACCGCGCCGAGCCCCCGGCTGGCGACCACCCGCCAGACCGCGACGAGAATCTGCGCCCGCTTGGCGTCCCTGTCGGTCTCCACCCGATCACGGTAGCAATACAGTTGTATCGTTGAGTTCGATACGATCGTATTGGCGGGATTGGTTCGCCGAAACAGGGCAGGCGGAGGTCAACGTGACGCACAAGGATTCCCGAGGTGAGGGCGCGCGCCCGTCCCACGCCGCTCCCAGCGCCTCGCGACCGTCGAAGCGAGGCGGCACCGCGCGTTCCGACGAGGGCGACGCCGGGCGCACCCTCACGGTGAGCGGACCGATGGACCGCTCGGCGGGCACCACCGACGCTGCACGACGTGCGCCGCGCAGACGGCGGCGGACCATCGCGCTGGCGCTGGTCCTGTTGCTGTTCGGGTGGCTCGCGTTCGACAAGGTCGCCTCGATCGTGTCGCCCGAACCTGCGGTCGGGCACTGGCGCTCACTCGAAGGCGCCCAGGCATACGCCCGCGCGTACGACGAGGTGATGCGCGACCTCCCCCAGCCTGACGCGACCCTCGACGTGCCGATCTCGTACGGAAGCGTGCGCGTGCTGCGTTGGGACGGAACAGATTCCGGTCCGCCGGCGCTGCTGCTGCCCGGACACAGCTCCGGTGCCCCGATGTGGAGCGAGAACCTGCCCTCGTGGATCGGGAAACGCACCCTGTTCGCCCTCGACCCCATCGGTGACGCCGGCTTCTCCACGCAGAGCGTGCCCCTCACCTCCTACGACGACCAGGCCGAGTGGATCAGCGAGACCGTCACCGGCTTGGGCTCACGGGCCCTCGCCGGCGGGCGCGTACACGCGGTCGGGCACAGTTTCGGCGGCGCGAACGCGGCGATCTTCGCGCTCCGGTACCCGGAGCAGGTCGCGAGCCTCACCCTGCTCGAGCCAGCGTTCGCGATCGAGCCAATGTCGGCCTCCACATTCTTCTGGGCCACCCTCACCCAGTTACCCGTGCCGCAGGGCTGGAAAGACCGGGCACTCGCCGAGATCGGCGGCACGACCGTGGCCGAGGTGCAAGAACGCACCCCGATGTCGGTGATGATCGACACCGCCGCCCAGCAGTACTCGACCTCGCTGCCGATGCCCCGCACCCTCTCCGACGACGAGTGGCGCTCGATGCGGATGCCGCTGCGCGTCGACATCGGCGGCACGAAGTCACTGGCAGGCGGACAGGAGGCCGTCGACCGCATCCGAGCCCTCTTGCCAGAGGCCGAGGCGAAGCTCTGGCCCTCCGCAACCCACTCCCTACCGATGCAGGAGAAGGACACCCTAGGCCCGGAACTCCTCACCTTCTGGCGAGACAACTCCTGAGGTCACACGGCGGCGAAGCGTTCCCTCAGCACCTTCCAGTGGCGGGCCTCCGCCGCCTCGTTGTAGGCGGGGCGGTCGGTCATCGTGTAGCCGTGGGCTGCGCCTTCGGCGACTTCGGCCGTGTAGTCGACGCCCGCGGCTGCAGCCGCCTCGGCCACCATCCGCTGCGCCCCCGGAGTCATCGAGGCGTCGTTGTCGGCGTAGAGGTAGTACATGGGGGCGGTGACGGAGCCGATGCGCAGGTGGGCGCTGTCAGGGCCGTCGCTCACGAGGCCGCCCGTGTGGAAGCCCGCAACCGTAGCGACACGCTCGGGGCACTGCGCGGCAAGCAGCATCGCGAGGCGACCGCCCATGCAATAGCCAGTCACGCGCACGGGCTCGTCGGTGGTGTCATCACGAGCGGCGAGCACGTCGAGGAAGGCCGGGCCGTCGACCTCCCACATGTCGGTGGTGTAGGCGGCCATCAACTCGCTCATCCGAGCCCAGAACGCCTCGGGAGTCGACCCGGAATCTATGAGCGGCTGCGATCCCTGCCGGTAGTAGACGTTGGGCACGAACACGACGTATCCCCAGGAAGCGATCCGCTCGGCCATCTCCACGAGGCGACCACGAAGCCCGACCGCGTCCATGATGAACAGCACCGGTGGATACCGGTGGTCACGGTCGGCGTCGGAGGGGCGCACGACGACGGCATCCACAGAGCCGGTGGGCAGGGCAAGCACCACTTCGGTGGGGGTGACGGACAGGTCGCTCATGCCAGCCACTGTGCCACGGTGCCCGAGGCGAACGGGGCGCGAATCGCGCTCAGTGAGAGCAGCTTCCGTCGCCCCGCGACCGGCCCTGCACCCGACCACCCGGCGCACGGAGGTGTCGACATCACGCGCTCCGGCGCTGCCGCGACCGACGCGGCGCAAAGCCGGCCGGAAAACGTAGGCGTCGACTTCACCCGTCCTGTGGCTCCGCGACCGACGAGGTTCACGGCGGCCCGAGATCGGCTTTGTCGACATTACGCTCCGCAGGCACGGAACCTGCAGGTCAGGGTGCGCGTGTCTCCTCGCAAGAACACGGCTCTTCGCCGAGGAGGCTGCCATGACCCTGACTCGCCCGATTCCCGGCCACCCGGGCGCGACGACGCGACGCACGGTGCTGCAGTCGATCATCGCGGCGCCGCTGCTGATCGGAGCGGCGGGCTCGCTCGCCAGCTGCGGGCGCAGCGGCCCCCTCGGAGGCGGCACCGCGCAGGCCTATCCGGTTGCCGCGTCCACTGTGACCAGGGCTGCGGCCGATCCGGCGAAGGCGGGCTTCGCCGCGCAGGCGACGGCCCGGTTCGGCAGCGCCGTGCTGCGCGAATTGGCACCCGAGCCGCCAGAGAAGAACCTGCTCATCTCGCCGTACTCGATCATGGTCGCCCTCGGCATGACCAAACTCGGCGCCCGAGGGGAAACCCTCGCAGCGATGGACGAGGTCCTCGGCGACAACGCGAAAGCCGGGCCCCTCGCCTCCGGACTCAACGCCCTCGGGCAGCAACTCGCCTCCTATGCGGGCGAGCGTGAGTGGACCAACGGAAAGGTCACGATCGACTGGTCGGAGGCGAACTCGCTGTGGGGCCAGCACGACACCCCCTGGGAGCAGCCGTTCCTCGACTCCCTCGCCCGCGACTTCGGGGCGGGCATGCACCAGGTCGACTACAAGGCCGCAGCCGAGGCGGCCCGCACCGCCATCAACGGCTGGACCAGCCAGGCGACCAAGAGCAAGATCCCCGAGATCATCGAGGCCAACTCCCTCAACGACATGACCCGGCTCGTGCTCGTCAATGCCGTCCATTTCAAGGCACCGTGGGCGTCACCGTTCTTCGAGTCCGAAACGAAGCCTGAGCCCTTCACCCGCGCCGACGGCAGCCGCGTCGACGTGCCGATGATGCGAGGTGGAGCCGCGGGAGTCGAGTCAGGCCCCGGCATGCCCGGTTTCGTCGCGATCTCGCTCGCCTACGCAGACCTCAAGTTCGGCTTCACGGCGGTGCTGCCGAACGCCGGCCAGGAGGCGGCCGTACACGAACTGATGAGCACGGATGTCAGCGAAATCTTGACGGGCCTGAATCCCATGCGGGAGCAGCAGAATGCCCCGGACCCGCAGACCCCCGTGTCCGGGAAGGTGTCGGAGAGGTACCCGGCCACACTCGTCATGCCACGGTTCTCCCTCGACTACGGGGCCGCTCTCAAACCCGCGCTCACCGCCCTCGGCATGGGCATCGCCTTCGACCAGACGCGCGCCGACCTGAGCGGCATGACCACGGCCGAGAGGCTGTTCATCTCCTTCGTCGCGCACAAGGCCACGATGGATGTCGATGAGAAGGGCACGGAGGCCGCCGCCGCGACCGCGATCGGCGCGGAGGCGGTGAGCGCCCCGTTGAAGGTGCTCGACGTGCGCCTCGACCGACCGTTCTACGTGATCCTGACCGACCAGGCGAACAACACGCCTCTGTTCCTGGGCTACGTGGCGGATCCGAGCGCATGAGCGCGACGTGATCGCGGGCACGTATCGGGCGCACGCGCGGGTGAGTACCCTCGACTCTGCGTCTACAGGGAGTCGATACGAATCGAGGGACCGGTGAACATCGGATCAGCGCTGGAGCCACTGCTCGCGCGCTACGCCGCATGGCTGGGGATGAACGAGAGCGAGGTACTCGCCGACCGTGACGAAGACCCCGACCAGGTGCGGGCCATCCAGATCATCCTGCGCCTGGAGAGGGGCACTCCCCCGAGCTGGCACGCCGCCCTGGCCCTCGCAGCGTCGGGGTGCGCGGCCGTGTGCATCGATCCCCGCGCGGAACCGGGAGGCGCGTGGTTCGAAGCCGTGAACGCCTACTGCCACGGGCACATCCGCAAGGTCACCCGCCGCGGCCGGGGCGCCCAATGGGAGGCGACAGCCGACCTGCCCGGCATCACGCTGGCCCACGGTCGTGAGGAGGATCGGACGGAAGTGCGGGTCCTCGTGCCGGGGCTCGTCTCCGAGATCGATCGGAGCGTCGCGAAGCTGCAGGTCGCGGGCACCGACATCCCTGAGGACGACTACCCCGTCATCGTCGCGGCGCCTCCCCCAGCCGTCGAGTCCGATGAGGACGCGCATCCGAGCCAGCCAGATCCGCCCGACGATGCCTCCGGGGATGACGCCGAGAAGCCGCGCCCGGCCGCGCCCGAGGTTCTGGACAACCCCGCCGCCGCACCCGACAAGGCGTCACCGCTGCTCACAGTGAAAGTGCCCTCCGAGGGACCGGCCTCCGCGATGACGGCAGGCAAGCTCATGGCTCAGGCCGGTCACGCGGGGATGCTCGCGGCGGCGCTGCTGGCGGCATCCGATCAGCCGGCATTGGCGCAGTGGAGCGAAGCCGGGTGCCCGTGCCGCGTGGTCCGCACCGAACCACAGGCGTGGCAGACACTGCTCGGCGATGTCGCCGACCCTGCCGAGGGGTGGCGCGAGCACGGCCTCGTCGCCGTACGCGATGCCGGATTCACCGAAGTGCCGCCCGGCACGGTCACGGTGATCGCCCGCTTCAGCGCGTAACCGCCGCGCCGATCAGAGCGGGCCGTCGGCCGGTCTGCCTGCGGCGACGACTCGAGGCGCAGACGTCCCCCGCACGGGTCGGCCGAGGTCGACCCAGTCGCCAGGCACCTCCAGCACGGCGATGCACGAGGTCTTCATCCGCACGAAACTGCCGGTCACAGTGGAGACGAGCTCTTCCATCGCGGGGTTGTGTCCCACCACCGCGACCACCCCTGCGTCGGCCGGCAGGTCGCGGAGCAGTTCGACGAGGTCGTCGCCGTCGTCGGTGTAGGCGCGCTCGTCCACCGTCACGGAGCCAGGAGGCGGGCCAGCGCGGCGTGCCGACATGGCTGCCGAGACGGCCTCCCAGGTCTGCATCGCTCGGGTCGCCGGCGAGACGAGCACCCGATCGAAGGCGATGTCGTTCTCGACCAGCCACTCGCCGATCGGCGGCGCCTGGCGGCGACCGCGTGGCGCCAGAGGGCGTTCACGGTCGGCGACTCCGCGGGACCAGTCGGATTTCGCATGCCTGATGACGACGAGAGTTCGTTGCACACACCGACTCTGCCATTCCGTACTCCGGGCCGCGGGCCGCGGCGCACACAGAGCCGGTGATCGGGCTCGGTAGTGTGCGCTCATGAACACGATCGTGCCGGCGCTGCTGTTCATCGTCATCGACCTCGTGGCGATCGGCACCCTCACGTGGATGACGTGGGCGTCGATGACCGGCCGACTCGGCATCGAAGGGTTCGGAGGTTTCCGCACGGGTGCCACCACGGCCAGCGCCGCAGCGTGGCAGGCGGGGCACGCCGCGGTGTGGCCGCTCGTGCGCGTTGTGGCGGCCGTGATGTCGGCCCTGGTCGTGCTCGGGGTGTGGCTGCTGACCACCGGAGACCGCAGCCTGGCCGCCCTCGCGCTGCAGGCCCCCATCCTCGTGGCAGCCCTCGCGATCTTCCCGATGATCAACGCCGCCAACCGCGGAGCCGACGCGGCCGGTCGCGACCCGCGGCGCTGAGCTCGGAGCGACGCAGACTCACACAGACTCACGCGGGTCCATCTCGCGCCTCTCTCGTGCCTTCGACCTGGCCGTCGGCGGTGAGCGTGCGAGCCAACGCACGTTCTGGCGAACGCCCCTCCGGCATTCAGGGTCGCCACGTAGAGTCTGGTCATGGCGCTCAGTT
Organism: Dermatophilus congolensis; assembly: GCA_030538115.1. GTDB lineage: Bacteria > Actinomycetota > Actinomycetes > Actinomycetales > Dermatophilaceae > Dermatophilus > Dermatophilus congolensis_B. The sequence goes on along the minus strand of JAUNUP010000004.1, from coordinate 189,501 downwards.
TCTTTGACCTGTTCAGCATCGGTATCGGGCCGTCCTCGTCCCACACGGTGGGGCCAATGCGCGCCGCTACCACGTGGGCCCGGCAGCTCGACTCAGAGGGCATCCTGCCCAAGGTGGCCAAGATCAAGGTCGACCTGTGGGGTTCGCTCGGATCCACCGGAAAGGGCCACCACAGTGACCGGGCCGTCGTGCTCGGTCTGCTCGGCAACGCGCCCGAGAGTGTCGACCCGCACGCCGTGGCAGACAAGATCACCGCGGTTCAGAAGGACAAGAAGCTGCCCATCATGGGCACGCACGAGATCGACTTCGACTGGAGCAACGACCTCGTGCTCCACATGTTCGACGCCCTGCCGCAGCACCCCAACGGCATCACGTTCGTGGCGAACGACGCCGACGGCAACGAGCTGGCCCGTCGGGTGATGTTCTCGATCGGTGGCGGTTTCGTCGTCGACGAAGAGGACATGGGTAAAGACGAGATCAGCTCCGACGACTCGGAGAAGGCTCCCCATGAGTTCCGCACCATGGACGAGCTGTTGAAGATCTGCTACGACGCGGGCAAGACCATCGACCAGGTCGTCACTGAGAACGAACTCGCTTGGCGCAGCGAAGAAGACCTCCGCAAGGGCGTCATGGAGATCTGGGGCGTCATGCAGAGCTGTGTCGACAACGGCATGGCCACTCAAGGTCGCCTGCCCGGTGGCCTGAACGTGCTGCGCCGCGCACCGCTGCTCAAGAACCGCCTCAACGCCCAGGCAGGCCGTCACGACCCGCTGGCGCTCATGGACTGGATCAGCCTGTACGCGATGGCCGTGAACGAAGAGAACGCTGCCGGTGGCCGTGTTGTCACCGCTCCGACCAACGGTGCCGCAGGCGTCATCCCGGCCGTGTTGCACTACTACCGCTTCCACGTTGACGGCGCCGACGACGACGGCGTCATGCGGTTCTTGCTCACCGCGGGAGCCGTGGGCGCGATCATCAAGCAGACCGCCTCCATCTCCGGTGCCGAGGTCGGCTGCCAGGGCGAGGTCGGCTCGGCCTGTGCGATGGCAGCGGCGGGTCTGGCTGCGGTGATGGGTGGCTCGCCTGCCCAGATCGAGAACGCGGCAGAGATCGGCATGGAGCACAACCTGGGCCTCACCTGCGACCCCGTCGGTGGCCTGGTGCAGGTGCCGTGCATCGAGCGCAACGCGATCGCCGCGGTCAAGGCCGTCACGGCGGCTCGCACGGCTCTCAACGGAGACGGCACGCACGTCGTGACGTTCGACACCGTCGTCAAGACGATGCGTGACACGGGCCGCGACATGCAGACCAAGTACAAGGAGACGTCGCAGGGCGGCCTGGCCGTCAACGTCATCGAGTGCTGACGTACTTCAGGGGCGCCCTCCGGGCAGGAGAGCGCCCCTGAAGCGTCTGTCCGGTACCGCTGCTCACTCGTGGGTTGCGGCCTCTCGGACACCCGCTCATTTGTCTCAATGAGTTAGGGAAAACCCGGCAGTCTCTCTACACTTCTTCTATGGCTGACGGTGGCTCATATTGGCGCTTCTCATGACGGCGGAGGCGACCAACCGCAGTCGTGCACGTACACGCCTCCCCGCCGATCAGCGGCGGACGCAATTGCTGGCGCAGGCCGCCCGCCTCTTCATGGAGCGCGGATACGCCGGGGTCGGCATCGACGAGATCGGGGCGGCCGTCGGCATCAGTGGTCCGGCGGTGTACCGGCACGTCTCCGGCAAAGAGCAACTGGTCACGCAGATCGCCGCCGGCTGGCTCGCGTTGCTGGCCGCCCGCACTCGTGGCGCGAAGGCCGCGTGCGCAAGTAGCGACACCGAAGCCCAGTTCGAGGCGATGCTGGCGGCAGGCCTCGACGTCGCCTCCTCCCACATCGCAGAAGTCACGGTGGTTCTTCGGTACACCGAGGTCGCGCGACACTCGATCGCGCCCCCGCCCCCGGGCACCCCTCCTGACGGCGGCACTGACGCAGACGCCGACAACGGCACCGACGACGTGGATGCCCAGGCCTGCCTCGATCTGTGGCACGACGTGTCGCAGAGCTGGGCACCCGTGGTCGGCGAGCTGTACCCCCAACTGAGCATCGAAGCCACGGCAGACCGCATCCGTCTCGTCACGGGCCTGCTGCTGGGAGCCGCGTCGAGCGAGCGCGAGATACCCCAGACCACCCGAGTAGCGCTGCTGGCCCAGGCGACCCGCCGAATTCTGGAGACCGAGTTCACGCTGCCTGCCCCGGCTCCCACTGATGGAGGGGCGTGTACGTCGACGCGCTGGACGCGGTCGAGCCGCCGCGAGCAGATTCTCGACACGGCCGTGGCCATGTTCAGAGAGCGAGGCTACGGCGGGGTGTCGATGGCCGACATCGCCGAGGCCGTCGGTGTCACGCCCTCCGCCTCGTATCGACACTTCACCAGTAAAGAAGAGCTGCTGGCCACGGCCGTCGACCGAGCCGGTGAGCGCCTGGTGTTGGGCCTGAGTACGTCGCTGGCGGACGCCTCCGATGCGCAGGACGCCATCGACGCGCTCATCCGCACGTACGTGTGGGATGCCCTGGTGAACCGCGATTCCACTGCCGTCTGCGTGACCGAGCGATACCACCTCCCCGATGCCGAGCTTGCCCTGGCACGCAAACGCGACCGGCTGATGGCGGAGGAGTGGGGGCATGCCCTCGCGGTGACCCGCCCCGAGTTGAGCTTGGCCGGCCGCGAGATGCTCGTCCACGCGGTACACCGCATGGTCGTCGAGGCAGTGCGTCCGCTACCGCGCGGCGGGTCGGTCGATGTGGCGCCCGAGCTTATGCGCCTCTGCCATGCGATCCTCGACGCCTGACCTGCAGGCTCCTGCACCGGCGCACGAGCCTGGATTCCGGCGCCGGGCCGCCGCGCTCGACCCCTCTGACTGCCGCGTGGCAACGGGCCGGTGCGCGGGCAGAATGGCCACATGACGTACCGCGTAGACGCTTACCAGGCGGCCCCGAGCCGCTACGACTCGATGACCTACCGGCGGTGCGGCCGCTCGGGTCTGGCGCTGCCGGCTCTGTCGTTGGGGTTGTGGCACAACTTCGGTGACGACGTACCGCTGCAGCGGCAGCGCGACATCCTGTGCCGCGCTTTCGATCTGGGCATCACGCACTTCGACCTGGCCAACAACTACGGTCCCGAGTACGGGGCGGCGGAGCGGAACTTCGGCCTCCACCTGAACCGTGACCTGCGTCGATACCGCGACGAGCTGATCATCTCGAGCAAGGCCGGGTACGACATGTGGCCGGGCCCGTACGGGCAGGGCGGCGGGTCGCGCAAGTACGTGCTCGCCTCCCTCGACCAGTCGCTCGCCCGCATGGGTCTCGACTACGTCGACATCTTCTATTCGCACCGTTTCGACGCGACGACACCGCTCGAAGAGACGATGGGTGCGCTCGACACCGCAGTTCGCAGTGGGCGCGCCCTGTACGTGGGCATCTCGTCGTACGGAGGCGACCGCACGCGTGAGGCGATCGAGATCCTGCGTTCGATGGGCACGCCCCTGCTCATCCACCAGCCGTCGTACTCGATGCTCAACCGCTGGATCGAGACGGACCTGCTCGACGTGCTCGGCGACGAGGGCGTGGGTTGCATCGCGTTCTCGCCGCTGGCGCAGGGCATGCTCACCGACAAATACCTCGACGGCGTGCCGGAGGGGTCGCGGGCCTCGCAGGGCAAGTCACTGGCCCCGAAGCTCCTCACCGAGGAGGCACTCGGCCACGTACGTGCGCTCAACGACATCGCCGCATCGCGGGGCCAGACCCTCGCCCAGATGGCGCTGGCGTGGGCCCTCCGCGACGGCCGGGTGACATCGGTACTGGCCGGGGCCTCGTCGGTGGAGCAGTTGGAGGCGAACGTCGCCGCCCTCGACAACGTGGAGTTCTCTGACGACGAACTGAACCTGATCGACACGCACGCGGTCGAGTCGGGCATCAACCTCTGGGCCCGCTCCTCCGACGGCTGACGGCCCCACGGGCGACGGCTCAGCCAGAGCGAGCCGGCCCCCGCCCGGCTGCGGCAGCGGTCTCAGGGCACCTGGTAGTCGGCGTCGCGGGCGTCGGTGATGAGCATGTGGCCCGGCGCGTGGCAGATGGCGATCTCGGGTTTGGCCTCCATCACCATCGCCTGCGGCGTGACGCCGCAGGCCCAGAAGACGGGCAGCTCGCCCTGCCGGATCTCCACCAGGTCACCGAACTCGGGGCGGTCGAGGTCGCGGATGCCGAGCGCCTCCGGGTCTCCGATGTGTACGGGGGCGCCGTGCACGGAGGGGTAGCGGCTCGTGATGCGCACGGCGTCGGCCACGCGATCGGCGGGAATCGGACGCATCGAGACCACGAGAGGCCCGCTCAGGCTGCCCGCGGACCGGCAGCGTCGCGAGGTGACGTACATGGGCACGTTGCTGCCGGCACTCATGTGGCGCACGTCGATACCCGCCTCCACGAGCGGATGCTCGAACGTGAAACTGCATCCGATGAGAAAGGTGACGAGGTCGTCGCGCCAGTATTCGGTGGCGTCGGCGGGCTCCGCCACGAGTTCGCCGTGCTCGTAGACGCGGTACTTCGGGATGTCGGTACGGATATCGCCGTCGAGCAGCGCGCCACCCACCTGACCGGCCTCGAGCACGTCGAGAACCGGGCACGGCTTGGGGTTGCGTTGGGCGAACAGCAGCACGTCGAAGGCGAGCGCCTCGGGCACGGCGATGATGTTCGCCTGCGCGTACCCGGCGCACCATCCGCTGGTCGGGGTGACGAGGCCGTCGCGGAAGCGGGCGCGCGCCTCTCGCGGGGTGAGGTCGGCGATCTCGGTCATGTCTGGCTCCTTTCGACGGGCGGAGGGGCGGTGGCGCGGACACGGACACCTGTCGCGGTGTCGGCGCTGAGCGGATCAGTGGCGTTTCCAACGAAACACGATCTGCTGCCCCGGTACTGCCTGGGCGAGGCGGTCGACGCTGCGGGGCGTGGCCACGCCGATGACGGGGTAGCCGCCCGTGACGGGGTGGTCGGCGAGGAAGACGACGGGTTCGCCGTTCGGGGGCACCTGGACGGAGCCACGGACCATGCCCTCCGTGGGGAGTTCGCCCTCGTGGGCGTGGTGGCGGGCGATCTGTCCGCCCTCGAGCCGCACTCCCACGCGGTTGGATTTCTGCGAGACCGTCCACGTGCCCAGGAGGTCTTCGGGGCGGGCGAACCAGTCGTCGCGGGGACCTGGCACGACCTCCACCTCGATGGATCCGTCGCTCAGTGGCCACACGGGCGCCTGGTCGACGCCGGCGAACGCGAGGGTCGTCGCGGAGGCGACCGTGAGCACGTCTCCGGCCTTGAGTTGCCGCGGCCCGATGCCCGAGAGCACGTCTGTGGAGCGGGAGCCGAGCACCCGCTCCGTGTCGAATCCCCCACGGACCGCCACGTAGGTGCGCAGGCCCGCCTGCGGGTGGCCGAGGGTGAGGGTCTGGCCGGGGAAGACGAAGAACGGCGCGTTCATGCCGACTCCCTGGCCGTCGAGGGTGGCGTGGGCGTCGGCTCCGGTGAGGACCATCGTGAACACCGCCTCCGACCGAAGGGTCAGGCCGCCATAGGTCACCTCGATCGCGGCGGACCCGTCATACTGCTCGAGCAGCCGCTGGCCCAGTTCGTACGAGGCACGATCGGCCGCACCGGAGGCCGAGACGCCGAGGTGGGCAACACCTCGCCGCCCCTCGTCGGTGAGCACGGACAAAGGTCCGGTGGCGAGCACGGTGAGGTGCCGCGATCCCGGGATCCGCACCTTCGGGGTGCCCTCGGTCGGGAACGGAGGCGTCCCGACTCTGGCGCTCGTAGTTCCGGCCGCTCCGGGCGCTTCGTTGGCCCCTGCCGTTTCGGGAGCTTCTGCGGTTTCGGCGCCGTCGGGGGCCGTTGTTTCAGGCTCGACCCCGTCGCGCGACGCTGTCTCCGCGGCGGACTCGGACTCACCCCGCGGCTCGGCTCCGAGGTCGACGAAGCGCACGACGTCGCCCGGTGTGGCCAGGGCGGGAGGATCGCGGTCGAGGTCCCACATCACGTCGTCGGTGTGGCCGAGCAACTGCCACCCACCAGGGGAGACGCGGGGGTAGACGCCGCTGAACGTGCCCGCCAGGCCCACGGCTCCTGCCGGGACGTGGGTGCGGGGCTCGGCGCGTCGCGGAACCTCCAGCCGCGCGTCGCCTCCGACCAGATACGGGAACCCGGGGGCGAAGCCGCAGAACGCGACCCGCCACGGGGTGCCGGTGTGGGCTTCGATCACCTCGGGCTCGCTCAGCCCGGTGAGCGAGGCGACCTCCGCGAGGTCGGGGCCGTCGTAGTGCACCCCGATGGTGACGGTGCGTGAGTCGCTCATCTCGGGAGGCGTGGGGTCGAGTTCGGCCACGAGCCCCTCGATCTCGTCGCGCAGGGCGGGCAGGCCCGCCGCGCTCGAGGCCGTCACCAGGACGGTGCGGGTGGCGGGTACGACCTCCACGACATCCCGCCACGGCCCTTGCCGGTTGGTGAGGCGGTTGCGGACGGCGTGGTCGAGCGCCATCACCGCGTCGAGGTCGGCGACTTCGACGAGTACGGCGGTCTCACCGCAGGTCAGGATCGTCGCGTCCATCAGGCACCCCGCTCCCGGTTGAGAGGTCCCCGTTTGTGAAGCCCCCGAGTGAGCGCACCGCGCGGCGAGGCGGGTCGAACGGTTGTCACCGGCACGTCACCACCGCCCGCCATCGCGCCGCGAACCGCGTCGAACGGTCGGCGCTGGCACGTCGACACCGCAGGCCATCACGCGAACGGGCGGATCTCGACACCCGCACCCTCGAGCCGCTCCCGCACGGCGCGAGCCATCGCCACCGCTCCGGGCGAATCACCGTGGGTGCAGATCGAATCAGCCTCCACACGAACGAGGCTGCCGTCGACCGCCTCGACCACGCCCTCGGTGGCGAGCCGGAGCATGCGGGCGGAGACCACCTGCGGGTCGTGGAGCACCGCTCCCGGCTCCCTGCGGGAGACGAGCGTGCCCTCGGGTGTGTACCCGCGGTCGGCGAAGGCCTCGCGCACGGCCCGCATACCGGCCTGCTCGGCGAGGTCGAGAACCACCGCGCCGGGCAGGCACATGATCGGCAGCTCAGGGTCGAACAGCCGCACGGCCTCCACGACGGCGGCGGCCTGGGCCTCGTGGTGCACGATCGTGTTGTACAGCGCCCCATGGGGTTTCACGTAAGAGATGCGGGTGCCCGCGATACGGCACATGGCGTCGAGGGCGCCGAGCTGGGCGAGGATGTCGGCGACGAGCTCGGCGGGAGTGGCGTCGATGAAGCGGCGACCGAATCCGTGCAGGTCACGGTAGGAGACGTGGGCGCCAACCACGACTCCGCGAGAGGCGGCGGCTTCACAGGTGGCGCGCATCGTCATCGGGTCACCGGCGTGGAACCCGCAAGCTACGTTTGCGCTGCTGACGATGTCGAGCATCGCCGCGTCATCGCCCATGGTCCAGGCGCTGAACGATTCGCCGAGGTCGGCGTTGAGGTCGATGGTCATCACAGTCCTCCGGTCCACAGGGTGCTCAGGCCGGAGATGGACTGCCAGCCCAAGAACAGGGTGAGAAGCCAGGCCAGCACGCCGGCGATGAGCAGCCAGGCGGGGTACCGGTATCCGTGCAGGAGGTCGCGGCGGCGCCACGCCACCCAGAGCACCAGCGTGAAGCCGAGCGGCAGGATGAGCCCGTTGAACCCGCCCGCGAACACGAGCAGGGTCGCAGGGGCCTTGCCAAGGGTTGCGTAGCCGAATGCACCGATCGCGATGAAGACGATCGTGATGAGGCTGACCGTGCGGGCCGACGTGCTGCGCTTCGTCATGAACGACACCGACGTGTAGCTCGCGCCGATCACCGACGTGACTGAGGCAGCCCACAGGACGATGCCGAAGACGACCCGGCCGACGTCGCCGAGCGCGTGCTCGAACGCGCTGCCGGCGGGGTTGGTCATGTCGAGCTGTGCCCCTCCGACGACGACCCCGAGGATGGCCAGGAACAGCACGACCCGCATGACGCCGGTGACGATGATGCCGAGCGTCGAGCTGCGGGCCACGCCGGAGGCGTTCTCGACTCCGGTCATGCCCGAGTCGAGCAGCCGGTGGGCGCCCGCGTACGTGATGTACCCGCCGACCGTGCCGCCGATGAGTGTGGTGATGACGAGAAAGTTCGTCGTCTCGGGCATAACGGAGTTTCGAAGAGCGTCACCGACCGGCGGATTCGAACTGAACGCCACGTAGGTGGTGAGCACGATCATCAGCAGGCCGAGCCCGACGACGATCTTGTCCAACGCTGCGCCCAACGCCTTGGAGAGCAGGATGATGCAGGCCAGCGCCGCCGAGACCACACCCCCGACAACGGGGTCGACACCGAGCATGCCGTTGAGGCCGAGCCCGGTGCCCGAGATGTTGCCGATGTTGAACACCATGCCGCCGAACACGACGAGTGCCGCAAGCACCCATCCGGCGCCCTTGAGCACGACGTTGCCGAGTTCGTGCGCCCGCATGCCCGAGATGCCGATGACCCGCCACACGTTCAGCTGCACCGCGATGTCGACGATGATCGACAGCACGATCGCGAACGCGAACGCCGCCCCGAGCTGGGCAGTGAATGTCGCTGTCTGAGTGAGGAACCCGGGCCCGATGGCGCTCGTCGCCATGAGGAACATGGCCCCGAGCACCGCGCTCCGGCGGGCACTGCCAGAAATGGCGGTGCTCCCCGAGGACTGTGGTTGCGGTGACGATGTCGGCGTCTCTGCCATGGGGGCCTCCGGGTGCTGAAGCAACTCACGTTCGGTGAGCAGGCACATTACCCGCGTCACCCGACTCCGGCCTGCGGAGCAGCACCCCGCCGCGACGGTGTATCCGCCTCGTTACGACATGAGGGATGCAGTTCACCAGACCGCGCACACGTTCACCTAGGTAAACGTCGTCAGCGGGTCACGAAACGCATCCCTCATGTCGCATCGTTCGGGCGACTACTTGCCGAGGCGGAATTCGTCTAGCTTGACCACCTTCTTGGCCGGGTCTCGCATGTCTACGTACCAGCTGGTCACCATGCCTGTGCTCGTGCGGAAGGCCTGGAAGACGACGTAGTCGTTGGACGCGATGAACGGGGTTGTCGCGCCGGCCTCGTTGGTGATCGGCGCGACCGTGGGCATCACCGGGTCGAGGCCGCCGGGGTTGCCCTGGGCGAGATAGTCGCTCGCACGCCACGGGGCAGGCGGCACCGGGCGGGTACGGCCTGAGAGGGGGTGGAAGGCGCCGTAGCTGTTGCCGGTGTTGCTCGCCTCCAGGTAGTTCGTTCCCTTGGCGGAGACGAACCGGTTCCACAGGTGACTGTGGCCGTTGTAGACGAGGTCGACGCCCGCCTTCTCCAGCAGCGGCTGCAGGTCGTGGAGCAGGATGTTCTTCTCCGCCGGGTACTCGTAGCGCACGCCCGTCACGGCACCGGCGGCGTCCTTCTCCTCGATGCGCACCGGGTGCGCGAACTGGGCCATCACGTTGTCGCCGAGTCCCTGCGGCCCCTCGTGCAGCATGACGACGTGGTATTTCGCCTTGCGGTACGCGGACGAGCGCAATTCGGCCTGCAGCCAGCGGTACTGCGTGGAGCCGACCGCGAGGTCTTCGAAGATGAACTCGCCGTAGCCCTGCTCCAGCGGCGAACCGAGCACGGCCTTCGACTCCTGGTAGCGGCTGATCGCCTCCCGCTTGGCGGGGTCGGGCTCGGCGACGGTGTTGCGCCAGATGCGCGTGGAGTACAGCGAGATGAGGCGCACGTCTCCGATGCTCACGGCGTAGTACGTCTTGCCGCCAGGCGAGTCGTCGGGGAGCGTGAAGATCTCCTCATAGGTGCGGGTGGAGAAGGAGTTGTTCTCGATCCAGGCGGCCTTGACGTGGGCCTTGCCCGACGGGTTCACCCTGGAGGCGACCTTCGCGTACTCGCGCTCGGCGACCTCGCGGGGCACCGGGGCGTTGAACGACTTGCCGAGCGACTCAGCTCCGTCGCGGCGACCCTGCACCTCGTGGTTGCCGACCGCCGGGAAGATCGGCGCGCTCTGGATGATCGCCGCGCCCTTGTACTCGACCCCATCGGTGCCCTCGCGGCCGCCTCGCCCCTGCAGCACGGGGAAGAACGCCGAACCACGCTGGTCGTCGAACCACTCGGAGGCGCGGTCGGGGATGTTGACGAGGTCACCGGCGAAGATGACCGCGGCGATCGGACCGAGCTCCTTCGTCACCGTCGCCGCCGCGAAGTGCATGTTCGCGGGGGTGTTGACCATGGCCTGGTGGTCGGAGGTCAGCAGGATCACGGCGTCCTCGCCCGCCGCGACCGAGCCGCGCAGGGTGAACGTGTCGCTGAGCACGGCTGACCGGCCGCGCCCGGACAGCACCCGGTACGGCACGGGCGTGCCGGACACGGGCAGGCCCTTCACGAGCGCCTCGTGGCGGTGCACGATCCGGTCGACGATGCCGGAGGCGGGCTTGCGGTCGGCGGGCAGCTGGCTCTCGACATCCTCGGCCGTGCGCGAGAGCCTGCGCGTCTTCGCCTGCACCACAGTGATGTTCGTACGCTTGCGGCTTCGACCAGCGACGATCGAGTGGCTGCGGCCACCGCGTCGGGCCAGGTCTCGCGCCTGCTGGAGCGTGAGGCCGTCGACTCCCTCTCCGACGAGCACGACGTGCGCATCGCCGCGGGCCTCGGTGAACCAGGCCACGTGGACAGCACCCCGGCGCGGGAGCTGCAGGAAGGGGTCGGTCAGCAGGGCGATGGTGCCCGTCGCGGAGTCGCGCTTGCCCGACCTTGCGCGGGACGAGGCGATGGCTTCGGCCGGAACAGCCACTGCGGTGGCCGCGGCTGCGGTGAGGCCGAGGAACCCTCGGCGGGAAACGGAGGCGGGCATGGCTCGTCCTTTCGACCGGGTCGAATTCGCATGACACCCGCCGGGATCGAACTCCCCCTCCCGCCGGGCGTTCGCCCCCAGCCGATCAGCCCCCGGAGCGTGAGGCAAGGCTCGGGACACGAACCTCGCCAGACGTTCATCCGCAGTTCGCGACCGCGTGTCTGCGGAGTTCGGGCATCTCGCGGAGGGGCGCACGGGGATGTCGCATGGGGGGGACGTCGGGCGGCTCACCGGCGGTGATCTGGGTTCGCGGGACACGGAACTCTGCCCGCGCACCCACTCCACCAGTCCCGCGGAACACTCCCCGTCTCGCCAGCCCGGATCGGCGTGAGAGCTTGTCGCGGTACCCCACGGGCCGGAGCGGCGGTCATGCCAATCGGTGGCAACCGCGTGCTCGGCACGGGGGCCGGCCGTAGCGTGGCGGCAAGTCTGCCCGGGGGCGTCAGGCCCTGGGCCACCACTATCGACGGAGGCGCATCGTGTCCGAAGCACGCCCATGGGAGAACACCGAGCTGAGCCCGCGGGAGAGGGCCGACTCGCTCGTCGAGGCGATGACGCTGGAGCAGAAGATCAGTCAGCTCCACGGCAACATGGAGACGATCGACATCTACGGCATCTCCGCCCAAGCCACCACCGAGGAGGAGATGGAGCAGCTCGCGGCCCAGATCCGGGTCGAGCGGCACGTCGCTGCCCTGCCCGAACTCGGCATTCCGCGGTTCCGCATCACGAACGGGCCTGTCGGTGTGGGCATGGGCGACGGCACCCCGTCTCCCCCGGCGACGGCGCTGCCCATGACCATCGGCGTGGCCGCCAGCTTCGACCCGAGCCTCGCGTACGAGTACGGAGACGTGATCGGCAACGAGTGCGTCTGCCTCGGCCAGCACGTGCTCGAAGGCCCCGGAGTCTGCCTGCACCGCACCGCCACCGCCGGCCGAAACTTCGAGTACTTCTCCGAAGACCCGTACCTCTCCGGCGTCATGGGCGTCGAGGTGACGAAGGCGATCCAGAGCCACAACGTCATCGCGATGGCGAAGCACTACGTGGTCAACGACCAGGAGTACGAGCGCTTCCGCACCAACGTCGAGGTCGACGAGCACGTGCTGCGCGAGATGTACCTGTTGCCGTTCGAGATGGTGGTCAAAGACGGCGACGTCGCCTCGATCATGAGCGCCTACAACCGGGTTCGCGGCACGTACGCCACCGAGAACCGGTACACCCTCAACGACGTGCTGCGCCGCGACTGGGGTTTCGAGGGCTACGTGCAGTCCGACTTCTGGTCGACCCGCTCGGCAGCGGCCTCGCTCAACGCGGGCCTCGACCACGAGATGCCAGACGCGAAGTGGCTCAACGACACCAACATCACCAACGCGATCAACGACACGAGTCTCGAGATCGAGGTCGTCGACCGGGCGCTCGTGCGCCGGTACACGCAGATGTTCCGGTTCGGGCACTTCGAGCGCCCCTACGCTCCGGTCGAGATCGACGCGGCGAAGAACGGCGCGACCTCCCGCCGCATCGGCACGCAGATGGCCGTGCTGCTCAAGAACGATGCCGGGCTGCTGCCGCTGAGCAAGGATGTGGGCTCGATCCTCATCGTCGGCCAGGACAAGTTCGCCGGTAAGGCGTGCCAGGGCGGCGGCGGATCGAGCAAGGTCGACCCGCTCTACACCGTCGACCCGGAGCCGGGCTTCCGTGACGTGATCGCCGACCTGGGCGGCTCGTCCACTGTGAGCAGCGTGATCGTCGACCGCGAGCTCTCGAATCTGGCGGAGGCCGTAGCCGCCGCGAAGGCCGCCGATGTCGTGCTCGTCATGGCCGGACTCATCGCCACTGAGGGCGCCGACACCGAGAGCATGGACATGCCCTACCGGCAGTCGGAGATGATCGCCGAGCTCCTGGCCGCGAACGCCAACACCGTTGTTGTGCTGAAGAGCTCGGCGCCCATGCTGCTGCCGTGGGCCGACGACGCCGCCACGATCATCGAAGTCTGGAACCAGGGCGCCGAAGACGGCCACGCCGTCGCCGACCTGCTGCTCGGCTCCGTCAACCCCTCCGGCAAGGTGCCGACCTCGTACCCGCGCAACGCCGAAGACACCCTCGTACACGGCCACCCCGAGCGCTACCCCGGAACCGACGAGGGCGAAGGCTGGCCGACGATCCGCTACTCCGAGGGCCTGGAGATGGGCTACCGCTGGCACCAGGCCAACAACGTGCCGCCGCGGTTCGCGTTCGGGTTCGGCCTGTCGTACACGACGTTCGAACTGGCCGACGTGTCGGTCGACGCGTCCGTCACCGGTGGCCCGGACGGTTCCGGCGGCGCCGGCACGGTCACGATCAAGGCGACGGTGACAAACACCGGAGAACGCGACGGCGCGGAGGTCGTGCAGGTGTACCTGGGCTTCCCCAAGAGCACGGGCCAGCCGCCGAAGCGTCTCGTCGCCTTCCAGAAGGTCGCGGTCGCGGCAGGAGCGTCGGAGCAGGTGGAGATCGTGGTCGACGCCTCCGCCACCCACCACCCGCTGTCGGTGTGGAGCTACGGCGACCGGGGCTTCGCGGTACCGACGGGCGAATTCACGGCCTACGTGGGGACGAGCTCGGAGGACGACTCCAACGTGAGCACGTTCATCGTCTCCTGATCCGTGTGCTCCTCGGGAGGGGGCCGGTCCGGTTTTCCGGGCTGGCCCCCTTCTCTTGGTACCGATGCTGGTGTCAACGAACGCCCCCTGACGCGATTGTTGACACCAGCATCGGTACCGAGTGCCTGAGCCGACCGGCATCCGAACGAAGGCAGGTCATCACGCGGACTTACACCCTGGTGTAAGGCGCACGGGAGTAGGGTGTAACCATGGCTCTCAACATCAAGAACGAGCGGGTTCACGCCCTCGCGCGCGAGGCCGCTCAGCGCACGGGCCAGACGCAGACGAGCGCGCTGGAGGCCGCTTTGGAGATGTACCTGGCCCACCTCGACCTCAAGACCCGCGAACAAGATGTGAAGCACCGCGTCGACGTGGTCATGAACCTGGTCAAGGAGTTCAACGCCCATCTCACCGATGAGGACCGGGCGGCGATGAAGTACGAGATGGAGCACATGTACGACTACCTCGACGACGAGATCGATGCCGTCCGATGATCGTCGACTCATCAGCCATCATCGCGATCCTCTGGGATGAGACGGACGGGGCGAGACTGACCGAGGTCATCCTCAATGCACCCGACCCTCGCATGTCGGCGGCCTCGTTCATCGAATGCGGTGTGGTGATCGACAGGAGAGGCGGGCCGGCATCCGAGGCGCGGTTCCTGCAGATATTCGGCGAGTTGGGCATCGGTCTCGAGCCGGTGACGATCGAGCAGTCACGCATCGGGCGTGAAGCCCACCGTCGATTCGGCGCCGGCAGCGGGCACCCTGCGCGCCTGAATTTCGGCGATTGCTTCTCTTACGCCCTCTCCGCGGCCACGGGTAAGCCGCTGCTGTTCAAGGGCAGAGATTTCGGCGCGACCGACGTTTCGGTGGTCGACTACTGAGGCCGACGGGCCAAGAGCGGTCGAGTCGGGGCGGATCAGGCGGTCAGGCCGAGTCGTTCGAGCACTTCGTCGTGTACGGAGGCGAGGCCCTCGGCCACGCGCGTCAGGTCGTGCTCGGCTGCAAGGCTGCGGCCCGCTTCGGTGAGGTCGGGGGCCACTCCGTCGAGGATCGCCTGCGCGAGGTGCGCAAACTCGCTGGTCGTGGCGGCTTTGTAGGTCACGACTCCCTCGGGCAGCCAGTCGGCGTAGACCGGGATGTCGCGCACGAGCACCGGCACCCCGGAGGCGAGCGCCTCCAACACGACGATCCCCTGCGTCTCCTCGTGTGACATGAAGCAGAACAGGTCGGCTCCGGCGTAGGCGTCGCGCACCTCGGCGGGCGGGATGTGCCCGAGCAGGTGGAGGTTCGCAGGCGCCCGGTCGAGGGCGGCGCGCACGTCGGGGGTCATCGCGGCGCTGGCCACCGTTCCGGCCCAGTAGAACTCGACCTCCGGCATCGAGGAGGCGAGGTCGACGTACTCGACGATGCCCTTGCGGGTCATGAGATGACCGACGCTGAGCACCACACGCTGGTCGTCGGAGATGCCGTGCGCGGTGCGGAATCGCGCCCGCGCCTCCGGGCCGCCGGCGAAGAACTCCGTGTCAACTCCGTTGGTGAGCACCCGGATCGGAGCGTCGATGCCGTAGTTCTCGATGATGCTGCGCGAGTATGGCGTCGGTGTGACGACGACGTCTCCCCCGCGGTAGACGATCCGCAGCCACTTCTCGAACAGCGGTGCGAGGGCGCGCGATCCGATCCAGGACCCCTCGAAGTCCTGACGCGTCGAGTGCGCGAACACGACCACCGGAATGCCGCGGGCTTTCGCGACGGCGCCGGCGATCACGCTGTCGGGGAAGACGGTGTTGAGCTGCACGATGTCGGGACGCTCCCAGAACTCCACCGCACGCGATCCGGCGTCGCGGAGCATCGCCCGCTGGTGTCGCATCGCCGAGCCGATCCCGCTGCGCTCGGCCATCTTGCCAGAACCGTTGTAGAGGCATACCCGCAGGCCACGGCCTCGCGGCGCCGAAGCACCGGCAGCGCCCGCGGAACCAGTGGAGCCTGCGGGGTCGGTCGGGTCGTTGTGGCGGGTCAGAGTCCGAGCCATGGGAACACCGCTTTCAGGATCGTCATCATGCCGGTCGTGTAGAGGAGCACGCCCCAGGGCTTGCAGGCCAGGATGATCGCGACGTACGTGCGCCAGCGCATCTTCGTCAGGCCCGCGAAGTAGCAGAGGAGGTCGTCGGGAGCGAAGGGCATCGCGATCGCGATGCCGAAGTACCGTGCGAACTTGGGGTGTTCGAGCCACCCGGCGTAGCGCTCGAGTGAGCTCGGGGAAAACCGCGCGGCCATGAGGTCGCGCCCCGCGTAGCGGGAGATCGCGAAGACGAGCATCGACCCGAGGCACGTGGCCAGGTAGGCGTAGACCGTGCCGCTGACGGTGCCGAACAGGATCGGGGCTGCGAGTATCGCACCCGATCCCGGGATCACCGGAAACACCGCCTCCAGCGCGCCGACCAGCACGAACGCGGCCGGCGCGAATACCCCGAACCCGGCCACGAACTCGCGCAGAGACGCCACCGAGGTAAGCACGCCGCTGCCGATGCCGAGGGCCACCGCGAGCGCAATCGCCGCGAGACCGACAACGGTGACGTATCTGGAGACCGAGCGGAACGTCTCCGCGCGCAGACGGAACGGCCCGGCCGTCACAGCATGTGCCTGTTCAGGCACGCGGGCCGCGGCCCGTGAAACGGTTCGCGGAGTCAATGCCGCCGGGTCGATGACCGGAGGTGCCACCGTGCTCATCGCGCCACCTCCCGAGTCGTCCAGTTCATACCCCCAGACTTCCCGACCAGGCCGCCCGGCCGCATCGGCCGAACGACTGACCCGCCCCCGACTTTCGGTGGACCCGGCCCGGGGTTCCCCCTGATGCCGTGCGACAGGCGGCTCCGTCGCAAGCGCGCTAGCCTGCGAGTTTGCGGGCCTCGACCGCCTGGCTCAGGGCCGCTCGCAGGGCGATGATCGCGGGGTGCCCCTGGTGGCCGCCTCGCACGACGGTGAAGATGCGACGGGTGCGCCTTCCTGATGGGAGTTGGTGCAGCGTCACACCACTCAAGCGTTCCGGCCCCGGGAGACCAGGCACCAGAGCCACCGCCAGGCCCGCCTCCACGAGCCGCACGTGAAAGACGATGTCGGAACTGACGAACCGCACGTCGGGTTCGAATCCGGCAGAGCGACACAGCATCATGGCGGAACTGCGGGCGTCGGCCCCCTCCGGCTCCATGACCCACGGCATCCCAGCCACCTCACGCCAGGTGGTCTCGCAGGTGAGGTTCAAACCCGGCGGAACGGCGAGGTAGAGCGGGTCGTCGAGAAGGTCTTGCGCCTCGGCGCCTTCGGGTCGCCAACACGGCACGCCCGGATAGTCCTGGGCGATGATCAGATCGAAATCGCGGGCGAGTAAAGCCGGTAGCGCGTCTTGGGGCTCCATCTCGTGCACATGCGCGCGCAGCTCCGGGTACCGATCGCGGAGCATGACGAGAGCCTCCGGCACGATCGTCAGCGCCGCCGACTGGAACGCGGCCAGGTGAATCGGGCCCCCGACGCGGGAGAGTGACGCCGCCACGTCGGCCTCCGCGGCCTCCAACTGACGCAGCACCGTTTCGGTGTGAGAGACGAGTATCTCGGCCTGTTCGGTGAGGCGCACACGGCGGCCGACGTGCTCGAGAAGCGGCACTCCGACCTCTGCCTCGAGCTGGGCCAACTGCTGCGAGATGGCCGATGGGGTGTATGACAGGGCACGCGCCACGGCCGCGAGCGTTCCACGGTTCTTCAGTTCGCGGAGTGTGCGTAGTCGCTGCAGGTCGTACATCACCCCTCCGCCCCCGAATGTTCAGACATTTTGACCGGTATGCATCACAAACGTTAGCTGGACCGGGCATCCCGGGTGGGAACAGACTCGTGGCAACCCCCCACGTAGAACGGTGATGATCCATGCCCGCTTCGCACGACGATTCGCTACCTGACGACTCGACACCTACTGACCCACACCCGGCGCAGAACGCCTCGGCAACACAGGTCTCACCCTCGACCTCGATGAAGTGGGGCCGGCTCGACACGAGCTGGGTGCTCAGTCTCTTCGGCACCGCGGTCGGTGCCGGGATCCTGTTCCTGCCCATCCGGGCCGGGTCGGGCGGGCTGTGGCCGCTCGTCATCATGACGCTGCTCATCGGACCGATGACGTACCTCTCGCACCGCGCGCTCTCCCGGTTCGTCGTACACTCGGCGAACCCCGGCGCCGACATCACCCGCGTGGTCGAGGAGTACTTCGGATCGGGGGCGGGCAAGCTCATCACGATCCTGTACTTCTTCTCGATCTACCCGATCGTGCTGATCTACGGCGTCGGCATCACCAACACCGTCGACAGCTTGCTCGTCAACCAGCTCGGCATGGCCTCCCCGCCGCGGTGGCTGCTCTCGGCGATCCTCATCGCCGTGATGATGGCGGTGATGGTCTCGGGTGAGCGGATCATCCTCATGGTCACCGGCTGGGTCGTTTACCCGCTCATCGCGATCCTCATCGGGGTGTCGCTGTACCTCATCCCGAGTTGGAGCTTCACCGGCCTCACCGAGGCGGCGTCGGTGCCGTCGATGCTGATGACCGTGTGGATCACCATCCCCGTGCTGGTGTTCGCGTTCAACCACAGCCCGGCGATCTCGCAGTTCTCCGTCGCGATGGAGCGCCACTACTCCGACAAGGCACCCGCGAAGGCCAACCAGATCCTGCGCGTCAACGCGATCATGCTCGTGCTGTTCACCATGGGTTTCGTGTTCTCGTGCGTCTTCGCGCTCGGCCCGGCCGAGCTGGCCAACGCCCGTGAGGCGAACCTGCCGGTGCTCTCGCACCTGGCCAATGTGCACGGCAGCCCGGTCATCTCGTACCTGGGCCCGGTCATCGCGATCACCGCGATCATGTCGTCGTTCTTCGGCCACTACTTCGGTGCCGCCGAGGGCGCCGCGGGCATCGTGCGCGGCTTCACCGGAGGCGACAACTCGCGTCTCGACCCGAAGACCGTCCGCAAGGGCGTGGCGGTGTTCATCTTCATCACCACCTGGATCGCGGCCATCGTCAACCCGAGCATCCTCGGCCTCATCGAGACGATCTCCGGCCCCGTCATCGCGTCGATCCTGTACCTCATGCCGATGTACGCGATCCACAAGATCGACCGGCTCGCTCCCTACCGCGGCAAGCTCAGCAACATCTTCGTGACGATCGCGGGCCTCGCCGCCGTGACCAGCATCCTCTTCAGCTTCGTCAACTGACCCGGGCGAGAGACATCAGCCGCCCTCCGAGTTTTCAGCGGGGGGCGGCTCTCGTTATCGCCTGGTCGAGCATCTCGCGGGTGAGTTTGCCTGTGAAGGTGTTCTGTTGGCTCACGTGGTAGCAGCCGACCAAGCGGATCTCTCGCTCACCGTGGTCCCCGTCCTCACTGGGTGCGGCTGGTGCCTTGAGTATCACCTCCGCGCCGTGGCCGAAGGGCGGGCGCGGGCGCGGCACCTGCCAGCCCAGTCGTACGGCGGCCTGCAGGGCCGAGGTCCAGGCGATGCCGCCCAACGCGAGGATCGACGTCACCGACGTGAGCAGGGTCAGTTCGCGGTCCAGCCACGCACTACACGTCTCTTTCTCGGAGGTGAGGGGCTTGTTCGCAGGAGGTGCGCAGCGCACGGGTGCAACCATCCGGACTCCGTGGAACCGCTGGTCATCCCCCGCGACGCCCGCGTGGTCACGGTCGGCCAAGCCCGCGCGGTGGAGGGCGCCGACGATCCACTCCCCCGAGCGGTCTCCGGTGAACATGCGGCCGGTTCGGTTGGCGCCGTGGGCCGCCGGGGCCAACCCCAGCACGATCATGCGCGGGTCCGGGTCACCGAACGACGCGGCGGGGCGGCCCCAGTACGGCTGGCCGGCGTAGGCGGCGCGCTTGATGCGAGCCACCTCCTCCCGCCACGCGACGAGGCGGGGGCATGCCCGGCACACACTCGAACGGGCGTCGATCTCGGCGACCGTCGACGCGGTACGAGCGAGTTCACGCACCTCGGCAGCCGTATGCGCCACCGGGGTGTCGGCGCTCGCCGGATCCTCGGGCCAGCCGATTCCCGGCGGCACCGGTGAAGGGAACATCTGGCCCGTCAGCGGATGCGGCAGAAACACCGGTTCGCGTCCGTCGGCGACGTCTTCTCCCGGAGTCTCCATGCGCCTATTCTCCGCACCACGCGCGGATCGGCTTCTCGGCAGCCCGCGGAGGCTGGTGCAGGATTCGCCCGTGGGCGGCGCCGAACTCGCTGCCGCAGGAGTCGGCTTCGCTGATAGTCCCATGGCACATGTTTTCGCTTTGACTTCCTTACCAGCAAAAATGCCATGGGACAGAATTGGGGGTCGGCGCCTCACGCGACCGAGCACTTCTGATCCGGCTAGATCGGCACCGGCCTCAGCGGCGCTTTGCGAACTTTTCTGCGTAGGCCGCCTTCGCCTCTGCCACCTGGGGGTCTTGGCTCACGAACAGCAGGGTCGTCAGGTCCACCGTGTCGGCGGGGAGGAGGTCGCGGGCCGCCTCGTCGAGCGAGGTCAGTGAGGCGAGCAGCAGCGATGCCGGTCGAGCGGCCACCCTGCGCGCCACCTCCATGACGTGAGTCGCGAGGGTGTCGGAGGGGACCACCTGGGTAAGAAAGCCCATGTCGTGCGCCTCGTCGGCCGAGAGACGACGCCCGGTCAGCACGATCTCCGCCGTGCGGGTCAGGCCGATGGAGCGGGCCAGCAGCGAGACCCCTCCGAGTGAGAACGGGTAGCCCGAGTCAGGTTCGGGGATACCGAATTTGGCGGTTTCGTCGCCGTAGCGCAGTTCGCACTCCGAGCTGAGCAGCAGACCGCCTCCGACGACATGGCCGTGGAGTTGGGAGATACGCACCACCGGGGCCGCGGCGAACGACTTGATCGCCTGGTCGATGGCCCGGTACTGCAGCCACATGCCTCGCGCGGAGGCGTCGTCGGGCTCGGTCGTCACGTCGAAGCCGGCACAGAAGGCACGTCCTGAGCCGCGCAGCACCAGCACTCGCGCGTCGGGGTGGAATCCGTACTCCGACATCACCGATCGGATCTCGCGCGCCATCGTCAGCGAGATCGCGTTGAGACGGTCGGGCCGGTTGAGCGTGAGCTCGATGACTCCGTCGTCGAACGCGACTTCGAGGGTTTCGTAGGAGCGGTGCGCGGGGAGCGGGGTGGCGACATCCATGGCGTTCAGGCTATTCGGGGCCGTCAGCGCCCGGGGTGTTACAGACGCGGGTCCTGAGTGAGCGCCGCGATTCGGTTATCCGCCGCTGACCGACGGGGACCGACGCCGCGTAGTCTGAATCACATCGGCGGCGACGTGGCCGCCCACTGCCGCCAGGAGCATTCGTGAGCGACACCCAGACTCCCCCGCCCTCGAGCCCGCAGCCCGGGAGCGAGATCATTCAGGGTTATCCGTCGACCATGGGCGACGACGTCCAGCTCAACACGACCACCCTGATCCGGCACGCGGCCCGCACGTACGGTGAGCAGGAGATCGTCTACCGCAAGGACACCGGTGAGTGGAGCCGGTACACGATCGCCGACTGTTACGACCGCGTGTGCCGCATCGCCGACGCCATGCGGCGCACCGTCGGGGTCAAGCCGGGCGACCGGGTCGGCATCCTCGCGTGGAACACGCACCGCCACTTCGAGCTGTACTGGGCGATCCCGGGTGTCGGTGCCGTGATGACGATGCTCAACCTGCGGCTCGGCCCCACCGATCTCGGCCACGTGCTCGAGGACAGCGGCGTGAGCACGGTCTTCGTGGAGGATTCGCTGCTCCCGATCGCGCAGTCTCTGGCACCTTCGTACCCGCAGGTGAAGAACTGGGTAATCGTCAGCGACAACCCACTCGAGTCGATCGAGACCACCCTGCCGAACCCGCTCGACTACGAGACGCTGGTCGCGAACGCCGACCCGACCCCGCGCTGGCAGCAGATCGACGAGCGTTCCTCGTACGGCGCCTGCTACACCACCGGCACGACGGGCCGACCCAAGGGGGTCTACTACAGTCACCGCGCGATCGTGCTGCACGCGATGGGCCTGGCCCTCAACGCAGACATCTCGGTCAGAGACTGCATGATGCTCATCACCCCGATGTTCCACGCACAGTCGTGGGGCATGCCGCAGGCCGCGATGCTCATGGCCTGCAAGACCGTGCTGCCCGGTCGCTACGCCGCGAACGAGACCGACTTCCTCATCGACGCGCTCATGAACGAGGAGGTCACGGTCACCAGCGGTGCGCCCGCGATCTTCCAGCCGATGTTCGACCGCATCCGCGAGCGCGGCGACAAACCCGACTTCAGCAGGCTGCGGGCGCTCTCCGGGGCCAGCGAGCCGCCCGTCTCCCTCATGCGCGGCATGTTCGAGGAGACCGGGGCCGAGATCATCCACGCGTACGGCGCCACCGAGACCAGCCCGATCGTCACCCTCAACCGGTTCAAGCCGAGCATGGCCGATTGGGATGACGAGGCGCGCTGGGACAACAAGCGCAAGCAGGGCCTCATGCTCTCGCTCGTCGACTTCAGGCTCATGCAGCCGGACGGCACCGAAGCACCGTTCGACGGCACCACCCCCGGTGAGCTGCAGATGCGCTCGCCGTGGATCACGACGTCGTACCACCAGATGCCGGAGGCGGCCGACCGCTTCGACGACGGTTGGTGGCGCAGCGGCGACATGGCCACGATCGACCCGAACGGCTACGTCAAACTCACCGACCGCATCAAAGACGTCATCAAGAGCGGTGGCGAGTGGATCAGCTCCATCGATATGGAGAACGCCCTCATGGCCCACCCGAAGGTGCGCGAGGCCGCGGTCATCGGTGTGCCCGACCCCAAGTGGCAGGAGCGCCCGGTGGCGATCATCGCGCTCGTGAAGGACGCCGAGCTGAGCATCGACGAGGTCAAGGCCCACTTGTCCGAGAAGTTCGCGGCCTGGCAGATGCCCGACCGCATCGAGATCGTCGACGAGGTGCCCCGCACCAGCGTCGGCAAGTGGGACAAGAAGCGTATGCGCGCCGAGTTCGGTGGCGAGGCCTGACCTCACACGTCGGCTGAGCAGCTAGTTCGGATCGCGATCGGGTGGCAACAGGATGCGTGGCCCTGTTGCCACCCTCTCTTTGAGGGCTCGTTGCACCTGTAGCCATTCGTCGGCGAGCACCGAGTGCACCACCGTGTCGCGCCAGGTGCCGTCGGCGCGGGGCCTGTGCCGGCGCAGCACGCCCTCGCGCGTGGCACCGAGTCGAGTCATCGCCCCGAGGGAGCGCGTGTTGAGGTTGTCGACGTTGAAGACGACGCGGCCGAATCCGGCGTCGAAGGCGTGGCTCAACATGAGCAGCTTGACCTGGGCGTTCAGCGCGGTGCCCCAGAGGCTCGGATCGTAGGCGGTGCAGCCGATCTCGACCGACTCGCCCGCCGCATCGAGGTTCAGGTAAGAGGACGTGCCCACCACGACTCCGTTGGCGGCACCCGGCTGCTGAGCAGGGGCCGCGAGGCGGACGAGAAAGCCCACCCCGGGCCGACCGGTGGGCGGCAGGTAGGAGCCGAGAAAGTCGACGAAGCGGCGGGGGTCAGGGTCGTACCCGGCGGGCCCGCCGCCCCACCCTCCCGCGAAGACCTCAGGGCGGTGCAGGGGGCGGACGAGCTGCGACAGAGGCAGCGTGCCGTTCGGAGGGGGTGAGTCAGGGATCGGCTCGAGCATCGCCAGACGCCCCCACAACGGCTCGGCCGCAGGCCACGAGACTGCGTGTGTGCTCATGCCGCCTCTCTCACGTTGTACCGACATTGCGCTGGCCTTGTGCTGACCTGGCCCACTTACTGACTAGGCCCACCGGTGTGAAGAAACCGTGCCAAGCACGCCTCCCGCGGGCGACCCGGACGAACATACACCCAGGCCACGTCACGGGTCAGGTCGGGCACCCCCATATGCTGACCCACATGAGCGGCGGCGGCGTATGAACGACACGGCGGAAGGGTCACCCGGCTCAGGGCGTGGCCGGGGGTCGCGGCGCGAGACCGTGACCCTGCGTGACGTGGCGGCGCTGGCCGGCGTCGGCATCAAGACCGTGTCGCGGGTCGTCAACGGCGAGCCCGGGGTGTCGCCCGCCACCACGGAGAAGGTGCGCCGCGCGACCGAGCAGCTCGGTTATCGCGCCGATCTCGCCGCCGCGAGCCTGCGCCGAGGCGACCGGCGCACGAAATCGATCGGCCTGCTCGTCCCCTCCGTCGACAACCCGTTCGCCGGAGCTGTGCATCGCGGCATCGAGAACGTCGCAGGCGAGCGGGCGGTCGTGGTGCTGTCGGTGAGCACCGATGACGACCCGGAGCGCGAGAAGCGCCTGGTCGCGGCGCTGCTGCAGCGCCGGGTCGACGGGCTGATCGTCGCGCCCTCTCCCGCCGAACAGGGCTACCTGGCCCGCGAGCTCGGGAGGCACACGCCCGTGGTGTTCATCGACAGGCATCCACGCGGGTTCGAGGCCGATACCGTCACCTCCGACAACGCCGAAGGCATCGCTACGGCCGTCAAACACCTTGTCGCACACGGCCACCACCGCATCGCCTATCTCGGCGACGACGCCTCGATCGGCACGAGCCACGAGCGGCACGAGTCGTTCCGCCGCACCATGTCGGAGGCGGGGCTGCCGGTGGACGATCATCTCGTCGCCCTCGTCCGCGCCGATCCGACACCGGGCGGCCGCTCGGCTCAGGCCGCGACCCGCCTCCTGACCGCGACACCGGCACCGACCGCGCTGCTCTCGGCCCAGAACGAGGCCACGGAGGGCGCGCTGCACGCCATGCGCACGCTCGGCCTCGACCATCGCGTCGCGCTCGTGAGCTTCGACGATCTGCCGTTGGCAGACCTGCTCGACCCGCCGCTCAGCGCGATCGCGCAGGACCCCGTCGCGATCGGCGAGTTGGCGGCCCGCCGCCTGTTCGGCCGCATCGACGGCACAGTCACCGGCCCGGCCGAGGCACTCGTGGTGGCCTCGACCCTGCGGGAGCGTGGGTCGGGCGAGATCCCACCCATCTGAGCCACAGCCGAATTCGGTAACGGCCACGAGGTGGCAGACTCGTCCTCATGCGCGCAGTTGTCATCGATCGCTTCGGTGGACCCGAAGAACTCCACGTGGCCGAACTGCCCACGCCCGAGCCCGGTGACGGCGAGGTGCTGGTCAAGATTGCCGCCGCCGGAGTCAATCCCATCGACTACAAGATGCGCGACGGCTCCTCCAAGGCAGTGGCAGGCGTCGGCCCCGAGGCGTTTCCGGTGGTGCTCGGCCGCGAAGGCAGCGGCGTCGTCGAAGCCGTCGGCGCCGGCGTCGGGCACGTGACCCCCGGCGACACCGTCTTCGCGATCAACGACGGCGGCTGCCTGACAGGCTCGTACGCCGAGTACGCGATCTTCCCGGCCGAGGGCGTCGTTCTCGCCCCCGAGGGCATAGACACCGACACGCTCGCCGGCACCGCCCTTGCCGGGCTCACCGCCTGGGCCGCCGTTCACGACCTGGCCAAGGTCACCTCCGACGACGTCGTTCTCGTACACGGAGGCGGAGGCGGCGTCGGGCAGATGATCGTGCAGCTCTGTGTCGCCGCCGGGGCGAAGGTGTACGCCACGGCCTCCGCCCGCAACCGCGAGCGCCTCCAGGCCCTCGGGGTCACGCACGTCGACTACGACGCCGAAGACTTCACGCAGGTCACGCCCCGTCCGAGCGTCATCATCGACGGAGTGTGGTTCGGTACGTACGAGCCGTCGATGGACCACCTCGCCGAAGGCGGCCGCCTCGTCATTCTGCCCACGCTCGCCGACCTCGAACCCGCCCGCGAGCGCGGCATCGACGTGTCGGTGGTGTCGTTCGTGCCAGACCCCGACCGGCTGATCGCCCTGGCCGGCATGCTCGCCGACGGCACCCTCACGGTGGAGGTCGGGAGCGTGTTCACGCTCGAAGAGGCCGCCGACGCGCACAGGCTGCTCGAAGAGGGCCACGCCAAGGGCAAGGTCGTGCTGCGGGTCGCGTAGTCCATCTCCGGTACGTCGCAAGGGCGCCCCGCGGCTGGTAGCCACGGGGCGCCGTTGCGTTGGTCGGAGACGACCACAGGCCGAGCCCTCTACAGGCTGAGGCCGAATCCGTAGCTGTACACCGATCCGGCGCGGTCGACATAGGGGTAGTCGTCGCCGCAGTCGAGGCCGGGCACGTCACGGGGGCTGGCCGCGACGGCTTCGGCGCTGCGGGGCAGCGTCACCGGCAGCTTGCCCTCGGGGGCGGCCTCGCCGAGAAGTACGGCCACGAGGTTGGCGGCCGAAATCTCGTAGGTGGCGAGAACGGCCGCGGCGTCGGGCTCGACCTCGTGCAGGATCCACGGATTGGTGACGTTGACGATGAGGGTCGTCGGTACCGCGTTCTCGACCTCGACGACGTGCTCGACATCGACTCCGTTGTCGACGGGGTTCACCGAGATCGGCTGTCCTTCCTTGTCGTCGGTGAACAGGAAGATCGACGGGCGCATCCAGAGAACGGCCGCGTCGGCCTCTTCGACCGTGTCGACCACGGTGATACCCGCTTCACGCAGGGCGTCGCGCAGCAGCCCGGTGACGAAGTCGCCGTCTTTACGCTGCTGCACATCGACATAGAGCTTTGCGTCGCGTGTGAGGGGCAGCGCGCCGACGTCGTTGCGCAGCACGGTTACTGAGCGGCGCTGCGTGTCGGAGCCGAACGCGCACATCTCGGGGTCGTTGGCCACCGCGAGGGCATTCGCCGGGTCGACGTAGGGGTTCTCGAAGAGGCCCAGCGTGAAGATCTCGGCGAGCAGACGGGCGCACGCGGGCTCGAGGTCGGCCTCGGTAAGACCGAGGTCGCCACCCGCAGCACCTTCGGACACTGCGGCCAGGATGCCCGCCGGGTCGGACATGTCGGAGAAGATGTCGACGCCCGTCTTCACCGCGCGCGCGAACCGCTGCGGCTCCGTGAGGTATTCGATGCCCCACGGCATCGCGTCGATGACGCCGGAGTCGGAGTTGATGTAGCCCTTGTGGCCCATGTCTTCGCGGAGCAGCACGTTGGTGATCGCGTTGTTGTACGCGAACGCGACCTCGTCGAACTGCTCGTTCTCCTTGAACCACAGGTGCTTCGGCATGACCTCGGCGGAGTTGTTCATCGGCCGCGCGTAGTACGGCATGATCGAGCTCGCCCCGGCCTCGAGCGCCGCCGCGAACGGGGGCAGGTGGTACTTCTCCAGCGAACCGGCCGTGGGGTATTCGTTGGTCTGGCCCCAGTGGAAGTGCGGGTCGTGGCCGTCGAGGCGCACCCCGCCTCCGGGAAAGTGCTTCACGGTGGCGGCGAGCGAATCGGGGCCGAGCTTCTCGCCCTGCATGCCGAGGGTCACCTCGCGCACGTAGTCGCTGACGAGCTCCACGTCTTCGCCGAAGGTGCCGTTGACGCGGCTCCAGCGGGGCTCGGTGGGCATGTCGGCCATGTAGCCGTACATCTTGTGGATGCCGGAGGCGCGCCACTGCTGCCGGCACACGTCGCCGAACTTGCGTACCAGAGCAGGATCCTGCAGCGCGGCGAGGCCCAGCTCGCCGGGGAAGTCGGCGAACTTGCCCGCCGCCTCCGTGACACCGAACGTGGGCGGCGCGACGGAGACGTGGTTGCGCGGGTTCGACGTGAGGATCACGGGGATACCGAGGCGCGAGCCCTCGGCGATCTCTTGCAGCGCGTTCTGCCACTCGGCCAGACGGTCGGCCTCGGGGTTGTCGCGCACGATGTAGAACCGCTGGTGACGTTCGAGGATGCCCTGCCGCGCACCGGAGGTCGTGAGCACCGGCTTCTCGAACGGCGCACCCGAGATGGGGTGCTTCTCGGCCCAGTTGTCGTCTTCGTTGAGCAGCTTGCCGGGGGTCGGGTTCTTCGCCAGCGGCGAGTCGCCCATGTAGTGCGAGCCGATGATCATCAGGCCCGCCTTCTCTTCCAGCGTCATCCGCGAGACGAGGTCGGCGGCCCGCTCGGCCGGGGCCAGGCGCCAGTCTTCGTAGGGGGCGAGCTGCCCGTCGCCGTCGAGGTCTTTGAAGGTGAGTCCGTCGACGGTCAGCGTGCCCTTGGCGCGTGCGTCGATACGAGGCTGGGCGTTGTCGGTCATCATCGACCCTTCCGAAATCCGTCGGACGCCCCGGACGCGGATGCTTGCAAGTGTGGCTGCCACCCCACCCGCTGCCGCCCCCACGGCGCTGTTCTGAAGTTCACCAGGAGTTCAGCCTTTCATCATCGGGGCGACCCACGCCGGGGTTTCGCAGACGCTTGCAACAAATGGCACGGCGTGCACACACGTTCGCCTACGTCCTTCTCGCGGCGGTTTCTCTCGCCCGACGATGCCCCTGACGGAGGCCGAGCGGACCGCCTCGCGAGGCCAGCGGGCAATCCTGCACGCGCGCAAGGCGGTTTGGGGCAGCAGCGCGTCGATGGGCTAGCGTCGACTCGGCTCCGGGCCCGACGGCCTCGCGCGTCACCCCGAAACTCCCGAAACTCCCGAAAGCAGGACTCCCGTGCACGCCCCCGCCCGCGCCGGCGCGAAAGAGTGGTTCGCGCTGCTGGTGTTGATCTTGCCGGTGCTCATGGTGAGCATCGACACCACCGCGCTGTCGTTCGCGGTACCGCAACTGTCGGCGGGGCTGCGGCCGACCTCCGTGCAGTTGCTGTGGATCGTCGACGTCTATCCCCTGGCCCTGGCGGGGCTGCTCGTGACGATGGGCGTGCTCGGCGACCGCGTCGGGCGCCGAAAGCTGCTTTTCATCGGCACCATCGGGTTCGCGGCGGTGAGCATCTATGCCGCCTACGCCCCCGATGCCGGGCACCTCATCGCCGCTCGTGCCCTGCTCGGCGTGTTCGGGGCGACGCTGCTGCCTTCCACGATGTCGCTGATCCGCAACATCTTTCTCGACGACGACCAGCGCCGCCTCGCCATCGCGGTGTGGAGCGCAGGCTTCGCCGGAGGTGGCGCGCTCGGCCCCATCGTCGGCGGCTGGCTGCTCGAACACATGTGGTGGGGCTCGATCTTTCTGCTCGCGGTGCCGATCATCGCGGTCTTCCTGGTGCTCGCCCCGTTCTTCGTGCCGGAG
Organism: Dermatophilus congolensis; assembly: GCA_030538115.1. Classification (GTDB taxonomy): domain Bacteria; phylum Actinomycetota; class Actinomycetes; order Actinomycetales; family Dermatophilaceae; genus Dermatophilus; species Dermatophilus congolensis_B. The sequence continues at coordinate 160,777 of JAUNUP010000004.1, read as the reverse complement.
TCGAAGCGACCCGATGCGGGGAGCCTCGACCCCCTCTCCGTCGCGCTGTCGATCGGCACGATGGGACCGATCGCGTTCGGCGTGAAGCACGGAGCCCAGGCCGGTATCGACGCGGCGACCGTGGCGACGATCGTCTTCGGGCTCACGTGCGGGGTGCTTTTCGTGCGCCGCCAGTTGCGTTCGGAGCACCCGCTGCTCGACGTGCGGCTCTTTCGCCGGCACGTGTTCACGGCCTCGATCCTGGCGAATTTCGCGACGATCTTCGTGTTCAACGGCGTCACGTTCTACCTGAGCCAGCACATGCAGCTCGTGCAGGGCCTCTCGCCCTCGCAAGCAGGGTTCCGACTGCTGCCGGGCGCGGCCGCCTCGATGGCGATGGGGGTGGCCGTCGTCTACGTGGCGCGCCGCGTGCCCCGGTGGGCGCTCGTCGGGTTCGGCATGTCGATCGTCGCGCTGGGAGCTGCGGCCGGCATCACCATCGACGTCGCCACACCCGTGTTCGTGCCGATACTCATCTACGTGCTGCTCGGCCTCGGCAGCGCGATGGCACAGACCCTCACCAACGACGCGATCGTCTCCAGCGTGCCCGCCGAGAGCGCCGGCGCCGCCTCCGGCATCTCCGAGACGGCCTACGAACTCGGCACGTCGCTGGGCGTGGCCGTGCTCGGCAGCCTGCTCACTGTGACGTACACACGCGGCCTCGTCGTGCCCGACGGGGTGCCGGCCGCAGACGAGCACGCGGTACGCCAAACCCTCGGAGCTGCGGAGGCCGTCGTCTCCCGCCTCCCCGCCGAGATCGGCGCCGCCCTGCACCAGGCCGCCACCGGAGCGTTCGTACACGCGGTCAACGTGACCAGCTTCGTTGCCGCGGCGGCGCTGCTGGTGGCAGCAGCCCTCCTCGCCCGCACCCTCAAGCGCGCCGGCCTTTCGCGGGCCTGACGGAACAGTTCGGGCCTCGCGGAGGTTGTCGCTGTGTGGCCGACACGGCCGTGAACGACGAAGCGGAGATGCGCGTGAGCACATACATCCGTGGCGCAGGCGACCAAGGCCCTTCGCGCTACGACTCTCCCGAATACCGCGTACCGAGCAACCGGGCGCGAACCGACGACGGCACCCAGCCGCAGGACTCCCTGCCCGGCGAACCCACGCACTCGGGTTCAACGGCCTGGACGGGGCACGGCCCGGACGCAACCGCACCCGATGCCTCCGCTAGGGGCGGATACGGGCAGCACGGATACGGGCAGCACGCCATCGCCGACGAGCCGTACGTCGGTCGGCACGAGCGGCCCGTCTCCGGAACCGTTCAGCCTGCGGGCGTTGTCGATTCGCAGTCGCTCAGCGCTCTGGCCTGGCTGCTCGACGACCTCGTGCGCATCCCCGGACTCAACGTGCGCATCGGCCTCGACGCGGCGATCGGACTCGTGCCCGGCATCGGCGACTCGATCGGCACGGCCCTGAGCAGCGTCATCCTCGTCAGCTCGGTGCGCTACCGCGTGCCCATGCACGTGCTGCTGCAGATGGCCTGGAACATCCTGGTCGACACGGTGCTCGGCCTCGTGCCGGGGGTCGGCGACGTGGCGGATGCCGTGCACCGCGCCAACCGCAAGAACTACCGCCTGCTGCGCGAAACCGTGGAGTCGGGCAAGCAGGTAGACGCCTCCGCGAAGGGCTACGTCCTGCGCGCGGGCCTGCTGGTCGCGGGCATCATCGCGGCCATGGTGGCGGCGACGATCTTCACCCTCTGGATCATCTTCCAGAGCCTCGGCGCCCTCTTCGCCTGAGTGATCCTCAATCGGCGAGCATGTCCTTGACCAGGGGGACCACCTTCGTGCCGTAGAGCTCGATGCTGCGCATGAGCTTGCCGTGCGACAGCTCGCCCGTGCTCACCTTGAGGTGGAAGCGCTGCGCGTCGAGCGCCGTCAGTCCGTCGGCGATCTTGCGGGCCACCGTCTCGGGCGAACCGACCGCCATCGAACCCGTCGCCAACTCGCGCTCGAAGTGGTCGCGGCCCACTTCGCCCCAGCCGCGCTCGCCTCCGATGCGGCGCATCTGGGCCATGTACGGCTCGAAGAAATCGGCCTGGGCCTGCTCGTCGGTGTCGGCGACGTGGCCGTACGAGTGGTAGGCCACCGGAGCGGGCTGCTGCCCGAACTCGGCGAGGGCACGGCGGTGCAGGTCGGCGTACGGCGCGAACCGGGCCACCGGGCCGCCGATGATCGCGAGGAACAACGGCAGACCGTAGCGCGCCGCCCGCACCACCGAGTTGGGGCTGCCGCCGACGGCCACCCACGTGGCAAGAGTGCCGTTCTCGATCGGCGGGTAGAGCGTCACGTTGTCGAGCGACTGCGTCAGCTCGCCCTGCCACGACACCGGCCCGCCGTTGCGGAGCTTGGCGAACAGCGCCAGCTTCTCCTCGAAGAGCGCCTCGTAGTCGGCGAGGTCGTAGCCGAACAGCGGAAACGACTCGGTGAACGAGCCGCGGCCCACGATGATCTCGGCACGGCCGTTCGAGAGCGCGTCGAGCGTGGAGAACCGCTCGTACACGCGCACGGGGTCGTCGGAGCTGAGCACCGTCACCGCGGTGCCCAACCGCAGGTTCTCGGTGCGCGAGGCGATCGCGGCCAGCACCATCTCCGGGGCGGAGATCGCGAAGTCGTCGCGGTGGTGCTCGCCGATGCCGATGCTGTGCAGGCCGACCTCGTCGGCGAGCACGGCTTCGTCCACCACGTCGCGCACGACCTGGGCGTGGGTGAGGCGCTGACCGTCGTCACCCGCGGTGACGTCGCCGAAGGTGTCGATGCCGAATTCGAGACGCTCGATGTTCATGATCCGCACAACGTAGTTGCATCTTCAACTATTCCGGGAATGGCCTCCGGGCCGACAAGCGTTGACGAGTCATGTGAACAGCATGAGCACGTCCGCGCAGAGTCTCGGCACCGTCGGCATCATCGGCGCGGGCAAGGTCGGCACCGCCCTGGCACGCCTCGCCATCGACGGAGGCTGGAGCGTCACCCTTTCCGGGTCGCCCCGCCAGCCCATGCAGGCCCTCATCGTCGAGACCCTCGTGCCCGGCGCCCGCCTGCTCCCCGAGGCGGAGGTCGTGTCCGGCGCCGACCTCGTGATCGTCGCCATCCCGTTCGGCAAGGCCGATTCGGTCGACTGGGCTGCCCTCACGGGCAAGGTCGTCGTCGACGCGATGAACTACTGGTATCCCGTCGACGGCCATGTCAGCGCTGCCGACGAGTTCGACGGTTCCACAGCCGAGTTCACGCACTCCCGAAACCCGGCCATGCGCCTGGTGAAGTCGCTCAACCACCTCGGCTACCACGACATGGAGACCGACGCGCGCCCCGCAGGCGACCCGCTGCGTCGCAGCCTCGTGGCCGCCTCCGACGATGTCGAGGCGCGCGATCTCGTGGCCGGGTTCATCGACGACATCGGCTTCGACCCCGTGGTCACCTCGCTGGCCGACGGCACGCTGCTCGAGCCCGACGGCCCCGTCTTCGGTGTCGAACTCTCGCGTGAGGCGATGCTGCGGGCGTTGAACGAAGCCGGAGGCGAGGGCACGGCGACCGCGGCTCGCACCGAGTTGCGGGTGGCCTGACCGGGCTCGACATACTGGCCACATGAGCACAGGCCACGGTTCGCCCTCCCCCAGTGCATTGCACGCCTTCGCCGTGTTTCTGCGCGGCGTGAACGTCGGCGGCATCACGATCCGTTCGGCGCCTCTCAAGGCGGCGCTCCTCGCGATCGACGGCGTCGAAACGGCCGGAACGATCCTGGCCAGCGGAAACGTGCTCGTGACCACCTCGCTCGACGAGACCGCGCTCAAGGCTGCCTGTGAGGCGGCCCTGCGCGCGACGTTCGGGTACGAGGCCTGGGTCGTGGTCATGCCGCGCACCGCCGTGGCGCACATCGTGCAGGCCTGCCCGTACCCCTCCGACGACGAGTCGGTGCACGCCTACGTCACCGTGAGCAGCGACCCGGCATCGCTCGACGCGATCGAGGCCGACGCTGCGGCGCTCGGAGAAGCGGGCGGGCCCATGCTCCGGCTTACTCCTGAGGCCCTCGCGTGGCAGTGCCCTGCCGGCCAGTCGACGCAGGCTCCGGTGGCGAAGCTGTTCACGAAGGCGCGGTACAAGTCGAGCACGACCACCCGCAACCTGCGCACGTTCGAGCGCCTACTGGCGATTCCGGTCGCCTGAGCGACACTGACCGACGCAGAGTCTGCGGGGGTCAGCCCAGGCGGGAGAGGTACGCGGCCGCGTATTCGGCGGGGCGGGGAACCGTGTCGACCGCGTCGTGCACGATGCGGGCCATGAGTTCGGGGTCGTCCACGAGCCGGGTGAGGGTGCGGGCCAAGCTGTCGACGTCGTTGGCCGCGTAGACCAGACCCGTCTGACCGTTCTGCACGAGTTCGCAACTGCCGCCGGTGTCGGGCACGACCGCGACGACTCCGCGCAGCTTGGCCTCGAGAACGGTGCGACCCATCGGCTCGGCGGGGTTTCCGACGACCACCGCGTCGAGCCCGGAGAGGGCCTCGGCGGCAGGCACGCGCCCCTCGTTCACGTAGCGCGGCCCGAGCAGGCGGGCGCCTGCCTCGTCGATCTCGGCCGCGTACTCCTGGGCCTCACCGAAAGCGCTGCCCCGCACCACGAGTTCGACGTTCGCGTCGATGAGGCTCACCGCGGCCACCACGAGTTCATGACGCTTCTCGCGCGAGATCCGGCCGACGATGCCGACCCTGAACGGGCGCAGGCCGCGGCCGAGCCCCTCGGGCCCCGCACCGGCATCGCCCGGCTGCTGAGCCGGCGGCTCGGGCGCAGCGCCGCCCAGAAGACCGGTTCTCGACGCTCCGCGGCGACCCGCAGCGCTGCCGCGACCTCCGCGCGCACGCCGTGCCCCCTCGGAGTTGGCGCTGGGGCCGTGGTCGGCGTGACGCTTGGCCTCGTCGTCAGCGATCCCCGCGCGCGAGGCACGCGTGGTCGGCATGAGTTGCTCTGCGCTCGACGGTGACCGACCGGCCTGGTCGGCCTTCGAGAGGGTCTCGGCGTCGGTGTGTACCCCGTGGGTCGTTGACCGGCTCGGAGGCGAAGCCGCCAGCGCCCCGGCCTCGTCGGCGATGCCCGAATGGGCGAGGTCTGTCGTGACGGGCCGGTGCAGCGCATACACGCCGTCACGGGCCCCCATCTGGGAGGCGGTGAACGCAGAACACGCGATCACGGTGTCGACCGCCTCGCTGGCCATGCGCACCGACCAGAAGGCCTTGCGGCTCTCGAGCTGATCGTGCAGATCGAGAGAGATGCGCACACCCTGCGCCGTGAGCCGACGCCGGTACAGTGGCGCGTAAGCAGTGAGGATGTAGCTGAACAGCACGAGACGGTCGCCGGGATTCACGTGACGCACGTACTCGCGCCACAGGTACCCGGCCACGAGCACGCGTCGCTCTTCGGAGCCGGGATCGGCCACGTAGACCTCGTGCCCGGCAGCCCGCGCCTGCTCTGCCAATTCCCCGGGGAGTGCGACGACAGCCACGTCGACGCCCCGAGCACGCAAGGCAGCGGCCAGGGTCAGCAGACTGACCTCGGCACCCCACACCTCCCGTGTGGCGGACATGAAGACGACTCGCACGAAACTCCTCGAACTGGCGCGGTCTACACCGCTTTCAGGGATCGGCCAGGTCACCACCGATCGACCCCCGCAGTAGCCTAGGCGCTTTTCGTCCTGACGCAGAAGCGGGGCGCCCCGACAGTAGTGCCCCACATTCGCGCACAATGAGCCCCCCGAACAGGGCGGAGACCCTAAAAAAGCCCACGCGACAACGGGTTAGACAGCGCGCACACCCACAATCCCATGCGCTACCCATGGCAGGTTCTTCAGGCTGCACTCAGGTGGCGCGGCGGGTCGCGGCGGTGGCCGGGGCGGTCCACGGATCTTCGGGCCACGGGTGTTTCGGGTACCGGCCACGCATCTCGGCGCGCACCTGGCGGTACGCGCCGTTCCAGAACGAGGCGAGGTCGTCCGTCACGGCCAACGGTCGACGCGCAGGTGAGAGCAGGTGAAACTGCACTCGGACCCGCCCGTCCGCGAGCAGCGGAGACGTCGCCATACCGAAGCACTCCTGCAGCTTCACCGCCGCGATCACACGGCCGCCGCTCTCCGAGGCGGCCCGATCACCGGGGGTGACCACCGCGCTCGTATCGCGCTCCGCCGGAACGGGCGGATACTGCAGGCGGATTCGCGCGCTGCTTGCCACCGGCAGCGCCTCGGGCGCAAGTTCGTCGATGCGCCCCGCCTCCGGCCAGGGCACCAGGCCGCGCAGCAGCCCGGCATCGATGCGCAAGGACGGCCCTCCGCCTCCGGTTCGGTCGGTGAGCAACGCGTCGAGCCAGTCGTCTCGCCGTTCGAGAAGCCCGGTGTCCGTGACATCGGGCCACGGTGCACCGAACACGCTGTGAAGCAGATGGAGGCGACGGCGCAGGGATTCCGCGGATTCCGACCACGCGAGCACCCCGAGTCCGTCGCGATCGAGGGCCTCGCGCACCGCGGCGGCGATGTGCTCGGGCTCGGCGGCGATGGGAGCCGCGGAAAGCTCGATCGCACCCAGCGCCCGGATGCGGCGCGCGCTCACGCGGCCGCCCGCCAGACGCGCCTCGGTGCGTTCGCTCAGCAGGTGCTCGGCCGCGCTCATCGCATCCGCCTCGTGCAGAGCGGCGGCCGAGCGGATCACGGCCCCCGTGCCCGCCGCCCGTCGCCCGTGTGCCCGGGTGACCTCCGCGACGGCGAGCCATTCGGCTCCGCGCAACGACCCCGCCTCGGGCGGTAGCGCAGCGCGCGTGCCGGAGGCGAGCAGGTAGGTCGTGGCGTCGTCGGCGCCCACGCGGCGCGCGACACGGTCGGGGTGGGCGAGGGCCACGACGAGGCCAACCGGGTCACCCACGCCGCCGACCGAGCCCGCTGCGCCCGCTGAGCCCGTTCGGGCTGCAGAGGGATCGGACGGCGCCGAGACAGCCGCCTCCGCGGCGCGACGGAGCCGGTCACTTTCGCGGCGCCAGGCGACTCCGGCGGGCGAGTGTCGGCCCGAGCCCGACCAGGCGCGCAGTCGGGCGGCGATGTCGGTCTCGGGCGAGCGGGAGTCGTCGGCAAGGGCCGCGACCACCTCCGCGGCCCGGCGCGCACCCACGGCCGGAGCCCCGAGCAGCAGCGCACGGCCGTGTCGCGGGTCGACGGGCAGCGCCGCGAGTGCCTGCCCTTCGGCCGTGATGCGCCCGGAGTCGTCGACCGCGCCCAGCTCGGCCAGGGTTCGGGTCGCGGCCGCGAGCGCCGCCGCGGGTGGCTGGTCGAGCAGCCGCAGCCCCTCTCCCCTGGGCGAACCCCAGGCGGCCAGGTACAGGGCGGCCTGCGTGAGGTCGGCGGTGGCGATCTGCGGCGTGGCCGCGGCACGCATACGTAGGTACGTGGCCTCGTCGTAGCACCGCACCACCCGACCGGGGCCCAGACGCGCCGCTCGGCCGGCCCGCTGCACTGCCGATTCTTGGGACGCAGCCACTGTGACCAGGCCCGACATCCCCCGCGCCGCATCACGACGCGGCTCGCGGGCCAGCCCCGAGTCGACCACCACGCGTACCCCGGGCACCGTCAGCGACGACTCGGCCACGGATGTCGACACGACCACTCGCGGCCGACGCTGCGGTGCCAGCGCGGCATCCTGCTCGGCGGCGGTGAGGCGGCCGTGCAGAGGCAACACGTCGGCACTGTCGCCGACCCGCGCGCGGATCGACGCGACGACCTGGTCGACCTCCCAGGCGCCGGGAACGAACACGAGCACACTGCCGTCCCGGCACGCGTCCTCGGGGTCGGCACTGTCGGGGTACGCGCTGTCGAGGGCGGCTCCATCGGCAAGGGCTTGCGCCGCTACCTGCGCCACGTGGTCGAGAAAACCCCTGGCCACGCCACGCGCATCCGTGCGCGGGCCGGCGAACGGCGCCCACCCCACCTCGAGCGGAAACTGCTGCGCCTCGCACGCGACCACGGGCACGTGGGCATCGTCGCCTCCGAGCACGCGCGCGAACCGCTCGGAGTCGAGAGTCGCAGACATGGCCACCAGCAGCAGGTCGTCGCGCAGTTGCGCCACCTCGGCGAGCATCGCCAGCGCGAGGTCGGCGTCGAGAGAACGTTCGTGCACCTCGTCTACGACCACGGCTGCGACACCGGGCAGTTCGGGGTTACGCAACAGCCGCTGCAGGAGGACGCCCGGCGTGACGAATTCCACGAGCGTGTCGGCTCCCACCGCCCGGTCGCCGCGCACTGTATAGCCGGCCATCTCCCCCACGGCCGTGCCGCTCAGGGAGGCGAGCCTCGCGGCTCCGGAGCGGGCCGTGAGCCGCCTCGGCGAGGTGACGACGACACGGGCGGTCGGGCTTGTCTGCCCGCCCGCATCGTCGTGACCGCGGGCGACCGCCTGCGCCACGACAGCAGGGACCAGGGTCGTCTTGCCCGAACCCGGCGGGGCTTGCACCACCACGCACCGGGACGACGCGAGCGCAGCCTCCAACTCGGGCACCGCTTCCGCGAAGGCCAGTCCCGCCCCGATCCGCTCGATGGCGAGACCACCCAGAGCGGCGAGCGCGCCTCGGCCGCTCGACACACGTCGGGCGTCGCGCACGTCGCGCACAGGAGAAGGGCCGCTCACCCGCACAAGTGTGCCTGGTGAGCGGCCCTTCCGACCTGCTCGCAGCGCCACAGGAGCCGCGAGGGCGAGTCTTAGACCTTGAAGCGCGACACCGTCGAGGTGAGGCCCTTGGAGTCGGATCGCAGGGCGGCGAGCTTGCCGACGATCTGCTGCACGACCTCCGAGCTCATCGTGACGGCCTTGGCGACCTCTTCGATGTTGCCCGCGATGCCGCGCGAACTGTTCGCCGCGTCGGAGACGTTGCGGCTCATCTCGTTGGTGGTGGCGGTCTGCTCCTCCACCGCGGCTGCGATGGTGGTCTGGTAGCCGTTGATCTGGGCGATGATCTGGCTGATCTCGCCGATCGCCGTGACCGCGGCATCGGAGTCGGCTTGGATCGCCTCCACGCGGGCCTCGATGTCCTCGGTCGCTGTGCTCGTCTCCTGGGCGAGGTCCTTGACCTCGTTGGCGACGACCGCGAAGCCCTTGCCCGCCTCACCCGCACGCGCCGCCTCGATGGTCGCATTGAGGGCCAGGAGGTTGGTCTGCTCGGCGATCGAGGTGATCGACTTGATGACCTCACCGATCTCGAGCGAGGAGGCGCCGAGCTTGGTGACGGTGTCGTTGGCCATCGCTGCGACCTTCGTCGCGTCCTCCGCGACGGCTGCAGCCTCGGAGGTGTTGGTACTGATCTCGCGGATCGAGGAGGTCATCTCCTCGGTGCCGGCGGCGACCGTCTGTACGTTCTGCGAGACGTTCGCCGCGGTCGTCGCAGCGGCGCCGGAGTCGCGCGAGGCCTGTGCCGACCGCTGCCCGACCGTCTCGACCTGGCCCGCGATCTCGTCGACGGAACGCTCGAGTTCGTCGGCGCGGCTCGTGACGTCTGCCATCATCGACGCCAGCTCGCCTCGAGCCGTGTTCACCGCGACCGACATCTCGCCGAGTTCGTCGTTCTCGTGTACCTGGGCAGCCACGGTGAAGTCGCCCCGACCGAGCGCCAGAACCGACGGGCGCAGACCTTCGAGCGACCGGGCGAAGCCGCGCGACAGGCGCATGCCCATCCACGTGCCGAGTCCGATCGCGACAAGCCCGATCGCCACGATGAAGATCAGCGCTCGGTTCGCGTCGAACGTGGCGGCGTCACGCAGCTCCTGCAATTGCGCGTCGGCGAGGTCGTCGACCTTGTGCGCTTGGGCGACCATCTTCTCGCGTTCGACCCCGATCCGCTGCAGCACCTCGGGCGGCGGCACCTTGCCCGACTGGACGATCGGAACGATCTCTTCGTCGGTGAGGCGGAAGAACTCGGTGTAGGCGGCCATGAACGTCGCCCAGTCCGACTCTTGGGCCAACGGACCCGAATTGAGGCTCTGCACAGTCTCTTCGAGGGCCTTGCGGCTGACGGGGATCGCCTCGTTGGCGGCCTTCTTCTCGGCCGGGTTCGGCGAGAGCGCCCCGAGGGTCGACTGGTACTGGAATTCGGAAAGCGCGCCCTCCATGTGGGCGGTCTGCAGCGACGTGTCGTTGAGGTGGTTCATCATGTTCTTCGATGCCTGGACCTGGCGTTGCAGAGCCGTGAAACCCGCACCCGACCCGATGATCGACAGCACGATCAGCAGGATGATGGTCCACTTGATGCGCTGGACGATCGACGCACGCTTTCCGGTCTCGGACTCCGGCGTGCTTGTCAGCCCTGGCAGTGGCATGTCGCTTCTCTTTCGGTTCGTGACGTCAGGGGTGAGTCGCCGAGACGAAGCCGCGCGCACCCACCATCCGAACATTCGGCAGCGAAACGCCCGCGCTGAGCCGCGTACCAGCCGGCCGGTGGCGGCGCGATTCTGTGACACGGCCTGGCACGACATCGAGGCCGACGTCTGACCCGACATCCGAAACGACGACGGCCGGGTCGCACCTGTGCGGTGCGGCCCGGCCGTCGTTGCGAAGCGAGAAAAGTGATCAGGCGTTCTTGATCGCCGAGATCTCGAAGGCCAGCGTGACCTTCTCGGAGACGAGCACGCCACCGGTCTCGAGCGCCGCGTTCCACTGCAGGCCGAAGTCCTTGCGGTTGACGACGACCGAGCCCTCGAAGCCCGCGCGCTCGTTGCCGAACGGGTCGACGGCGACGCCCTCGAAGGAGAAGTCGATGGTGACGGGGCGCGTGACGTCCTTGATCGTCAGGTCGCCGGCGACGCGCAGGGTCTCGGCGTCGGCAGCCTTCACGTCAGTGGAGCGGAAGGTGATCGTCGGGTAGGTCTCGACGTCGAAGAAGTCACCGCTGCGCAGGTGACCGTCGCGGTCGGCACTGCGGGTGTCGACGCTCGCGGACTGGATCGTGACGTCGATCTTGGCGTTCTCGAGGTTGGCGCCCGTGGAGGCGGTGCCCGAGAAGTCGTTGAAGCTGCCGCGAACCTTGGTCACCATCGCGTGACGTGCGACGAAGCCGATCTCGGAGTGCGAGGTGTCGAGGGTGTAGGTGCCGTTGAGGTCTGCGAGCGTAGCCATGTGAACTCCTGAATCCGTGTGCTGTCTGTTTTCAGGGCCCTCGCGACGAGCGCTTGACTCACTTGCTTGACCCTTCACGTAAATCATACGACAGGATAGATGACACGTCAACTACTTCTGAGTGACGTTTTCGTTCAACGCCTTCGCGCGCTCCCGAGACACGCGCTGACCAGCGTGATATCCCGGAAGCGTGGACAAGAACGAGATCAGGGCGCGCATCTACGCGGCGCGCCGAGCCAGGTACGACAGCCCCACCGCGGAGGCCGACCGCTCGGCCACCGCAGCTGCCCTCGCCGTCGCCGGGCTCACCCTCGCGTGCGAGCTCGCCGCCCCCTCCAGCCGCATCGTCACGTTCGTCTCGATGCGGCGCGAACCACCGATGAACGCGCTCAACAGCGCCCTCGTCACGACGGGCTTCGACGTGATCGCGCCCGTCACCCTGCCCGACCTCGACCTCGACTGGGCACGGCTCGGCGACGACGTGACCGCCGCGGTCACGAGCACCGAACTGACGCAGGCCGAGGGGCACAGCGAACTGCTCGGTGCCGACGCGGTCACCACGGCCTCGCTGCTGTTCGTGCCGGGCGTCGCCGTCGACGCCACCGGCACCCGCCTCGGGCGAGGAGGCGGATCGTACGACCGCGCGCTGGGCCGCCGGCACCCCGACTCCCGGATCATCGTGGTGCTGCACGACGACGAGGTCGTCGATTACGAACTGCCCCGCGAGGCCCATGACGAGGTCGTCGACGGGGTGCTCACCCCCTCCGGCTACCAGGCGTTCGGAGTGGCCACGTAGCCACTTGTGGCCCGCTGACGCAGGTCAGTGCCGCTGCCCCATGAAGTGCAGTAGCCGGTGCGCCGTGTCGTCGACGAGCCGGTAGCGCATGATGCGCCCGTCGCGCTCGGCCTGCACCCAGCCCTGCTCACGCAAGACACGCAGCGCCTGCGACGTGGCCGTCGGCGACATCTCGGCGGACTCCGCCAGCTCACCCACCGAGCTGCCAGGCACCAGATGCATCGACAACAACAGCTTCAACCGCGAGGGGTCGGAGAGCAGGTCGAACCGGCGGGCCCACTGCACCGGGTCGTCTCCGATCGGCAACATCGTCGGCTCGTGCTCTTCGTGCCGATGCGGCACCTGCTCCTCCATCACACCTCCCCGGGGTCCGTTCGCGCTCGTCGACCACTCCATTGTCAGGTCACCACCAGGCGAAACCCGGCATTTTCCAACGCAGATCAGGTCTGCCCCCGTTCGGGCGATGATGACTATATGTACGCCACGCACCCCGATCTGGCTCGCCTCGACGCGGCAGCCCCCTCGCCGGTCGCGCGTGCCCTCGCCGTGGCGGCCGACCCGGCTCTCGTGGTGCTCGGGACCTACGCAGCCACCGGCCTGCGCTCCGAGAACCCCCGCAAGGCGCTGGGCTGGTCGGCGGTCGCGGTGCTGCTCGTCGCAGGCGTGCCGTACGCCATCGTCGCCCAACTCGTGCGCACCGGACACCTGCACGACATGCACGTGGTCGTGCGTGAGCAGCGCCTCATGCCGCTCGCGATCACGACCACCGGCGCCGCCGTCGCCATGGGTGCGCTGAAAGCCGGAGACGCGCCCCGCCACGTCTCGGTACTCACGACCTCGCTGCTCGCCGGTGTCGCGGTGATGGCCGGAATCTCCACGCGTCACAAGACCTCGTTCCACGTCGCCGCCTCGACGTGGTCGAGCGCCGTGCTGGCCGCGCAGATCGGCACGCCGACCGCTGCCGTGACCGGTCCGGCAGCCGTCGCGGTGGCCTGGTCACGGCACCGCGGTGGGCGGCACAGCCTCGGCCAGGTGCTCAGCGGCGGCGTCATCGGCGGGCTGCTCGGCGCGGGCACCGTATGGGCCCTCCGCCGCCCGACGCGCACCGTCACAGGTCTTTGATGAGCACCCGCGAGCGTCGCTGAAAGTTGTACATGCCCTGTTTCGTCGACGGTAGATCGTCGACGGAGGCGGGCACGAAGCCGTGCCGGAGAAACCAGTGCGTCGTCTGGGTCGTCAGCACGAACAGCCTCGTCAGGCCCAAGGCGCGGGCTCGTAGCTCGATGTGAAGCAGCAGCACCTCGCCGTCGCCGCGCCCCTGGGAGTGGGGACTCACCGCGACACAGGCCATCTCACCCATCCGCTCGGCCGGGAACGGATACAGCGCAGCGCACCCGAAGATCACCCGGTCGTGCTCGACCACCGAGAAGTTCTCGATCTCGCTCTCGATGAGGGCCCTGTCGCGTTTGACGAGCGCGCCCGACTCCTCGAGCGGACGGATGATCGACAGAATGGCCGGCACATCTTCGGCCACCGCCACCCGCAGGTCTTCGAGCGACTGCTGCACGAGCATCGTGCCGATGCCGTCGTGCAGAAAGAACTCGAGAAGCACCTGTCCATCGACGGCGTACGGCAGCAAATGCGTGCGCGGCACACCTCCGCGGCAGGCTGCGAGGGCGCATTCGAGGTAGAGCCGCATCGGGTCGTCGACGCCCCCGGCCAGGGTCGCCTCGACCTGCGCCTCGGAGACCTCGGTGAGCACGCGGCCCTGCTCGTCGACGAGACCGTCTGTCTCCATGAGGTAGACGAGCTTGTCGGCACCCAGCGCCACCGCCGTCGCGACGGCCACGTCCTCCATCTGCAGGTTGAACGCCTCGCCGGTGGGTGAGAAGCCGATGTTCGACAACAGCACCACCGCTCCGGCGTCGAGGGCCGCGCGGATGGCCTCGGTGTCGACGCGGCGCACGTTGCCGGAGTACTGAAAATCGACTCCGTCGACGATGCCGATCGGCCTGGCTTGTACGTAGTTGCCGGAGACGACCCGCATGGCCGAGTGCGCCATCGGGGTGTTCGGCAGGCCCTGCGAGAACGCCGCCTCCATGTCGAGCCGGATCTCGCCCGCGACCTCCTTGGCACACTCCAGCGCCACGTGGTCGGTGCGACGGCGGCGGTTGAGAAATTCGGGCTCGTAGCCGCGTAGATGCAGTTGCTCGTCGATCTGCGGGCGGCAACCGTTGATGACCACGATCTTCATGCCGAGCGCGCCCAGGAGCGCCAGGTCCTGCACCAGGGCGTTCAACCGGCCCGCCTCGATCAGCTCGCCGGGTATCGCGACCACGAGTGTCGAATCGCGGAACGCGTGGATGTATGGCGCCACCTGCCGCATCCACGTGACGAACTGCTTGTGAGCGGGCGTGGACGTGTCTTGCGCAGCCGAACTCGTCTTCACCCGCAGTGCCGACCCCCGTGACGCGCCGGCTTCCCCGTGCTGCATCGCCATCTCGCCACTGTAGGCGCACACGCCATCGCCCCCTGCCCACACGGCGGAAGCGTGCAACGGCAGCCACTTCCCCCGGCTCCGGGTGCGCCGAACTGGGCATACTCGACACCGACGGCGGAGGCGTGCGAAGAACACGTCAGACGCGTGAGACGTGGAGACGACACAGGGGCCGACATGAGCGACGAACAGGCGAACATCCAGGACACGACCGCGCGGGTTCCGCTGACCGCGCAGTTCCTGCTGCTCACGTACGGCAAACCCGACGGTGCCGCCCTGTTGTCGATGGACCGGATCAAGGCCGGACTCTCCGGGGCCGCCGTGGTCGACCTGACCATGACCGGCGCGCTCGAACTCGACGAGACGGAGCGCAAGCCCAAGCTTTACGCCACCGATGTCACCGTCGAACCCAGCCTGCGCGAGGCCCAGGCCCGCTCCGACAAGCAGACGCCGAAAAACGCCATCGCCCGCATCGGAGCGGGGCAGACGTTCAAAGACCGCGCCGGAGCGCTGCGGGACGCCACGTTCGAGCTGCTCACCGCACAGGGGTACGGGCAGATGGAGCGCGACGACTTTCTCGGCGTGATCCCCTGGCGGCTCTGGCACGACAGCACCCGAGGAATGGACAAACGCGATGCCCTGCTCGCCCCGATGCGGGCGATCCTCACCGACCAGCCCGACGACGCCGTCACCGACGAACGCGTGCAGGCCCTCATGGCGATCTGCCACGCGACGGGCCTGCTGCCCAAGCTGTTCCCCGACCTCGACAAACGCGACGTGAAGCGGCGGGGCAAGGCCATCATGAAGGCCAACTGGGCCGGTGCAGCCTTGCTCCAGGCTCTGCAGGAGCTCGACGCGGCATCGGCAGCAGCCGCAAGCGGAGGTTGATCACGCAGACCCGAAGTCCCGCGCAGCGGGCATCACCCACGGATCGCGCGGAGGTGACGTTCGCGGCGTCGGCCGACGAACACCGGCTGCGGCTCGGAATGCTGCCGGCGTTGCGTAGGGGCTCCCTCTACACGTCGCTGAAGGCGTGTTCGGCGGCCACGATCATCCGGTTCCAGCGGGAGGGCGACGCGCCCGTCTCCGCGACGACGCCAGGGGCACAGGTCGATGGGAGTGGCGCGCTGGCTCGCCTCACTGTTCCCACTCCGGTGGGTGACATCGAACTGGTGCTCACCGACCCGATGCCCCCGGCCGAGCAGATCACGACACCCGGTCGGTTCGCGTGGGAGTTACGTGCCCCCGCGGGACGGCTCGCCGCGGGCCTGTTCAACGTTGTGCCCCGCTCCGGCAGGCTCGCCGTGGCCATCGACGTCACGCACGGCTGGGAGGGTTCGCACGGGCTGCCGCAGATGGACGCGTTTACCCGCCTGATACCCGTGTTCCGTTGGGCGACCAACTACTCGTGGGCCGGCGAGTTGCGCCACGACATGCCGACGCCCACGCTCACCGGAAACTGGGTCAACGCCCGGTTCGCCGGGCGCTGACACGGGTCATGGCGCGGCGTCGAGCAGCGCCGCCCCGGCGATGTAGCCCGCCAGGAGGGTGTGGGCCACCGCGTCGACCGCCTCGTCGCCGGGGAGGAATTCGGGGTCGTGCAGGCTCGGCTCGGGGTCGCGCCCCTTTCCGACGCCCACGAAGGCCATGAGCACGGGGCCCGCCTCGGTGAAGAACGAGAAGTCGTCGGCGCCGAGAGAGCGCATGGGCTCCGCCTCCGGGTAGCCGAAGTCGGCAAGCCACGCGCTGGTCGTGCGGGTGAGCAGCGGGTCGTTGATGAGCGCAGGTTCGCCGCGGGTGATGGCGGTCGAGGCGCGCACGCCCCAGCTCGCGGCGATGCCCGAGGCCAGCTCGCTGACGGCGTGGCCCAGGGCGACGCGGTCTTCACGGGTGGTCGTGCGCATCGTGCCGAAGATCCGGCCCGTGCCGGGCAGCACGTTGGGGGCGCCGTCACCGGCCTGGATCGTGCCGACCGACAACAGTGCGCCGTCGAGCGGAGCCACCGTGCGACGCACCAGTTCGGGCAGCGCGAGCGCGATGGAGGCGAGCGGCGCCACCACGTCGCGGGCCTGGTGAGGGTAGGCGCCATGTCCGCCCTGCCCTTCGAGGACGATCTCGAATTCGTCGGCCGCCGCGTTGACGAAACCCTCCCCCAAGGCCACCGCCCCCGCAGGGACTCCCGGATGCACGTGTGCCGCAACGGCATACCGCACCTGCTCGGAGCTGAGCCGCCCGGAGGCGACAATGTCCTCGGCTCCGGAGGGGTACCGCTCCTCCCGCGGCTGAGCCACGACGACCAGGCCGAACGGCAGCGGTGTGGTGCTCGACTCCAGGCGCGCAGCCGCGCGGGTCACCGCGGCCAGGGCGGCGAGATGTACGTCGTGGCCGCAGGCGTGCATCGCGCCGTTGCTCGAGGCGAACGGCACTCCGGTGTTCTCCTGCACCGGCAGCGCGTCGAGTTCCGAACGCAGCGCCACCGACGGGCCGGAGGCGGGGCCGAGGCGACCGATGCGTCCCGTCTCGGCCACCCGGTCGAGCCGCACGCCGACCTCCGACAGCGCGGTCTCGAACTGGAGCGCTGTCGGCTCCTCCTGCCCGGAGATGCACGGCGAGGCGTGCAGCGACATGCGCAGTTCGCGGGCGGCGGGCAGCTCATCGAGCAGGGCAGCCCGCCAGGCCTGCGCCAACGCCTGCAGTTCGGGCGTGGCGTCGGGGGCGACGTCACCGGGCTGCGCGAAGGCGTCCGGCGCGGCGAATTCGTCAGGAGACAGGTGAGGCGTGTCAGACATGGTGGTCCATCAGGTCGAGCACAACAGGTGAGTGGGTGATGCGCGGGGCAGGCGATCGCTGCTCAGGGCAGGCGGTAGGCCCGCACGGCATTCTCCCGCCCGACCATACGCGCCACGCGCACCTGCTCGGCCACCGGCCAGTCGTCGCGGGCCGCCCACGCGGTGAGGGTCTCCGCGAGTCCCCGGCGGAACAGGTGGGCACCGAGATAGTGCAGCTCGGGTACACCGAACGCGTCGCCGCTGAACAGCGACTTCGCGAAGGGGGTGAGCTCGAGCGACTCGGCGATGATGCCCGGTGCCTGCGAGCCGACGTAGTTCACGGCCAGACCCACATCGGAGTAGACATGCTCGAAGACGTGCGCCAGATACCCCGCCTCGCGGTGGAACGGGTAGCAGTGCAGCAACATCACCCTGATGCCGGAGCCACGGGTGCGGCGCAGAAAGTCGGTGAGGCACAACGGGTTCACCCGGGCCAGGTCGACGTCGGGGTCACCGAATCCCACGTGGAACTGCACGGCCGTCGCGTGGTCGACGGCGTTCCACAGCCCCGCGCGGATGAGCACCGGGTCGTCGAGGCGCACGGACTGCTTCCAGCGGCAGCGCGCGATCCAGGCTCCGGCCGCCTCGTCGACCTCCTCGGCGCTCGGGCGGGCCGGGTCGAAGTCGAGGCCGATGCGGTAGGCCGCGATCGACTTGACGCCGACGGCCGTGCGCAGGCGTCGGCTCAGCTCGTGCGACATCGTGGTACGCAGTGAAGCCGCGTCGATACCGCCCCTGACCAGCTCTTCGACGATCGACTCGAGCCGCACGATCTCGTGCGCCGACGCCCGGCCCACGTCGGCCATCTCGTCGGGGCCGTAGATCTCGCCCGCGCGGTGGCCGGTGTCGAGCAGGTACGCCCCGATGCCGCTCGCCTGCAACAGACGCGCGTTCACCTCCGCCGCGCCGAGTTCGGCACGCCGGGCGAGGTAGTCGTCCGCTTCCGCGAAGGCCGGGAGGTCGAGCACGGGCGCACACCAGCGGCGCACCGCGAAGCCGAGCTGGCTGTCGAACGTCGTGGTGCCGTCGGCGGCCGCGACGTCCGACTCCGAAATGAACCCCTCGAACTCGGCGCGGCCGAGGTCGTGAGTCACCACCCCGTGCGTGTGGTGGTCGACGAGCGGCAGCGCAGACAACTCCGCCCACAGCTCCGGCGCGGTGCCGGAGGGGGCGGGAGCAGCCACGACCGCGCGCGGCGCGTCGACGCGCTCGCCCGAGGGCTCCGTATCGGGGTCGATTGCGTCAGTAGATGCGGGCATAGACGTCACATTGCTCCTGATCGGAGCTGCGAATCAACTGCTCGTACTCGGCCAGCTTCACGACCTCGAAGGTCTTGACGAAGTTGGGGTGGAACCAGCCCGACACCTCCGGGTCGCCGACGAACGCCTCGACGGCCTCCTTGAGGTCGCGGGGCAGGTCTTGCAGGTCGCTGTGGGCTCCCTCGAGGTCGATTTCGCCCTCGACAATTGTCGGCGTGGGCAGGTTCTCGCGCAGTCCCTGCAGGCCGGCGCGCAGGATCGTGCCCAGCAGCAGCCACGGGTTCGCGCCGATGTCGGCTCCGCGGAACTCGAAATGCACCTGCGGGCGCGGGTCGCGGCCGTCGATCTCGTTGGTCGGGCAGATACGCAGCAGCGCCTCGCGGTTCTGCACGCCGAGGAAGGCGCGGGCCACCGACCAGTTGTGCGGGGTGAGGCGCAGGTACGAGACCATCAGCGGCGCGAACAGGGCCGTGAACGCCGGGGTGTGGCGCACGATGCCCGCGGCGAACGAGCCCGCCAGTTCGGAGATGCGGCCGGGCCGGTCGGCGTCGTAGATGAGGGTCTCGCCGTTCGCGTCCTGAAGGCCGAGGTGCACGTGCACGCCGTTGCCGGTGCCTCCGGGCGTGAGCATGGGCGTGAACGTCACCTTGCGGCCGCAGGCGACGTAGACGTCTTCGACGATGTCGCGCACGAGGATCGCCCGGTCGGCGGCACCCACCGGGTCGGTCGGGGCGACCGTCACCTCGTACTGGTGCGGGCCGTACTCCGGCAGCCAGTTCTCCGGCTCGAGGCCGGCCCGCTCGAGCACGGTGACCAGCGTCGATCCCATCGGCTCTGCGCGGCGGAATTCTTCGAGCGAGAACGGGTGCCCGTCGGTCTCGACTCCGTACTCCTGAAACTCGTGCTCGAACGCGCTGCGCACGGTGATGCCGAATTCGCTTTCGAGGTCGGCGACGACGTTCTTGAGGAAGGTGCGCGAGCAGCTCTCCCACGGCGACCCGTCGGTGTTGACGATGTCGCAGAACGCGATATTGAGCGGAGGCCGCCCGGGCACGCCCTCGATGCGGCGCAGGGAGCTGTGGTCGGGCAGCAGACGCAGGTCGCCCGAGGCTCCATACGGGATGCCCTCGACGATGTGGCCGAGCGAGCCGATGCCCAGGTTCGCGGGCACCCAGCCGACGGACGAGCTGGGTTTGAAGTCGGCCATGCGCATCGAGCGGCCCTTGGTGCGGGCGGCGATGTCGCTGGTGGCGAGAAAGATGAACTCGTCGTGACCGTGATGGGATGCCGGGTCGGGGCAGATCGATTGCGAGTTCATGGGTTCACTCCAGGTCTTCGGTGGCCAGGCGCGAGCCGATGCGGTTCGCGAGCGCGGGGTTTGTCAGGACGATGACGAGGCCGACGAGGCACCAGGCCCCGGCGATCCACGGGAACCAGGTGTACGGCGCCTCTTGGCCGATCACCTGGATGGCGTACACGAGAACGAGGAAGGCCAGGCCGGCCAGCGGGATGATCGCCTCCCACGCCTTCAAGGGGCTGCCGGGGCGGAGGGCGAAGCGCAGGGCCCCGATGCTCGTCATGCCGTAGGCGACGACCATGCACAGGGTCGCGACGGTGGCGAACCAGTAGTACACGTCGACCGCGGTGGCGCCCGCGAGCCCGAAGCCGACCGCGAAGACCGTCGTGAACCCGATGACGAAGACCGTTGCGGCCGTGGGCACTCCGGCGGCGTTGGTGCGGCCGAACGCGGCCGGGCCGAAGCCGTCGCGGGCGAGGGCGTAGAGCAGGCGCGCTGCGGCCCCGGTGCTGCTCGTGAGGGAGCCGATGGCCACTGCGAACGCGATGATCGCGATCATCACCGCGAACCACGGCCCGATGTACGTGGAGGAGAGGGTGGTCAGTGTCGAGGACGCCTCGGCGAACGCCGCGATGCCGGCCTCGTCGGTGCCGAAGCCGATGCTCTGCGCGAACATCATGAACGTGTAGAGAAACCCGGCGAGGATGACGGCCGCGAGCAGCGCCCGCGGGATGACCCGCGTGGGGTTCTCGGTCTCTTCCGCGAGCGTCGTGCCCGACTCGAAGCCTGCCCACGAGAGGAAGCCGAACACGGCTGCCGTCGGAACCGCAGTCCAGGCCACGCCATCGGGGGTGAGGGTCGACAGGTCGATGCCGGTGGTCACGGGCGCGGACCCGGAGCCGACCTTGGTGAGAATCACCGCGGCGAGCCCGAGCATCGCCACGATCCCGACGAAACCGATACCGAGCAGCACGTTGGTCATGAACAGCGACTCACGCAGGGTCAGCAGCGCGATGATCGCGGAGACCACGAGCGGCACGACCACCCAGATCTGGCCCGAGAGGCCGGAGCCGAACTCGATGAGCATCGCGTCGAAGAACACGCCTGTGGCGCCTGCAATGCAGACCGCGAAGAAGAGATACGTACCCAGGAGTGCGAATCCGCCGAAGAATCCGGCCTTCGATCCGAGGGTCGAGCCTGCCAGCGCGTAGACCGAGCCTGCGTGCGTGAAGTAGCGGGTGAGCCGGATGAATGCGTAGGCCACGAGCAGCGTGCCGACGAACGACACCGCGAACGTGAACGCCACCCCCTTGCCGACGAGCCCGGCGACCCCGATCCCGTTGAGCGACATGGCCATCACCGGCGCCATGAACGCCAGCGACATCGCCGCCACTCCCCAGAGGTGGAGTTTCTTGCCCTCGACCGCGCGCCCTTGCGCAGTTACAGCGCTGTCGTTCATGTGTCCCCCTTATGTTGCGCTGATCCTAGAGCTGGACACACGTCCACATGGGGCGGTCGCAGAATTGCCGGTGGTTGCCTCCGGCGTTCGGCAGCGCCCTGCAGGCCCCTTCGCGTGGCGCGGCACCGACGACACAAGCCCCGTCGACGCGCTCACCGCCGCTGCAGGCCCCCGGCGGAATACTGGTGACATGCAGGACATGCGGGAGATGCCGGGCGTCGCGAACTCGCTCATCTGGCGTGACGGCGAGGTCGTGGACGACGACGTGAGCCCGGCCGATCTCGAGGCAGCGGTGCTCGACCCCGACACGCTCGCGTGGGTCGACCTCGTCGCGCCGACGAAGACCGAGCTCGACTTCATCGGCGAACGACTGGGCCTGCGCGCGACGGCGATCGAAGACGCCCTCGCGGCCCACGAGCGCCCCAAGGTGACCCGGCACGCCGACCACCTGTTCTTCACCGTGTACGCGGCGCAGCTCGCGCACCCCCGCGACGACGACCTGCGGCGGCTCGCCGTCAGTCGCGTCTCCGGGTTCGTGCTGCCGAACGCCCTCATCACGGTGCGGCTCGACGACCGCATCGACATCCGCCCCGTCGTGGCCCGCTGGCGCGACAACGCCGACCTGCTCGCCAGCGGCCCCGGCGCCCTCGTGCACGGGCTGCTCGACACGGTCGTCGACGGGCACTTCACGACGATCCAGCAACTCGACGATGCGATCGAGGAGCTCGAGGACGAACTGTTCGCCGAACGCGCCCACGGTCGCGAATTCGCGCTGCGCATCTACCGCATCCGCAAAGACCTCGTCGCGCTGCGTCGCGTGGTGCTACCGATGCGGGAGGTCGTGGGCGCGCTCCAACGCCACCGCCCCACCTTCGCGGCCTCTGGACTGACCTCGATGCGTTCGGAACTCGACAGTTGGTTCGACGACCTCTACGACCACGTGCTGCGCGCCTCCGAATGGACGGAGTCGCTGCGCGACCTCATCAGCAGCGTCTTCGAGACCAACCTCTCGCTGCAAGACCAGCGGCTCAACGACATCATGAAACAGCTCGCCGCCTGGGCCGCGATCATCGCGGTACCGACGGCGATCACGGGCTGGTTCGGGCAGAACGTCCCCTACCCGGGGTTCGGGCTGGCCTCGGGGGTCTGGCTGACAGCGGGCCTCATCATCCTGTGCAGCCTGGGCCTCTACGTCGCCTTCAAACGAAAGGGCTGGCTGTAGTGCTGCCCCGCCCACTCCCACCAGGCGCGGTCGGCAGGCCCGGAATGCCCACCCCTCGCATTTTGTTGAATCGGCAACCATCCCTTCGTGTAGGAGTTCGTTGCTGTGTCTCGCGGTGTTGACCTCAGCCGTGTTCCGGAGTCGTTGCGACGGCTCTCCGTGAAGCCTGGTGATCCTCGGTTCAGTGCTGTGGCCTCGACGTACATGCGGGGAGGCTCCCCCGGCCTGGTGCTGCAGCCGCAGACGGTGCCGCAGGTCGCCGACGCGATCGCGTTCGCCCGTGAACACCGGCACCTGCCGTTGGGGGTCCGCAGCGCCGGGCACGGGATTCGGGGGCGGTCCACCAACGATGGCGGGCTCGTGATCGACGTGGGCCACTTCAACCGCATCGAGGTGCTCGACCGCGAGCGTCGCCTCATCCGCATCGGGCCGGGTGCGACATGGAAGCAGGTCGCACACGCCATCGCCCCGTACGGCTGGGCCATCGGCTCCGGTGACTACGGCGGAGTCGGAGTGGGCGGGCTGACGCTGGCGGGAGGCATCGGCCTGCTCGGGCGGCAGTTCGGCCTCACCCTCGACCACCTGCGCGCCGTCGAGCTGGTACTCGCCGACGGCAGCCCCGTGCGCGCGAGCGCCGACGAGAACCCCGACCTGTTCTGGGCCATGCGCGGAGCAGGCGCCGCGTTCGGTGTGACCACCGCGCTGGAGTTCGAGGTCGACGAAGTCGGCGACGTGGCATTCGCGCAGCTCGTAGTGGCCGGCAGCGACATGGCCGACCTACTGTTCCGTTTCGGCGAACTCGCCCAGAACGCCCCGCGCGACACGACGATGTTCGCCGCAGCCGGTCCGCCGCGCGGCGGGTACGCGGTGCTGCAGATGTACGGCATGGTCGCCTCCGGCGATCACGACACGATCGTCGAGCGGCTCACCCCGTTCGCGCAGCTCGGCCCACTGGCCGACCAGCGCGTCGTCGCGGCTCCGTACGCCGACATCATGGCCTCCGCGCAAGACCGCGGCCCCGACGGACACCGGGGTCGCGGCGAACCCGCCGGACGCAGCGGGCTCCTGCCGTCGATGACGCGGGAGTTCGCGCAGGACGCGGCCGACATGCTCGCCTCCGGCAAGGTCTACTTCTTTCAGATGCGCACGATGGGCGGCGCCGTCGCCGACGTGCCCGACCACGCGACCGCGTTCTCGGGCCGCAACGCCTCGTTCGCGGTCAACGCACTCGGCCTCAGTGAGGGCTCTATCGACGCTGCGTGGGCGCCTCTGACACGCTACTTCGAGCACCTCTACCTCAGCTTCGACACCGACCGCCGCCCGGAGCGTGCCCTCGAGGCCTTCGGCGAGCCCACCCTCTCCCGCCTGCTCGACCTGAAGCAGCGCTTCGACCCGACCAACCTGTTTCGCGACAACCTCACCCTGGTCACCGACGAGCAGGCAGTCGATGTCGCCGGAGCCGCGGGCGCGCTCCCTGGTGAGGACGAAAGCGCCTCCGAATCCACTACGACCAGCGGCGATGCCCGCTTCTACGACACCAGCAACGCCATCCCCGACACCAGGCCGAAGGAGGCCGCCATGACCCGCTACGGACACGACCCGTTCTTCGGAACCTTCGTCACGCCCAGCGCCGCCGACCCGGCAAAGGTGGTCGATCTCGCGGTGCTCGCCGACCGAGAGGGCCTCGACCTCGTCACCTTTCAGGACCACCCGTACCAGCCATCGTTCCTCGACACCTGGACCCTGATGAGCTACGCCGCCGCCCGCACCGAGCGGATCACGTTGAGCGGCAACGTACTCAACCTCCCGCTCCGGCCACCCGCGGTGCTGGCGCGGGCGGCAGCGAGCCTCGACCTGCTCAGCGGCGGCCGGTTCGAACTCGGCATCGGCGCCGGCGGCTTCTGGGACGCGATGGTGGGGATGGGATCGCGTCGCCTCACCGCGGGCCAGTCGGTGAAGGCGCTGCGCGAGGGCATCGAGATCATCCGCGACCTCTGGGACACCGAGGCGCGCGGCGGCGTGCGCTACGACGGCGAGTTCTACACGATCTCCGGGGCCAAGCGCGGCCCCGCTCCGGCGCACGACATCGGCATGTGGATCGGCGCGTACGGCCCCAAGATGCTCGCCCTCACCGGCTCGCACGGCGACGGCTGGCTCCCGTCGCTCGCGTACCTCAAGAAAGGCCCCGAGCAGCTGCGCGAGATGAACGAGATGATCGACGCCGGAGCCGAGAAGGCCGGGCGTCGACCGGAGGCCGTACGCCGCCTGCTCAACATCCACGGCCGCTTCTCACCGCAGAGCCGAGGCCTTCTCGACGGCCCGGCCGAACAGTGGGCCGAAGAACTCACCTGGCTCGCACAGGAATTCGGCATCAGCGGTTTCATCCTCGCCACCGACGACGAAACCACGACCCGCATCTTCGCCAACGAAGTGGCCCCGGCAACGAGAAACATGCTCGGCGCCTGACCACCGCCCCCGGACGCTGCCAACCCCAGCGCCTCTCGACGTGCATTACGGATCGCACTACAATTCGTCTCATGACAACGCTTACGTTCAGGGCCGATGAAGAGACGGAGTCCGACCTCGCCTTTCTCGTGGAGACGCTCGGCTCCGACCGCTCCACCGTGCTTCGCGAGGCGGTCCGCAGTCGCGCGGAGGCCGTGCGACGTGAGCAACTCCGCAACGAGGCCGAGGCCCTGCGCGATGACCCCGCCGACCGGGCAGAGCTTCGCGCCGTGCATGACGACCTCGCCGACCTGCGAGTCTGGTGACGATGCGCGGCGAAGTCGTAGAACTCCGCACTGATCGACGCGCGAAAGGGCATGAGCAGCGAGGCAAGCGCTACGGGGTCGTCGTCCAGTCGTCCGTGCTGCCGCTGAGCACCACGATCATCGCTCCCACCTCGACCAGCGCGTCTCCGGCGAGCTTCCGTCCCGAGATCCAACTCCTCGGAGTGACCACCAAGGTCCTCATCGATCAGGTGGCGGCGTGCGACGCTTCACGCCTCGGCGAGGTGGTGGGGTATCTGTCCCTCGACGACATGCACATCATCGACCGCGCCCTCGGCGTGGTGTTGGATCTGCGGCTGTCACCGTCCTGACGGGGCGATCACCCCGCGCGTGCTGCGAGGAACAGGCGGAGCGCCGCCTCGGTCGTGTTCGCCAGGTTGTCGGGGCCTGTGGTCAGGGCGTCTTCCAGGTCCATGGCTCCCGGGAGGATCGGCAGGATCGCCGTAACCCCGTGGTCGTACAGCTTCTCTGCGCCCGCTCCGATGCGGCCGGCCAGGGCGAGGCAGGGGACGCCCGCCCGGGCCGCCAACGCCGCCACTCCCGCCGGTGTCTTGCCGGAGAGGGTCTGGGCGTCGATCGAGCCCTCGCCGGTGATCACGAGATCAGCACCGGCCACGGCCTGCTCCAGGCCGGTCAGCTCCACGACGATGTCGACGCCGGGCCGCAGGGTCGCACCACAGAACGCGATCAGTGCGTAACCGAGGCCGCCCGCCGCCCCCGCTCCCGGCGCTGCCGCGGGGCTGTCATCGCCCTCACCCGCCGTATGGCCTGCGACCGTGGCGAAGTGCGCGAGGGCGTCGTCGAGCTGTTTCACCTGGTCAGGAGAGGCGCCCTTCTGGGGGCCGAAGACCGCGCTCGCGCCGTTCTCGCCGAGGAGCGGGTTCGTCACGTCGGAGGCGACCTCCACGCTGACCTGCGACAACCTCGGATCCAGACCGCTGGCGTCGATGCTCGCGATGTCGTGGAAGTGCGCTGGCGCCGGCTCCACGTCGGCTCCGTCGGAGTCGAGCAGCCGAACGCCCAGCGCGGTGAGCATGCCCGCTCCGGCGTCGTTGGTGGCAGACCCGCCCAGCCCGATGACGATCCGCTCCGCTCCGGCGTCCAGGGCCGCGACGATGAGCCGGCCGACGCCGACCGTGGATGAGGCGAGGATGTCGCGATCCTCCGGCGCCACCGCCTCCAGTCCGACCGCCTGCGCGCACTCGAGAACGGCGAGGCGCTCGTCGGGGTCGTAGGCGAAGGTCGCCTCAGTGTCGCGGCCGAGCGTGTCCGGCACGACGACCGTGCGCAGCTCCGCACCCAGCGCCAGTGCGATGACCTCGGTGAACCCCTCGCCGCCGTCCGCCATCGGCACGCCGACGACCTCCGGCACAGGCCCGCCCGCGCAGGCCGCGCGAACGCCGCGCTCCATTGCGGCCACGGCTTCGGCCGCGGACATGGACTCCTTGAACGAGTCGGGTGCCAGTACGAATTTCATGACCCGAGCGTAAGGTTCGCGAGACCGCTACCCGGGGTTCGCCTGTGCAACACCTGTGAGGTGCTGAATGTGGCTGTATTCCAAGCACATACGCCCTGATAGGAGCCCCCCGTGCCTCGCCGGACCCTTGCATGCGCCGCTGCCCTCGCCCTTTCCTTCGGTGCCTTCACCCCTGCCCTCGCCTCGGCCGCGCCCGCCGGCAAGGGAGCCGGAGAGCCGGTTCTCACCAGCCGCTCCATCCTCCCGGCCGAGACCTACACGCCCGCGAGCGAGAAGTCGGGGTACTGGACCGAGGGCAACGAGCAGATCCAGGCTC
The DNA here is from genome assembly GCA_030538115.1 of Dermatophilus congolensis. Lineage (GTDB taxonomy): Bacteria > Actinomycetota > Actinomycetes > Actinomycetales > Dermatophilaceae > Dermatophilus > Dermatophilus congolensis_B. Next base: position 133,667 of record JAUNUP010000004.1, on the reverse strand, counting down.
CGTACAAGGGCCAGCCTGTGCAGGGCTTCTCTGCGACGCACCGCCTTGCCGACGGCAGCTACCTCGTGATGAGCGACAACGGCTTCGGCAACAAGAAGAACAGCGCCGACGCCCTGCTCGCGGTGCACCGCATCCGCCCCACCGCCGGTGCTGACGGCAAGCCCGGTGCGACGAAGTTCATCAACACCGTCTTCACGCTCTCCGACCCCGACAACCTCGTGCCGTGGCAGATCTGGCGCGACGGCATCTGCGAGTCGACCCCGGCGGCCGACCTGCCCAAGGGCTACACCTGCCCCACCACCGACCGGCTGCTGACCGGCGCCGACTTCGACCTCGAGAGCATGCAGGTCGCCCCTGACGGCACGTTCTGGTTCGGAGAGGAGTTCGGCCCGTACCTGCTGCACACCGACCAGCAGGGTCGTCTGCTGCAGGCGCCGATCCCGACTCCGGGTGTGAAGTCACCGAGCAACCCCACCCTGCGGGCCGGCGAGAAGGCGAACCTGCCCGACTCCAAGGGCTTCGAGGGCATGGCCATGTCGCCCGACGGGCGCACGCTGTACCCGATGCTCGAGGGCTCGACGCAGGAGGACAAGGACGCCGGCAAGGCCTCTGACCTTCGCATCTATACCGCTACGATCACGAAGAACGGGGCCCGCTTCACGGGCGAGTACAAGCGGTACCGCATGGACGACCCGGCCAACGCCATCGGCGACTTCATCGCGGTGAACTCCACGCAGTTCCTCGTCATCGAGCGCGACAGCAAGCAGGGCGCCGAGGCGACATACAAGAAGGTCTTCCTCGTCGACACCGCCAAGGTGAAGCCCGGCGGCTACGTCGCCAAGAAGCTCGTGGTCGACCTCATGAACCTCGCCGACCCGAAGGGCGTGGGCGGCGATGCGACCAAGGAAGGCCGCTTCTCGTTCCCGTACTTCACGATCGAAGACGTCGAGATCATCGACGACAGAACCATCGCGATCATGAACGACAACAACTTCCCGGCCATGGGCGGTCGCGGCGAGAAGGTCGTCGACGCGAACGAGTACATCGAGATCACGCTGCCGAAGCGCCTGAACGTCGACAAGCGCGTGCTGCCCTCGTTCGTGCAGTACGGCCCCGCGAACAAGGGCAAGGGCAAGAACAACACGTTCGCCGTCATCGGTGACCTGCCCTACGGCGAGGCCCAGAACGCGAAGTTCAGCGGCTGGATCAGTGACATCAACAAGGGCAAGCCCCGCTACACCGTGCACGTCGGTGACACGAAGAGCGGCTCGACCCGCTGCGACGACGCCCACTACTCGTGGATGAAGAGCGAATTCGACACCTTCACGATGCCGCTCATCTACACCCCCGGCGACAACGAGTGGACCGACTGCCACCGCGCCAACAACGGCGGCTTCGACCCGCTCGACCGCCTCGCGAAGATCCGCTCGACCTACTTCTCAGAGCCCGGCACGACGCTCGGCTCCGGTGGGATGAAGGTCGCCTCGCAGGCTGGCAACGGCGTCCCGGAGAACGTGCGCTGGACCCGTGACGGCATCCAGTTCGCGACCCTGCACGTGGTGGGCAGCAACGACGCCACCCAGCCGTGGAGCGGCCTGGGTAAGACCGAGGCCACGCCCGAGCAGGTCGCCGACCAGTTGGCGCGCATGAGCAACGCGATCGCCCAGGTCAAGCAGACCTTCGCCGACGCCCGCGCACGCAACGACCGCGCCGTCGTGCTCTTCCAGCAGGCCGACATGTTCGACCCCACGTGGGAGCCGAAGATCACCGACATGAGCGCGTTCACCGAGCTCGTCCAGACGATCACCGACGAATCGGCCGACTACAAGGGCGAGGTCTACCTCTTCGACGGCGACAGCCACGTGCTCAACGTCGACCGCCCCCTCGCGGCGGGCTCGAAGTGGCTGGGCTTCTACGGCATCAAGGGCGCCGCGAACAACCTCACCCGCGTCACGGTCGACGGCTCCGACAACAACACCAACTGGCTCAAGGTCACGGTCAACAAGGGCCGCACCGACGTCCTGAGCTGGAAGCAGGTCCCGTTCACGAACTGACCGGCGGGCAATCTCGACCCGACTTCTGAGCGACTCAGCAGAGGTTGAGCGACGAGAACACAGTTTCTAAACTGTGCGCTCTCGCTCAACCTCTGCTAGCACATGGACTCCTTGAACGAGTCGGGTGCCAATACGAATCTCACGGCACCTCCCCCTGCTCCATCCTCCGGGCGCGATTCCTCTTCACAGCTCCCACAGGGCGGAGACAGGCAGGCCCCATATCCGCGGGCCGAACCGCACCGCCTGCGGAGCCGTACCGAGAACAACACCGGCGAGAAACCGCTCTCCCAGCCGATCCTTCAAGAACCTCAAGCCAGCGCAATGATCGGCGCGGAACGTACCCGACGCCTTGACTTCCACGCCGATCACGCCGCCCGACTGGAGTTCGATGACGAGATCGACCTCGGGGCCATTGCGGTCCCTGAAATGGAACAGCTCGAACTCCGTGTCACTCCACGTGCGTTGCTTCAGCAACTCGGCCGCGACGAACCCCTCGAGCAAGCCGCCCAGATGATCGCCGCCCACGACCTGACTGATCTGGGCCTCGGTACTCCCCCCCAGGCGAAGGGCCACGGCCGAATCGGAAACGACAGCCTTGGGCCGACCGATTTCGCGCCGAGTGAGGTTCGCGGTCCACGGAGGGATGAGGTCGACGAGGTAGAGCGTCTGCAGCACGTCGAGGTAGCTGGTCACAGTCGTGGCCGCCAGTTGCGCCGCCTCCGCCAAACGGGCCTTGACCAGTTCACCTGCCTGGTTCGCCGCGATCAACCGCAGCATCGAACGCAAGCGAGCAGGGTCACTGACACGCCCGACCTCGGTCGCATCGCGTTGCAGCAGCCGCGTGACGTAACTGTCGAGCCACACGCGACGCAGCTTGCCCTGCAGCCGCGTCGCCTCGGGATATCCGCCCGCCGCAATCGCCGCGGCCACGTCGGCTCGACGCCACGAACTGGAGAAGGCAGCCGGATCCTGCGCTTCCAGCAGACGTGTCACGAAATCCTCGTGACGTCCGATCAGTTCTCCCCGGCTGAACCCCCGCAGGTCGATGGTCACTGCCCTGCCCGCAAGGCTGTCGGGCGTGCGCTCGAGGCGCAGCAGATCCGACGACCCCGTGATGATGAAACGCCCGGACCTCCGGTCGCGATCAACGGAAGCCTTCAACGCCAGCAGCAGAGAAGGGACCCGCTGCAATTCATCGATAACGAGGGTCGCTTCGGGTGCCTGATCCACGAAATCGACCGGGTCCAGGCGGGCAGCGTCGGCCGTCGCGGGATCATCGAGCGTCAGAAGCCGCGCAGGGCGCCCCTGCACCAGCATCGAGGCGAACGTGCTCTTGCCGACCTGGCGCGCCCCCTGAATCGTCAATATCGGGAAGGCCCCCAAGGCTTGCTCAGCGAACGCGGAAGCGCTCCTCCTGACCAGCGTCGACATGATGTGAGCCTACCGGATAGAAGTTGATTCGCTGCCTCTTCATCACAGATTCGCTGATGTTCGCGAGACGGTTCGCTGGACGACTGGCAACGATTCGCTGGTGAATGTGGGAGTGTTTCGGGCCCGATCGCTCACAGGGCGCTCCGGGCGACTCAGCAGAGGTTGAGCGACGAGAACACAGTTTCTAAACTGTGCGCTCTCGCTTATCCCCTGCTAGCAGAAGTTAGGGGAGCCGCCGCCTGCCGGAGTCGGGTCGCACCGAAAAGCGAAGGGCGGGGCGTGCCACGATGGTGGGGTGAGCGATCCCCACGTCGAAGCCCACCTGCGGCGGCCTTACGGGCCTCGTGACGCCGCTGATGCCTGGGCCGAGGGCGAGCGCGGCCGGTTCTGGGGGCTCAACGGCGCCGCCGGGCTGCTGGCCCACGACCCGGATCGTGGCGTACTCATGCAGCACCGCGTCGGCTGGAGCCACTTCGGCGGCACCTGGGGTCTGCCGGGAGGTGCCCGCCACCTCGACGAAGACGCCATCGCGGGCGCCCTGCGCGAATCCCACGAAGAAGCCGGAGTCGTCGTCGCCGACCTTCGGCTCCTCGCCACGCATCTGTTCGACGTCGGGTACTGGACCTACACCACCGTGATCGCCGAAGTCACCGCACCGTTCGAGCCCGTCATCGGCGACGCCGAGAGCCTCGAACTCGCCTGGCTCAGCTTCGCGGAGGTCGAGTCGCGCGAACTCCACCCCGGCGTCGCCAACATGTGGCCCGAGCTGCGCGCACGCCTCGAACACCGACCGGTTCTCGTGGTCGATGTCGCGAACGTCATGGGGTCGCGTCCCGACGGCTGGTGGAAGGACCGCGCCGGGGCTGCGCAGCGGCTCGTGAGTCAGCTCTCTGACCTCGCGTACGACGGGGTGCCCGGGCCGTTGTTCGGTCTCGCAGACGAGTGGCGGCTCTGGCCGCGCATCGTCGCTGTTGTCGAGGGCCAGGCCAGAGGTATCGACGCCCCTGAGCAGGGCACGCGTGGCGCGCTCGACATCGTGCGAGCTTCGCAGGACGGGGACCAGGCGATCGTCGATACCGTCACCGGGCTCCTCTGCGCCGACGACGCAGCACCGCACGATGACGGATCACCCCACGACAGCACAGCACCACATGACAACGCAGCACCGCACGAGAGCACATCACCCCACGTCACAGTGGTGACCTCCGACCGCGAGTTGCGCTCACGCGCTGAAGGGGCTGGCGCTCGCACGATCGGGGCGGGCACCTTGCTCGGGCTGTTCGCCTGAGCGCGTCTCAGCCCAGGTGGCGGTTGAGGAAGTCGATCGTGAGCTCGACCTGAGTGCGTAGCGTCGCAGGCTTGGCGAACGTGTGCCCCTCCCCTTCGAAGATCTCGACGCGGGCGTCGATGCCGCGCGCCACCAGCGCCTCGACGGCCTGTGTCGACTCCGTGAGCGCCACGTCGGTGTCGTTGCGCCCGTGAAGAGCGAGCACCGGCACTCGCACCTGGTCGATGATCGGTAGCGCGGAGAGGGCCCGCAAGAAGTCGGGGTCGCGCACCGGGTGCCCGTACTTGCTGTACGAGGCGGCCGCGATCCAGGGCTCCGTGCTCTCGTAGAACGTCACGAGAGAGCTCATGCCGCACACGGGGATTCCGCAAGCGAACAGGTCGGGGTACATGGCGAGCGCGGTCCACGTGAGGTAGCCGCCGTACGAGTGACCGGCGATGGCGATGCGGTCGGGATCGGCGATGCCGCGGGCGACCATCTCGACGGCCGCGGCCCGCACGTCGGCTATGGCGGCGAAGCGTCGGGCCTGGTCGTCGGCGTGGGCGAAGCGTTTGCCGTACCCGGTCGAGCCGCGCACGTTGGGCGCGAACACCGTGATCCCGGCTTCGACGGCGGCGGCCATGAGCCCCCTGCATCCTGGCCTGAACTGCGACTCGGGCCCGCCGTGGAGCCAGAGAAGCAGCGGCCCCGGCCCGCGCACGCCTGCAGGTCGGTAGAGCCACCCTTCGAGCGGAGTGCCGTCGGGAGCCGTGAACCGCAGCCGGTCGGGCTGCACCGCGGACGCGACAGGCGGCACGTGGTCGACAGGTGCCCAACGACGTGAAGCGGTGTCGATGACGACCACGGTAGGAGCCTGCCCCGGCCCCTCCATCGTCACCGCGACCAGGCTCCCGTCGGCGCTGATGCTGGGCTCCGAGAGCACCGCCCCGGGTAGGTGAACGGGGGCGGAGAGTCGTTCGCTCAGCAGGTCGAACAGCTGCAGTTCGCTACGCCCGCCGTCGACGTTCCACAGCAGAGCTGCCGTCGATTCGTCCAGAGAGACCACGAAGTCGTCGAGTTCGCAGCCGTCACGTGCGGCGAGAGTGCGGGCACTGGCGGCACCCTCGGCGATCGTCACCTCGTCGAGCCGCGCGAACGCGCCTCCGTGATCGGTGCGCACGAGAATCCGACGCGACCCGTCCGATCCCCGCATGCGGAGCAGCCGCCCCCGGTCGGTCACCGAATCGAGCTCGTGCGGGTAGAGGTGCAGCTCGTGGGTGTCGTCGCGGTAGAGCAGCCGATGCTGCCCTCGGCGTCCGGTACGCAGCAGAATCGCGCCGTCACGTGCGTCGGCGAGCAGCCCGAGACGACTCGTGTCGATGACGCGGTGCTCCAGAGTCCGTGGGTCGACGAGGCGCGATTCGCTCATCCCTTCGGCGCCGAAGATCGTGATGGCGAGGAGCGCGCCGTCCCAGGCGACGAGGCGCGCGGCGGTGTCTTCGCCCTCGTCGACCCGCAGGGCGATGGGGTCGCCGGGGTCGGTGGTGACGATCCACACCTGGGTTCGCTCGGTCCCCTTCGGCGCGATCTCGCAGGCCACCCAGTACCCGTCTTCGGAGTGGAGCACCTTGATGACCGGGCCGCTCACGGGGACGTTGTTGTCGCGCGAAGCCGTGGCGACGAGCCCGTCGAGGTACCGCTGCACGATGTGCGGGTACTCCCGCGAATCGACGATGTGGGCGAACCCCGAGCCGCTGGGCGAGATCGAAGCGCCTCGCGAGGGCCGGTGGACCTGGCTGTTCACAAGCGCTCCCCTCCCCCTGGGATGTCGCAGAAACGCTGACACAACAGCGATGAGACCCACCGTAGGCGCATGAACGGCCGGCTGCGCCTCCCGAGAAGCCGTGGACAAAGGGCGGCAACCGTTGCCGCGCCGTCGGCAGCCCTCACTAGCGTCATGAGCAAACTCGATGGAATCCGGGAAGGACACAGCATGCTCAGGCCCGCCGACACCTCCACGCGTGAGCGGAAAAACCTCAACGGCCTCTGGAAATTCCGCCTCGACACCGACGGGGTGGGCCGCACCGAGAACTGGCAGGCCGCGCGCCTCGCCGACGCCGTCGACATGGCGGTCCCGTCATCGTTCAACGACCTGTTCACCGACCTGGAGACGCACGATTTCTTCGGCGACATCTGGTACCAGACCGATCTCGTCATCCCCCGCGGTTGGGCGGGGCAGCGCATCCTGCTTCACTTCGAATCGGCCACCCACCGGGCGACCGTGTGGGTCGGCGACACGGAGGTCGTCAGCCACGAGGGCGGCTACCTGCCCTTCGAGGCCGACATCACGGCCCACGTGGCGGCCGGCGAGACGGTGCGGGTCACGGCCTGCGTCAACAACACGCTCTCCTTCCAGTCGATCCCGCCCGGCGTCATCGTCGACGAGCAGGGCGTGAAGAAGCAGAAGTACTGGCACGACTTCTTCAACTACGCGGGCATCCACCGCACGGTCTGGCTCTCGGCCACCCCGAAGACGTACGTCGACGACATCACCGTGGTCACCGGCATTCCAGACCCTGCGGGCAGCACGGGCACGGTCGACGTGACGGTCGAGGTCGCGGGCGAGGCAGCCGACTCCGCGGGCGTACAACTCGTCCTCCGCGATCCCGAGGGCAACCAGGTCGCCACTGCGCACGGCGCGAATGCCCAGCTCACAGTGGAGAATGCGCACTTCTGGAATGTCGGCGACGGTTACCTCTACGACCTCGAAGTCAAGGTCGTCGACACCGGCGAGGGCGGTACGCTGATCGACTCGGTCTATCAGAAGGTCGGCATCCGCACGATCGCGATCGACGGCACGAAGCTGCTGCTCAACGGCGAGCCGGTGTACCTCAAGGGCTTCGGCATGCACGAAGACCACGTGACCATCGGCAAGGCGCACAGCGACGCGATGATGATCCGCGACTTCGAGCTGCTCAAGTGGATCGGCGCCAACAGCTTCCGCACCTCCCACTACCCCTACAGCGAAGACGTGCTCGACTACGCCGACGCACAGGGCTTTCTCGTTATCGACGAGACCCCCGCGGTGGGCCAGAACATGGGCCTCGGCGGCGGCATCTTCGGCGGACAGGGCTACGAAACCTTCACCCCCGAGACCGTCAACGATGCCTCCCGCGAGGTGCACGCCCAAGTGATCCGCGACCTCGTCGCCCGCGACAAGAACCACCCGTCGGTCATCATCTGGTCGATCGCCAACGAGCCCGAATCGCACACGCAGGGTTCGGAAGACTACTTCCGCCCGCTCTTCGACGTGGCCCGCGACGCCGACCCGACCCGCCCCGTCGGGTTCGTCAACGTCATGCTCTCCCCGCACGGCAAGTGCCGGGTCAGCCAGTTCGCCGACCTCATCATGCTCAACCGCTACTACGGCTGGTATGTCAACACCGGTGACCTGGCCGGGGCCGAGCGCGACTTCCGCGCGGAGATGGCCCAGTGGGCGGGCGACGGCAAGCCGATCATCATGACCGAGTACGGCGCCGACACCTACCCCGGCCACCACGAGCTGCCCGCGCAGCCGTGGTCGGAGGAGTACCAGCAGGCCTACCTAGTCGCGAACGAGAAGGTCTTCGACGAATTCGACGAGGTCGTCGGCGAACAGGGCTGGAACTTCGCCGATTTCATGACCGTGCCCGGCATCATGCGGGTCGGCGGCAACAAGAAGGGCGCGTTCACCCGCGACCGGCAGCCGAAGCTGGCCGCTCACCACCTTCGGGCCCGCTGGACAGCGATGGGCAAGTAATCTCGATCCGGGACATAACCACCCACCACGAACCCCCGGCCGTCTCTGCGCGTACGGCTGGGAAGGGCGAAAGGGCGGGCCGTGACTACACGGCCCGCCCTTTCTGCGTCATGAGCACGTCGCGCTGAGTGCTCGGTGTGCTGCGGGTGCTCGGGGTGTTCGGCGTTCAGCCGTCGAGCATCTGGGGAATCCGCTCCTTCGGGCGCCCGATGGCGGCCTTGCTCCAGGTAGCGCCGTCGTGCTTGACGAGAATCGGCCGCTGCATCAGCGCCGGGTGCGCGACGAGCACCTTCACGACCTGGTCGGTGTCGGCGACGTCGGCGTCGGTGAGCCCCAGTTCGGTGAACTTCTTGTCGCGACGCACGAGGTCGGTCACGGGGTCTTCGAGTACGGCGATGAGGTCGCGCAGCGCCTGCTCGGCCAGCGGGGCTTTGAGGTACTGCACGACATCGACCTTCTTGCCGCTCGCCTTGCTCGCATCGAGCGCGGCGCGGGAGGTCGAACAGTTGGGGTTGTGGAAGAGGGTGAAATGGGCGGTCATGCGGCCTCCTCGGCAGGCGGTACAGCCTCGAGCCTAGCGACACGCTGGCGCATTGCCACTGGCTAGATCCTGAACTCCTCGTTGCCGTCGACGTCGATGACGGAGGCGGCGGGCGCCTGCGGGTCGGTGAGGTCGAGTGTCACCGTGAGTACCTGATCCGCGGCGCGGCCGGCGGCCTTGCCCTTGTCGGGGATCGCCCGGTAGACCACCCGCTCGTTGGTGACCTGTTCGACCTCCACGCGCGAGCGCACGAGCCACGGATGGCGGCGCCGCATCGCGATGAGTCCGCGGTAGGCGTCGTGCACGCGGCTGCCCGTCTTCGCGAGCTCGCTCGGCGATTGGGGCATGGTGGGGCGAACCGCGTCGTCCCCGGACTCCGTCTCGGTCTTCACTCCCGTGAAGCCGTGTTCGTCGCCGTAATAGATCGAGGGGATGCCGGCCACGGTGAACAGCACCGTTGCGGCGAGGATCGCCTTTTCGGGGCTGCCCGCGGCGTCGACGATGCGGGTCACGTCGTGGTTGCCGACGAACGTCTGCGGCACGAACGAGGCCATGAACTCCTGATGCCGACCCAGGGCGTGCTTCAACTCGTGGAAGTTCACGTCGTTCAGGCTGCTCCAGATGGCCTTCCACAGTTCGTACTGGGTGAGGCTGTCCATCGTCGAGCTCTGCACGATGCCGGCGTAGTCGCCGTGAATCACCTCGCCCACGAACCAGGCCTTCGGGTACTTCTCGCGCACCTTGGGCAGCACCTTTGCCCAGAACGCCGGGTCGACTGCATAGGCGGCATCGAGACGCCAGGCGTCGACGCCGCGGCAGAGCCAGAACTTCATCACGTCGATCACGTAGTCGGCCACCACGTCGCTGTCGTGGTTCAACTCGACGAGGGGACCGTGCCCCTCGAACCGTCGGTACTCGGGCTCGGTGCCCTTTTTCCACCCATCGGGCCACGTGAGGTGGAACCACTTGCTCTCCGGCGCCTCCGGACCGCCCTTGAGCACCCGGCGGTACGCCGAGAACTGCTTACCCACATGGTTGAACACTCCGTCGAGACAGACACGCAGCCCCCGCGACTTGGCCTCGAGCACGAAGTGGTCGAAATCGGCCAGGTCGCCCAGCCGGGGGTCGATACGGAAGTGGTCGATGGTGTCGTAACCATGTGACTCGGAGGCGAACACGGGGCCGAGCATGATGCCGGAAGCGCCCAGCTCAAGGGCGTGATCCAGCCACGCTTCGAGGTGCGCGAAGCGGTGTTTCACGGGGCCACCGGCCTCGTCACCACGGATCTGGGCGCCGACGAACCCCAGTGGATACACCTGCCACCAGATCGCGTTCTTGACCCACATCATGCGCCCATTCTCCCCAAAGAGTTCTCGGGGCGTTCACCTGGGGCACAGATTGTCGCCGGTTGCGTTGCCGGTGTGTGCATTCGGCGCCACCGGGGGCCTCCACAGCCCTGCCCACAACCGGGGCGCCGGCCGCGGCTGGAGACGACCTGCGCGAGCTCAGTCGGCGTCGGCCTCCGTCGGATCTTCACCCTCGCGCCGCAGGTCAGCGGGCGTGGCAGGGCCGCCGGGGCGCGTGGACCGCGCGATGTCGATGAGCTCGCGCCACTCCTCCACCTTGGCCCGCGAGCGGCCCGAGTCGGTGCCGCGAGCGACCTCCGCGGCGTCGATAC